>NZ_NVOY01000100.1 GCF_002551005.1 Bacillus pseudomycoides
ATGAAAAATGTATTCCAAAACTGAAAGTCTTTTTTTGCTAGTTTAAAAGATTATAAAAAGAATCCAAATAAATATACTGGAAGACCTAGAATTCCAAAGTATATTCGTTCTTCTGAAAAGGAAATCTTGTATACAAATCAAGATTGTCTCATTAAAAATGATAAGTTTTTAAAGTTTCCAAAGACAAAATTGCAATTAAACATTGGGAAATTGGGGTTTACTGAAGGGAAACTGAAGCAAGTTCGTGTGATCCCAAAATACAATGGATATGTGGTGGAGTTAGTGATAGATGTTCTTTCAGAACAACAATCCGTTGAAGAGAATGGTCGTTATATGAGTATTGATTTAGGGATTGATAACCTTGCAACCATCGTAACAAACACAGGTATAAGACCTGTACTTGTTAAGGGCAAACATATCAAAAGCATAAATCAATATTACAATAAAATGAAGAGCCATTTTACAAGTGTTCTAAGGCAAGGTAAACAAATAAATGAAGGACCTTTTACTTCTAAAAGAATAGAAAAACTTCATCAAAAGCGTTACCTGAAAATAAAAGACATCTTCCATAAAGCTAGTCATCATATTGTAAAACTAGCTCAAGAAGAGGAAGTTTGTAAAATTGTTATTGGTCAAAATAAAAGTTGGAAACAAGAAACGAATATGGGAAAGAAAAATAACCAAACATTTTGCCATATCCCGCATAGTTTATTGATTCAAATGATTATATACAAAGCGAGTGCGGTAGGTATCCAAGTTGTAGTAACCGAGGAATCTTACACATCAAAAGCAAGTTTTCT
>NZ_NVOY01000101.1 GCF_002551005.1 Bacillus pseudomycoides
TTTCTACGGATAAACGCGCTACTGTAATCGGGAAAATGACACAACAAATCAAAGATTGGTTATTTTCTCAACATGTTGGCGGTATTGTCCTAGAAGATTTACATTTTCAACAATCTCATGATACAGACAAATACAGTAATCGCCAATTTCATCAGTTTACTTACAAGAAGATGTTAAGTAGTTTAATCAGAATGGGGCTTCGCAATGGATTTTCCGTCAAAACGGTGAACCCTGCTTATACAAGCGTGATTGGAAAACTAAAATATAGTAAAAAGTATGGGATTAGCGTTCATGAAACTGCTGCGTTTACGATTGCACGTCGTGGACTCGGACTACAAGAAAAACTACCAAAAGAAATGATTTCTTTGTTACAAAACCAAATCTCAACGAAACTTCGTATTCTTATTGCTTCATTGGAAGA
>NZ_NVOY01000102.1 GCF_002551005.1 Bacillus pseudomycoides
GTATGACTCGTCTTTTTTGTATATTCATAACAGGAAGATAAGTGACGGAAGTTTTCATATAGTACATAAAGAAATAAAAGAAGTATTTGATGTCTAAAAACGTGAGTTTTGTACACTAAGTAAATTTAGACAAAGAAAAAAGGATTTCTTATGCATACAGAATCCTTTTTTCTTTTTTAGCTTCAGTTGTCAATTCATCCATAAAAAAAGATCGCCTCTTTGGCGATCTTTTTAAACTACATCTCCTGTTACTAACAGGGAACGCTTTTGAAGGCTATCAGAACGAAGGCTATATGCGACTACCTTTTTCTTATACTGTTTGATTACATCAACGTGATCGTTGTAACTGTATATCGAAAAACTAACATCGTTTTTGCCTTTCTTAGTATTAATGACCAATGGCGTTCCACTACTCTGTGGAGGAAAATAATATTTCTCTAAAAATAGCGCTTGGTTAAAATGATTAATAACTTGAATCTTCTCTTCGCCTTCTAAAGGTTGTCCGTCGATCGTTACGGTGGCACTCGTATCATCGAGTTTTGGATGTAATTCAAATTTGCTGACAAACGATTCTACAACAGAATTTGGAAGAGATGTTACTAGTAATTTAAGAGTAAACACAATAACCAATGAAACTATAAACCAGGTCGTCATATTTTATCATCTCCATTACGTTCTAAAATAATATTACGACATAACTCATATTGAGGATCAGCTGATAGACATGTGAAAATAGACCATAATGGTCTACTGTTTATTAACTGTTGATAATTTCCATTTTATCATAGGGTAGTTTGTTGATTTGTGTATATTATGTGAATTTTTTGTAATGGAATAAAAATGGGCTTTGCCAGATCGTAGTTCTCTCAAGTGCATCTAGCGTGTTGAACATCGTCAAAGGGTCTTTATCCCGCATTAACGGGCAGAATTTCCATCAGTGAGAAAAGTGTCACCGATGGAGGTTTCACTATATATTGTATCGAAGCGCTGATATATCAGTGGACATAATAAGAAGGAATTGGACAACTACAGCTCTTTTGAGTCAGCCTCTCATAGGTAGCTTGATAAGTATATTTTGCTACCCTAAATAACCATTTCTAAAAAAAACAAAAAGGCATTGACTATAATTAAATATGAGTGTAATATTATACGAGTCGCCGGTGAAATAAAGTAACCGAGATAAATGAAATAAAAAACTTAGTTGACATTGAATAACTGAGATGTTAACATAAGGAAGTCGCAATTGAGCGGCAGATAAGTTCTTTGAAAACTG
>NZ_NVOY01000103.1 GCF_002551005.1 Bacillus pseudomycoides
AAATTGCAATTAAACATTGGGAAATTGGGGTTTACTGAAGTGAAACTGAAGCAAGTTCGTGTGATCCCGAAATACAATGGGTATGTGGTGGAGTTAGTAATAGATGTTTCTTCAGAACAACAATCCATTGAAGAGAATGGTCGTTATATGAGTATTGATTTAGGAATTGATAACCTTGCAACCATCGTAACAAACACAGGTATGAATCCTGTACTTGTTAAGGGCAAACATATCAAAAGCATAAATCAATATTACAATAAAATGAAGA
>NZ_NVOY01000104.1 GCF_002551005.1 Bacillus pseudomycoides
CCTCAAGGGCCTCAGGGTATACAAGGTGTTACGGGCGCTACCGGCGACACTGGACCTCAAGGGCCTCAGGGTATACAAGGCGTTACGGGCGCTACCGGCGACACTGGAACTCAGGGCTTACAAGGCGTTACGGGCGCTACTGGTGACACTGGACCTCAAGGACCTCAGGGCTTACAAGGCGTCACGGGCACTACTGGCGCTACCGGGGATACTGGACCTCAAGGACCTCAGGGCTTACAAGGCGTTAGGGGCGCTACCGGCGACACTGGATCTCAAGGACCTCAGGGTATACAA
>NZ_NVOY01000105.1 GCF_002551005.1 Bacillus pseudomycoides
CTTGCTGCCTCAATTGCAGCGTTCAATGCTAATAAATTTGTTTGATCTGCGATATTTTGAATGACCTCTAATATATCACCAATTTGCTTCGATTTATTATCTAGCAATTGGATGATCGCATCAGATTCTGCAACTGACTGATGAATAGACTGCATTTGGCTTACCGTTTGTGCAACGAGTTGATCACCATTTTCTGCTTTTTGACGTGTATATGCAGATGAATTTGC
>NZ_NVOY01000106.1 GCF_002551005.1 Bacillus pseudomycoides
GAAATTTTTGCACCAGAACCTAAATAATTAATCTAATCCCTTAATTCATTGAATTGAAACAAAGATAGTAAAATAAAACACTAATAAAAATACAAAATATGAAAAATATGTAGAATACTGTCTAATTTATTATGTTTATTTATAATTATATTTGAATTATCATATTAAGCGAGAGGGATACAACCTTACAAAAGGTTATAGGAGGAGAAATTTATGAAGAAAATTTTAATTGGGGCATTAACATTTGGTGTCATGCTAGGATCGGGGAGTGGTTTTGCTTCTGCAGACGAAATTGATAATGTTTCTCAAAAAGGGAATACAATACAATCGATGTCAGCTTCTACGATAAAATCAATAACTGCGAGCCAATTTAGCAAAGTCTATGCAGAGATGAAAAAATATGAAGGTAAACCATATAAATACGGGGGAAATAGTCCTAAAACTGGATTTGATTGTTCGGGATTAATGCAATGGGGATATGGAACACAGGGGATTAAACTACCACGTACAGCACAAGATCAATATAACAAAACTACACGTATTGATAGAAAGGCACTTCAACCAGGAGATTTAGTTTTCTTTAAAGGTACAGTTCCAGGCAAATCAGGTATTACTCACGTTGGTATGTATATTGGTAATAATAAATTTTATAATGCTAGTAATTCTGGAGTTGGTGAAGCTAGTTTAGAGAGTTCTTATTGGAGCAAATATATTGCAGGGTATGGTCGAGTTAAATAAAAATGCACTTTAAGGTTCCACTTTAAAAGAAACTTTCTATTAATTGGGCCTTCTAAATAAAAGAAATATGTGGGAGGTAGTTAACGATGAAAAAATTTAGCGCATTAGTACTTACAGGGGCTTTAGCAGTAGGAGGATTGACTGCAGTAGAAATGATTAAACCTACAAATCAAGTAGCAGCAGCATCGGATTGGGGTTTCCCAGATTATCGAGTCATCCATCATAATGCAGAATATATGCCAGAATTAGCAGTAGGGAATTTAAGACAGGGACAAACACTTAGTGCGACGATAAGAAAACATAATATAGATTCTGGTCTTCTTAGAATTTATCGTATTGGTTACAACAATGAACTATATCTTATTAAACAAGTCAATGATTCAAATTCTAGTAAAGGTATAGGAACATTTACTGCACCAATTAATTCTACGTATGCTCCAGGAACGTATACTACTTTATTAAAAGTAGGTAATAATTATTATCATGGTGGGACATTTGAGGTTAGACTCTAGACGGTTCTGGTGCAAAAATAGAATAAAAGATAATAAAGCGCATAGATTCCTAACGGAATCG
>NZ_NVOY01000107.1 GCF_002551005.1 Bacillus pseudomycoides
ACCCAAGAATTATCAAAGATTCTCCTTCGTCTGTTTAACCTCCTACAGCGAAACGGACGAAAATCCCACAGATATGAGAAAAAAACGGTCTTTGATATTTTGGGTGTTGTTTATGAGTATACCACTTCCATTCATCAGGTAGCATAATTATAGTGAAAAAATTGTAACCCGTCAGGGTTTATTTGATATGCCTACTTTTAGGATATCTATAAAAAATAATGAAAAACTACATGGAAAGATCCGCCTTTGTATAAACATATACCTTAAGTTGATGGGTGTGGGGCGGTACCCCACATCCATCAACTTAAGGA
>NZ_NVOY01000108.1 GCF_002551005.1 Bacillus pseudomycoides
ACCCAAGAATTATCAAAGATCCTCCTTCGTCTGTTTAACCTCCTACAGCGAAACGGACGAAAATCCCACAGATATGAGAAAAAAACGGTCTTTGATATTTTAGGTGTTGTTTATGAGTATACCACTTCCATTCATCAGGTAGCATAATTATAGTAAAAAAATTGAAACCCGTCAGGGTTTATTTGATATGCCTACTTTTATGATATCTATAAAAGATAATAAAAAACTACATGGAAAGATCAGCCTTTGTATAAACATATACTTTAAGTTGATGGATGTG
>NZ_NVOY01000109.1 GCF_002551005.1 Bacillus pseudomycoides
ATAGATTCCTAACGGAATCGTATCTTATGCTGCAAGTCCAAACAATTGATGGATGAATTCTTTCTGGTTTTGGACAGATTGGTCCCGTAAATCAACCTGTTCTTTTTTAATCATATGCATGGCTTCTATTCCAGAAAGGATGGATGTAGCCGTGTCAAAATATTTGAAACCTAGCATAGAACGGATTCGCTTCTTTATAAAGCGATGATCTTGTTCTACTATGTTATTCAAGTACTTTTGTTGTCTAAGTTGCATACCATCAGGTATGCTTTTTTCTTTTTTTAGCTGTTCAATTGCTATAGGATAAGCTGGATTCTTATCGACTGTTATAACACGAGGCTTTGAAATATGAAAAGACCGCAAAGCCTTCTTGAAAAAGCGCTTTGCAGCCTTCTGGTCTCTTGTTTTGCTTAGGAAAAAATCGATTGTGTTTCCCCTCGAATCAACAGCACGATACAGGTACATCCATTGCCCTTTTACTTTGATATATGTCTCATCGACTCTCCAAGAATCATTTGTTTGTTTGAGGTAACGTCGGATTCGTTTGTCCAATTCAGGACCATACTGATGAACCCAACGCATAATCGTTGTATGAGAAATGGATAAACCCCGTTCCTCCATCATTTCCACCAAATCACGAAAACTTAGGTTGTACCGTAGGTACCATCTTACCGTTAATAAGATAATATCAGGCTGATAGTGCTTCCATTTGAATAAACTTTCATTTTCCATACCAATCACGCGCCCTTTCTAGAGTAATCGTATCAGTATGTCCAAGATTTATAGATTCATTGCAATTGTCCTGAAATTTTTGCACCAGAACC
>NZ_NVOY01000010.1 GCF_002551005.1 Bacillus pseudomycoides
TTGTTAACTTGATGGCTATGAGGAATCCCTAGTCTTTTTATTTTGCTTTTAACATATAAGTCATTGCTACACAAAACATAACATACCCTGCTCTCGTTCCCTATCTATGTTTTTAAACCTCGCACGTGGCAAAAATAGGCCCTGACCGCTTCTACACACGGCCAGTCCCTCTCGCCCACCTAAAAAAGAGGGTTTTAAGAGTTTTAAGTTCTTACATCGTATGCTTAAACACAAACAATTCTTCCTTCGTTTGTGATAAAGATTGTGTCGTTTCTACTTCTTCCTGCCCTCTTCTCTCTCCTAGTTTTGCTTTCGCTACCGCATCCTGAATACATTTTACAATCATATTCCCTGAAAAAATCGTTAATCCAAAACAGGTAATCGGTACAAGGGGAATCCATGGGTGCACTGCTAAAGAACGAAAGTATACCCCAATTAATCCTGACCATTCATGAGTAAAAGAATCGGCCTCTCCCCCAAAAAAGAATACCGTTCCCCCAAAGAATAAACCTAATAAACCGAGATGCAATAAAATAATAAGCGTCTGTACAAACTGCTGCATAAATACAATGACGAAAGTTGGGTACAAATACGGAAACACATGTTTTATAAGAAGATGTCGTTTACTTCCTCCTAAAATTTTAGCAGCATCAATAAATTCTTCTGTTAATACCTTACGAATTTCATTGGCAACGTACAAAGATAGGGTCGGAACTGCGAGCGCCGTTAATAAAATAATTTCAAACGAAGCTCGTTCAAAAAAAGTTGACGTTACTTCGCCATTGTAAATCTCAATCGCATGTCGTAATGAAAAAGCTGCAATCATAACCATCGGAATAATTGTAAAACTATCAAAAAAAGCCTCTAATTTTGTAAATCCTCTCTTTACGTACATACCGAGACAAACACCAAAACAAACTCCAAATACAATACGTAATAATGCGATGAGTATCGAGACTCCAATTGTCCATTTTGCTCCTTCAATTACTAAGCTTAGTAAATCAAATCCCTTTCCATCTGTTCCAAGTAAAAACTGAAACGAAGGTGGAAATGGCGGTACTTCTGGTATTCCATCTTTATTAAACTGAATGGACACCTTACGAATATGTCCATCATTAAAAATTGTATTTCCAATGCTTAACAAAAGAAATATAGTAATGAATGCACTACTAATCCAAAAGCGCCTATCACGTTTCAAATGTTGCCACATCTTAAACCCTCTCTTTCATCGCATTTGGAACAAAATAATAAAAATAGGTACATAAAGCAGCAGCAAACTCACTGTAAACAGAGGAATACCTGTTGCAAAATCCGTATCAGCCGCTACTCTTACAAATACGAACATGCCATATGTATTAAACATCCATTCAATAATGTACAAATTGGATAACATAAACCAAATATTTGTTTTCGCAAAAAAGAGCGTACTTAATAGCACATTACGTAAGACATGGTGATTTAAAATATAAAGCTTATCCAGCCCTTTTGCCTTTGCGAATAGGACATAATCTTTTTCAAGTTCCGTTTCAAAACGCAGTAATACTAGTTTCACAAACATAATTGTTGTCGGTACACTTAAACAAATAATCGGTAATGCTCGAACAGATTTCTCTCCTAGCCCTGAAATGCTTATAGCTAAAATACCTGTTTGTTTAAAAATCCAAATGACGAAAAGCTGCGAGCCAAGAATAAGAAGAATATCTGGAATAGATTCAAGAAAGAGTAAAAATGATTTAATTTTCTTTTGAACATTAGCATTACTTCGTAAAACGATATAAACAATGAAAAAAGCAATCAAAAGGGAAATAAAAAAAGCCGCTAAAAAAACAATCATCGTTTCTTTATAGTGGATAAATAGTTGTGGAAATAGTGGTTTTGTAATTGGGATTTTGCTTGGAATTGGACTATTACTAGCTGGCACATACGTCATCGATGATAGATGCACCAAATTATTGCATACCATCTTAATCGTTTCTATATATTTATGAAAATCTACTTTTAAGCCTTGAAACAAACCTGGTAACGCTCCTACACAAATAATTCCGATCACCGATAGGAACAATTGCATAATGACTTCCGAACTATGTATAAACACCCTCTTTGCCATATTCTTCTGACTCCAATCCTTTTTCTACCATTTTATAAAAAGTTTTCTAAATTATATATATTTTCTGTAAAATAAATGCATTTTCCCACATATAAGTCACTGCTATGAAAATACACCACCTTTCCGTTAAACCTTACAAAAATGTAATGCTTTTGTAAGATAAAGCGATTTGTCGGATTTATCCCCTCTCTTATACTTAAAGCTACAGAGACAAAAACGAGACGAGAACAAGACGAAAAGGTGAAAAGGTGAAAAGGTGAAAATACAATGAAAAAGAAAACGAAATTATTAATTGTCGGTTTAGCAACAATCGGAATTGGTGCTGGTTCTTACTTTGCGTTAGCTAGCGGATCTACACCGGCTATGGCATACAGCGGTTATAAAGTTACAGAAAAGAAAATTGAAAATGCACAAAAATTTGGCGGTGAAGTCATTCCAAACGGCATCGAAACAATTACGTTTGATCCAACGAAAGGTAACTATGAGCTTGCCGTTAAGAAAGGCGATCAAGTAAAAAAAGGACAATTACTTTTTAAGTATAGCAACTCATCTATTAAACTAGAAAAAAGCGAAGCGGAAATGCAAAAGAAATTAGCTGAGAAGGAAGTTTCACTCCTTCAAAAACAAGTGGATGCATCAAAACAAAAACTACAAACAGCAAAACAATCTGGTGCTGCAGGGGACATGTTAAAAGCTGCTGAGCAAGAAGTACAAGGACAAGAAGCGCAGCTTGAAGCGAAAAAGTTTGAAGTCGAAAAAGCGAAGCAACTGATGCAAAACTCTCAAGAAAAAGAAAATACACTGTCAGTAACAAGTCCTGTAGACGGTATGATTGAAGACATTAACAAAGGTACAGAAGAAAAAGCAGCTATGAATGGTATAACAATTCGCAATGCTGGGCCACTAAAAGTAAAAGGCCAGTTATCTGAATACGAACTTTCTCAAATGAAAGTTGGCCAAGAGGTTTCTGTTACATCTAAAACAGTACCAGGAAAAACATGGACAGGTAAAGTAACAGAAATTGGAACAACACCATTGAAAAATATGGATGAAAACAAAACCGTTTCTAACTATCCTTTCATTATTACATTAGATAACAATGATGATCTACAACCTGGCTTCCATGTTTATGTAACAGCAAAATCAGGTGAAGCAAACGGTATCGTTGTTCCAAAAAGCAGTATCGTGAAAAAAGGTGATAAAAACGTCGTATTCATTGTAAAAGATGGAAAAGCAAAAGAACAAGCCGTTACCATTGAGTTTGAAACAGATAGCGAAGCAAAAATTTCTGGTGTAAAAACAGGTGAGCAAGTAATCTCAAAACCAGAAAAAGATTTACAAGATGGTATGGAGGTTAACTTGAAATGATTGAACTAAAAGGCATCACGAAGTCTTTTCAAAACGGAGAAGAAGTTGTTCAAGTCCTGCATGGAATTGATATAACACTAAATCAAGGTGAATTTACTTCCATTATGGGACCATCTGGTTCGGGGAAATCAACATTAATGAATATCATCGGTTGCCTAGATAGACCTACAGCTGGCACATACACATTAGCTGGGCAACATATTTCAAACATGTCCGAAACAGAACTGGCGCACATTCGCAATAAAGAAATTGGATTTGTATTCCAAAACTTTATGCTGCTCCCTCGCCTCAATGCGATGCAAAATGTCGAACTGCCACTTATCTATGGTGGCGTAGATAAAAAAGAGCGACGCGAGCGCGCGTTAGCTGCATTAACAAAAGTAGGGCTCGCGGACCGCGCAACTCACTTGCCAAATGAATTGTCGGGTGGACAAAAACAACGTGTCGCTGTCGCCCGTGCGATTGTGAATAATCCAAAATTCATTTTAGCCGATGAACCGACTGGTGCACTTGATACGAAAACAAGTACACAAATTATGGATCTCTTTTACGAATTAAATAAACAAGGCTCTACCATTATTATAATTACCCATGACCGGGAAATTGGCGAAGCGGCGGCACGCCAAATTGTAATTCGTGACGGAAAGATCGTCCAAGATTGGAGAGGTTGAGTTTGAACTTAAATGAAAATATACGTATGGCCCTTTCCTCCATCTTTGCTCATAAAATGCGTTCGATTTTAACAATGCTTGGAATTATTATTGGGGTTAGTGCGATTATTACCATTATCTCTATCGGTGATGGAACAAATGCGAAATTCCGTGAACAAATCGGGAAAGAAAAGAAAGATCAATTTCTAGTAAACTATAACACAGAAGATTTTTCAGATATGGACGGTAAAATTTCAGGAAGCATGTATGACACTGTCTTAAAAATTCCTGGTGTTCAAGATGCTTATCCCGATGTAAGAAATAAAGCGAAAGTATATGCAGGAAAAAAAGAATTAGATCTTGATGTAATTGGTGCTAAAGGTGATTATTTTGAGGATGCCTCTAGATTTCAACTCGAACACGGCCGATTTTTAACAGCTACCGATTTAGACAGACCAGAACATACAATTGTTTTAAGTAAAGATGCATTCAATAAATTGTTCTCTTCATGGGAACCAAACTTATATATCGATATAAAAGGGACACCTTACAAAGTAGTCGGTGTATATTCCATCAAAGCAACGATGAGTGGTGGGGAATTTAAAGATGGTATCATCTCCGCAGAAAACTGGCCTGTTTTATTCGGCAAAAATAATTATGATAGTATCACAGTAAAAATCGCTCCTGGTCAAGATAAGCAAGCTGTGCAAGATGCAGTTGTAAAATCATTAAACGACGCAAAAAAACCAGAACACACCGGGAAATTCAAAGTACCAGATCCACAGGAAATGCTAAAAGAAATTGATAACTTCACAGGTATCTTAAAAAGTGTATTCGGTGGTATTGCAGCCATTTCACTATTAGTTGGTGGTATCGGTGTTATGAACATCATGCTTGTATCTGTCACAGAGCGTACACGTGAAATTGGAGTCCGAAAAGCACTCGGTGCAACGCGCGGAAAAGTATTAATGCAATTTCTCATTGAATCTTGTATTTTAACAGCGTTAGGCGGCTTGATCGGATTTGTACTCGGTATCTTCTTTGCATGGATCGTATCGATATTCGCAGCATGGCCACTCGTTGTCTCAGTAAAATTAGGCTTAATCTCGGTTGGGCTGTCCATGTTAATCGGTATTGTATTCGGCTTACTTCCAGCAAACAAAGCAGCGAAGCTAGATCCAATTGAGTGCTTGCGATATGAATAAAATAAACAAGGTTGCCAAAGGTAACCTTGTTATTTTGTTGCATAGTTTAAGATTAGTTTTCGTTCACCAAAAACAAAAGCGCTTTCATTTTTACCAACCCATTACACTACATTACTACCAAAATAGAAAGAAAATTTCTGAAATGTAAATAACTTGTAATATTCTTTTTTACAACAAAGAATTATAATTAATTGATGCAGGGACTAAACTAGCTCCCATTATGGATGAAGGAGTACATATAATGGATCAAAAAACGGATTTACGTGAAAATAAGCATAAAAAAAGCTATAAGAAGCTAAAAATTGCAGGGCTCATTATTGTCTTGTTTTTAATCGGTGCTGGAAGTTATACATGGTTTTTAGTAAATAAAGCATCTTCCGCTGTTCGAAATGCCTCTCAAAATTTAGAACGTGGTGAAAAGTCTGAATTACGCGAACAAGCGGTCAAACCCGTTACCAATAACGTATCTGTGTTAATTATGGGAATTGATGAAAATAAAGGACGCGAGAAATTATACGCTGGTGCATTCCATCCGGATGCATTGTTACTTGCAACGTTTAATAAAGATAGTAAAACAGTAAAACTAGTAAGTATTCCACGTGATACATACACATACGTTCCAGTAGAGAAGAAAAAAGATAAGATTGCACATTCCTATTCAAAAGGTGTTGCAAAAAATGGAAAAGATGCTGGTCCACAATCTACTATTGAATCGGTGGAAAAACTATTTAACGTTCCTGTCGATTATTTTGTAAAATTTAATTTTAATTCTTTCATAAAAGTTGTCAACGATTTAGATGGAATTGACTTAGATGTACCTGTTACATTTACAGAACAAGATAGTAACGATACAGCTGGTGCGATTCATCTTGAAAAAGGGTACCAACATCTAAACGGAGAACAAGCCCTTGCGCTAGCAAGAACGCGTAAAATTGATAGCGATGCGATGCGCGGTCAACGTCAACAGCTTGTTATTGAAGCGATTGTAAAAAAACTAGCAAGTGCTGGGTCCATTACAAAAGTAGGAAAAATTATTGACGATATTAATGGGGAATTTAAAACAAACTTCTCATTTGATGATATGTTATCATTCTACAAATATGGTATAAATTCTTCAATTGGAAAACTTCAACTAGCTGGTGAAGACTGCTATATGGCGGAGGATAAAGTTTGTAAACCTACTTCCGCCCCGAAACATACGTATTACTACATGCCTGATCAAAAAAATATCGCTGACATCTCAAAGCAGCTCCGTGAACATCTTGGGCTCCCTGCTGATACAAATTCTGTAGCGCAAGATAAAGATGCGGATAAAGATACCGATACAGGTAAAAAACAAAACCAAGAGCATAAACAACAAGCTGCGCAAAAGAATACAAAGACTAATGAAACAAATGACAATTAATGTGAATATAACAAAAACCGCTGAATAATCAGCGGTTTTTTGTATAAAACTGACTGAAAATTACGCGCCCACCGATTTATGGGCGGAAATACTACTTTTATCGGCGGTATTTGTGATATATCGGCGATTCGACACGCATCACTGCAACTCAATCAGCTATTTACTCTATTTTCCCTTCCCAAGCTAACATACCACCGGTCATATTAATGACTTGGAAACCATAGCTTTCTAAAAACCGCACTGCTTGTGAGCTTCTTCCGCCAGAACGACATACAATTACGTACTCTTTCTGCTTATCCAACTCATGCATTCGAAACTCTAATAAACGAAGCGGAATATGAAGTGCTCCTGGAATTTTCCCTTCCGCAACTTCCTCTACTTCACGTACGTCAATAATGTTTACCACTTCATGATTCATCAGTTTATGTTCTAATTCTTTCGCAGTCATTTCTTTCATTTTCCTACATCCTCCTTAACTCCAAGCGTTCATACCACCTGAAACATTGATAATATGTTTAAATCCCATCTTCTTCAAAACTTTTGTTGCTTGTTTACTTCTCATTCCACTCTGACAAATGACAATTACTTCTTTATTTTTATCTAAACTATTTGCTTGTTGTACGAGTTCATTTAGTGGCATGTTACGAAAACCTTGAATATGGTTACCTCTAAATTCTCCTGGTGTACGAACGTCGATCAATTGCTTATTCTTTTTCTTTATTTCGTCTTTTAGTTCTTTCCCGCTTATATTTTTTACTCCCTTAACAGGTAACAAACGAGAAAGGATAAACAAAGCAATCAATACAATAATAGCGATGTTCAATGCTACATTCATTTTATATACCTCCAATAGTATGTTTCGTAATAAAATTCTCATGTTATTCTCTCATACCCATAAGGGTATATAAAAATTCTTTTTAAAATCTGCCAATAAATTGACAGATTATCTGCTTTTCACAAGTAGTTGTACAGCCTCTTTAATAACATCTTCATTCGATGTATCGCCTTTTTCAAATTGCTCACGAAGGCATTTTTCTAAGTTCGTTCCGACAATCAATCCAATCGTGCGATCCATCGCAGAGCGCGATGCCGTCAATTGTGTAATTACTTCTTTGCAATCTTTTCCCTCTTCCATCATGCGCAGGACACCGCGAATTTGTCCTTCAATTCGCTTTAAACGATTTTTCATATCTTGACCGTATTCCAATGGATGAGCACCTCCATACTTTCACTTGGTTTATGTTAAAGATTATACCCTGCTTGGTATTTTGTAAACCTCTTTTTAAATTTTGAAAGCACGTCTTATTCATGCGCAACACGGTTTGGTAACACCGCCCTATATAGTTTAAAACCACCGTCAACATTCTTTACTTCATACCCATTTTCCATTAAAATACGTGCTGCTACATACCCTCTCATGCCTAGTTGACACGTAATATAAATTTCTTTACCTGTTGGCAGTTCATGTAATCGATCACGCACTTCATCCAATGGAATATTTACAGATCCTTTTATCATTCCTTGTTTTAATTCATTCGGTTCACGGACATCAATTAAATACCCGCCTTTTTCAACGATCTCATCAATTTCATGCCATTGCACTGTCTCAACAAGTCCTTCAATAATATTACTTGCAGCATACCCCACCATGTTTACAGGATCTTTAGCAGAAGAATACGGCGGAGCGTATGATAATTCTAAATCAGATAAATCCATTACCTTTAATTTTCCTTTCATTGCTGTTGCAATCACATCGATACGTTTGTCTACACCATCACGTCCTACAGCTTGCGCTCCGTAAATGTCTCCTGTTTCTTTATGAAAGATAAGCTTTAATAAAACTGGATACGCGTTCGGATAATACCCTGCATGAGAATTTGCTTGTACGTGAACTACCTCATACGGCAAATCTAAACGTTGTAATACTTTTTCATTCACGCCTGTTGAAGCAACTGTTAATTCAAATACTTTTGCGATAGATGTCCCCATTGTTCCTTTATATATCGAATCTGCGTGACCATGAATAATATCCGCTAATAGACGCCCTTGACGATTTGCCGGCCATGCAAGTGGAATCATCGTTTCTGTTTCTGTAACAAAATCTTTTACTTCAATCGCATCTCCAATCGCATAAATAGATGGATCAGAAGTTTGCAGCGTTTCATTTACTTTAATCGTATTTCGAACGCCTAGTTCCAGTCCTGCCTCTTTTGCCAAGCTGCTTTCAGGCTGCACACCGATAGAAAGAATGATCATATCTGTATGAATCTTTGCACCGCTTTTCAGACGAATAACTGCTCCGTCTTCTTCAAAAGCCTCTACCCCATCTTCTAAAATGAGCTGAACGCCATGTTTTGTCATATGCTCATGCACATATGCTGCCATTTCATAATCAATCGGCGGCATAACTTGGTTGTTCATTTCCACAAGAGTTACATCAAGGCCTCGTTCTCTCAAATTTTCCGCCATTTCAACACCGATAAAACCTCCGCCAATTACAGTCGCATGACGCGGTTTCTTTTCATCTATATATCCTTTTATACGATCTGTATCTGGCACATTACGTAATGTAAATAACGCTTTCGCTGTTTCAATTCCTGGAATTGGTGGAACAATCGGCTTAGAACCTGGCGAAAGAATTAAAACATCATAAGATTCTTCGTAAGTTTCATTTGTAACTACATTTTTCACCGCAATTGTTTTTTCTTCTTTATTAATTTTTATTACTTCACTTAAAATGCGAATATCTAAGTTAAAGCGCTTAGACATTTTCTCTACTGTTTGCACTAAGAGCTTTTGTCTTTCTTGAATCACTCCGCCAATATAATATGGCAGTCCACAGTTTGCAAATGAAATATACTCTCCGCGCTCAAATATAATAATCTCATCATCTTCACTTAAACGACGCAAGCGTGCTGCAACTGATGCTCCGCCAGCAACTCCGCCAACTACAACAATTTTTCTACTCATTCTTTTCCCCTCCTTACTTATACCCGTATAGGTATATAATAATCATAAAAAAACGATAACGCAACATTTCAAACTCCACCTCTTTATTTGTTCATAAAATCGAAACGAATAAATAATCTTAATTTTTGTAACATTCTGTTCATATCCCGTTCATATTCTTATTTTAAAATCTTTCTGAACATAAGAAGAGGAGGTTATATATGTGATTCCTAAACTTGCTCGCTTCATAAGTAGTCCAAAGGGTGCCAAAATCGTTTTAATTACTTGGATTCTTGCTATTTTCGTTTTAAGTCTTATCGCACCAGGAGCCAAAAAGTACGCAACAAGCAGTGGTGAAGGAAGCATCCATGAAGATACGCCGTCTGCTGTAGCCCAACAGATACTAGACGAACAATTTCCATCTAAAGATGGCACAGTCGCCTTACTTGTTTTTCATGGAAAATCCGCAATCACTGAGGCTGAGCGTGCACAAATCTCAGAAATTAGCAAATGGCTTTCCTCAAATGATAAACCGAAACATGTCGCAAGTGCCTTACCATTTCACCAACTTCCAAAAGCCACACAAGATAAAATGTTCTCCAAAGATAACACAACTATTCTGTTAAATGTTGCTCTAACAAAAGATTTAGAATCAGATCAAATTTATGACACATTACAGCAAATTCGCAACCATGTAAAACAAATGGGTATCGGAGACTTAAAGCTTGAGATTACAGGTCCAGCTGGAATTGCAGCGGATACGATTACGCTGTTCAAAAATGCTGACTTCGTATTAATGTTTGCAACAATCGGATTAATTTTCATTATATTAATCATTATTTATCGTTCCCCATTGCTGGCTGTCATTCCCTTAATTATTGCCGGTATCGTATATGCAGTAGTCGATCGCATTTTAGGATTGGCAGGTCAAAACGGATGGTTCGTTGTTGAGAAACAAGCTCTTTCCATTATGATGATTCTACTCTTTGCTGTTTTGACGGATTATTGTTTATTCATCTTAGCTCGTTATAAAGAAGAATTAAAAAAGACGAATTCGAAATATGATGCGATGCAAGCCGCGTTAACGCAAGTAATGGAACCAATTTTATTTAGCGGCGGAACCGTGCTGGTCGCGATGCTGACATTGTTCTTTGCTGTTTTTAATGCATATCATAACTTTGCCCCAGTATTTTCAGTTGCCATGGTGTTCATTCTGCTTGGAGGCATCACACTTATTCCCGCTTTATTTGCACTCGTAGGCCGAAAAGCATTTTGGCCTTTCATTCCAAAAGTAGCCGAAAAAGAAGAGAAGCTGGGCGGCTTCTGGACAAATGTAGGCACTTTTGTAAAGAAAAAGCCTTCCATCACAGCAAGTATACTGCTCATTATGCTCATTCTTGCTTCGCTGAACGTTGGATCTATGAAATATTCATTTAATTTAATGAAGTCATTTCCAAATGACATTTCATCGCGGCAAGGGTTTGAGATTTTAGAAGAAAACTTTCCGCCAGGACAATTAGCACCTGTAACTGTCATTTTGAAATCAGACAAAGAAATTGTCTTAGACCAATCCTTTCTTGATAAATTAGCTTCATTATCAAATGCAATGAAAAAACAAGATGGAATAAACACCGTCACACCGGAAATCACTTCCGCATTAACGAATGCTAGCTTGCCAAAAAATTTCTTATCGGAAGAAAAACATGCCATCAAACTACAATTGACTTTACAAGACAATCCTTACGACCAAGCAGCTTTAAACACAATCAAAACACTCCGAGAAAACAGTAACAGTTTATTAACGAAAAACGGCTTTGACTCTCAGCAATATTCCTTGCATTATAGCGGGCAAACCCCGCAGCAATTAGATGTGCAATCTTTAAACGAAAAAGATACGATTGTGACATTCTCGCTCATTTCCATTTTTATTCTCATTATGCTGGCATACCAATCACGCTCGATCATTATCGCGCTAACAATGATGATCACAATGTTACTTTCTTATTCAGCAACGCTAGGGCTAGGTTGGATGATCTTTCATTATATTTTAGGTTACGACTCAATTAGTTATCGTCTACCTGTCTACACCTTTGTGTTTCTCATTGCATTAGGAGTCGACTATAATATTATGCTCGTATCCCGAATCAAAGAAGAAGCGCAAAAATATGAATGGAAAGAAGCTGTAGCACGCGGGGTTGCTTTAACTGGGGGCGTCATTTCATCAGCTGGTATTATACTCGCAGCTACATTCGGCGTGCTCATTACCCAACCACTTCAAGAGCTCTTTCTATTCGGTTTAACAATGACAATGGGGATTTTAATTGATACATTTCTTGTTCGTGGTATGCTGCTCCCTTCGATTTTGATATTTTTCAAACCAAGCCGTTCCAAGCGTATTTCTTCACTTCCAACAGATTTAAAATAACCGTAAAAAGGAAAAGTGTGCGATATGGAACACTTTTCCTTTTCTTTGCAATTGTAATAACGTGTTCATCTTCTGTTCATAAATATTGCTTAATCTGCAAACTCGTCTTTTGTAACTTTCTGTTCATATTCCGTTCATATTTCCTCTTTATGATAAGAGCATAGAACGAAACAAGGAGGAACGAATCTTATGTTTTTAGCACTTAAAGAATTAAAACAATCGAAATTACGTTACGGATTAATCGGTACAATCATGATGTTATTATCATTTCTTGTACTTATCATATCAGGTCTAGCAAATGGATTATCTCATGCTAATGCCTCTTCTTTTATCGAAATGAAAGCAGAAAAATTTATTTTATCAGATGATGCAGATGGTAAATTGTTACGCTCTCAAATTAAGAAAGAAGATGTCGATAAAGTATTGGCACAAGTTGATGCAAAAGATGCAGTTCCAATGCATATTAAAGTATCAACATTTGAAAAAGAAGGAAGTTCCAATAAAGTTGATGTTGCTGTTTTCTCAAGTAAACAAGATTCATTCATTGCTCCAAAAGTGATTGAAGGAAAAAACGGTACGTTAGAAAACAATGAAATCGTTGCTGATGAATCTATTAAGGAAAAAGGAATCAAGCTTGGAGATGAGCTAGTAGATCCTATTTCTAAAAAGGCGTTCAAAGTTGTCGGATTTACACAAAATCAAATGTTTAGTCATTCACCTGTTGTTCACATGAATGAAAATGGATGGGACGCTATTGCACTGCCACATCAAAAAGATTACAGTGTAATCGCCCTAAATACTGATAAAAAAATCGATAATGCAAAAGTTGTTGATAAAAAAGAAGTATTACAAAGTATTCCAGGTTATAAAGAAGAACAAGGAACATTAACGATGATCATTGCGTTCTTACTTGTCATTTCAGCATTGTTAATTGGCGTTTTCTTCTATGTCATTACATTACAAAAAACACATCAATTAGGTGTATTAAAAGCAATCGGAACGAAAAACTCATATTTAGCAAATACGTTAGTTGTACAATCTATAGTCTTAACTGGCGTTGCTCTTATTATCGGCATTGGCTTAATCTTTGCTGTAGAAGCTGTTCTACCAGCTAGTATGCCGTTCTTATTAACAACAACAACAATCTTGCAATATACAGGTGCCTTTATCTTAATTAGTATACTGGGTACATTAATTTCTCTATATCAAGTATTAAAAGTAGATGCATTAGAAGCAATCGGAGGTGGCATGTAATGGTAACGGAAGTAAAATGGGACAACCCAGCGTCATTATTAAAGCTTGATCAAGTAAGCAAAGTATACGGCGAAGGAGAAACAGAAGTAACTGCCCTGCACCCAATTACATTAGATGTAAAAGAGGGCGAATTTATCGGTATCGTTGGTCCATCTGGTTCAGGGAAAAGTACACTGCTTTCCATTGCAGGTGCCCTTCTCTCTCCTTCAAAAGGAAACATTTATATTTCTGATCAAAACATAACAAGCTTATCAGAAAAGGAAATGACTGATATTCGCTTACGAAAAATCGGATTTATATTCCAATTCGCAAACCTCGTACCTTTCTTAACGGTAAAAGAACAACTTCTGTATATCGCTAAGTTAAAGGGAGAAGATAAAAAAGAAGCGAGTAAATTTGCGGAACAATTACTGAAAACATTTGGATTAGGTCATCGTATGAATCATCATCCAAATCAACTTTCAGGCGGTGAAAAACAACGTGTAGCAATTGCTCGTGCATTTATGAATGATCCAGACTTAATTTTAGCGGACGAACCGACTGCTAGTCTTGATTCAAAACGTGCAAGAGAAGTCGTTGAATTAATGAAACAAGAAGTGAAGAAAAATAAAAAAGCAGCAATTATGATTACACACGATGAAAAAATGCTTGATGTATGCGATCGTATTTTAACACTTCGCGACGGAAAATTATTACGAACAAACGAAGTGTAAATCACAGTAATCTAAAAAACTTTCTTATCCCTATTTCCATAGGGAATAAGAAAGTTTTTTCTTTATTCACAAGTACCTCTTCATTTTTTGTTTACAACATAATACAATTTAAATATAATAATTACGCCAATTTCATATGTAATATTGCGTTCATATTCTATTCATAATTCTCATGTAACATTCTTTATATAAAGAACATGACTGTTAGAAAGGAATGATGAACGTGTTAGCATCTGCGATTACATGTATTACAGCTGCACTCATTTTTTATACAATTGGCGTATGGAGTGAAAAATTCCAAAAAACATTAAAACCTTGGCATGTCATTATTTTCTGGCTCGGACTCGTATGTGATACACTCGGAACGACATTAATGGAAAAGATGGCAGAAGCAGGATCTCTATTCAGTTTCCACGGAATCACAGGCTTAGCAGCAATTTTACTAATGTTATTCCATGCTGTTTGGGCAACAATTGTATTAATCAAAAAAGATACAAAAATGATGACAACATTCCACAAGCTAAGTATTATCGTCTGGTTCATTTGGCTAATCCCATATATTTCTGGCCTTATATATGGAATGACAAACCACTAATAATCGAAGCCTACTATCCAAAAATAAACATTGCTAATGCTACCTAGGAGGTATATGATGAAAAAGTTATATAATGCAGCATTCACTTATTTAATTATCGGTCTATTATCAGGTGTATTCGCGAGAGAATATTCAAAAGCGCAAGGAATTCAAGGTACTACATCGCTATACAAGTTGCACACACATGTGCTAGTTCTTGGATTTTTATTCTTCTTAATAGCCTTAGCTCTATCGAAATTATTTGCAGTCCATGAGGCAAAAAGTTTTAACATGTGGTTCATTGTCTATAATTTAGGATTAGTTTTAACAGTTGGTTCAATGGCGACCCGCGGACTTCTTCAACTCAATGGAGCTGATTTTAAAGGATTAAGTCATATTGCTGGAATGTCTCATACGATCATTGGTATCGCTCTCGTTTGGTTTATGATTCTATTAAAAAAATCGTTCAAAGGATAAAAGGAGGTCAAACATGAACTTAGCTGTTCTATCGAGTATTGTTGCTCTTTGTATGGCTGTTGGAATGATGTTCCTTCGCTTAAAATCAGCAAAGAAACCTGTCACACTTAAAAAAATTATCCTCCCACCTATTTTTATGAGTACGGGAGCATGTATGTACTTCTTACCAGAGTTTCGCTTAACATCAACTGAAATTCTCGAAGCTGTTATCGTTGGTTTATTTTTCTCTATTTTTCTTATTAAAACATCAAAATTTGAAATACGCGGAAAAGACATCTATTTAATACCTTCTAAAGCATTCATCTTTATTTTAGTCGGGTTACTAGCTGTCCGCCTCGGTATGAAAGAATATTTAAGTCAATCAATTGATTTAGGACAATTAAGCGGTATGTTCTTCTTACTTGCTTTTGCGATGATCATCTCTTGGCGAATTGGCATGTACCGTTCATTTATGAGATTACAAAAAGAAATGAACTTTGCAACTAAGAGTGTTTAATCATATTAAAAAGCCCGATATTTTGTATCGGGCTTTTTTTATATCTCTCCACTCAATCTCAAAAATTAAAAGTCTGTTTTTCCTCCACTATCTCCTGCTCTACTTCCTGTACTTTTGAAGCATTCAAACTTGATTTTTCAAATGCGTTTTGCAATCCTACTAACATCAAATTAGCAGCAACGACTGTTAAAGAGAAAAAAACAATTGGAACGAGCGCAATCCAAGGATGAATAGAGAGCATGTGAAACTTTGATCCGCCTAATACAGAGGCAGCTTCCACAAACTCTGTTGTAAATAGTTTTTTCACTTCATTTGCTACATAAAAAGACGCTGTCGGAAGCGCAAGAATGGTAAGAATAAACATTTCAAAAAGAGCACGTTGATAAAATGGCTGCTGAAATCCATCTATCGGCATCGACATCACATTTACTAGTAAGAAGTACGCAATAATCGTCAGCGGCATAATCGTAAAACTATCAAAAAAAGATTCAATCTTACTGCTCCAGCTTTTCAAAAACGTACCAATTCCGACCCCAAACACAATTGCAAATCCGACCTGCAACATCGCAATACAAGCCGATAAACCAATGGTGAACTTTGCACCTTGTATAATGACATGAAGTAAATCATACCCATGTATATCAGTACCTAGCAATAAATGAGTAGATGGGGGAAATGGCGGCGCTCCAATCAAGTTCCCGTTCTCATAAAGAGCCGTCACTTGCCTAATTTGTCCATCATTGAAAATCGTATTCGCAATACTAGCAAGTAACAGTATGACTAAAAACAAAAAACTAAACAGAAACTGCTTTTCCCGTACAAGATGTTTGATCACCTACACTCCCTCCCCTCTCATAACAGCAGGTACAAATAGATCGTACGCTTTGTAAATAATAAAAAATGGGATATAAAGCAATAAAAGCGTTACAACAAACACCTCTGGATATGGATATTTCAAAACAAAATACACAATACCAGGAACGTTAAACAAATATTCAACCATCAACAGATTAGAAAACATAAACCATACAATCGTCTTGGAATAATGAAACATCGAAAACAACACATTGCGGAGCACATGATGACGAAATATGTGATAGAAATTCAAACCTTTCGCACGAGCATAAGCAATATAATCTTTTTGTAGCTCTGCTTCTACTTGCAGCAAGAAAATACGAGTTAACATAATTGTTGGGGGAATACTTAAACAAACAACAGGCATCAAAATAGACTTCTCCTGCCATGTTGTGGCAATATTAAACACCATAATATCCGTTTTTTGAAATAACCAAAGCACCACAATTTGAAAACACATAATGATGAACAAATCAGGTATTGATTCTAATATAACTAACACAAACTTCATTCTTATCAACTTCTCATAGAAAAAGCGAATAATCAGATAGGTAAAACAAAAAGCACACAAAACCGAAATAACAAGTGCCAGCATAAATAATCCTAAAGACTGCCAATAAAACTCAAGAATTTGCGGAAATATTGGCCGTAAACTTTTCCCATACGTCAAATGAGAAAAGTCTAATAGCTTTCTACATAAATCCCCAAGAGCTTTGAAATAATTATTTATATCAATTTCCATTCCTTTAAACAAACTCGGTAGTGAACTTAAACAAAGAATGCCCGCTACAGCTAGAATGAGTTGAATGATTGCTGTTGATATTTTTTGGATTGTGATTGTTTTCATACTCCCCGATCCTCCTATAAATCTCTTAACCTTCCAAAAATCTCTATATAAATTCTATTAATATTTTACTGAACATTCAATCAAATATAGATACACAAAATTAAATATACCATTATTTTTTTGTAACAAAAATGAACGTTTATATTAGTATGAAGTTCTAAAAAATAACACACTCCATATCTTTTGGGTTCGTTGTAACGAAATACCGTATCAAAAATAATTCGTAACATTATTAATTAAAACCCTTTTTGTTACTGAAAAAACATGTATCTCGGCTATACCCCTAAATCACTGTTCTTTTTCCATACTAATCACACACCTTTTGTAAAGTAATAATGTCAGTATGTCCACGATCTATAAAAAAGATGTTCCTTTTTTCTGAAAAATGTATATAAATGCATAATTAATAATGAATAACCAAAAAAGGATTTTATATTTCCTTAATTTATTCCTTTCCATCTACATTAATTATTTATTACAACAGCTTTCACGTCTAACATAAGATGTTTCAACAAAGGAGAATATAAGTATCTTTATAATGATTTTCCAATATAATCAACGTGTTAACCAAAGGAAATCTGTGTTATTTTTGCTTTTCTACTAACTAATACAGCTTCAAACAATAGACACAATTGCTACATGCCAAGTGTAATTTATTTTCTATTCAAGATTCTGTTTATTCAATCTTTCTAAAAATAAAAAAACATTAAATTCATAAATATACAAGTTATAATCAAGGCGTCGAGAGATAATCTATTACCTCCAGAGAAAACATCAAACCTGATTCTCGTGCAAAAATTCTAAAGACCTCGCAAGTAATCTTCTAAAATTGGACATACTGATACGATTACTCTAAGAAAGGTTTGTGATCAGAAGGAAAATTTATTCAACGCGAAAATGAAAGCGTTACCATATGGAAGATATGTTGAATTGGTCATTCTAATAACTTAGATTCAACTGCAATTAAAAATAATAAATTATGGGGGTGCTTATATGAACAGGAATGTAGCATCTATTAAAGAAAAAAAGGTTGTTAAATACAAAAGTTGTTTTGATGTGATTGGGCCGGTAATGATAGGTCCTTCAAGTTCACATACTGCAGGTGCTTTAGCTATTGGAGCAGTTGCCAATAAATTATTTCAAGGTCTTCCAAAAAAAGTCATGGTAAGGTATTATGAATCATTTGCTGAAACCCATAAAGGACACGGAACTGATTTTGCAATTATTGCTGGGATATTAGGATTTGCTACCGATGACAGCAAAGTGCCAGATGCTATTAAAATAGCAGAATCTAAAGGAATGGACATTACCTTTATTGAAAAAGCAGGTGATAGTCCTGCTGGTCATCCAAATACGGCAGATGTATATTTAGAGGATGAAAATCGAAGTATTAGAACGATGGGTATTTCGGTCGGCGGCGGATTAATTGAAGTCAAACATGTTGAAATTGACGGATTTAGCTTAGATCTGCAGGGGCCATTGCCAGTTATTATTGCAATTTCCGAAAGAGCTGACTTTGAATTTGTCTTACGCAGGATCTTTAAACAATATGATGTGGAAATTAACAACTTTCATAGTTTAGAAGAAAACGGAAAATATTTATATGCATTCGCTTTGGATTCGCTACTGCCTGGTGATGCTCAGAAGGAACTTAGAAGTTTAAGCAGTATAGCTAATATCATTATTCTTTAGTTACATTAAGGGGTGAAAAAATATGTATATGTCCATAAAAGAAATTGTAGATGCAGCTAATAAAAGGCAAAAGCCAATTTATGAATTAGCAATCGAACAGGAAATCGAACAAACTAGAACTTCTTACGAAGAAGTTTGGAGTAAAATGGAAAAAAATTTAGCGACTATGGAAAATGCCATACATAAAAGTATCGATGGCGACGGGGTATTTTCTCCGACCGGTTTAACCGGAGGCGATGCTGTTAAAATAAAGAAATATCGAGAAAGTAGAAAAACTCTTTCTGGAGATTTAATGGTGTTAGGGGTTCAAAGTGCTATCGGTGTTAATGAAGTAAATGCTTCATTAGGGGCTATTTGTGCGACTCCAACAGCAGGTGCAAGTGGGACAATTCCGGGAGTCCTATTTAGTATTAAAGATACGTTTCAGTTAAGTCATGAAGATATGGTCCACTTTCTATTCACTTCATCTTTATTTGGAATAATAGTCGCAAATAATGCTTGTATTTCCGGAGCGTACGGAGGATGTCAAGCTGAAGTAGGCAGTGCCTCAGCAATGGCGGCTGCAGCAGCGGTAGAAGCTGCCGGAGGAACGCCACAGCAATCTTCTGAAGCTTTCTCAACCGCATTACAAAATTTACTCGGTTTAGTTTGTGATCCGGTCGCTGGTTTGGTAGAAATTCCTTGTGTAAAGAGAAACGCCGTTGGAACGGCAAATGCTTTAGTAGCAGCGGACATCGCATTAGCCGGCGTAAACAATATCATCAATGCTGACGAAGTTATTGAAGCGATGTATAGAGTTGGAAGACAGATGCCTCGCGAATTAAGAGAGACAGGTTTAGGCGGAATTGCGGCCACACCTACAGGGATTGCCATTAAAAATAAAATTTTTGGAGAGAAACAATTAAATAAATAAACAATTATTTGAAACATTGTGAAATAGTTAACAATCCTGTTCTCTATTGTTCTCCTAAGGATGTCTGTATATTAAGAGCCATTGTCACTAAAATATACTACTATACAATTAAAATATACTACTATATAATTAAATTACTTTGTAAACGCTAACAAATCCATCAGGTTGATTACTAGCGAATTTTTCGATTTTGATCAACTTAGAAGAAGAACACATGATGCGATGCATCTTGTAAGCAATTCATTTTTCAAGAATGGTCTATATTCCTAAGTCTTAAAAAGAAACATAAGAATAGGATACAAGGAGGAATTATTATATGAATGGGAATACTGCAAAAACAATAGAATTTCAAGCTGAAAATACTGCAGTAAAAAATGAGAAATATCCAGACCCTAAAAAGTGGCATAAACAGGATACTACCTGGGCATTGAGCCTTTTTGGAACAGCAATTGGAGCAGGAGTACTCTTTTTACCTATTAATGCAGGTTCAGGTGGTCTATTATCATTACTGTTAATTACCATACTTGCATATCCTGTTATGTATTACTCACATAGGGCGCTTGCTAAAATGATATACGCTTCCAATTCTGCTGATGAGGGGATTACAGGTACAATAAGAGAGTATTTCGGAAATAAGGCAAGTAGCATTTTTAACATAGTATATTTCGTCTCAATTTATACTATCGTGCTAATGTATTCGGTTGCACTTACAAATACTGCAAGTAGTTTTATCGTGCATCAATTGCACATGCCGGAGCCTCCAAGGGCCATTTTATCGCTTGTATTAGTACTCGGTCTTATAGCTATACTAAATTTTGGTCAAGATATCACTGTAAAGATAATGAGCATGCTAGTATATCCTTTCATAGCTTCTCTACTTTTTATCGCAATATCTTTGATTCCAAAGTGGAATACGTCAATGCTTAGTTTTTCAAGTGTTTCTACTGCTTCAACAGGAACAGGATATTTTGGAACGATATTGATGATACTGCCAATTATAGTATTCTCGTTTAATCATTCTCCTATGATTTCGTCATTTGTTATGAAACAGAGAGCTACCTATGGAATAGAAGCTACTGATGCCAAATGTGCTCAAATACAAAAAGTTTGTTATATCATGACATTCGTTGTTGTTATGTTCTTTGTTTGGAGCAGTACCTTGAGTTTGACTCCAAATGATCTTATAATGGCAAAAAAAGAGAACTTGTCAATCCTATCATATCTTGCTAATGAGCTTAATTCGCCTATAATCACTATTGCAGCTCCTATCATTGCTTTTATGGCCATAACAAAGTCCTTCCTTGGCCATTATATAGGAGCATATGAGGTAATGCGTGACATGATTATAAAGTCCAGTAAAACACGCGGAAAAGATATAGGAGAAAAAACAGTTAAGACAATGATCCTTACTTTTGTCGTATTAACATGCTGGTATGTCGCTTATGCAAATCCAAGTATTCTTGGAATCATTGATGCCCTTAGCGGTCCGTTAGTTGCTGCTATCTTATGTCTATTACCAATGTATGCGATCAATAAAGTACCAGTACTAGCTAAATACAAAGGAAAAGCGAGCAATGTATTTGTCATTATTATAGGTATACTTACTGTCCTAGCAAGTATTAAGTCATTATTCTAATTCACTATTGAAAGATTCCTAGTGGATAAGATATATAGATGCAAATTGAAAAACTAACATAAAAACCCTTTTCTTTTTCGGTGGGCGAGAGCAACTGGCCATGCATAGAATCGGTCAGGGCCTATTTCTGCCACATGCGCAGCGAAAACCAAAAAGAGCAAACAAGTGCAGGTTCCTTTTTTTCATAGTAGCAATCTATATGTAAAAAAAACAAATTAGATTTATATATATATGTTTTTGGACAGACTTCTCACCTTGGGAAGTTTGTCCTTTTTTGATCATATGCATAACTTCTATTCCAGCAATCACTTTTTTAGCTGTTTGCAATGATTTTAATCCAAGCATATTGGGGTGCCACCTCACATCCATCAACTTAAGGATTTAGACTATTTTTGAAGTTAAAAGCACGTTACTATTCTCTTATGTTAATGAGAAAGGGTGAGGTGCTTTTTATGAATATGAATCCAAAACAAGAATTATCTTTATTGGGCCTATAACCAAAGAGCTTGGATTATTTCCAAGCTCTTAATCTTAATCTATAAACTGCTTTATTATAAAAGTTTTAAGAATTATATAGTTCCAAAATTTTGTCCACTACAAGCTCAGCAGTATTCTCTTCTGGAGGCATCCACAACTTCGTAACCGGCCCATACACCACAGGATTGAGTTCTACTTCATATCCCCCATATCTATATTCTTCTTTTGTAGGTAGATAACCAACATAACCGTTCGTATAGCCACCAAAAAAAGCGAGTTCGTTATTCAGTCTTTCTTTAATCTCTAGAGCTGTTTCTGAAAATGGCTCCATTGGTATTCCAGAAAATAAACCTTCATTGATTTGAAGTAACTGAATTTCTAAATCAATTGTTAACTGTCTTATATTTCGTTTGTATTTATCTAACATGATAGTCAGCCATTCGGCTGTATTTACACCCCAATGTGTTTCAGCTACTTGTACCATCCTCTTGATTCCTTCAGGTTCAGGAATATCCTTTAACTTCATTTGTAGAGTGCTTGAAATAGTCTTTAACTTTGAAATTGAGTTGTAAGTAATTGTTGGCAACATCGTTAAGACACTTCCACTTACTATGTAAGCCATTTGTTTTAATGCTTCCATGGAACCACGATATTTTGCATTCACATTTCCCGCTGCTCCCTGCACAATTGCTACAGGACAGTTAAGTGTTTGTTCGAGGATCTCCCTTGTCGCTCCTGGGTAATCGGCTGATAACCTATCACTATCTCCCTTTAAAACATTTGGATGAGCCGTACAAAATACAATGATTCCCGTTAAGTCCTTTGTTTGGTCGTGTCTGATTGCTAAAACACCGATTCGTTTATCTACAACTCCATTTACATCCACCCCCATTTTCGCTTTGCCATCAGGTGTTTTCTCTCTTCGATTTACCCCTATTTCACCTGTTGTGACGTTCCAGCCAACTTCAGATGGTTGCATATTGTCATTTGCAATAACTGCAGCTCTTACTACATTATTGATTAGGATCGTTTTATAAGACGTTACTAACTCATCATCACCAACTGTTTCCGGGCCAGAATGAGTATGAGTGTAAACAACCATTACGTTTTCGAATGAAACATTCAACTCATTTGCGATTTGCTCCCGAATTGCTATGGTATCTTCTATTAGCATTCCTATGTTATCAATGCTGATGAATATGGTCTTTGTTTGATTGCTTTCAAACACGTATGCGGTTGCATAAATGTGTTCATCAATATTACGGACTCCTGTTTCTCTGTGGTATCCAATAAAGTCGATACCTAAGGGTGGTGTAATATCTACCTTATATATTCCTACTTTACTCATTTGAATCTCTCCAGTTATTTATATCATTAATTATTTTATTCAATTAAACTGTGCTGTGATTATATAAGAAATTAGTTTCCTTATATATACTAACACAAAATTAAGAATTTTCATTTCAACACTTTCTCACAACAAAAAAGCCACTACATACATAGTGGCCTTCCTCATCACACATACTTCCGATGCACCATCTTCCCATCATAAGAAAACACAACATTCTTACTCTCTACAATCGACTCCATATGCACCGTTCTTCCCCATAATTGATAAACATATGGCAATACTTTCTCTAAATATTTTAAGTCCAGCTCAATTCCTTCATAGCAATGCTTAATGTACAATTCGCCGTTCTTTAAATGGTCTCCATCTTCAACAACTAAATACGGAAATCCACCGTTTGTTCTCATATTCACTAACTGATCCCGAACATTTTCCCATTCTTTATCGATGATTTTATAATCTTTTCCTTGGCGCTGGAATAAGTACATATCTTCGCGCATGACAAGTTCTTTGTTTAAGTAATTTCGCAGGAATGATACGTCCCATTCGATTTCGCGCACTTCAAAGATCTTATCTCTTCCTGAGTCTGGTTTTACGCCTTGGCGTATCATTTCTTCTGTCGGGTTGTTGTAGCGTTCTTCGATGTCTTCGAAAATTTTAATACCGAGGTAGTACGGGTTAATGCTTGTTTTTGACGGCTGCACGACTCCTGCGTTTAGCTTTGCAAATTCGATTGCTTCATCTGAGCTTAAGTCCATTTCGCGGAGAATGCGTTGATGCCAGTACGAAGCCCAACCTTCATTCATGATTTTCGTTTCAAGCTGCGGCCAGAAATACAGCATTTCTTCACGCATCATCGTTAAAATATCGCGCTGCCACTCTTCTAGTTCGCGGCTGTATTGTTCAATAAAGAGCAGTAAATCTTTTTCTGGTTGCGGCGGAATTTTTCTTTTCTTCCGTGCATTCGGTAATTCACGTTTCTTATTTCGATTTTCTAAGTTCCATAAATCATCGTATGGTGTAGGGGCCCTTTTTGTTGTTTCTTCTTCATCTTGATCATCTGCACTCCACGAAAGCTTTGGTCTCATAAGTGAAGGGTCAATGTGCTCTTGAATCGCTAATACTGCATCTAAAAACGTTTCGACTTCTGCTTTTCCGTATTTATGCTCATAATTTTTCACTCTCTCTGCAGTTGCCGACATACTTTCGACCATATCCCGTTTTGTGTTAGAGAATCGAATATTATTTTTAAAGAAGTCACAATGCGCTAATACGTGAGCGACAATCAATTTATTTTGAATGAGTGAGTTTGTATCTAATAAAAAGGCATAGCACGGATTCGAGTTAATGACGAGCTCATATATTTTACTCAATCCTAAATCATAGTGAAGTTTCATCTTATAAAATTGTTTTCCAAAGCTCCAATGCGAAAAGCGCGTTGGCATCCCGTAGGCACCAAATGTATAAATAATATCTGCTGGACAAATTTCATAACGCATCGGATAAAAATCTAATCCAAATCCTGTCGCGATTTCCGTAATTTCCGCAATTGCATATTGCAATACTTTATCCTCACTACTTCTCATAGTTTTTCCCCTCCTTACACATTCCCTTATGACAGTGTATGAAGGAGAACAAGCTTTCATGAAGATTATAGAAACTCCCTCCATTTATTTTGTCTTTTAGATGCGATTCATTTGAAAAACATGTAAAATTTTCTTTAGGAAAATAGTTATTACAAAGGGGACAATACTATGAAAACAATCATGAAAGTTATGACCGTACAAGCATGGGAGAATGCAAAGGAAAAAGAAGTAATTGTCGAACCTTCTTTACACGAAGAAGGCTTCATTCACTGCTCATTTCTTCATCAATCGCTACAAGTTGCTCATAAACATTTTGCAGCAGAATCTTCTCTTGTGTTGTTAGCAATTGATGCCGAACGTGTACAAGCTGAAATAAAGTACGAATTAGCTACAAACGGTGAACAATATCCACACATTTACGATGTCATCCCTACGAATGCAATTACAAATGTCTACACATTACATCAAGATGAAGATGGCACGTTCACTCTTCCAGTAGAACTTGCATAACAAAAAAAGGATGCTCATGCATCCTCATACTGTTGAAAAACAAACACTATATGATCCTCCATATAGTGTTTGTTTTTCACTCACTTTTACACATATTATTTTTTAACGTATTTCCGAAAGAAGTCCTCATCTTCAAGCGCGTGACGGGCAATGAAGTGATGGGTAGTCGACTCCTTTTTCAAAACTATTAATTTTAATTTCTTCTCAAGCCCTTATCTTATCAATAAGGATACTTATTCCCTTTATCCTTTTAACCTTCTCCTCTTAGAAAGTATCTACAAGAGATGTCTCATTACAAAAATGTAATGTTCATGTCACTTTTTCCGATCGTTCAAATAACCTTTTTCCGATATAATTTACATATAAAATAAGCTTATGATAGAGAAGGTATATAAGGGTGGTTAGTGTTTTGAAGCAACATAAACAAGAAATTTGTTTTCTATGTGTGATAGGAGTTTTAGCTTCTACACTCGCAATATTACCATTACTCTTGCAATAAAAAATAAAATAAAGACTTTCTACTAAAATGAAAAAAAACAATGCAGCAGGTATATTTACCCCTGCTGCTTCGTACTTTCACACTTCATTCAGGATGCTCATGCATCCTTCTTTGTTATCCTTCAATAATCTCTAACTTCTCCGTAATTGGCGTACGCTCTTTTCCTTCTGGTACTTTATCAAAATATCCGACATGTAAAATACCAACAACTCGCTGTCCTTTCGTTAAACCGATTCCTTTCATAAAATCAGGATTGTAAATAAGTCCTCCCGTTTTCCAAACAGTGCCTAATCGATGTTCCCAAGCTAACAGCTGGAAGTTTTGGATAAATGCACATACAGCAGCATAGTCTTCATCACGCTGTACTTGGCGCGGCTCTTCGTCCATATAAACAACGATTTGAGCTGGTGTATTCATAAACCGTTCTGTTAACATGTTTCCGCGCTTTTCTCTTTCCTCTGCTGAAAAAGAACTTAAAACAGCGTCTACTAATGTTTTGCGGCCGTCCCCCATAAATAATTTACATTGCCACGGCTCGCGGTTCTTATGATTCGGCGCCCACGTTGCATCATTTAATAGGTCAATCAACAATTCTTTTTCTACTGCTTGCTTTGTAAATGCACGAATGGATCTTCTTTCTTTCACAACAGTTGCGATAGAAGTATAAGTTGTCATCTTTTCCTCTCCCTCATCAATTTTATCTATATGTATACGTCATTAATTGATAAAGATTATCAATTTCAATTATAATCCTGTTTCCTTATATAAATCAATATTTAATACAGAAAAACCATTTTCTTTTTATAACACAACAAAAAATCGCCTTACTTGATGTAAGACGATTTTCATGATCTCGGAAAACGCACGATAAACGTTGTTCCTTTACCTTGTTCACTCGTTACTTCAATTGTTCCATCGTGCAGTTTCACAAGTTCCTTTACAATTGATAATCCTAATCCAAATTCGCCATAGCTATTCGTTCTAGAAGCATCCGCTTTATAAAAACGCGACCACACGGCAGCGACTTCTTCTTGCTTCATTCCTATTCCTGTATCTGCAATTTCAATCGTTACTGTTTGTCCTTCTTCTTTTCCTCGTAATCGAATCGTTCCGTTCTCTGTAAATTGCAGACTATTTTTTGTGATGTTTAGTAAAACTTGCAGCAACCGGTCATAGTCAGCGTAAACAAATAAACGAGCGGGGACATCAATTTCAATCTTATTTCCCTTTTCCTTTGCTTGCAGTTCTAACTGTTCACGAATGACTTCAAAGACTTCTTTTACGTCAATTTCTTCTTTTTGAAGTGTAATTTCATTTGAAAGAATTTTTTCATAGTCTAACGTTTCATGAACGAGGCGAATTAATCGCTTCGTTTCTTGTTCCATCATTTCATAGCAGCGCTGCTTTTTCTCCTCTGGAATGAGGTCATTCTTCATCCCTTCTACTAAACCATTCATTGTCGTAAGCGGTGTTTTTAATTCATGGGAAACATCCGCAATAAATTGACGCTTTCGCTTTTCTAAACGCTCGATTTCTGTCTGTGCTTTATGAAGCTGCTGCGCCATATTGTTAAAATCGTTTCCGAGCAAACCAATTTCATCATATTGTCCAATAGGAATATGTACATCATACTGACCTTTTGCAATCATTGCAGTTGCCCCGCGAAGACGCTGCACCCGTTTTACTAAAGAGCGTGAGAAAAAAATACTAACCACGAGTACAATTAGGAATGTAACGCCTGCTGCAATGAATAAATAACGATTTAATTCTGTAATGATTGCAAGTGTGCTGTGAATGGGAGCTGTTAACATCACACCGCCTTGTAGTTCGTCATTTTTCATATATGGAATTGCAACTATGGATACAGGTTGTTCAAATCTGTTTACGTCTCGTTTTATTTTTAATGTTTCACCATGTTGAATTTTCTTCCATTCTTCCTCGCTTAACAATGGATTTTTCTTTACATGAACTGGTGATTGCGTAATTTCTCCCTTTTCATTAAAGATGAAAAACTTCGTGTCACGTGCACGTAATAGACTAGAAAAATGTTTTAGTTTCACAACATGAACATCCATTTCCTTTTTCTCAAGCTCATCAATAATTTTATTTCCATAAGAAGTAAGCTCTTCTACTTTTGTCTTATAAGCAAGATTTTCAGCTAAACTTAAAAACATCACACTTAATAAAATAAAGGCAACAAGAAAAACAAAAATGTAACTAAACAACAGCTGATAAAAATATTTAATCCTTTTCACAGCCAGTTACCACTTCATCAAATTTATAACCAACGCCCCACACAGTTTGAATCCATATATGCGAGTCCGTCCTAATTTTTTTACGAAGCCGTTTAATATGTACATCGACCGTTCGTTCATCTCCGTAAAATTGATAGCCCCAAATGCGCTCTAAAAGCTGCTCCCTTTGAAATACTTGGCGCGGATGTTTCGTAAAAAAGACGAGTAGTTCAAATTCTTTTGGCGTTAAATTATTCACTTTCTCACCGTCTAAAAATACTTCTCTCGTTTCTTCATTAATATGAAAATGACTCGTTTCATTTTTTACCTGTTTTTTTGCTAAACGACGGACAACAGCCTTCATCCGTGCGATTAATGTAAGTGGGCTAAATGGCTTCGTAACATAGTCATCTGCCCCAATTTCTAATCCTAGCACTTGATCCGCTTCACTATCTTTTGCGGTTAACATAATAATAGGAACATCACTGCTCTCTCTTATTTTTTGACATAGCTTTATACCATCCATCCCTGGAATCATCCAATCTATAATAAGCAAATCCCATTCTTTCTTTTGAAACAATGCATATGCTTCTAAACCATCTGCGACAAATGTTGCTTGAAAGTTTTCTTTCATAAAAAACATTTCAAGCATGGCACACACACTCTCATTATCCTCTACAATTAATACATGCATCGCAGCATCTTCTCCATTCCTCGAAAGCTTTTTCTTTATTTTAAAGCTCTTATCATATAGAAACAACTCTCTACTTCTATATATAAACCCATTTTAATTTTTCAACATATTAGTCGCTGCTATGCCAAGCAAAATATGAACGCTACTTACTCTCTCCCTTTGTTTTAATCCTTGCATGTGGCAGAAAAAAGCCCTGACCGCTTCTATGCATGGCCAGATGCTCTCGTCCTCCCTAAAAAGAAAGGGTTTTTGACGTCATTTTTTCAATTCGTACCTATTTAAAACATAATTTGTTCATAGTTTTGTCATACTTTTTGGATAAGCTATAACGAAAGCAATCAACTATATATAGGAGTGATCAAACATGAAGAAAAAGCTAGTAACAGGAATGTTAGCGGTATCATTATTATGCGGAGCAACATCGCTAACTGCATACGCTTCTACAAATAACTCACAAGTAGAAACAAAGCACCATAAATTCATTTCTGAAGAACAATACAAATCATTAACAGAAAAAGGTTATCAAAAGCGTGAAATTCGGAAAGCAGCGCGCATTGCTAAGTTAAGCGGAAAAGATATTAACACTGTATTAGACTACTATAAACAAAAGCATACGTGGAAAGAGACTGCTAAGCACTTCGGCGTTGATAAGAAGAAACTACATAAACATCATATGAATAAAGAGATGAAAGCAAAGTTGTTTCAAAAAGTAGCAGACATGCAAAAATCGACTCCAGATCAGGTAAAACAAACAATGCGTGACTATGAAGTCTCTTTATTCCAACTTGCTGCGCTCAACATTATTTCACAAAAGAGTCACACACCTTTAAATGACGTTTTAAAAATGAAGAAAGACGGTATGAATGTAAAACAAATTGCTGAAAAATTAAATGTGAAAAAAGAGGATATACAAGCGGAAATGAAGAAATTAAAAGCAGAATTAAAAATGAAAAAAGCAAAATAAGGAAGGAGTGTTTATTCACTCCTTCTTTTTTACTTCTAAAATTAAGCTGCGCTTAATATATGTTTATATACCTGTCCATTTTCGCAGGAAACACCTGAGGAAACCTAAAGGAGGAAAGCCAATGAAAAATCCGCTTTTGTTATGTTGTATGACAGGATTACTTGCATTTACAATGATTGGCTGTAACAATGCTGAACAAAAACAACCCGCAAAAGAGACGAGCTCATCACATAACCATCATACAGAAGAGCAAAGAGATATTGCTGAAACGACAAAAGGAATCGACACACTTCCTTCTTTCTTATCGGGACAAGATGCGCAAATTAAAAAGATTTACGCTGTGGCAGGACAACATGCCGAATTGCTTCAATGGATTCCATGCTACTGTGGATGCGGTGAGAGCGTAGGACATAAAAGCAATAAAAACTGTTTCATTCGTGAAATCAAAAAAGACGGCCAAGTTGTTTGGGATTCTCATGCAACAACTTGTGTAAATTGCCTTGAAATTGCATTAGAATCGGCAAGGTTACAAGAAAAAGGAAAATCACCGCTTGAAATTCGAAAATACATTGATAATAAATATAAAGAAGGCTATGCAAAACCGACGCCTACTCCAATGCCAAAAAGCTGACTTTTTCATGATGTATTAACATATTCTCCATTTTAGCGAAATAAAAACGAGGGATTATCTCCCTCGTTTTTTTACGTCAAGCCTTATTCATCCCCCCTTTTGTTAACAAATTCTTTCAAGTGTATTTCCTTCTTTCTGTCACACACTATATATAACTCCTCATTAAAGGAGGCACACAATGCACACATACACCGACTACGATAAGGCTCTTTATTACACATATTGTTGCAATTGGGAGAAGCTGCTTGTACTTATGGTACAAACAGAAGATCAGTTGTTTTCCAAACGAATTGAACACTTCCTACACGCGTATCAATGCAGTAACGATCTATCCGAAATTGACAAACAACTTCAACTGTTGTTTCAATATATTGATCATGCTACGCAGAAAACATATGCAGAGCAAGCCTATATGTAACGAACCAAGCTCCTACTACGATAAGACGCTATCCCAATGCATCGGGGTAGCGTCTTAGTATATTTTACCAGACCATTGTTCATAATACATATTATGAACAATAAGCAAACGGACGTGATGATGTGAAAAAGCACATTTACTTACTTTTACTTATCGCCCTATTGATCAGCGGTTGTCAAAAATCACCAAAAGAAACAGCTCCTAAGTTTCAAGGAGCAAAAAACGAAAAAGGATTACTGAACGTACTCCTTATCGGCAGCGATTCACGCGGAGAAACGCAAGCTAGGGCTGATACGATTATGATTGCACAGTATAATAAACAAGAAAAAACGGTCAAACTTGCTTCTATTATGCGCGATAGCTACGTAGAGATTCCTACATACGATAAAAAGTATAATAAAATTAATGCTGCCTACTATTATGGCGGTCCTGAATTACTACGCAAAACGATCCAACATAACTTTGGAATCGATGTATCTCATTACGTGACAGTTGATTTTGCTGCATTTGAAAAAATTGTAGATACTATCGCACCAGAAGGAATTACTGTAAATGTAACGCAGACAATTATCGATGATATGGGATTACATGTACAACCTGGCTCGCATCGATTACACGGAAAAGAATTATTAAAATATGCACGCTTCCGTCATGATGCTGAAAGCGACTTTGGACGTGTAGGGCGCCAGCAAGAAGTACTACAAGCATTGCAAAAAGCCTTTACCGAAAAAGTAGAATCCGTTGACGGGGTCTTCCAATTACCTATGATTGTTTATGACCTTCTCCCTTATATTCAAACGAGCATGGATACGCAAACGTTATTCTCACTCGGCAGTAACGTTCTCGCTCATCCTATTGAAAAAGTGGCAACGATGCGAATTCCAGTCGCAAATGGATACGAACCGAAAACATACGGACATGCTGGGGCAGTATTAGAACTTCATTCAAAAAAAAATAAAGAAGCAATTCAAGACTTTTTTATGAATTCCACGAAAGCTGTAAATCAGTAACATTCCCTAAAAAACAAGGTGTATTTCACCTTGTTTTTTTATTTCCGAGTTTTCAGCGCAAAAAACTTTTATTATGTGGAATGTTTTTCTTTCTTTTCCCCTTCTTCTCATACTATAATTTTGTATGTAACTATTATAAGAGAGGTATAAAAAATGGACCGCGAAAAAAAACAAGAAGCTCTGTTATTTATGGCTTGGGGAACTTCATTTGTCGCTACACTCGGAAGCTTATATTTTTCTGAAATTATGAAATTTGAACCATGTACATTATGTTGGTACCAACGTATTTTTATGTATCCATTTGTGTTACTACTTGGAATTGCCGTGGCACGCAAAGATTACCGTATTGCCACATATTCTTTTCCAATCGCAAGCATCGGGGCTTGTATCTCGCTATACCATTATGCCATTCAAAAGGTTCCTGCTTTTTCAGAAGCCGGTGCAGTATGCGGACGCGTTCCATGTACAGGACAATATATTAATTGGTTCGGCTTCGTCACAATTCCGTTTTTAGCACTAATTGCGTTTATCATGATTGCAATTTGCAGTTTTCTTTTACTAAAAACAAACAAGGAGATGAAATGATGAAGAAAATGTTTCTGTTTGGCGGTATTGTCATCGCTTTATTAATCGCTATTTTTGCTGTATCAAACATGGAAACAAAAGAAGAAACGAAAACAGATTACTACACAAATAAAATTTCTTTAGATGATCTTCGAAAAAATATCCAAGAAAAGAAAGATCAAACGATATACTTCTACCAAACAAGCTGTAGTCACTGCCACAAAGTATCACCAATTATTGTTCCAATGGCAAAAGATATGAAAATTGATATGAAAGTCGTCGACTTAGAGAATGAACCAAAGGCTGTGTGGGATGAATTTAAAATTACAGGTACACCAACAATTATTCACTTTAAAGACGGTAAAGAAGTAAGCCGCATTGAAGGAGAACAACCGAAAGAAAACTTTAAAAAGTGGTTTACACAAACTAAAAAGTAACAAGAAAAGGAAACTTCCTGTATACATGAAGTGTGCCTAAAAACCTCACACTACTTGTATAAGGAGGGGGGATTCTATGCCAGAAGTACGATGCTCTGTCTCTAACTGCTCATTTTGGGGACAAGGTAACTTTTGTCAAGCAACTGCCATCTTCGTACAACCTGACTCTCAAGAGTCTACACACTCAGAAGACGAATCATATACAGATACAATTTTATCTGGACAAATGATAGAAAGTTCGGCAACCATAAGTGTAGAAACATGTTGCCATACCTTTCAGCCAAAATACTAAACACCAGCCCATCTCACAATACATGAGATGGGCTTTCTTTTTTCTTCCTTTCATACTATAGATAAGAAAATCTGTGAGGAGCGAAGACGATGAAACGAGTTTTCTGCATTGGAGAATTATTAATTGATTTTGTTTGTCGTGATACGAACTTAATAAATGGAGTAAGATTCGAAAAGAAAGCAGGCGGTGCCCCGGCAAATGTCGCAGCAGCAATTACAAAGTTAGGTGGAAAGGATACCTTTATGGGACAAGTCGGGAATGATCCCTTTGGAGATTTTTTAGAAAAAACGTTACAAGAGGCAAATGTTGATACATCGATGCTTATGAAAGAAAAACAAACAACTCTCGCTTTCGTGTCTCTTGATCCGCATGGTGAACGTGACTTTACATTTATGCGCGGTGCAGATGGTGAATACACATTTGAACAAATTGAGTTATCTAAAATAAACGACGGTGATATCATTCACTTCGGTTCAGCTACAGCATTGCTGCCAGGTCACTTGAAAGAGACATACATAAAACTTTTGCAATATGCAAAGAAAGAGCAATTATTCATTTCCTTTGATCCCAATTACCGCTCTGCTTTAATTACAGATGTATCAACATTTCGAGAAGATTGTATGCCATTCATCACGAATGCTCATTTCGTAAAAGTAAGTGATGAAGAAGCAAATCTTCTTACTGGTGAAACAAATCTAAGTAAAGCAGCTGAAGCTTTACTATCATACGGAACAAAAGCGGTTGCTATTACACTCGGCAAGCAGGGAACACTTCTTGCAACGCATCATAATCAAGCTATTATTCCTTCTATTACCGTTCAACAAATCGATACAACGGGCGCTGGTGATGCCTTTGTCGGTGCCATGCTGTATCAATTTTCCAAAGAAGAACACATCCAAATGAATTTTCCAAACTTACAACAATATATATCATTTGCAAACAAAGTTGGAGCACTCACTTGTACAAATTACGGGGCAATCTCTTCCCTCCCGGCACTTGAAGATATAAGAGCGTACGATTAATTGTACGCTCTTACACTTGCTTCCAAGCATCATGCATCATTGCAACATATACAATAAGAATAAAAGCTGTTCCACCTAATGTAACCCAGCGATATATACTATCTTCACAATCCCTAGCTTCAACAAATGCCCATACAAATCCGACTAATATCAATAAGTCTACATACGGAATGTACATCGAAAAGATAAATGAAATGAACAAATATATAGCAAATAAACACAATGTAATTAAAAAAATTTTAAATGCAAATTTACCGTCTTCCTTCTCCACCGCATATTCCCCCTCGCCTTTACATCATTCTATTCAAGGAGGAACTCCAATGCGATATAAAAAAGGATACCATATCCAAACAGTATCCTTTACTTTACCTCGTATTTTCGTTTATAGATATTACCTAATATCGAGTAAGGAACTTGCTCATACTTTACCGTCGTTTCTTTTTCATCCATAATATACAAATTATTTCCTATATAATAAAATCCGTTCTTTCCTTGCGAATACACCGGATATACTTCATTCGGTAATACGGTTTGAATTTTTGTAAATTGTCCGTTCGGTTCTTGCCAATATATTTTCGTCTGATCGATCGTTGTAATCTTCCCTATCTGTTCTTCCTCTAACACGCGTCCATTCCAGCTGACAACCCGGTATCCAAATTGATGCGCCGCATATTCAGGAGATGTATGAAAATGAGTAATAATTACCTTCGTTTGTAATGGAATTCGCTCATACAACCATTGAATATCTCGATCATACATACGAATACATCCGTTCGACTCACGTCTGCCAATTGACCATTCACGATTTGTCCCATGAATGGCATATTCATTTTTATTTAAGCCCATCCACCTAGTCCCGAGTGGATTATTCGGTGCACCGCCCGGAATATTTTTTCGATGATATTCTTTATTTTTATATTTATTAATAATGCAAAACGTTCCTTCTGGTGTAGGTGTAACTTTCTTACCAGTAGTAATAGGAAATGTTCGCACATAGTTTCCATTTTCAAAAAATGATAATTGATTTGTTGTTAAATTTATAAGCAATAAATGATCTGCCTTCTCAGCAAATGTAATTGGTACATATAAAAAAAAGAAAAGAAATATTAATGCAAGTGAACATGCTTTTTTCATCAATGTCACCTCCACATTCCCCTCAAAATCTCACCATGAAAATACTATGGTTCATTTAGTTTTTACTATAAATTCAAATCTTATGAATGAGAGCTGACCTTACAGGTCAGCCTCGATTTTACGCGCTCAGAAAATATCGGCGGAAATAGTACATTTATCGGCGATATTTGTGATATATCGGCGGTTCGACACAATTTAAAGTGAAACTTCCATCAGTGACGCCTTTTTCACTGATGGTTAGTTGAACCAATCGGGCTTTTACGGGCAGTTTTCTTCCCTGTGCTTCCCCAGCTTTTACTGCCTGTTAATGCGGGATAAAGACCGTTCGGTACGAGAGTAGTCCTAACCATTAACAATAACGCCCCCGTTAACGTGAAGGATTTGTCCAGAAACATAAGTAGAATCATTTGAAGCTAAATATACATACGCCGGTGCTAATTCACACGGTTGTCCCGGCCGTTTCATCGGGACATTGCTGCCAAATTCAGATACTTTTTTCTCATCGAAACTTGATGGGATAAGCGGTGTCCAAATTGGGCCTGGGGCAACGCCGTTAACACGAATACCTTTTGGAACTAAAGATTTTGCCAATGAACGTGTAAAGGAAACAATCGCTCCTTTTGTTGCCGAATAATCAATGAGCTGCTCATTTCCTTCATACGCAGTAATGGAAGTAGTGTTCACAATGACATCACCTTGTTTTAAATGAGCAAGTGCAGCTTTTGTTATATAAAAATACGAGAAGATATTAACCCGAAACGTCTTTTCCAGCTGCTCTGCTGTAATAAATTCTAAGCCTTGCTGCGGATATTGCTGCGCGGCATTATTCACAACAATATTTAAACCTCCCAATTGCGTGGTAGCCTCTGCTACAACTTGCTGGCAATGCTGTTCATCACTTACATCTCCCGGAAATAAAAAACACTTTACACCTTGCTGTTCGACCCAACGCTTCGTTTCCTCTGCATCTTCATGTTCATCTAAATACGCAATCGCTATATTGGCACCCTCTTTTGCAAAAGCAATCGCTACTGCTCTCCCAATTCCGCTGTCTCCTCCCGTAATTAGTGCGGATTTCCCTTGAAGTTTCCCGCTTCCTACATACTTCTCATCTATACATTTAGGACGTGGATTCATGATTTTCTCAATTCCCGGCTGTTTCTCTTGATGTTGCGGGGGCAGTGTTTTCTTCGGTTGTTCTTGTTGTGTCATACTATAAAACCTCCTTATCATATGTCTTTCTTATGATGTACGAAATCAAAAAATATACTTAATTCTTACAAAAAACGAAATATATACATAGAAAACGCGTTTAACATTCGAAATTTAGCCATATAACACCGAAAAAATGAATTTATTTCTCTAAAACTCTTGCCAAAAAACAAAATAACGAATATTATATATAACTGTTGTGACAATTATTCGTAAAAAGAAAGGATGTTTTTATGTTTAACCTTTCAAAACATCAAACTTCTATTAAAACTGAAATTATGGCTGGTATTATTACCTTCTTAACAATGGCATACATTATCGTCGTAAACCCAGTCATCCTTGGTGATGCAGGTGTTCCATTTGAACAAGCATTTACAGCAACAATCATCGCTGCTGTTGTCGGAACATTATGTATGGCATTCTTTGCAAATTTACCAATTGCAATTGCACCGGGTATGGGATTAAATGCTTACTTTGCTTACTCAGTTGTAAAAACTCATGAAGGCATGACGTTTGCAATTGCTTTCTCTGCTGTATTCGTAGCAGGTATGATTTTAATTTTGCTATCATTAACTTCTTTCCGTACAAAATTAATGGAAGCTATTCCTGAAAACTTAAAGCATGCCATTACAGCTGGTATCGGTTTATTTATCGCATTTATCGGCTTGCGTCTAACAGGCATCGTTACGAAACATCCTTCAAATTTAGTTGGACTTGGAGATCTTCACTCTCCGTCTGTTTTACTTGCATTAGCTGGACTTGGGATTACGTTAGTACTGATGTCTTTAAACGTGAACGGTGCATTATTTATCGGTATGTTATTAACAGGAGTTATCGCTTACTTTACTGGACAATTAACGTTTTCAAACGGAGTTACCTCTCTGCCAGGTTTACCAGAAGGCGTAATTGTTTCTAATCCAATTACAGCAGTGTCTGATGTCATTCACTACGGATTATACGGCGTTGTCTTCTCGCTCTTCCTTGTAACATTATTCGATACAACAGGTACACTACTTGGAGTTGCACAGCAAGGTGGCCTTATGAAAGATGGAAAACTTCCAAATTCCGGACGTGCTCTTCTTTCCGATTCTATTTCAGCAACGATTGGTTCTATGTTCGGGACAACACCAACAACTGCTTATATTGAATCTTCTGCTGGTGTTGCCGCTGGTGGTCGCACAGGCTTAACAACATTAACTGTTGCGGTATTATTTGCAGTAACTGCATTCTTCGGACCACTTGTCGGTGCAGTATCTGGCGTTTCTGCTATTACAGCTCCATCATTAATTATTGTTGGTAGCTTAATGATGGGCGCAGTTCGTCACATTGATTGGGATGCATTTGATGAAGCGTTCCCAGCATTTTTAGTCATTTTAAGCATGCCGCTTACATCAAGCATTGCAACAGGTATTGCGCTTGGCTTCATTTCATACCCGCTGATGAAAGTCGCAAAAGGACAATTCCGTGCCGTTCATCCGCTTGTATACGTGTTTGGTATTTTGTTTGCTTATCAGTTAGTATTCATACCGCATTAAAAAAAGGTGACTCATATTACTTTGAGTCACCTTTTTACTTACTAAGAAATTGCACCAAATCACCATGCATTTTCTCAGCATCTCGAAATCCTTGTTCATATAAACGTTGTAATTTATCTGGATTCTTCTCCATACGATCCACTTGTAATTGCTCTGTCGGCCGAATCACAAATATATTTCCAGCCGCTTCTTCTTTCTCAATATAATGAAGAGTCTCATTATACACTTCATAACGAATTAGCATTGTCTTTACTAAATTAGGATAATTTTTATATATTTTCCCTGCAACCCATCCAAATCTTGATTTTTTCTTCATATAGCCTTTATTCCTTGTCAAAATAACAACGGATTTCCGGTAACCATCTTCCTGTGCTTTTCGAACAGGAATGGGATCTGAAATGCCACCATCCAATAACTTTCTCCCATCAAATTCTACGACAGGTGCAACAAAAGGCAATGAACTTGATGCCTGTAATACTGTTAATGCCTCTTCTTGTGAACGGCCTTTTTCAAAATAGACAGGTTGTCCAGTTTCACAATCCGTCGTTCCAACAAGAAATTGCTGCTCCGTATTGAAATACGTTTCAAAATCAAATGGCACATGCTGCATCGGGATTTCACGAAAAATAAAATCCATATCAAAGAGCTGACGCTTTTTCCAAAAGTTTTTATACGATAAATATCTTGGATGTGTCACATATTCAATGTTTACTGTTTTATTTCTTTCTTTTTGTCTTGAAAGATACGACGCTGCATTACACGCACCCGCTGATACACCAACCACATATGGAAAATGCAAATCGTTCTCCATAAAATATTCTAATACACCAGCTGTATATACGCCGCGCATACCGCCGCCTTCTAATACTAAACCCGTATTTTCAAGCATGGCTCTCTCTCCTCGTTCTATATATACTTTATAATAATTCATGTTGTTAAATATCTCTTTCTATTATATAAAAAACGATCAGAAAACCATATTCAGACGACTTAACAGAAACGAAATATTTCTATGCTGGCAATGTGATAATATATCTAATTAACCTTTTTAAAGTTCTTAGATATAAAATATAAAATCAAATTAATTGAAACTAAAATTACATCTATACAAATTACCGCCACCTCATTTTTTATTAAAGAATTCGTCACAACCAATATGAATAGGCTAAGTCCTGCGATTAACGATACATTATTTTTTATCATTGTGAACATAAAAAGCACCTTCTCCCTTAACCATATTATAACATTTATAAAGAGGCATTAAATGCTCCCTTTAGTTCCTATACGCATCGTTACATCCGCTATGAATTGCTGAATAACCACCAGCTCTTCTTTTGTATATGTATCTAAAAGTGATAACCATTCTTCTTCAGCGTGATTATGTAACGTTTCATGAGCATGATATATTTCTCTTCCCTTGTCTGTTAAACGGAAAAATATTTCTTTTTGGTTGTTTAACATTTTCATCTTTTCAACAAAATTCTTATTAAATAATTTTGTGCAAATTTTAGAAATGGCCCCTTTTGTCATCCCCATGCTTTCAGTAATTGCTGTTACATTCATCAAACCTTGTTGTCCTATACAGGCAATCACATGTAATTCCGATAATGAGATATCACTTATTCCAATTTCACTTAAAAACTGTTCATGTACTTCTTTCATGTACTCTTCTTTCTTATGAATAAGTGCTTGCATATCGACTAATATTTGTTTTTGTTGCGCTGTGCGGTTCACTTTGTTTCCCTCCAAACACAATTTAAGTTTCCTTAGAAACAATTATACTGTATAGCATTCCATATTAAAAATAAAATTCACACTATCTATTTACAAAAAAGAAATTCATGTTAAAATTATTTTAGTTTCCAAGGAAACAAAAAGGAGGGTTATTTATGACAACTACAACAAACCGAACACCTATTTTCTATGTCATTTGTATTAGTGCTTTATTAGGTTCTCTAGCCCAAAATATGTATACCCCCATCTTGCCAATTATTCAGGGATCATTTCATACATCATTATACTTAGTCAATCTTACTGTTTCCGTTTTTACTTTTGTACTTGCGGTTATGCAAATTGTATACGGTCCCCTTATTGATACAAAAGGAAGAAAATACATTCTCATTCCAGGTCTATTAATGAGTTTCATCGGCTCAATAGGTTGTGTGTTTTCACCAAACATTTATGTATTTCTTATTTTCAGAGCCATTCAAGCTTTTGGAACAGCAGCTATCCCAGTTGTTTCAGCTACTATCATTGGAGATTTATACGAGGGAAATGACCGCGGCAAAGCAATGAGCATCTACCAAACGCTTTTAGCACTGGCACCTGCTATTGGCCCTTTAATAGGAGGCTATTTAGGAAATAGAAATGGGCACGTTTCTATTTTTCTCTTTTTAGCGGCAATTAGTATCATTTTATTACTCATAAACATTGTTTTACTTCCAGAAACAAAACCAGTTTCTTCTATAAAACAACAAGGAGCGAAACACTACTTTCGCGTTTTACAAAATAAGATTGGTTTTACCATTGTCATAATTGGTTTTATGCAATTTTATCTTTATTTTTGCTTCCTTGTCTTTTTACCATCAATGTTAAAAACTTTATTTCATCTTCATCCAGATACAATTGGGCTAATCTTTGTTCCCATGTCATTATGTATGATGTTAGGTAGTTATTGTTATAAAATGTTGCAAAAGAAAATCCAGACAACACACGCTTTACTCTTTACAAGTTTCTTTCATATTGCATGTATCTTATTATTTTCTATCACCTATAACATTACTCTCCCTATCCTTATCATCGTCACTTCTTTATACGGTTTCAGCATGGGATTATCAATGCCAACTCATACAACGTTACTAACAGAAGAATTTGTGAATGAACGAGCAACTGCTATTGGCATCTATAACTTTATTCGCTACTTCGGAATGGGAGTAGGTCCACTCCTTGGCAGTTTTCTATTATTTAATCAAAATTACTTTTGGATTTTCTTTTCGGGATCCGTTGTTTTCCTACTGTTTCTCTTATATGCAATGAAGAATCTCATCCAAGAAAAGAAGCAATCTAGAATTTAGTAGACATGAAAAAGAATCTCTAAAAATCACTTTTAGAGATTCTCTTTTCCCTATCCCCGTTGATCCGCCACAATATGAATATCAATGTTCTTCGTCTGTCTCATAATCTCATTTACAATGGAACCTTTTCGAATTTCTTCCCATCTCGTTCTTGCTGATTGTCCAAGTAAAATTTGCGTAACTTGTCGCTCTTTTGCCACCTTAATAATTGCATCAGCCGGTTTACTACCTTTTGCCTCCTCTAATAAAAAGGTTGCATCAAATTGATTCGTTAACGCTTTCCATTCTTCAATAACTTGTTTTTTTGCTTCTGATATAGATTCAATCGTTTCTCTTTCTACATTTAGTACATATAATTCTGCATTTAAACGGTTTGCCATGCGCCATCCGCGGCGAATGAGCTTTTCTGCCGTAGAACTATACTGCACGCAAACTAGAATTTTTTCCTTCACTCCAATTGGTTCCTCAGTAAATTGACTAATTTTCTCGTCCATATCATCCGCAACTTCTCGAAGTGATAATTCGCGGAGTGCTCCTAAATTATTTAGCGTAAAAAAATGATTTAAGCTCCGTTGAATTTTTTCTTCCTTATATATCTTTCCGTCCATCAATCGTTTTCGAAGTACTTCTGGCGTTACATCCACAAGCTGAATTTCATTTGCTTTTTGTAAAATGAAGTCAGGAACGCGCTCTCTTACTTTGACTCCTGTAATTTGCTCGACGATATCGTGAACACTTTCCAAATGTTGAATATTAAATGCAGACAAAACATCAATGCCAGCATCCAATAATTCTTCGACATCTTGATAACGTTTTTTATGTTTCGAACTAGGGATATTCGTGTGGGCTAACTCATCTACAATCACAACTTGCGGTGCCCGTTTTATAATTGCTTCGACATTGAGTTCTGGAAACACTTTCCCTTTGTAATGAATCTCTCTTAACGGAACCGCTTCTAACTCAGTAATCGCCTCTTCTGTTTCTTTTCGGCCGTGCGTTTCAATAAGACCAATTACAACATCAATGCCCTCTTTTCGCATCTCTCTTGCATCAAAAAGCATTTTATAACTTTTTCCGACTCCAGGAGCTGCTCCGACATAAAGCTTTAATTTCCCCCGATTTTGTTGACGAATATATTCTAAATATTCTTCTGGCGTTCGCCTTTGAAACGTTGGCTTATAGTCATCTGCATACATCAACATGCACCCTTTCCGACCAAACAATGCTACCTCAATCTAAGCGATTGAGGTAGCATTGTTATCATTTCATCATTTTTTGTAATTCTAAGTTTAACTTCAACACATTGACGCGATCTTCTCCAAACAATCCAAGTGCTTGCCCTTCTGTTTGTGATTCAATCAGCTTATTAATTTTTTCTTTCGGAATATTCGTTATTTTAGAGATGCGATCTACTTGTACATAAGCCGCTTGTGGACTAATGTCTGGATCTAAGCCTGAACCTGAATTCGTTACTAAATCCATCGGAACTTCCGTAACAGGAACTGCCCTATTTTCCTTCTTCCAGTTTTCCACACTCTCTTCTACACGTTTTACTAAATCTGGATTAGACGGTGCATAGTTATTCGATCCAGATGCTTCTGCTTTATATTCTATACTAGAGACACGTCCATGGAAATAACGTGGGTCTGTAAAATTTTGACCAATTAATTTCGAACCAATAACTTCATTTTTGTCATTATAGATAAGGCTTCCATCTGCATTATCTTTCATAAATGCTTGTGCAACTCCTGTAACTAGCAGTGGATAGATGAGCCCGCATATAACAAGAAATGTAAAGGTGATACGAATGACAGGTGAAAGTATCTTTTGTTTTTCAAACATTTTCATTTCCCCTTTTCTTTAAATGAACAATCCTACCATCATGTCAATCAGCTTAATACCAACGAACGGAACAATCACTCCACCAAGTCCGTAAATAAATAGGTTACGTCCTAACAATGCATTAGAACTCATCGGTTTATAAGCAATCCCTTTCATCGCTAGCGGAATAAGCATCGGGATAATAATCGCGTTAAAGATAAGCGCTGATAAAATCGCTGATAGCGGTGAATGTAATTTCATCACGTTCAGAGCTTCCATTTGCGGAATTGCCAATGTAAACATCGCTGGGATAATCGCAAAGTATTTCGCAATATCATTTGCGATACTAAATGTTGTTAGCGCACCGCGTGTCATTAATAGCTGCTTACCAATTCCTACAACCTCAATAATTTTCGTTGGGTTTGAATCTAAGTCAATCATATTTGCTGCTTCTTTCGCTGCTGCTGTACCACTATTCATCGCTAGACCAACATCGGCCTGTGCTAAAGCTGGTGCATCATTTGTACCATCACCTGTCATCGCAACAAGCTTTCCTTTGTCTTGCTCTGCTTTAATAACCGCAATTTTATCTTCTGGTTTACATTCTGCAACAAATTCATCTACACCAGCTTCTTTCGCAATGGTTGCGGCAGTAAGCGGGTTATCACCTGTACACATTACTGTTTTAATCCCCATTTGACGAAGCTGTTCAAATCGTTCGCGCATACCTGGTTTTACAGTATCTTTTAAATAAATTAATCCGTAAATACGATCATTAGCTGCAACTGCAAGCGGTGTACCGCCTTCTTTTGCAATTAAATCCGCTTTTTGATTTAAGTCTTTCGGAACTGTACCGCCTTGCGATTGTACCCATTCAATAACAGCACCAACCGCACCTTTTCGTACTTTTGTGCCATCTACTAAGTCAACACCGCTCATACGTGTCTCAGCTTTAAATGGAACAAACTCACCTTGCTCAGCAAGTGTACCGTTATAAGGAAATGCTTTAGATTGTACGTATTCAATAACGGAACGTCCTTCTGGCGTCTCATCTAACACAGAGCTAAGCGCTGCCCATTTTGCAACTTGCTCAATTGTTTCATTTCCTACTGGTAAAAGTGTATGTGCCATACGATTACCGAATGTAATTGTACCTGTTTTATCTAAAATAATTGTGTTAATATCACCAGCTGCTTCCACTGCTTTACCACTCATTGCTAACACGTTAAACTTCGTTACACGGTCCATACCGGCAATCCCAATTGCGGATAACAAACCACCAATTGTTGTTGGAATTAAACAAACAAGAAGCGCAACGAGTATAGCTGTATCAATTTGAAAACCAAGATAATTCGTAAAGATTGGCAATGTAACAACAACGATTAAGAAAATAAGTGTTAAACTCATCAACACCGTATTAAGAGCAATTTCATTTGGTGTTTTTTGACGAGATGCCCCTTCTACTAAAGAAATCATTTTATCTAAGAAAGATTCACCAGGATTACTCGTAATTTGAATTGTAATTTCATCACTTACTACCATTGTGCCGCCGGTAACGGAGCAAAAATCACCGCCCGCTTCTTTCATAACTGGTGCAGATTCCCCGGTAATTGCTGATTCATCGACAGATGCTAACCCGCGAATGACTTCTCCATCACTAGGAATCATTTCGCCTTGTTTTACAATAACAACATCACCTTTTTTCAGTTCAGTTGCTGAAACTCTAACAACACTTCCATTTTCTTTTACGACATTTGCAAATACATCTTTTTTCGACTGCTTTAAAGAATCAGCTTGTGCTTTCCCGCGTCCTTCTGCTAATGCTTCTGCAAAATTAGCAAACAAAACAGTGAATAAGAGAATAAGAGAAACCGTTATATTGAACCACCCTGGGATACTACTAGATCCATTAGGTAGAAATGATAAAATTAGCGTTAGGAAAAATCCAATTTCCACTACAAACATGATCGGGTTTTTCACCATTACTCGTGGATTCAATTTCGCAAAAGATTCTTTTATCGCATTTGTAATAATGTCACGATCCATCGTTTTTGCTTGTCTTACTTCATTTTCAACTTCCGTTTTTGGTGATACAATCGATTGATTCGGTTGTTTATCTTTTACCACTACAGGTTTCATCATGTACCCTCCATTACTTCAATGTAAGAAATTCTGCAATTGGTCCTAACACTAACATTGGGAAGAACGTTAATGCCCCTACAATTACAATTGTTCCAATGAAAATACCGCCAAATAAACCGTTATCTGTTCGGAATGTTCCGATTGTTTCTGGTACTACCGTTTTCTCTTTTAATGAAGCCGCTACAGCGAGCATTGTAATTAAGCTAAAGTAACGCCCTAAGAACATCACGATACCAGTTGTAATATTCCAAAATGCCGTATTGTCTCCTAAACCTTCAAAACCGGAACCGTTATTCGCTGCCGAAGAAGTATATTCATATACAACTTGTGTCAAACCATGAAAACCGGAGTTTGAAATAGCATCTGTTCCGAGATGAGTTGAAAGAGCTAATGCTGAAAATCCTAAAATAAGTAAAGGATGAAATAGTATTGTTACGGCAATTAATTTCATTTCCTTTCCTTCAATCTTCTTCCCTAAAAATTCTGGTGTACGTCCCACCATTAATCCTGATATAAAGACCGCGATAATCGCGTACATAATAATATTGATAAATCCTGCACCGACCCCGCCGTATACTGTATTTAACATCATATTTACAAGTGGTACGAGTCCTCCGATTGGTGTCAACGTATCATGCATTGTATCAACAGCACCTGTTTCCGCTGCAGTTGTTACTGTTGCGTATAGTGAAGAAAATACGGTTCCAAAGCGGACTTCTTTTCCTTCTACGCTGCCTTGCGTATGCTGCATTCCCATTTCATTTAACGCTGGGTTTCCATGTAACTCTGACGTTACAATTGTTGTAAATCCCATTAAAAATACGATGAATAAAGAAACGAAAAGAACGCGTCCTTGTTTTTTATTCCCTACCATTCTTCCATACGTGAATGGTAAAGCTGTTGGTAACAGCATCATAAGCATCATTTGTAAAATGTTACTGATTTGACCTGGGTTTTCAAATGGATGCGTTGAGTTTGCCCCGAAAAATCCTCCGCCGTTGTTTCCTAATTCCTTAATAGAAACGAAAGAAGCAACCGGACCACGTAATATACTTTGTTTCACACCTTCAATTGTATGAGCTGTAACCGCTCCTTCTAACGTTTGCGGTACACCAAGCGCAACGAAGATCAATGCTGCTATAAATGCAATTGGGAGAAAAACTCTCGTTAAAGCACGTGTAAAATCTACGAAGAAATTTCCAAGTTCTTTCCCTGCTAAACCTCTTATAAAAGCCATTACAATCGCTAATGTTGTTGCTGGTGCTGTAAACATTAAAAACGTAATTCCGATTAATTGTGATAAGTACGAAACACCATTTTCACCGCTGTAATGCTGTAAATTTGTATCTGCCATAAAACTAATCGCTGTATTAAAAGCTAGTGTAGGTTCCATCCCCTCAACATGAGCTGGATTTAATGGCAATACACCTTGCAGGCGAAGTATAAAATAGACAACAACAATCATAAATCCATTAAGCGCAACTAATGATAATGCGTATTGCTTCCAACTCTGGTTATAAGGTTTCACACCGGAAATTTTAAAAATAATATTTTCAAAAGGTCCGAACACTTTATCCAATTTGCTATTCCCTTGAAACGCCTTCTCTAAATAAATCCCCGTTGGCTTTGCAACAAGAACGAATAATAACATTGTGACCAAAACGGCAATCCAAATCATAATAAACCTTTCCCCCTAATTAAAACTTTTCTGGATTTAATAGCGCATAAACTAAGTACACAGTAAGTAAGCCAACAATAATTGATACTGCAATACTCATTGCTTCTTCCCTTCCTTCACAACATGATCTGACCATCTTGCAAGACCTAACATCGATCCAACTAACACAATTAAAATTGCTATCATAGCGATATCTAACATGCTTCATCCCTCACTAAATGTAAAATTTTACCATTAAGAGCATAAAAAAGAACACTGAGGATCTACTCAGTGTTCGAAAATGAACAACACAAAAGTAAACCTCCTCTCCAAACGCTTACGAGGTTAGCTGTCGGATTCGGGCCTAAAGAGTAGCCCTACTTTCATCATGAAAGATTCACCCCAAGTGACAATGCACAAAATTGGTTCCCCCGCTCCATTTCTGGACTCAGCGATATCAGGTTGTTTTTTGGAAATTTTATGAACAATTTATGAATGTAAATATACTCCTCTATATTTCACTTGTAAAGAGGTAAAATAACGAAAATATGAAAATATAAGACCTTTTAAACGCTTACATTGAGGACAAATACATCTTTATCATCTTTTTTCTTTTATTTTCTCCTTTTTTCATTATGTAGACGTTCTTTTACAGATAAAAAAAGAAGATTGTCTCTAGAAATCAAATCTAACTTCCAGGCATATGAGTCAAATACAACATGATCATTTTCCTCCTTTTGTTTTAAACCTCGCGCGTGGCACAAAAAAGCCCTGACCGCTTCTATGCACGGCCAGGACCTCTCGCCCACCTAAAAAAAAGAGGTTTTTTTGATAGATAACCTTCTAAACTATAAAAAAGACCCTAAGTTACGACCTCGAATATATACTTGCACCAATTCTGCATGTTGCTTCTCATATTCGATAATGTCTTGTTCTAAATATAAACGGATATCTTCTGGCGGAAGAATCATATATGGCTTCGGAAAGAATGGATCATGTTCTGCTAATTCATGTACTCGTTCTAACGATAATGCCCATCGCTTTGCTAACTCGCGGCAAAGTAATACTTTCATCGCTTCTTTCATATCAGATTCCTCCGCCCCTACTCTAAAGTCAAAAACGAAATATTATCACAAGTTGTAAACACCACTAATTTAATTCCAATCGTTTCATAGAGGTGCTTTGGATATTGTTTATTTCGCGTGACAACTGTAATAGGCGCGGTAAAAGAAGAGCGAATACGTTCTGCAAAGAAGCTAATTGTAGACAATTCATCTCCTAGTAAAATCGCTTTTTTAATTCCTTTGCATATGTTCACAATCATGCTCGGATCATCCGGGCAACAATATGCTTGTTGAAATCCACATGCTTTCACTTCACTTATCACATGCTCACTCGCTGCAAAAATGACCATTTCACTTTGAAACGGTACTAAATCCTTTAAACTCTTTACTTTCGCAGCTTCTCCTACACAAATAAGCGTGTACTCTTTTTCCTCATCCATGCACTGTATCCTCCTTCACATAAAAGAATTTTTCAGTATTGATTAAAATTCTCTTATGCTAGTCGGATCGATGAATTGATGTATTCACTTGCACCATCCTCTCTCAACACGCTTACGGAGTTAGCTGTCGGATTCGGGCTTTGAGAGTAGCCCTACCTTCAAAAAGGATTCACCCCAAGTGGCAATGCACAAAAGTGGTTCCTCCGCTCCAGATTCTGGATTAAGCGTTCTACAAAATACATTCTGGCTGATATATTACTCCTAATTTGGGAAAAAGTAAACATGAAAAAAGCCAATTTTTTCAATTGGCTTTTCAAAGAAAATACATATTTATACACGTACATTTCTACGTCCATACGCAAAATGGTTCGTTGGTCCGTGACCGCTGCCTATGTTCAGCTCATCTTCAATTGCTATACTAATAAAGTTCTTCGCTTCACGAACTGCATCTGCAATTTCGTAACCTTTCGCGAGTCCTGCTGTTACAGCTGCGGCAAACGTACAACCGCTTCCGTGCGTTTGTATCGACGCAATCCGTTTACTTCTATACTCCATAAATTCATTTCCATCAAACAATAAATCAATTACTTCATTCCCTTGATACGCTGCATGTCCACCTTTCATCACGACAAACTTCGCACCTAAATCATGCAGCATTTTCGCCGCTTCTTTACTGTCTTCAATCGTATGAATCTTCATTCCTGTTAATACTTCTGCTTCTGGAACATTTGGCGTAATTACCGTTGCAAGCGGCAATAAATGTTCTTGTAATGCCAAAACCGCTTCTTGTTGTAATAGTGATGCACCGCCTTTGGCGATCATAACAGGGTCTAGTACAATATTATTCCATGAAAATGATTTAATATTTTCAGCTACGACTTTAATAATCTCACTACTAAATAACATCCCAAGTTTCACTGCATCAGGCGTTAAATCCGTATCGATGGAATGTAACTGCTTTTCAATTCCTTCTACAGGAACAGGATACACCCCTTGTACACCAAGCGTATTTTGGGCCGTAATCGCTGTAATAGCTGTCATTCCGTACACACCGAGCTCTTGAAATGTTTTTAAATCTGCTTGAATCCCCGCACCGCCACCGCTATCGGAGCCAGCAATCGTTAATGCTTTATTCACTTTCATTTCACTCACCCCTTTTAACCAAAATAACGATGATAAATCGTTTTTGCTTCCGCTATATCCTTTGTCCCATGCACAAGCACACGGCCGTCTTGAAATGCCACTAACCGTTTATTCTCAACAGAAAACGATAATAAATACGGATTCACTGTTAAATCCGTTACACGGTTTTGCAGCAGATTTTTATACATAGACAAATGAAGCTGCTCTTTATGCGGCGGACGAATTTGGACTGTATTTCTACCGCATAAAACAGCCGCCCTGGAAGTATTCTCCTTGCTTAAATACGGATAAACGGCTTCTTCTCCGCACGATAAGCAGTGCTTCTTTCTCAACTTTTGTACATTCATGCATGAATATTCATTTTTCCACACATCAAATGACACAAGCCCCTCACGAAGTGCCTCGTAATCTTCTACTAAAATCTTTAATGCTTCCGCAACTTGATGTGAGACAACAATAGATACAGCAGGCGAAATAATCCCCGCTGTATCACATGTCGCTCCTCCAAGCGGTATCGACTGCAATAAACAAGATAGACACGGCGTCTTTCCTGGTAAAATCGTATAAGAAAGACCGTAACTCCCAACACACGCTCCGTAAATCCATGGAATAGAATGTTTCTGCGCTATATCATTTACAATAAAACGCGTCTCAAAGTTATCTGTTGCATCAATAATGAGATTTACACCTGTAACAAGTTCTTCTAGTTCTTCTGCTGTTACATCTTGCACATAAGTTTCTACAACTACATCGCTATTAATGGCTTGTAAGCGTCGCTTAGCTGCCACTGCTTTTGGTAAATGATTTTCTACATCTTCCTCACAATATAACTGTTGGCGCTGCAGATTACTCCAGTCAATGTAATCGCGATCAACAATCGTCACTTTGCCAACTCCAGCGCGAACGAGCATCTCTGCATTTGCACTACCAAGCGCTCCTGCACCGATAATAAGTACATGTTTTTCTCTTATTTTGTTCTGTCCTTCTTCCCCAATTGGAGAGAACAACACTTGACGGGAATATCGACTATTCAAGAATACTCATTCCTTCTAACGGGCTACTTGCAGTCGCACAGCGCTTACGTGCAATACGTCCTGCTTCAAAACCTAATCTTCCTGCCTGAATACTAAGCTTCATTGCTTCTGCCATTTTCACAGGATCTTTTGCCCCAGAAACAGCTGTATTTAATAACACGCCTTCTGCACCTAATTCCATCGCAAATGCTGCGTCAGCCGGACTACCAATGCCCGCGTCAATAATAACGGGAACAGTCGCTTGCTGGATAATAAAACTTAAATTTAATGGGTTTACAATACCAAGACCAGAGCCGATTGGCGATGCACCCGGCATAATCGCATGGACGCCTAACTCTTGTAATTTACGTGCTAATACAACATCATCAGACGTATACGGCAAAACGATAAACCCTTCTTTTAATAGCATTTCTGACGCTCTTAACGTTTCAACTGGGTCCGGTAATAACGTTTTATCATCACCAATTACTTCTACTTTAATCATGTCGCATAATCCTGATGCTTTTGCTAGTTTTGCAATGCGCACCGCTTCTTCTGCTGTTTTTGCTCCTGCTGTATTGGGAAGAAGGGTATACTTTGTTACATCAATTTTTTCTAGTAAATTTGGCTGCTCTGCATCAAAAATATCCATACGACGCACCGCAAACGTTAAAATTTCTGCTTCTGATACTTCAATCGCTTTCTTTTGCACATCAAAATCTGAAAATTTCCCTGTTCCTAATAACAATCTAGACTGAAAAGTAAATGGTCCAATTTTTAACATAATCAACCGCCTCCTACGAATGTGACAATTTCAATTTGATCTCCCTCAAAAACAGATGTATCTTGATGATCCTCTTTTTGCAAAATATCTTGATTACGTTCTACAACAACAATTTTCGTCTCTAATCCTAAATGAACAAGTAAGTCAGCCACCGTCTTAATCTCAATTGGTACCTCTACTTGCCTTCCGTTAATTTTTAAATTCAAGCTTTCATCCCCTTACGAAAGATATAAACCGCGGCTATGCAGAGAAAAATATAACCGCTACTTGCTTTCTCCCTTTGTTTTAACCCTTGCATGCCCTGACCGTTTCTATACATGTTCAGCCTCCCCTAAAAGAAAAGGGATTTTCATTTGTATTTATATAGATTGTGAAAGTAACGAATCTAGTAAATTATTACTTCGCTTTCCTTCTATAAGATCAGCCATATACTCTCCCGAAACTGGACTTAACAAAATTCCATTTCGATAATGGCCCGTACAAGCATATAAACCAGTAATGTCTTCATGCCTGCCGATATACGGCATACTATGATTTGATTGTGGACGTAATCCTGCCCATGCCCCGTCCCATTCTGCTTCCTTTAACGCTGGAAGAATCTGATACGCACGCTCTAATATAGAAGTAATACTTTCAGGACGCACTGCCTTGTTATATGTATGAGGTTTCATTGTTGCCCCAATGACATAACGTCCACCGCGCTTCGGTGCGATATAAAATCGCTCTTGAAAAATAGGTGCTTGTAGTAATGGCTTACGACTGCGCACTGCAACGACTTCACCTTTAACGGGATATGTCCCCCACTCACGATGAAAATATTTTAATAGTTTTGTACTCCATGAACCGCCTGCAATTACTACGTTTTCACATGAAATCGAGCCCTCTGTTGTCAGTAATCCTGTTACATGATTATCGTTCATATGAATATCAAACACTTCAGTTTCTTCATATATATCCGCTCCAGACATCGTAGCAGAGTGAGCAAATGCTTTCGTCAGCTCCGGGGCAATCACATGACCATCTTTTGGGTGGTAGACTGCTCCAATAATCGAAGTAGATAAATAGGGCTCTTTTTTCCGTAGTTCTTCTCCTGAGATAAAATGGGACTCTTCTCCTATTCGCTGCTGCCATTTCATAATATGAAGAAGCCGTACACTCTCTTCTTCATTTTGAGCAATACGGTAAATTCCTTTTTCTTCATATCCGATATCAATTCCGGTTTTATCACGTAATAGGCTTGCAAGTTTTGGAAACATCTCGCGGCTTTTCCTGCCTAATTCAAACAGCGGATCGTATTCATCCCATTCTGCCTGTACGCCTAATAGTCCGGCTGCTGCTTTAGACGCTTCAGAAGCAATCTTTTGTTTTTCAATGATGGCAACTTTATAACCTCTTTCAGCAAGGAAATGTGCAATCGAACTTCCGATTACACCGCCGCCAACGATAGCAACATCATATATTTTTTTCATGATTTCTCGCCCACTTTCGTATCGTTTCCTTATATAACTTCGCCTGCTCATTCGGTTTTACTGCACTTAAAATTCCGGACATAATCGCGATACCAGCAGCACCGGTACCGAGTACTTCTGCCGTATTATGAGGAGTAACCCCTCCAATAGCGGTAATTGGGATTGTTAAACGTTTTGCCATTTCGGTAATCCCTGCTAATCCTCTTGGCGGAACTCCCTTTTTGGAGTTTGTTTGAAACAAATGCCCATACAGAAGAGAATCTGCACCACTTTTAAATGCTGAAACAGCTTCTTCATATGAATGCACCGAGTAACCAACATGCAAATAAGAAAATTTTTCTTTAACAGACTTTATATCCACGCTGCGATACCCAAGTTGCACACGTCTAATATTGAATAAAATTGCAATATCAATCCGATCGTTGATGACAAGTTTAGAAGAAGGAAACCCCTTATGTAAGAGCTTTTCCACACCTTCATATAACTCTTTCGTACTTTTCTCTCGCTCACGAATGTGCAAATAATCTATTTCACTTTCAATATCGGTTGCTATATGCGCTAACTCTTCAAATGACATACGCCCATTTGATATAACGTGAAGCTCAGCTTTCATACCCATTCGCCTACTTTAAAATGTTTTCAAACAACTCGTTTGCCGGAACAATTTCTTTTGCCATTCCTTTTTCTTTTAGCCACTTGTTTTGTTTTTCCCACGAACTTGCTGTATCTGATAAAAATGGTTCATCTTTTGTTTCCATTTTGTCTAATAAAATTTTCATACTTTCTTTTTCAACTTCTGGAATAAGTGGGAAATTCTCTTTTTCTTGATGATTTAATAAAATATTTAATGCTTCATCTGGATTTTTCTTCATAAATTCATAACCTTTTTTCGCCCCTCGTAAAAAGGCTTGTAATGTTTCTTTATCTTGTTTCAATGTTTTATCGCCTGTTACAAATACAAGTTCATGATAGTTCGGTACACCGTAATCCGCTGGGTTGAAATATGCTGGCTCGTAACCTTCATGACGCATGACTGGCACTTCATAGTTAATATATGCCCCTGTAACAGCATCTACTTTTTTCGTAGTCAGAGCCAGTACTAAATCAAAACTAACATCAACTACTTTTACGTTATTTGGGTTTCCCCCGTCTTCTTTAATCATCGTTTTTAAATATTCTTCACTTAACGGTGTCCCTCAATATCCCACTGTTTTTCCTTCCAAATCTTTAGGAGAAGAAATGCCTGCTGATTTTAGCGATACAACATGGTTTAAAGGGGAACGAACAACTGCACCGATAGATTTTACTGGAATGTGTTCATTCGCTCTCGCAATCACAACATCAGGCTGATAATATAATCCAACTGTTACTTTTCCTGCTGCCGCTAACGTTAATGGATCAGTTGGATTAGAAGGAAATTTAATATTTACCTTCACACCTTCTTCTTTAAAATAACCCTTTTCAATTGCTGTATAAATAAAGCTATGCACTGCATTTGGGTACCAATCGAGCATGACCGTTACTTCTTTTTCACCTTTTTTCTTTTCCGATGCCGAATTGCTAGAACACCCAGTAATCATCGCAATTAATAATGTAAACACAAAGATGCGCTTTAATAATTTCATGAGTGCTTCCTCCAACTAATAAATTTCCTCTCAAATATCGAAACGAGTAATACAAAGAAAATAGCGAGCAATGACAATAAAACGATTGGTGCAAACACACCCGCACCATCCATTTGTGTCATCATTCGTTTACTAAAATAGCCTAGTCCTGCTTGTGCTCCAAGCCACTCTCCAATCGCTGCCCCAATCATACTAATAAATTCCCCTTCTTGTACTACAGCATTAAGACTTTCTATAATCGGTTTCTCATCATAATGAAAAGAAACGTTATGAAATTGTAGTATGTTCTTGCTCCTCAAAACCCCACATCTCCTTACGATATGCCATATCCCAAAATAAGTATTCAAAACGGCTGGAATATAAGAAGATCTCTTCTAAACGATTTCGTTCTTCTTCTGTTTTCCCTACTGCAATTTCATTACATAAATCAATTAACCATACACAAAGATTCCCATATTCATCAGAGCTATATCCTTGAATCCATTCACCAAAAAATTCGTGATCGCGTGCCCCTGGAATAGCATTTAAACGCTTTCCAATCTCCCAATAACTCCACATACACGGAAGCAATGCTGCAATTAACTCAGCAAGTGTACCGTTTTGTGAAACGGACATCATATAGTTTGTATATGCTAGATTCATAGCAGACGGCTTTGCTAATTCCATCTCTTCAACAGAAATTCCTAAACGCTTTGCATATTGTTTATGAATCGTCATTTCTCCATTTAAAATCCCATCAATTTGTTCAGCAAATTTCGCCATCACTTTTGGGTTTGTTGCTTTTACAACACCAATTGCATATAGCTTGGCGTAATCTAATAAATACAAATAATCTTGAACAATATAATATTGAAATCTATCTTTCTCTAACGTTCCATCTCCCATCCCTGTTACAAATGGATGATTATGACTCTTTTCCCAAACAGGTTGCACCTTTTCAAATAGTCTTTCACAAAATGTCATTTCCGCTTCCCCTTCCTGTATATATGTTTCCAAATAAAAAACCACTTCTATATAAGAAGTGGCCACAGCAAACAAAAGAAAAACTCATTTGTTGTTTCCACTTCCCTACGCTAGCATCACCTAGATCAGGTTATAAGGGTTAAGGTTTTTACCTCTCTCAGCTTTTAAGCACCCCTAGTGGTGTTCTATAAAATTTTCAATAAAAAAGTCCCCGTTTCTATGCATAAAGAAACGGGGACGTTATTTATATCGTCCAAATTGCTTCCCTACGCTAGCATCATCTAGATCAGGTTCAAGGGTCAAAGACTATAGGTCTTACTCTCAGCTAGCAACACTAGCACCCCTAGCAGTATATTCGTTTAACATAGTCAGTATACCATCACAATATCTTACCCGCAACTCTTTTCATTTCTTCTCCTTCTACCTATCTGTAAGTTCAGAAAAAATCGAATTTCTTCTCGCTCTTTCCATAATAGCTATAAATCTGCTATCCTTTTATTATATACCCATTTTCACTTTTCGACATTTAAGTCGCTGCTATGCAATATACATCATGATCGCTACTTGTTTTCTCCTTTTTATTTAAACCTTGCATGTGGTAGAAAAAGGCCTTGCCCATTTCTATACGCGGCTAAATTCACCACTCTAAAAAGAAAAATTTTGTAACCTACATATAGAGAAAAAGCTGTCGTTTGTTTTTTATCTATAAATATGTTACAAACTTAATATCTTCATATTATAATTTAGATTATACCAATTTATCACATAAGGAGGTCTATGAATATATGAATTTAAAAATCGCAACACTAACAGCAACTACTGTAGCAGTTGCCGCCATGCTCCCCTCTATAGCAGACTCTAATGTACATACTGTAGAAGCAGAGCAAACAGCAAAAGCAAAAATTGGTTATGTAAAAACGGAAACATTACAAATGTACAATAGCCCGAATGGAACAGACTCTGTTATTGATAACATTACACGTGACACTCCCGTTACTATTCTTGAAACAACAAATGAATGGTACAAAGTTCACACTCACAATAAAACTGGCTATGTCAAAAAAGAAGCCATTTCTTTAACAAAACCACAAAAGAATCAATACATCGTAAATGCAGATGCATTAAACGTTCGCTCTGAACCAAATGCACAATCTGAAATTATTACTGTATTACCAAATGGGAAATTTGTTACTGTTCAAGAAGAACAAGAGGGATGGTATAAAGTTATACATAATGGAACAAGTGGCTATGTAAAGAAAGAATTTTTATCTAACGTAGCTCAGCCATTAGTAAAAGGAATTACTGTACAAGGCGGAAGTACTTATTATGTTGCCACTCTAACATTAAAAGTACGTAGCGGAGCAGGAACAAATACAGCTATTATCGGTTCTTTAACAAACGGAACACAAGTACAAGTCGTTGAAAGTGTGGGAACATGGTATAAAATTCGCTATGGATCAGGATATGGCTATGTCGCACAGCATTATTTAGTGCAAGGACAACAGCAACAACAGCAGCAACCAAAACAGCAAGCTACACCATCTATTCCAGCTGTATTTAAATATCCTGCCCAAGGAAAAATCAGCTCAGAATTTGATGTACGCTGGGGAGAAATGCACTACGGTTTAGATATTGCAGCAACAGGAAATGTTCCAATCCAAGCTGCCGCATCTGGGACTGTTGTTAAATCGTATTATTCTACAAGCTATGGGAACGTTGTATTTGTTGCTCATCGTATAAACGGGAACTTATACACAACTGTATATGCCCACATGAAAAGCCGCGCTGTCAAAGCAGGAGATACAGTACAAACAGGCCAATTGCTCGGTTATATGGGAAATACAGGGCATTCATTTGGACAACACTTGCATTTTGAATTGCATAACGGGGAATGGAATTTTGAAAAAACAAATGCTGTAAATCCACTTCCTTTCTTAGTTAGGTAACGCATAATGATACGTAATATTCCATTACTGATTGAGTATTTAGCGTTTTTCGGTTTAATTTGTTGCTTAGTAATTTACAACACAAACATTGTATTTTTAAGCATTATTATTACATTTGTTGCTTGTGAAATGCTTATGGAAATATTCAAAATTCGACTAAAGCGACATATTGCACACATATATACTGCTCTATTCATAATCAGTTCTTTAATAACAAACATGATTTATAATGGCTTGCATATCTCTGCAATGTTTCCAGTATTTTTTATGGCCATTCTTCTTATCGTATCTCAATATATATATGTTCCAGAATATCGGAAACAACAACAGCATCAACAACAAGAAACATGGAAAGTGGGAAAATAGTGCACCGATTCTTTACAACCAGTCTATTAAAATCTTTTCTAGACTCGTATGAAAGAATAAATCATTTTTTCGGCATTAAAGATAATACAAATAGTCAATTTCTTTTATACGGTATGATTTCTCTTACAATTATTTCTCTTTTTCTTTACTATTAAAAAAAGGATTCCACACGATGTGGAATCCTTTTTTGTGCTCTATATAAATTAAAAATCTCATATAAAACTACTTTTCTCGTTTATCCGCATGCATATTGCTCATAAATAAAACTTAAATTATATTTATGTTCTAAATTCATACGTTGTTCATCACTGCACCAATAAAATAAAATATCATGTATTGATGCATAGCGCTTATTCTTTAAAAATTGCTTAATAAAGGAAGGAAAACAATTTGGTAATTGTATAAATATATAATTGCGTAGTAGTTCCTCTTTATAACCGATTCCTTTGCATATATGCATAAGTTCTTCACAATAATACATTTGCTGTGGAACTTGAATCATTCCAAAAAATGGAATGTACGATAATAATTTCCCAATAAAGTGCTCATATTTTGTTATAAACTCAAATGACATATGTTCCATCATTTCTTTTATAACAAACAAATAATCATCAACATGAGTTGTCTTTAACGGATTCAGATGATCAGATATTTGTGCAATGACTGCACGCTGACATGCTACAACAGCACGGCTTGGTTCATAATATGTTAAGAAATCTGTACATTTTCGATATTTTTTTAATAAATCTAGCGTGTATACATCACAAATATATGTATTACAATATTTTGCAAGCTCCATTAAATTTTCATCTAACTGCTCTTTTGATAATGCCTTTGCTTGTTTACAAAGAAACAGAAACATAAACTCCATCATTTCTTTATGAGACAAAAGCGTCTTATACTTTTCAATACACTCTACATTAAACTTAATTCTTTCCCAAATAAAATCATCATTACTTTCTAATTCCATAACCTTTTGTTTTATAATTAAATAATTCCAAGCGACTACTTGTGTAAATACATCCCATGATTCGTACTCTAACGATGTTTGTACGAATTCCTCTAATCCCTCAGCAACCATAAAAGTATAAGCTTGTTGATACCATCCTACTTCTTGAAATAAACGAATAATTCGAACTAAAGTTGGCATTTCATCTTTATGAAATTTCGGCAAATTATGTATTTTTTTCATTCCATATAAAATAAAAGGAATTAAATTTTCTTTCTTGTAAAATTCTTTTTCTTTCCAAGCCAAAATAGTTCGTTCTTTTCCTTCCCCTTTTGGATACTCTGGTATAAGCAAAGCGAGTAAATCTGCAAAATTTTCCGGCTCTGTATACGTATCCGTAACCAAGTTCCAATTCGGTTCAGGTTGCATAATCGTCATATAATTCCCCCCTATTTTCTATATGTATGATAAAATATTTGAATGCTATTAAACTAATCATTAATATTAATATATTCAAAGAAATATATAATACTTATATTTATTAGTATATCATGTTTTTTATATGTTAATAGTTGTTAATAAAAATTTCAGAAGTAATTCACATAAAATATAAATTTAATCTGCGGGAGAACCCCCCCCACAGATTATGAATGAAACTAATGGAGCGTATGTTAACAGCTTATCCTTCACTACAGCTTTGCTTTCTAATCAAGCTATCCTTAGCAAACAAAATAAAAGTATCCCTTTCTTTAGTCTGTCTGCTCTGATATTTCACTTAAGGCAACGCCTGCTTGATCATCTGCATATTTAGTTGTTGCTAAATCACCAAGTGCTAGCATCCCAACAAGTTGCCCATGTTCAACTACTGGTAATCTTCTTATTTGGTAACGTGCCATTAACTCTGTCGCTTTTTCAATCGCGTCATCAGGTGACACGGAAATAATTTGTGTTGTCATAACATTTGTAATTTGATTGGAACCCGGATGCTTTTCCGCAATTCCTCGCACAACCAAATCACGGTCTGTAACAAGACCAATAACTTGATTATTCTCCACAACAGGAATCATTCCTATATCTTCTTCTTTCATTTTTACCGCTGCCTCATATACATTATCTAATGGTGTACATTGTACAATATTTGTACTCATCAATTCTCGAACAGTTGTCATAAATATATTACCCTCCTTTACACACTTTAGCATTTCCAACCCTCTTCATTTCGATTCGCCAGTCCATTAAAGAAAAACGAGGTACCGACTATCATTAAAAATAAAGAATATTACTTTACCAAATGTAGAGAACGATTATAATCTAAACATCATTGTCTAGAATCCCCCCACAAAACATAAAATAAATTGGATACTCACAGCTGCAATGGCCAATTTTAAATTGCGAAGAGAAAATATACGCTTTATCGTTCTTAATTAAGAAACGGGTTGTAAAGATACAGAGTAATAAGTAGGATGAGGTTAGTATAAAAGATACCTTATACCGTAAACTATTCATGCAACATTCCGGTGTACAAGAATCTATTCTAAGTATAACTAAAATAATCAATTGGTAAAAATATATTGCACTATATTCTTTCCTAATTACACAAAATCATACAAAATCCTTCATTATTTATAATAAAAAACAAAACATTTTATAATATGGTAAAGATATATTTATTGTTAAAATAACGTGAAACAACCATCAGTAGAGTTTCTTTATTTCGATACTTTTAATTTAACTAATCAAAAGTATCCGAATAAACACATGGATTAGGAGATCATGAATCAAAGAAGTAATTATAATTTGTTATAACAAATATAATATATGGAAGGTATAATGTATAATATTATTTTTCCTTAAATAAAAAGAGTCAGCATGGTGCTGACTCTTTTTAATGACCCGTACGGGATTCGAACCCGTGTTACCGCCGTGAAAGGGCGGTGTCTTAACCACTTGACCAACGGGCCATGGCTCCGCAGGTAGGACTCGAACCTACGACCGATCGGTTAACAGCCGATAGCTCTACCACTGAGCTACTGCGGAATATGGTGGGCCTAAATGGACTCGAACCATCGACCTCACGCTTATCAGGCGTGCGCTCTAACCAGCTGAGCTATAGGCCCATATCTTTTACAGGGGCAGTAGGAATCGAACCCACGCCGGAGGTTTTGGAGACCTCTGTTCTACCGTTAAACTATGCCCCTAAGTGGTGCCGGCTAGAGGACTTGAACCCCCAACCTACTGATTACAAGTCAGTTGCTCTACCAATTGAGCTAAGCCGGCTAGTTTACAAAAAAAAATGGTGGCTCGGGACG
>NZ_NVOY01000110.1 GCF_002551005.1 Bacillus pseudomycoides
TAATATGCGGGTGTGGCGGAATTGGCAGACGCACCAGACTTAGGATCTGGCGCCTTTGGCGTGGGGGTTCGACTCCCTTCACCCGCACTTTTAATTAAATAAGTCATATATGTCTTGCGGAAGTAGTTCAGTGGTAGAATACAACCTTGCCAAGGTTGGGGTCGCGGGTTCGAATCCCGTCTTCCGCTCCAATTTTCAATATGACGCCGGGGTGGCGGAACAGGCAGACGCACAGGACTTAAAATCCTGCGGTGGGTGACCACCGTGCGGGTTCGACCCCCGCCCTCGGCACCATATGCGCCCGTAGCTCAATTGGATAGAGCGTTTGACTACGGATCAAAAGGTTAGGGGTTCGAGTCCTCTCGGGCGCGGTCTTTTCGGGAAGTGGCTCCGCTTGGTAGAGCACCTGGTTTG
>NZ_NVOY01000111.1 GCF_002551005.1 Bacillus pseudomycoides
CCGTCATCCTCCACCATATAAATGCCGGCTTAGCTCAATTGGTAGAGCAACTGACTTGTAATCAGTAGGTTGGGGGTTCAAGTCCTCTAGCCGGCACCAGGATCATGGCGGCTGTGGCGAAGTGGTTAACGCATCGGATTGTGGCTCCGACACTCGTGGGTTCGATTCCCATCAGTCGCCCCATTTTTAAAAATAATATGCGGGTGTGGCGG
>NZ_NVOY01000112.1 GCF_002551005.1 Bacillus pseudomycoides
CCAACTACAGCTTCTAAATATAAGCAGTGGGGTGAAATGTCTTTAGGAAATGTTCCTACTGATGAAAAAGGAAAAGCGATTGTTAAAATTTTAAAAGGTGCTATGTATTGTAAAGGATATAATCCGGGGAAATTTGATGATGTTTTTGATGAGAAAACGAAAAATGCAGTTGTAAGTTTACAAAAAGATGCTGGTCTTCCAGTAGCTGATGGTAAGGTGTATGACTATATTTTTAAGGCTTTCTTAACAATGGATGCTTATAGTCTTACTCCAGGTGGAGATGCAAAAGTACGACAAATTCAACAAGATTTAAATAATAAATATTACAAAACTTCTGGTGTTCAACCAACAGATGGTCATTACCAACGAGGTACAAATAAAGCTTTAGTGTA
>NZ_NVOY01000113.1:0-169 GCF_002551005.1 Bacillus pseudomycoides
ATATTACAATAAAATGAAGAACCACTTTACAAGTGTTTTAAGGCAAGGTAAACAAACAAATGAAGGCTCTTTTACTTGTAAAAGAATAGAAAAACTTCATCAAAAGCGTTACCTGAAAATAAAAGACATTTTCCATAAGGCTAGTCATTATATTGTAAAACTAGCTCAA
>NZ_NVOY01000113.1:202-396 GCF_002551005.1 Bacillus pseudomycoides
CATTTTGCCATATCTCGCATCGTTTATTGATTCAAATGATTATACACAAAGCGAGTGCGGTAGGCATTCAAGTTGTTGTAACTGAGGAATCTTACACATCAAAAGCAAGTTTTCTAGATCATGACTTCATTCCAACATATGGAACAAATGACCAAAATGTAACTTTTTCAGGAAAACGAATGAAGCGTGGTATG
>NZ_NVOY01000114.1 GCF_002551005.1 Bacillus pseudomycoides
GAGTCCTACCTGCGGAGCCAATTGGAGAGCTGTCCGAGATGGCCGAAGGAGCACGATTGGAAATCGTGTATACGTCACAAGCGTATCAAGGGTTCGAATCCCTTGCTCTCCGCCATAAAAACTTTGGCCCGTTGGTCAAGTGGTTAAGACACCGCCCTTTCACGGCGGTAACACGGGTTCGAATCCCGTACGGGTCACCACTTTGGAGGATTAGCTCAGCTGGGAGAGCACCTGCCTTACAAGCAGGGGGTCGGCGGTTCGATCCCGTCATCCTCCACCATTTAAAATAATAAATAGTATCGTCGCGGGGTGGAGCAGTCTG
>NZ_NVOY01000115.1 GCF_002551005.1 Bacillus pseudomycoides
AAAGCACGATAATCCTTCTGAATCATCGCTTTAAATAATGCATCCAGAAAATTATAATCTACATAAGGTTTTTCTGTAGTTGGTTCTGAAAACAAATTACATTTCACTTCTTTTTGTTTTTCTTTTGGTTTTGTTTTCTCTTTTTCCAATTTCTTTTGATAGGCATGAAGTTGTGTATCATTCATCTTCCCCATGTTTTTATCAATTGTATCCAAAACTTCTTTTTGTAAAGGTTGCAATTCCTTATCTTGTGTCAAACCTGTATACACTTGTCGTATATAAAA
>NZ_NVOY01000116.1 GCF_002551005.1 Bacillus pseudomycoides
AAATTGAAATTTTATTTAAAACATGGAAATCTATTTTTAGTATTCATGCGGTAAAAATGAAGTTAAATTCATACATAAATTGTTTGGAATTGCATCATAAACTGCCATTGAACAGTCCATGTAGGTTCTATGTCTCTATCAAATAGTTTTTGCACCAGAACCGTTCAATCCTACACTACTGAACAAACAAACGGAAATATTGCGATTGTAGGCAACAAAATAAAATTACCGAAACTTGGTATTGTTCGCTTTGCCAAAAGATTACAGAGTAAAAAGATATATTACTTAACTTTTACAGTATAGGTTAACGTTTGTGCAGGTTTCTGACCTTTTTCCCATGTCTGGGAGTAATGAAATTTCAACGTGTACGTACCAGCTTGAGTTGCTTTAAAAGTCCAAGTTTTTTTAGTTAGCATACCTACAGCATCACTTTTTTCTGGCTCTTTGACATTTTCTGAAACGAGTTGCATCCTATCTGTATTTGTTGTGTAGCTCCATGAGTACCCAGTCGACAAATTTTCCTCCAGCGTAATATCAAACGTTTTACCTACTGTAACTTCCAATTCTTTCAGATGATCACTCTCCTGTGTAGGCTTATTTGAATGAGTTGCTTTACTGCTTTCCGCTGGCTTTACAGGTGCATCATTGGCCAAAGCACTTCCCGTCAAGCTAACACTGCCGACCGCCAAACAACCAACTAGGCATCCAGCTATAATCATAGGTTTTGTAATTTTCATTGTAAGTTCCTCCATAAATTTTTTTAATAAAAGGACACAAAAAGAAAAAATTAACTTATATAACGGGGTAGCGCGCACATTTTAACCTTTTTATACGTTAAGGGATTCTCAAAACTCAATATTATTTGTTTCAATTGAGACTTTGATTCAGAGATGAGTTTTGAGAAATATTTCAAGCTATTTTCAGCATATTTTAGGCTAAATTTCATTTACCTTAAATACCCCTCATTTTTGAGACTAAATAATTCGCCTAGAGTAGTAAAATCAACGTTTTTTATGTCGAAAATTGCTTAGTGTATATTTTCGTTAAAATGTTGGTGGTACGCCAAAAAGACCCTTTTTAGAATACTAAAAATATTTTGTGTTAATAAAAAAGAAGATCTAGCTACTCGATCTTCTTTTTTATTAACTATAATGAATTATTTATGTTAAGCCTCTTTTAACACCTTAATACCTTTTACTATAGTCAAAATGAAATAGTAGCTAATTATGATAAAAGCAATAGCAAAAGTTCCGATTGTTACAATTGCAATTGTATTTTCACTTAATGAACTAAGTCTAGTTACGCTATTTATTATAGCAATAGCAATGAG
>NZ_NVOY01000117.1 GCF_002551005.1 Bacillus pseudomycoides
CAGACTGCTCCACCCCGCGATGATATAATATTCTTTTAAAAAAATGGAGGAGGTAGAGGGATTCGAACCCCCGCGCGACTCTCGCCGCCTGTCGGTTTTCAAGACCGATCCCTTCAGCCGAACTTGGGTATACCTCCATATATATAAAACTTGAGTGGTGGACCTTGTAGGACTCGAACCTACGACCGGACGGTTATGAGCCGTCTGCTCTAACCAGCTGAGCTAAAGGTCCTTTATGGTAGCGGCGGAGGGGATCGAACCCCCGACCTCACGGGTATGAACCGTACGCTCTAGCCAGCTGAGCTACACCGCCATAAAGAATTATAAGTGGAGCCTAGCGGGATCGAACCGCTGACCTCCTGCGTGCAAGGCAGGCGCTCTCCCAGCTGAGCTAAGGCCCCATTGTTTTAAAACTATCGGGAAGA
>NZ_NVOY01000118.1 GCF_002551005.1 Bacillus pseudomycoides
CCTCATACTGTTTGGCAAGTTTATAAAATGAGGAACGTTTGATGCCATACTTTTTCATAGCTCCTACGGCTGTAATTGAACCAGATTTCCATTCCTTGTAAGCATCCATAAATTCTTCTGTTATTTCGACAGGCGGACGTCCTAAACGTTTACCTTGCTTCCTGGCAAGAGCAATTCCTTCAGCTTGACGTTGTTTAATATCAAT
>NZ_NVOY01000119.1 GCF_002551005.1 Bacillus pseudomycoides
CAAGTTGTCGAACGTCTAATCACTCATACGAAACATATTGATACAGCTGTCCAATCTATCTCTAACATTGCAGAACAAACAAATCTTCTTGCATTAAATGCTTCTATTGAAGCAGCGCGAGCTGGAGAGCAAGGAAAAGGATTTGCCGTTGTTGCGGATGAAGTGCGAAAGCTTGCAGAACAATCGAAAGCTGCTGCAACGGATATTAACCAGTTGCTTCATCATATTCAAGCTGATACGAAAACTGCAAATTCGATGATGGAACAAGGTCAAGTAGAATCTGCTCAAGGTATTACAGTCATTCGCGAAGCTGGTTCTTCTTTCGCAACCATTGTCGAACAAATTAATGCAGTATCTTCACAAATGCAAGAAGTTTCAGCGACTGCAGAAGAGATGGCTGCAAGTGCAGAGGAAATGAATGCTTCTCTTAATAATATTGCTTCGATCTCGGGGGAAGCAGCAGCAGAAAAAACACAAACCGCAAACTCTGCTGGAGAG
>NZ_NVOY01000011.1 GCF_002551005.1 Bacillus pseudomycoides
AGCGCGTTTATCCGTAGAAAACGTATCTAGATTGTGTAAATAAAAGATTTTTGATCCTTTGAAATTCCCTTGCTTCGTACATAAACTAACGGCTATACGATCAGGATTGACATCGATCCCTGCAATCACATCAGATATTGGGACTTCTTTGAAGTCTAACATACGACCTGTTTCCGTTTCCTCAAATGTAATGTTTACATAGAATTCATCTTTTTTACGAAGTAATTCTACACTATATGTTTAATGGTCAATCATTGGTTTTCCTTTTGGATTCACGCCTGTTTGTGTACCCATGACAACACCTGTGATTTCCTTGTAATAACGATACGGAATTGTAATCGGTACTACAATACGAGGACTAGTTCTTTTTCCTGAAGTCAAACCTAACGGATTGGCAATTTCTAACCAACCTTGGCCGTTATCATCAATTGTGATCCGCATATTTAAATTTCCTTTTTTACTTTTATCACCTCTTGAATACAATTGCCGTGTCCGTAAATCTTTCCATTCCTGATTGGAAATGTTTTTTTTCATGCGTTCATAAAAGGCTTTTCGACCACCGAAAATAACAGGCGGCAATGTACCGTTTGCAATATGCGTTTCATACATCACAATTTTTTGTTCTAATTTTTGTTTTCGCTTTCGTAAACCGTTTAAACAAACGTCTAATGGGACTTTTTTTGGTCTTTTTCTACCACTTTCATATTCCTCTATTTTTTGTATGGTTTGTTCTAACTTTTTTTAAGTGTTTTCTACATAAACAGGAAGGAGCTCTTTTTGAGAGGAAATGATGGTTTGTGCTTGTAAAACTGCATCTTCACAATAACGTTTATTTAAAGAATACACGTGTTGTAATTTCTTGATCAATTCTTTATCGTGATATCCTTCTGTTAAACGATTAAAACTATAACGTTTGGCACTTTCAAATGTACGAATCAAATCAAGAAGTTGTTCCCTTTGTTCTATTGTGATGGTTTTGATTTTACAAGAACGTGTTGTTTTCATCTATTACTCTCCTTTCGTTAATACATTTTCAATCTCTTTACTTACTTTTTTTCCTCCACGTTTCCCATAAATACGAGCTGAAAAAGAAGTCGTAATCGCAATCAAATCTTCTACAAGTTCTTGTTCATCGTTTATTTCTTTTTCTTCGACGATTTCTATTTTACCATTATAATTTTTTATAAATTTTTATAATTTTTTTTGAAACTGTCGGAACCCCCCTATTTTTGATGTATTCTAACTATTAACTATATTTCACTACATTTTGTTTTTTTTTTTATATGGAGGATGATTAAAGGATTAACAGTATAAAACTAAACAAAAACGCTATATTGTATCAAAAAGCTAGTTTAAACGGAGGGGAGGCGTATCGTATGGAAAAAAGTAATAATAAAACCGACTCTTTCACGGAGTCGGTTTTATTAATCTATTATTTATCACAAGCAATGCCATCGCCGTCTCGATCAAGTTTAGGTGAGTACGCTGGGTCACCCTTTTTAATATTTGAGAAACCGGCTGCTTTTGCTTCTTTACAACTTTTAAAGTTGTGGTTAGTTTGAGTGTTTTGTTCTGATTGAGCTTGTGTTTGTTGTGAAGCTTGTTCTTGTTGCTTTTTAGTCTCTTCTTGTTTTTTGAGTTCTTCTTGTCGTTTTGCTTCTTCTTTTTTACGCTGTTCTTCCTCAAGTTTCTTTTGTTCTGCTTCCTGCTGCTTTTTCAACTCATCTTGTTTACGTGTTTCTTCTTTAGTAACTGTTGTTTCTTTTGCTTTTTCTTTGCTTTTATCCTTGGAACCGTTAGAGCAAGAACCAATTAAAATTAATATTAAAATAATAATACCAAGACATCCGAAACAGCCACATCCGGAACGCTTTTTCTTTTCTTGTGTATTTCTTTCATTTGTTGCCATAAATAGCCTCCTATGTATCGGAATTACGATATATAGTATAACAGATTTTAATTGGGAATTTTACATAAATTTTAATCTGGTTAATTATTAAGTAAGATTTTTTGCATTTACGTTTTAGAATGATAAAACCCAGCTCCTTTTTGGGCTGGGTGATTTTTTTTTATTTCGAGCTTATTAGAGAGAACGTGTAGTTATGCAGAATTAATAATCTTATGTCGGCTTAACTGTATGAAAAAAAGTTATTTCTTATGCAATGCTTTATGAATTGCCAACTGTGCTTTAGACGTATTAGCGAAATTCAACCATTTTGCCTCAAGATGAATGGTAGGAGAATCAATTATCATTTCAACAATATCTAGGTGTGAAAGAGTAGTCATAATTGATGTTTTATCACCGTTTATTTTTGCAGAAGACATATGTATTGCTAGTTTTGTGTCTACCGCAAATGCAAAATCAATAATCGTTGCTCCTTCAGGTAAATGAATTGGCTGTAATTGTGGTGTGAAAACAACGATTGTATCTTGAAAGAGTTCGTAGGAAACTAAATCATAAAAAACGAGCGCATCTTTTGTTAATTCTAGGTTGTTCATAATTGTATCATCCATAAACTGCGTAGAAAGCTGTTGTACTTGAGAATGCGGCATATCGCTTGAAAGTATAGAAAAAATACCTTCATCATATCTTCGTTTACTATCTTCAGTTTGAATCCAGATAGTCATCTCGTGATTTTTGATTTTGACCTTTGTTTGCAAACATTTATTAAATAAATTGCTTTTGATGGAAATGGTATCCTCAAATTGATGTGGAATTGGTTCGTATAATTGATGTACCATTCCAAGAATTTTATAACAATCTAAAATGGATGAAGTTGTAATATGAATTTTTGAAATCATAGTTACATCTTGAATGACTTGCAGACGAGAATAAGCAGTATTAATAGGACTTATTTCATAATCCAGGTGCCATGTTAATAGTTCGTCATGAAAGCTTTGCATGTCTGTAGAAATCGTATCTGTTAGACGGCGTAATATTTGATTATAATTTTGTAAAAGTTGTTTCATGCCTTTGTACTTTTGATTATGGAGATAAAAAAATGAAAGATCTTCTAATTCATATTGTATCGTTTTTAAATGTAGCTTATGGCAAAGTGGAGCAAATATCTTTAGTGTTTCGTTTGCATAAGGAACTTGTTTATGTTTATTTTTTACTTGCAGTGTTCTCATATTGTGAAGACGGTCAGTTACTTTTATAATTATCACTCGAATGTCTTTTTGTGCAGCCATAAGTAATTTTTTGAAATTAATTGCTTCAAATTCTTCTTTATTTTGTACAGATTTTTTATCCACTTTCGTTAGTCCATCAACTATATAAGAAACTTCATTTCCAAAGTGTTTTTGTATATCTTCCAATGTATAATTGGTATCTTCTAAGACATCATGTAATAATGCCGAAATTAATGTTACACAGTCGGCCTTGCAATCTAGCAATATGTCTGTAACAGCAAAAGGATGTAGAATATATGGTTCTCCGGATATGCGAAATTGTCCTTCATGTGCTTGTTCAGCGAATGAAATAGCAAGTTGAAACTTCTCAAATTCATTTTTAGTTAAATAAGTAGCTTTATGAATCAGTTGTTCTTTCACGAATTCACCTTCATTTTTTTATTTTTTTAATTAAGGAATAATAGTTCGCCTTCACACAGGAAAAAGCCTTTCTAATAGCATATAATTGTAGGTAGACCTACATCATATTTTTGACATCATCCATATACTATTTTTCATGTATAGAGATGAAAGGGGAATATGTATGAGAATAGAAGTAGAAAAAGTACTGCAAGATCTTGAAGTATTCGGATTAGAACATGATCACACAAAAGAAACGAGAGAAGAAAGATTGCGTAATGTATCTAAAGAAATGGGGCAGTTTTTATCCATTATGGTGAAAATGCGTGACGCAAAACACATATTAGAAATTGGAACATCAAATGGATTTTCTACAATATGGCTTGCTAATGCTGTAGAGGAAACAAAGGGAACTGTTACAACAGTTGAACTTTCATCGAAACGAGTGGCAGAGGCAAATGAAAACTTCCAAAAGGCAAACATCACAAACTATATTCATATCCATAATCAAGAAGCTGGGGCATTTTTATCAGAACAGCTAGACAAGTCGTATGATTTTATTTTTTTAGATGCAGAACGAACGCAATATTTATGGTGGTGGGAAGACTTAAAACGCATTTTAATGCCTAAAGGTATTATCGTCGTTGATAATGCAACTTCGCATGCGGAAGAATTACAGAATTTTTTTGATTTAGTCGAAGAAGAGAAGAAGTTTGAAACAGTGTTATTGCCTTTTAAGATGGGTGCTTATGTCATGCGGAAAAATAGTTAAATAGAATATACAAGAAGAATTGTTAACTTGTAAACGAAAGAATACGCCCTAAGAATGGATGTTTCTCAGCCTTAAGTCTGAGGACAATTAAAAATACAATAGGTATACTTATAATATAAAACGGGGAATGAATGCTATATAGACCGTTTCAAGATATGGTCACCTAACCATAATTATAAGTGTATGTATATAAAGGAGCGATTTTGTTGACGGAATTGCAAAAGAAGGAAATCTTATCACAGGACAATATAGAAATAGTAGTAGATTCAGTCATTAAAGATGAGGAATTAGCTGAACTAAATAAAGAAGCAGATTTGTATGTACAAAAGTTAAATAGTGAACATAATGCAGATCTTTCAAAAGTACTGGCACAACTTGCTGATTTAGGAGATAAAGAACAACGTGATGCAGGACAGACATTAACGGCATTAAAACGTCCAGTAACGGCGATGATGAATGGGAAAAATGAGGATATTCCTAAAACATTGCTTGATTTACGTAAAGTTGTTTCAGAATTAGATCCGAATTCACTAAATGCATCTGGTATGAAACGAATTATGTTCAAAGTATTTAAGAAAAATCCGATGGAAACGTATGTTCATAAATATCAATCCATTGATAAACAAATTGAAGAGATTATAAAAGCGCTATTAGTCGGTCGTGATAATTTACGAGAAGACAGCGTCGGTTTAGAAATGTTAAAAGAACAATCCGAGCAAAAGATTCATGCGCTTGATAAACAAGTGTATTTAGGGAAGAAGCTTGCGGATATGTTGGAAGTAGAAAAACAAAACCCAGAGCGGCAAAAAGATGTTCCATTAATTAACGATGCGCTAGAAAAGATACTTGTACGTACGCGTAATATGCAGCAAGCAAAGAGTGTGTTACTGCAATCAATTGCCTCTGTTGATATTATTAAGAAAAATAATGAAAAATTAACAGAAGCGATTCGAAATGCAATTACAATGACGCAAAACGTTGTTACAGTTTCAGCAGCTATTCAATTGGCGTTAACGAATCAAAGGAAAACAATTGACGCTGTGAATGCAACAAATGAAGCAATCGAATCAATGATATTAAGTAATTCACAGGCGTTAAAGCAAAATACAGAAGAAACGACTAAGTTGTTAGAAAATCCAGCAATCGGCATGGAGAAACTTCGCGAATCATTCCAAAACGTATTTGCGGCGATTGAAGCGTCTGAAAAATCAACAGAACGTATTATTGAATCAAGTAAAATGTTTGTAAAAGAACTAGACACGTTCAACGATGAAATGAAAAAGAAGCTCATTCAGCGTCCAACTAAATAGACTGCAATAGAGGAGGTGAAAACATGGGTTTCTTTGAATTTATTTTGCTACTTATCGGGATAGTCCTTTTGATAGGACTTACAGCAGTAATTTTACTTGCTTATTTTGGCCGAAAATTTTATGTATCATGGACAAAACCGTATAAACGAGCGACAGACTCAATGGAGCGTTTATCGCACAGCACAGTACCTTTCTTACAAGAATTCACACAGCATCCGTTGTTTTACCGATGGATTCGTACGGAAGGAAGCAGTAGTCAAAAAGCGTTCACCGTTCTTTTTTGTACAACTAACGAGCGCACAAAAGAACAAGTTTTTTCCATGTTGCCGAAGGAAAAACAGAAAAAACTTCACTACACTGTAAAAACAACAAAGCAAGTTACAAGTGAAGATATGGAAATGACAACGATGAAAGTAAAAGAATTCTTGAAGCGAGAATTACAGCAGCCATCCAAGCCGACAGATTTCTCGTTTTACAAGTTGTACTTTTATGACCGATATCCAGACGCATTAAAACATATTGAAATGTATAAACGTTCAGTAAATCCATCATTGCAAAGAAGTATTGATGATGTGACAATCTCTGTACTGCAAGCTATTCCGTACTATCAAGAAAATCGTATGTTTGAACAGCAACATAAACTCGAGACTTTCTTAATGAAAGACTTAGTAGATATGTTATCACTCATTGCGCAAATACCACCGGCGCAGCGTTCAGAGAAAGAAAAAGAACTTACGATCTATCTAAAAGGATTTCAAAAAGAGATGGAAGCAGTAGAACGTAACATTCGCAACGCTGTCGATCACGATTTACAAGTGAAGATGCGTGCTGCTAAAGAAAAATTTAAGAACTAAACAAGCGAGCATTGATATATCAATGCTCGCTTGTTTAGTTTAGGAGTGAAAACGATGAAAATTTCATGTACCGTAATGATAACGAATATTATTTTAATAACCTAAAAAAATTATAATAAACCACTTTTTTGTATAATTGCAAATGAATAATAAACGTTGCTCATCGGAAAAAGGTTTTTCCGAAATTTTTAACATCTTCTTATTGAACACAAGGAATTTATTGTTTGGAATATGAATTCATAAAATATGATTCAACATGGGCTGATTGTGTTGGACAGGTACAAGTTGGACGGATATCAAATTGGTTCACATGAAGTTGCGTATTGGATGTATCTTACATTAGAACGTACAACAGAAGATTATCGTGAAATATATAAGAATGAACTTACACAAGAAGAAATGAAACGATTAGACGACATTGCAGATGTTTTAAGGAACATTACCAATCATTGCTGGTGGTTGCTGAAATGAAGTAAGAAAAGACTGTTTCTAAAAGAATTTGTTGAATGTATCCCATTTATATGAATTGTAATATAATCAATATAATTGAAAGGTGAGTTCGTACCGCAATATAGATTAATAGTAACAAGAACTGAGAAAAAATATTCCTGTCTGAATTAGCTCAAATGGTAGGGGTATCTAGACAAACAATTAGTTCTGTTAAAACAGGGGAATTTTATTCAACGAAAAAATGATCATTAGTATTTGTATTGTGTTAGATGAAAAATATGATGAATGATTATATTTTGATGTATTCGTTTGCTAATAATCAAAATACAAAGCTAAGAAATTTCTTGGCTGGAAATTCTTATACAGTCATAAATGGAGGCAATAGTTATGCAGCAAATTAAAAAAATAGGACATTCATTTTGGTATATGACACCTGTTTCTGAAACAGATAGACCTATCTTAGGAATGGTAGTTGGAAAAGAAAAGACTTTGATGATAGATGCAGGTAATTCAGAAGCACATGCACATTTGTTTTTAGAAATGCTAAACGAACAAAACATCTCAAATCCTGATTTCGTTGCATTAACACACTGGCATTGGGATCATATTTTTGGATTACCTGTATTAAAAAATGCTTTGTCCATCGCACATAGTGAAACAAAAAAAGAGATGAGTACACTCGTTTCTTATGAATGGACAGATGAGGCCTTGGACACACGAGTAAAAGAAGGTACAGAAATTGAATTTTGTGCTACTTGTATAAAAAAAGAAATTAGTGAACAACCAAGAAATATTCAAATTGTCTTACCGTCATTAACGTTTCAGAAGCAACTTGAATTAGACCTTGGTGATGTAACATGTGTGTTAAAGCATGTGGGAGGTGACCATTCACATGACTCCGTTGTCATTTATATTAAAGAAGAAAAGATATTGTTTTTAGGAGATTGTATCTATGCAGATATTTTTTCTTCGAAGTGGAACTATACAACGAAACGAACGTTTGAATTAATACAAGAATTAGAGAAATTTGATGCTGAGACCTATATTCTTTCACACGGGAAAGCAATTGATAGAAATGAATTTTTGCAAGAGATTCGTTTACTAAAAACAGTAGGTACCTACACGGAAATACATAAAGGCGATGCAGAAAAAATAAAAACGGCATATAAACAAGAACTTGATAGAGAATTAAACGAAGATGAGTTAGAAACAATAGAGTACTTTGTAAATGGTTATGAAATGGTTAACTTGTAACATACTACTTCATTCCGAAGAACGACATTAAATACAAAAGAGCCACTCTTTTAGAGAGAGGCTCTTTTATATATATGCAAAAGAAATAGAGCACGGCTGAGAAATCCACGCTGATAGTGAATGTATCATCTTCGTAAACAGTATGCAGAAATGGCTTAACTTGTATCTTTTTTATCACTACCTTTCTTTATTACTTCTAAGAGATCGTGATGATGATGTAATCTATAAATCACATATGCCCAAACATACCAGTCTAAATTTTGTTTTATATTTGCTAACTCGTTAAACCCATCCATAAAATCACCTTTACCTAAGACAAAAGAAAAAATAATAATTATGGCTGTTGTTACCCAAAACTCAGCACTAATCAAAAAACGAATCACTAATAGTTTCACCTGCCTTTTCTGATTTATTTGTATATTTCGTTAATAAAGAGAATGGACTATTAAAATAGATTCCTATGATAGATTATGTAAGAGATTAGAAAGGGGCTTGTACTAATTTCTAAAACAAAGAGGACTAGTTGGAACAATGAAATATAGGGATAAAAATGAAGGATGATTTATATTTCCAAACAATTTGTTTGTATTTATTCATATTTTTATGGAACTGATACTTAAACTCATTTTGAATATTCGAATGATTTAAAATTCTTGAGTGGAATACAGTTAATATTTGTTATAATGTTATGGTAACTATAATTTATTGGAGGGGAAATTCACTCATGAAAAATGAAACTTTACATAGTATGGATGATGTTATTAAAATGTTAGACTCTCTATTAAGATCTCCAGAACCATTTTGGAATCAATTCTATTCTGATCGTGATAAAGAAGTCCCTTTCTTTGCTAATGTACCGGATGAAAATTTAGTTTCTTATTTTGATAGAAATATGGTTCAGAAAGGAAAAGTGCTGGAATTAGGCTGTGGTCCTGGTCGAAATGCTTTGTATTTGGCGAAAACAGGATGTGAAGTAGATGCAGTCGATTTATCAGAGGAAGGGATAAAATGGGCGGAAGAAAGAGCCGCAGAGCAAGGCATATCCGTACATTTCAAATGTAAGTCTATTTTTGATTTGCAAGCCCGGAACCAATATGACTTCGTATATGATTCTGGTTGTTTACACCATATACCGCCTCACCGAAGAATCCATTATGTCGAATTAGTGAAGAAAGCATTAAAACCAAACGGGTATTTTGGTTTAACGTGCTTTGCTGCGGGAGAACTAGACGAAAAAAATGGTTCGGAAATATCAGATTGGGATGTATATCGAGGGTGGAGCTTGCAAGGAGGAATTGCGTATTCAGAAGAGAAACTGCGTGACGTTTTTCAAGATTTTGAAGTTATTGAGCTGCGTAAAATGAATGAAATTAAGCAACCGAATGAAGAGTTTGGAGAACCATTTCTTTGGACAGCTCTTTTTAGAAAGAAAGTGTAATTACGATGGAGAGAACAATTTTACTTTTCTTGGATGATAATGATTTAGAAGAAATTGAAGCGATAAGAAGAAAACATGATCCTTTATTTGGTTTAATTCCTCCTCATATTACATTGGTATTTCCTTTCATGAGTGAAGTGTCAAATGATTGTTTAAAAAAGCATATAAAAACAAAGGTAAGTAACATGAGTCCTTTTTATATTTCCTTAAATCCAATTGTAACCAATGCAGATGAGTACTTATTTCTACTCATAGAAGAAGGAAAAGAAAATATAATTGAGCTACATAATAAGCTATATACAGATTTCCTTCAACCGTTTCTTCATAAAGAAATCCCGTATCTTCCACACGTTACAGTAGGCAGAAAAAATGATAAAGAAATGGCTTTACGTGTTATAAAAGATCTTCCGCCACTTCGAGATACTTTGGGGTTTACTATTGATAAAATTACGGTAGAAAGTATAGGGGAAAACGGGGACTCTATTATAGAGTTTGAAGTACAGCTTGCAACAGAATAGGGAAATTATTTTTATAAAAATCTTCATCAGAACAATTTTATAAGTAATGTGATGTACCTTTACTTAATTTTGTACATATAGTATAATAATTCCATAATTTAGATTTCAATGGGAATAAAAAAAATTAGACGAGGTGCTTTTTGTGAGTGGAGTAGTATCTAAATAGGAAAAATTTAATGAAATAAATCTAATGACGAAGGGTATTTTTATATCAATTTATACCCTGTATTTGGTCGTGGATTTATTTAAGTTACCTATGAAGATACCTACAATACTTTATAAAGCATGTAGCGGTATTTGTTATTAAAGACCTAGACCTTTATTTTGAGAAGGTTTGTTTAATAATAAATATTTGTTTCTACACTTGTCTTGTAAATGTATGTAAAGCTGTGGTATCCCCGCAGCTTTTTTGTTTTTTTTCACGACTTTTGGATAGGAAGGGTTATTCCGTATGGATGGGAACCGATCTTCTCTGAGAGAAGTTTTCTTTTATATAAACTCATTGAAATCTTATTATTAGGTATCTTCATACATGATTCAATTAGTAAATCATAGTGAGGAGAACAAAAAATGAATACAATTACTTTTGAAAAGTTGCAGTATAACGAATTAAAGGAAATTGTGAAATCATATTGTGTAAGTGGATTAGGAAAACAATTATTAGATAAACTGCAGCCAAGTTCGAATATAAAAGTAGTCAAGAATCGTTTAAATGAAACAACTGAAGCAAAAGCAATATTAAATACAGAAAGTCACGTCCCATTAATTGGGATCTCTAATATAGAAAACATAATTGGAAAGCTTGAAAAAGGGATGATTTTGGAACCAGCCGAATTAGTGAGCGTATCAGATTTTTTAAGAGGATGTAGAAAAATTAAGGGATTTATGTTAAGTAAAGCATTTTTTGCACCTGTTTTAAGTTCTTACGCATACTCGATGTCAGAGTTCAAAAATATTGAGGAAGAGATTCATTTTTCGATTAAAGGGAATCGAGTTGATTCTGCTGCGAGTAAGGAGTTAAAGCGAATTCGAAATCATATCGAAACAACAGAAGAAAAAATTGGAGATCGTTTAAATAAATTTTTAAAAAGTAGTGCAAATAAAGAGTATATTCAAGAATTCTTTATTAGTAAAAAAGATGATCGATATACGGTTCCTATTAAGGCTTCTTATAAAAATCAAGTTGCAGGAACAATTGTAGAGATGTCTTCTAAAGGTTCAACAGTATTTATGGAACCGGCTGTTATTTCAAAATTAAGCGGGGAGTTAGCGAGTTTAAAAGCGGAAGAGGCAATTGAGGAGTATCAAATATTAGCGACTTTATCAGGAATGATTTTTGAGAATGTTAGTGATATAAACATTAATATTGAGCTTATCAGTCAATATGATATGATTTTCGCGAAAGCTAAATTTAGTAAGAGTATAGATGGTATCGCACCAAAATTAAATAGTCATGGATATATAAAACTCGTTGAATGTAAACATCCTCTTTTACATGGTGAGATTGTTCCATTACATTTTGAGATTGGAAAAGAATATCGTAGTTTAGTCATTACGGGACCAAATGCTGGAGGAAAGACAATTGTTTTGAAAACAATTGGATTATTAACTTTAGCAACAATGTCAGGGTTTCATATTCATGGTGATGAAGAGACTGAGATTGCCCTTTTTGATTCTATTTTTGTAGATATTGGTGATAATCAAAGTATTGAAAGTGCTTTAAGTACTTTTTCTTCACATATGAAAAATATTTCAGAAATTATGAGAATATCTAACAATAATACGTTGTTGTTATTTGATGAAATTGGTAGTGGTACAGAACCGAATGAAGGTGCTGCACTTGCGATTGCCATTTTAGAAGAGTTTTATCAAATGGGTTGTATCACAGTTGCGACGACTCATTATGGTGAAATTAAACGATTCTCAGAAATTCACAGTGACTTCATGAATGCGGCTATGCAATTTAATAATGAAACATTAGAGCCGATGTATCAATTAATGATTGGGGAATCTGGAGATAGTAACGCACTTTGGATCTCTAGAAAGATGAATTTACGGGAACGTGTTTTGGAGCGAGCACAGTGTTATATGGAAAATAAAGATTATAACTTAGAGCTTGTAAAAGAAAATAAAATAAAGAAGCCTGAAGTGAATGCGGTGAAAACGAAAGAAACTTATGAGTATGAGATTGGAGACAAGGTAACATTATTAGATCACAATGATTCTGGTATTGTATACAAGAAAAAAGATAGTTTCAATAATATTGTAGTACTATACAAAGAAGAGTTTATTGAAGTAAATTGTAAGCGCGTTATTTTGGAACTGAAAGCAGCAGAGTTGTATCCAGAAGGCTATGATTTAAATACTTTGTTTGTAGGTTATAAAGAGAGAAAGCTGCAACACGATATAGAACGAGGCTCTAAAAAAGCATTAAGAAAAATATAAAAAGAAATGAGAAAAAAATAATTCAAATGTTAGTAACCCTTCACTTAAATGATAGTACGTTTTGAAGTGAGGGGTTATCTTATATATGAAAAATAGAATAAGTGTAATCTTCTTTTTCATATTTAGCAAAATAAATGGTACAATCAATATTTGATATGAAAAATAGTGAAAAGAAGTGATCGATTTGAAAAGTTTTTTAAAATTAGGAATTAGCACTACGTTAAATGATACATTAAGAGAAAATGGAATTGCCGAATCGACGCCGATTCAAGAAAAAGCAATCCCAGTAGTTCTAGCAGGAAAAGATATTATTGGACAAGCAAAAACAGGAACAGGAAAAACATTAGCATTTATTTTGCCGATATTAGAAAAAATAAATCCGCAGTCTAGTCATGTCCAGGCGTTAATTGTAGCGCCAACACGAGAATTAGCATTGCAAATCACAAGCGAAATTGAAAAAATGACTGTGCATGTAAAGGATATTCATGTGCTTGCAGTTTATGGCGGACAAGATGTTTCACAACAAATGAAGAAATTACAAGGAAATACCCATATTGTTGTGGCGACACCTGGCCGATTATTAGACCATTTACGCCGCGGGACAATTGAATTATCGCATGTATCTATGCTTGTTTTAGATGAAGCGGATCAAATGCTGCATTTTGGTTTTTTACCAGAGGTAGAAGAAATTATTGAACAAACACCTGCAGAGAGACAAACGATGTTGTTTTCTGCGACGATGGCAAAGCAAATTCAATCGCTTGCAAAGCGTTATATGAGAAAACCTGAAATTATAAAAATTCAAAGTGCAGAGGTTACAGTAAATAATATTACACAGCGCGTCGTTGAAACGACAGATAGGGCAAAACAAGATACGCTTCGTCAACTTATGGAACAAGATCAACCGTTTTTAGCAGTTATTTTCTGCCGTACGAAACGTAGAGCTACAACACTGTATGAAGCGCTAAAAGGATACGGTTATAACTGTGATGAACTTCATGGTGATTTATCACAAGCAAAACGCGAGCGTGTTATGAAACGTTTTCGAGATGCTGAAAGCCAATATTTAATTGCAACAGACGTAGCAGCAAGAGGACTTGATGTAGAAGGTGTTACGCATGTATTTAACTATGACATCCCAGAAGATGTCGAAAGTTATATTCACCGCATTGGTCGAACAGGTCGTGCTGGCGGAAGTGGGCTTGCCGTTACATTAGTTGCACCGAAGGATAAAATGTATTTGCAACAAATTGAAAAAGGGATTAATGCATCATTACAACGACAAGTCATCGAGCAACCTAACAAGCAAGAACCTGAGAAAAAAGAACAAAAATCGCAAAAGCCAAAAGAAAAGAAACAATTTAAAGAGAAGAAGCAGTTTGGTCAATCTGGGCGTCGTGATAGAAAAGAAGGACCAAAAACAGAGAAATCTCGTTTTGATCAACCAAGTAAAAAGAAGCGCAGCGCAAAGCCGGGACAGAAAAAGCGCGGAAGATAAGTTGAAAATATAGTAATTATTGAACATGAGTACCCTTTAAATAGAGGACTCATGTTTTTTTATGTGCGTAAAAAATTAGGACATACTAACAGGCGAGGTGATTTGATGAAGAAGTTTGTTGCAATCATTGTTTTCACTTTATTTATGTTTTCTTTAACTAGCTTCGTACACTGTGAAGAAAAGAACAAAGTACAAGATTATTTTGATGTGAATATAAGCGGATCGCGTTTGTATGTTCTAGACGATTTTGTCGAACTTATTAATGAGGGAAAAGTTACTTCCTTAACAAAAATATTTTTTGGAATTTTACGGAAAGAACAACAATGGGTATTGGAACCGCGAGTGTATGTAAAAGGGAATTTGGGGTATGTTCATATTGTAAAACAAAACGGTGTGAATGTTCTTTATCATATAAAGAAGGCACATGAGAATTGGACGATTTTGAGAGAAGACAAGAAGATTATAAATAGAATACCTGTACCAAAAAAACTGCTAAAGGAAGTTCTTATTGAACGACTTGTAGAGTATATTGGTGATGCTGTAAAAAATTATTATGATGAAGATAGGTTATGGTACAGAGGAAACGAAAAGATATTAAGTATTGAGAAAGATACGGCGAATTTTGAATTTTATGTTACTGTTCAAGTTATTACATTATAAAGGAGCTCATAATCCACCGTATGGTGAAGAGACGATGACATTTCGAGTTAAAGGTGGAGGTGAGGTTCAACTTATGAAATATGAGCATCATGATCTATCTGATACTGAATTATCTAAATTGAAACTAAGAACAATATAAGAGTAGCACATGATAGATGTAAACATTTTATTGCTTGGAGGAGATGTTGTTATGATAAAGCTTGTACTTCTTCGTCACGGTCAAAGTGTATGGAATGTGGAAAATAGGTTTACTGGATGGACCGATGTTGATATGTCTAAAAATGGATTACAGGAAGCAAGAGAAGCTGGGCAGATTTTAAAGGTGAATGGCTATTCGTTTGACGTAGCGTATACTTCTGTATTAAAACGAGCAATTCGAACGTTATGGATCATTCTTCATGAAATGGATTTTTCCTGGGTACCAGTCTATAAATCATGGCATTTAAATGAACGGCATTACGGTGCACTACAAGGCTTAAATAAAGATGAAACGACGAAGAAGTACGGAGAAGAACAAGTACATATATGGCGCAGAAGTACAAATGTCAAACCGCCAGCACTGACGAAAGATGATCCGCGTTATGAAATTTCAGACCCTAGATATAAATATTTAAAAGAAGGGGAATTTCCTCTTACCGAGTGTCTAGAAGATACAGAAAAACGTGTTCTGACGTATTGGCATGAAGAAATTGCGCCAGTATTACAAAAGGGCGAGAAAGTTATTATTTCATCACATGGGAATACAATTCGTTCGCTTGTAAAATATTTAGATCACTTATCTGATGATGGCGTTGTTACATTAAATATTCCTACAAGTATTCCGCTCGTATATGAATTAGATAATAACTTAAAACCGATTCGACATTATTATTTGAGCATGGATGGAGAAGTACCAGAAGGGGAAATTCCGAAGCATATACACTTCTAATAAAGAGGTATAGTTTGGTAATAAGGTTTAATGAAAAGGATATATGTAATTCGTATTAGCCAGTAAACAAAAAGAATTAATCATTTTCTACCTAATGTTGTTCTTCAATCGCACCTAAAAGTGGAAGGTAATAAATCCTAATATAAAATTTAGCAGTTAATAAAATATCATAAACTACAACTGCGTATATTCAAATTGTTGAAGCGCAAAATGTCCTCTTTGGTATTTACTCCCTTCACATAGACGGATTTATTGAAAAATTCTTACTTATTCTTCATGTCATAAAATGTTATCCTTCTATACTGGAACGTATTTTTTCCAATTTATTAAAGAGAGGTGTTTTATGAACAGACGTGTATATATATACTAACCTTCGATAAATTGAGCCTCTAATTCTTTCTGTGACAGCAAGAAAGGGACTGAAATAATTAATGCTGAACGTTCCAGTGTTGAAATGAATGGTATATTGGCGTTGGTGGTGTCTTGTATTCATGCGGAACAAGAAACAAAAAGCGGCATAATTTTATGATGAGGCGCTGTCTAGGACAAACACAGCAGGCATTGGGGTACAGAGCAAGTTGATCTCCAGTGGATGGTAATGAGCACAAGAGCGATTTTGTTCTTGTATTGATTACCATTGGCTGTAATGAATTCCATAATTATTGTACAAACAAGAGATTTACATTTGGTACCGGTTTTGGCTTGAAGACATGATATGTAAAGTGAAAGGAGTATGACAATACTATGAAGCTTAACGATACCCTCTACGGTGAATTTGAGATAGATGGTGTCCTGCTAGAACTAATTCGCAGCAAGCCAGTACAACGATTAAAAGGAATTTATCAAGGTGGTGCTAGCTATCTTGTAAATTCAAATTGGAACAACACACGGTACGACCATTCAATCGGCACGATGATGCTTGTAAACAAACTCGGAGGCTCATTGGAAGAGCAAGTGGCCGCTTTATTGCATGATGTTTCACATACGACATTTTCTCATGTGATTGATTATGTCCTTAGGCATAAAGAAGAAAATTACCATGAATTGATTTATGAACAAATAGTTGCCAAATCGTCAATTCCTGAAATATTGAAGAAGGCTGGATTGGACTGGAAAGGTATCTTGCTTGATGAGAGTCAGTGGACTTTATTGGAATAGCCGGCTCCACTATTGTGTGCCGATCGCGTTGATTACACATTGCGTGACCTATATGCATATGGCCAGATAACACTACAAGAAGCGCATTGTTTTTTAGACCAACTTGTGGCTTTTGACGGACAAATAGTTTGTAGCGATCAATCAGCAGCAGAATGGTTTGTGAGCACGTATTATAAAGAGGTTATTGGACTATTTATGGACCCGCTTAATATGTTTGGGAATGATCAGCTTGCAAAAACATTAAGGCTTGCTTTGCAAAAAGGTGTGTTATCTTTAGAAGATTTCCTGAAAGAAGATGAGGATGTAATTCGTTTGTTAAACGACTCTGGTAATAGCGATATTTTAGCTATGCTACATACGCTTTTAAACAGCAAAGTCGAGAACGGAACCCCATCTTGTTATGACGTCTATCAAACAACAAAACAAGGCCTAATTGACCCACTTGTTATCGTTTTGGATCAACTTGTTCACGTATCATACTTGTCGACTAGTACCAAGATGTTGACGGAACAAGCAAAGCAAACAATAGAAAGAGGCACATATATAAAAGTTTGCTCCCAGTCATGAGCGAATCAAATGCTAGCTGATTACTATAATAGGCACTTCACTGTTTTTAGCTTAAACAGTGAAGTGCCTATTTTTATTACTTGAGAATTTTCAAACAACAAAAAGGTACTACTTTTATGACATGATAAGCTTCATCTTAATCTGTGACTAAGCTCTTTTCTTAATCAACTTTTCAGTTCGGGTTTTCTTTTCACTTTTCATTATAAAACAATAAGAAAATAGCTTATATATCAACTGAAAATGGTACAATACTTATATAAAGTTGTTATTTTACTATAACTGAAAAGAGGGGAAGCAGATGTATAACAATTTAGAAGAGTTAATTAAGCATCCTGTGTTTCATCATTTTGCTGAAATTTCAAAGATTCCAAGAGGATCGGGAAATGAGAAGGCAATTAGTGATTATTTAGTAAAATGTGCACAAGAGAGAAATTTAGATGTTGTACAAGATCATGCGTTAAATGTCATTATCAAGAAACCAGCGACAGCTGGATATGAGAATGTGCCAACGATTATTATTCAAGGGCATATGGACATGGTATGTGAAAAGAATCAAGCAACTATTCATGATTTTGAAAAAGATCCAATTCAATTACGAATTGAGGGGGATATGCTGTATGCAAATCAGACAACATTAGGTGCAGATAATGGGATTGCGGTTGCCTATGCTTTAACTTTATTAGACGCAACTGATATTCCACATCCTGCTCTTGAAGTTGTAATTACGACAGAAGAAGAGACAACGATGGGCGGCGTTTTTGCTGTTGACCCAAGCCATTTTAACGGTAAAATCTTTATTAATCTTGATTCAGAAGAAGATCATAAATTGTTAGTAAGTAGTGCGGGCGGTGCGAAAGCAGTTGAAACAATTTCTATTGCTTGGGAAGAAACGCCAGCTAACGTATTCCCGTATCGTCTATTTGTGGGCGGATTAAAGGGCGGACATTCTGGTATGGAAATTGATAAAGAAAGAGGAAATGCCAATAAAATTTTAGGCAGAGTCCTTTATTATTTATCCAACGAAATTGCATTTTCTATGAGCGACGTTCATGGTGGATTAAAAACAAATGCAATCCCGCGTGAAAGTGCAGCAACGATTTCCCTTTCTGAAAGTGATGTGCAAAAAGTAGAAGAGAAAGTGAAAGAGTGGACAAGTATTTTACAAGAAGAACTACGCGCTGTAGATCCAGATGTGTATGTTTCTCTTACAAAATCAGAAGAAACAATTGAAAATGTATTTGCAAAAGAAACACAAAAACAACTTATTTCTTCATTATTCTTAATCCCTAACGGTATTCAAAGCATGAGTATGGAAATAAAAGGACTAGTGGAAAGTTCAACAAACTTAGGGGTAGTTGAAACGTTACATAATGAAATTAAATTAAGAAACGAAGTAAGAAGTTCTGTGAAAAGCTTAAAACAGCATATTGTAAATGAAATTAAGCATATTACAGAAGTAGTAGGAGCGCAATTTGAGAAAGAATCTGAGTATCCAGAATGGCCATACAATCCAAACTCCTCAATTCGCAGCTTATTTGAAAAGGTGCATAAAGAAAAGTATGGCACAGATGTAGAGATTTTTGCGGTCCATGCCGGAATTGAGTGCGGTGTATTTATGGAAAAAATCCCAGGATTAGATGCAATTTCTCTTGGACCAGATATGTTTCATGTTCATACACCAGGTGAGCATGTGAACATTCCTTCTGTAGTGAATAACTGGGAGTATTTTATTGAAGTGTTGTGCGAGACGAAGTCGTTAATCTAAATATGTTTGAAGTGAAAAAGAGGTTGTCCTATAAGTCAGTGTAACTGGCTTGTGGGCAACCTTTTTTTATGAGTATGAATTTAAATGCTTTTATTCGTTTTATAATAGAAGATTGCGTTTTTTACTCATGCTTCTTTGTATATTAAAGAATAAACTTAACATGTAAATGAATTGAAAGGAGCTAATAAAATGAACGCACTATTATCTGCGAAAAATGTTACGAAAATTTACAATAAGAATCAATTGCCTGGACTTAATAAGGTATCTTTTTATATTGAGTCAGGGGAATTTGTTGGTATTATGGGAGCTTCTGGATCTGGAAAGACAACTTTATTAAATATCTTATCAACCATTGATACGCCTACAGATGGAGATATTTTGATAAAGGGCATCGATATAAAAAAACTTAATGATAATCAATCTGCAGATTTTAGAAAGGATCATTTAGGCTTTATTTTTCAAGAGTATTTCTTGCTTGATAGCTTAACAGTAATGGAAAATATCGCTGTACCACTTACTTTGTTACATAAATCTCCAAAAGAAATTGAATCATCTATACATAGTTTAGCACAGCGTTTTGGGATATTCGAACAATTATCCAAGTACCCTAGTCAACTTTCTGGGGGACAAAAACAAAGGGTTGCAGCAGCAAGAGCGATTGCGAAACAGCCAAGTATTTTATTTGCGGATGAACCGACAGGCGCATTAGATTCAAGCTCTGCAACAGAGCTACTTCAAAAATTAAAAGAAGTAAATGAGGAACTTCATACAACGATTTTAATGGTAACTCATGATGCTTATGCAGCAAGTTTTTTAAGTAGAATTCTAATATTTAAAGATGGAAATATCATAAAAGAATTGAGAAGAACAGGAAAGGAAAGAAAAGAGTTTTTTGAAGAAATAGTAAAGGAAATCTCTAAAATTGATGAAAATCGATATAACTAAAAGAGTATGAAAGGAAGGCATGATTGTGCAATTACTAACAATAGCAAAAAAGAATCTGAAGAATAACTTTTCCTTCTATTCGTTCTGTTTCGTTTCAGTAGCTTTTGTGCTGATGGTGTTTTTCTCCTTTATTTCTTTTTCCATGAACGATATGATCATGGAAAAGATTTCGTCTGATGGTAGAGTAGAAACAATGTCGAGAACGGTAGCAATCTTTGTTATGACATTTGTACTATTCTATATGTCATACTCCAATACTTTTTTTATGAAAAAAAGAATGAAAGAACTTGGAATTTATTCGCTCTTAGGGTATCGAAAGTCAACCATGCTAAAACTATTAACCTTTGAAAATATTATTATTTGTTTTGCTGCTCTAATTGTAGGAATCGCTTTTGGGGCTCTTACTCATAAAGGAATTGTCGAAGCGATAGTTAGAATACTAAAATTACAAATCGATACTTCTGAAGTGCCACTTATTAATCCTGATGCGGTCCTATTCACTTTTGTTTTTATATTTGCTGTTTTGACTGTTTTATTTTTATCAAACTGGATTATTCTTCGAAAAAGTTCCTTACTGACTTTAGTACGTATGGAAAAAAAGGAAGAAAAGAAGGTGAAGATCAATACAGCTTTCTCGTTACTGGGATTATTCTTGATTTTAATTGGTTATTTCTTAGCTATTGATATTACAAGAGGAACGAAATCATTGTGGAAAACGATAGGGTTTTCACCAATCGCGCTTTTAACAATGTTAAGTGTAATACTAGGGACAATTTTCTTTATTCACTCTTTTCTACCATATGCTATTCAAAAATTGAAGCAAAAGAAAACATGGTTTTATAAGGAAGCGAATATTATTATCGTTCCAAACTTTATATTTAAAATCCGTTCGAAGGCAAAAACTTTAATTTTGTTAACTTTATTAGTTGCAGGAACTTTTGCTATATTCGGTTCTACATTACTAACTCTCTACTATCCTGTTGCTGCTACAGAACGTATCATACCGTCAGCTATTGAGTTTCCAGTGGAAAATAAACAATTGGCTGCTAAAGCGATTAAAATTGTACAAGATACTGTTGGGAAAGAAAATATGAAATATAAAGAAACATCGATTATTCATGTAACATCTTCTTCTGACAACTTACCTAAAGAATATAGTGCAAATAAAGAACATGGATTTGATCTTATGTCCGAGTCGGATTACAAAGAATTAATAAAAATGCAAGGTAAAAATATAGAATTTGAGAATTTAGCTAAAAATGAAAGTATATTAGTAAAATATAGACCTGAAAAAGAAAAGGTAGATAAAGGGAACATCTATGCTTTGAACTTAACGACTACAAAAAACGTGGAGATAAAGGTAAAAGACACCACATTACTTAATCCAATCGGATTTGCAAATAGTGTAGGGACACTTGTCATTTCAGATCAACTATATAAAGAAATCAAATCCTTAGGACATAAAGAAACAACTATGATGAGCTTTAATGGAACTGATATGAGAGATAACAAGAAAGTTTATGAAAACTTAGCTCCACTATTTAAAAATAATATTTATTTTACAAGTAGTTTTCAAAAAAATGATTACATAATTCAGCAAAATAGTTCAACATTCTTACTTATTAGTTTTATTACTATCATCTTCTTTATTGCAACAGGTAGTATTCTCTATTTCCATAATCTTTCGAGTATGATGTCAAACAAAAATGAATTTATCATTTTAAAAAGAATGGGGTATAACAAGAAAAAGATAAAAAGAATAATAAGTAAAGAGGTCCTTACGTTATTTAGCATTCCCTACGTATTAGGATTAGCGCATAGTATTTTTGCACTGATAGCCTACAAAACGGCTTTAATGGATGATTTATTAGGAAAAAGCAGTGCTATTATAATTCCTATTCTTGTTGCGGTAATTATTTTCACCTTGGTATATATGATTTATTATTTGTTAACAAAGCGAGCATGCTATAAAATTATCTTTGACAATAAAAAGTGAAAATTTTCATATAAAGCTAATGATAGTGAACAAGCATTAGCTTTATATGTATTTAAGCTAGTAAAGGTAAGGGAGTTTATGAAAAAGTATTATGAACAAAAACAAATTATTATTTTAATTAACCAACTTTGTATGATTATTTTTTTATGCTATGAATTTTCACGAAATAGTATTGTAGGAACAGCAAAGTTTCTCCCGTTAACACTTATAACTATTATGGTTATTTACGGAGCTTACATTGGTTTTGTAAACATGAAAGAAAATATTACTTTATGGAAGTTTTCAAATTTACTAATCCTTGCTTCATGGCAGTTTTTATTCACACTCAGTGAAATTCAAATTTTTTATACATTAAGTACGCTACTAAGCGTAGTAATTTTATATCAGACTGCACAATTTTTTCTCTTTTTCTTTTTTCAGGATTCTACTTATACGTATAAAAAAGAAAAAGACTTGGTTTTACAGATTATATGTTTATTGACATTAATTGCGAAATTGATAAACGATAAAATGTTCGCCATTCTATTTTTATGTCAATTCGTTTTAAGTTTTATTTGTATTGTTTTTTTGTTTTTGAAACATCGAAGACGAATCATATTTATCTTAAAAAGTGAAAAAATGCATCTACTTAAATCTTTTGCTATTCTTATTTTTTCCTTTATTGGATACGCCATGTTTTTTGCAGGAAACCCTGAATATTTAAGTAATCTAGGGTGGTATATCATGATCCTTTTCCCTTTATTTAGTATTCATGCGGTTGCTTTTAAAAATCATAAATTTATGAAGCAGTATTTTCATTTAAAGGAAGGGAAAAAGGGACTAATCCTTTTCTTTTTTCTTGTTTGTATAATTTCACTTGGGCAATTGTTTAAGTTTAATATGCTTGCCTATTTCATTATAATACATACGATTTTCTGGTTTGTGCTGTTTTATTTCACGCTATTATATAAAGACATTAAAAAAACTATCTTTAATTCAGATATAGAAGAACCAAAAATTATGTCAGAAAGCTCTTATGCTCATAATCTTGTGCAAATAGCTAAAGAGGAAAAATTAAAACGTGATTTCTCTAATTATTTGCATGATGAAATTTTGCAAGATATTTTAGCCGTTAAAAATATGATGAATAAATCTAGCAATGAGGAGATTCATGAAATCATAGTAAAAACGTTAGAACACATAAATTTGTCTATACGAGTACAAATGGAAGAGTACTATCCAACACTATTAAAGACGCTCACTTTAAAAGAAAATTACAGTAATTTACTTGAAATGGTGCAGCAAAAATATGGAATGAAAAATATTGATATAACTTTTAATTGTAGTGAAAAATTATTTCTAGTTGAGCCTTATCAGCTTGTTATGTACAGAATTATAAAAGAATTGGTAACAAACGCTTTCAAGCATTCTAAATGTTCAAAACTAGTTGTGAGTTTGAAGCTAGAAAATGACGAAATAGAGCTTATAGTAAAAGATAATGGTATGGGCTTAATGATTAATGAAAAGGCTATTCCTAGTAATCATAGAGGATGGAATTCTATTAAGGAACAGCTATTTTTATTAAACGGTAAAATGACAATTTTAGAATGTAAGCCTTCAGGTTTATGCATTGTGATTCTTATCCCAATGAAAGGTGATGATTCCTATGAATATTTTATTAATAGATGATCACGCTTTATTTGCAAAAAGTTTAGAGATTGCTTTGGAAGATTATCCTGAAATAGATCATTTTTACTCATTACAAAGTATTGAAAAGGTAGTCGCATTCATTAATGAGTGTAAGCCAGATATTATATTAATAGATATTAATTTAAGTAACATCAGTAATGAAGATGGTTTATGCGTAGCAAAACATATTTTAGATAGCAAATGTGACACGAAAATAGTTATATTAACAGGCTATGATTTACCTGTTTATCGGTATGAAGCTCAAAAAATTGGTGTAAGTGGTTTTATTAATAAAAATATTATGCCAGATAAGTTGTTGCAGGTTTTACTTGAGATTAATAAGGGTATATGTTATTTTCCAATGTCTACGGATCACGTTGAGGAATTAACTAATAGTGAAAAACAAATTTTACAATTACTATGTGATGGATGTAAACGTAAAGAAATTGCTACTATTTTATATGCAAGTGAACGGACTATTTCGAACCATATTCAACACATATTTGATAAGTTGGACGTTTCATCTTCGTTAGAAGCTGTAACGAAGGGAATAAAATTAGGGTATGTTCAGCCTAATTATTAAAAATAGTTAATTTAACTTATAATTTTAAGTAAAAAAGATGTGGCATATCGGAGTGAAGCAAATTATTTGTATGCACATTCAACGAAAAGTTGAGCTCGAACTGGTATCTATAGCTCATAGCTTCTTGAAACACGTAATAAAAGCTTGTCTCAAGAAAAAAGTACAAAATAGGAACACCCACAGGGAAATGTATATTCTTTGTGGGTGTTCTTATTTTAAAAGGGATTTTAAAGAAGTTTCTTTTGTTTTGATTATTATAAAGATGTCAATTTAAATAATAGTTATCCTGTCTACGGACAATTCGATCAATATTTTTTGTTAAAAGAATAGAGCAGAGTAAATTACGAAAATATGTAATCTACTACTAAAGTAGTAAAGAAATTAGTCAATATGTAGCAAGTGACTGTTATCGGAAAAGTGTAAAATAGATTTAAATAACGAAGTTTTCAGAAAGTGAGGAGGATCAATTGATTAGAGAAAAAAATAAAAAACATGTAGTAATCACTGGAATAACTCAAGGTTTAGGTCGTTCATTAATTGATCGTTTTTCTGAACTAGGTTGGATCATTGCTGGATGTGGTCGTTCTAGAGATAAAATAGAGAAAATTAGGAGCCAATTTGACAGCAAACATGATTTTCAATCTGTAGATGTTTCAGATGATCGAGCTGTTTGTACTTGGGGAGAACAGACTCTTCAGAAATACGGTCCACCAGATTTACTTATTAATAATTCTTCTATTATTAATAAAAATGCGGATCTTTGGACGATTTCTTCAAAAGAGTTTGCAAATGTTATGGATATCAATGTGAATGGTGCAGTCAATGTTATACGGGCATTTGTGCCAGGTATGATTCATAACAAACAAGGTATCATAATCAATATTAGCTCAAGTTGGGGGCGTGCTGGTGAGGCGAAACTGGCGCCTTATTGTGCTTCGAAGTTTGCTATTGAGGGGTTGACTCAATCCATGGCATTAGAGTTACCGAAAGAAATGGCAGTAGTCGCAGTAGATCCAGGAGGAGGCATTCATACTTCGATGTTATAATCATGTGCACCAAATTATGTATCGAGTTCTCCAACAGCTGAGGATTGGTCACATGTCGCTGTACCGTATATGCTTAGCATTACATCAAATGATAATGGGAAGTCGCTTACTTGTCCTAAAGTAATGAGTGATGCTAATGAATAAGAGGCTGTATAGAGTGACAAAAAATTCTTCTATAACATATAGAGCTTTATTAAAGAATAATGTGTCATTTAGAAACTTATTTTTTGCTTTATCCATCAGTACATTAGGTGATTGGTTTTACTCTGTAGCTCTTATGGGATTCCTATATAAAACTACGAATTCACCTCTAATCATAAGTATGCTATTACTAGCAGGAGCTCTGCCAAGGCTTCTGTTTAGTCCTTTTGTAGGAGTCTTTATTGACCGTTTTAATAAGAAAAAAATAATGGTAATAACAGATCTTTTTAGGGGCTGCTTAATTATATTGGCGATTCCTTTTTCACATAATCTATCAGCTTTGTTTTTACTCACCATTTTGAATTCAATTGCAAGTATATTTTTTAACCCAGCAAGACAAGCAACTATACCTGCTTTAGTACATAAAAATGAGCTTGCTATAGCTAATTCTCTTTCTAATGTAGTTTACGGAGCAATGGGAATTATAGGTGCTTCGTTAGGCGGGGTGTTAACAGCTTTAGTTTCTTATAAATTTGCTTTTGTAATTGATTCTTTGTCTTTTTTTCTTTGTGCTTTAATTGTATCATTTACGACAATTCCTTTAATGAAAAACAGCGCTCAATCAATGCAGATGACATACAAGCAAAGTATAGTAGAAGGATATGGATATATTTAACAAAAAAAGATTGTATCAGCTTTAGTGTTTGTTGGTATGTCTTAGGGAATTGTAGCAGGGGCCTATCAAGTATTAATCATCATATATGCTACTAAAATTTTTCATGCAGAAGATATTGGTATTGGGATACTTTATTCAACTCAAGGGTTAGGTACATTAGTTGGGAGTTGGATTGTTGCTAAATATTATAGTACAAATACAAACAAAATGAAAAAAGTGTTTGGATGGGCCTATCTCATTCAAGGTTTATTTTTCATATTTTTTATCATTTCGAGCCAATTATGGTTAGGTGTAATTTTATTATTTATTATGCGAGCAGCTGGAGGATTAATCTCTCCTATAGATAGTACACTACTTCAAAAATATACACCTAATGAAATGTTAGGGCGAGTTTTTACTTTTCATACTGTTACGTATTCCTCTTTTATGCAAATGTCTACTTTTTTCACTGGTATTTTGTTAAGCTACATTAGTCCTCAAAGCGTCGAGCTATTATTTGGTTTCCTTTGTGTTATTGTGAGCTTATATTGGTTAATTGCATACTACACCAACAAATTGGTTGAACCTGTGGGAAAGCAACCAAGTATAGAACGTTCTTGTTAGAAGGATTTACATATACTTTCAGTGAAGATATACAACTTCTTTAGGAAGATTGTATTTAACTAGAGTACTAAAAATTTTTACTTCAACACAAGAAGCAGATAAGCATTCAAAATAGATGAATGCTTATCTGCTTTATTTTGTCTGTATTTAGAATTCATACTTTCCCTAATAAATATAAATGTTTAGATATTTAGTTACAATTGCTTATTATATATTTTTGTTTATAAAAAATAAAAATTATTTATTTGCTCCATTCATTGCATACAAATAAAAAATATAATCAGTCGAAGTTCCTGCATAACCTAATTGTCTTAACATAGCCGTTATATTCCCGCGATGATATGTTCCATGATTGACAACATGTTGGACCAACTCAAAGACATTCGTGTTTAATCGTCCAAAGTGAGGATGTTCAGGTGAAATGACCCTATCCAAGTTTTCTTGACGAGCAAAGAATGCTTGGTAGTCTTCGGATAAATTCAAAAATAACTGTTCCATTTCTTCCGAGTTTGTTCCTTTTACTTTTTCTGAAAGGTGTATTGCAGATGTCTTCACTTCATCGAAAGGCTTTCCTAATAAAGTACCTAGCCAGATTGTATCCGTAATATACATATGCATAAACGTTTGTGAAATAGAAGAGAAGACACTTTGTACTTCTGTAGACCAAACGTCTGCTGGTAGTGTCTTTAAGTGTGCAAATAGCCTTTTATTTGCCCAAACGTGATAATCATAAGTTTGTAAAACAGGATGTTTCATTGAAAATTCCTCCAGTTTCAGTTGAATTCAAATTATAGGCTTATGTTATATATACAACCAATGTTTATGAGTTTCCTGTTAGAAATTATGAAAATGCATTTTATGAAAAGGAAATGGAATCTTTTATCTTGTTTTGTATAGTTTCATGCATCCAAGCAAAAAGTAACGTTGGAGGTGAGCAAGGTGGGTCGAAAAGTTAAACATGATCCTTCTAGAGCGGGTCTTGAATCTTCACAAGTTGAAGGTCAAGGAACGACTACGCATGAAACAGGTTCCGCTAAAGTTCCTTCATCAAATAAGAAGCAAAAACGTAGTTAAGTAAAAAAGCCATTGGAATTATGCTTATTTATTCCAATGGCTTTTTAAAATTAAAAAGTTCCACCGTGCACTCTCGATACATAATGGGATACGACAATCTTTTATTAAGCATGCGATCTGTACGACTGTAACTTTTGTATGCTAGAAATTCCTTTAGATGGTATGATTTGTGTATAGGGAGGGTGACAATGAACAATAATTACAAACAAATAGCTAGATTTGTTTTTGTGGGATGTATAAATACTTTAAACTACTGGCTACTTTATTTATTATTTACTCATGTTTTCCATTTTCATATTTTAACCTCACATAGTATAGCTTTTATTATGAGTATGATCGGTTCTTTTTTTATGAATACATACTTTACGTATAGAACAAAAGTAACCTTAAAGAAATTTTTTCAATTTCCATTAACTTATATTATAAACTTTATAATTACGACAATTAGTATTTATGTTTTAGTTGATATATTGAACTTGAATAAGGACATCGCACCTTTGATTTCATCTGTAATTGCAATTCCTTTCACATTTGCGATATCTAAAAAAATATTATTTACAAAAAAAGAAGCTGCTATTTAAAACATATTTTAAAAAATTCTTCAGCATTTATGTTGAAGAATTTTTTTATTTTTAAGCAGTTCTTTATTTTGATTTTATTGGGTTTTAATGGGAATTCATCTCGTTTTTTTGTTTTGTAGAGATATCTTGTTGGAGATAATAAGCAATTAAGAATTGGTTTCGTCAGTTAAATTGGTTAAAAGAATGTGCGGAAATATTGTATATGATTTCTCAAATATTTGGGTTTAAGAACATATATATAATTAAATTAGAATAATCGTTTAAATTAAAGGAGGAGTTCTGATTTTAGTTGACAAAAGACGTTATGACAGCGAACAAGCAAGAGAAGATATTATGGAAAAGGCGACGCAAATAATATGGTATTAAAATAAGCGCATTATGCTCTACATTTGTTGATACTACTATTTTTCATAACTCAAAAGCTGTTAATATTGATAAATCAGTGATAACAGAACAATTAAAAAAGAAAAAAATGATGTCTCCATAGGCGAAAATTACTATAATAGTATTCATAAAAATAAGCCAATTATTTGTCTAATGCCAATGCGTAGAACGATGGACATTATTTTCGCATTATTTCCATCAGTCCACAGAAAATTAATGAGGTTTGTATGTAAAGTAAGTAGAAAGGCTCGTGTGAATCAATAAAAAACATGCTATTCGCTGTTATAGAAATAGTTTCGAATGAAAGAACAGATGAAGGGAAACTTCGGTTTGCAGCAGACTATGATGAAACAACTTTTCTTCCCATTGAAAATATTCTACGTTTAGGCATGCAAGAAGGAGTGTTTCGAGAGTTTTCCGCAGAGGGATAGCGTTTACAATCAGGCATGCCATTGACGGGTTGAGCCTAGAGTTAATGAGAAATCCCGATCTTAATGTTAAAGATTACACTAAAGAACTTATCACAACCTTTGAACGGGCAATTCAAAAGTAACGTATCACCCTGAGGAGGGGGAAGTACATGATATTTTATGAGGTTATTTGTTTTTGTTGTAAAAATGTATTTCGGGTATATGAAGGAACTGAAAAATATAAGCAATTTAAGAAAAATCGGGAAGGAAAATATTGTTGTGAAGAATGTAATCATAAAATACAACTTGAAGCAATAAAACATTTTTTTAGATAGTGATAATATCTACGAATCATTTTTACTAGTATAAAATGTCCAACATAGTCTAGCCTAACATAAGTAAACTTTTTGATAAAAATCACATCTTTATCAAAAATGTAGAATCCATTTTGATTGATCTTTTTTCAAAATAGATTCTTTTTGTTTACTGTCTAATAAGGATTAGCAGTGTCTTTTTTCAAACTTAATTACTAAACTGCAGCATGAGGCAGGAAGTGGTGTTTGTAACTAACAACAAAAAGAATCTTTTGACATAGATTAAAATTAGGTTAAAATAAAAGTGAGTACTCACTCATTGAAATAAAGAGGAGGAAAGTTTATGTCTCTAATAAACGAGGCTGTAACGCTTAATCGTGTTTCCAAGTATTTTGGAAAGAAACAAGTGATTCAAGATATTTCATTTTCTGTCCACGAAGCTGAAATTTTTGGCTTAGTTGGTCCTTCAGGATCTGGCAAAACCACCCTTATTAAGATGATTGCAGGTATAAGTGAAGCAACGTCAGGTGACGTAACAGCACTGCAAACAGTTATGCCGAATTTGAATGGAATGAAACACATCGGGTATATGGCGCAAGCTGATGCGTTGTATGATGAACTATCTGCTTATGAGAATGCTGATTTTTTCGCAACAATGTACGGATTAAAGGGAAAACAAAAGAAAGAACGTATCTCTGAAGTGTTTGAGCTTGTGCAGTTATCTGAGGATGCAAAAAAACAAGTGCAACATTTTTCAGGTGGCATGAAGAAGCGCTTATCACTTGCTATGTCACTTTTGCATGAACCAAAGCTTCTTATTTTAGATGAACCTACTGTTGGAATTGATCCCGTTTTACGAAAATCAATTTGGGATAAGTTTTATGAACTAAAAAAACAAGGAACAACAATTATTGTGACAACGCACATTATGGATGAAGCGGAGTTTTGTGAACGTCTCGGTTTAATTCGTGAGGGGAAGTTAATCGCAACTGGTTCTCCAGTAGAATTAAAAGAGCGAACAACAACTGGGCGCATTGAGGATGTATTTTTATTGGAAGGAGCGATGGAACGATGAGAGTATTTGGAGTTGTTATCCGTATTATTCGTCAGTTTTTTCGAGATAAACGGTCGCTTGCGCTTATGTTCGGAGCACCAATGCTACTTCTTTGGCTGCTTTCACTTGTATTTACACAAAAAGACTACAAGCCTCATATTGCTTTAGTTGATGTGCCGGCACCAATTGTAGATGCAATGAAAAAACAAGATGCTTCTTTTTATGAGTATGATAAAGAAAAGGCGCATAGGAAGATAGAAGATCAAGCAATTGATGCGATAGTTACTGTAGAACACGGAAAGATGAAAGTAATGTTAGAAGGCAGTGATTCATCAAAAAATCGTGCGGTTATGCAAGTTATGCAAAAGAGTATGGAAAAATCAGAATCGGCAGTGATGAAACCGGATATTTCTTATTTACACGGCTCGGCTGATTTTACGATGTTTGATGGATTAGGGCCGGTATTAATTGGTTTCTTCACATTTTTCTTTGTCTTTATTTTATCGGGCGTTTCATTTGTAAGGGAGCGTTTAAGTGGTACATTAGAACGTTTATTATCAACTCCAATTCGGCGCTGGGAAATTGTTGCGGGTTATATAATTGGATTTGGTATCTTTGCATTTTTCCAATCTGTACTTATTGTTAGTTTTTCTGTGTATGTTCTTGATTTATACGTTGCAGGTTCACCTTGGCTGACACTACTCATTACATGTATGCTTTCATTAACAGCGTTAACACTTGGAACATTTTTATCAGCATATGCAAACAATGAATTTCAAATGATTCAATTTATCCCATTGGTTATCGTACCGCAAATTTTCTTTTCTGGTTTATTTCCGATTGAATCTATGAATAAGTGGTTACAACTATTAGGAAAGTTATTTCCGTTAACATACGGTGCAGATGCGATGCAGCAAGTTATGATTCGAAATCAAGGATTTAGCGAAATTGCTGGCGATCTTGGCGTTTTATTATTATTTGCGATTGTGTTTACATTCGGTAACGTGTTTGCTTTAAAGAAGCATAGAAGAATATAATGGAAAGAAAAAAGGGGTATTTTATGAAAGCGGATTGGCTAGAAGAACTAATTGCCGCCACAGGGACAGATAAGCGTAATGAACGGCAAATGCGCATTTTAGAAGCGGCAGTAGACATGTTTAGTGAAAAAGGATATTCGGCAACTTCAACGAGTGAAATTGCGAAGCGTGCCGGTGTAGCAGAAGGAACGATTTTTCGCTATTATAAAACGAAAAAAGATTTGTTGTTTGCTGTTGTGATGCCAACGTTAACGAAGTTTGCTGCTCCGTTCTTTGTACAAACTTTTGCGAAAGAAATATTTGAGAATACGTATGATTCATATGAAAATTTCTTACGTACGGTGATCCGAAATCGCTTTGAATTTGCGAGAAAACATTTTCCAATGCTGAAAATTTTAATACAAGAAGTACCGTTTCAACCCGAATTGAAAAATGAAATTCAGCAATTACTCGCAAAGGAAATTTACTCTCGTTTTGAAAACATTGTGGATCACTTTCAGAAACAAGGACAAATTATTGAACTTCCAACACCATCGGTATTACGATTCACTTTATCAGCTGTTATTGGCTTAATTTTAACTCGTTTTTTATTATTACCAGAAGAACAATGGGATGATGAGGCAGAGATCGAATCTACCGTTCAATTCATTTTATACGGGCTAACTCCTCGGAGGTAATCATATGAGGCAATTTGTAAGACCAACAGTTGTCGTAAGTAAATGTTTAGAATTTGAAGCATGTCGTTATAACGGTGATAAGCTGTCCGATGCAACAGTACGTAATCTACAACCATATGTAGAATTTATTCCAGTTTGTCCAGAAGTGGAGATTGGACTTGGGATTCCAAGAGAAACAATTCGTATTGTGGATCATGATGGAACACAAAAATTAGTGCAGCCATCTACTGGAGCCGATTTAACGGAGAAAATGCAGCAATTTTCAAATGTATTTTTATCTTCTCTTCCGGATGTGGATGGTTTTATTTTGAAGAATAGGTCACCAAGCTGCGGAACGCGTGACGTGAAAATATATGCCGGATTAGGAAAAGCACCCACAAAAGGCAAGGGCGCCGGATTATTTGGTAGTGCAGTTTTAGCGCGATTTTCACATGTAGCAATTGAGGAAGAAGGAAGATTGTCGAATTTTATCATCCGCGAACATTTTTTGACGCAGCTATTTACAATTGCACATTTTAAAACATTGAAGAAAAATAAGAACATGAAAGCGTTAGTTGAATTTCAATCTGATCATAAGTATTTATTTATGGCGTATAATCAAACGAAGCAAAAAGAATTAGGGCGCGTCATTGCGAATAAGGAAAAACGGCACGTTGATGAAGTATTTGCAAAGTATGAGGAAATATTGTATATATTGTTAAATCGTACACCTCGGTATACGTCAAATATTAACGTATGTCAGCATATTTTCGGGTATTTTAAAAATAAGTTAAAGAAAGAGGAAAAAGATCATTTTCTCTCTTTACTTAGTAAGTATGCCGAAAAGAAAATACCGTTAAGCAGTTTACTTACCATTTTAAAATCGTGGGCAATCCGATTTGAAGAAACATATTTATTAAGACAAACTTATTTCGAACCATATCCAGAAATGTTAGTCGAAATCACAGATTCTGGAAAAGGTCGAGATTATTAAACGAAAAACCGCATAATTCGACTTTTTATTCCTATGTTGTTGTAGAACAATGTAGGAATTTTTTTGTGCATTAGTACAGAATCTGTTTTACAATTAAATTGTGACAGAATTGTAGCAATTATCTTACTACTATTCGTTCTTATTATAGAGTAATGTTTGTACTATATACGCGCACGCTGTCGAAATAACGAATTCGATAAGGGGTGTGACAAATGGAATTTACTCTTACTAGAGAAAAACAAATGATCAAAGAAATGGTGCGCGACTTTGCTGAAAAGGAAATCGCTCCGAAGGCTGTGTATTACGACAAAACGGCAGAATTCCCATATGAAACGTTTCAAAAAATGGGCGAACTTGGTTTGTTAGGAATCCCATTCCCTGAAGAATACGGTGGTTCTGGCGGCGATACGTTATCGTATGCACTAGCAGTTGAAGAAATTGGCCGTGCTTGCGGTGGCACAGGATTAAGTTATGCGGCAACAATTTCACTGGGTGCTTCTCCTATTTATTATTTTGGTACAGAAGAACAAAAACAAAAATATTTAGTTCCAATGGCATCTGGTAAGACACTTGGTGCATTTGGATTAACGGAGCCGAATGCTGGGTCTGATGCTGGCGGCACACAAACGAAAGCAGTATTGGATGGCGATGAATATGTTATTAGTGGTGAGAAGTGCTGGATTACAAATGCTGAGTATGCAAATACGATTATTGTAACCGCTATTAATGGCGTTGAGGAAAGCGGTAAAAAACGCATCTCTGCTTTTATTGTACCGACAAATAGTGAAGGATTAATAATTTCTAGTCCGTACGACAAAATGGGCGTTCGCGCTTCCAATACATGTGAAATTGTTTTAGATGGTGTTCGTGTACCGAAGGAAAATATTCTTGGGGATGTAAATAAAGGATTTAAGCAATTTTTATATACGTTAGATGGTGGTCGTATTTCGATCGCTGCATTAGCAGTAGGGATTGCTCAATCTGCATTTGAGCGTGCACTGCAATATGCAAAGGAGCGCAAACAATTTGGTCGTTCTTTATCAAACTTCCAAGCAATTCAATTTAAATTAGCAGATATGGCAACAGAAATTGAATTAGCACGCAATATGGTACATAAAGCTGCTTGGTTAAAAGACAATGATAAACCATTTGGAAAAGAAGCAGCGATGGCAAAACTTTTTGCATCTGAAACAGCAAGCCGTGTATCTAACCAAGCTGTGCAAATTCATGGTGGTTACGGATATATGCGTGAGTATGAAGTAGAGCGTCATATTCGTGATGCAAAGCTATTAGAAATTGGTGAAGGTACTTCTGAAATTCAACGTCTCGTTATTTCAAGACATTTAGGATGTCGCTAAGAGGAGGGTTCACTATGTTTCGAAAAATATTAATTGCCAACCGCGGTGAAATTGCCGTTCGCATTATAAAAACGTGTGAAAAACTTGGTATTCAAACTGTAGCAATTTATTCAGAAGCTGATGAGTCTGCCCTTCATGTGAAAATGGCAAGTGAAGCACATCTTGTCGGTGGTCCGCGTGTTCAAGAAAGTTATTTAAATCTAGAAAAGATCATTGGAATTGCTAAAGAAACAAAAGCAGAGGCAATCCATCCAGGTTATGGATTGTTGTCAGAAAATACAACATTTGCAGCACGCTGTGAAGAAGAAGGAATTGTCTTTATCGGTCCTTCAAAAGATGTCATTGCCAAGATGGGAAGCAAAATTGAGTCTCGCAAAGCAATGTTAGCGGCTGAAGTTCCTATTGTACCTGGTATTTCATCTAGCATTCCAACTGTTGAAGAAGCAAAAGAAATTGCAGGCCAAATTGGTTATCCACTTATGTTGAAGGCATCCGCTGGCGGCGGGGGCATTGGTATGCAAGTGATTGAAACTGAACAAGCGCTCACTCAAGCGTTTGAAAGTAATCAAACGCGCGCAAAGAATTTCTTCGGAAACGGAGAAATGTATATGGAACGATTGATTACAAATGCGCATCATATTGAGATTCAAGTGCTTGCTGATAAACAAGGTAATACGGTGTATTTGTGGGAACGTGAATGTTCAGTGCAGCGCCGCAATCAAAAAGTAATTGAAGAAGCTCCGTCTCCATTTTTAGATGAAGCAACACGAAAAGAAATGGGAGAGGTTGCAGTGAAAGCTGCGAAAGTGCTCGGTTATACGAATGCAGGAACAATTGAATTTCTTGTTGATGATGAGAAGAATTTCTATTTCTTAGAAATGAATACGAGATTACAAGTAGAACATCCGGTAACAGAAGAGATTACTGGTCTTGATTTAGTCGAGCAGCAATTGCGAATTGCATCAGGAGAAACCCTTTCGTTTACACAGGATGAAGTAAAACGAAGTGGTCATGCCATTGAAGCACGTATTTATGCTGAAGATCCTAAAACGTTCTTCCCATCACCAGGAAAAATTGCATCTCTGACCCTTCCAACGTCAGTGCGCATTGATCATTTCTTAGAAGATGGTGTAGCAATTACCCCGTTTTATGATCCGATGATTGCGAAAGTAATTGCACATGGGGAAATGCGAGAAGAAGCAATTCAAAAGCTGCAAGCGGCACTAGAAGAACTAAAAGTAGAGGGTATTAAAACAAATACGCCGATGCTTCTGCAAGTCCTAGAAGATGAAGTATTCCAAAGCGGTATTTACACAACAAGCTTTGTAACGAAGCAGCTTGTGAAAAAATAAAGGTTACGAAATGTAAAGGGGGAAATAAATGATGACAAAAGTATATGCATCGATGGCAGGAAATGTTTGGAAAATTATAGTGGGTGTAGGAGATACAGTAGAGGAAGATCAAGATGTCGTCATTTTAGAATCTATGAAAATGGAAATTCCAATTGCTGCAGAAGCAGCTGGTACTGTTATGAAAATTCTTGTGCAAGAAGGCGATTTTGTGAATGAGGGAGATGTTTTAGTAGAAATTGAATAGTGAGAAACGGGGTGCAATCGATTGAAATTACCTTCATTTGCTTCTATTAAAGAAGTCGGGCCGCGTGATGGTTTGCAAAATGAAAAGAAAGTTGTTGGTACAAAAGATAAAGTGAAATGGATTCATATGCTGGCAGACGCAGGTCTTTCCTATATTGAAGTTTCATCATTCGTTCACCCTAAATGGATTCCTGCTTTAGCTGATGCACAAGATGTGTTTGCTGCGCTTGAGCGGAAACCGCATGTTACATATGCAGCTCTCGTTCCAAATCAAAACGGTTTGGAACGGGCGCTGCTGCAAGATGTAGATGAGGTGAACGTCTTTTTATCCGCTAGTGAAACACACAATAAGAAAAATATTAATAAATCGATTGATGAAGCACTTTCGGTTATTGAAGAGGTAACGAAACAGTCATTATTTGCTGGGAAAATGGTTCGCGGATACGTATCGACTGTATTTGGTTGCCCATATGAAGGCGAAGTAAACATTCATAAAGTTGATGAACTTTGTAACAAGTTGTTTTCATATGGCATTTATGAAGTATCGCTTGGGGATACAATAGGGGTGGCAAATCCGGTGCAAGTAGAGCGTGTACTAGAGCACTTACTCCCAAAATATGATTCTTCTAAGTTTGCGATGCATTTCCATAACACGTACGGTATGGCACTTGCTAATGTAGTAAAGTCATTAGAATGCGGTGTTACAACATTTGATAGTTCTTGCGGCGGTCTTGGCGGATGTCCGTATGCACCAGGTGCGTCTGGGAATGTCGCAACAAATGATTTAGTTCATATGCTTCATAAAATGGGTGTACAAACAAATATAAATGAAGAAAAGCTATTACAAGCAACAAAATTTATTCAAAGCAAACTCGATATACAGATTCCGAGTCATGTATACCGCGCTTTGCAACATAAAACTGTGAGTAGGTGATCTTATGTTACAGCTGCAAAATATTTCAGTTGATTATGTAATGCCTCATATCGTGAAAATCACATTGAATCGTGAAGGCCAAGCAAATGCTTTATCACTTTCTCTTTTAGAAGAACTACAAGATACACTAAGTCGTATTAACGAAGAAAACGATGTTCGTGTCGTAATGATCACAGGAGCAGGTACAAAAGCATTTTGTGCAGGTGCAGATTTAAAAGAGCGTGCCAATATGAATGAAGATCAAGTACGTGATGCAGTTGGGATGATCCGCTCTACTATGGATATGGTAGAACAATTATCACAACCTGTTCTTGCAGTAATAAACGGAATTGCGCTTGGCGGCGGGACAGAATTAAGCCTTGCTTGTGATATTCGCATCGCTTCAGAAACAGCAAGTCTCGGTTTAACAGAAACTTCGCTTGCAATTATTCCAGGAGCCGGCGGGACGCAGCGTCTCCCTCGTTTAATTGGAATGGGACGCGCAAAGGAATTAATTTATACGGCAAGACGTATATCAGCCCAAGAAGCAAAGGAATACGGACTTGTTGAATATGTTACTCCCGCCCAAGAATTAGAAGAAAAAGCAATTGAAATTGGCAAAAAAATTGCAGCGAATGGTCCAATTGCAGTTCGCCGTGCAAAAGAAGCAATTACAAATGGGATGCAAGTTGACTTGCAGACAGGTTTACAAATGGAAAAGCAAGCGTACGAAGGTGTTATTCATACGAAAGACCGCTTAGAAGGATTACAAGCATTTCGCGAAAAACGGAAGCCGATTTATAAGGGGGAATGAATATGCTAGATCAAAAACAACAATCTCGTACATTAGAAGAGCGTGTAGAAACGATAAAGCAGGGCGGGGCACCTAAATATCATGAGCAAAATGCATCAAAAGGGAAACTATTTGTTCGTGAGCGTCTTGCACTTTTGTTTGATAACGGTGAGTACGTAGAAGATGCGTTATTTGCAAACTGTGAACAAGAAGGATTGCCTGCAGATGGAGTTGTTACCGCAACTGGTAAAGTAAATGGACGCACTGTTTGTGTAATGGCAAATGATTCTACTGTAAAGGCAGGATCATGGGGCTCTCGTACAGTAGAAAAAATTCTACGTATTCAAGAAACAGCTGAAAAATTACGTGTACCACTCTTTTATCTTGTCGACTCTGCTGGTGCTCGTATTACAGATCAAGTTGAAATGTTCCCAGGAAGACGCGGGGCAGGGCGCATTTTTTATAACCAAGTAAAATTATCCGGCAAGGTACCGCAAATTTGTTTATTATTTGGTCCATCTGCTGCAGGCGGTGCATATATTCCAGCCTTCTGTGACGTTGTGATGATGGTTGAAGGAAATGCATCTATGTATCTTGGTTCGCCTCGTATGGCTGAAATGGTCATCGGTGAAAAAGTGACATTAGAAGAGATGGGCGGAGCACGTATGCATTGCTCAGTATCTGGCTGCGGCGATGTACTTTGCAAAACAGAGGAAGATGCAATCTCAAAAGCACGTCAATATATTTCTTACTTTCCAAGCAATTACTTAGAAAAAGCTCCAATGACAGAACCTCAAGAACCGAAAGAATTCGAAAAAACATTAGAACAAATTATCCCGGAAAATCAAAATGCACCTTTTAATATACACGATTTAATTAAACGAATCATTGATGAAGACTCATTCTTTGAAGTGAAAAAGTTATTTGCACAAGAGTTAATAACTGGATTTGCGCGTATTAACGGTATGCCAATTGGAATTATTGCGAATCAGCCTCGTATGAAAGGCGGCGTATTATTCCATGATTCTGCTGATAAGGCAGCGAAATTCATTACTCTATGCGATGCTTATCACATTCCGCTTTTATTCTTAGCTGACGTACCAGGATTTATGATTGGTACGAAGGTAGAGCGAGCTGGTATTATTCGTCACGGTGCAAAAATGATTTCCGCGATGAGTGAAGCAACTGTGCCAAAAATATCTATCGTTGTACGAAAAGCATATGGTGCGGGCTTATATGCGATGGCAGGTCCTGCATTTGAGCCTGATTGCTGCCTTGCTCTTCCAACAGCTTCAATTGCGGTAATGGGACCAGAAGCAGCGGTAAACGCAGTGTATGCAAATAAAATCTCAGCATTACCAGAAGAAGAGCGCCAGGGCTTTATCGCGCAAAAACGTGAAGAGTATAAGCAAGATATTGATATTTATCGTCTTGCATCGGAAATGGTTATTGATGGTATTGTTCATCCAAACCAATTACGCACTGAATTGAAGCAACGTTTTGAGATGTATATGAGTAAGTATCAAGTATTTACAGATCGTAAACATCCAGTTTATCCAGTATAAAAATGAGAAAAGGCATAAAAACCTTTTCTTTTTAGATGGGCGAGAGCATCTGGTCGTGTACATGGGCGGTCAAATCCCTTTTCTGTCACGAGCAATACGAAAATAAAAGTAGCTCACTTTTTGCTTTGTATAGCGGTGGCCTAGATGTTGAAACATCAAAATAAAGTTATATATGAGTGAGAACGCCCTGCCAAAGGGTTTTCTTTTTCAAAAAAATTAAGGAGGGACAAATTGTGAAGCAGGCAGTTTGGTTTCCAACAGAGGAATATAAAGCAAACACACGCTTATATCAATGGATGCAATCCCTTGGTTATGATGATTATGAAACATTTTATGAAAAGTCCATTGAAGATCCGGCATGGTTTTGGGAAGAAGCAGAGCGTGCGGTAGGTTATCAATGGATGCGTCCATACACAGAAGTGTTAGACTTAGCAAACGGTATTCCGTTTGCCAAGTGGTATGTGGATGGAACTTGCAATGTTGTAGAATCTGCACTATCTCGTTGGATTGCAGAAGATGATACGAAAACAAAGCAGGCTCTTATTTGGGAAGGTGAAAACGGTACATCAAAATCATTTACATACGAGGAACTAGACCACTGGGTAAGCTGCGTTGCAAATGGTTTAAAGCACTTAGGAATTGAAAAAGGAGATCGTGTAACGATTTACATGCCAATGATTCCTGAAACATTAGTTGCCATGTTAGCTGTCATGAAAATTGGTGCGATCATGTCTCCTATTTTTTCTGGGTTTGCTTCAGATGCAGTGATGACCCGCGTACAAGCTGCAGGCTCTAAAATGATTATTACTGCAGATGGATTTGCTCGCCGTGGTAAAACGGTTTCTTTAAAAGACGAAGTAGATAAAGCGTGTGAGCATTGCCCAAGTGTGGAAAAAGTCGTAATTGTTCGTCATGCGGGGAATGAATTTACACCGCAGGATTATGATATTTCATGGAGTGTTCTTGAAAAAGACAAACCATTTACGCACGCAGAAGAAATGAAAAGTGACGACCCGCTTATGCTTATTTATACATCTGGTACAACAGGGAAGCCGAAAGGAACAGTGCATACGCATGCGGGATTTCCGCTAAAAGCAGCATTTGATGCTGGCTTTGGTATGAATGTGAAACAAGGCGACCGTGTGTTATGGATTACTGATATGGGCTGGATGATGGGGCCGTTTTTACTGTTTGGCTCTCTTCTTAACGGTGCGACAATGGTTATGTATGAAGGTGTTCCTGATTATCCAGAACCAGATCGTTTATGGGAAATGGTTGATCGTTATGAAATAACGCATCTTGGTATTTCTCCAACGTTAATTCGTTCCTTAATGGCAAAAGGTGATTCATGGGTGGAGAAACATTCCTTGCAAAGTTTAGAAGTAATCGGTTCAACAGGTGAGCCGTGGAATCCAGACCCATGGATGTGGCTCTTTGAAACAGTTTGCAAAAGAAGAGTACCAATTTGTAACTACTCTGGAGGTACTGAAATTTCTGGTGGTATTTTTGGCAACGTCCTCATTAAACCGATTGCGCCAATTAGTTTTAACGCATCACTGCCAGGAATGGCCGCTGTTGTATTAGATGAAAACGGTGCACCAGTACAAAATGAGGTTGGAGAATTATGTCTAGAAAAACCGTGGGTCGGTATGACGAAAAGCTTCTGGGAAGAAGACGATCGTTATGTAAGCACATACTGGTCCCGGTTTGAAAACAAATGGGTGCATGGTGACTGGGTATTATATGATGGAGAACAATACATCATCACAGGTCGTTCTGATGACACATTAAATATTGCCGGAAAACGTATTGGACCTGCGGAGTATGAATCCATTCTTGTAAAACACCACGATGTCATCGAAGCCGGGGCAATTGGGGTTCCAGATGAAGTGAAAGGTGAAGTATGTCATTGTTTTGTTGTGTTACGTGAAGGCACTATGTTTACACCAGAACTAAAAAAAGAGTTACTAAGTCTAGTAAACTCTCATATTGGGAAAGCATTATGCCCGAAAGATATTCATGTTGTCGAAGATTTACCGAAAACACGTAATTCAAAAGTGATGCGCCGCGTTATTAAAGCTGCGTATTTAGGAAAAGAACTTGGAGATTTATCTTCACTTGTGAATCCTGAGGTTGTGGCGTATATTCAAGGAATACATTCGCAGAAACAATTGTAATTTTAATCATAGTAGTTATAAAAACAGTATAATTATACAATGTTACACATTATATAATTGTTAGTACATCACTTGTTGGAAAGTGGTGTACTTTTTTCTTTGTAGACTTCTACACGGTTGCATTTACTAAAGTATTTATTTTACGTAAAATAAAAATGGGTTATTTTGTAAAAAGAAAAAGCGTAATCAAAAAAATGGATTAAAAGAATAGGAGGAGTACTATGACTCGTTGTACGAATTGTAAAACAAAGTGGAAAGCAAAAGATGTGTGGTCACTTTTTATGAAAAATGACGGGAAAGATTGTCCGTACTGTAATAAAAGACAATATTTTTCAGATGAAACCTTTCGCTTTTCCAGTGAAATTTTACGTTGCCTCTTTTTATTACTTTTTCCTTTCTTCGTCGAATTAAGCGATAAGAGTCCTTTAAGAAATTTTAGGAAGAAATAATACAGATTTACCCTGTTTTATCTATCACTCTCTTTTGTGTATGACTATTAAATGCGAAAAGAAAATTCACAAAAAATACAATTTCCTTAATGTAGAAAAAATGGTGCATCTATGACAAAATTAGAGATAGATATGAATCTAGTTAAGGAAGGGGAAAAAACAATGGGTATTTTGACAACGATTTTAGTGACAGGATCTATTTTATCATTTTACCCTAGAAGACCTCTTCTTCAACCGTGTGAAGGGCAGAGCATAGAGGTAAGGAGGTAAGGAGGTAAGGAGGGGAGGGCTCTCTTGCTACTCGTTTTCTGTCTGATTCTCATACACATGAAATTTTTCCGGAAAATCTAATGTTTTTGTTGAAATCGATTCCTAGTTTGTATAAAATAGAGGTGAAGAGAACGAATGTTCTTGTTGGGGGAGAAGTAAAATGAAGAAAACCTATTTTTCTCAAAGGGTGTATAAACATACCTTACCAACTGCACTTGTGAATGAGGTGTCCCATGTTTTGTACCTATTCAATCAAGCGAAACGTTTTGCCTTTCAAACTTTGGTTTGTGAAACGCGTTCGAACCGGAATCTGCATGAGGAAAGTCTACAGATTGTCCTTAAGAAACGCTTTGGTCTTAACGACTATTACGCCAATAGTGCTAGGCAAGAAGCGATTGCCCTATTCTCCGCTATAAAAGAACAACAAACACTTCATCTTCAATAAATTGACGAGAAAATCAAAGACCTCAAGAAGAAACTCAAATCCGAACGCTCCTATCTAATCAAGATGAAAAAAGTGAAAGAGAGTTTTAAGAAAGGGAAACCGACATTTCCTAAGAACACCTCTTTCAGCATCCAACCAAGTGGGATTGTCTCCCTTTCTCTTCCAAAGAAAACGATGATTTGGCTGACCTTCTATTCTTTTGAACACTGCTATTTAGACCCGAAAATTAAGAACACAAAAGCAAAAATTGGACGGTTAAAGCACCGATTAGACCGCCTTCAACAAAAGAAAGAAAAGCTGCAAGAACATGTTCCAAGTGCTGTGTTTGGCACAAAAAAATTGTTTCGATCTCAGTTCACAAAAGAAGAATTTGTAACCCATCATGAAGGATGGAAACCCCTTTTCTCTGCCGCCCGAAACAAACAAATGATGATTTCCGGCCGCAAAGATGCTGGCTATGGTAATTTTATGTTTCAATACAACATGGAAAAACAAGAACTCTCTTTTACTTCTATTCGTGGAAACGTGTTGACTTTCCCGTTCGTGATGTTTCCGCATGGACAAGACATTGTCAACTATGTAATAGAAACACAAATCGCGTGTAAACAAAAAAATAAGTATGGTCAGCCTATCTCTTGGTCGATTGAAGACCAAGAGGCGTATTACCTCATCAAATGTATGGTAGATGTAGAAACCAATTCCTACATTAACTTCAGTACAAGTGACGGTGTCATTGGAGTGGATTGTAACTATGATCATTTGGCTTGGGTCAATGTTTCAAAAGATGGAAACTATCTCGAAAGCGGCATTCTTTCTTTTTCTTTAGAGGGGAAATGTTCCGGTGCCATTACAAAAATTTTAGAAGCAGAAGCCATTCGTCTTGTCGAATTGGCTGTCCGAAAGAACAAGCCGATTGTGCTCGAGAAGCTGGATACTACGCTCTCAAAAACGGGAAACAAGTACGATAGCAAGAAAAGAAACAGAAGAAAAAGTATGTTTGCGTACCGAAAGATGATAGATGCAATTCAAAACCGGGCAAACAAGATGGGAGTGGATGTAAAATAAGTAAACCCGGCGTACACATCGATTTCCGGAAAAATGAAGTATATGCGCAAATTTGGCATCTCCATTCATCAAGCAGCTGCTTTCACGATTGGGAGACGTGGATTAGGTTATCAAAAGAAGATACCGAACGTGTTCAAAACCTATATGGATCTAACGAACATGCATCATTGGAAACAGTGGAACATATGGAACAAACAACTAGCTGTTCGTACACATGTATTGTATACGTTGTTTGATGTGAATCGGCCTCATGATGGTATAAATGGATCTCATATGGAGCTAACGGATCATTCGACTCACTTTTTACCGATACAAAACAGAACATAGGGTACCAGTCTTTTACTCCCTTCACCAGAGCAGATGATGTGGTCTAGGAACTGGGTGCATTGCCTTGTGTTCTCTCCCCTATGCCGCTTGAAGAGGGCGTACCTTTTTCTGTTTGCTTATATAGGGGCAGAGATGGGTCATCTATGGATACTTTGGATTGACGGTATAGAGAACTTCTCTTGTTGAACGGAGGAGGTTTTGGACCTGTTGTCATCGGAGCAAGAGGTACTGGAATCCCCCGCTTCAAGTGGCGATAGCCGATAAGTGGGGGGAGTTCAATAGAAAATACGATCATTTCCTTATCAGCTGGATTCGTTGGGGCTGGAATTGCATTAGCTTTTTCAGGTGTTGTTTTACGATTCTTATTTCAGATGCCAATGAAAATCGATGTAACTTGGTCTATTTTTGGCATTCTGTTGTCTGTTTTAACAACAGCGATTGTCGTTTAGATTGCAGCGAAACAATCGTTATCAGCTAAACCGGTTCATCTTTTGCAAAGTAAATAGATGTATATAACGAATACGAAAGCATGGTTTGATTATGTCATCAAACTATGCTTTTTCATTTCTCTTCTTGTTTACTTATTATGAATTCACCAGAATATTTGAGGGAGTGGAAGTCAATATTATAATTGTTAACCGAAAAAGGAGGTTTATAATTATGAACACACAACGTGCACAAGAGATTGCTGCTTCACCAGTTATGGCGAATGTAACTTATAACGGGGTTCAAATCTATATTCAAAATGTAGATGAAACGAACGAAACAGCAAGAATTTACTCTCTAAATGAACCAAATAATGAGCAAGAGGTATCTGTATCCAGCTTAATAGAGCATTATTAAAAGAGACGGATAAAAAAACTTTGATAGCTGTAGCTTTAGAATAAAATCTGATTGTTTATAAAAAAGAGTGAAATCCTGTATTGATTATGCAGGATTTCACTCTTTTTATTGTTATAAGAAGATAACTAAGTTAATGCAATAGAAAATCTCAGGATGTTAACACTTGTATCGTGTTAGCGTACAAAATGGAAAATCTAATTCTATGGATGGTATAATTGTAAGAGAATACAAGTTAGTACTGTTTATAAAACTCCTCAAGCAATAGAGGATTAAGCTGAATTCCAATTTTTTACTCAGTAATTTACACAGATAGGTTATAGCCTAAAAGGGGAGAAAGTAATGAATAAGATGGAAAAGAGTAATAATACATTAGATAATATCGTTACGTTATATATTACTAGACACGGTAAAACAATGTTAAATGTTAGTGGACGTGTGCAAGGCTGGGCGGATTCTCCATTAGTAGAAACGGGTGTTGAAGTAGCCAAAAATTTAGGGAATGGCTTAAAAGATATTCATTTTGTTGATGCTTATAGTAGTGATAGTGGGCGTGCAATTGAAACTGCTAACTTAGTATTAAAATATAGTGAGCAATCAACGTTAAAACTTGAACAAAGGAAAGACTTACGCGAATTAAATTTCGGGATTTTTGAAGGCGATAAAAATGAAAATATGCAAAAAATGATTGGGGCTGTTGCTGGTGTGAAATCAGCAGATGAACTAATGGGGTTATCACTTAAAGAAATTGTAAACTTTATTGTAGCGGCAGACGATACGAAGCAAGCTGAGGATTGGAAAACCTTTTCCACCCGTATAAAAAGAGAACTTGACAAAATTAGTGAAGAGACTGCCCAAAATGGTGGAGGTAACGTTTTAATCGTATCCCATGGAATTACAATTACAGCATTAGTAGACATGATTGATAATAGTAAAATAAAACTTGGACTAGAAAATGCAAGTGTAACTAAAATTCACTATAAAGATGGAGAGTATAAAATCGAATCTGTTGGTGATATGAGTTATGTTGAAAAAGGAAAAGAAAGTGCAATAGTATAAATGGGTATATAAAATAATAGAATGAGAAAAAGGCAGATTTCTTACGAGAGTAAGAGACTGTTTTTTTCTTGCTACTGATAAGTGGAATCCTGTCAACAACGCGGAATGTTGACAGGATTCCACTGTCGTTAAGACTGACTATGTTAATTACAAAGAACCTCTCATAAAAGATTGAGAGGTTACTTTTTTCTAGTAAAGACTTCTTAGATAAAGAAATGATGAACTATATAGAGTATCAATTGGAAAGAGAGGGGGTCTTTCCAATTGAGTTACGTACAATAATGGAACTAGATCATATAGAGTTAATTATTAAAATGGTTGAAATGGAAGTGAAGTAACTCCTAGCTATTATGGCAGCTAGATTAATAGAAGGAATACCTGAAAGTGAAAAACATGATTTATATAAACAATTGCTTTCTTTTATTTGAGATGAAATAATAAAAAGTTTATTAGAATTTAAAGTAAAACATTTAAGATTTCCCCTATAACTTTCTCAAGTAATTTCAAATAAAATTCCAAGGGATTTTTACAGTTTATGGCGAATTTATGTGGTGGAAAATGGAAAAGGGGGAGTTTTTATGGAAAAATTTGTGAAACAAACTGCGAAATGGGTAACAGCTTCGACATTTATGGCTGGTATATTATTTCCTTCTGGACTTACTATAAGTGCTTCGGAAAAGGATTACCCTGTAAAAGGAGCATACCATCCAGCAGTTACATCTCCTGTTCAGTTGAAGACACCATTTCAGTTGCAATTTATGAACAAGCAAGGACAAGATATATTTGGTCCAGCAAATCCAAACTATAAAATGAACGTTTACTATGATTCTATCAATCACACTATTCAAGGGAAAATGACAGTCACTTTTACGAACAATACTCGTACGCAGCTGAACGAACTTTATTTTAACTTGTGGGGAAACGCAGAAACATCTAAAGAAAATGGCGGAAGTATGTCTGTTTCTAATGTAAAAGTAAATGGAAAAACAGCAAAATTTTCTGTGGATAGTACTGCACTGCATATTTCATCTGTTCAAATTCCTAATAATCAAAAATCTACTGTATCGATGGATTTTGTAGTTCATGTACCGGAACAACAAGATCGTTTTGGTTGGAACAAAAACACAGTTTCACTTGGAAACTGGTTCCCAATTCTAGCAGTATACGATAAAGAGGGCTGGAATGTAGATGCTTATTTTCCATATGGAGAATCTTTTTATTCTTTAACTGGAGATTTTGATGTAACACTTACGACTGATAAAGACCAGGTCATTGCAACGACAGGAACGGAAGCGGGACAACCACATATTTCAGGAAATTTAGCAACGCATCATTATGAAGCCAAACAAGTTCGTGATTTTGCAATAGAAATGGATCCAGCTTACAAAGTAAAACAAAAGAAAGTAAATAATGTAAATATTAATGTGTATTATACAGATGAACAAGCAAAATATGCTGATTCTATGCTTGAGGCAGGGGTTGAGAGCATCAAGCTGTTCAGTGACCGCTTTGGAGAGTATCCATGGCCAGAACTAGATATCGTTGGCATGGAAGGCTGGTTTGGTGGAATGGAGTATCCACAATTAACGATGATTAGTATCGCTAAAAATCCTTCTCAAGAATGGGTTAAAAATGTTACTGCGCATGAAATTGGACATCAATGGTTTTACGGCATTATTGGAAATAATGAGCACGATGAAGCGTGGCTTGACGAATCATTTGCTAGTTTTGCAGCTGCGCTCTACAGTAAAGAACTTGATCAACTAAAGGCAGAACCTGTTGGAGACTATCATCTTTCGTATCCTGTTTCAACATTTGCTGAACGTGCTGCAGAAGGCGGGATTGAAGCATATTATAGAATGATTTATGGTTACGGTTCAAGAACAGTTAATGATCTTCGTCTTGAACTTGGCGATGAAGTCTTTTACAAAGCGATGAAAGGTTACTTTAATGAAAAGAAGTTTGGTGTGAGTACTACAAAAGATTTTATTCAAATTATGGAGAAATCAACCGGAAGAGATCTGACAAATTTCTTTGCGTCACATAGAATATTTGTTTCTGATCAAGAATAAACGTATAAATAAACCTGTCGTGAATCGAATTCGGCAGGTTTTTGTGTTTAATCTTTACGCTTAATTTTACATACCTCACTATAAATTAGTTGTTTTTTAACTCTTTTGTTTCCTTAAGTTTTCGAATCATTATGGATAAAAGTTCAATCATCGACAAAAAAGTCTTGATGTAATTCGGAAGACCACCGATTCATTACAGAATAATTTGTGAGAGTGAAGTTCACATTATAATTAGTAAAAGAAAAGAGGTTATAATCATGAATACACAACGTGCAAAAGAGACTGTTGCTTCATCTGTTATGGCTAATGTAACCTATAACGGGATTCAAATCTATATTCAAAATGTAGATGAAAATAATGAAACAACGAGAATCTATCCTCTTAATGAACTAAATAACGAACAAGAGATTCCATTATCCAGCCTAATAGAGTATGAATTGCTTAAATGTTTTCTCGATAAAAACAGCTGCCGGAAAAATTTCGACAGCTGTTTTTTTATGGTCTCAAATCCTATACATTGATTTTGAATTAACTATTTTCTACAACAATATCTCCCTTGAATTTTGTCGAATAAAGAAGGAAAAGGAGCCTATGGAAATGAAATAAATAGAAGGTGTATAAAAGATTAATGAAAGTAGGACTAACTAATGAAAGAAAAAATTGGAGCAGGAAATACAACAGAGGTCTATTTGTAAGAAGAAAGAGAAATATAGCGGCAAGATTAATAGAAGGAATACCTGAAGGTGAGAAAGATGATTTATATAAGCAAGTGCTTTTTTTTATTTGAGATGAAATAATATAGATTTTATTAGAATTTGAAGAAAATATACTAAAAATTCATAAAGGGAGGATGGAATGTAATATGTGGCAAACATTATCCGAACCATGGAAAGAATGTTTCACTCAAGCTTGGTTATCGTATTGTAATGGTTCATTTCCTATTGGTGCTGTTATAGTAGATGGAAGCGGAAAGGTCATTTCAAAAGGTAGAAATACAGTATACGAGATGGAAGCATTGCCGAATGAAATATGTAATAACAAAATTGCTCACGCGGAAATTAATGCAATCTTACAAATAAATAATTTAGAAACAAATGCAACACGTAAGGAATATGAATTGTATTCAACGATGGAACCATGCCCTTTATGTTTTGGTGCTATTGTTATGTCTGGGATTAGAAATATTCATTATGCAGCAAGAGATAAGATGGTCGGAGCAACCAATTTAAAAGATGGAAATGCTTATTTACAGGGGAAAAATATGAAGGTATTAGGTCCGCATACAGAACTTGAAATCGTCCAATTTGTTCTGAAGACAGATTTTGTATTACGGAGAGGTCATGATGTAGCTCGATTACTACAAACGTGGGAGCAAGATTGTCCGATTGGCATTGCGATAGGTCGAAAATGGTATGAGGCAAATAAGCTCGTACAAGCGAAACAAGAAAAGAAAGATATTTCAATTATTTTGGATGAAATTATAAGTGAAGTAGAAGTTTTTTAGGAAGAGGTGGATGAAAAGAATGGATGTAAATTTTGAAGAAAGAAAATATACTTTTGATGATATTGCCGAAGAATATGAAAAAATAAGACCGACATATCCAAAGGAACTTTTTCAAGATTTGTTCACGTATGCAAATATTAAGAAGGAAGATCGAATTCTTGAAATTGGTTGTGGTACGGGTAAAGCAACGGAAGGACTCGTTGGATTAGGATATAAGCAGATTGATTGTATTGAGCTAGGAGAACGATTAGCTCAATTTACAGCTTCTAAATTTCAAAATGAGAATGGTATACACGTGTATCAAGGAAATTTTGAAAACTGGGAACGGCAAGAAGATTCATACTCGCTTGCTATTTCAGCAACCGCGTTTCATTTTATTAATCCGGAAATTGGCTATCCGAAAGTAGCAAATTTGCTGCATAAACATGGGACAATGGCCTTCTTTTGGACACATCACATACAACCTAGTGCAGATGTTTTTCGGGAGATTGGCAATTGCTATGAAAAGTATGCACCGCATTTACATCCCAACAAATTACCAACGCCAGAAGACCTAATTGAAGAACGAAAAAAACTTACAATGCAGCATGATTTGTTCCAAGATTTAGTTGTAAAAACTTATAAATGGACTGATACATATACAAGTGATGATTACATTGCATTATTACATACGCAATCTGCGCATCGTTTGCTTTCACAAGAGGTAAAAGAGAATTTGTTTCATAGTATTCGTAACGTTATTGAAAAACATGGTGAAAAAATTGAAAAACCACAGTTTGTTGCGTTGTATTTAGCGCGAAATAAATGATAAGGGATTTCTTAAAATACATTTTTCAGCAACGAATCTACACAAGGGAGGAAATGTTTGATGAGTAATTTTGAGTGTAAAATGTTAACGATGTGTATGGTGCAAGATGGGGACAAAGTTCTACTTATGAATCGTCCAGATCGTTTAGGTTTTCCTGGATACATTGCTCCTGGCGGAAAAGTCGACTTTCCAGAAAGCATTGTAGATGGAGCGATCCGAGAAGTACGTGAAGAAACAGGTTTAATGGTAAAGGATATCATCTTTAAAGGGATCACCGAGTTTTGTGAGCCAAACACGAAGTTACGATATATGGTATTTAATTATTTGGCAACATCTTTTGAAGGAACACTGCTTGAAGAACCACCTGAAGGAGAATTAGTATGGGTGGATATAAAAGATGCGCTACATTTACCAATGCAAGATTGGTTTAAAAAAAGGTTTCCGCTATTCTTTGAACCAGGAACATTTGAGTGGCATTCCGTATGGGATAAAGAGCGGGATGTTGTATTAAATAGAGTGGAAAAACATTATAAAGAATCAGAGTTTCATAAAGTGTAAATGTATGCGTTTTTAACAGATTTGGCTCACCATCTGGAGTTGATTACTTAGAAGATATAAGGAACTTTGGCAGTTCAGTTATGCAGAGTCTTCGAATAGTTGAAGAATTATTTTAGAAAAGGGAGCAAAAATTCACTTTTCCACCCTTATTTCCTCTATTTATTTTTTTGAAAAGGATATATTTCCCTGAATATCATAATACATTATAGAAAAATGTCGAGAGGGGTGTAAATGATGGGTTTCCCTCCTCAACAACAAAGTAAACCTGGAATTGAATCATTAATGATACCCAGACCTATATTTGATAACCCCAATTACAAACCAGCCGGAAAGCTCATAAATAAGGTAGCGCTTATAACTGGTGGGGATAGTGGAATTGGGAGAGCGGTAGCTGTAGCCTTCGCGAAAGAGGGTGCAGACATTGCAATCTCATACTTAAATGAACACAGCGATGCAAAAGAAACAGAGTTCTATGTCAAAAAGTACGGCCGTAGTTGCATTACCATTCCAGGTGATATTGGGTATGAGCAGCATTGCCAACAAGTTGTAATGCAAACGATTCAACAATTTGGTCGAATTGACATTTTGGTGAATAATGCCGGTGTACTATACATAAGGAATAGTCTACTTGATGTAAATTCGAATCAACGAGCAAGCACCTTTCACACAAATGTTTTTTCGCAGTTTATTTTAACGAAAGCTGCATTGCCATACATGAATTCAGGGGGCTCCATAATAAATACAACATCCCTTAGTGCCTATGATGGGGATCAAGATGCAATTGACTACTCGGCATCTAAAGGAGCCATTGTTTCATTTACACGTTCATTGTCATTGTCACTGGCATCGAAAGGGATTCGAGTTAATGGTGTGGCCCCAGGACCAATTTGGACTCCATTAATTCCATCTTCCTTACCTCCAGAATGGCTTGCTACATTTGGAGACCATGTTCCTTTGAAGCGAGCCGGTCAACCGTTTGAAGTGGCACCTGCATATGTATTTTTGGCTTCCGATGATGCATCTTACATATCAGGGCAAATTCTGCACGTGAATGGTGGGGAAATTGTAAACGGCTAAATACTTACGGGAAACTACGGGAGATATCTGTTAAGTAAATTCTTATTTAGCTACCAGGAGTTTTTAATAGAACTTACATATAAATTAAAAAACGCTTGGTTTTCCAAGCGTTTTTTAATTGCTAATTGCTTCTATTTTTGAAATAAAGAATAACTCGTTATTTTGTTCATTAGATTCATTTTCATAATTCGGTAGTGGACAAATAGCGCAATGCATACGCCAAGGATTATACCTGCCAATATATCAAGAGGGTAATGGACACCAACCCAAACTCTTGAAAAAGCAATACACATTCCAAAAATGACCCACATAAATGTCTTTCCTCTACTACATAGCCAGATTGTTACAGTAATGACTAAAGCAGCTGTAGCATGATCACTAGGGAAAGAAGAATTTGCGGCGTGATCAACCAATTGTTTAATGTGATGCGAAACGAATGGTCGATCGCGATAGAAAAATAATTCAATCATTCGATTCATAGTAAATGCTATGGAACAGGCAAATAAAGCTTGAAATACGGTCACTCTATTTTCCTTATTTGTAATCCATAAAATGAATAAAGCAACAATCAATATGTACTGGGCATACTCGGCGAAAAAAATCATCATTTTATCTAGGAAAGAGTATTTGTAAACATACGAGTTGATCCACTGAAAGATTTCATAATCGATAGAATTTAAAACCATTGACTAAAAACACATCCTAACATTGAATAAAGCATTTCTTTATTTTTACATAATATCAATTCCTGAATAGTGTTTAAAGGAATGATTGTAAAAATAAATGACATATGAGTCCTAATTTTTACAGCAAATAAAAAGAAATATACATTTGTTAGTGTGTATGAGATTCTATTTAATCTCCTTTTTAAAATTTCATGTAACGTATTAAAAAGGATAATTTTTATATTTCTAGAATAAAAAAATAAGAAACTATAAGCAATTTTTTAGGGGGACTAGAGAATGAACCAAATGATAAATTCCATTTCTTTAACAGGAAATTGGGAGCTAGACATTCAACATATGCTAGAACAATATAATAAACCTCACACATATGAGTACTCTGTTAGGGTCGCTAACGAAGCGAAAAGAATTGCCAAGAGATTTGGATTAGATGAAGAAGCGGCAGCGATTGCTGGTTATCTCCATGATATTAGTGCCATTATTCCAAATGATAAACGTATCGAAGTGGCGGAGGAAATGCAAATTGAAGTGTTACAAGAAGAGAGAATATTTCCGATGATTATTCATCAAAAACTATCCAAAAGAATTGCAAACGAGATTTTTTAAGTGGAAAATGAAACGATATTAGATGCAATTAGCTGTCATACAACGTTACGAAAGAATGCGACACCTATTGATATGGTGTTATTTGTCGCAGATAAAATCGAATGGGATCAAAGTGGAACACCTCCATATATTATAAAAATTCAAGACGCGTTAGACCAATCATTAGAACACGCTTGTTTTGCTTATATTTCATACTTATGGGAGCGAAGACAGAATCTAAAAGTTGTTCATCCATGGTTACAGGATGCTTATTTTGATCTAAAAGAGAAACTAGGAGTTGAGTAAACAATGTTATGCATTCCTTCATCTTTCAAAGCAACTATCCAAGATGTTCACCGAGAACGAGGACAGAGATGGATTGAAAATCTTCCAAATACGATTCAAGAACTGGAAGATAAATTATCGTTACAATTCATTCAAACGTTCCCAAATCTTTCTTATAACTATGTTAGTTTAGCTCGAAAGGAAAGTGGACAAGAGGTTGTATTAAAACTCGGTGTACCATGCGAGGAATTGAACAATGGAATCGAAGCGCTTCGTTATTTTCAAGGAGAAGGGGTGGTGACGCTACTTGATTCAGATGCTGACTATGGATTCTTGCTATTAGAATATATAAAACCAGGCATATCACTTACCCATATGGAAAATGAAGAAAAAGCAACAACTATAATAGGACAAACGATGAAAAAACTTTGGAAACCAGTTCCTATTCAATATACATTTCCTTCTATTGAAAAATGGGAAAATGGATTGCAAGGTTTACGAGTGCATTTTAATGGTGGTACAGGGCCTTTGCCAAAAGATCTTGTCGAAAAAGCAGAAGATTTCTTTCCGCAATTAATTAAAACAATTTCCAAACCGCTTTTGCTTCATGGTGATTTACATCATGATAACGTGTTATGTATGGGAGAGCAGCAGTGGCTTGCAATTGATCCAAAGGGAGTTATCGGCGAAGCAGAATATCAAACAATTGCGTATTTAAGAAATCACTTATTCAATAAAGTAAATCCAAAGAAGATATTGGCAAATCGCATACAACAATTGGCAGAGGAACTTCAACTCGACAAAGAAAGAATCATCGCGTGGGGATTATCTCACTGCATTCTGTCATCTTGGTGGTACTTAGAAAGTCATGAACGAGTACCTGAAGAAACAATTGCTTGTGCTCGTTGGTTTGATGAATTAAGGGGTAGTTTGAAATAAAAATGAAACTGGAGTGATTTTCCGTGTACCATGTTGAGATAAGGAGACCGCGCATTGAGGACATTGAAAAGATAAATCAATTTTTTATTACAACGATTAAAGATACGTTTGCTGGAGAAGGTTTATCGGAACTACTTGATGATATCGAAAATGAAATTGAAAATAAGAAAGAATATTTGAAATGTGACTTTGATAGCAATGGGAAAAATCGATATTTTTTAATAGCGGCAGATACAAGTAGTAACAAAATTATCGGTACAATTGAATATGGCCCAGCTAGCGAACTGATTAACAGCTGCACAAATAAAGTAATAAAGGATTTACCTGAGGTAGGAACGGTATTTGTACATCCAAATTACCAAAGGCGTGGTATAGGAAATTTACTTTTAAATGTATTGTTTCTTACTTTGTTAAGCAGAGGCATTAAAGAATTTTGTTTAGATAGTGGATATAAAAATGCACAGAAGGTATGGGAGAAGAAATTTGGAGAACCTGATTATTTGCTGAAGGATTATTGGGGTGATGGATTTGACCATATGATTTGGAAGAGATGTGTTCATGATATACCGATAATATTTAATAAATGAGTAAGTTTTGTTTTGAGGTAGCAGCATGGCTATAATTAACGTCAAATCCCCCTCACATAAACACTAACGCATTTTAAAGAGGGGGATTTCTTTCGGAGCTATGCTAAATAAAGAACTTACCTTCAACTACTTTTTTACCAGTACCACCTATAAAAAGTTCTATATCCTTTTCTTTTTTGGATATAAACAATTCTATTAAACAGGGCATTTGTACAATCGTACCTTGCTCAGCCCGAAGGTGAATAACTTGTTGGTCTTTATAATAATTTTGAGCAAGATATGCGCCAACAGCAGCGTTCCCCATTCCACAGGCAGGGTCTTCTATACCTTCTCTAGGACACAAATTTCTAGTGTGAAAATCAAAATCCTCTTCATAAGTTTCAAACGTAAATACTTGTACTTCTCGAACACCTAAATTCTCACACAACTCTTGCAACAATTGAACATCACGTTTAACGGACATTAATGTTCTTAAAGAATTTACTGCTATTACTAAATATTTTACGCCCAAGTCAATCGTTTGAATTGGTAGATTGGAAGTAATGTCTGCTTCATGAATTCCTAAAGTATTGGTAATTATCTTATTGCTTATTAATGGTGTAAGGAATCTAGGTGAGCTTTGCTTCATTTTCACAAGTACTTGATTTCGAACGATTTCAATAACAACTTTACGTAGTCCATTTTGCGTTTCAATTTGATATGTATTTTGTTTATTAGGATCAATTTTTTTGGCGTTCACTAATGCGATACATGCTGCTATTGTTGGATGCCCAGCAAGCGATACCTCTTTATGAGGAGTAAAATAACGAAATAGATAATCTGCATTGGAAGAAGGGTAGACAAATACTGTCTCCACAAGATTCATCTGCTTAGCGATGTTTTGTAAAGTATGATTTTCTAAACCATTTGGATCGCAAAAAACAGCAGCGGGATTTCCAATTTAATTCAACACCTCCAATAATTAGTGTAAATACACTAATTTTAATATAAACCAATTTCTAATTTGATGGTCTTTTTTTTTTGCGAAGTAGGTCATGTTGAAACGGAAAAAGAAGGTTATTGATTACAAAAAGCGAAGTAAATGATTGTGTATATCATTAGTCTCTATGAAAAACGAGATACACATAAAGTGAAAAAGTTACATTATGATATTAAAAAATACATAATTATATTATTGTTAACTATATTTAAGAAAAAATAGTAGGAAAGGATATCGATCTATGAAGCGGATTGCTATTGTGGCTGCATGGGAGCCAGAGCTTACATATTTACATAAATATTACCCAAGCTATAAGAAAGAAAAACGAGCAGCTTGGGAATTTCATTTTCATAACTTGAACGGCATTGAATTGATTTCTGTCATAACTGGAGTCGGAAAAGTACAATGTGCAAGTTGTGTTCAGCTTCTTATTAGTGAATTTCAACCAGAGCAGCTATTTATGACAGGAATTTGCGGCAGTTTATCAAACAAGGTGAAAAACGGTGATATTATTGTCGCCACTAAAGTTATGCAACATGATGTTGCAGGTGCAGGAACGGGAACGGATCCGTTTGATTTATATACAGGAAGAGCAGCAAGTATTCATCCTTCAAAACAGTTGATTAAAGAGATGAAAAAGTTGCAATTCGTTTATCCTTCTCATTATGGTACTGTTGTTTCAGGGGACCAACGAATTCGTAGTTCAGAAACGAGAGAATTACTTCAGACAGTATACGGAGCGCTTGCAGTAGATCAAGAAATTGCGGCATTTTATTACGTTTGTTATGTGAATGACAAACCATTTCTTTGTTTAAAAGCTGCTTCAGATCAAGCGAATGATAAAACAGTCGAAGCACAAAGAGTGTTTAAAATGTTAGCTTGTGAGAAAGCATGCGAATATATGGTTGCATTTTTACTGCGGGCCTCAAAAGAAATGAAAGTGTAGAGATTTCACTTCCGGTATTCTAACGGTTTGTTAATAGCTTTTTTAGAAAAGACATTTTAGGTGATGAAGATGAAAAACGGTATAAAAACAGCTGGTATAATTGTAATTTTTGTAATGATCTTTATGGTTGCTTTAATGTGGAAAGTAAATACAAGTAATGAATTAAAAAAATCTACAACGAAAACAGATAATAATGCGGTTTCTAATAGAATAGATGGCTATATTTTACTAAAGGGAGATACTGTGTTTTTCATTGAAGAGAAACATATAAAAGATGATTACGATAGAAAAAACTTAGAAGAGAGATTAAAAAGAAGAATACCTGCTGACGCTATTTTACACTTTAATAATCTAAATATAGAAAAGGAATTACAAACAGGTGACAAAGTTAGAATAGAATGTAGTGAAATACTTGAATCTTATCCTGCGAAGATACAGGTTACAAGGCTGGAAAAAATTCAGGATTAAAAGTGTGAAATGTTTTACTCAATATTTGAGAATGTAGATGTAGCTTTGAAATAAAGTTGATAAAACGGTTTACTTAGTAAAATGGAGGAGTGTATTGCGGCTAAGAGTTTATCAGAAATGTCACTTGAAGAATTGTGGGGACTGTTTCCAATAATATTGAAAGAACATAATCCAATATGGAAAGATTGGTATTTACAAGAAGAAAAACTACTTAACAATATAATCGGTAATCAATATATTGAACGAATACATCACATAGGAAGTACTTCTGTTAACGGATTATTAGCAAAACCAACGATTGATATATTGCTTGAAATAACTAAGGATTGTAATTTGAAACTTTTAATGAATGCACTAGAAAAAAACGGATATATCTTAGAAAAGCAACCACAAAAACCAGCGCCTCATATGATGTTTATGAAAGGTTATACAGAGAGAGGATTTGCTGAAAAAGTATTTCATCTTCATGTTAGGTATATAGGGAATTGGAATGAATTATATTTTAGAGATTTTTTACAACTATATAAAGATGTTGCCAAAGAATATGGTAACTTGAAAATGAGCTTAATAGATAAATATGAACATGACAGAGACGGATATACAGAAGCAAAAACAGAATTTGTTAACAAATATACTAAAATTGCAAAAATGGAATTTGAAAATAAATACAATCAGAACTAATGTTGTGAGGTGTTTTTGCTCAAATTTTATTCCAAAGTTACTGTTTTTTTCGTAGAATATGGATGAAAACTCAGTTATTAATTAAAAGAAAGAATGAGGAATATATGCAACTTATCCAATGTACAAAAAAATTAGCTGATGAAATGAAAATAAAAGTTCAAAAAGTAGATGCTGCTGATTTCGATCCGCTATATTGTTGGCATGCACATCTTTTTAAGATTGGCCGAAAAAAATGTGTAATGATTATGAATAACGCTACAAGATATCACTTTGTTATTTACGGGGTATTAAAGAAAGACTTGCAAAACTTAGATCTTGTATTTAAGAAGAATTTAATAACAAATTTATTACTAGACGGCGTTGATTCTGAAATAATTGAACGATACTTAAATCAGGATTCAATTGTGCAATATGCGGCGACAAATAATCGTAGTATTCTTTCACAAATAAATGAGTCCATTTTTACTGTAGATCATCATTTTTATTATGAGTTAGTGGAAATGAAGCAGGAATTTATAGATATTGCAGAGATGAATCAATATCTTAATCGTCTTATTATGCTGAAGTTACCGAAGTATCCAGTTGAAATGATGAGGGAGGTACTTTTAGAGATAAAGTGATAGTAGTTATCCAATAAAGTTAAAATAGTGAATAGAGGAAGAGACATATAGAGAATTATCCATTGTAATAATTGGTTATTTTTACAAAGCAGTTAGATCTTTCTTAACCGGAATCTATTATTTGAATCTTTTTAAAAATAACACTTTAGTCTATTTGAAATGAAATGCATTATAATGGATAAGAAAGATTCTAGGTAAAGAGGTTATGGAAATGGATAAAGTATACAACGGTTTATTGAATATATTAAATGATAATAAAGTTAAAAAAGATGAACCATTAAAACGATACACTTTCACTAAAACAGGTGGAAATGCAGATTATTTTGTTTTACCTACTACGTATCAAGAAGTACAAGATGTAATAAAATATGCAAATCAAAATAATATCGAATTTACTATTTTAGGTAATGGTTCAAATATAATTATTAGGGATGGCGGCATAAGAGGAATTGTTCTGAATTTAACCAAGTTAACTGATATTTTATTAAAAGATAATAAGGTCATTGTTCAAAGCGGAGCAACTATTATTGATACTTCTAAATTTGCACTTGAAAATCATCTAACTGGATTAGAATTTGCTTGTGGCATTCCAGGAACAGTTGGCGGAGCAGTATACATGAATGCAGGAGCATATGGTGGCGAAGTATCAAATGTAATTGAAAGTGTGTTAGTTTTAACTAGAGATGGCGAAATTCTTAATTTAAATAAAGATGATTTACAATTAGAATACAGAAACAGTTCCATTTCTAGAAAAGGACATCTTGTGTTAGAAGCCACATTTGCTTTACAAGAAGGAGATTACAATAAAATCAAAGAACAAATGGATGAATTGACATTTTTACGTGAATCAAAACAACCATTAGAATATCCTTCTTGTGGAAGTGTTTTTAAACGTCCTCCAGGTATGTTTGCTGGTAAGTTAATTCAAGATAGCGGGTTGCAGGGCAAACAAATAGGTGGTGTCCAAGTATCTACTAAGCATGCTGGATTTATGGTGAATGTAGGTGAAGGTACAGCGAGTGACTATGTAAAACTTATCAGATATGTGCAAGAAACGGTGAAATCTAAATTTAACGTAGAATTAGAAACAGAAGTAAAGATAATTGGAGAAGAATTAAAGTCTTAATAGTAAGAACCACTTGAGATATTAGTGTTAATGCGTGAAATATACAAAAAGGCTAGTTATATACTAAAAAAGTACGTAAGAAGTTTGAACAAAATGGACAGTTTTAATTGGGATAACTAGCTACAGAGGAGCAAGAAGAGAGATATGAATGTATATCTCTTTTCTTTATATACAATAGATCATTTATCCCGCTATTCGTGGGCAGTAATACTCACACCTCAAAATTCGGCGAAAGCAAAGAAGTTAAGCGGGAGATAAACTGCCCGTNNTTAAAGTTTCACTTTATAATAAAAAGGGGATTGATGTGTTTGCAACAGCAAAATAAAATCGCAGTAATTGGTGGAGCTGGGAAAGCAGGACGATACATTGTAGAAAAAGCTTTAGAAGCAGGTTATCAAGTACGAGTTCTGACAAGAAATCCAAAATAATTTAAGGCGTTTTATAAACATCTTGAAATTATAAAAGGTGATGCGAGAGATATTGAAGTGATTCGAACTTTATTAGGTGGTTGTCATACAGTAATAAGTACGCTAGGTAAACCGAAGAAAGAGTCCTTCATTTTTAGTAATGCAACCGCGAATATTCTTACTGTGATGAACGAATTACATATTTTAAGATATATTGTGGTGTCGGGTGGATCGGTCGATATACAAGGAGATCATAAAAGTTTTCTTAATAAAATGGGAGCAAGGATGTTTCGAATTCTTTTTCCAAATATGATGAAAGATAAGTACAAAGAATTAAATTTGTTGTTAAAAAGTAATCTCGATTGGACATTTGTTCGTTTACCATTTGTAGTAGAAGGTATTGCTACTGGTAGTATAAAAGAAAGTTTAATAGATATGCTAGGTATGAAGATTAATAATGGGGATATTGCTGAGTTTCTTATTAAGCAAATTTCTAATCCTTTATATATAAGGAAATGCCCTTTCATTGCGAATTAATATCATCTGTTAAATTTTGTATCTTATTATATCCTTTTATTGTAAAATTTATTTAGATAGGAGGAATATATATGAAATTTGAAGATAACAGAGTACTAGGAATTCAACTTGGTGCTTTACTAATCACAGAGGATCATAGATATTTAGTGATTAAGAAAAATGATCATTATTCTCTGCTTAATGTGGAAACGATGGAGTGCTGCATATTAGAAGTCGCTTTGGAACATATTGAAGAAGTGTTGGCAGAGGATTTGCAGGAAACAGTAAAACAAATTATTCCTGCTGGGCATTTGAAACTTGTTGCGAAGAATATCGTATGAAAGGATATCTTACATATGTATAATACTGAATATTTCGTTATTAGTGATTTGGAAGCGTTGCAAAACCAATTTGAAGATTTATTACAAACAGAGATTCAATGTAGCGAGGAACTTGAAAATTGGTTGAAGCGACAGTCGCGGCTTTTAGATGAAGTGGAAGAACAACTTAAACAACATTATATTCAATTTCAATGTAACACTGATAACCAGCAAGCGAAAGAAACTTTTGACTTCGATCAAAAGCATGTGCAGCCATTAGTGAAACGATTTAAAAGTTTACTAGACAATAAGTACTACGAGTCTCCATTTCGTTTGCAGCTAGATTCTGATTTTTACGGTTTATTGAATAAAAAAGTAGAAAATGCAATTCATTTGTTCAATGCGAGAAATATAGATTTAGAAATTGCCGAAGATGAGTTAGTAACAAAGTATTTCGAGATTAGAGGTAACTTAACGGTAATGTGGGAAGGTGAAGAAAAGTCGTTAAGCGACATGCAGGTGTATCTTCAAGATCCTGAACGTACGGTTAGACAAAATGCAATGACTCTTATTCAAGAAAGCATGTTATCGGTTGAAGAGGATCTTCAGATTATTATGGATAAGTTAATTGCGTTGCGACATCAAAAAGCTCAAAATGTAGGCTTGCAAAATTATCGTGATTATATGTTTAAAAAATATGAACGGTTTGATTATACAGCAGCGGATTGTCTTAAGTTAGCAGAGGCGATGCGTCAATATGTTGTTCCTTTACAAAAAAAAATTCAAGAAAAACAGCAAAAACTTTTAGGATTACATACTTTTAGACCTTGGGATATAAGAGCAGTTCCAATAAACGAAAGGCCTTTACAACCAGTACAAAATGTAGATGAGTTAGTAAAAGGCACTTTTCGTATTTTAGAAAAGGTTGATTCTCGTTTTTCGGCATTACTACATGAGATGAAAGAAAAGAATCTTTTAGATTTAGAGAGCCGTAAAGGGAAAGCTCCGGGTGGTTTTTGTGAATCCTTACCTGCCTCTAAACAATCGTTTATATTTATGAATTGTTGTAACACACAAGACGATGTCGTGGTTCTGTTACGTGAAATGGGTCATTGTATACATAATGAACTTATGAAAGACATTGAACTAGGGCCATATCGAAATATCCCAATGGAATCAGCAGAATTGGCGAGTATGACAATGGAACTCCTAACGATGGAGTATTGGAATACATTTTATCCAAGTAGGGAAGATTTCAAAAGAGCAAAGCGTGAGCAACTCCGATTGATGATACAATATTTTCCTATAATTACTGTAGTCGATCAATTCCAGCATTGGATGTACGAAAATCCAAACCATACACATGCTGAAAGAAAAGAAAAATTTAAAGAACTAGCAAGAACATATGACTCTAACTTTGTGAATTGGGAAGGCTATGAAAATTGGTTAGAGACAAAGTGGTTGTCTATTTTACATATTTTCGAGGTGCCATTCTACTACATCGAATACGCAATTGCACAAATAGGTGCCCTGCAAATGTATAAGCAATATAAAGAAAATCCAAAACAAACTTTAATCAATTATAAAGAAGTGCTATCTGTAGGAAGTACAAAATCAGTAAAAGAAGTGTATGAAGGGGCAGGTATTCGTTTTGATTTTTCGGCACAAATAATTAAAGAGTTGATGGAGTTTGTGAAGAAAGAGTTGGAGTTATTAGAGGAAGAGTAATAATGTGTTGAGATTTTAATTTACAATAAATATTTTATTATTAGCTAATAAAGGAAGAATGTAATGTACTCAATAGGAAAATTTTCAAAAACATTATTACCAGTTAACTTTCAGAATAGAGAATATGGAGCAGATTTTTGGAGAGTTTCAAAATAGGGAGGATTGGCAAAGTGAAAATATCTGCATTACAAAAAGAGGTTAGAGAGTTTTCTAAAAATAAAAGTTTTGAGAACGCAACGATTGAAGAAAGAACATTATTTTTGATTACAGAAATAGGAGAGGTTGCTCAAGAAGTCTTAAAAATCTCTTCAAAACCTGATTCAAGTAATATTAACGAACTAAAGGAACAGTTAGGTTTTGAAATTTACGATGTGGTATGGAATCTTTTTGATCTCGCTAACAAACTTAATATTGAATTAGAAGACGTATTTAGAAAAAAGAGTGAGATAAATAAATATAGACATTGGGACGTATAGAAGTATTGAATGGATAGATACCGACACTGTAGTTATTAACGGAAAAACCCTAAATGTTCCTAATGATAAATTTGACTTCAGAAATCAATAGTTAGATAGCTATTTTATTTAGAACAAACTACTTCTAATTGACCTCTTACTTGAGCATGCCCATCAACTTAAGAGGTTTTAATATCTCCAAGCAACAAAAAACGTTATCTTTTCTAAACAAGATAGAGTAGAAAGGATAACTTTTTTTATTAATCTCTCGATTTTTTGTATGCTCATTTTGTTTCCGTTCTTAAGTTGATGGACATATGTCACTACCCACATTAGTTATCTCTGTGTTATTTTGAATATTCAAAATATTTTTGATGAATATTTGTATATAATACAAATATTAGTAGTTATGGTAAATTATAGAAGTGATAATAATATAATATTAGGAGGTTTTTATATGTTAAGTAAAAAACTTTTAACTGGATCTATTATCTCATCGATGTTAATTTGCTTCGCTTCACCATCTTTAGCCGCTGTTAATGAAAATCAAAATCCAACACAAACACCTATCCAAAATGTTCAAGAGGAACAATCAATAGAATTAAAGGCTTCTAACGCTGATGCTATGTTAGACATTGCTAAAAAAGCAGAGAAATTTATTGTAAAAAATCAAGATGGTACACTTGGATTCACTGGGAATGCTGGAGAACTTGGTACAACTCCTGAAAATTTGAATCAATATCTACAAGGTATAGAAATTCTTAACATAGCTATTAAAGAAGGAAAAGTAAAGGTAAATATGAATCCAACTACTAATGCATTGTCTCTTCAATCAACTGGTATTTATACTACTCAATCGAACCTTAAAACTATGGGATATGACAATGATTTCTACGGACATACTTTTTATTTAAGTAATGCGGAATCAAAAGACTATGTGTATGAGTGTAATAAATGGGCAGCATATTCAACAGGAGTCGCAGTTATTGCTGGATGGATTGCTTCTTTTGGAATCCCACAAGCGGCAGCAGTAGCATTAGCTTCTGGTTTGGTTGCAGTGGGCCTTATGTGGACGGCAAATGAAGTTAGCTATAGAATGACTAGTAAAGGTACTAAAATCTATTTAAGTAACTGGAATCCTGTTAACACGATACAAATATCCGGTAGATAAATTTAATATTTCAAAAGAAAACAATGACGTATCATTGTTTTCTTTATTTAGGAGGTTGTTATTTTCATGGTTATATTCATATTAATAGCATCTTTCTTAGGATATCTATTTTGGAAATATTTTAATATGGTTTCATCTACTTATATTATGTATTATTCAATCTCATTAATTGTCATGGGGATATCTATATTGATTTTTAATATAGATGTTAAACCTAAAATTAAATTTACTCTTTTGGGTGCATCTATATTTGTTATTTTACACAATATCGTTATAGGTACAAAAATGTTGTTTAGATGAATTATTTTAAAATTAAAGACACTCGATCTATATATAAGGGATAACAAAGTTACTCTCATATATGAATCGAGTGTTTTTAATGCAATTTATTTTCTAAATATTGATGGATTTTCGACTCTGAAGGATTTTACCTCTCCGCAATCTAGACAAAATGTAGTTAGTAGTTTAGAACGATGGTCACCTTTAAATAGTGTACTTGGTGCATCTTCACAAACATATGCATGAAATGCGTACCCAACTTTACCCTCTTTGAATTTAGTAGAGCCACATTTCTTACATTGCATATTTTCCATATTTAGCACTCCTTTTTTACATATATTAACTATCTATATTCTCATATAACCTGGTTTTCCCTTTTTTGAATGTGAGTTCATTTTGTTTCCGTTCTTAAGTTGATGGGCATGCTCTTACTTGAGGTCTTTTTTTGCTTGAAATTGAAAGACTACAAGGACGAGAAGAGTTCGAAGTCAACTACCCACCACTTAAACGCTAAAGTAATTATTGACTAATTGGAGTCCCTCCAACAATGAAAGAGCCCGTCATTTGACGGGCTAATAGAATTAAAAAGACCTATTTTTCTTTGTACATTTTCATATTCTAAAATAAAATATTCTTAAAATTCGGAAATATAAATTGATATAGTTGTACGTTGCTGTATAATGGAATATGTTAGGAAATATACTTATGTAAGGAGGTTGTTAATTTTGAGTACTATTAAATTTAATACAAGAACAATAAAAATTACGAGGTCCGGCATTAAGCCTACTTATAACAGGTATGGTGATAATGATCTGAAATGAACTTGCGTGAGATTATTGTAAATAGATAATCTTTTTTATTTGCTTATTGGTAAAGGGTCATTAATGTACATGAATAGGTTTATGGGCTTCAAATCCTAGCAGCATTGTTCTTGCTATAAACTAGGAGGAAGAAAATTAGATGATGAATTTATTGTCCAGCCCAGTGCAAATGAGTGGAAATGAACTAGAAAAAGCCTTAAAGGAAATTCAAAGTGGGAAAAAAACATGGGATGAAGAGAACAAGATTGATATTGTTAAAGCAATGATTAATCATATCGGTTCAACGGATAGCGAACTTAGAGAGTTGATTTACAGCTCTTTTAGTAAATTAATATTAGAAAATCAACTTGCGCATGAGTTACAAGTAGAAATATTAGAATTTTGTTTAAGTAACTTGTTATTTAAAGGGATTGGTGAGAATGGCACAGATACTGTATTTACGAGGTCATTTACTTCACTTTTAATAGAACTCATTTTATACAAGGATAACGAGGATCATTTTCTACCTGAATCTGTTGTTTATAAAGCAAAAGATACGTTAATTCATTATATTGCATTGGAACAGGATTTAAGAGGATATATCCATGAAAAAGGATGGGCTCACAGTGTAGCACATTTGGCTGACGCTTGTGTTGAACTTGTGAAGAACGAAAAAATAGAACAGAAGTGTTACTCAGAAATATTAGAAACACTTTGGAAAAAATTATTTCATTCAAAAGGTGTTTATATCCATAATGAAGACGAGAGGATTATAAGGCCAATCCTAGTAATGTTACATCAAGGGTTAGAGATAGAAGAATTAGAAACTTTGATTAAAGATATGCCACAGGAAATGAAGTTGCAAAAAGAAAAGCTTGATTATGAAAATTATTTGTTCTTAGTGGCTAACTGCAAGTCATTTTTAAAAAGTTTTTATATAGAAATAAACGCAGATTCTAATTTGTTATTACTGCAAAAAAATATTGAAAGCTGTTTATCAGAAATTTAAAGGCCTTATTATTTGTTTAACTAGCAGGGCGGTAATGAAAGAACAATAGAAGCATGAGTTTTGGCTGTCCGATTTAGGATAGCTTTTTTAGTGGAGTCATTATTATATTTTTGGAGTTGGAAAACTAACCCACACAATCATGTAGGGGATGAACTATATGAATATCCTATGTTCAAAATGATGAAACATAAAATAGCTTTTTAGAAACCAGTTTACAAGAGTAGGTAGTTAATAAGAATTGTAATACTACATAATCATATTATGTAAACTTCGTGCGGAATGAAAAGAGATAAAAAGTGTTCTTTAACTAACTAAAGGAGGCATAAGATTAATTGTTTGGAAATAAATATATTTTACCTTATTATAGTATTAAAAATATTGAAAATTCGGAGTGGGTATAATGGAATGTTTAATAGGGGATGTAAAAGTTCATTATGAAATTTATGGTACTGGAAAACCAATTGTTATGCTTCATGGTTTTACTCCTGATCATAGGTTAATGTCGGGTTGTATGGAGCCTGTCTTTTTACAAAGAGAAAGTTGGAGACGAATTTATATTGATTTACCAGGTATGGGGAAAACGAAGGGACATGAATCTATTCAAAACTCTGATGGAATGTTAGATCTTGTTTTAAAATTTATAGATACAATTATTCCAGATGAATCTTTTTTAATTGCAGGTGAATCCTACGGAGGCTACATAACTAGGGGAGTTATATCCAAAAGAAAAGAAAGAATAGATGGCGCAGCATTTATTTGCCCTATGATTATCCCAAATATAAACAAGAGACAGCTTCCTACGCATACCGTTATTTACCAAGATGAAAAGTTCTTATCAAGGCTAAGTACGGAAGAACGTGAGAATTTTAGTTCGAATTTTGTAGTCCTTAACGAATATAATTGGCAACGTTATCTTGAAGAGATTATCTCAGGTATTAAATTAGCAAATGAGGCGTTTTTAACAAAAATAATGAGACAATATGCTTTTTCATTTGATGTGGATAGCCAAATATCACTGTATGAAAAACCAAGCCTCTTTTTAATGGGCAAACAGGATTCAGTAACAGGTTATAAAGATGCTTGGAGTTTGCTTGATAAATTTCCTCGTGCCACTTTTGCGGTTTTAGATAAAGCAGGACATAACTTGCAGATTGAGCAGGATGTTTTATTTCATTCGCTAATAAATGAATGGTTAGATAGAGTAGAAGAAAAGCGATTATAGAAAACTTTTATTTAAAATAGTTTAACGAAGTAAGCTATTAATAAATTTCAATAAAAAATTTAATTGTTTAGAATCATTGAAAATTTTTTGCCTTCAAAATTCAAAAAAATTGACAGGAAAAGTAATTAGGTGCCATACTATAAATGTGACTAATAGCATAGGCTAGTAAAACTATCCTATTTCCATCGCTATATAGTTAGTCTCCTAATTATATAATACCAAAAGTAATTGTTGAGTGACTGAGACGAAGAAAGAAGGTACATATATGAGCAATATGAAAGATTCGGATAAAACTAAAGACGGTTATACTTTTTCAACTGCTAGTTCCGATACGAAATTAACAAATTATAATGATGCTGTTCCTTCGCTTATACAATCTAAGCGTCAAATGGATCGTTATAATTTAAACATTGATGCACAAGCTGTTCTCGTTGCGACCAGACTAATGGCAGCGGGAGCAAAGCTTGGCCATGCAACGGAGATTCATTTCTCTAGATTCGGTTTATCGACAGGGCGCTATCGTTTATTGGCAGACCTTGAGGATAACGAAGGAGAAGCGTTACCTTCACAATTGGCGGAGCATTTAGGTGTCACACGTGCTACTGTGACAGGTTTAATTGATACCCTTGAGCGAGACGACCTTGTATCTCGTCGACCTAGTTCAAAAGATGGTCGGCAAAAATCAGTCATTTTAACTGAGGAAGGGGCAAAAAAGCTTCGTGACATGGCTCCGGAGCATTTCGCAAGATTAGAAGCTATGGTTGGGCTACTTAGTATCGAGGAACGTAGTGTATTTCTTGACTTGCTTGACCGAGTGACAAAAGGTATATCAGCACTTACGGAAGAGCTAGAGGAATAGAGCACGTTAAGAACAGTTCGACAGGGCTAGTAAGGCTAGCCTATTTTTACCCTCAAATAGTTAGGTACCTAATTATATAAAGGTAAAAATAGAAAGGGGGTGAATACATGAGAAACATAAAATACCTGGATAAAACGAAAGGGATATATGTTATTACAGAAGCAAATTCCAAGACAAAGACTTTTGTATTATGGCGTGAAGTATTGATGGCTTATGTTGCCCCTGCCATCATGGCGGGAATTGGGGGATTGATTACAGCTAGCAAAGATCTTCAAATTTGTGCGCTGACGACGATTGGAGGAACATCTGCTATAGTAGCCTTATTACTTGGTCTTTGGCTAGAGAGATGTGGGATTTATAGTCAGCGAATCATAAATGCAAATCAATTCGTTGTAACGATAATTTTTACATTGATCGGCGCTTTGTTTGGTATAGTCGTCGCGTGGATGACTACTTTTATAATGGAAGCGTTGTGGCCGTTCAATCAATTGGTCTGGTTAAATCGGGTATGGCTTGACTTTCCACTATCTGCAATAATTGCGAGCGCAACGATTACATGGCGGTGGTATATGAACCTAAAATAATTATTTCATTCAAAGGAGAATAGAAGATGATTGTTATGATTGGGGCAACGGGTACGATTGGTGGTGCACTTTTGAAACGTTTAGTTAACCTTTGTGTTCCTGTTCGGGCGATAAGTAGAGATTCCGAGAAATTACGAATAAATATTGGTGACTTAGATCAGTCACTGGTTGAAATCGTGTCGGCTGATGCAGCTGAACCTGAATCATTGCGCCGTGCGTTTACAGGAGCAAGCCAGCTTTTTCTTGCGATGTCTAACAGTCCAAGACAAGTTGAGCTGGAGACTACGATTATTCGCATTGCTGTGGAAGTCGGAATTGAGCATATCGTAAAAGTATCAAGTCCAGCTTTTAATCCAAAGTATCCAGTAGCTGTAGCAAGTTGGCATCATGAAATCGAGAAAACTCTAGCTGAATCTAACATCACTTATACTGTGCTACGTCCATATGCATTTATGCAAAACCTACTACGCTTTGCACCGACAATCGCAACTCAAGATGTTTTCTATGGTTCTATGGGTGATACCGCATGTAACTTCATAGATTGCCGAGACATTGCAGATGTTGCTGCGGAAGTTTTGACAAATAGTAAAGTAGCTGGAAAAATATATACTCTTACCGGCGCTGAAGTATTCAGCTATCCGCAGATTGCAAGTAAACTATCTACTTTGCTAGGTAGGAAAATTCATTATACTAATATGGCCCCTCAAGTATTACGATGTAAACTAATTGAACATGAACATATGCCTCATTGGCTTGCAGATCACGTTATAGAAATTCAAGCTATGTCTATGATACTACCAGAAAAGCCTACGGATACTGTGAAGGAGTTGCTTGGTAGAGAAGCGCGTACGTTGGATGATTTTCTTTGTGAGAATATAGAGGTTTTAGAAAAGGTATATAAAACAAGCTGAAAGAGAACAAAAATGATTTTAAGTTATAAAAGAAGGCTGGTTTCTCACTTTAATCTGGTGAAGACTGGCTATTTTTTTGTTTTGATTATTTATTTGTATTGCATTTTGTTGAGTGATAATAAAGTTGCTTAAAAATTAATAGAGATGTTTAATCGCAATAGCCGACCCTAAAAATATTTAGTGTCGGCTATTTTCAATTAATGTACAATAATAGAATGAATATTCATTCTATATAAGGTGAAGACAGAATTCTTTTCATATTTATGGTGAAATAAAAGTGAAACTATATATTTTGAGGGAGGATAGGTATGAAAATTGCAATAATGGCTGATATTCATGGAAATAAAGATGCCTTACAAGCTGTACTATCAGATATTAATAACCGAGGGATTCAATCTATTTATAATTTGGGTGATAGTTTATATGGTCCTTTATTTCCACTGGAAACCTATGATCTTTTAATAAACCCAAATATTCAAAGTATTAAAGGGAATTGCGATCGAATTTTATTAGAGCCCAATACGTCTAATTTTACAGTTCAATATGTACAGAATTTATTAGAAAATGAGCATAAAACGTGGATTTCTAATTTTCCTAATTTCTTACAAATGGAGGATTTCTATTTTTGTCATGGAACACCGACAAGTGATGAAATATATTTGTTAGAGGAAATAAATTCTAGTGGATCAGTGCTTAAAAAGACAGAAGATATTATGAAATTAGTAAGTGGTATTCCACAAAAGCTTATTTTTTGTGCACATACACATATACCAAGAGTCATTTATCTTCCAAATGATAAAATAATTATTAATCCCGGAAGTGTTGGTCTACCAGCTTATGAAGATGAATTACCAATCTATCATAAAATGGAATCAGGTTCACCATTTGCTAATTATACAATTGTTACAAAACAAGAAAATGATTGGGTGATAGAGCAATTACATATTCCTTATAATCGAGATGGAGCAATTAACAAAAGTGAAATAAATGAGCGCTTTGATTGGGCTAGAGCACTCAAAACAGGAAGAATTTAAAAATAAGAGAACTTTAGCAGAAGATGTGACATATCGATTTAAAATAAAGTTGTATTTTTATGAAATTAGATAGACAACACAGATATACCTAATTTTTATTAAGCTGCTAATTTAAAATAGAGGTGATTGTCTTGGATATTGATGTAAAAATTGAACAATTATTTATAATTGAAGAACATCTTAATGAGCTTTCAGAACTTATAATAAAGGTCGTAGAAGATGGGGCTTCGATTGGATTTTTATCACCAATGGGAAAAGTAGATGCAGAGAAGTACTGGGAAACCGTTCTTAGCCCTGAAGTGATTTTATTTGTTGCTAAATCAAACAATCAAATTGTTGGAAGTGTACAGTTACAATTATCGACGAAGCAGAATGGAAGCCATAGAGCTGAAATCGCAAAATTAATGACACACCCCAATTATCGACGTAATGGTATTGGTCGTTTACTTATGCAAAGGGCTGAAGAAATAGCAAAACAGAAGGATAGGTCATTATTAGTTCTTGATACAAGAGAAGGAGACCCTTCTAATAAACTATATACTTCATTAGGTTATATTCAAGCTGGACGGATTCCTAACTATGCGAAATCTGAGAATGGTAAATTAGCTGCTACCATCCTCTACTATAAAAATAACAACTAATCTTCTTGGACTAACAGGTGCTTTAGTAGAATAAGGTGCATCAAAATGATTAAACTTTTTTATAAAAAATAGTGCTATTTCCAAGAGGAATTTTTTATTATTCTCTTGGAAAGCACTACACTACATTTGTAAAAAAGATACGACGTATATAAAAATGTTACGATGCTTTTACTCTTAGATAATTATATATCTAAGGGTATTTTCTTTTTAATTAACAGGGCAGTGTTGTTCAAAAAGCAGTAATCTCTTTTTGTTGGTTGTTAATAGAAAAAATTCTAAATAATGTAACCTTATTTATTTTAACTGTGTTAAAGTAAATAGGAGATTCTATGAATAAAAGTAATAATTTACTTTTAGCGAGACAAAAAATACATATCAATTTGCTTATTGATAATGAATAAAGTGTAAATTTGAATAGAATTTATAGATGAAAAATATATAAAGGAGTTCAACTCTTAATGGCAAGAAAATTATTAACACAAAGGTTTCCTCTTTTAATTCCTATTAGAATCAGACAACGTAGGCTGTTTAAAAAAATAAGTGACTGTCTTGCAGGTTATAAATTTTCAAAAACATTTGAGCAAAATCCATTATCTTACAGGATTTATAAACATAAATCTTTGCTGATTAGAAAGTTAGGTGATACGGATATACAGCTGCAATATAACAAAATCACCAATCTAAAGCTAGCCATCTGCAACATAAACCAGGTTGTAATTAAACAGGGAGAAACATTTTCATTTTGGCATCTTGTTGGTAACTCCAGTGAAAAGGCTGGATATAAAGAAGGGATTATGTTTATTGTCGCAGTTGCCTATTCCTTTCACATGCACACAAGTATTAAAAATATTTCGTAACTACGCAGTTACTTTATGAAAAACCGACAGAAAAGCATTTTTTAAAATGGGCGAGAGGGACTGGCGATGCATAGGAGCGGTCACTTCCTTTTCCTGCCACATGCAAGGTTTGAAAACAAAAGTAGCCAATAAGTGCAGGCTCCTCTTGTGTTTGCATGACAGCAGTCTATATGCCAAAAAATGAATTTATAAGTAATAGAGAGACACATCTTCACTAAAATCATACCCTTTTCTAAATTTCTAAAAGGTATAGCTGAGTAGTTACAATATTTCTATAAAGAAATGAAAAAGGAATACACTTTTTACATATTCCTTCTTCATTTCATACTATTATTTTTTATTTACTCAGTAATTACATATGTATCACTAATTGAAGTACCTATGATATTAGGTGCTTTTTTATTATATAAAATTTATATAATAAGTGTGGAATTTAATAAAATGAACATTTAAATAGATGTCCTTACAATAATGTAAGACAGATGTAAGGAAAATGAATATCTACTTTGACACAAAAGAGTTAAACTAGCAATATATCAATCAACTAAAAGATAAGAAATGATAAGGAGTGAGCACATGATCTGGTTAACATTAATCATCACATATGGAATGTTTTTATTGCATTGTGTTCGCACAGCTGAAGAAATGGACGAGTCTTTGGTATTGTGACGAAACAAACGAAGACAATGTAGATAAAATATCCGATCTAAGTCTCAAAATATTTGATTATGAGAAACTAGTTTGTAGCATAGTAATGGCAAAACAAAACTTGAAGTGTGCGAAATATAAAAAGTATCGATGGCTACTTTTTATTAATACATGAAGAAACGTAAAATGAATACTTAAACAAAAAGTAGCTTATCAACTACTTTTTTGTTTTATCTTGTATTTCGTATTTCTAATCTCTATTGCACTGGATACCCAAACATATAGGCATGCTAACGCAATAAGTAAACGTATCCAACCAAATTCATTTTCTATAACAATCATTGAAACTAATAAGAAAGCATTTTAAATAAACAATGGTAAAAAGATAATAATATCCTATTTTAAAGATTTACGACTTTGCATTTTGTTCATCTCAATTCGATATTAAATTGAGGTGTTTTAAATAATAATATTTTTTTACAAAGGAAACACGGTAATGCGGAGTTAAAATATTGTACTTCCTAGTGAAGTACAATTCAGTTTCATTTCTACAACTCTCCCTGTTTCCACTCTTTTTTATGAATATCTAATCCTTCCTGACCAAAGAAATGGAGAATATATTCTTTTTCATCGCTATCAGTTTTTTTAGTTAGTTTAAATTCTTCTGCACTTACCTTTTTTCCTAAACGTAAATAACGAATTTCTATAAAGTCTTCAACTGCAGATTCGAAATTTCCATTGTACCATTTGTTCAGAATAGATTCATATTTTGGTCTTTCATCATTATTGATAACATTTATGTTTTTTTTTAAGTATTGAATGTTTTCTTTTGTCATCTGAACTCGACCTACATCACGGGTACCACGAACATGAAGATTATTCCCATGAAATGTTAGTTTTTGGAAATACATGTGTATCATCATGTCATTTATAGTTTGCTCGTTTTGGATTTCTCCAATAGACTGAGCTGCTTTAGATAAATCATCATTACTAACTACATAACTATCTTTTTGTTGCTTTTGAATGGTTTGAACTTTCGGTTTTTCCTGAACCTTTTCTTCTATTTTTTTATCATTATATGTTAGGGTAATGTACGTTCCTAACGATAAAGTTGCTAAAACAATTACACCATAAGTAATTTTCTTTTTCATTATAAATCCTCCTGCGAATATCTTTGAAAACCGGTTTCTTACTTTAATGTGATGAAGGCCGGCTAATCTTAATCTGATTAACAAAATCTATTTGGAATTCTTTCACTAAAGATTTAGGATAATTAAATAACTTTAATAATTTTTAAGCGGATGTTTAGTCCGCATTAATTTGTAAATTTGTTTGAACAGGTGAAAAAATAAAATGTGTTACAGTATGTGCAAATGGATTTACATCCTCAATGAACTTCTCTGCTTTAGCAAAACTTTCAAATTGCATTTTTAGCATGTAACAAGCATTTCCTGCTATACGATAACAAAATTCTACGTTTGGAAGTTTTTCTATATAATTTTTGAATGATTTATAGTCTCCGTTTTTAACAGTTGCTTCTATTATACACTGGATTGATAACCCTAATTTTTCATAATCAATTTCTAAAGTATATCTTTTAATAATTCCAAATGACTCCATTTGTCTTACTCGTTCTGTTACGGATGGTGAAGATAAATTTACTCTTCTTCCAATTTCACTCATTGATAACCGACTATTCTTATGTAATTCATCTATTATTTTCTTATCAATATTATCTATTTTCATTTTTAAAATAAATCCTCTTTTTTCGTTAATTATTTAAAATATTTTTAGTTAATTCGTTATTGATTTAATGTAATTAAATGGTTTGATTTTCTATTATTAATATAACAAGGGGGGATTTTAAATGGCAAGAATTATTGAATCAAATTTCGGAGAATCACCATTTCAAAGACTGTTAGGGCATAACAGAGAAGTGATGAAAGGGTGGTCTCACTTAGGAGAGGTATTAGAAAAAGATGGATTGCTTTCTGCGGAGTTAAAGGAACAAGTAAGGAGAACGTTAGCGCAAAGTAACGGCTGTGAGTATTGTAAAGCGAAAGGAAAACCTGAGTTTGATAAGTTTAATGAAAAAATATCAATTGCAGTAGGATTTGCGGAAGTATTTTTAATGCAAAAGGGAGAGATATCAAATTCAACTTTTGATATTTTGAAGGAATGTTTTAGTGAAGGAGAAATAAGTGAGCTTTGTGCATTTATTGCGTTTACTACTGCTTCGCAATATTTCGGTGCGATGTTAAAATTAGAGGCACTAGAACAGTTGTAAAATAATTAATAGAGAATCAAATATCGGTGAAAGCCTGTTTTGATCACACTCAAAACAGGCTTTTTCTTTTACACACTAACATTTTTCTTCTTCGCAGACACAAATTTTTCATCTAAAAAGTTTGTACCTAATACGCCGAGAATAATCATGATTGCCCCAATAATATGATAATACGAAAGCTCTTCTTGTAAGAAGATGACACCAGCGAACATTGTAATTAAAGTAGATACATTGCTAAATACACTCATTTTCGATGCTTCTACAATAGATAAAGCATAATTTGATAGGAATGCTGTTAACAGTGAAGATAGGATTCCTAAATATAAGATGGAAACTAAAAATAACGAGTTTGTAAAAGGCTGAAAATATAGATGCATAGTTCCAGCTGCAATATGGTTTCCGATAGATAATGTATTAAAGCAAACAAACCCAATTACAGCTCTTTCCGAAC
>NZ_NVOY01000120.1 GCF_002551005.1 Bacillus pseudomycoides
AAGTTTCCAAAGACAAAATTACAATTAAACATTGGGAAATTGGGGTTTACTGAAGGGAAACTGAAGCAAGTTCGAGTTATCCCAAAATACAATGGATATGTGGTGGATTTAGTGATAGATGTTCCTTCAGAACAACAATCCGTTGAAGAGAATGATCGTTATATGAGTATTGATTTAGGGATTGATAACCTTGCAACCATCGTAACAAACACAGGTATGAAGCCTGTTCTTGTTAAGGGCAAACATGTCAAAAGCATAAATCAATATTACAATAAAATGAAGAGCCATTTTACAAGTGTTTTAAGGAAAGGTAAACAAATAAATGAAGGATCTTTTACTTCTAAAAGAATAGAAAAACTTCATCAAAAGCGTTACCTGAAAATAAAAGACATCTTCCATAAAGCGAGTCATCATATTGTAAAACTAGCTCAAGAAGAGGAAGTTTGCAAAATTGTTATTGGTCAAAATAAAAGTTGGAAACAAGAAACGAATATGGGAAAGAAAAATAACCAAACATTTTGCCATATCTCGCATAGTTTATTGATTCAAATGATTACATACAAAGCGAGTGCGGTAGGTATTCAAGTTGTTGTAACCGAGGAATCTTATACATCAAAAGCAAGTTTTCT
>NZ_NVOY01000121.1 GCF_002551005.1 Bacillus pseudomycoides
AGATATATTGAATATTATAGATTCGGAAACTGGCAATGTAGCAACAAAATTTGAATTTAATAAAAAATTTGGATGGGTTACAGAAGGGATAAGTAATGCTGAGCTAAATACCTGTGATAGTATTAAAAGAATTATTAATGATAATGGGCATTCAGTAGACGAATTTGTTGAGTTGTTACATCCTGATAGGGTGTTAAATGCTAATGAAAAGACAGTAGTTGATAATATAAGGAATGAAATTGGAGTACCTGA
>NZ_NVOY01000122.1 GCF_002551005.1 Bacillus pseudomycoides
TTTATCTCCCACCTAACTTTCTTTAGAAAAGCGGAAGTGGCTCACCCAGAATCGCAGGGCGCCCGCGCCCCTGACAGAGAGGCGCTTTTTGCCTCGTCCGAGGGGGCGAAACGACCGGAGATTCTAGCCGCTAGAGCTGGACAACAAAGAAATGTGGAAGTGGCTCGTCCAGAATGTGAGGGGGATGGAGCTTCTGACGTAGAGGTGTTTTTTACCTCGTAGGAAGAAGCGAAGCCACCGAACATTCTAGCCACTGGAACTGGACAGTGCTTTCGCCGAATTTTGAGGTGGGAGCATTACTGCCCACAAATAGCGGGATAAAGTAGAAAAAGAGGGATCCCCCTCTTTTCCCTACTTATGGAAGTTTCACTTTATCCTTGTGCATTAAACCAAACATCAATTGTACTGCTACCGCTCGTTACCTTATATGAAACTCGCGTATACTTCATAAAATATTTCGGTGTTACCGGAACGACTGTATTTACTATATTAGTAATTTCTGTATCCGGATAATAATCTGTATCATTAGGACTAATTTCTAATAAAATATTAACGGTGTTCCCAGTTTGATTTTTGACAAAATAAGTATATATATCATAATATTCTGTGACCCTTGAAAGTGTTGCACTTGGTATCGGTGTGTAGTTTGTCGTTGTAACTGGAATATTGAGAGCGTTACTTTCAACAAAATTTTGCTGTGAAATTGCAACAACTGTTGTTACTTGATTAACTGTATTTAACGTTCCACCTTGGATTGTCGTTACTGTTGCTCCATTCACTGCATTTACTGTACTTACTGTATTCACTACATTTAACGTTCCACCTTGGATTGTCGTTAC
>NZ_NVOY01000123.1 GCF_002551005.1 Bacillus pseudomycoides
CCAGCTGAGCTAATCCTCCAAAAGTGGTGACCCGTACGGGATTCGAACCCGTGTTACCGCCGTGAAAGGGCGGTGTCTTAACCACTTGACCAACGGGCCAAAAAGTTTTGATACTTCTCACAAGCTTCCAACCGGGCTTGAACCGGTGACCTCTTCCTTACCATGGAAGTGCTCTACCAGCTGAGCTATGGAAGCATATGGCTCCGCAGGTAGGACT
>NZ_NVOY01000124.1 GCF_002551005.1 Bacillus pseudomycoides
TTCAGTTTTCAAAGAACTTAAGAGCGGGTGAAGAGAATCGAACTCTCGACCAGAGCTTGGAAGGCTCTTGTTTTACCACTAAACTACACCCGCGTGGTCGGGAAGACAGGATTCGAACCTGCGACCCCCTGGTCCCAAACCAGGTGCTCTACCAAGCTGAGCCACTTCCCGTAAATGGCGCGCCCGAGAGGACTCGAACCCCTAACCTTTTGATCCGTAGTCAAACGCTCTATCCAATTGAGCTACGGGCGCTTAATATATGTTGTTTGTTTTTTGCGACTTCATTAATATACCATTATGGTGAAATTAATGCAAGTGCTTTTTTTATTTCTTTTTTTTGGTGCGGCCGAGAGGACTTGAACCTCCACGGGGTTGCCCCCACTAGGCCCTCAACCTAGCGCGTCTGCCATTCCGCCACGACCGCGAAATTAAAATAAATGGTGAGCCATGAAGGA
>NZ_NVOY01000125.1 GCF_002551005.1 Bacillus pseudomycoides
CAGAAGGATTATCGTGCTTTACCCACGCAATCTAGTCAATCCATCATGAAAAATGTATTCCAAAATTGGAAGTCTTTTTTTGCTAGTTTAAAAAATTATAAAAAGAATCCCAACAAATATACTGGAAAACCTAGAATTCCAAAGTATATTCGTTCTTTTGAAAAGGAAATCTTGTATACAAATCAAGATTGTCTCATTAAAAATGATAAGTTT
>NZ_NVOY01000126.1 GCF_002551005.1 Bacillus pseudomycoides
AGGTAGAATTTGTGACGAATAACGATTAGAATTCAGAAAAATTAAATAAATTTATTTATTTTTTTCTAAAAATATTATATATTTATGTCACAGAAATTATTTTAACATAAGGGGGATTTTTATGAGAGTAAAGGGAAACTATGTTTTAAAAAGAGAAGTATTATTTTGTAAGGAAACATATACGTTACAAGAAGCATTAGATCATTTGAATAAAACAGGATATCGATGTGTTCCGGTTCTAGATGAAAAAGAAGAAATGTTTTTGGGGAATATTTACAAGGTAGATATTTTAGAATACAAAGGTTCTTTAGACGATAATGTGAAAGAATTATTGCGCAATAAAGATGGCTATGTAAAAGAAGATTCTTCATTTTTTAAAGTTTTCTTTACTATTAAGGAGTTACCATATATCTCTGTTGTGAATGATAACGGAGTCTTTCTTGGAATTTTAACGCATAAAAAAGTGTTTGAATTACTAGAAGATGCGTGGGGTCTTCATTCTAGCGAATATTCAGTTATGATCGGAACACAAGATTACAATGGTGCTATTCAAAAACTATCAACTGTATTGAAAAAATATAGCGGGATTCAAAGTTTAATGACTTTTGATAACAAGGCACTATATGTACGTAGAATTATGTTTACATTAGGAGAAGAGTTTGCTACAGAAGAGTTACAAACGCTTTTAACAGATTTAGAAGATCATGGATTCCGCGTTATACATGTAGAAGAAATGAA
>NZ_NVOY01000127.1 GCF_002551005.1 Bacillus pseudomycoides
GAACTGCACCATGAGGAAGATGAAGAACGCGTCGGTTGCGAGGAACTTCGGCACGATCAGCGGCCAGAACGAGTCCGTGAGACCGACCTGCGCCCACAGGATGTACTGCGGCACGATCACGACGTGGATCGGGAGCATCAGCGTTGCCAGCATGTACACGAAGGCCGTCCGCTGGAAACGGAACCGCAATCGGGCGAAGGCGTACGCGGCGAGCGAGCAGCTGAACAGGTTGCCGATGAT
>NZ_NVOY01000128.1 GCF_002551005.1 Bacillus pseudomycoides
CCTACGAGCTGACCGACGGGGGCTCGACCGTGCTCGTGCCCGAGACCGCCGTCTACGAGCAGCGCCTCGCGGCCGCGGCGGCCGGCCTGCCCAGCGCGGAGTCATCGGGGTACTCGCTGTTCGACAAGATGGGCGTGACGAGCTCGGAGTTCCAGCAGTCGGTCACGTACAAGCGTGCGATCGAAGGCGAGCTCGCCCGCACGATCGGCGCTCTCGAGAACGTGACGACGGCCTCGGTCCAGCTCGCCCTGCCCGAAGAGAGCGGGTTCGTCTCGCAG
>NZ_NVOY01000012.1:0-56403 GCF_002551005.1 Bacillus pseudomycoides
TCTTCACCTTTCAATTCAAAATCTTATTTTGATTTTCTTATAAAAGAAGGAAATCAAAAAATGCCATGAGTAAAAAATTAAATTTCTAATCCAAGAGAATTGTTCGTTTTTTACATTTGAGGGTAAGGGACTTTTTTAAGTTGATGGGCATGATGATTAAGAGAGTAATTCTTTTATTTTAACCTCTATGGTTTTGGTCTAATTCTTTAATAAAGGATAATTGCTTAGTTCCTAATAATTGCATACCAATTATTAACATTAACATTATGAACATGATGCTGGCAAAAAACCAAAAAGAAATATGGACAGGATAAGTATCCATGCTGTGTCCAATCATAATAGGGATTAAGGATCCACCAAATCCGTTCATAGCTAATAATATACTAGTTGTTTTTTCTGTCTGACCTGGAAAATATTTATTGGTAATAATTAAAGCAATAGCAAACATTGCTGCCATACATAAACCTAGTAAGAAGCAAAGAAAGAAGCCAATCCAAATATTGTTATTTAATCCGAAGGCTATAAGAACTAATAAGCCCCCAATATTTATAAATAGTAAGAAAGAATTATAGGTGAATTTCTCTGAAATGCTCCCCGTTAATGCACGACCTATTACCATTGCTAGCCAATAAACCGTTACAGTCACAGTGGCTAGTGAATTTGAAATACCCCATTCCTCTCTAAATATTGAAGGTAAAAAATGAACAATAGATACCTCACTCCCACCATAACAAAAGAAATAGATGGCTGAAAATATAATAATGGGAACAGTCTTTTTGGTGTAAGAACTGGTCTTCTGACTACTGGGAGAGGCATCCTTTTTATTTTTAATAAGGTACTCATTAATTGAGCCAAAAGATGCGAGTTTCCAACCAAGCATAACAAGAAAAGAAGAAATACCTAAGAGGAAGAATGCATATTCCCAGATACCGTTACTTATTAAAAAGCTAGAAAAAAGAGGCATGAATAGTGCTCCTAGTCCAAATGCAACTTCTAGTTTTCCCATTGCCATAGCTTGTTTTTCTTGGAATGTTACTAAAATAATGGTACCGATACAAGATTCGGCTAATCCAGCACCATATCCTGCTAATGCAACGAGAGGGAAGAGCAAATGCCAATCTGGTAAAAAAAATATAAATAATTCAAGGCTAATTAGAAATAATCCAATGACTACAACATGCTTCCTCCCTAGTTTCTGGACTAAAAAAGGCATGCTAATTACCCCAAGCAGAAAACCAATGAATTGACTAAAAATAAGTACACCACCATTACTATAGTTTTGTTTATAGTGAGTTAATATTTCAGGTAGCAGTGCACCAATGACAACTAAAGTAAATGCAATTATCATGTAAGAAAAAAAGCTAATCCATAACAAACGATTTTTCAATTATTCCGCCTCCTTAGTAACAAGCATATTTTGATAAGATTGTGAAACTAATACGGTTAATTATTTAACAATTTCTAATTATACCAAAAAATAACAAAATATTTTAATTGTTTTATCGATTGTAATTTTCTCAATATGTTTACGTTATTTTAACTTGTGATGAGGGCGTTTTACAGGATATTATAATTTTGTTATTTAATAACATTTATTTAAGTTGTAGCACTTATGAGATGCAATCATACTCCACTATTGGTTCGTTAGGAGGGCCCCCTAACGTAATGAGTGTGCTCATAATTATTATTTTGACATTAATAAAATAATAGGAGTGTTGTAAAGATGAGTGGTAAAGTTAAAAATTTAACAGGTCCTGATAGTCTCTACTATAAAGTAGATGATGTTGTTATGGAGAGAGGAGAAGGAATTTATCTTTATGATCAGGATGGGAATAAATATTTTGATTGTGCATCAGCTACATTTAACTTGAATTTGGGCTATAGCAACAAAGAGGTAATTGATGTAGTGAAAAATCAAATGGATAATCTTATACACGTTACTTCTTCGTATCAAACAGATGCTGTAAACACCTTAGCGCAAAAACTTGTTGAAATCGCTCCCAGTAATCTAACAAGGGTACACCCAAAGGTTAGCAGTGGTTCAGCTGCAAATGAGGGTGCTATTAAAATCGCACAATATAATACTGGTAAACGCGATGTTATATCTTTATTTCGAAGTCATTTGGGACAAACTTACATGATGTCAGCACTTTCAGGTAATGCTTTCCGAAGAGAACCGTTTCCACCTCAATTTTCATTTGGGTTACAAGTTCCAGACCCTTATTGCTTACGTTGTTTTTATAATCAAAAATCAGATTCTTGTGGCATGTTATGTGTTGAAAGAATTAACGATTTTATTGAATATGCCAGCACAGGGAATGTTGCTGCAATTATAGTTGAACCGATATCTGGTAATGGCGGGAATATAGTTCCTCCTAAAGGCTATTTTCAAGCACTGAAAAAATTATGTGAAGAGCGTGATATTGCGTTAATTTTTGATGAGATACAAACTGGATTTGGTAGAACAGGTAAAATGTTTGCTGCTGATTATTTTGATGTCCAACCAAATATGATGACTGTAGCAAAAGGTTTAGGTGGAACCGGATTCCAAGTAGCGGCAATTCTTACTGAGGAAAAGTATGGAGGTATGCCTGGCCATCATCATTCATTTACGTACGGCTCGAATGTAATGGCCTCTGCAGCGGCATGTACTACAATTGACATTTTGCAGAGACCTGGTTTCTTAGAAAATGTGACTGTGGTGGGGAATTATATTATGGGGCGTTTAGAGGAAATGAAAGAGAAATTTAAGTTTATTGGAGATGTAAGAGGAGTCGGGTTAATGATTGGGGTTGAAATCGTGAAAGATAATAATGACCCTGATGTTGAGCTGACTAATCATATTGCCAAACGTGCTATGGATCATGGCATAATTATTAGAACATCAAGATATGGCTATGGAAATGTATTTAAAATTCGCCCACCTCTTACTATTACTTTGAGTGAAGCAGAAGAACTATGCTATAGATTAGATAGACTACTGGAGGAAATAAAATGAAAAACTACATTATTGAGTTGGGGAAATACGTATACAATCAAATAAAAAGTCAAAAGGGAACTTTAAAGAACCGCATAGTAAATGGGTACTCACCAGGTGGAGATGCCCAATTTAATATTGACGAAGCAGCAGAAAAAGCAGTTCTTGATTATATATTAGAAAAAAAAGCGCCTGTTGTATTTTATACCGAGGATGGTGGATTGAAAACTTTTGGGGAGAATCCAGAATACATCCTAATTGTAGATCCGATTGATGGTACTCGTCCTGCAGCAGCAGGTTTGGAAATGTCATGTATATCAATTGCATTAGCGAAGTACAAAGATAATGCGAAAATTAAAGATATTGAATATGCTTTTTTAATGGAACTTAAAACAGGAAATTATATGTATGGTGATATTTTTTCAAATTCTATAGAATTTGAAGGATATAATAGTCAATTACCAAATTTAAGCCAAGACAAAGAAATTAAAAATATGTTTTGGAGTTTTGAGTTTAACGGTCATCCTACTAAATTAATGATAGAATCCTATGGTCATTTAATTGATGAATCTGCAAACAATGGCGGAGTATTTATATTTAATAGTGCGTCATATTCTATTTCAAGGATTATTACAGGACAGATGGATGCGTATGTTGATATTGGAAACAGACTACTTAAAGATTCCCCAGAATTATTAGATGATTTCCAAAGAGTAGGAAATGGTCAGGTATTGCATTTATTTCCATATGATATAGCCGCAAGCGTATTTTTAGCAAAAAAAGCAGGAGTAATGATTACTGATGCATATGGGGAATCTTTAGATGAAACATTGTTAACAGATCTTAGCTATAATAATCAACAGTCATGTATAGCGGCTTCTACCAAAGAATTACACCAAAACCTATTGGAACAAATTAATTGGAAATGGAGCGAAAAAAAATATGAAGGCATTAGTATGGACTGAAAATAAACAATTAGAATATAAGGAAGTAGAAGAGCCAAAAATACAAAAAAATAATGACGTAAAGGTTAAAATATATGGGACTGGAATATGTGGAACTGATCTAAATGTATTAAAGGGAAAAATGTATGCTGCACCAAACATGGTTATGGGGCATGAATCAGTTGGTGTAGTAGTTGAAGTAGGAGAAAACGTAAAGAATGTAAAGGTAGGGGATCGTGTAGTAATTGATCCTACTCAATTTTGCGGAAAATGTTATTATTGCAGAAAAGGATTAACATGTTATTGCGAAGAATTTGATGATTGGCAATTGGGAATTGGTTCTCATGGAACATTTGGAGAATATTATGTTGGAGAAGATAGATTTATTTATAAATTGCCTGAATCAATGGAATGGGAAAGAGCAACTTTAATTGAACCTCTTGCTTGTGTTCTTAGTGTTATAGAAAAAGCAAACATAAAGCCCCATGAATCAGTTTTAGTCTTAGGATCAGGACCAATAGGGTTGTTAGTTCAATTAATTGCGCGAAAGCTTTCTAGGATTACAGTTGCAACAGAAATTAGTCATTTTAGAACAGAGGCAGCAAAAAAAATAACTAAATATGTGTATCATCCTCAAGACCTGTCTTTAGAAAGGGTTCTCCATATTAACCAGGGAAGAAAATTTGATATAATTTTTGATGCGATAGGCAATCAACTTGAATGGGCATATCCACTGATTGAAAAGGGTGGGAGACTGATACCTATGGGATTTGATGACACTTATGAGTTTACGGTCAAACCTTTTGAACTCTTATCAAAAGGTATTACAATTATAGGTACAGGGGAAGCCCATCACATGATGGAAAAAGCTTTGTCATGTGCAATAGATTTACCTGAATTATCAAGCTTAATTACAGATAAAGTACTACTTGAAGATTTTAATACCGCCATTGGAGATCTAATAGGTATTGATCCGATTACTAATGGAAGAAAAGATATTCAGTCCATAAAGACTATCTTAGTCTCCCAACCTGGTATTATATAGACAATTAGGATAAAAATAGTGAAAAGAACCTTGCAAAAGGTTCTCTTTTTAGGTTTCTTTCATGGTAGTTAAACTGTATTTTATCTTTGATTGGTATATGGGGGGGGCAGGGCCTTTTTTCTGCCACAGGCAAAGTTTAAACGAAGAGAGAAAGCAAAAGCAGATGAAACGTGGGTTGTTACGAACAGCAATTTCACACCAGCAGCACGAAAATTGGCTACTACGAATCGTGTAGTACTAATAGATCGCGAGAGGTTAATTAAGCTAAGCACGCAGGTCAATCAAAGAAAAGCGAAAGTACCTGTGTAAGAATAAGATTTTAGTAAAAAGCACTCTCATGAGTGTTTTTTTATTTTAGTTGGGAGCATGATTGTGATTGACCTTCCCCTTACGGTAAGCTGTATAAAAGAATAGAACAAAGCATTTTATCCGTAAAAAATATGAAGAATGGGGGTGGCACTCTTGCTATCAATTGGAGAATTCTCAAAGATATGCAAAGTATCAACAAAAACGCTTCGATATTATGATGAAATTGGATTAATTCATCCAGATGAGATTAATCCTGAAAATGGTTATAGATATTATTCCATTAGGCAATTAAAAACGATGCTTCTTATCAACCGTTTGAAATCTTATCATTTTTCTCTAGAAGAAATCAAAGCCATTTTGGAATTGGAAGAGGATCAGTCAGAAGAGAGACTGTTTTCTGTTCTTAATCGCAAAAGAAAGGACATACAGGAAAAGCTAAACGCTTTGGAATATACTTTAAATCAAATGAGAAATGACATTCTCAATTTAGAAAACGGCATACCGATTATGTCATACCTTGACAATATAGAAGTACAACTTGTTGAAACAAAGACAATGAATATCCTTTCAATACGTCAGATGATGAGTAGCAATGACTATGCTGCAGGGTACGGAAAATATTTCAGCAGGCTGTATGAAAAGATCGCTACTGAAAAACTTACCTTGCTTAGTAAGCCAATGACGATTTATCACAGCTCTGAATACAATCCTGCCGGTAATGATACAGAGTTTGCTATTTCAATAGAAGCGACTGTAAAAGGAACGAGAGATTTGCCAGGAAGCCTTTGTGCAAAGTCTATTTTAAAGGGACCATATCCAGAATTGACATCGGTATATGCTAACTTAATGGAATGGATTGAAAAAGAAGGATATGAATTGATAAATCCACCGTATGAAGTATACATAACCGAACCCAATCAAGCTACCGCTCCTGATGATATTGTTACCGAGGTATATTTTCCTGTAAAGAAAAAATAGTAGAGTTCGCTAAACAAAACAAAATAAGTCTTATCGGAGGGATCTAACATGCAAAGAAATGACTGGCCAACTACAACATGGCAAGCTGCAGACTCGGAAGCTTTGGGAATGGACTCTGAAAAACTTTCAGAGATTGAGACTACGATAAAATCCGAGTACAGCAATATAAACGGTATTGTTGTTGTGAGAAAAGGATATATTGCTTATGAAAGATATTATAATGGTTATGGCCCAGATGATACGCATCATGTGGCGTCTGTAACGAAAAGTATCATTTCTGCCCTTATTGGTATTGCTATAGACGCAGGATATATTGCAAGTGTAGATCAGAAGGTGCTAGACTTTTTCCCCGAATATGTTACTAATGCTGCCCAAAAGCAGGAAATCACCATACGCCATCTTCTCACCATGACAGCACCATATCCATTCGAGGACTGGCATGAGCCATTAGACAAATTGTGCCAACAACCAGACTGGATAACATATACCCTTGACATGCTAGGCGAAAAAGGAAAACTCGGCGATTTTAAATATTCCACCGCAGGAGCACATTTGCTTTCCGCCATCATTACTCGGAGCACAGGAAAAAGCGCCCGTGAATTTGCCAACGAACGCCTATTTAAACCCATCAGCATGAAAGAAATTCCGGATTATGAAATGAAATCATTTGGGTTTGAGGACTTATTCGGGAAAAATGTAAAAGGGTGGGTGAAAGATCCGAACAGTAACTCCACTGGAGGATGGGGACTTACGCTAACTTCCCGTGATATGGCACGCTTTGGTCTTCTATATTTGAATTGTGGTATTTGGAACAATAGCCGGGTTATTTCTAAGACGTGGATTGATGAATCAACAACGATAAACCCGAATAATTATGGTTATTTGTGGTGGATACATGAAGAGGACGGAATTTTTGCATACTTAGCACGAGGCGATGGCGGTAATGTTATTTGTTGTGTTCCGGGAAAGGATCTTGTTGTGGCGATTGCATCGGAATTTATTTTTAATCCTCGTGATAGGTGGACATTGATTAAAGAATGTGTTATTCCCACTGTTATAGATTGAATATTATTTGGAAGGAAAATAACAAATTATATTTCATAAAAAATAGATAGAATAGACAATTAAGCAAAGTCTAGTCTACAAGAATGTAACTCCGAACTATGAATCCTTTGAAAAAGTCCGTGATTCGGGGTTTTTACGTGCATGATATTTATATTGAGAACAGAGTTATAAGTGATATATGGAAAATGAGCTTAAAATTCGTCATTCCAACATAAATTCTTGGCTACTTGATCCAAATGGTAATCATAATTTAGGGTTTTTTTATAAACAAGTTACTCTCTAAAGTATTTGTAAAGGCAGAGAATGAAAATTTAATCGGTAAATATGATTTTATTAAGTTACATAGACAGGCGCTACATGATTCGGAAGTTCTTCGTGAAGTGCAGACAACAGATAACAAACGTATTGATATTTTAGCTGTATCAGAGTCGCAGAAGATTGTAATCTTAATTGAAAATAAATATAAGTCGTGAGAATCAGATGGGCAACTACAAAACTACTTAAAATCTGTTTATGATACATAAGAAGGTTATACGATTGTTCCTAATATTTTTAAGCTTGGATGGAATTGCTCCAAGTCATTCAGATTATTTTATTTTAGATTATGAAGATATCTCATCGGTTTCTGTGGGGAATAGTATTGGAGTAGGACATGCTAACAATTGGATTATTATCATTGACCCGTTAAGTAGATTTTTAATGAACGATACGTACCCTCAAGAATTAGTAAAGAAGGGTTTTAAGGTAAAAAGTTTTTATATATCAGAGGATTTAATTTTCAGAAACTACTTTACTGTAGATTTACAATGAAAACTGACCCACTTTTCGCATCGAAAATTGACCCACCCCTAAAATAAAAATACAATGCTCTCATGACAAAATGAGAGGAGTTTGTTTAGGGGGATGATTACGATTGAAAAGTGGACAGCAATTCGAGCACTAAAACAAGAAGGACATTCTATTCGATCCATTACTAAGTTACTAAATGTCTCAAGGAATACTGTAAGAAAAGCATTAAAAGCTGAGAAAGTCCCTACTTATCAAAGAAAAGAAAAAGAAGATAAGTTAATCGTGCCATTTGAAGAAATAATTCGAGAGTATGTAGGCGAAGGATTAATCGGAACTAGAATTTTTAAAGAATTGCAGGCCAAGGGATATAAAGGTTCCCAAGCTACAGTTTATAGGTTCTTACGAACTTTGGAACAAGAGAAACAATCGAAACAAAAGACTGTTAGATTTGAAACAGATCCAGGAGAACAAGCACAATTTGATTGGTCACCATATCAAATTAAAATAAACGGGACTGTTACACAAGTGTATTGTTTCTTGCTTATATTGGGCTATAGCCGCAAAAAATATATGACGTTCAGTTTATCCCAATCTATAGAATCTGTATTAGAATCGCTTGAAGAAGGAATTCGAAGTTTCGGAGGAGTTCCTAGACAAATTGTCATAGATAATGCAAAACAATTAGTTCTTAGTCATCCTAGGGATGAAACAGCAATTTATCACCCAAAGCTCTTAGAACTAGCGGGCACATATCGATTTTCACCCTATGCCTGTCAAACTTATTGGCCTCGTACAAAAGGAAAAGTTGAACGACCTTTCTTTTATATTGAACATCATTTTATACGAGGAAATGAATTTATGAGTGTTGAGGAATTGATTCAAAAAGGCTATTTATTTTTAAAACAATGGGAAAAAGAGCCAAATAAAACAACACTTATTCCTCCTTCAATTCGTTATTTAGAAGAAGTACAAGCACTTTCACCGCTACCTAATACAAGTTACATCCATACGATGAAAGAAACCCGTAGGGTGAGTTGGGATTGTCTCATTTCGTATAAAGGGGTGAAATACAGTGTGCCACATCTATACGCTGGAAAACAAATCTGGATTCTTCCTAGTCATGGACATATTTTAAAACTGTACAACGAGAATGGTAAGTGGATCGATGAACACATGATTTCAAATCGAAAAGGGAGTACGATTTATAAGGAAGAACATTATGAAGGGCTAAATAATAAACTTCCAAAATCATTACCCAAATTACGTGAACTATTTCTTGAAAAATTCCCATCAGGGGAAAGTTATGTGGGGCTTTTACAGCAAGAAGTGAAAGCAAATCACGGTCATCGTTTTCAAAAGATTTTGGAATTAAGACATTACTATGAAGATACAATCATTGATGCGGTACTTCAGCAAGCTGTTATGTATCAACGAACAGAAGTGGAGTTTATACAAAATCTCCTACGGAGTTCACCAAGAAAGATAACAGAAATGCCCAAAATAGATAAATTACCTACAGTAAAAACAGAAACACGTTCTTTGAACTATTATAGTCAACTTCTTCACTAATATAATAACCAATACATAAGGGGGAATTTCATGAAAAACGAACAGCTAGATCGATTAACAAAACAGCTAAAAGAATTACATTTACGGGAAATCGGTACAATTTTTGAAGAAGAGGCTGAAAAAGCAGCAAAAACGAAGATGAGTTATATTGGATTTCTTGCGAAACTCATAGAAGCTGAAACGTTATCAAAAACGGATCGATCCATTAATCGGAAAATATCATTAGCAAAGTTCCCGCGCGTTTCTACATTAGAAGAGTTCGATTTCGCCTTTCAACCTTCTATTAATGATACTTACATACGAGAACTCGCTAATTTAGGTTTCCTAGAGAAAAAAGAAAATATTATCTTAATGGGACCGCCAGGTGTGGGGAAAACACGCTTGGCGATTGCCCTAGGAATCAAAGCTTGTATAGCAAAATTTCGTGTCGCTTTTTACTCCGCTAAGGAGTTAATGGATATTCTGTATTCGTCTCTCGTGGAAAATACATTGACAGAGCGAATAGAAAGTTTATCGCGTTTACATGTATTAATTATCGATGAGTTAGGGTATATGCCTGTAGATAAAGAAAAAGCCAATCTATTTTTCCAACTCATTAGCCGAAGATACGAAACAGGATCCATTATTTTAACAACAAATATGCCCTTTGATCAGTGGGATCAAGTATTTGGAGACACGATTATTTCGTCAGCTATCTTAGATCGATTGGCACACCACTGTCATATTTTTAATATTAACGGAAATAGCTACAGAATGAAAGAACGGTTAGCTACGAAGCAAGAGTAGGTGGGTCATTTTTCAGTGACAAAGATGGGTCAAATTTGGTTGACAATCTACAACTTTACAACATTTCTGGGCAAAGTAAAAGTTGATGAGTATTTGGGAATCGGTTCAGGAATCAAGTATTTAAAAGATCATAAAATAATTCCAAGGGATGAACGGGGAGAAACACTTGTTATCCAGGTTCTTGAATTTGAAGTTTTTGATAATAGATCTGTACATGATTTTAATTTAATGGATATCAAGTATAGAAGGTATGATATAGTTTGAAAAATGAGTTTATCTATTTATAAACTGTTACTTCTGATATGCCATACTTGCTGCTTAATTCTCTTACAAGTTGCCCCAAATGATGTAATTAAATACCATTTATTAAACTCTTCATTAAATTTCGTGTTTGTCATACGGGCAATTCCTCCTTGAAATCCATTGTAAGGACTCAACTAATTTGGGTCCAAATGACTATATTAAATCTAAAGTGCTAATATGTAATTGAATTAATATATCGGTATGTTTTTTAAATTTAGATGAAGGAAAAAGGTGAGAAGATGTCAGTAGAAAATTATATTAAAAGTAATGTAGCAAATATATGTGAAAAGGTATATGTTGTACCTGAAATTCCAGAAAAGAAATTAAACAATGCAATTTCAGCTATAGCACCAAGTGTAAATCCAGAGTATGTTTTAGGAATAGCTGATTCAACACTCTTTGGTAGTGCAAAAGAGGGAATAGTTTTTACTGGTGATTCTATGTATGTGAGATATACACTACAGGAAAAACAAGAATATAAATTCGAAAATATAATAAAAGCAGAATTTGAACTTACTACAAAACAAAAACATATCTATCTTCACCTAAATGACGAAAGCGTAATAGAGTTGCCTTCCAGTATGCTTGGGATAAATTATGAAAAATTAGCAGATTTAATTAATGGAATAATTAATGAGGCAGGAGAAGAAAAGTTATATGTAACTACATCTCAAATGCTTCCACTTGCATCTATGGGTAATGGGATAAAGGATGCGTATATTAAAATGATATGTAATTTTGTATATTCAGATGATAGTAGGATTAATTCTAAGGTATATGCTGAAATAATTTCATTAATAGTTAGAATTGACTATAATAACGAGAACCGCTTAAAAATAAGAAGCTATATGTGTGATAGTGCAGAGATTGAAGAAACAGATCATTTAATTCAATATCTGAAGGATAATGTTCCAGAAGGAAGCTTAGACGTTATAAAGAAATCACTTATAAAAGATGTAATTTACATATATAAAATCAAAAATGATATTAACAATTGGAAGGAGAATGAATTTTTAACTTCATTACAAACTAAACTTCAAGTTGAAGACGAACAGATTGAGTTAATTATAACAGCGATTAAAACTGATGAAGAGATCTTAGCGTTAAGAAAAAATGATTCGGAAATAAAGAAGTCTATGAAGGATTTAGCAGCTAAAGCAGGTGCAGTAGGTGTTCCATTAGCAGCTATTTATTTCTCAGGATCTGTAGTGGGTATGAGTGCTGCAGGAATTACATCAGGATTAGCAACTCTCGGAATGGGTGGCCTATTAGGACTTTCAGGAATGGTTACTGGAGTTGGTGTAGTAGTTTTAGTTGGTGTTGGTACATATAAAGGAATTAAGAAATTCACAGGTATTGGTGATTTAGAAAATAATAAACAAAGAGAAAGGATGTTACAAGCTATAATAAAAAACTCTCAAAAATCACTTGATTATCTTATAGAAGATGTTAATGAAATTTCAAGAATGCTTATGGAAGAAATCAAAAATGGCTTAGAAACTTCAAAGAAAATTGAAAAACTATCAACTCTATTATCTATGATGAGTAAAGGTGCAAAAGTAACAACACAAAAAATAAATTATGCAGAAAGTGAATCTATGATTTCTCATCTACCAAAGACATTAGATATGACGAGACTTGAGGAATTAACAAGTGAACCAACTAAAGAGAAATTACGTGGTTATATATTAACTTGCTATATTGAGCAGGAAGTAAATAATGAAGATGAAGAAAGTAAGAATACAGAATTTGTATTGAATGATAAGCTTCCTTTAAAACAACTTGAACAGTTATATTCAGTTTTTGAAGCGATTGGATATACAAACATGAAGGATGCAGCATTAGCATCAGCAAAAGGCGTAGCTAAAAATTTAGTTAAAAATGTTTTTGGTAAGTAGGGTGGTGTGAAATGTCCAAAAAAGATATATGCGATGAATTACTAGAACAAGCTGGAAAAGCAATGTTAGTGCAAAAGCATCAAGGACAAGTTATAGAAAATCAATTATCTAAAATTCAGTCATCACTTAATAATTTGTCAGAAATTAATATGGACAATTTGGATAATCTTGATTTATTAATTATGCAAGCTGAATTGTTATGTGAACAACAAGGTATAGATACGAGTAATTATGAAAGCCATATTGAAGAAATAGTTACATTGACAGAAGAAGAAAAATCACAGATTCAGGTTGGGAATCTTGAAATGCTTAGTACCGTTGGAAGTAATGATAATATTAGTTGGCAAGAATATATGTCTAGTATTAGCCACTATGCAGAAAAAAGTAATCTTGATTTTTCAAAAGATCCATTTGAAAGCTTAATGACTGAAGTGGAAAGAGCAGAGATAGGTAATAGAATAAAAGAAGACTATACAATGAAAAAAGCAAACTGTGATAAGTATGACTATCTTATCGCAGGTTTTTGTGGCGTTGCTACTGGATTAATTGATGCCTTTTTTGTTGGGATGCCTGGTAAAAGTAAATTAGGAAACTGGACTGATAAAAAGGTTGATGGTCTAGTAGAGAGGTTTGCACAAAGTGTATGGAAGGCTGATAAGAAGAATGGATTTACCAATTCAAAATCAGTACCAGAAGGCATTGCAAGTGCAATTGGCTATCTTGAGCGTAGATTTAAAGTTAACTATGATGCTAGATATGCATCTGATTTAGATTTAGGTGATAATGTACTTAATATGAGTGCAAAAAATCACCATTTAAAGTCATTAGGACATGCTCCTGATTTAATTGGATTATTCTTTTCAATTTTAGATCAATTTACAAGTAAAAGTAGTTTTATTTCAGAAGGAAGGCTTAGTAGAGTTGAGCCAGTAGGAAGTAGGTTTGAATTAATAGGTGAAAACTTCTTTGCTAAACTATTTTGTGGATTCTGTAATTGGATAGGACATATTATGTCTGATATTGCTGGCTCCAGTGGAACTAGAGGACATGCTAAAAATGGTAGAGGAGCAGGAGTGGCAATTCCTTTTTTTGAAATGCTTCAATTATGCAATTTTGGTTCTTTTCATGTAAATGGTGAACAGAAAAACTTAGCGGAATTATCTGTTAAGGTGTTTGAATCAGGTTATGATGCAAGACATGGTGCAACTATGGTAATACCAGTTGTAATTAATGAAATTATGATTAGGTTACTTTTGGTAATTAAAAGTCGTTTTTATCATGAACGTAGCTGGAAAGAATCTATACCTTTTGGTGATAAACCAGAACTTAGACGTATGCTTTTAGTAGGTCATGGCTCATTATGTCTTGTAGATGGAATAGATGCAGGCCTGCGTTCAGGTGGTAATATTTTAACCTTCGCACTTCATTTAAATTCAGTAGCATGGTCGCGATTTGCCTTTGCAGGATTACAAGAAATACGTGTTATTTATAATCAAAATGCTTTAGATATTTCATCTATGGATGCAGATCTGGAGCGAGAGTGGAAGCTGTTATACAGTGAAGTATAATAATGCTTATTTAGAAAGATTAAATAAGGTCGAGGGTACTAACAAGCATGCCTTGCCTCCGCCATAAAATCCACACATTCTTATGGTATGTTTTTTATATGAACCTAACATTGGTGAGTATTAATCATAAAAGGTCATTAATAGAGTGAATATAACCCCGAATTATGGACAATTTGAAAAAGTCCATGATTCGGGGTTTTTACGTGCATGATATTTATATTGAGAACAGAGTTACAAGTGATATATGGAAAATGAGGTTGAATTTTGTAAAAAAGGATTATTATATTAATTTAAATATACATATAATATTATATGTATATTTAAATTATAAAAGGAGAATTCAACGAGCCATGTTAATATCTATGTTCATAACGTTTTTGTTTGCGTTTTTAATTATAAGGGCCATAATCTATTTTGCAGCAAACCAGACTAACATAAAAGGCCGTGCTGGTGAGAAAGAGGTTCAGAAATACTTATCTAAACTAGATGCGAATAAATATTTGATCATGCATGATATAACTTTAAAAGCAGAAAAAGGAAAAATGACGCAAATTGATCATATTGTTATAGCGCAATCAGGCATTTTCGTCATAGAAACAAAAAATTATAAAGGTTGGATATTTGGAAACGAATGGGATCCAAAATGGACGCAAGTTAATTTTAAAAGGAAAGACAAGTTCCATAATCCCGTTTGGCAAAATTATGGTCATATCAAATCGATACAACGTATATTGAATAATGAGGATATCCCTTTCATTTCTCTAATCACATTTAGTAATTCAAGTGATTTGAAAAAGATTAACATTACTTCATCGCATGTATATACTTCCTATTTTTCTGAAGTAGCAACCTATATTTGTAACCATACAGAGCAAATTCTTTCACCAATTCCAATGAAAAAAATTTATCAAACACTTCAACAAGCTAACATCACTGACAAGGATATAAAAAAGCAGCACGTAAAAAATATTCAGATGAACAAACAAGAAGCAAAACAAAAAGTTCAGAAGCACATTTGTCCTAGGTGTAATGGGAATTTAGTACAACGGAAAGGTTCAAAAGGGGCTTTTTTAGGTTGTAGTAATTTTCCTTCTTGTCGGTATACGGCGGAGTTGTCTGTTGGTATGAGGAAAGCAGATTAAAAAGTTGTATTCTTTTAAGTAAAATCCGTTAAGAGTATCTTCCGTAGGATTTAGCGGTATAAAAGTGGTTTCGGTATTGTATGAGGGCACTGAAAAAGTCCTCATAGTTCAAAAAGTGAAAGCTTCCTCGNNCGAGGAAGCTTTCACTTTTTTCATGTATAATTGTTGTACTAATTCTAGGTGGTGTCTCGGATGATTTCAAAACAGCAATCTCTTAACCTTAGCCCATTCATGGCGATTTACGATATCGTCGTGCAAAAAGATAATATGCTTCGTCAATTTAATGAAATGGTTGTTTTTTCTTTTGTGTTAGAGGAATTAAAGGATAAATATTGTCTCGATAACGGTCGCAATGCAATGCCGCCTGTTCGCATGTTCAAATATTTATTGTTAAAATCCATTTTTGATTTATCAGATGTAGATGTTGTCGAACGCACAAAATACGATATGTCATTTAAATATCTCTTAGATATGGCACCAGAAGATATGGTGATTGATCCTAGTTTGTTAACGAAGTTCCGCAAACTTCGTCTAAAAGATGTAGGATTACTTGATATGCTCATCCAAAAAACAGTAGAAATCGCATTGGAAAAGGACTTAATTAATAGTCGACCCATTATCGTTGATGCTACACATACAAAAGCTCGATTTAATCAGAAATCACCAAAGGAATTTTTAATGGAGAAATCTAAACCACTTCGCAAAGCTGTGTACCAAATCGATGAAGGAATGAAAGAAAAATTCCCACCTAAAACAACGTCGAACGAATTAGGAGACGAACTTGAATATTGCCAAAAAGTCATAGAAGTTGTAGAAAAAGAAGAGACCATTCGTGAATATCCAAATGTAAAAGAAAAGCTCAACTATTTAAAAGAAATTGTAGAAAATCATCAAGAACACCTTCAATTTTCACAAGATCCTGATGCGTGAATTGGGCATAAAACACATATTACGATGGACGAAGAACGTATGATTACAGCTGCCGTGATTACAACAGGGGAAAAAAGCGATGGAAAATACCTTCAAACATTGGTTGGAAAAAGTCGTAAAACAGGGATGAAAATTGATACAGTCATTGGAGATATCGCTTATTCGGAGAAAGGGAATATTCAATATGCGCACGAACGTAAATTACAATTAGTATCAAAATTAAATCCAAACAGTACACAAGGTACACGTCAAAAAGAAGATGAATTTGAGTTTAACAAGGACGCCGGCATGTACGTGTGTAAAGCTGGGCATATGGCGATTTGAAAAGCACGACAAGGAAAGAAAAATACAGGTGAAAATCAAAGAGATACCTATTACTTTGATATAGAAAAATGTAAACGATGTCCTTTCAAAGAAGGCTGTTATAAAGATGGCGCAAAATCAAAAACATATTCAGTCACTATCTACTCAACAGAACATAGTAAACAAAAAAATTTTCAAGAGAGCGAGTTGTTTAAAGAAAAAGCAAAAGAGCGCTATAAAATTGAAGCGAAAAATAGTGAACTCAAACATAGACACGGGTATGATATGGCATCTTCCTTGGGTCTCATTGGCATGCAAATGCAAGGAGCGATGACCATATTCGCAGTAAACTTAAAACGAATCATGACCTTAATAAAAGAAAAGAAGTAAAAAAGCATAAGAAAAAGGCGACTTTCCGTTCNNGAACGGAAAGTCGCCTTTTTTCGTTTCACATATGTTTTATGGAATGAAAAACGTAAGTTTTTCAGTGGCTTCCATATCTACCACAACGGTTTTCACAGCTTCTGGGGATTTCACTCGTAAATTCAACAGTTGTTCAGTAGACTCGCATGTACGCTTATGTATTATTCCTAGTACACATCCTAATTTTGCATCCATCAAGACCGTCTCATATTGGTGTTCCTTTCGAACAGAAATTTCATCTAGGCTCAAGGTGAGATCATCTAAATCACTGACACAGTTGATTACATTTTGATGTTCCACAGCTTTTTCCTGAGCCACTGAGTAAAAGATTCTCTCTAGAGTAGAGTAAGGAATATTTTGTTTTGTGCTGACATGTTGAATTGTAGTATCTACACATAATTGGTAGAGGTACTGGCGTAATCGATTCGTCTGATGATAACCAGGACTCACTGATTCATATATTTCGGAAAAATCCTCATGGCAATTGTGAAAACGGTATCGTTTGATTCGAATGAGAAGGTAAACTGTCTTGTGAAAAACATCTAGGTCTCTTACTTTTTTTGTCCTTCTGTCGTGAACAGAGGAAGAAACAAACCCACAACAAGCACAACGTTCCTCTAACGTTTTCTTCTCGACAGTGACGAAATAAAAATTGGTGGGGTACTCTTCTTATCTAAGAACTTTAAAATCTGGTAAATCTAGTGATACAGAAAGCGTTTATGAATCCTCTTAATGTTTGTTTGGTTGCTAACATTATTACCAGGATTTCATAAATGTTTTCTTTTTTATGTTTAAATCACAAAATTTGTGATGAACCAAAATTAAAACAATTAAGAAATGAGAAGCTTTCACTATCTTAGATGTATTAACTGTAAATGGTTCTAAAATATATAAATGTAAATACTTTCACATTACTGCTAATCCAAGTTATGTACGAGTAAAATAGAGCAAAAGGCTACTTTTTCTTGAGGATAGTAGCCTTTTAGTATAGTGGTAGAAAAGTATATCGTTATATTATGTAATTGGGAAAATAATCTTTTATTGTAATGGATTTGGATATACAATTGAAGTGTAGAATGATTTCAGGTGATGTAATAGCATTTTTGGAGTATTTTAGGTAAGGAGGATTGTATGCGTAAAATTGATGTAGGAGAAAGACTAGATAGTATTCACGATATTCATTGTTTTTTAAATCATACTCAAGCCGTTATCAAATTCGGTGAATTAGAAATAGGTGAGTCTCTACTAGTAGATTTTAGTTTGTTGAGGCATATTACTCCATTAGGCATTACATGTTTATTATCAACTTTAGAATTTTTAGATGAGAAGTATGGGCTAAAGGTGTGTACAAGGGATCATTATGTAATTGGCTACATGGAGAGAATGGATTTTTTCAAATACTGTCCTGAAGATGTAAAAAGTGGATTTGAAAAGCAAATTGATATGAAGTCTTACTACGGTAGAAAAAGATGGAATAATAAAGAAAATTTACTTGAAGTGAGAAGGGCTAAAATTGAAGACGAAGTAGATGAAATAAATACATCTGTAAAGGATATTCTTCGTAGCAAAGGATTAAAGCCAAACCGTATTTCTGATATTCAATCTTTCATTACAGAATTGGGGAATAATGTAATAGATCATGCAGATGCTAATTGCTTTGTGTCTGTTCAATATTATAAAAGCAACGATACTATACATATTTCTATTGCAGATTCTGGTATAGGGATATTTGAAAGCATAAAGGATTACGTGCCTGTTTCAAATAGTCATGAGGTAATAAAAAAAGCCATCTTTACAAAAGCGTCTAGTAAAGTGGATGAGGAAAGAGGGAAAGGATTAATAGAGGTAAAAGCCAGAGTGTTCCAATGGTCTCGTGATGCACAGTTATATCTTAGAACTCACGATAGTAAGTACCAAATACAGGAAAATAATCTTGAGCTATTGGCAGAAGGAAGAAAATCTTTTGGAACGTTCTATCATATTGTAATCAATGTAAAAAAAAATGTTGACAATATGCAAGCAAGTTGATTTAATATAATTAGAATTCAATTACGAAATTGAAAACGGGGGTGATGATTGATGCAACAGATTCTCTTGGAGAAAAATTCTGTTGATAAAATTAGCTTGCTCCATCGTCGGAAACTGCAACATATAAAGGAATATGTAATGCAGCAAGTGATTGAGGCACCTAAAGGAACAACTTTTTCTTTAGATATGTCACAGGTGTCAGATATAAATGGTTCCGGCGCAGATGAAATAATTGGTAAGACAATTAAATGGTTAGTTGATAATCAAAAGGAACATGATAAATATTTTCTTTTAGAAAACCTTAGCCCGGATGTAGAGCATGATCATGAATATAATATACATACATCTTTTAACCTAGAAGAGTTATGCATCGTAGCGAAAATAAATGACGATTATAGGGTTTTAGGTTATTTAGGAGGAAATAGGGATTCTTCAAAAGAAATTTTAGATTTTGTGTATAAAAATAAAGAGACAACAGCACGTGAAGTAGCAAGTGAGTTGGATAAAAAGCTGAATACCGCTAGTACACAATTATCTAAATTACACAACTTGAGGTTAATTAAGAGAACCGAGGTGCAACTTCAAGAAGGTGGAAGACAATTTATTTATAAAAGCTTATTTTAAATAATAAGCTTTTATAAATAAGGGTATTCAAAAATAAAATTGAAAACGAGGTGAGAAAATGGATAAAAAAAATAGCCCATGCAAAGGGCCGACATAGCTAACGCTTAAAAGTGCACGTCGCTACATTGTATCAATTTTCGCCAAAAAATTAATAAATACAATGTATCACTTTTTAGTGTTCTTTGCAAATAAATTTAGCGAAGGATAGTGATATTATGAGAATTTGTAGACCTTTCATTACTGTAAAAGGAAGAAGAGTTTATGCGAAGGATGTAGGAAAGAAGGCTTTTTACTGGAATGTTACTCCAGAACAGCATAAGGATTATCTTGAAAAGAAAAAAGCAGAAAAGAAAAGTGAATAGATAAATGGAATAGGTAAGTTTGGCGACGTGACTTATCTATTAATAAAATTTGTATAAAATATGAGGAGAGACGTTATGGAGAAAATTATAGATGTATTTAAAGAGCGTCCGGGAAAATCAGTCGCTTCACTAATTGTACTAATCGTGAGTATAGTTGCGATTTTGAGATATCAAGAAATTAGAGTGGAAACTGTAAAGGTTTTCTTAGATAGTATCAGCAACAATACAGACAATTCAGAAATGATGTGGACGTGGGGGATAAATCTTTTGAGTCTGTTCTTTAATTTTATAATGGCATGGTCATGGATGAAAGATATTATGTCAGATGATTTTTATGATCCTATGATAGGAAGAATTGTAGCATTTGTTATAGGAGCTATTCATGGATTGTTTGTATTAGTTTTTATTAAATATATTTTTTCGAACTTAACAGGTATAGTGATAGGCGTAGTAGCATTTGTAGTTGTTATGTGGGCGTTTTTTGGTAATGACAATATCAGAGATAGAAAAAGACGTTATTAATCAACATCTGAAAAGAATATGAAGTTACATAAAAAGACCCCATTTATATTGGAGGGCACTGAAAAAGTAAGTCAACCGCAAGATTCGTCAAGAATCTTGCGGTTGACTTCTTCTTTTTCTGTCCATACCTATAATGGGTGATGAAAATGTTAAGAGAAACCAAAAAACAAGATTCTAATTATGCGGAATTGTACGAGTTGATTGTTCCAAAAACACATATTTTAAGAAAAATGGATGCTAACTTAGATTTTCAATTTGTAAATGATTTATTAAAAGAAGGTTATTGTGAAGATTTTGGTAGACCAGCGAAAGAACCTGAACTTCTTCCATATAGTTGATAATATTTAACACTAAACGTTCTTTGGCAGATAAGGTTCCGTTTTTATTGCGTTTAAATGGTGTAACTTTTAGTTCAATACCAAGATTTGCAAAGTCTGCTTCTGCATTTGAGTTTATTTCATATCCGAAAAAACTTTCTTCTACTACTTGACCAAGGTCACCTTTTGATTTAACATTTGCAAGCCTGTTAGTCGAATCAATCTCGCCAAATGTCTTTCCCTCAGTTTCTTTTGCTTTCAACATTAATTCTTCTATTGTAGTGTATTCCATAGTAGAACTTCCCCTTGAATATATTACTGTTTTGTATAGTGCGTAGAGACTGCAGTTACTTTGTGGTTTTTCTTAGGAGAGTGAAAATATTACATATAAAGCTAGGATTATAATAAAAGTTATTTTTCAATTTTATACAAATTCAATATGAATAGTATAAAAAGGAATTTCATTCCTGCAAAAATTTTTGTTTGGGATCTTTTCAAGTAACTTTGTTTAGTTTATAATGAAGCATAGGTAAATAAAATACCGAAAGGATGTTCGTGTATTTATGGTGAAAGTAGTAGAACTTTTTGCGGGAGTAGGAGGTTTTAGGTTAGGTCTTGGAGCAAATGAAGACTTTGAGGTTCTTTGGGGGAACCAGTGGGAACCCTCTACTAAAGCACAACATGCATATAATTGTTATGCGACTCGCTTTGAAAATAAAGGAATACATGTAAATGAAGATATAGCTAAAGTTTGGCAAGATGTACCTGAACATGATTTATTAGTAGGTGGTTTTCCTTGTCAGGACTATTCTGTAGCACGTACTTTATCAAACGAAAAAGGGATACAAGGAAAAAAAGGTGTTCTTTTTTGGGAGATTATGAACATTGTCAATAACCGTAAGCCTAAGTTTGTTTTATTAGAGAATGTGGATCGATTATTGAAGTCACCTGCGAAACAAAGAGGTCGTGACTTTTCTATTATGTTAGCGAGCTTTCGAGATGCAGGTTATACGGTAGAGTGGCGAGTGGTTAATGCTGCGGATTATGGATTCTCGCAAAGAAGAAGAAGGGTATTTATTTTCGCTTATTTAAACGAATCGCATTTTGCTTCTGTTCAAAATGGGAATGAATCGTTAGAAATCTTATATGAAAATGGATTCTTTGCACCAATATTTAATGTGCATGAAGTGCCGCTGGAGAACAAAAAAAGAGGACAATATATTTTGCCAATTGATATTGTAGAAGTGTCGGATACGTTTAAAGCGGAATATTATAACGCTGGTGTAATGAGAAATGGACAAGTATATACTGAAGAAGTTCTTCCAGTAACTGAAGAGCCTGAAACATTAGGTGAAGTTGTTCAAAAAGCATATGATAACTTTGGACCAGCTGATGAATCTTATTATTTAAAGACGGATAAGATGAATAAAAAAGGTCGAACAGAGTTTGAAGAGCTTCAGTATTTGAAAGGTCCTAAAAAAGAAGAGAGAGTATCAAAAGCAACTGGACACAAATATTTCTATTCTGAGGGAGGCATGGCCTTCCCGGATGACTTAGAAAAACCAGGCCGTACAATGCTAACAAGTGAAGGGACATGTAACAGAAGTTCTCATGTTATTGAAGATCCATACACAAGAAGATTAAGGTATTTAACTCCTGTGGAATGCGAATTACTGAACAGTTTTCCAATGGATTGGACAAATACTGGTATGCCACAAAGAAATAGATATTTCTGTATGGGGAATGCACTTGTTGTTGGATTAGTGGAACGAATGGGTAAACGGATTTTAGAAATCAATAAAGAAGAGGAAGAAATGGGTGGTTGGATACAACTAAGTTTACTTTAAGAATTTAGAACTGGTTCTTATAATGAGAGTTGTAATTCCTATGAAATAAAAAACTTTAAAAAATATCCTGATTCTGTATTAAGACAGAATCAGGATATTTTTATTTCTGAAAATTGGATGTGAGAGTGAGGAAGACTATGAAGAACAGATACGATTTTTAGCGTTTTAAATATAATGGAGATGGTGTGTTTATACCTAATAACAAATAGGCTCTGGTGCAAAACCCTCAAGATAATTGCAATTAATCTCCGAATCTTGTACATACTGATACTAGTACTCTAAAAAAGGGACAAGTTCACCAAGGGATGAAGTCTTCTCAAAATGAAGTTGAGTTCATATATAAATGGTTGGATTAGCATCGTAATTCATGTATGAAAAGGATACTGAGGTTCTATGTTTTTAACAAATCATATTTGCACCAGGTCCGTCTTTTTATTGCATAAAGAAGAGGAAGCCCATGTAGGCTTCCTCTGTTGCATTTTTAGAGATATGGAATGTCTTTAAGTATATTTACTAAGGCGGATCCCTTCAGCCAAAATTGTTGTTGGTACATACGTTGACCGTTCAATACAAGCGTCTTGGTGGTTGCGTCGTTTCCAGTACCACGTAAGAAAATATCCGAGTTTTTTGATTTAGGGAAATTAACTTCTTCCATGGGTAAACCTGTTTTAGGCGTAATACGAGTATTCCCGTTTGTATCCTTCATAACAGATACTGTTAGTTTGTTATTCCAAACTAACTCACGTACTCTATCCCATACAGGTTTAACTTTGCTATATAAGAAATCATCATCGAACTGAACGCGCTTGAAGCCTTTGAAGACGGTTTGTTCAAGTGGTGTATCTTTATCAGTTTCCTTGAAGATAATGAACAACATGGATTGGTTCGCGAAGAAATCATAGATATATGAATCTTCAAACTCAATTTCCCTATTAATCCATTCGTCGAAGTCGATAGTATCGAACTTCATATCTTCGGTGCGCCCGCCCTTCATGGTTTGCACCATTGTTTTAGGTATCATACCCAGCTTTGCGAAAGTATCAATCTTTCGAAGTTTTTCGCCACTTGATCCAAACATCCGAGTAATAATTTGCTCCGTGACTGCTTTGTTAACCTTACCTTGATCGTTTCTTTTCAAAGGGATGTTGAGTGTATTCGCGATATATTCAACTGTTTGTCCTTTGAAGTGGGTTGTGAAGTCATGAAGTTTCTTGTCGAGTTCTGCATAGCTTGAAAACTCATTAGATGGTTGGAGTGGTTCAAATGTTTCTCCTAAGTATGCTTGAGCTATTGCACTAACCACAGATCGTTTCAAACGGAACCGTGGACGGTTAGGCCATTTTGGTGCAGTGTCCATGTACATCATCTTGTCGCGAAGCTTCGAAATTTTTGGATATTCAGTTTCGGGATTTTCCGAGGTTTCTTGAAGTTCTTTGATAAAATCGCGAACTACAGTCCAGTCATTCTTCAAGATTTGCACGTCAGGTTCACTAAAAGTATGAAACTGATAGCCTTGAATTGTAAAGTTAGCATACTCCGAAGCAGGAACGGTTTTATCTGAGTCATATAGATAATAAACCAATAGTGAATGTTCAATTTTATTCCAAAAGGTTGAGTGGAAAAAGTTTTCATCAACAATCTTTTCGGGAGAAACAGCAGTTATACTCACTGGCTCTTTAGCTTCGAGTGCGTGTTTACCACGCTTTGCACGTTTCAATCCAGTCGTTTTTAATTCGGTATCAATGCCGTCCACAAGCAGATCCGCTTCTTGTTTCGTATCGGGTGGATAACCGAGAATGGATTGCTCAACTACGTCGCCTGCAATTCCTGTGATTTTCGGATTGGTTTTGGTTTTGTTGAATACGTGATTTACATCAACTTCGCCAAGTGTCTTCCCAACAACAGGGCGAAGAATATTATCTAGTTCTTCACGCGTAAAAATATGGTCAGCCATATCTTCACCCCCCTTTAAGAAATTCTAAAAAGTTTATTCCCCTAAATTATACTTCTGCTTGATTTTTTTCTGCTCGTTAAGTGGCTCTGGTGCAAAAACATCAAGATAATTGCAATTAATCTCATTAATTGCTCCCAAATAATTATTACTATCTAAATGCCAATTAACAACGTTTAGGAGCATTGTCTCAATTTTTCCTTTGGCATATTCATCAGTAATATTTCTTATTAAATCTCCCCATGTCGGTATATTAAACGGTATCGATAATCCAGTCCCAATAAAGGGAACTACTTTATTTTCATGATATGCTTCTTTTAGTGGTTCTAAGTTACCCACCATTTGTTCTCTCCTTTCTATATTTAACACTGATTTTTATTGTGAATTGCTATAACCGTATTCTTAATATATACACATCTATTTTACCGAATATTAATATTTTTATCTATAGAGGGTATTATTTCGCATCAATAATGTTGATGGCATTATCTTAGTTTGAGGATGCCATGTTTTTGTTTATTCGTTTTGGAGATAGATTTTCTATACAAGTAGTCAGAGTGCAATTTCCTAGATTGGGGGTGTTCAAAAAAACATTTGAAAATCGAATGGGAAATGGGATGGACCTGTCGTTTAAAAAGGATACATAAAGTACACAAAACATAATTTTTCTGCACTTTAAAAAAAGAATGTACATTCTATATCAATAGAGAAATAGTGCTAATATACGTTTTTTATTTATGTACAAAGTAATTTTTGGTAGTCTCAAAGCAAAGATTACTAAAAAATGTACATTATGTTGTGTACATAACTATTGTATAAAGTTAAAATTAGGTTATCCGAAAATTCAAAATAGATATACCGGTTAATAAGTTAATTAAAACAAGGGGAGAAAACTTTGAGCAGTATTCTGGTTAATGAATATAAGACGTTATCTAATCAAGAATATCAATTTTGTGTAGACATAGCACTAGTAGAAATTAAGGGGACTGATAAGAAGTCATTCTATCGCAAACATGCTTTAATTATGCTTAAACACAAGACATTGAAAATCTCTATCGTTCATCCATTAAGTGCTTTTATTTTTCAAAATTGGAAGTATAAAAGTTATAACACACAAAGATTGCACGCCATACACTTATGTCAATTTTTAAATTATATACTTATTGATAAAGGAAATGACTTTTGTCTTACGTCACTAGCAGAATTAAAATTCGAACATGGTAGTACATTTTTAAATGAATTATTATGGAAAAGAAAGACTAATTCTAGTGTTAAAAATATAGAAAGATCACTCGTATATTTTTATGATTTTTTAGCACAAAAAAAATGTTCTAAGCACTATACGATCAAAGATTTTACTGAAGCCGTTATACCCAATAACCCTAAGCAAAAATATAAATTATCTCCATTCCAAGTAAAATATTCTAACGAAGCGGCTAATGCAAAATATACTGATTTAAAAGCAATAGAACACACTTTGCCACCTAAATATATTTTATCTTTTATTAGAATGGCTATACATGTTGCTCCACCTGTAGCATTAGCTATCTACTTATCCATATTTGGGGGATTGAGGATTGGGGAAATTGCCAATATTACATTAAAAGATATTACACCTTATAGTGACCCATACGGAAAAGGTGGAATGAAAATAGCTTTAACTTCACAAACACTTCGACCAGATATTAAGGATACGAATGGAACCAGCTATGTTAAAAAGCCGCGCCTACAATTTGTTTATAATATAAAAAATATACTCCCCCATCTTTATAAAGATCATCTTAGATTATTAAAGGGAATCTATGACTCCTCTGATTTACCTTTAACAACTCCCCTTTTTGTAAACAGAGACGGTAAAGCGATGACAGGAAAATCTATTAGATATCACTTTGAAAAAGTGAAAAAATGTTTTATAGAGGAATTATCAAAGTCATTAAATGTAGATGATGTTATTATGTCCATCAATCTAAAAAATACCAAATGGTCATTTCATATTGGAAGAGGAACCTTTACAAACCTAATCGCTAAGGTTGCAAATAATCCTTATGAAGTAGCTTTGTCTAGAGGCGATACAAGTATTTTCTCAGCCCTGACTTATATGGCTGATACTGTAGAGTTAAAGAATGAAATCGAAAAATTATTGGATGAATTGTTTAAAGATTATTAATTAGCTTAAGGGGAGGAAAAGATGAAGTTATTAACAATAAACGAAGCTGCCAATATACTTTCGATAAATGCAAAATCACTTAGGGGTTGGTTTTATCGAAAAGTTAATCCTTTAGAAGTCGTTGCAAATCTCAAAATTGAAATGGTACGTGGTAAAAAATTCATTCCAGAAAAAGCTGTCAATGATCTTTTATACTTCCAGTCTAATTACTTATCTTCTAAAGAAATAGCAACCATGCTACATTTAAGCGTACAGGATGTTCAAAATCGAATTAAAAAAAAGCAATTTAAAGATATAATTGTAATAGGTAACCGCACGTACGTACATAGACAAGAGATAATCCCTTTAATTACCCAACCATTTGATCCATCAAATTACTACACAGTTAATTTTTTAATAAAAGACTTGCAATTAGATCGTAGTACAATTATTGAATATATACATAACAACTCATTCCCAGGCTCTATAAAAATAAAGTCTACATGGTACGTTCCAAAAGATTCTGTTGAAAAATTTAAAGAACAGAGACAAAAATTCTTTAATGTAAACAACATCAATGATTATTATTCACTTTCACAAGCTGCAAAAATTCTAGGTTTAAAAAATCGGCGTTCACTTTATGAACTTTTAGATAATCAACATATTAATTTTGAATCTGTGAATTATGGTACTAAAAAACAGATAATGCTCCTTAAAGAACAGGTAGATTCATATCAAAGATTTATGACAACTATTCCGGATTATTATTATACAATTCAAGAGGTACAAAATCTCCTTTTTTTAAACGAGACACAAATACAAAGATTCTCTACAATTTGGGAAGGCTGTATCTGGGTAATATACCAAGGGAAATGTCAAAAAGTAATACCAAAAGAAGCCGTTAATAACTATTTAAATTCCCTGGATTCATATCGTTTATTAAAGCTTGAAAAACCAGAAGATGTGTTTTATCATACCGTTCGCTCTATATTCGATACCCCTTCTTTAGCAGATACTATCTCTATAATGGAAGAGTTCTTTTTAAGTAAAATGAATTCCTCACAAGCCAATATGCATATACAACGTATGCAAGCGCGTGAATATGGTTTATTTTGCAAAGAATTATTAGAATTGTTAACTAAAGATATTATGTATTGTAGCGATGCTACTTTAAAAATGCTTTTCAATAGCCTTTCTTCTGGAAATTATAAAAAGAATTTTGTTCACTTTTTAGATTATTGTAAAGAGAACTTAAGTAATTGTATTTTTTCTAATACATACAAAATTTCGGCTAAATCCTTCTCTTCATGTAATGATGAAGAAATTTATCCTCTAGAAGATTTTATTTATTGCCAAAAATACGTGAAGAATATAGAAAAGCACTTTTTACAAGCTATAGAAGATCGAAGATATGCAGGTACATGGTTGTATGTTTCTCTTCATTTTACTAACGCTTGGCGTTCTCGAGATTTTCTTGAAATGCCTTTTATTAATATAAAATTAGTTGGAGATTTTTCTTTCGAATGGTTTAAAAATGGAAACAGATTAAATACTATACAAGCTCAAAAAATTATCAATCAATATGCTTCACAAAGACTAGTTGTTTCCAAAACTGGCGCTTTAAATCGTTTTTTAGTTAACTTTGATATGTTAATTCCAATTGCTACAATGATTGTCATTTGTGATTTACATAGACAACGAGTAGATGATAGTAAATTAATAAACCTAGGTAATAGAAGAGGAGTAATTCACAAACATTTTTTTGAGGATTACAAATTTAATTTTCAAAGTCGAAAAATGAATCGAAGTTTTATGACTTATCTATTTCATAAAGCTGTACAAAAATCAGAATATAAAGCAACCGCATTGGCCCTACCTCAAAGAGCACGCTCTCATACTAATCAAGAATCTACTTCTATTTATATTCAAACAACAAACAAAGATGGACCTATCAGCAATGTAACAGAGCATTTATTTAATCGTGGTCACTTTGGATATCTATACAATTTATTAATTCAAGCTATACAGATAAAAAAAGAGAATAATATTAGTTTAGATGAAGAAACGGCTCGTATTTTAGAGCTACAAAAAATCTTTCAGACCCCTTTAATTCTTGAAAAGTTTGGTTATTTTCTACAAACACAACATCAAGAACGTGAGTCCATGGCTCTGCAAATTCTTAGTATGCCTTTAAAGACATTAGAAGACAAGTTAGAAAAGTTATATAAAGACTTATCTCCTTCTCATACAGAACATATTCAATGTTTTAGTCATCCTAACTGTATAACTCCAAATAGTTCTTCTTGTGTGGGATGCATATATTCGATTCCAAAAGTTTATTTATTAATTAGTATTCAAGAGGAAATTTCAAAAAGAATAATTGTTTTAAAAAGTGCAACCCTCATATCTGTAGCAGAGAGAGAGAAATCATGGATTTTAAGGTTGCTTCATCTATTACAAGAAGCTGTCGATACATTTGGCAAGGATTATGTAAATTCTTTTGTTGACCTAAATACTTTGTTTCAAAAAATAAAGACAGCATTCATTCATTTTGATCATCATTTTATATCTAATTAGGTCTATATGATAACTCAGAGGTGTTGAAAAAGTGTTGAAAAATCTAGAAATATATAATAAAGAGTTTGTATCTGATGTAGGAATAAAATCGTATATAGAATCTTTAAGTAAAGCTTTTTTCTCTCACAATAAACAAACTAAGTTTACTCAAATGTTTGATGAATTTAAAAAAACAGGTGTAATTATTAACGACAGATTCGAAGACACTATTTGGCTACTTGCTGATAAAGATAAGCGAATTACTAAAATTTCTTTCAATATATACTCTCTTCCTATATATAAAGAATCTCTACGTTACTACGTGCTATTAGAGCTAAGACAAGAGAATTCCTTAAAAACTGTACAGGGGAAAATACAATTTATAAAACAAGCAATTTTAGTAACTAAAGGCTTTGAAGATAGCCAGTGTTACTCCCAATTAGAATCCTTTCTCAACAATAAATCAGCAAGTGTAATTTTCAAATACGCTACATCGTTAGCAAAATACTTACTTTTTATCGGTTACGAGGAACAAGATGATTTAATCATTTTATGTAAACAATTCGCTTATGGTTATACGAATACCGTCAGAAATTTGCCTGATTTTAAGGATGTACTAACTTTCGATTGGATTATACGTGATTTCCAAAAAAAGTGGACAGATACAGAAAAAGAAATTTATTTCCCTATTATTTTATGGTGGAATATTACATTGATCATTCCCATGCGGATAAAAGAATTCATTTTATTATCTAGAGAATGTGCACAAGAGAATAATGGAAAGTATACACTAACAGTTCCAAGAACAAAAAAGCAAGCAAGAAAAATACACAGTATAGATGTAACTGATACACTAACTATTAGTAAACGTATATATGATTTAATTCAAGAGTATATCTGTATTACAAATGAAAACTCAAATAATGAGTATCTATTATCTTATTATCATTACTGCAAATCTCAACGATATCAAAAGACCCATGGTAATGCTTTTAAGAATAAGAAAGATAAAACTAAATTTGAAGAAGGACAACTATATACATTACTAAAAAATTTTTACGAAGAAATAGTTACGAAAAAGTATGGTCTATCGCTTCAATATATTAAACCTTTAGATACAAGGCATTTTGCTTTCTGTAATATGATGTTTCAAGGATTTAATATGCTCACTATAGCTAGGATAGGAGGACATAGTTCTTTAGATGCACAAATGCATTATTTTAATCATCTAGAATACTTTAGCCAATCATCGATTCAATATTTGTCAGATCAGTACAGGAAAATGTCGTATGTTTCTTTACATGCAGAAGGAATATCAAATGATGGTAACACAAAAAAATTGTTTTCTAAATCTTTTCTTAATCAATTGTCAAAAGCGGATTTAGAAAAACTACCACGAGTGGAACATGGTTATTGCCTTCATAATCCAAAAGATTGTCCTGTAGGAGATTGTAGATATTGTGAGCATTTCTTTATTCCTAACGATGAGTTTAATCTTGATTTATATAGATGGTTGAATGACGAATCTGAAATATTATGGAGACGCATTAAAGAACAACTCCTTTTGTTTCAAACTATCACAAAAAATATGAATTACAACTTTATCACTTTGGAATATGATGAACTTTCACAAGCTGAATTGAGCTATATCTCCCAAAGTATAAAAAAGATGCAAGAACAGAAAGCTAGAGTGGATACACAGTTAGATACAGTAGCAAATTTTTTATTTGGAGGTATAAATGATGAAAAATAAAATAGGCAAACCAAAAAAATACTCATTACAAGAACTTCGACAACATTTACTTAACTATATCCAGAAACATCCAAATGAAACTATTTCTTATATAGCACTTGAAAGAGAAACTGGTATAAGTAGAAATACCTGGTCTCGGAACTTAAAAGATGAGATTTCTAGACTAAATGAGCCCATACCATTCACAACTAAAATAGATTTTGATACAGGTATTCCCCTTCCTAACATTTTTGATATAGTTGAAAAAAATTATGATAATAAACAAAAATTAATTTCTTCCTTGACACATTTAAATGCATGTATTAATTCATTATATGCAATCGCTAAAAAAGAACAGGAATTTGAGAAAGAGAATTCTACATTAAAGACGAAAATAAAAGAATTAGAAGAAGCATTGCACACAAAAACACATGAAATAAAAGAATTAAAACAACAGGTAACTCATTATAGCCAAGCTTATCGTAATATTTGCGCCTCCTCTACATATGGAGAAAAAGGGTTGAAAAATGTTTTAGAATTTAAAACAGATAGTAAGAAAAATGAAGAAAAGATATCTGCTGATTTATCGAAGCAATTTAAAATGTTTGATTTTGAATAGTTTTAATGTGTTCGATTAGTATTTTTAAGTTGATAGAAAGACTGTTTTTGGTAAAAGTATAACTAAAAAATAATTTAGATTTTAAATCTTAAATAAACCGTTCGTTTATAATCAAATTTAATTTTAAAGCTACAGGTATCTCAACATTTAGAGAAATTTAAATAGGTGATATTTTTTACTGTATTGCATATTTTATTTTCAGTTTACAAAGTGCGGATTTGAAATAAAGTTTAATTGTTTATAACAAATTTTAATCGTTTTGAAAAAAGATTAACTGTTTATAAAAAAGTTGCACCGTTTTATTCTCTTTTGTGGATTCGAAATAAAATCGTACTGTTTATAAGATAGCGGAATCTATGTTAGCAAAAGGTGTTTTCACATATGGAAAACACCTTTTCAGTCTACAACTATTTTTTAACAGTCTACTACTTTATTCTATAGTCTAAAACATTTTTTAATGAAACATTAGGATCTCTTACTTTTGTATTGCTCTCTATAAAGCTCCGAAGTTATGTTCATAAAAATGATAATAGATAATTTCAACAACTTCATATAGTCTTCTATCATGTTATTTGATATATATAATGAATTCTTATGAATTATTTTATTTCTTTTGGTTCTTAATTTGCTCCACAAAAGATAAAAATTCTCGTCATATTTCTTCATATATTGTTGTAAACTTTTGGATCTGCTAGAATCTAAATATTTAATTTTTGAAGGGATAGATAATAAGTTTTCGTCAGGGAACCCAATAATTTTACAAACTTCTTCAAAATAAATATTGAATAGTAATTCAATAGTAGAAGCTATTAAAATTACGAGAGGTTTTCTATAGGGTGTTTTAATAACAGGGAGTGAAGAAACTATACTTACTGCTATATCAGTTGGATACACTTTGACTAATCTGTCTTCTAAATCGTCATAAGCTTTTGATTTAACATCAATACTATAGTTTTCCTCTATTTCAAGTAACTTATCTAATGAATGATATATTTTTTCATATTCTTCTATTGATAAACTTCTCTTAGTAGAGTTATTAATATTGAATATTTCATAACTCGATATTATTGCTTGAGTGAAATCACTTTGATTTTGTTCATACATTTTTTCGATAGTATTTATAAAATCTTTCACTGAAAAATGGGGATAATAGCAATCCTTAAATCGCTTTTTAGTACCACAGAATTCACATTCAACACCATTAATTAATATTTCTGATCTCTCATCAAAATTATAACTCCCAATTACTTCCCCACATTCATAACAAAAAAGAGTTAATGTCAATATTTCCACCAACTTTCACTTAATTTAATCTTAAAATTATTAATAACTATCTTATTTCAACTATACAAATATTGAAATATCCTTACTTATATTATACAGAAGAATAATATAAGATGGTGTAAAAATCCACTTTCATACCATCTTTTTTAATAACTATATTTGACGCTTACTTACAAACATTAAAAATATTTTCTTCAATAATCTTTTTTTTATTACTTTGTACTTTGTATCTTTAAAAAAATATTGGGTCGATATACCATATAAGTAAAGTCGCAATAAATGCTCCATTGAGCAAATAGATAAATGTTGAATAGGGAACACTTATCTGTAAGAAAGGATTTTTCAGAATTTACTTTAATATGAAACAAATGATGAGAATCATACCCCCTGGTCGTGGTATGATTAGATATTGATATCAGATTGATTTAAAGCGTAGTTTTGCTGTATATTTTTAAGGAATCCAGTTTTTGGGAGATGAGGATGTTATGATAGGCTATGAACAAGGTGTTAAAGCAACTATTATGATCATGGGAGATATGATGTTTAGTAATGATTTAATGGAAGCTGGGTTTATAGGGATAGCTTATGCCAAGCTGCCCAAGCACATACTAGAGGGAAATTGCGTCGAAATTGCTTTAGTTTTTGAAGATAAAGTGAAGGGGGAAAAAGCATTCTCAAATCTATTGAGCTGGGTAGAAGGTTCAAATTGGGATGGAGACGCACTAGAAATGGATTTTGTTGAATCTAAGGAAAATGGTTATACTTTATGTATGTATCCAAATATTGATAGATTGATAGGAAGATGCGTGAAAAAATCATTGTTAAAATGGATTAACCCATTAATGTCTTTTGCAACTCATTTTAAACGAATTGATAATGTTAGTCCTCAGTATAAAGAGTTCAAAAAAGCAATGGATTTTTGTAAAGTTAAAGTGCGTGCTATAGACACTTTAGGGAGATTCATTTTGGAAGACAAGTATATTCTGAAAAACAGCATGAATTTTTATACGGAAGATAATATTCCGGATGATGCTTTTATAAAGACATTCTTTGATAAGAAAAATCCAAGTAGTATGAGTGAAGTTACTCCTCCTAATTTTCTTGAATTAAATGGAGACATAAACAGCAATAGAATAAGTAAGATTAAAAATTTTTTACCTATTACTTATGAAAAAATTATTCAAAATGAACATCTGAAAAGTATTATTCAAAAGTTAAATGAAGAGTACTCTTCAGCTCAAGTAATTCAAGCGATTTGTAATATAGTATTAATGGAGAGATTACACATTGAAGGGAAAAAGGATATCATTGGAGATAAAGAAAATATTCATATGAATATTTTATATTATTTAGATGAAAATCCAGAAGAGTTTAATAGCTACTTCCCCAATTTTAATGAATTAACATTGAAACAAATTCAAAAGCAAATTCAATTAGATATTGAGGATTATGAAAGTTTTAAGGAGGAGCAAAATGGAACCAACGATAATAGCCGCATTTAGTACATGGGCAATAAATGGAGTAGTATCTGGAGTTGTAGCGAATATAACTTATGAGGGAATTAAAACATTAAAGGGTAAATTTAAATCTAAGATGGCTCAATATTTCAAAGACGATAGCCAAGCAGAAAAATTTTTAAAATTATTAGGAGAGGAAAAAGTAGTGAATACTACTAAACCATTTCGAGATATAGAAGATGCATATGAATCAATAACCAAGAATGACATGCCTAAAGAATTCTTGGAAAGTTTTAAAGAGTGGATTCTAGAAAATAAAAATGTATTTGAGGATTTAAAAAGTGCTGATGGCTCAATGGTTATACAGTCACAATCTGCAGGTAGAGATATAATAAATATACAAGGTAATTCGACTATTAATAATTATCGTGATAAGAATGAATAATTTTGATGATAAGACAATTGTTCAACGAGCTGAACGGGATATTTATAATGCTAATGGAAATATAGAAATTTATTATCTAAATGAAAATAAAGAGATGATTATACCAGAAAAACGCTTAGGTAATAAGCCTGTTATTAATTATTATGAGCAATTGTTAAATAAATATTCTACAAAGAAGTTATTAATACGAGAGAAATATAAAAATGAAATTGAACAAGTTTTAGAAGAAGTGAATGAAGTTTTAGTGTATGGAGAACCGGGTGTAGGAAAAACAGCAATATTAACTCAAATTTCTGGAGCTACAGGGTTTATATATTTATCTCTTAATCGATTTTCAACACTAGGATCTATCTTATATTTAGTTAATGCTATACGTAATAAAAGAAATGCAGAGTCATTAGACTGTGGGGATATAGAAGAGGCAATTTCTGCTTTAGAACAAGAGCTAGTAGGAACAAATTTGTTATTCTTGATAGATGATTGTCAAAAAAATATTGATGTAATAAGTAGTCTTATGCCTATAGAGAAATTTAATAATAAATTTATTTTTGTTTCTAGAATAGATGGGATTTTCTCTAGATATGCAATCCCAAAAATTAAAATTACTCCTTTTAATAGTATGGAAGTTGAGAAGTACTTGGACATTAATGGAATGGAATTAAATACTTTTCGGATAAATGAGATAGCCAACATTTCGAATGGAAATCCTCTATATTTGGAATACTTTCTAAAATATACTATCACTCCGATACCTAGAGGTCTTGAAGCTTTTCAAAGGGCTATTTGGGAGGAACTAGATGATATTTCGAAGAGTATAATTGCAGCAACTTCGCTTACTTTAAATATGTTGACTCAAGAAGACTTACTGTGTTTTATAAATAAAATACACCAAACTAATCTAAACTTCCTAGAGTTAAATACAAGGCTTTCCACTATTAGCGGATTAATTGAGCTACAAAATGGGCAATTGGATGTTTCACATCCATATTTTGCAGAGTTTATAAGAAGAGAATTATCTGAAAATGGATTAGGTAATTGGTATAGAAAAGAATTAGGTGGGATATTTTTCGAACAAAAAAATATGAATGAAGCAGTCCACCTATTATTGAATATTGAAGATGATAAAATTTATAGTGAACTTTTAGGAGTATTTCCATACTATATTGAACTAGGGTTTTATAATATTGCAATAAGTGTACTTCAAAAGTTTAGCTTATTACATAAAGAACGAGAGAGTGTAGAAGTTGGGTATACTTACTATCATTTAAGTAATTGTTATAGACAGATTGGTGATTTAAACAATGCTAAGAGGACACTAAAATTAGCTCTTCAAACATTTGAAGGTATTAACAATGAATCTTGGATTATAGCCTGCCAAGTATGGTTGATATTAGATTTAGTTGAAGAAGGTAATTTGGAAGAAGCTAAAGAGCTATGTAAAGAAATCTCTAAAAAAGATATTAAAAATAAGCACATTAATGCAACTGTTTTGGTTAATCTCTCTAAATTTTATATAGATACATTTGATTTTAAAATGGGAGCAGATGTTTCTAAAAAAGCATTTGAATTATTTAATAGCTTAGAGGAAGAACGCGGTATTATCGCTAGTCTAGTTAATTTATCAATATGTTTAATGAAATTAGAAAATCTTAATAGTGCATTAGAATATTGCGAAGTTTTATATGAAATAAGTAATCGCAAAGGAAATGACGTTTTAAAAGCAAGTGTGCTAAATAATATGACAATCTGTTACAGAAAGTTAGGTAAGACTTCATCAGCTAACTCGGCATGTTTAGAGTGTATAGGAATTTGGAGTAAATTAAATAATAAACATAAAATAGCTATGAATTTATTGAATCTCGGAAATGTCTATAGGGATATAAAAGATTATGAAAAAGCTAGGGAATACTATTTAGAGGGTCTAGAAATGGCTCAAGAAATAGGAATGGTTAAAGAAGAGGGACGAGGATATGAACTTTTATCACATATAGAGAGGGAATCCGATAACTTAATGTTATCTCTCGAATATGCAGATAAAGCAATTAAAGTTAGTAGCAATGCTCGAGATTTATTTAGAGTGGCGGAGGCTTGGAATGAGAAAGCCATAACAGAACATAAACTAGGTCTGCCTATTGAAGCTGCTAATTCTTATAAAGAAGCGTTGAAAATTGATAGGGTGATTAAACAAAACGATGAGGTACTTGAAAATGTAATAGCCATCATAAGATTATATGAAGACAATGAAATGAGAGAAGAATTAACACACTTTATGATTGATATAAAAGAGATAATTTATGACAACTCAGTCAATGTAGAATTAAGTGATATAGGTTATTTCATGGAGCAAGTTATTAAAAGCTTTTCGCAAGAATATGTTGAGGAAATATACTTGATGTTATTTAATAACGCTCAACAAAACAATCTTTATATAGATACTTATTTCATATTACATTTTTTGGACTTTCGAAAACATAATGTAATACCACGAGATAAAAGGTTTAAAGAAATTATTTTGCTACTAATTAATAGTATAGAGGAAAGACGATATGGGAATATAATTGCTCTGATGTTGGAGCAATCTGGAAGGCTTTTAAATAAACAAGATTCTTTAGATATTTTAGATGCAATTTGTGAAACAACATCGGGTATATATTATAGAATCATCGATAATGATGATTTATTGGTTACAGTATCTTGGGAAAACAGTACTATGTTTCAATTTAGGGTAATGAGTGACGAAGATCAAACACTCAAAATTTGTATCGTTGTAGCACTTATTATAAAAATAAATGAAGATTTGTTTAATATGGCAATTCAAGATTATAAAGAATCGCATTTAACTCTTTATATTTATGAGTGGAGTTTATTAACGGAAGCAATTAAACAAGAGTTATCAAATAGTGTTGAAAATAATCCATTCCCTGTTATTTTTTTTCAAAGTAGCCAGCATGGCGAATATGAAGTCATGATAGTTAGGGAAGATTATTACCAAAAATCTAGTTACAACTATAATCCTGAAAATAAGGCTTTTGTTTTTCATTTAATGATTTTATTTAATATCCTATATAGTCATTTTACTCATAGTGAATTCGATGTAGCAGAGCATTCAAACTTTAGAAGAACTTTGGTTAATAGAGTTTTTGATAATTTTAAAGTTAACGAAGAAAGTATAATTCTAGACGATGAAGATCAAAAGTTAATGTCTAAAGAACAGTTGGTAGATTTATTTAGAAATATAGGTCGAAATTTTTAGTAATTAACATAGGATAATACTTTGGATCATTTTTGATTTAATAGTTCATTAAACGAGTTTTACAAAAGATACAAAATGTTAAACTCATAAAACCCAGTGATATCAGTAAGTGCGCATGATATCACTGGGTTTTTATTTGGATATTTAACGATGTGTTATACAATTCGCTTTCCGAAATTAAATAGCTTTATTATTCCTAAAACATCATCGAATGAAAGTGGAAAATAACTTTTAAACAACTTTATTATGTTTTAAATGACTTTATTGTAAATTAAACAACTTTAATATCTCTGTACAATATCGTGACTTTATTTCAAATCTACAGTACATAAATTATGTACACCAATCATTTATAAGTTATTGTTGGTATTATAGGATATCTATTTATGTACATAGTTATTTTTAGTAGTCTTAAAGCGACTTTACTTATTAATAAGTTCGGTCCAATGCCGATCGTACTGTGGATGCGAGTATGTTTGTATATCTCCTTTTTGAAGTTCAGCGCAAATTCATATGGATGATCCGCAAACAAGTGGAGACTTGCGGTTATATCCATGAAAAACTCGTCAATCGAATATTGATGAAAATCCTCTGTCGCCACGTATTGTAATGCTAATTTTGTTATGTAATTTGAACATCTTATATACGTTTCCATGATTGGATTAACGATAAGTATGTCTGGTCGCCTTGGGATTTCGTATAGCCGACTCATCTTTTTGACCCCTAGGTCTTTTAACGGCGGAGTAGCAGCTAATACAATCGAACCTTGTCTATTCACATCGCCAACAACGGCTAGTTTCGTACGTAATGGATCGAGTCCCATTTTGACGCAGGACACACTAGCGTAAAAACTTTGTAAGTCTACGCATAAGATGTAACGGTTCGGTAATAGGGAATAGTCATACAAAGTAATCACTCCTAGATATAAGAACACTTGTTCTTATTATACACGAACCTACGTTCTTTTACGAAGAGTTTTTTCATAAAAAAGAGCTAAATCTTTGATTTAGCTCGATTAACAGGCTGTAAATTTTTACTGGGTGTTTGCATGCATTTTAATTGTAAGCTAGGGAAAGGAGAATGATGGTACAGTGATATATCAATATGAAATTGATTTTTTTGTCATGTATAGTGACAAGGTAACAACTGTACAATTTGCAACAATTCCATCATATTTTTTAGAATTCGCAAAAGAAAAGTTAAAAATAGAAATAAAACGAAGAATAGGTAATTGTGAAATTTTGATTTACACCACAAGTTTATAAGGTTTAGGAGATAAAAAATATAGTATGGAGTACGACCAGCATTTCGGAAGAACTCCACGCTAAGGATTATTTGCACCGTAACAATACTGTACGTTTTTGTTATTCGTCTGCTGTAATAAGCATGGACGTGTTCCCATTCTTTTCGAGATGACATTCACCCCAAGTACAGAGAGAGTCTAGTATGGAATCTAAAGACGAACCGTAATCAGTTAACGAATATTCTACTTTCGGTGGTACTTGGTTATATATTTTTCTTTGGATTACACCGTCTGCTTCTAGTTCGCGTAATTGTTGTGTTAACATTTTTTGTGTAATACCAGGCATTAAACGTTTTAACTCGCTCGTTCTCTTTTTGCCTTTCTTTAAATGACAAAGGATAACAACTTTCCATTTTCCACCGATAACCTCTAAAGTTGCCTCCACAGGAATATTGTATTTCTTCATATGAAAATCTCCTTTGATGAATTTAGATCTAAATAACTTAAAGGTTACTTTTAAGTACCTATAGCACTTTTAAGTACGTACTTTTTATTGCGTTGAATATGTTTCATAATAACATACGTAAGAGGTAAATGAGTAGTACGGTACCAAAAGGTTCCTATATTACTTTTTGGTGCCTATATTACTTAAAGGTGCGTTATTCAGAAAAAAGATGAAATCATTCATAATAGCATTTATAGGAAATAATATATTTTTTCAGAAGATAAAAGGGCCTTTTTATCATACTATTATGATTGGATTTCTGGTATTAAGGAGGAGTTCAATTGAATTCATATACAGTATCTTCTTCAGGTGTTCAAACAAATAGAAGAAGTGTGTTTGCGTTATTAGCATTAGCAATTAGTGCGTTCGGAATTGGGACAACTGAATTTATTAGTGTCGGTTTATTACCATCTATTTCGGAAGATTTACATGTTTCGGTTACAACAGCTGGTTTAACCGTTTCCTTATATGCGTTAGGGGTAGCTTTTGGAGCGCCTGTTTTAACGTCGTTAACGGCTAGTATGTCGCGAAAGACATTATTAATGTGGATTATGATTGTTTTTATTGTAGGTAATGGAATTGCGTCGGTTGCAACAAGTTTTACTGTATTACTTATTGCGAGGGTTGTATCTGCTTTCGCGCATGGCGTTTTTATGTCGATAGGATCCACAATTGCAGCTGCACTCGTACCAGAGAATAAACGTGCTAGCGCGATTGCTTTTATGTTTACTGGTTTAACTGTTGCGACTATTACAGGTGTACCAATTGGAACATTTATTGGTCAACAATTCGGCTGGAGAGCATCGTTTATGGTGATTGTGGTAATTGGAATCGTTGCCTTAATCGCAAACAGTATGTTAATTCCTTCTAATTTAAAAAAGGGCATGTCTGTATCATTTCGTGATCAATTCAAACTTATCACGAATGGAAGACTATTACTTGTTTTCATCATTACCGCATTAGGATATGGGGGGACATTCGTAACATTTACGTATTTATCTCCGTTATTACAAGAGGTAACAGGATTTAAAGAAAGTACCGTTACAATTATTTTATTAGTGTATGGAATTGCAATTGCAATTGGAAATATGATTGGTGGGAAGCTATCAAATCATAATCCAATTCGAGCATTATTTTATATGTTTTTCATTCAAGCAATTGTATTATTTGTACTGACATTTACAGCGCCATTTCAAGTAGCGGGGCTCATTACGATTATTCTCATGGGGCTATTCGCATTTATGAATGTTCCGGGGTTACAAGTGTATGTCGTTATATTGGCTGAACGATTTGTACCGAGCGCTGTCGATGTTGCTTCAGCAATTAATATTGCAGCGTTTAACGCAGGAATTGCTCTTGGGGCTTATTTAGGTGGTATTGTAACGAACTCGTTAGGGTTCATTCATACAGCATGGGTAGGCGGCATTATGGTAGTAGGCGCTGTTATTTTAACAGCTTGGAGTATGAAGTTAGAAAAAAGAGATCAAGTAAAATAAAGGAGAGAAAAGTATAATGAAAAATTTACAAAGTAAAACAGTATTGCATAATGGTGTAGAAATGCCTTGGTTCGGTTTAGGCGTATTTAAAGTAGAAGATGGACCAGAACTTGTAGAGGCTGTAAAGATAGCGATTAAAGAAGGATACCGTAGTATCGATACAGCTGCGATTTATGGAAATGAAAAAGCAGTGGGCGAAGGCATCCGTGCAGGTATAAAAGAAGCTGGGATTTCGAGAGAAGATTTATTTATCACTTCAAAAGTGTGGAACGCAGATCAAGGATATGAAACAACAATCGCTGCATATGAAGAGAGCTTAAAAAAATTAGAACTAGATTATTTAGATTTATACCTTGTTCACTGGCCTGTAGAAGAAAAATATAAAGATACGTGGAGAGCGTTAGAAACACTTTACAAAAATGGCCATGTGCGTGCGATTGGCGTAAGTAATTTCCAAATCCATCACTTGCAAGATGTCATGAAAGATGCAGAAATGAAACCGATGATTAACCAAGTGGAATATCACCCACGTTTAACACAAAAAGAACTACAAGCTTTCTGTAAAGAGCAAGGAATTCAAATGGAAGCATGGTCACCGCTTATGCAAGGTCAATTATTAGATAACGAAACATTACAAGAAATAGCTGATAAATATGGTAAAACAACAGCGCAAATTATTTTACGCTGGGATTTACAAAATGGCATTGTAACAATTCCAAAATCAACGAAAGAGCATCGAATTATTGCAAATACTGATATATTTAATTTTGAATTAACAAAAGAAGATATGGAAAAAATCGATGCATTAAACGAAAATCACCGCGTTGGTCCAGATCCTGATAACTTCGATTTCTAATGAAAATTAGTAAAAAGAGGCTGTCCAAAAGTTTCACTTTTTGGACAGCCTCTTATTTTTGTTAACTTGATGGGTCACCATATAGAGCCCTTTACTAATAAGTATTTTGTTCAATTTTATTATTGCTCGCTTTTTGCTTTCATTTGTTTTTCATACACATATTTAGCTGTTGAAAAATCATTAGGAAAATCACGTAATGCGTTATTCATTATATTTAATTCTTCCTGAGATTTGATAGCAATCCTATTCAAGTAATCAAACGCTTCTGATTGTTTTTTTGCAACATAATTTTGTGTGGAATAGTCGTCTGGGAAGTCTTGTTTTGCTTTTTCCTTAACTTTATCCATAGCGCCAGCTTTATCAATTTTTTTCATAGGATTTTCAAAAGCATCTGTCGTTTGTTGCTGTTCCTGTTTTGGCTCTTCTTTCTTTGGTTGTTCTTGTTGAACAGGTTGCGTTTGAGTAGCTTGAGCAACTGGTTTCGATTGAGCCTCTTTTAATCTTTTTACTTCATTTTCTAATGATAGTTTTTCAGCTTGTAAGTCTTTAATTTCGCTTCTTAACTGTTGTTTTTCATCAAAGTTTTTATCAACTAATTTATTATATTCAGCTCGAGATACATTATCTTTTGATATAAAAATATTAATAATTACGATTAAAACAGATACTCCTATCAATATACCTATTATTTTTTTCTTGTTCATTCATGATTCTCCAATCTCTATTTCAATCTATCGCGTAGTACTTTTACAATCGAATCAATATTGTAATCTGGAATATTACGGATAGTACGCTTTTTTGAACCGAACATCTTTTTTAGTTCTAAGTAAATGATTCCTGTGTTCATGAGTGATACACCAAACATCCCTTGAATGATATCGAAGTCAACACTCTTAATATCTTTGTATTTAACAACCTCAGCTTCAGCTACGCCAAACAGTCCGCCTTTCATCATCACGAAATACAAGTTATGTTCTCCAACAACAATAAACCCTGTTTTCGTTAACTTCGGATCAGCCACATCAAAGTAGTAAATTTTCTCTCCTGTTTTCATAACCTTTTTCAATGCATCGAAAGCATACTCATAAAATTTACGCTCTGTCTTTGGAAGTTCCTTTGATATATCAACCATATCAGTCAATGTTACTGGATATTCAATAACTCCATACCGTTCATCTAGCTTTTTATACTTTATACTTATATTTATCCCTCTTTATATTTTTATATTTACAATTAATCATAATAAGAATGAAAAGAACTCTTTTTTAGTTACGACTAATCCCTAGTTTAGTTTCAACTTCTGTTAAATTAGCTGCTGCATTTATAATTTTTTTATCGGATAGATTAATTGACTTTTTAGCTTCTTCCATTCTGCCTTTCATAGGAGCAATACCTTTTAAACCTTGGCTTATAGCAGTTGCAGCGTTCCCTCTATAGTTTGTTGCTAAACCAAATTCTTCTCTAAATTTAATCATTTTCTCTTTTAGTACAGGATCGCTTAGTTTATCAGCTGCTTTGAATTCTATATTCTTTTTAGAAAGGTCATTGTATTTATTTGAAATTGACTCCATTTTTTCTTTTAAAGAATTTTTATCTACAGAAGAAGGATCCTTATTGACTTCTTCCCAAACTGGCTTCCATTCTTTGTTCCAAATTTCATCGTATTCTTTAATCATTTCATCGATTTTAGGCTTTATTTCGTTTTCATAAGTAGTTTTATCTGTATTGCCAGTTTGTTTTTGTTGGGCGGTGTTTTCTTTCTCTTTCTTTTGATCGACTTTCTCGTTATTTGAGTTTTCTTTTTTCTTAGGTTCAGCAGAAGTTGCCTTTGTTTCTGTATTTTTTACATTATCTGTTTTTGGTGACAATGAGAAACACACCATAGACAATACTAAACAAGAAATTGCTGAAATAACTAATTTCTTTTTCCTTTTCTTTTTCTTTTTAATAGCGGCTACTACTATCATTACACATATAGCAATAGCAGCAAAAAAGAATAATACCATTAATGCTTGCATATGAATCGCTCTTTTTCATTTTTACTCATTTTAAAATTACAAAATGTAAGATTTGCCTAACAAGCATAACAGATTTAGTTATAACTGTTTTGTCATATTGTGTGGAAGATTAAAAGAAAAAAGAGAAAAATTATGATATCTCCTTTGTTTTAGGGAAATGTATATATTTTAACTGTGGAAATTTGTCGGGATTTCGCTTACTTCAAGATTACGGGACCTAGTGGGTTCTAAACTATACACGTTTGAAAAGCCGGGACAGCATCCAGACATGAAGAAATTGCTAAAAGGTAGAATACATATGAAAGTGATTCAAGAAATTTATTATGATGTTCTTCGATTGGCGTACCCTATAAACTATAATTTTTTTTTATAGTTTATTAAAAAGACTCATAACTAAAACGTGGAATTTTTTATTCATATCAACTGTAATTTTCATAATTCTGTATATTTAAATGTAATGATTTTGTAACATTTATGAAAGAGTTTTGAAAGATTTTTAAGGTAAGATAACTATGATGAACTCATTCATGTTGTCTTTAGCATGTCATTAGCAAAATACAAGGGGCGAATATGGCATGCCCATCAAGTTAGGATTTTGAAGTTCTCTAAAGCCCTAATCGAAAAGTTTTTTAGAAGTTCATCTTATTTTTGATTTTGGAGAGCAACGAAATTGTAATTAGATGGTAACGGAGAACACTAATAAATCGTAGGAAATATATACTAAGGAATGTAAATGATTTTAATAGAAAACGTAATTAAGACTTTGTTTTGGCGGTTTTTATAGAATACTAGGGAAAATATGAGATAAAAATCACCATAAACCTTTGCTTTTCGCAAAAAAAATTCTTAATGGGTAAAAAATCATTTTTTCCACTTCCAAGCCGTTTCTTAGTGTATGTTTTTTACGTGATGTTAGTGGCAAATATAACCGAACAGATAGAGGTTTGAAGGATACATTTGAATAACTAAAGAATAAGAAATTATGCACAAAATAAGAGCTGAAAGGTTCTTTTTTTTGTGCATGTTTTGGGGTTCAGTTTGAAATTTCGTTATAGCGGGTGTCTCAACATAATAAAAGAAAGAGCATATTTTGAAACATGCTCTTACACCAAATAATAAACGTAAAAAGTGTTTAAGATTTATTCCTCAGGATATCGTTTTTTTACAAGTTCTTCGATGTTATTACTTTTTCTGATTTCTTCTGATGATAACCAGGCTCTATATCTTGTTCCATTCTTGTTGGTTAAACATATGGTAAATTCTTTATTATGTAGTTCCTCGTTAAGGATAGTGATCACCTTTGTTAGATCCTCAATTAAAGGGGAATCGTTTTTAAATTCACTGGCATTAATAACTAAATTCACGTCATACCCCGGACACTCCCCATCTTTCGGATGTGAACAAGTAATACCTTTAAATACAAAACGGTCGTTTTGTATTTCTTTTAATCTATCTATTACTTTTGTTTGTGTTTGAATCAAATATGTCCAATAACCGTCTAAAGTGTTTTTCATTGTTAGGAGCAGTTCTTCTTTTGTTATAACTTTTTGCACATTATTGAAAGGGAGACCTATAAATTCACCATTATGGTCCTTAATTTCAAGTTCTGTTATCTTTCTGTTACTCTTCTGAATGAGTTGGAATAGAGCATATAAACGATCTAATTCTGCGGATTCAAATTGACTATAATCAATTTTGTTATTCGTTTTTAAAGTTAATAGCAACTCATCAGTTGGTTTATCATAATTATCAACTATATATTGAAGAGCACTTTCTTTTTCAACTTCCTCGTAGCCTAGCTTTTTCATTTCTTTTAAAGTTGGTTCAAAATTCTTATATTCCTCATATGTATTTTTTCCGTATTTGTATTCATCACCTTGTATTGTTGAATAGAAGAGGCCATTTACCTCTACGCGAAATTGCATATTTTTGTTGTTTTTTGCTTGAACAGTATGATATGTATGTCCCATATTCCCTTCATGTATAGCACCCCAATGTGTTACAACAACATCAATTCCATGTTTTTTCTTTATATATTTTTTTACCTGATCTTCATTTTCGTAATTACAACCACTTAAAAATAAGAAACATACCACTAGCAACATTATATTTTTCATTCTTTTCATAAAAAATCTTTTCAAGGATAATCACCTCTTTTAAAACCTCAGTCATTTAACATTCTGTCCCTACAAGAAATCACAATGTGCAATCCAATCATTTGTTTTCATATTTTTGGCAAAGTAAATGCCGCCGCCATGAATAATTCCAAAGCGTGCCTTTGGATCTTCCGTTATTTGAAAAACAAATTCATAATCCGGAGGCCACTGGATACCTGATTGCGCAAAGCAAGCATAACCTCCTAATTTGTGTATGTAACGATTTTCTTCAAAAATATCTTCGTAATATTCCATTCCGGTCGTATCTTCAAGTTCTAAAATTCTATCTTGCATGTTACTAGGAAAATCATCCGTATCCCATAGGGGAAACTCATCGGTTACTAATTTGGGTATTAACGGAAAAGCTTTTAGGTTTTGAAACGTAAGTGACATTTCATTAGGTACTAATTCCTCTAAAGAATTATATTCTCTAATACAAAAATTTCCTGATAAGTTGGATAAATCTTTATCAAAGTTTGGAGAAAGAAATAATGCTATGGCTTTTATATCTTTTAATGCTTCTGGAACAAAAGGAGCATGAGTTAAATTAAGCATCATGATCGCATACATTTTGCCATTATAACGGTCGATTGGGTAAGTTTCATTCGGTAATGAATAGGGGATCTTTCCAATCCAACTTTCATTTATAGATAAATCGGGTCTTTTTCCACCTGTTTGAAATATAGTTGCTTTTTTTCTTAGGATCTTCTTTATGTTGTCTATTTCCAAAGTATTTCTCCATCCCCTCTATTTAAATAAATCTCATTAATGATTTGGATACGTCGCTTCTAAAAAACTTACAGATTGTTCGATTAGCGCTTTTAGAACAGTAATATCAATGTCAGCTACTTTATTAATGTATACACATGATTTTCCAGACGTGTATTTTCCGAAGTTTTTCAATAGTTCTTCTCGCTTTGGATCACCAGCTGCAAAATATAAACTAATTTTGGCTTTTCTAGGGGAGAAGCTTACTAATGGGGCATCTCCTTCATGACCAGATTCATATTTGTAATGATATGTACCAAATCCGATAATGCTCGGTCCCCACATCTTTGCTGTATGTCCTGTTGTTTCAGTAAATATATCTAATAATTGATAGGCACTTTCTCGTTTTTTTGGACTTTCGACACTTTCAATAAACTCAATTACACTATTGTTGGTTTCTGTTGTTTTGAGTTTGTACATATTAGAAACACTCCTTTTTAGACATTGGTTTCATCATATAGATAATTATAATATAGGGGTCACCATACATGTTTATCAAGTTAAGATACTATAACGAAAAAACGCCATCCCTTTTGTATAAACACACGAAAGGGATAGCGAGGCCATATCTCTCAAGATTCTTTCATATCATGAAGTTTTTGAAAAAGGCTGCCAGTTAAGTGATGTTTACCACCTGATTGTAGTGTATCTGAAAGTTGTTTTATATCTTCCGATGCGAATGTAGGAATCGATATGTTTTGTAAACTCTTCATATAATCTGGTAGTAACGTTCGCAGGGCAATGTCCATGCGAATTTCACCTGCACGTATTAATGTTTGAATTTCACTATCATGGAATCCATCTAAATCCGTCCGAAGTCCCGCTAATAATTTTTCGATATTTTCTTGATCGGAAGGAGGCGAATAGAAATGGTAGTCTGGTAAGGAAACATTGTCAGTATAAAAAGGATTGTTGTTTGAATCCAATAAAGTTTGAATAGGTTTGCTAAGAATGAGCTGTAATCCTGGATACGTATCTGGATCTAGATTACGCAACATTTTTCTTCTTAATACTACGATTTGACTATTCGATGTATCTAAAATACGTTTGGTTAATTCAAAATGTGTAGGTTTTTCATTTTCTTTCCACTCTTTTTCAGCCGCAGAGGCATCTAACACCAAGTATATCTCATTAGGATTTTTAGGAATGAATTTCATAGGTTCTTTTCTATGCTTTGCCAGATGAGGATAGCTATGTTTCGTATTATCGGGTACGTCTTGATCCGATAATATCAACGGTTCGGTTCCAATATTATCGAAAACACCTCCATCTGAAAACCAAAGGGTATCATATTTTTCTAATGGATTTCCTTGCATGCGATTTTCTGGGTCGCTAAAGATTCGATCTGCTACTGATAAAGAAATAGGAGCAAATAATAACGGAAAAGCGGCTGAAGTAGCCACAGCATAAGAAACGGAAATGTCATCTATTTGATTTGTTTGTCCTATATATGTGCCATACATATGATCATTTGAAAAATAAAACATCCGCATCGTATCTAAACAAGTGGTATGACAATACCAGGTAATCGGAAGGTTTTGTAATTCTTCCATTCGGACTCCGCCGCAAAGGGATTCATCAAGTAACGTTGGAAGTGCATGACTACATTTCTCACGAAGAGATTTCAAAGATAAGACTTGTTTTGTAAAAGAATTTGTAATCAATTTTGTGCGAAGATCGATTTGTCCTAGTTTCACTAATGGAGTAATCACACGCTCTTCAAAATCAATTACACTTCGAAATTCGCCGCCTTTATGTAAAGCAAGCATAATAGCTGCAGCAGTGATACTCCCTCCAGAAACAGAGCTGATACTGGATACTTGTTTGTCTAACTTACATTCAACTAGCCGTTTATACCCTCCAAGTGCATAGAATGAAGCCCGAAATCCACCACCGGAAAATGCTAATTTCAGTTTTTTATCCAAAACGAATTCCCTTCTTTCATTATGCAAATTTGTATATTTGAAATAGTCTCCAACTGTTGGTGCAAGTATGCAGTGTATTTATCAGAACGCCTTTTAAAACGCGTGCCAGCCATCAAGGGAGAAGTCTGCCCTTTTTCGGAAACGTAAACTTTGAATGTGTTTCGGGAGTCACCATTATTAAAATAGGGAACGGGCTTGATTCAGTAACAAGCCTTATAACCTTAGATTTTATCGGAGATGGGTAAGAAAACCTCACCTTCAAAACGTGCAAGGTATAGTCAAGTTTAAGGTAGGGATGAATTGCCGGTATATTCGTGAAAATATTTCCATATTAACACGAATGTGCGTTCTTTTTTTGTTGGTTTGTAGTATCATAAAGAAAAGAAGGAGGTGAAAATGATGAAGAAAGAAAAAGAATATACAACTTATCAAACTTGGATCAAAAAAGGTCATAAATTGTATCCTTACTTCCTAGAAATGTGTCAAAACGCAAAAAATCTCTATAACACAACAAACTTCTACATTCGCCAAGTGTATACGGCTTTACGAACAGAGAAACCAATACAGCCACTTCAACAAGAAGTTCTCTATACATTACAAAAATACATCGGAACCATGAATGACAATCAACTTCGTGCGTATCAAAAAAAATTACAAAAGGAGAAAGAAAAGCCGGCAGAAGAACGGAAAGAAATCAAGTGCAATTTGTTTACGTTACCGACAAAAGAGAAATCATTCCTATCCTATACCTTCCTAGATTGCTTGTTTAAAACAATGAAGCAACAAGACTATATAACCCTACCATCACAAGTGAATCAAGCCGTTATGAGAAAGCTTTTCAAAAACTGGCATTCATTTTTTGAATCCATAAAAAAATACAAAACACATCCTTCCACTTTTACTGGCAGACCTCGCATTCCAGGCTATATTAAATCATCCATGAGAGAAGTTGTATTCACGAATCAAGTATGTAAACTCCAAGATAAGTATATTCGTTTTCCAAGAACAAGTATCAAATTAAATATCGGTAAATTGTTCGGACAAATCGAAAATCTAAAAGAAGTACGTGTTTCTCCTGCTTATGGGAAGTTTAGAGTGGAAATTGTGACAGAACAATCTGAGCCACCACCTAAGCATGTTAACAACAACCGTTATATGAGTATTGATTTGGGGATAAATAACATTGCAACCATCGTAACGAATACAGGGGCTACTCCTGTGTTAGTAAAGGGCAATGTTATCAAAAGTATTAATCAATGCTACAACAAACAAAAGGCGCATTTAATGGGCATTCTTCGGCATGGAAAAGAACCAAAAGAAGGGCCTCACACATCAAAACGTTTAGAGAGGCTTCATGAGAAACGATTTCTCAAAATAAAAGATCTCTTTCACAAAATGAGTTACCACATTATTCAGTTTGCGATTCAACACGAGATTTCTAAGATTATGATTGGGAAAAATATAGCATGGAAACAAAACAGCGATATTGGAAAACGACAGAATCAATCCTTTTGCTATATTCCACATAATTTACTCATTGAAATGATCAACTACAAGGCGAAGCGGCAAGGCATCATGGTACAAGTGGTGGAAGAATCGTATACAAGCAAGGCATCCTTTTTAGACAATGATACGATTCCCACTTACGGTGAGGAAGCCATCCCTGTATTCAGTGGAAAACGTCTCAAACGCGGCTTGTATCGTACGAAAGAGAACAAGTTACTGAACGCCGATGTGAATGGTGCCTATAACATCTTAAAAAAAGCAGTTCCAAAGGCATTTGCCGATGGAATAGAGGGGTTGTGCCATCAGGCAGCTGTGTCAACTCCACTTGTGTTAAGCATCTCTTGAAGATGATACACAAGAAACCCTCACTTCAAGATCCGAAGGAGATAAGTGGCGGGAGTTTTCATGATACAGTTGGAAGATCAAATGGATGGGATTTTAGTAAACTCAAATGCGTAACGGAAGGGGCTACGTGGGAGTTTTATGAAGAAGTAGTTAAGAGATGCAACCCCTCAGATGTTTTGCTGTTTCCGCATTCTTTTTTTGACATTGTATCTAGTTGTCATGCGCTTTTTGTAGCGGCAGAAGTAGCAAAGGTGATCAAAAAGAACGGTGTCTTCTTAACACAGCAAGTTAGCGAACATGATAAATTAAATTTAAAAGAAGCGTTTGGAAGAGGGCAATGCCTAGGGGAAAAAGACGGCACATTAAAAGAGAAATATGTCCGCGAGTTGAGAGATGCAGGTTTTGTTGACGTGCAAGTTTTAGAGTATGATGCGATTGATTATTACGAAACACTTGAAGATCTCATTTTCCTATTAACACACACCTATCATACCGAGATTTGGTGAAACGGAAGAGGACTTTGACATTTTACAAAAATTTATTTCAGTAAACAAAACGGAAAAAGGGATTTGTACCAATTCAAAACGTTTTATGATTATTGCTAGTAGATCTTAATCCTTGTTACATGATAAATTACAAAAGCCGATTTCCATAGTTTAAGGGAGAACGGCTTTTTTTTACATAGTGTAACTAAAATGTTTGAGCTTGATGGGCACGTGCTATTCCACCATGAAGGACAATTAAAAGAGTTATATTGTTTGTATTTGTGATAAAATTGATATATATGGGAAAGGTGGGAAAGCTATGAAGAATCGTTCGCTAATAAGAAAAACATTACTTGCTTCCGGAATGATTTTATTCGTTTGGGGGCTTGTCATGCTTAATGTGATTACAGATATTATACCGATTGGACATCCAAATAAAGCTTTATCACTTAGTGTTCTTATTGTTGGAATTATTTGTTGTGTCGCATCTAACTTTTTTAAAGAACATAAGAGCTTTTCTAACAAAGTATAAAGCCTGTATATTCTTGTTTTTAGAGAAGAAATGAGGATGAAGGATTAAAATATTTTGTCTTCTTATTTGTCACGATATTTAGTGTGGGATTTAGTATACGTTGGATGTTTCACGAAATAATGTAGCCAAGAACTAAATATGAATGGTTACATTACATTTTCTTTAAATGGGTATCTTATATGATCAAGATACTCATTTTTTTCGTTTTGGGGAACAAAGAGTTTCTTAACTTGATGACAATGTGTAGATTACCATATTTAACATAGTTAAGTGCTGTAAGGACGGACAAAAAAAGAAAATTAAATATGCAATAATGAAAGATTTTTTATGAAATTCTCGTTTTTTAGTAGGGTATAATTTTCATAGTTTACCATAAAGAAATCCACGAACTTTCGAACAACCTCTGAAAGACTGGACAGAAAAATAGAGAAAGGATTCAAGCGATGGGACAATTTCAAAGTAATTTTCAAACAGCAGGGCAAATCAGGGCGCAAATGGGAACCGCTGCTGATACAATTCAAAGTGCCACAAACAGATTGATAACAAAAGCGTCACGTACAACGTTATCCGTCAACTCCAAAGCACAAGAAGCAAATCAACAAGCTTTAGATGTAACCACACAATTTTATAGCGCCTTTCAACAAGCTGTTAACAACATTCATTCGGTAGCCCAAGACTTTGAGCGTATGGATAACGAACTTCAAAAAATTTTCAAGTGATATAACAACCTACACGAACATGGAAAAATTGGAGTGAAAAAATGAGTCAAGATATTCAAAAACAAATCAATCAACTAAATGATAAATTAAGAAATGTATCTGAAGACCAATATCAAAATCAACGTGCGATACAAAGGCAAGAACAAGCGGAAGCAGATTTTTATGAATGGAAAGGTCAAAGCTACCGCCTATTTGATCGTATATTAGAAACTTGGCATAACGATAGAGAACTAGGACAATTCTTTCATAACCTCCGCCAAGATGCACAGCAAATTGAACGAAAGCTTACCCACGAATTAGAAGACCAGAAAGAAACGTTACTAAAGGAAAAACAAAACTTAAATAATCTAGAAAATGACCTTCACCATCAACGCCAAAAATTAGCACTGGAGGTGAAGTCATGAGTTTAAATATGTTTCTAGGGGAAGTTCGATCCCAATCACAAAGTATGAATGCTATGTGCACTGCAACGATTCAGGGTATGGAACAAGCCATCAATTCGATTGACGCTTTTGTATTCGATGCCGTTTTGCAAGGGCAAACTTATGACAGTGCAAAAGCCTACTTTGCCCAAACCTTTCGCCCTTTAGCGCAAGGAATCATTTACTTGTGTGAAGAATTAATTCGTCAAAATGATGCCTTCCCAAATGAATTTCAATCACGAGTAGCTTCAACAGATGTCATCGAACAAGAAATATTAGAACAAATTCGAGGGATTGACCGAACAAGAGCAGGTATTGAAGTAATTAGTAGTACCCTTCCAGGCATGCAAGCTATGGTGCATATTTTTGATGCGATGAAACGAAAGCTGCAAGAAAAGTTAGAACATCTGCGTGAATTTAATTATACTTCTAGTAGTAACTATGATACAGCACTCCAACTAGCTGCGAGTATCGCGCAAGGTCTTGCGGAAGTTCAGAGCGGGAAAGGTTTCAGTCCTGCAAGTGGAACATTTAGTGTGCAAGAATTGAATATGGAGTGGACGGGGGCTATTCAAAAGATTGCAGAGGGTAAGGCTCGTGAAGCTCAAATTGAAAGAGAAATAGCTTTACGAGAACAAGAAGCTAATAGACCATGGTATCAAAGAACAGCTACCGCTGCTCTGGAATTTCTACAAGGTGTTCCCGGATTTTCTCAAGGTTTTGACATTGCAATTGTCGAAAACGTTTTTGGATTAACACCACCTGTAAGTGATGAGTTAGAAAACAGGACAAGCTATCAAGCTGGAAGGCTTGTGGGAAATGTCTTATCAGGAGCGTGGTCTATTGTAGAAATTTTAGGTGGTTGTGCTCTTGTAACAGGATCTAACGTTGGAACCGTATTCTTGGAAATAGGGACTGGTGGGTTAGTATCACCAATTGCTTTACCGGCTAATGCAGCGATTACAGCAGCTGGAGTTGGTGTTATTACACATGGTGGATATGTTGGCTATAATACGATTCAGAATAGTATTGATAATTTTCAAAAGTTCCAATATTCTAGTGGTGGCAAATCAGTTAAACAAGTGGAGAATATGAAGGACTTTTTTGAAAACGGTTTTGGCAATGAAATAAAAAGTAAGGTTTCAAAAACTAGCAAGAAATATCAAGGGCAAACAGTTTATAAAGTAGACAAAAAGGTTGATAATCCTTATTTAAAAAAAGGCGATCAATTTTATTTAGATAATTTGCATAAAGACCATATCGAAGTATTTGATAAACAAGGAAATTTCCGTGCTGTGTTAAACTTAGATGGAAATATTAATATTGAAAAAACCAAAAAAGCTATTGGAAGAAAATTAAAATAATCGGAGGAGAAAATGGAACTGAACACTATATTTAATATAATAAGTGAAATAAATAAACACTATTCGGACTCACTGGTAAGCATAGAAACATTAGAAGAAGAAAAAGATAATTTAGAGGACTTAAAAGAAATTCAACAAAAAATCGTGGGAAAGTTAGCAAACTTTGATAAACTAAATTTAAATTCGCCAGAAGATGTTTCAACTTTTCTAGTAGAAATTCATCTATTACTTGGAGATATGGAATGGCAATATCAACAATTGCATGAAATTATTAGAGAAATAACTCCTAAATTAGTAAAAATGTATGATAATGATGAGGAATAATCAATCTTAAAAAAAACTCTTGTATAAACAAGGGTTTTTTAATTTTTATTCAAAGAGGGAGTATTAATAAAAAATGAAATTAATAAGATGTGACTTTTAATTCATGAATTTCTATAGTTCTTTATTTATAGCATTTTGAGAAGTTCAAAACTGAAAAGGTTTTAATGCTACTAGCGGTACGTTTAGTGTACAAGAATTGAATATGGAGTGGACGGGGCCTATTCAAAGAATTACAGAGGATAAGGCTCGTGAAGCTGTTATAGATGAACTCAAAGGATTGGCAAATACAGTCTTACACCCAATAGATAGTTTTGAAAGTGCTATGTATGCTATTTCTCACCTAGAAGAAACATTCGATGCTGTAATACAAGCTATTTCTAATTCATGGAATCAAGATGTTGTAAATGGGGATTGGAATAGCAGAGCTAAATGGCTTGGAAATGTAGATGCGCAAGTCAAGTTAGCAGTTGCTCAATTATTTGTAGGAACAAAAGGTGCAGATAAAGTTTCACAATTAGTTACAGTTTCAAAGATGGGTGAAGTTTCAAAAGTTAGTAAAAATGTAAGCTTCATGCAGGGTGTAAAAAATGTAATGAATTCCGATAAATATAGGCTATTCGTTGACAGGTTGAATAATGCTTTCATGCCGAAAAACGAATTTGCTCTTGCAGGTACCAATGGACGCAACTTAAGGTCTTTTGAGTATCCTACTTTTAATGAAGCCAAGGATACTTTTTTATTCTTCGATAAATATAAGTCACACCCTAATTCAATTTATAAAAATAATAGTACCGTTGAACATATCTTTCATGGAAATATAAACGGCAAGGGGCAAGCTGGTGGGTATCATCATGTGAGTATGATGGGTGAAGGAGAAATTTTAAGGATTACTAAACAACCTAATAAATACGGTGTATATGAAGCAAAGATTACAGTGAATGGAGTGGTAAAAGGACCAACTTCCACATTTTTCCCAGATGCGTGGGATAGAGTACAAGTTTTGAAGTGTATTAATGAAGCTTATCAAAACGCTTAATTTGTAAAAGGATCTACAAATACATATATCGGTAGAGCAGCAAACGGAATGAAAATTCAAATGTTTCTTGATAAATCAACTGGTAGGATTATATCAGCTTTTCCAATTTATTAATAGGAGGATATATAACTATGAAATATAGCTATGAATTTAGTAAAGGACCTTTTGATATATTACTTATTAACTTACCTGAAGAAGTCGCTTTAGTTGGTGAGTTTCTACGATCTGATGTTCATGGTATAGAGTGGGTAGAAGAACTTGATAAAGTTTTGAGTAAAGAAATTGATTGTGCAAATTTTGGTGGAAACTCTTGCGATTTGGAAGTTAGACCAGATTTCACTATGATTACACATCGTTATGTGGAAGATGAAGAGTACACTTGTAAAATTGAAACAATTGAATTAAAGAATTTGATGTTAGTATGGCTAGAAGAGTATGAGAATTACTTACAAAACCGTGATTCCAACTAATGTATAATATTTATTAAAGCCGGCTCCTGACAAGGAGTCAAAAAAAAACGAAGCTGCCTAA
>NZ_NVOY01000012.1:56411-142363 GCF_002551005.1 Bacillus pseudomycoides
TTAGGCAGCTTCGTTTTTTTATAAGAATGTTTATTACTGTTTCATAAACAAAATGTATAGTAAATGAAGTTAATTATATCATTCTCTATATCTAAATTTTAATATAAAAAAGAATTAAATTCTAGACTTATAAGTTATTTTTATTTATGTTAATTTTTATTTAATAATAATTATCTTTAAACATTCAATTTAACAAGATGATGCTAGAAAGGATGTGAGTAAGTTTAAAAATTTATTAATTCTTATATTAAAGGGAATGATTTTTAGTGGTTCACTTTTTTATTTTCTTTTCAACGGTGAATATACATTATCAAAAATGGATTCTAGTTCTAAGGTTAATAAATCCAGTGTGCCATACACATTAAAAAAACAAATTGCAACTTGGGGAAGAAAAATAGCAATAAACGATGAATTTCCTCAGATCCAAAATAAAATAAAGATTGCTATTTTGGATAGTGAGACAAATAAGGAACATGAAGAGTGAGGAGGTAATATTGTAAAAGAATTCAATGCTATTCATTCGAATCAATTTATTATTTTGGTCTGTGATAATGAGCAGTTTAAATATAATATCCTAAAGTACTGAAGTATCGAAGTTTCAATTGGGTATTAATAAAAAACATATATATAATGTAAATATTGTTAAAAAATGTTACGATTTTCTATGTAATATTTATATTAAATAACAGCAAGTAAATGGAAAGGTGGGATTAAATTGATCAGTGATTTAAAAAAAGCGGCCTTATCTTCCTTAAAAGGTAAATGGGGACTGGGAGCAGGGGCATCGTTTCTGTATTATATTATTTCTACTATTGGTATGTTTATTATCGGATTTCCTCTTTTTTTCCTGGGCTTCTTATTCAGTGCAATTATGAATGTTATGGCCTCGGATACAGGAGATGAGACGTTAAATGCAGTAGGCGTTATTTCTTATGTACTTACTTTTGCTATTATAAGTATTATTTTAATGGGTGTTCAAAGCATTATGAATTATGGGTATTGTAATGTTACATTGCGTTTAGCGAAGAAAGAATCTGCTACAATTGATGATTTATTTGAGGGATTTCGAAAGAAGAATGTATTTAAATCTATAAAGCTAGCTGTGTTAATGAGTGTATACGTATTTTTATGGAGTTTATTGCTGATTGTTCCGGGTATTATAAAATGTTTCTCTTATTCCATGGCTTACTATATTATGTTAGATCATCCAGAATATACGGCGAGCGAAGCGCTTAAAAAGAGCCAAGAAATGATGAAAGGCCATAAATTAGATTTATTTATCATTTCTTTAAGTTTTATCGGATGGTTTATTTTAGGGATTGCGATTGGATTCTTTACACTTGGTATCCCGTTTCTTTGGATTTATCCGTATTACTTTACAACAGTATCGCATTTCTACTTGAATTTAGTGAATAGGGATACAGTTACGGAAGAGAAAACAGTTATCTAGAAGAATATTGTTTGGTTCATATTTCTACATAATGACAGTAGAGTTTGTTACTATCTCTTTAGCCCCCTAATGAACTTGGACACCTACTAAAAGTGGTTTTATACTTGAAGTAGCCAAATAAGGGGGCATTTATTATGCAAAGAAGAACCCTCACTTACTGAAACGCTTGAAGTAGCTCATAAGTGGATTGAGAAAGGATATGCGGTTCCGCTGCGTTCTTCGTATCTTTGGAATTTCTCCTTCCACATACTATTATCAGAAAAAAGAAGAAAAAGTCGTGAGTGAGCGCAGACTAGTTCCAGGTTATAATGAGTTAAGGATAGTATGTGTCCAAAATTATAAATTTATTCTTTCTAAAATTCTATTTCCACGTTCTTTAATCATTTGATTTACTGTGCTTAAAAATTTATTCATTTCTTCTTGATTCTGTGGGATTGGATTTTTAAAACTATGACCTTCCCAAAGCATAATTGGCTTTCTGGTGTCTTTTTCTACAAAATCTTGCAAATAATTGTTCTCTACAAATGCTTCCCAATTGCTAAAGTCTTTTAGCCAAGTTTTGCAACACTCAATTGCATCTTCATTTGAACGAAATAATGTTTGTAAATCTATATCATTAGTTTTATCATTATGAATTGAATCATTTTTTTCATACCAACTAAAAATTGCTAATAACATTAAATCAGTGTAATCAAATTTCCCAAAATTACTTCTACTTGTGTTAAAACTACTTTTTTTATTTCCTTCAAAAATAGGAACTGGCAACATATTCCCAATAGAACTGTATAAAGAAATAAATTCAATCATATCTTCACTAAATGTAATTTTATTTTTATTATCTTGTAGAAACTTAATCCATTTATCAGTGTTAGAACCGTTCATATTTTTATGATTTGGGACAGAACCATTATCCAGTAGATCACTTTGAAATAGTTGTATATATTTTTTTAAAGAAGTTTGTAGAGAAGTCATAGAATCCCCTCGTAAAACATACTTATCAGTACAAATCTGATATTTATTCTGAGAACCTTTCTGTTTGTAAATATTCCCATTACATTTCCATAGTTCATTAAATATTATGGTTGCCAACAGAGAAGCATCGCAGTCTACATTACTTAATTTTCTATAGGACAACCATTTTGTAAACACATCAAGATTACTATCTAAATATTCATTTTTAAAATCATAACTAGGGTCAATTAATTTTAACTCTTGTTTCTTTTTAGTAATCATTTCTTCATCAACTTTATATTTATTCATGATAGATCCTCTTTTCGTCAAAATTTATCTAGCATTCACTGAATTTATTAATACTAAATAACATGCAAAGTCTCCAAATCTTTTTCTATCTTGTTCTTTTGTACCTAAATTATTAATCCAATCAGCATTCCAATTTTGATTTTTCATATATCGAGCAACTATTTCTAAAATACCACTTTTTATCGTTTCTCCATTAATATAAAAATGACTTTGAGAATCCCAAAATAATTTACCTTAACAAGGTTATATAGGGAAATTATAAAATTATATACAAATGAAACTATATTTGTTTTCTAAACTTTTTAACATTTATTGGTTTCTTGTTCTCTCTTTGTTTTTTTGAATTAATTTGATCACCATGAAGTGTGTCGTATCTGAGGCGGTAACATTCTCTGTTATAAACTCTTCTTGAATCACTTGAAGTAGAAGTGGAAAAAGCGGTAAGGAGAGGCTATACTAACATTTAATAAAGGTACAAAAATAACCGTAGAAGGTCAATGTATATTAGTAGTGATAGATAAGGTAGGAAATGAAAGAACAGTAAGATGTGAGACTAATATAAGTACAAGGAGAATAATAGTGATTAAAACAGACATAGGAGAATATATCGTCGGCGGATACTTAAAAGTAATCCAAAACTGTGACTTTATTGACTATAATGTAAGAATACCTGGCGGTGGACTTAAGGGATTAAGTGAATTGGATGTAGTAGGTTTGAATTTAAAGACCAAAACTGCCTACCTTTGTGAAGTAACAACTCATATTCGTGGATTACTGTATGGGTCTAATCAACAGACGGTAGAGAAGATTAAGAAAAAACATGAAGTGCAGAAGGAATACGCATCGCTACTATTAAATGATTTTCCTAATCGAGTATACATGTTTTGGTCACCATATGTACCAGAAGGATATATAACGAATGAACTGCGTAAGGTAGAAACATTACAGCTTATAATAAATAAGGAATATACGAACTGTGTTGATGAAATGAAATCATTCGCGGCACTCAACACAAATGATTTAGGAAATCCATTTTTGCGCATGTTGCAAATTTTAGAGCACTTGAGGTAGCCTGATAATAGAACGCCTTGGTGAATTATTCTTTTTCTATAAAGCTAACCACATTGTTGTGATAGAAGAGCTTTCAAAAATATCTTTAACTACCCCTTGGTTTATAGAAATTCCCAATCTTCTTAGGTAACTAAATGAAGGCCGAATTGAAATGGTAGAAAAACTGTTTGAATAGGACTTAGATTTGTAAGTATGGTGACATTTAAGCTATGACGCTTTTATAAATTAAACAAACTAATTTAGTATTAAATACAACTTCCTAAAAGAAAACACTCCTCTAAAAAATAGAGGAGTGTTGTTTGTAACTTCACGAAGCATCCGCACTCTCAAACTGACTATTATAAAGCTCAGCATAAAAACCATCAGCTTTCAACAATTCTTCATGATTACCCTGCTCAACAATATCACCGTCTTTCATAACAAGGATTAAATCTGCATCACGAATTGTTGATAATCTATGAGCAATGATGAAGCTTGTTCGGCCTTTCATCAGGTTTTCCATCGCTTTTTGAATGAGTACTTCTGTACGAGTGTCGATTGAGCTTGTTGCTTCGTCGAGTATTAAGATTTTCGGATCCGCTAGAAGGGCGCGGGCAATTGTTAGTAATTGCTTTTGTCCTTGGGATACGTTGCTTGCTTCTTCGTTTAGTTCCATTTGATACTTGTTTGGTAATGTTTTGACGAAGCTGTGCACGTGTGCGGCTTTTGCTGCTTCGATGACTTCTTCGTCGGTTGCGTCAAGTCTGCCGTAACGGATGTTTTCCATGATGGATCCGTTAAATAGCCATGTGTCTTGTAGTACCATACCGAACATACTGCGCAAGTCTTCGCGGGTGAAGTCTTTTATGTCGTGACTGTCTATGCAGATGGCACCGCTGTTTACGTCGTAGAAACGCATTAATAGTTTTACGATTGTTGTTTTACCAGCACCGGTTGGGCCAACGATTGCGACTTTTTGACCAGGTTTGATATCAGCTGAGAAGTTGTTGATGATAGTTTTATCTGGATTGTATCCAAACTCAACATCTTTGAAGGTTACTTCTCCGTTTACTTTTTCCAGCTTCACTGGATTTTCTGATTCTAGAATTTCCTCTTCTTCTTCTAAAAATTCGAAAACTCGTTCTGCAGCTGCAGCTGTTGATTGAAGTACGTTCGCGATCTGCGCTACTTGAGCGATTGGCTGCGTAAAGTTTCTCACATATTGTACAAAGGCTAAAATATCTCCAACGGCGATGGTTCTCTTAGCCGCAAGCCATCCGCCTAAAATCGAGACAGCGACGTAACCGATATTCCCGATAAACATCATGATCGGCATCATCATTCCGGATAAAAATTGTGACTTCCATGCGGAGTGGTAAAGGGTGTCATTTACCTCTTCGAATTTTTTCACTTCTTCTTCTTCTTTGTTGAAGGCTTTAACGATATTGTGACCACTATAAATTTCTTCAACTTGCCCGTTTACGTGTCCTAAATATTCTTGCTGGGATTTGAAGTATTTTTGTGATCGTTTTACGACTGCCATGATGAGCATCATCGATACTGGTAAGATTAAAAGCGCCACTAATGTCATTTGCCAGCTAATTGATAGCATCATGATGAGTACACCGATGATTGTAATCACTGATGTGATAATCTGCGACATACTTTGATTTAACGTTTGGCTGACCGTATCTACGTCATTTGTAATTCTCGATAATACTTCTCCGTGCGTCGTTTTATCAAAGTATTTTAGCGGCATCCGGTTGATTTTTTCATCAATTTCTTTTCTGAAGTTATAAGATACTTTTTGGGCTACCCCAGAAATAATATATCCTTGGATAATGCCAAATGCAGCACTCGCTATATATAATCCAAGGAGTAAAATGACGATGTTTCCGATATAGGTAAAGTCAATTGCGGCACCTGGTACTCCTGTTACTTTGCTTACGAGTCCTTCGAAAAGCTTTGTTGTGGCATGCCCTAAAATTTTTGGACCGACGATTGTAAAGGCTGCACTACCGATTGCGAAAAGGATAACGATCAAGATTGATAATTTATAGGGCTTCAAGTATTGAAGGAGCTTATTCATCGTTCCTTTGAAGTTTTTGGCTTTTTCAATCTTTCGCATGCCGCCGCCCATATGACCACCGCCGCCAGGACCAGGGCCACCTTGTCTGTTATTTTCTATTTTTTTATCGCTCATGATGACAACTCCTCTCTTGAAAGTTGTGATAAAGCAATTTGCTTATAAACGTCACAGTTCTCCATAAGCTCTTCATGAGTACCAGTTCCGACGATTTGTCCTTCATCCAGTACAATAATCTTATCTGCATTCATAATCGTACTGATTCTTTGGGCAATAAGTAGAATAGTACTTCCTGCAAGTTCATTGTTTAAAGCTCTGCGAAGTAGCGCGTCTGTTTTAAAGTCAAGAGCGGAGAAACTATCATCAAATATGAAGATTTCCGATTTTTTCGTAAGAGCACGCGCAATCGAAAGCCTTTGTTTTTGACCACCAGAAACGTTCGTACCACCTTGTGATATTTCTGTACGGAAGCTTTCGGGTTTTGTATTAATAAACTCCATCGCTTGCGCAATTTCTGACGCTTTGACTAGTTCTTCTTCACTTGCTTCTTTCCTACCGTATTTCAGATTACTTTCGATCGTACCTGAGAATAGAACTCCTTTTTGCGGTACATAACCGATTTTTTCTCTTAATTCTTTCTGAGATACTTCTTTAATATTCGTACCATCTATTAAGATTTCACCGCTCGTCACATCGTAAAAGCGCGGAATTAAGTTGATTAATGTTGATTTCCCGCTGCCTGTACTTCCGATGAAAGCAGTTGTTTCACCAGGTTTTGCGGTAAAGGTAATATTCGAAAGCACATCTTCTTCTGCACCTGGATATCGGAAGCTAACATCTTTAAATTCAACGTAACCTTTTTTGTCTGAAGAAAATGTTTTTGTTTCTTCTGTATCACGAATGGAAACGTCAGTATTTAAAACTTCTGCAATGCGCTGCGCGGATACAGAAGCACGTGGAACCATAATCGATACCATTGAAATCATTAAGAAGGCCATGATGATTTGCATTGTATATTGCATAAACGCCATCATATCACCGACTTGCATATTTCCCATGTTTACTTGGTGCGATCCAACCCAAATAATCAGTAACGAAACAGCATTCATGATAAACATCATCATCGGCATCATAAATGACATTAAACGGCTGACAAATAAATTTGTTTTTGTTAAATCTTGATTTCCTTTTTCAAATTTCTTTTCTTCATGCTTTTGATTGTTAAACGCACGAATGACAAGCATACCGGTTAACGATTCACGAGTGATTAAGTTAATTTTATCTACTAATTTTTGGATCATTTTAAACCTAGGAATGGCGATGCTAAATAAACCAATGACTAAGCTTAAAATGGCAACTACCGCAACGCCGATAATCCATCCCATAGAAAGGTCTGTATTCAGCACTTTAATCATGCCGCCTATGCCTAAAATCGGTGCATAGAAGACGATTCGAAGCATCATTACCATGAGTGTTTGCACTTGCTGGATATCATTTGTACTTCTTGTGATTAAAGAGGCAGTGGAAAACTTATCAAACTCCGCATTCGAGAAGCTTGTAACCTTCCGAAATACTTTCTTCCTAAGATCTCTGCCGAGTCCAGCAGATACTTTTGCAGCAAGTAAACTCACAATAACGGTCGCTGCCATACTCACTAATGATAAAAGGAGCATTTTCCCACCAGAAGTAAGAATATAATTGGATTGAAGTTTACCTGTATCGATACCAATCGTTTTATACTCATTCTCAATGAATGAAACAGCGGCTTGTGTTACCATGCTGCCTGGCATCTTTTTAAACTTTTCATCCGCTTTTTCTTTCATCGCATTGATTTGCTCTTGAGGCAGTTTCGCAATGACCACGAAAGGATCGGTATTTGGCGGAAGCTTCATCTCTGTTTTACTGTCAGTGCCGCCTTTTTCAATTCCTTGTGTAATTAACATCGGTTTCCCAAAGATATCGTTCAGTTCACTGATTGTATTTTTATCCGTTGTATGTAGCTTATAAAGCGGTTCTTTATCAAGCTTTGGATAATCTTTTAAGTCATTTTTCAGTTCACTTTGAGAAAGATTGTTCTTATCTAGCAGTACATAGTTGTCAGTTACTTTTTTCTTCTCTTTGTCATTCATAAAGAGCGTAAGTTTATTCATCTCACTTTTACGAATAACTTCAGGTACTGCGTTTTCGACACCTTTTTGTTGAATCCCTACATTGACAATGTTAGACATGTAGTCTGGCAGTGATAGGTCACATACTGCCTGCACAGTTAAAAGACATATAACTGCAATGATGGAAGCAACAAATGGTTTTAAATGTTTGATGATCTTGAACATTTAATTCATCTCTCCATTTTCCGTTTCTAATTTTTTTAGCTTTTACTTTTTTCTTCAGTTTAACCGCTCTTTATCTATTTTCGACTACAGATTAATTCTATGACTATATTAAGATGTAATGCAACTTTTAAAGATTAGAATGTAAAGATAAATTAAAAACAGGGGGTGAGAGGGTTTTGCCATGCGTAGAAGTGGTCAGTACCAGGTGTGTTGATTAACTAAAAATAGGAAGTTCTAAGTCAATGAGGCTTCGTGCGGTTTCTAAACCAAGAAAACCCCCATCCTAACATTCAGTAGAAGTAAAGACGTTAGGTGGGGGCTGTTCATAAAAGTCCGATTGATGAGGGCTGATAAGAGTTTCGCTTTATGAGAGAATGCGTTTTTCACCTTGGATTTCTTGGATTGGATTGATATTTTGTGTGAATTCAAGGGTGCCCATGTATTCTCCATTTTCACTCCGGATAGCGAAATAGCGAATGTATACATATTTATCTTTTAACTTAATCCAGAAATCTTCACAATCTTTGTTTCCAGATTTAAAGTCTTCCAAGAGCTTTTCAACGACATGAACGCTTTTCGGAGGATGGCAGTTTTGAACTGTTCTGCCGATTATTGCTTTTGTGCGAGCAAAGATTCGTTCTTTTCCATGAGAGAAGTAGCGTACAACATCATCTTGATTAATGTACGTAATATCCACAGGCAAGTGGTTCAACATTAGCTCTAGTTGTTTTAAAGATAGTATGCCTGTTTCTAAACGAATGAATCCTTCAGATATAGCCTGCTCTTGTATAGCTTTTCTTTCAGGTTTCCATTCACTCGCAGGACCTGTTAAGCAATAGCCAATTTCATCACTTTCATGAGCGATTTTAACCCATTCATCTTCTGTAAGAGTTTGAAGTGCCATCGGAAACAAAATATTTTCCTCTTTAAAAATCAGTTCAGTTACCTCACGGATGACAAAATAAATGCCGTCTAAGACCGTCTTTTTATCCCCGTTATAAGTTGTTAATATTTGTTTCACATCTTTAATAGCGTTACGAATGACGTCATCGATTCCCCACATTACTTGTGTAGGTCCGAAAATTCCGTATTTCTCTAAATAAGGGAAAAGCAAATTTTCTTTACGGCTGTAGTGTTTATCCACATCCAACAACAGATTTAAATCTTCAATTAGTTTATAAATATTTTCTTCACTATCTTCTTTCTCGAAACGTTCGTAGTGAAGTTGAAGTTTGAAGTTAACGAGCTTATCAATTTCTTTGTTTTCAAGTTTAAATGTATGAACTGGATGCCCAGCTTGATCTTCAGGTTTATCGGATCGATGGATTTCTTCAATGGAACCTTTAAAAATAGCTGTATGCACCGAGCATAAACGTTGTACTTCTTCCACTGGAATTCCTTCCTCTTCCATGAGTGCCTGTTCAAGCTTTGAAATTTCCGCGACGGTAATATTCCCGACTGCTTCTTCAAATTGAGCCTTCACTTCTTCTACACTTTTTCCATTATGAAGATTTTTAATAATTTCCTTTAAGATAGTCTGTCTTTCAAATTTATTTATACTTTTTTGTTCCCGATTGTTAATTATTTCGCTCATAAGAATTCTCCTCTATTCTTTAATGTTAAATCCATTATTTTTAAAAGTTTTTTTAACTATATCGAACGAAATTCCCTTCATCCGGCAGCCATTTGGAATAGTCATCACACGGCCGGCCGTGTTCAGCATTCCGGGTTTCGTTATTTGTTTAAAGCCTAGCTCTTTTAAAATAGGGATGATTTCAGGGTATTTGTTAGCTAAATCGCAAACGGTTTGACTAATATCAATTATCTTTGTCATCACTCTCACCTCGGAAATAAGTGATATTAATTCTCAAAAACAATGTAACATAGAGAAGATGAATAAGAAGTGAGGGAAATCACACATGAGTACTTTTTACTCACGTCCCATTTTTTGAATAAGCATTTAGAGGGAAGCAAGGAAAAGAATATCACAAGCGTATTGAAACCCTCTTAATAGCCCCTTCCAAACCCCTACCAAGCCCCTTACAAGTAATAAATTATTAAAAAAACAAAAACAAAAAAACAACTACTACAAGAATTTCAAAAAAAATTAAAATCAAATTACCAATTTCCTGCTTTCCTCCTTATATATACTAAGGAACGGCATTTTAAAGATGGGAGGAATACATATGGCGGTATACCGAAATGTACAGGTGAATTTTTGGCAAGATGATTTCGTATTGGATTTAACGCCGGAGGAGCGCTATTTTTACATATATTTGCTGACGTGTTCGAAAACGACGCAGTGCGGTATTTATCCGTTACCAAAGCGTTTAGCGGAGATGGAAACAGGCTACAACAGGGAGACTGTTGATAAATTGCTGCAGCGGTTTATCGAGTATGGAAAGATCTTATACGATGCGAAAACGAAGGAGTTATATATCCAAAATTGGCTTCGTTATAATCCAATTACAAATCCGAACGTTGAGAAATGTGTCCTTCGTGAGTTAAAGACTGTGAAAAGTAAACAATTTGTTCAGATGTTTCTGCAAAAATGCACGGAAGAAGAGATGAACATTCCGCTGTTGTTAGAACATTTCGGTATGCCTGTCCAAGAGTCGCAAGAAGAGTGTAAAAGCTGTGAAGCAGATGAAAAAATAGATTCGGGCAGCAATGTATTTACGTTTTATGAACAAAACTTTGGCAGTTTGTCACCGTATACGGCAGAGGAACTGACTGCGTGGGTGGATGATTTGTCAGAGGAACTTGTCTTAAAGGCACTTCAAATTGCTCATGAAAACAATAAGCGGACGCTTGCTTATGTGAAGGGGATTTTGCGAGATTGGCACGGAAAGGGATATACGAAGCTGAGCGAAGTAGAGGAGGGGGCAACGAAGTTTCGGAAGAAGGAATCGTCTATTGTTCAGGAGACGGAGCAGTTTCTAGAGGAATGCGAAGAGTGGGAGAAAAACGTACCTTCTGAAGAAGAGCTGCAGAAGTTCTTAGCGGAAAAGGGGTGGTGTCCGTGAGTATTCAAAACGTCGAAGCGGAACAGACGGTATTAGGGTCACTCCTCCTTGAAGGGGAACTCATTAAGGAGTGTAGGTTGACGGAGCACCACTTTTCTACGGTTTTGCATCAAGCGATATTTAAGGTAATACGGGAAGTAGAGGAAGACGGGCAGCCGCTTGATCTTGTGACGCTTGTTTCGAAAATGGATCCTTCTTTTTTGGCGCAAATTGGCGGGATTGAGTATTTTGTCAATATCATCGAGAGCGTGCCGACGACTGCTAACTTTGCCTATTATGAGGGGCTTGTTCGAAGTGCCTGGAAAATGCGCCGGGCCGGAATGATGGCGCACAGCATGAGCGAACGGCTTCTTGCGGAGAAGGATGAGAAAATCATCGGTGAGACGATTACCGCGCTTTGTGAACTAGAAGAGGTGGAGTGTACATTAGATTTTGATTTAAAGGATGCGTTAGTTGACTTGTATGAAGAGTTTCACCACGACGTAGAAGAGCTGACCGGTATTGAGACGGGTTTTTCCTCTTTAAATAAGATGACGTGCGGCTTGCAAGATGGCGAATTTGTTGTGATTGGCGCGCGGCCTTCTGTAGGAAAAACGGCGTTCGCTTTAAATATTGCCTTTCATGCGGCGAAATCAGGTGCAGCAGTTGGGTTGTTTTCTTTAGAGATGAGCGATAAGCAACTATTAAAACGGATGGTTTCCTGTGCCGGCGTGGTATCAGGGAAGAGGCTGAAAAATCCGAAGCATCGTTTCACAATCGAAGACTGGGAAAGAACAAGTCAGGCGTTTGCGGAAATTGGTGATTTGCCGCTAGAGATTTACGATAAAGCAGGCGTCACAACGCAGGAAATTTGGGTGCAGGTTCGCAAGCTAAAACGAAAGCATCCCAATAAAAAGCTGCTCGTCATCATTGATTACTTACAGCTCATTACAGGCGACTCGAAATATAGAGGAAACAGGTTTCAAGAAATGAGTGAAATCTCCCGCAAACTGAAATTGCTCGCTCGTGATTTAAATGTGTGCGTCGTAGCATTGTCGCAGCTATCCCGTGCAGTTGAGTCGCGAAACGATAAGCGTCCGCTTTTATCTGATCTAAGGGAGACAGGACAGATTGAGCAAGATGCCGATATCATTATGTTCATGTACCGGGAGGATTATTATGATAAGGAAACAGAGCACAAGGATGTGACAGAAATTCATGTAGCGAAGCATCGGAACGGGCCTGTTGGACTAGTGAAGCTGCGTTTTTTGAAAGAGTATGGGCGGTTTGTGGAGTGATGTATCGATTGAAGGAACACAAAGTTATTGGTATGCGATGATTTTGGTCGTTTATCCTGCTATTCGTGGGCAGTAAGACTCCCACGTCCTGCGATTCTGAACGAGCCGCTTCTGCTTTTCTAAAGAAGGTAGGTGGGGGATGAAGAAAACCCCCACTTATGGAAGTTTCACTTTATATTTTACTATTTTTTGTATTATTTACTTTTGTATTGAATGCTGTTACGATATTGATATCGTTTTCACAACTTAGTGCATACTTTTTTCGGAAGCGCTTAATTGAAAATTTTTATGCATTTCAAATGTATGGTCTGTTGTGAATTTTTCTAAATACAAGCAGTTCCTCTGTCACATGTTATTGGAGAAGAGGAATTGCTTTTTATTGTTAAAACTATGAAAAAATGAATGTATGATGTGAGGAGGTATCGTTGTGAAAAACAGTTTTGTTTTTCACAAGAATATATATGGGTAATGTTGGATTGTTGCTTTCTGGTGCAGCGCTCTTTTTAAATAGCCTTGTGATGCAAGGAAAGGCGGACGAAAAGAGTGTAGGTGTTTTTAATTTATTTGTAGGAGTGATGCAAATTATTATTCCTTTCTATTTAATTGTAGTATCTGATCAAAGTAATTGGACAGTCTATTTATATGCAGCTACTTTTTTATTTGGTTTAACTTATTTGTATGTAGGAGTTACTTTCATTGCAGGATTGAAGGGTGATGGATTAGGCTGGTTTTCTCTTTGGGTAGCGATTATTGCATTATTCTACATGATTGTAGCTATTATACATTTTCATGATATTGTTAGTGCGTTAACTTGGTTCATGTGGGCATTTCTATGGTTCTTATTTTTTATTTCTAATGTACTGAAAAAGAGTATCAATCATTATATTGGAAAAATAGCTTTTGTACAGTCATGGGTTACACTAACTTGCCCTGCTCTTCTTTCCCTTATAGGTGTATGGGAAACTTCTTATGTATATAATTTCTGGATATGTATATCTATTCTTTCGATTATATATTTCTGTGTTTGCACGTTTAAGTTGAAAGGAAATGTAAATGCTGTTCATAAAAATATAGATATGCACACCAAGTGAAGTAAATTTACCAACCTATTTATTTAGAAAAACGCGATCAATTCCTAAATGATGATTAGAAATTGATCGCGTTTTTTGTTATGAATGTATTTATATTAAATATCTTCTGTCGGTTCTCGTTGTTGTGCAAAGGTGAAATGTAAAAGTGAATTGATGATCTGTAATGAAATTAACTTTTAAGCAACAAGGATTTTGTGATTGTTACATTGCTGAAGAAGATACACCTAATGAATGTGGTGCCAATATAATATAGCTCCAACATAAAAAGCCACGATACCCTCTGAATAGGGTAACATGGCTTTTTATGTTGTTTGAAGAGGTAACGGTTTTCTAATCAAACACTTACACAAAGTTATAAGATTACGAATACAAAAGTTGGTCAAGGAACTTTTGTAATATAAGCATATCACTTCATAAAATGTTTAAAATTAGTATTTTTTCCTTTACTAACTGAAAAAAAGGAGCGTTTTTACTATTCTTTTTGTGAACATAGTATTTATATTGTGTAATTCTTTTGAAAACAAGCGTACAAAAGGATATTAAACACAATAATATGTTATGGTAAAATTACCAACAGTTTATAATTAATTCTAAAACCTAGTATTTATTAACAATATTGATTTATAATTGACTTTTACATTTGTAATGATTTTTAAAGAAAGGTAAATGTATGCATAATTTTATTTATAGTTTAATAGATGATAAAGCGATAAAAAGACAAATTTTTATACTAGAGGATTTAAATAATGAGAAAAAATTTGTACCGTCTCAAAAGTTTGCAGATCAACTTCAGTGCTCGACACGAACAATCATGAATGATATTTCGCAATTAAAAAAGCAATTGCCAAGGGATTGGAAAATTATTAGTGTGAAAACGAGAGGATACATATTAATTAAACCGGTGGAAGAGTCTGTATTACCCGTGATTCATTCTTATTTGACGGAAAGTGCACTTTATAAAGTGATGTTAGACATATTTCATCATAAGTATTACACGTTAGAAAAATGGTCTCAAATTTTATATATGAATAAGTTAACTTTGAGAACTCATTTAAAAGGTTATAATAAACTTTTAAATAAAAGCGGGTTAAATATTAAATTTAGGGATCTTCAACTAGAGGGAGATGAAATCAATATAAGATATTACTATATTGCTTTCTTTTACTTTACCCAACAATTTTCAGATCAACCGTTCTTACCGATTGAGTTAAGAAAAACCGTTTTAGCGATTCTCTATCGTAACGAAGTTCCTATGGATATTTTATTATTACGCAGTATTGTTTTTGTGTTTATCAATCGATTTTTTAATAAACATTGTGTAACGAAAGAAATAAAAATCAGGCATATATATAGCCGTAAGCAAGCAAATTGTCTTAAACAAATTATTGCAGAAATTGAGAATTATTACAATATAAAATTTCCAAAATACGAAAAAGATGCACTGCATTTATTTTTACTTTTTGGATTAATAAATACAAGTTCGCAGGGTGAGGCAATGCTTGCATATGTAAGGGAATATGATCAGGTTGTTTATAAAAAATTCATGAATCTCATCGATAGCCTTTTAACATGCAATCCATTATCTCGTGAACAGAAGGAAAAATTAAAAGCGGAAGTCATTCCGTATTTTTATAAGGTGTGTATTTCGAGAGAATTTAATTTCTCAATTAGCCATATTTTTGATCCAATACAGTCTTCGGACAGTGTATTATTGCGAAATTACAAGGAACACGTATCTCTCATTTCCAAGTGGAATGATACATATAATGATAGAAAGTTTACGAAAGATGAAATCAAATATATCGCCTCTCATGCAACTGCCATTCTTAATTCCATCTGTAATGAAATAAACATTGTGCTTGTACTTTCCGGGACCACCGTTGAAAAAAATCTTATTTATAGGAAGTTAAAACAAAGCTTAGGGGAAAATGTAAATATAGATAGGATACCAAATTATCATATGAAATATGATTTTATTATTAGTAATTGTCATTTATCAGATACAAGGGCACCTGTTATTTATATTTCTCACATGTTGACTGTGAATGAAATCAATTCTATAAAAAATCGGATTTTTGATTTGGATTAGAGGATGGTTTTTTTAGATGTTAAGAGTGAGGGTAACTTGAATAGATGTTTTTATACTTCATTGCAGGATCAAAATGTAAAACCCCCGAGGAAAGTTTCCTTGGGGGTTTTATTGAGTCTGTTTTTATAAAGTTCCTTGTTGTGCTTTTGCCACGTATTGTTTATATGGTATTACCTGTGCGTTCTATGTTGTGATTTAAGTCATTTAAAACAGCAACCTCTATATTGAGTGGGATTGAGTCATGCATATGATAAAAAAGGACCGATTGATTTTCGGAATCAGTCTGTCCAAAATTAAAAATAATTCATTCATCAAATGTTTGGACTTATAGCATAAAATACGATTTCACTATGAATCTACTATTATCCGTGTTCTTTTTCATAATATTTGCACCAGAACCAAAATATGAAATTTTGCATATTGTAAAAATTGGATAATGGTATGTGAATGCAATTAAGTTATTCTATAAAAACTTTATATGAGATTTAGCGTAAATATTTATTAAAAAACATTTCAATAAAAGTTGAATTATCAAATTAGAATTATTTTATTTTGTGAAATAATTCTGTATTTATTATGTTTTTCACTATAATATATTTTCGCTATAAACAATTTGTTTATAGCGAAAAAGCAATATTAATATACTATTTTCAGTGTTTACTTTTGAAATATGAAATGTTTTAATGAGGGCATAGGGACCCTTACCTAAAAACAAATGAAGAAGGAAAGCCGGCTGCACATCCAACATTTGTTATATTTTAATAAGTTTTAAAAAAGTAAGCATAAAGTTTTTATGCGTATAATTAACAATGAAAAGAGGATTATACAATGAAAAGACGCAATATTAAAAAGATTTTAAAAATATCTCCCGTTGCATTTGCCTTAGGTATTTCTTTTTTAGCAACACCTACTCAGTCGTTCGCTGATGATTCTTCATCGCAAGAAGGGCTATCCGGTTATTTTTATAATGGATCATGGGTACCAATTAAGCTAGAACCTCAAACAGGTGATGCCTCTTCTTTACCGAAAGAAGCAAATCCTCAAGTTCCAGTGTCCTCATTGCAAGAAGGGCTATCCGGTTATTATTATTATTCTGAATATAATTCTTATAGATCCTCATGGATGCCAATTAAGGAAAATTATCAAACTGGTGATTTCTCTTCTTTACCGACAGAAGCAAGTCAAGGAGCATTGAGGGCTGCTTTTTGGACAGGGAAAATTCAAGTTGATGAGACAGGAGAATATTCTTTTATAAAGTCAGTAAATACTGGGCATACGTATCTTGAGATTGATGGGAAAACATTTTATGGTGAAGGGGAAAAGATCTACCTAGAGAAAAATAAGTTGTATGATATTCGTATAGTTAGTCAAAATTTTGAAGATAGTAAAGATATGAATTTGAAATTATACTGGATTACTCCAAAAAATCAAAAAGAGATAATTCCTGCTAAGCACTTCTTTTCACCTGACACTCCTAAAATGCCGCTGGAGCTATATGAGAATGGAGCTCCAGGGATTAGGCTTTCGTGAAAAAACGACTAGACAACATGTTTCCTATAAGTGATAGGCGATATATTATCTAATTTTCTCTGAATCCGTTTTTTATTACAAACTGTGGATGTATTCATCCACAGTTTGTAATTATACTAAGGGTCCGGCCAAAATTTCGTGGAAAACATACAATAAGACATTTTTTAGAAGAGGGAATTGAATTTTTCATACGCTAAGGAGTTTTTAAAGCATAATCCTTCGTTTTTGGTGATTAGATATAGAGGTTGTATCTCGTATACTTTGAATTATGTTTTCGGTTAAGATTATTTACAATATTTGTATTAGTGTGTGTTTACCGCGTTTTGCTGGCACTACCCCATCGCTATCAAGCTAACAAAAGAAAATACCCCCTAAAATGAAAAAACATTTAATAGTTTTCCATTTGATTTATCCTGTATTTCAATCTTTAATAGTTATACTATTTTTAAAATGAAAGCGTTTTATTGTATTTTCTATTAGTTCACAGGGTTGGTTTAATAAAAAATAAGTCACAAATAATTATTTTCTCATAAAAGATCTTAGAAAAATCAAAAATGGTTTAGTAAGTTGCAAGAATCATAGTAGTCCGAATTAAATTAATACCTTTTGTACAATCACATTATATTTAGCTATTATAAGTAATCTTGCATTCTATCTGTACTAATATAAGTAATAACATGGAGGATTTTATATGACAATTAAGAAAAAATTTATGTGTACAATATTATCTTTCGGTCTCTTAGTTACAGGAGGCATGCTAGGAGATACAACTGTTTCAGCAGCTTCAGCAGATAATTTTCAGGAAAGCACAAAGCAACAATCCGAATTAAATGTTAGTAGTAAACAACTTAATTTAGAAGCTGCGTTAGATTATGTAAATAATTGGTGGGATAAAAGAAATCCTGATTATGCAAAGTGGGATCCAAATGATTGTATGAATTATGTATCTCAGATTTTAAAGGCAGGGGGAATAGAGGAAAAGGCTCCCTCTTATATAAAACCTTCAGGAATTGATACGAATAAGGATTATTGGTATAGCAAAAAACACGGGGATAATACTTTCACTGAGTCTAGTACATGGATAAATGTAGAAGATTTCTATAATTTTTGGAGTAAAACTCAAAGAGTAATTATGCCGAATGAATTAGATATTATGAGGGATGTTGAAGTCGGAGATGTTATTCAATTACAAAAAAAATCTGGTGGACGGTACTATCATGCAATGTTTGTAGTAAATAAGGATTCAGAAACAGTATATTTAACGGGACATACTAATGATAGAAAAGCATTAGACATTAGAAAGATACAGGGAGATAATTTTCGGGTAATTAAATTTTCTAATTAATGAACTATGCTAATCGACATAGGAGCACCCCATCGCTATCAAGCTAACAAAAGAAAATACCTCCTAAAATGAAAAAATACGCTATTCTTTCTGTAGAATCATAGGAAAGGATGGCGTTTTTGTATGTCTATTTCTGTATCTGATGAATTACAACTATTTGCTCAAGAAGTTCAAAGATTCTTATCTCCAAATATCTTACGTGACATTGCTAGAGATGCTGGTTTTGTGCATTCCATTTAGTATGCCAAATTGTATCTGGATTTCCATCAATCACATTATTAGCTGGATTCTGCCCTGATTCTTCGCTATTAGCAGTTGCTTTTACAATTTTTAGAGCAGATACAGATGTGTTAATTGGTTTAGAATCAGTCGCAAAAATTCTTAATAATTCATATCGAGATTTCCAATTCATACATTACTCTTGTAATACAAGTGGATGTCTTCTTTTTCGTTATTGAATAATATAGGCGATTTGACCGTGATGCGTAGGACAGGCATATTCATAAATCAATAGATTGATTATTACTAGTAATAAAAGTATAATAATGGTAGAGATGTAATGAAAGGGGAATTGAGATTCTACATGTGGCAAAGCTTGTAATGATTACGAAATGAAATGAATAGCGTGCTTGTCCTATAAATATCAGGGGTGGAGTATGTCTATTTATTGAAGATAATCATACAAGGGATGCATGGTGTGGAGTGATCGTTCCATTTACTAGGCGGATACCTGTGTGTATCGGCTTTTATTTGTTATGAGAGTAATACATCTCTACTTACACATATCATCGTGTCCCTATTTATTAGGGGGAATATAAAATGACGCATGTACAAAATAAAGTTGCTCTTATAACAGGAGTAAGTAGTCCAAGAGGGATTGGCGCGGCTATATGTCGCGAATTGGCTTCACGAGGTATAGATATTTTCTTTACGCATTGGCAGTCTGGGGCTAGTTGGCCAGAGAAGTTCCAAAAAGAGATTGTGGAATTTGGAGTTCGCTGCGACAGTTTAGAAATTGACCTGTCAGATGCAAATGCTGCATTTGAAATTATGGATACTGTTTTCAAGCAGTTTGGTTCTCTTTCGATTTTAGTGAATAACGCAGCATATTCAACAGATGATGGATATGCAAAGTTAGATGCTCATATACTTGATAACCATTATGCGGTTAATATGAGGGCAACTTTTCTTCTTTGCGTGGAATTTGCTCGTCGCTATGAGAAATCGAATAGCGATGGAGGAAGAATTATTAATATGACATCCGGGCAAGAATTAGGGCCAATGATTGGGGAATTAGCGTATGCTGCAACAAAAGGAGCGATTGCCGCTTTTACAAAGTCGTTATCAGCAGAGCTTGCTCCGTTAGGAATTACGGTTAACGCGGTAAACCCAGGACCAACAGATTCAACGTGGATGAATGATGAAATTAGAAAACACCTGTTGCCTAAATTTTTAATGGGGCGCATTGGCATGCCGGAAGATGCAGCACGCATCGTGGCATTTCTTGCGAGTGATGATGCAAAGTGGATCACGGGTCAAGTGATGAACTCAGAAGGTGGATTTTTACGAAGTTAAGTGAAGTAGTTGTTTATATATAATAAAAGAAACCTGTATCGCGGGATTACTGAGTAATCATTGATACAGGTTTTCCTTTTATAAGTAGGTTGGTTCACGAATAATAAAGTTGTTTCTGTACATAAAAAATCACTATTCTCCCATTTCTTCTAAATCGATGAGAGAGTAGTGATTTTGAAACTTATTTACATGATCAATTGAAATTTCTCGTCACTTATCATGGATTCTTCGTGATTTCAATTGCTGAAGCTCTATCATTCCAATACGCATCCATATTAGCAGTTTTACCATACCACTCATAATGTCTAAACAAGACTCCTTGGCCATATCCTTGAGATGAAGTATGCTCCCATAGTGTCGTTGCGTAGCTTGCAGAAGGTGACGCCGTGCTTAAGGAGGAAATTCTGTCATTCCAGCTAGAAGATAAGTTTGTAAATCCACTGCTCCAATAAATATACTGTCCACCTTTATTTGCATGCTCATAGAAATCAGTACTTCCAGGACCGCTTCCTAGAGGCTTTATTACATTTTCATGTTGAGGCTGTGTTACATTTTTAAAGCTTTTCTTATCTTTTTCAATAAAAGTATCCAAGGCTTCTTTGCTCGTAAAACCATATGCTAACCAATCTCCCTTGTTATTCTGTTTAGGTAAAACTATGGTTACCTTTATGTCTTTGTTAGATTGGTTATTCACTTTGGCTAAGGTGTCCACATTCTGTTCATCTACGGTTAAATACTCGAATGATTTAATCGTATAATCTTTTTCTGCCTTTTCTGCACTTGCTGATATCGTTCCCAATCCTCCAGTTAATGCAAAACCAGCTGCTAATGCTCCTACTACTAACTTCTTGAACACACAACCATCTCCTCTTTGCTTGGATTTTTTTGGTACAACTAAAATGTATATCGTTTTTATAGTTTTGTAAATATTATGAATTTTTAGAAATAAAAAACAGAATATTTGATGTTTTCTATTTAATTTTTAGAAAAAAATCACATTAAGCCATTTAACTTTTTATTGGATCCACTGGATTGGTTGAGTCAAATCGTCTCGTTTACGAATACAGTATTACTGTGGTAAAATATGACTATTAACGACAGAAAGGATGATGGGTGGACGATGATTAACTAATCTTATTTTTACATGTTGAAATTTGATATTTCAATTTATAAAAAATAGGATTAGTCTGCCCATTTCCATAAGAACGTATTGCTATTTCATACAATAGCTTATTTGGGTATAAATAATATAACGACTAATCCTGCCAAATATAATTGGGAGGATTTTTTTGTTCTCCTTTTATAGAAAGGGATGGATCGTATGAAAGAACTTTTAAAACTAAAAGATGTTTATGTGGAAATAATGGAACATACCTTGTTAGAACAAATGAAAGTTACCGTGAAACAAGGAGATATTATCGGAGTTATAGGAAGAAACGGTGCTGGGAAATCAACTGTTCTACAATTGATAAATGGAAAAATAGAACCGACAAAAGGACAGTTAGAATGGCAACAGATGAACGTAACGATAGCATATGTTGAACAAGAAAAAGAGGCATTTACATCTAAGGAAGTAACAACGGTAGAAGCGGAACTTCTTGCAAAATGGGGCGTACCAACAAACGACTTTCATACGTTAAGTGGTGGCGAAAAATTGAAACTTCGACTTGCGAAAGGATTTGCGCAAAATCCAACTCTTCTAATGCTAGATGAACCGACAAATCATTTAGACGAAAACAGTACAGAACTTCTGATTGAACAGATAAAAATCTATAGTGGAACAATCATCGTTGTATCACATGATCGGTATTTCTTAGATGCGGTTGCAACGAAAATTTGGTCGATAGAAGATAGAAAGTTAATTGAGCATAAAGGGAATTACACAAGTTATATGAAATTTCGAGAACAAAAAAGGCTTACGCAGCAGCGTGAATATGAAAAGCAACAAAAAAACATTGAACGTATAGAATCGCAAATAAAAGAATTAACATCATGGTCGCAAAAGGCACATGCACAGTCAACAAAACAAGAGGGATTTAAAGAATACTATCGTGTTAAGGCAAAGCGAACGGATGCACAGGTGAAGTCAAAACAAAAACGTCTGGAAAAAGAGCTTGAACAAACGAAAATAGAGCGTGTTAAGCCAGATCCAATTGTAGAGTTTTCAATTCAAGCAAATAAAAAGGTAGGAAAGCGTTTTTTAGAAGTGAAACAATTGAAAAAATGTTTTGAGGGAAGAACATTATTTGAGAAAGTTAATTTCACAATTCAACATGGTGAGAAAATTGCAATAGTTGGTCCTAATGGCTGTGGGAAAACAACATTATTAAAGATGATTATGGGACATGAAACAGCCCAAGGAGAAGTATGGATTTCACCGTCTGCAAACATTGGTTATTTAACACAAGAAGTATTTGATTTACCACTTGAAAAAACACCAGAACAATTATTTTATAAAGAGACTTTTGAAGAAAGAGGAAAAGTACAAAATTTAATGAAGCATTTAGGGTTTGCATCTTCACAATGGAAAGAGCCAATCGAGCATATGAGTATGGGAGAACGTGTAAAGTGTAAGCTTATGACGTATATTTTAGATGAAAAAGATGTGCTTATTTTAGATGAACCGACAAATCATCTTGACTTACCTTCACGCGAACAGCTTGAAACTACATTAGCACAATATAAGGGCACATTGCTTATTGTTTCGCATGATCGGTATTTCATTGAAAAAACGACTAACAGTAAACTAGTATTTTCAAACAATAGCATACAAAAGCAATTGAAAGGAGCATCTCAAAAAAGAGATAATCTTACTGAATTACGTTTAAAGCTTGAAACAGAAAGACAAGAAGTTTTAGGAAAACTCAGCTTTTTAACTCCAAAAGATGAAGCATACATGGAACTTGATCAAAGATTCAACGAACTTACAAAGCAAATAAAGGAGCTTTAATTGAAAATACTTGTATAACTTAACAAGTAATATGAAGCATAAGCAAGCAAAAAACTGCACCTCCAATTATTAGTTGTGTCTAACGATTGGGGTGCAGTTCCTTTATGCATAAAATCTATTTTACATCTAATAAATACGACCCATTTTTATTTTCATATTTATAGACATGCAAATAATATTTTCCTGGTTTCGCGTTATAATCTCCTTTAATGGTATTACCATTATTTTTTCCATATGCTACAAGGTTTTGTAAATCTGATTCATGATAAAGTGTCCATGTCATTCCAATTTGTTTTTCATTTAATAATGAAATATCTATATGTTGCGGTGAATTAATCGTGAAAGTATAGACATCTGTCTTATCATTGTCATTAAGAGTTCCTTTAATAGTCGTATTGAAATCTATTGGATTTGCTTGTGTATCTTCGTTATTTGGCTCTTTTTCTCGCTGGTATTTTGAGTCTTCTTCATTTGGTTGAAATCCTAATTTTGACAATATAGCTTTTAAATCTGGTAAAACACCGATTCTATCATAAGATGGTTCTCCAGATTGTGTTCCTGTATTCGGGTTACTTAAAATGTCTCTTAATTCACTTGGTTTATAGGGTTGACCCAAATGCTCCTTAGCAATACTTTGTATTGAAACGGCTGCACCAGCAATAATTGGTGAGGCGCTAGATGTACCATTAAAACTAGACGTATATAAATTTTTAGCATTTCTATTTGGTTCTGCAGAAGTGGTATCTACATTTTGCCCCCATCCATATACATCAATTCGACTTCCGTAATTTGAAAACCATGAACGCCCGTGAGGAACAGTTGATAAAGCAGCTCCAACCATGATTGCACCTGAATCTTTAAAATCTTTGCTATTACGATTCAAAACTTGTTTTCCATTTTTATCTTTAAATTGATCTAAGTCATTCCAACCATTTGCTCCGGCCTCTATGATTACGACCCCTTTATCCGTTCCAGCGCGAATCGCATCAAATATATCTGGTTGCACTTCAACCGGTAAATATTTATCACGATACCCCTCATAAGCTGATTGTGCTTCTAACAATAAAACATCACCAGTATGTAGACGATTTACAGCACTTAATATGGCATCCGCTTTGTTATTCCGACCGTCATCCCTAATTTGAGATACTACTTTTACTGTGGCTTTTGGTGCAATACCAATATTTCCGATTTGATTATCTTCCGCAGCAACAATTCCTAGAACCGACGTTCCGTGTCCGGCGTGCTGATCTGTATTTCTTCCGGATATAAGTTCAATATTTTGATTCTTTAAATCTTCATGATCTAATAGCCAGCCGTACTCCATATCTGCAAATGTTATACCTTTTCCATCGCCGCCCTCTATTCCCCATGCATAAGGTGCATTAATACCGGATGGTGCTTCTTTTAGATATCCTTGGTTTTCAAATCTAGGATTATCATAGGGGTTAAGGAATAAATTTGGCATCTGTATTTCAGGTGGTGTCAAATTTTCCAGTTCTTTTTCTTTAATGTATACATCCTCTATCAAAGGTGATTGTTTTAATTTTTCTACTAATATTTCTGCTTGTACATTCTTTGAAACTTGAATCATATAATAATTTAATAAGTTAGAAGACGAATTATTATTATCAGCTTTAGCATTTTTATCTAGATTTTGAATTTCTTCCGGACTTACAGATGTAAATAAGCGCGTTAATGTTAAATCTGAGAATTTGGAAAAAAAGTCTTCTAGTACTACATCACTTTTTTCCTGCTTTATTCGCTTTTCTATACCATCTTCATACGGTAAATGAATCTCATTTTTAAACTTTACAATGATTTGCTTTCCTTCTCTTTTTTCTACATTCGTTTTTTCTTGCTGTACTACTGAATCGTTTGAAGTAGCACTCACTATATTAGAAGTCCCGCCTAGTCCCGTAAAAGCTGTAATTGCAACTGTAGACGCTAGCATTCCTTTTAAAATTTTCATTGATTTTCCCTCTGCTTTTTCAGTTTTTAAACATTCTCCTACAAAAATATCAAAATAATTATGTACAAAGCTTTATACTAGATAAATTATAGTATTCATCTAAAAGGATTTAAATATATTCCCGTATGCAATGTTGCATATTCGTTTAGAATTTTGCGGTTATACTCTATATCTTTTGTAACAAAAAGGTTTTAGATTAATAATGTTACGAAATAACTTACTTTGCCATTGGTTACAAGAATGCTAGTACTGAAGCTATTGACTTGCAGGTGATTATGTGTGGAACTTAAATAAAAGAAGTTACGAGAAAAATTTATAAAAAGGCAATAAAATAAATAACTGATTCCTTAACGTACAAGGAATCGGTTTATTTGTGTCGTTACTTAAATTATACAAAATTTGGAGGTATACTTCCTTTTTTGTATTCTCCAATCCTTTGGTATATTAGGGAAGAGAATTATAAAGTTGAATCATATGTAAATTAATAACAAAAAAAGATTTGAAAAAATCTCCGATTATTATATAATATAAATATATAAATTTGAAAATAAAGAGGAGTAATTGGGATGAAAACACCTGTATTAGATGCTATTATAAATGCAATTATTGATTTTTTCCATTTTCCACGTTGCTAGTGAATAAAAACAAAACCGGCTCCTTCTTGGAGTCGGTTTTGTTTTTATGGAAGCGTATATTTTTATTAAAATGTAATAGCCCATCCTTTTTTTGCTTTGGGCGGTTATAAGAAAAGGCGTGGCAGGTACACGCTATTAATTTTTTAGAAATGAATAGGCAATGTTCTATGATATAAGAACTTTAAAGAAGAAAATATCTTAATATTTTTGTTTTATTTTACCATATGAAGTAATATTATTTTGAATTTTCTTTCGGTTCATTAATTATTAATGAGCTATAATAAAAACTAAGGGTGTGATTACCCAAATTTTACAAAAATGGAGGTTATAATAATGTTTTACAAAAGTGAATTAAATTTCAACTTATTGTCAGAAACACAATTAACTTCGTCAGCGTTTAAACATGAGGCATATGATCTTTATAAGGAATTACGTATTTCCCATCCTCTTTATCCTTTATCTATCGGGGAACAAAGTCAAGGCTGGCTGATTACACGATACGAAGATGCCATTTCTTTATTAAAAGATATGCGATTAAGGAAAAATGTTGAAAATGTGTTTACCAAGTATGAAGAAGCGAGAGTTCCTTTTTCACTAGAAAATAGTATGTCCTTAAGAAAACATATGTTAAATTCAGACCCCCCAGATCATAACCGTTTACGATCGCTTGTTCAAAAGGCGTTTACTCCAAAAATGATTTTACAACTTGAAGATAGAATCGGGCATATAGCTGATACTTTGTTAAATAAAGTGGAATATCACCATTCTATGAATCTTATAAGCGATTATGCTTTCCCACTACCTATTATCGTAATTAGTGAATTACTCGGTGTTCCTCAAGAAGATCAACAAAAATTTAGAGTTTGGTCACAGGCAATCATTGACTCACCAAATACGCCAGAAAGTTTACAAGAAAATAAAAAACAACTAGAAGAATTTAGGGAGTATATACAATATTTAACCGATCAAAAACGAAAAAATCCCGCAAATGATTTAATAAGTTTATTAACACAGGCCGAAAGTGAAGGAGAAAAATTAAGTATAACGGAATTGTATTCAACAATTATGTTACTGATCGTTGCTGGACATGAAACGACAGTCAATCTAATTACAAATATGACGTTTGCATTGCTTGAACATCCTATTCAGTTACAAATGCTTAAGCAAAATTTTAATTTAATCGATTCAGCGATTGAAGAGGCATTACGATTTTATAGTCCAGTTGAATTAACTACTTTACGTTGGGCTGCAGAACCGTTTACATTGCATGGCCAAAATATAAACATGAAAGATAGGGTTATCATTTCGATAGCTTCCGCTAACCGTGATGAAAAAGTATTTCAAAATGCGGATGTTTTTGATATTACACGAAAGAATAACCGTCATATTGCTTTTGGGCACGGTAGTCATTTTTGTCTTGGTGCACCGCTTGCTCGTTTAGAAGCAAAGGTTGCCATTTCTACGTTATTACGTCGCAAACCAAATATACAAATACAAGGAGAGAAAGAGAAAATAAGGTGGAAAGGAAACTATCTTATGCGATCATTAGAAGAGCTTCCGTTGTCCTTCTAGGAGATGGGAAAGGCTATGAAAAACGTATATTATTGTTACTGTACAAATAGCCCTTAAAATAAGTTTTATGTTAGTGTGTTGGCTACATTCCTAGTAAGAATCAATATAATACGGAGGTTCTATATGATTCATATTGTTAAAATTAGAGCGAGTGTATTTATTCCAATGCCTTGGACTGAACCTATGCAGGATATTCAAACAGGGAACAATTCAATTTGAAGGTGACGCACGTGAATTTACTCCTTATGCTGTAAATACTATGCGTTCTAGAGTTGAACAAGAAGTAGGTGTAGATGTTTATAAAAGAGAAATTTTCACATATGCCAATACTGGTATCACAACAGAAAGAGTTACAACTTCAGATGGTTCCATTCATAAAAGAACAGGAAAAGCTAGTACAGAAGGTATTTTGTACACTGATATTGTATGGGGCTCTGATGACGTCAAGTTTCAAATGAGTGCAACCATTAAATGTACATGCGCATTCTGTTGACTATGTATTAGCCTTGTATGTCAAAAAAGATGGTACCGTCGAGATACAAGGAGCACACGATGGATTTCCTTGTTTTGAATTTTATAAGCAAGTAAATTTTGGTCCGCTTGAGAAAATTTATACACATGATTTCAGAGAAACGGGTGATACGCCAGAAGCTTTAGCTGGAGAAATGGAGTATAGGTTTCAAAAGATGTTGTGACGTGCTACGTTTCCATCAAGTTTAGCAAAATTTGTATTGAAAAAGTTCTATCGAGATGCTTTTATTGGATAAAAATAGACAGAAGTAATGTATGTGTGTTTAACAGCAATGCCTAGTTATTAAAATTAGCTAGGCATTGCTGTTTTTAGTATGTCCGTGAGTAGGATTTCATCCGGAAATTAGTGAAAAATTTGATGGTTTTGGACTAGATAAGGTTTATATTCCCTAAAAATAAATAGTCATTATGATTTAATTATTTACATAAGTAAAGGTACTTTTTACTACTTAAGTATTAAATAGCGTTCCTTGTATACCTTCCAATTCATGTATCTTTTGGATTATGTGAATTTTAAGTGAATGTTTAGTTCGTTTTTCCTAAAATAAGTAATTTTAATATGTTGAATGAATGGAAAAATATATATATAAAATTATTTCAATATATCAAATTTATGTAAGGGTTTTCAAATAATCTTAATTAAATAATGTTAAATCTATATTATTGGAAAAACAATCCATTTGTAGTATAATAATCAACGAATCTTATTTCACTTCGTTAATTAACTAAGTGAAATAAGAAAAAGGCTTTATTACATACAAATTTGATAAAAAGGGATGATTTGTTTGAGTACGGAATTAAAGGAAAGCAACATGAAAACAAAAACAACAGGAGCAGACCTGGTTGTTGATTGTTTAATTCAACAAGGAGTTACACATGTTTTCGGTATTCCAGGTGCAAAAATTGATTCTGTATTTGATGTATTACAGGAGCGTGGCCCGGAATTAATAGTTTGTCGTCATGAACAAAATGCAGCATTTATGGCTGCTGCCATTGGAAGGTTAACAGGAAAACCAGGTGTATGTCTTGTAACATCAGGACCTGGAGCATCAAACTTGGCGACAGGTCTCGTTACTGCAAATGCAGAGAGTGATCCTGTTGTTGCTTTAGCAGGTGCAGTACCGCGTACAGATCGGTTAAAACGTACGCATCAATCTATGGATAATGCTGCATTATTCGAACCAATCACAAAATATAGCGTAGAAATAGAACATCCTGATAGTATACCAGAAGGCATTACAAATGCATTTCGTAGTGCAACTTCTACAAATCCGGGAGCAACATTTATTAGCCTTCCACAAGATGTTATCACTGCTGAAACAACCGTTTCATCTATCGGTGCACTTTCTAAGCCGCATCTTGGTATCGCTCCCACATATCAAATTGAAGCTGTCGTAGAAAAAATAAAATCAGCAAAATTACCAGTTATCTTACTTGGCATGAGAGCAAGCACAGATGCAGTTACAAAAGCTGTTCGTAAGTTAATTACTGATACACAGTTGCCGGTTGTGGAAACATATCAAGCAGCCGGTGCGATTTCACGCAAGTTAGAAGATCATTTCTTTGGGCGCGTTGGACTGTTCCGAAATCAACCAGGAGATATTTTATTAGAAGAAGCCGACCTTGTTTTATCGATTGGTTATGATCCAATTGAATACGATCCGAAATACTGGAATAAACAAGGTGATAGAACCATTATCCACCTTGATGATCATCAAGCTGATATCGACCATGATTATCAACCAACTTGTGAATTAGTTGGCGATATTGCATTAACGGTAGACAGCATCGCTGATCGATTACCGAAGCTTATATTATCAACAAAGTCAGAAGCTATTTTAGATCACTTGCGTGCAAAATTATCGAAACAAGCAGAAATACCGAATCGTGATTCGCAAGGCCTTGTCCATCCACTGCAAGTGATTCGTACACTTCGTTCTTTAATTGATGATGAAACAACTGTTACATGTGATGTCGGTTCGCATTATATTTGGATGGCAAGATGTTTCCGTTCTTATGAACCACGTCGATTACTATTTAGCAACGGTATGCAAACATTAGGTGTGGCACTTCCTTGGGCAATTGCAGCGACATTAGTAGAGCCAGGGAAGAAAGTTGTGTCCGTTTCTGGAGACGGCGGTTTCTTATTCTCCGCAATGGAACTAGAAACGGCAGTGCGTTTACAATCACCAATTGTTCATCTTGTTTGGAGAGATAGTGCATATGATATGGTTGCATTCCAACAAGTGATGAAATATGGTAGAACATCAGGGACAGAATTCGGTGATGTTGACATTGTGAAATATGCAGAAAGTTTTGGCGCAATTGGTCTTCGAGTAAATGCTCCTGAAGAGTTAGAAGAAGTCTTGAAAGAAGCAATGAAAGCGGAGGGACCAGTCATTGTCGATATTCCAATCGATTACCGTGACAATATTAAGTTAGGTGAAAAACTATTACCAAATCAATTAAACTAATGATAAAGGAGTAGAATACACATGAGCGTTGCACAATTACTAGAAGTTGATGCACAAAAAACAAAAACGAATAATGAAGTGTATCAAGCATCGACAATGATTGCTTTATTAGATGGTATATATGATGGGATTATTCGTTTTGATCAATTAAAAAAACATGGGAATTTCGGAATCGGCACGTTCGATCAATTAGATGGTGAAATGATTGCCTTTGACGGAGAGTTTTATCATTTGCGCTCCGACGGTTCAGCAGAAATTGTAAATGATGAGGAAACAACACCATTTGCGACTGTAACATTTTTTGAAAAAGAAATGAGCTATACAATCGAACATCCGATGAATCGCGAAGAAGTAGAAGCGTTATTACATGAATTAATGCCAAGTAAAAATTTATTTTATGCGATTCGTATGGACGGAACATTTCGTGAAGTAAGAACAAGAACCGTTCCGCGTCAAGAAAAACCGTATACACCGATTGTAGAGGTGGCAAAATCACAACCAATTTTTTCTTTCGCTCATACAATGGGTACAATGACAGGATTTTGGACACCAGATTATGCACAAGGTATTGGAGTAGCAGGTTTTCACTTACATTATATTGACGATGAACGAAGCGGTGGCGGACACGTCTTTGACTTCGTTGTTGAAAACTGTACAATTCAAATATGCCAAAAAGCGCACTTACATTTAGCGCTTCCAGAAACAGCTGATTTCATGAAAGCTGAATTATCAAGAGAAAATCTAGAAAATGATATTGCAGTTGCAGAAGGTATAGAGTAAAAAGGAGAGGGGCAGCCGAGATACACGTATCTTGGCTGCCCCTACTCATATACTGCGTGGAGTTTGTCCATTATTTAGCAATCGGAACATGAAGAAAGTGATTCATAATCGATATAACTAGCGTCATAATAAATGAATTGATTTCCTCCTAAATTTAACCATCCATTTTGCTCGTAAAATACTTTATAAGATTCATTATGATGTAATGTGCGAATCACATTGCCACTCATAGAAGGTTGATCTCGTAAATTCACATTATCGCCTGTAATCGTAGCAACCCCTATATAGTTGCAATAGCAAATATAACTAGGGTCATAATAAATGAATTGATTTCCTCCTAAGTTTAACCATCCATTTTGTTCGTAAAATACTTTATAGGATTCATTACGATGTAACGTTCCAATGACATTGCCACTCATGGAAGGTTGATCTCGTAAATTCACATTATCACCTGCGATTGTAGCAATTCCGATATAGGAGCTGCTAGGTCCGTTGTTATTATTACCGTTGGCCAAATCTACGTAGGATGTATTACAATCGACATTCCCATTAATGCCTTGTACACTTCCGGTATCTGTGTATTGCCAAATATCGCAATCCATACCTGGACCTCGATCACTATAACGTGCAACCCATAATAAAGTATTTTGTAAACGTGAAGGGTTTAGGCTATTTTGAAAGAAATATAGATTGCTGTAAACGCCGGTGCTTGTATAACCTGCATTTTTTAATTCTGTTAAAAATGCATTCACAGCATCTGTTAATGTATCCGGATCTAAATTTGCATCATTGACTTCTACATCGACAAATACAGGTGCAGTTAATGTGACGCTCTGTAAATTTTTAATGAAGAAAGCAGCCTCTTGTCTTGCATCATTCACAGAGATTGCTCGAAAAAAGTGGTAAGCTCCTGTTAGGATGCCGACACTATTTGCACCATTGATATTGTATTGAAAGGTCGGATCTATAAAATTGGTACCTTGCTCAGAACCTTCTGTCACTTTTGCAATCATAAAGTTTACTTGATTCGGATCATTCTTTACTTCATTCCAATCAATGTTCCCCTCATGGTGACTCACATCAATTCCAAATGACATCATATCACACTCCTAATTCGTTTATTTAGTTTTTTGAGGTATTATACTACTTTATATTCTTAGTCTATTAAATTGTTAATGGATGTGTAAGGGTACTTATACTATTTCTACTATTTTTGGTAATTTTCTTTTCTATCAAGTTAAAGTATTTTTAGTTTTCTTGTAAGAAAGAAGCTTATTTTATCGTATGGAGGTTTCCTACATCAGATTAGACTTTTTTTAATTAGTTTTAAGTTTTTGAATCGAATTAATTTTTAATTATGAAATTTAATATAAAAATGCATTTTCATTAAGATCCTTATAGTATTTTTAGAGTGGGTTTTATATGTATAAAAATGGGATTTTTTGTATTTTTAAGCTTATTAAATTGTTAATAATGAATATCCGGATATGTAATTCCGCATATCTAAATATTGGATAGTAGTAAGTTAGGTGCCACTTAATTATTCTACAAAAATTTATTTTTGAATTTTCAGAGATATTAAATTAAAAATACTTTATTTTGAGTTGAATTATCAAATTATAATTATTTTAGTTTGTGAAATGAATCTGTATTATAATATATTTTACTATAATTTATTTTCACTATAAACACCGTACTTATAGTGAAAACTTAATATTACTATACTATTTTTAATGTTTACTTTTGAAATATCTAATGTTTTAATATGGGCATAAGGTTCATTACTTAAAGAAAGAGAGAGGAGGAACGAGTGTTACAGGTCCAATATTTGTTATAGTTCCATAGGGGTTTTCTGGAATTTTAAAAATGAAATAAGCATCAAGTTTTTACATTTAATCATGAAAAGAGGATTGTATTATGAAAAGACAGAATATTAAGAAATTTTTAAAGGTAGTTCCTGCTGCATTCGTTTTAAGTACTTCTTTCCTAGTTACACCTGCACAATCTTTCGCTGAGAATAATCAAACAAGTCAAACTTCATCGAGTTCTGCATTACAAGAAGGGCTATTAAGTTATTATTTTAACGATTTGAATTTTAAAGAGGTTTCATTTATGACGAATCAACAAACTGGTGATTTATCTACATTACCGACGGAAGCAAATGATTTGTCAGATGGAAAAGCAAAGAAAGTACAATCTGCGTATTGGAAGGGGAGAATTCAGGTTGATGAAACCGGTGAATATTCTTTTACAACATCAGCAGATCAGCATGTGAAACTTTGGGTTGATGGAAAACAAATTATTAACCAGTCCACTAGTCAGCAAAAAATCCAATTAGAAAAAAATAAGTTATATGATATTAAAATGGAGTATCAAAATGATTCTCAAGACAATCAAAATTTTGATTTGAAATTATATTGGACTACTCCAAAGAATAAAAAAGAAATCATTCCTGCTAAGCACTTCCTTTTACCTGAAATGAAGGATAACTCAAATCAGTCAAATTCAAAAAGTAAAGATAAGCGGGTTAGGGTTGCTAGAGCTGCTGCAGTGGACGAGCCTACTACATTAGCAGATACGGATAATGATGGAATCCCAGATTCTTTAGAGACAAGTGGATATACAGCAGATGTAAAAAATGGGAAATTACTAGTCGTACCATGGCTTGAAAGTATTCATAGTAAAAAAGGATTAACAAAATATTACTCATCTCCATTAAAGTGGAGTACTGCTTCTGACCCGTATAGTGACTTTCAAAAAGTAACAGGAATGATTGATAAACAAGTTAAACAGGAAGCAAGAAATCCGTTAGTTGCGGCATATCCGATTGTAAATGTAGACATGGAGCAAATTGTGCTTTCTAAAAACAAGACCGTTTCTATCACGGATGGGGGATCAAAGAGTAACAGTGTATCAAGAAGTACGTCAACAAGTACAACAGATTCGACCACGACATCTGTTAGTGCAGAAATGAGTGCATCTTTATTTGATTTTGGTGTAAAAGTTTCTGCATCATTTTCAACAGAGCATTCTTCTACTGTAGCGATTGATAACTCAACATCAAATACCTTGGAATCCAATTGGTCAAAAACAATAGGAATTAATGAAGGGGAGGCTGCTTATTTAGCGGCAGGAATTCGATATAATAATCAAGGAACAGCACCAATTTATAATGCAAGACCAACGAATACGTTTTCATTAACAAACAATCAGTCAATTGCAACTGTAACTGCGAAAGAAAATCAACTTGCAAATGTTGTTAAGCCAGGGGATTATTACCCTGCTAAATCACAATCTCCAATTTTATTAAACGCAAAAGATGATTTTGGTTCTAGCCCTATTACACTTAACTTAGAGCAATTAAATCAACTTGAAAAAGAGAAAAAATTAAAAATCGATACAGATCAAGTATCGGGTGAGATAGGAAGAGTTCAAGCAAATGGTGGGATAATAACGAATAGAGATGAAAATTGGTACACATATCTTCCGCAAATCGAAGAAACATCCGCTCGTATTATTATAAATGATTTTGCAAATGAAAAACCAATTGAACGACGTGTAGCAGCGATTGACTCGCGGGATCCAATTGAAAAAACAAAGCCAGTAGTGACGTTAAAAGAGGCATTGAAATTAGCATTTCCTGATATAACTGAAAAGGACGGAAATTTAGATTACAAAGGACAGAGCTTGAAAGATAATTTTGAACTCGTGTTGGATAATGAGACAGCTAAAAATATTTCTGACCAATTGAATAATATGACAGATAAAGATATTTATAATGTGAAAATAAATGCAAAGATGAATATCATGGTAAAGTCGAAAGAATCTAATCTTGTTCCAACCAGTAAATGGGCGAGTGAGAATGGCGCTAAGATACTAGAACTGGAATTTACCCCTAATTCTAAGGCGCCATCAAATCTTACGTATTTCTTAAAGACTTCTTCTCCTGAAATAAAGCTAGTAAAGTCAGAAACGAATAATTCTTTCCGTGTTATCTACCGTCAAGGTCAGTATTATCAAGTTGTAGCTAAATTACCAAATGGAAGTGAGCGTGTAGTATATCAAAATTATTATGATAGCTTTATAGAATATGACATAAGGCAATTATTTGTAGAAGAAAGAGATAATAGAAAATCTTTAAATCTCCACGTGACACAAACTAGCATTGATGGGGCTCGTGAAAAAATAAAACTTGTTAAAGACGAAAATTTGAAACGGGAGCTTCAAACAAAGGTTGATGAAGCACAAATACTGTTGAATTTAAGGCCGAGTTTTGTGAGCTTTTATTCTAAAACGGCTACTAATTCAATGACGTTTGAGTTTCGTACTAACTCTAAAGCGTCATCAGATGTTATTTATAAAATAGTAAACGCCTACAATACTTCAGAAAATCCGGAGATTATTGGGAAACTAGGGCCGGATAAAAGTTGGTGGAAAGATTATGTTGAAGTAAAAGGATACCTAATTATAGCTCAACTACCAAATGGAAAAGATTATGTAATAAGATAAACAGATATGATAAAATAATATCTTTCAAAATATGAGATTCTAAAAGGGATTTGTTATATTAGTTATTTATAAATTAAGTAATAAAATTTGAAGTTACTATAAGGGATACAGTTAACAAGACATCGTGTTCCTTATCCTAAAGTTCTGTTAGAGATTTATTCTATTGGTAGGGGGGCATCCCCTACTAATAGTTAGTTGAACGAATTGGGTCTTAATTTTTTTTACTTGTTTGCGAAAAAGAATGTTTGTATATGCGGTTACAATAGATAAAAAGGACGAATAGATATGAAAATGAACAAAGGAATATTAAAAGTGCTAAGTATGTCGTTTTTATTAACATCTTTAGCTGTAACGTCTCCATTAGTCACAACGGTTACACACGCTGCAGGTCCACACGGTGGAAATGGAGTAGATGATAAACGAGATGAAGAAGAAAAGAAAAAAAGAGAAGAAGAAGAGAAACGGAAAAGAGACGAAGAAACAAAGAGAAAAGCAAATGAAGAACGCATGAAAGAAATCACTAAGCGGGTTGTACAAGTAGAGGTTAAAGATGAAGCAGAGACTGGAAAAGAAGAGACGGAAAAGCTATTAAAAGATCTTCCTGCTGAAATTTTAGAAATGTTTGATAAGGTTGGTGGACAGATTAGGATTGTAGATGGAAGATTAGATGAACATCCAGACTTGAAGAATCGCAAAGTAATAAACGATGAAGGAAAAGAGGTATCTTTAGAAAGGTATTATGCGTACGCATTAAAAGAGAAGGAACCAGAAGTATTCATAAGAGTATCAGAAGAGTATGAAGGAAGTGTACATCAAAGGACGGATGTGTATGAAGAAATTGGAAAATCGCTTATACGTGATGTGTTAAAACCAGAAGTACTTATGGACTCGGCCTTTCTTAATGCAGTAAATCAAATGCAATCAGATGAGGAGACGAAGGCGGAGTTTTTTACGCAGAGTTTAAAAGAACATACAGGTTCGTTTGATGAAGCATATGTAAAAGAGCACATGGAAGATTTCCAACATGTCTTCGCGAAAGCTTTTGCATTTTATAAAATACCTGAATGGAAGGAATTTCTTAAGACATACGCACCTGAAATGTTTGATTATTTCAGCAAATTGGATTGGGGAAAATTAAAAGAACAAGTTCAAGAAAAAGAACAGAAGAAAAATGAAGCATTAGATTTTAAATCTAATATCGATGAAGCGCGTAAATGGGGCGAAGAAAATTATAAAGGTTGGCAAGCCAATTTATTAAAAACAGAAAAAGAAGCAATAACAGCTTATACAGGCGCTAAATATGATCCTATCAATCAATACCTTAGAGAAGATAAAGGTGTTTTAAAAGACGGAGAGAAATTAAATACCGTTATAAAACAAATAGATTCTGGGTTAGAAAAAACAGTCATATCTAAGCCTATCACGGTATATAAGAGGGTATCTGAAGGTGTATTTAATAGAGAATATGGTGAACTTCGTTCGTTACAAGCACCGTATGCTATTAATGATATGGTTCTCCAAAAGATAAAAGAAGAGTTTACAAATAAAGAGTATATTGGATACGGATTTGAAAGTACTTCACTAGCAAAAGATCCAAGTAAATCTTATAGTAACGATCGTTATCCAATTTTATATAAAATAACTGTACCAGAAGGTATTCACGGTGCATTTATAGAGCCGATAAGCAAATACAATGACCAATTAGAATTTTTAATAGCAAGAGGATATACGTATAAATTGAATAACTTTTCTATTATTAATACAGAAGATAAACCTTATGTACAAGTAGATGTTTCTATTGTTAAAAATTAGTTTTTTACGAATGAAGTTTAAATATTTTTTATTCTATCTATAAAAAATAATAGATTTATTGCTAATTAACATAGGAAGGAAGGCTATATATGAAGATAAACAAAGGAGTATTAAAAGTACTAAGTATGTCATTTTTATTAACATCCTTAGCTGTAACATCTCCATTAGTCACGACGGTTACACATGCTGCGGGTACGCATGGCGAAGGGACGGGAACGGACGGTAAACGGGATGAAGAAGAGAAAAAGAAAAGGGAAGAAGAAGAAAAGCGGAAAAGAGAAGAAGAAGCAAAGAGAAAAGAAAATGAAGAACGAATGAAGGAAATTACTAAGCGGGTTGTACAAGTAGAGGTTAAAGATGAAGCAGAGACTGGAAAAAGAGAGACGGAAAAGGTATTAAAAGACCTTCCTTCTGAAATTTTTGAAATGTATGATAAAGTAGGAGGGAAAATTAGAGTTGTAGATGGAAATTTAGCTGAACATCCGGATTTAAAAGATAAGAAGGTTATAAATAGTGAAGGAAAAGAAGAGTCATTAAAACGATATTATGTATATTCCACAAATGAAAGAGGACTTGAAGTATTCATAAGAGCAACAGATGAATATGAAGGGAATATAGCATTAAGAGAAAATGTGCATAGCGAAATTGGAAGAGCACTTGTACGAGATGTATTAAGGCCAGAAGGGTTGATGGATTCATCATTTATTGACGCAGCAAATAGAGCAGATTCAGATGGACGAGAATTGCTTTTCCCTCAAATTTTGCAAAGTTATACAGGTTCATTTAATGTAGCTGATGTTCAAAAACATACAGAGGATTTTCAAAATATTTTTGCGAAAGCATTTGCATATTACAGCATACCTGAATATAAGGAGGCTTTACAAGCATACGCACCTAGTATGTATGAGTATTTCAATAAATTGGATTGGAATCAACTTAAAGGAAAGTTGAAAAATGAACCATTAGACTTTGGTAAAGACGTATCCGCTGCGGATCTTTGGGGAAAGGAACTATGGGGTAATATGCTAAGTAGACTAACTCTTGATGAAAGAATGGAGTTAGGAAATTATTCTACAAACAACTACCTATATATAAATGATTATCTTTATAATCCCGATGCACCAAGGTATCATGATGAGGATCGGGCAGATTTTAAGCAACATGCAGAGGAACTTCAAAAAAGAGTGAATCTTATTTCTAGTGGACTATCAAAATGCGCACTTCCGGTAGATATGATTGTATATCGAAGAGCTGATAGGCTTAATCCAGATTCTAATTTTGATTTTAAAAATCCGGAAGATTTCGAACGTTTTAAAACACAATATGAGGGCGCTGTACTCGAACAAAAAAGTTTCATGAGTACAGCGATAGCTCGCGATCCAGATCCATCTGCTACATTTTTTAAGAAACCTATTCTTATGCGTCTTACATTACCGAAAGGGACCCATGCAGCATATCTTCAAGGAAACATAAGTAGACACGCAGCTGAATATGAGGTGTTGTTAGATTATGGATATAAGTATAAAATTGATAGAATCGGAACAGTTGAGACTGAAGTAAGCGAAGGTGTAAAAAGAAAAGATGTACTTGTAGAAGCGACAATTATTCCTAAAAATTAGTGAAAGTAAATTTGGAAAAAGGGTATGAGGAAATTGATACCGGAATATTGTTATCAAGTTACATTTTTCTGGTACATCTATAAGACTCTCATAATTCACTTTTATTTTTTCGTCTTTTAACTAATTTATATAAATGCAAATTAAAAAACTGACATAAAAATCCCTTTCATTTTAGGGAGGACGAGAGTGCGTATGCAAAAAAAATTGTGGGAAGTTTGTCAGTAGTAATACTAACATGTATGTCTTTTCAAGACACGTTAGTAAATGACAAACAAGCAACAGTGAATCATAATGAAGAAACTGAAGAAGTAGATTTAATGTCTATCTTACCATTCGAACATTAATAAATAGTCTTAGAGGTTAGTTAATCACTAGCCTCTAAGAAAAAAGCTCATTATCTAATAGAGGAAATTGAAAAAATTCATTAAAAGAGAAAAAGTAGATAACTTCTTACTATAATAGGGGGATCTGTTTTTTAAATTTCTGTATAGTGATAAAAATTTTGTTGTTAATTCAAAACAGATTATTTTTCAGCAACTGCATATAACAAATGGGCTTTCTCTATGCTTAATAAATTGTACGTTGCAGCATTACCATGCTACAATATTATTATTAATGACAGAAAGGATGATGGGTGGACGATGATTAACTAATCTTATTTTTAAATGTTGAAATTGGATATTTCAATTTATAAAAAATAGGATTAGTCTGCCCATTTCCATAAGAACGTATTGCTATTTCATATAATAGCTTATTTGGGTATAAATAATATAACGACTAATCCTGCCAAATATAATTGGGAGGATTTTTTTGTTCTCCTTTTATTAGGTTTAAGGAAATCTTGTACAACAAGTATGACAGTGATCACAACCATAAGAGCAGTAAATACAAGTGCTACGATATTTACGAAATCTGTGAATGAGATTGTAATAATACAGATTGAAAAAATCGAAGCAATAAAGGGAATAGCTTTTTTCGTTCTCGTTATACAATGAGCGTCTCTTTTTCTAATATAGGTCATGATTATACCGATTAATAATAATAAAGGACCAGTAATGAAAACTCCTAATAAACCGAAGCTATCTTCAATAAACCATGGTAAAAATCTCATTCTTGAGGAAAAAATAAATAGGTTCAATTAGTATATTTTTACACTATTTTATTCATAATCCACTTTGGTGTCAAATGTAATTTTTGGGGAGCGGCGGTAATACCAAAACAAACTCTCTCTTTTTTTAGTTTGCTAATGCTTTAGTCATTTTTACTCCAAGTCAATGAAAGGCTTTTGTAACATTTGTGAAAGGGAAATGAAAGAATTATAAGGTAAGATGAAATTCCTAACAGACGTGTCTATAACAAAAAATCTTGTAGAGAGTGTATTTGTATTCTTACAAAATTGTAATCTTTATGTAAGATTATTCGATAGTTGATTTATCGTTCAAATGTAATAATGAAATTATAAGAAGTGACAATAAATTTGTTAGAAATGATAGGCGAGCGTTGTTCATGATTGTAACAACAACTCAAAAATGATTGAGAAAAAATTCAATATATATAAAGTGGAGGAAAATAAAATGGCTTTAAAATTAGTACTTATCGTTATTGGAGTGGCATTAATTTTATCGGGTGTATATAAGATGAAAAAATATGATGCATTCGTAGGAAAAACGCAAACAAGAAAAAATCTTTTCAACTTGTTAATTAATGGACAAAGCTCTGGAATCGGACAATTATTAAGCGGGATTTTGTGTTTCATTATAGTAATCGTGTCCTTCTTCATTAAATAATTTGTAAATAAGAGGAGTTAAAATATTGAACTGCCCCTTCAATTGTTAGTTGTGTCTAACAGGTGGAGGGGCAGTTTTTTTATGACAAAAACTGCTTTGTAAACGAAGCTAAATGTTCTAAAGTATGTACTTGGATTAGACATATGAAAAAGCCCATTAGAAAATGGGCTTTTTTCTCAGGGGCTAGCGATGACTAACCACTAAGACGGTTTGATGGAATATTCATTTTAACACGATTGTTTTTGTATGAAAATACAAACAGCATATGCAATATTGCATATTTTACAAATATTTGTCCGTGCTATATTTAAAAGAAAAAATGTGAGGTGGGGGAGAGTATGAAAAAACTTTTTGTGGGAAATGTAATAGCATTGGCAATGTTAACAGGTATGTCTTTTGGATATAATGAAGCCGTAAAGGATCCTAAAGAAGAGACGGAAGAAGTAGATTTAATGTCTATTTTGCCGTTTGAGTATTAATAAAGAGAGAAACAATCGCTAATAATGGAGATTGTTTCTTTTTTATTAACTCTATGTGCCTGAGGTAACGGAATATGAATCTATTATTTTTTGAAATAAAAGGCTGGTGTGAATCATATTTTACCTCAGGCAAATTTATTTAGTTAATTTTTGCTGCTTCAAAAGCTTTTTGAACTGCTTGTACTTCAGGTGAAGTCGCTCCATATTTTGTTGTTGCAACTTTTATACATGCTGCTCTTAATTCGGAGAAACTAGAAGACATGTTTAATTCATCTGTATTTGCATAGTAGAAAATATCAAACATTTTGTCCTCGCCAATTCCTTTTACAGCTACACCGTTATGAGTGCCACCTTTGGCAATTAAATAAGCAACTTTGTTGATAATGCTGGAATTGAAGTGAACGCCGCCTTCATCATCCCCGTTAAAATCGTTAAATTCACTGTAATCATCTGGATAAGGTACACCATATGGAGAAGAAACGGAAGAAGGATTTCTCATATCACGCATTGCTGCCCCTGTTTGTTCTCCGATCTGCCAGTTAAATGTTCCGTTATTTACGTACTTTTCAATTGCTGTCCCAAAGATATCAGACAGCGCCTCATTAATCGCACCTGATTCTCCGTAGTATTCAAGGTTAGATTCACTGGATGTAACTGCGTGTGTAAATTCATGTCCCGCTACGTCGTATGCTTTTACTAAAGGGTCTCCATATACAAGCATGCTGCCATTATTGTAGCTTGCTGCATTTTCCCAATTCTTTGGATCGCGTGTTTCACTAGAATCCCAAGCATGTACAACTGAAACTACTTTTTGTCCTTTATTATCAAAACTATTACGCTTGTATTTATCTTTATAAAAGTCATAGACTTTTGTTGCTAAGTAATGAGCACTTACTGCTTTTGGGTCAGAAAATGTTGTTGAAGTGCTAGTTGCTAATGTACCAGGATAATATCGACTCTCTTTATTAATATCTTTGTATTTTACATCATATGTTTCAATTCCTAACCCTCTTGAATAATCAGCAAGTGCGTATTTTCCATTACTTTGTTTAGAAATACCAAATGTACGAGAGATACCTAAATCATCTTTTCCTGTTCCCGTTAACGTTGTGAGGTTTTTTTTGCTCGTTTCCTTTAAGGATTGAACCATCTTCTCATTTACCTTCAAGTTTGATTCCTTCACCATATTTTTTAGCATATCCCCATTATGGGCATTCACTAAATACGTTCCAGATACATATTGCGGTGTTGCCGCAGCAAATGTAACTTGATAGGCATTGCTAGCTTGTCCATTACTTTCATTCACAAAAATAACTTCTTTTACTTCCGGTTCAGAAATAAATTGAACATCATTCCCGTATTTCGTATAAATATATTGTTTCGCATCTTCTTGTGATAGATTAATAGGTTTCTTTAACTCTTCTTGTTGTAAATTTTGAGCACTCTCCCCAGAAACACTTTTCACAACACCTTTTTTATCTACGTGTGCAGTTAATTGGTGCCCATATACTTCTTTACCTTCATACGTTTGCTGCATACGTAAAAGTGTAGTGCCATCATAAGAATCACGTTTTTGCAGCACTTTAAAATCTACCCCATCTTCTCCATTCACTTGTTTTGAAGATAATGCTTGCTCTGTGTTTTCTTTCAGAGCATCTTTCACGACATTTTCAGGTGCCTTTTCTGATGGTAAGGTAAGCTCACCTGTGCGGAATGAATCCTCTTGTATTTGAACTTGCAATTGATCTTTTTCCTCCGCATGACCTACTCCATATGGTGCGACAGCTGATAATGCCAATCCTGTTGTGAGTGCGACTGTAGCTACTGTTTTTGTCTTTTTCATGTTTTCACCTCGTGTAATTTTCGGAATTGTTAAACTTAAATAGATTATAAATGTCTAAGTGTGTCGAAAAAAGAGGAAACATGTATTTATCAAATTTATTCGAAAAATTCAGAATTCTAAACTTACAGTAGCAAGTGTATGGTGGAGAGAGGAAAAATCGAGAAAGATGCGGACAGGGAGAAGAAAAGGGGGAGTTTAGTAAGAAAGTGCAGTTATATACCCATCAAGCTAATATGATGAAGCCCCCTGATAACGAAAATTTTATTTCTATATTAGATACAAAATTTTCGTTATCAGGGATTCTTTATTTTTTAAGTTATTTCTGCCATAGACTACATATTTACCAGACAGGTTTAAAGCTCGGTGATAATTTACCTTCATTTGCTTCATAAATTAATTTTGTTAAATCTTCTTTGAGCATTTGCATTCGTTCAGCGCCTATGCTTTCGATCCAACGCCCTTCAATCTCGGTAAATATTTCATCTTTTGCTTTCATTGCTAACCAACCTCGTTCGGTTAAAACAATAATTTTTCCTCTCTTATCAGTGGGATGAGTTTGGCGCATTACATAACCACGTTTCTCAAGATAATCGACCATTTTACTCACAGCTTGTTTTGTAATTCCTAAGTATTGAGCTAGTTCTATTCCTGTTGCTCCATTAGGAGTGATACATTTAAACATAAAACCATGTGCAGGTCTTAGGTCTTCAAACCCCAAGTCACTTAATCTGTCATGTAGTTCATTAATTGATGTACTAAAGGATAATGATAAAAGTGATGTAAGATCTAATTCATTTAATATTTGATGATTCATGTATAAAACCTCCTCAAATAAAGTCAATTAAGTTGACTTTATTTGAATCTCATTGTACTATACGAATTATAGTCAATCAAGTTGACTATAATTCGACTATGAAAGAAATAGGATTCACCGCAAAATTAATAAATTATGGAGGTTTCTCATGGCTAACATAGTTAAATTTAGAGGAAGTGTATTTGCGCCGTATGCTTGGTTGGAACCTATTACAGATCCTGCAACAGGAAAGATATTCGAATATACTGGTGACGCACGTGAATTTACGCCATATGCTGTAAACACTATGCGATCAAGATTAGAGCAAGAAGTAATTATAGATTTTTATAAAAAAGAAATTTTCACATACGCAAATGCTTGTATCGTAACTGTAAAAGTTACAAATCCAGATGATTCTATTGAGTATAAAAAAGGAAAAACAAGTACAGAAAACATTGTATGTGCAAATGTTGTGTGGGGCACTGATGAAGTTTCTTTCGAAATGAGAGCCAGTGCGAGCAATCCTTTAAATGCAGCAGCACCTGCGGCTGATTATTTATTAACTATACGTGTTAACAAAAATGGTGTTGCACATATTGAAGGTTCTCATGATGGGTTCCCTTGCTATGAATTTTATAAACAGGTAGATTTTGGTCCATTTGAATTAATATATACGCATGATTTCAGAAAAACTGGTGATACTCCAGCAGCGCTAGCTGGAGAAATGGAATACGGTTTTAAAACGACAATCTAAATATTAATTAGAAGTAGTAAACATGAAAGAAAAAGCAATGGCAACATGTTTTGCGTAATGGGTCAATAGTATGTAATCCAAAAAATAAAATTACAGAGGTGTGTCTCATGACTAATGTCGTTAAAGTTAGAGCAAGTGTATTTATTCCAATGTCTTGGACTGAACCTAAGAAAGATGTGCAAACAGGAAACATAATCCAATTCGAAGGTGACTCACGTGAATTTACGCCGTATGCTGTAAACGCTATGCGTTCCAGAATTGAACAAGAAGTAGTTGTAGATTTTTACAAAAAAGAAATTTTCACATATGCGAATACTGGCATTACAACGGAAAGAGTCACAAATCCAGATGGTTCCGTTCATAAAAGAACAGGAAAAGCTAGTACAAAAGATATTTTGTGCACTGATATTGTATGGAGCTCTGATGATGTTAAGTTTCAAATGAGTGCTAGTGCGAGCAATCCATTAAATGTATATGCACCACCTGTTGACTATTTATTAACTGTACATGTCAAAAAAGATGGTATTGTCGATATTCAAGGTGCACATGACGGATTCCCTTGTTATGAATTTTATAAGCAAGTAAATTTTGGTCCGTTTGAACAAATTCATACACATGATTTCAGAGAAACTGGTGATACAGCTGAAGCTTTAGGTGGAGAAATGGAGTATAGCTTTAAAAAGAGATTATGACGTCAATATGATGCTCTTTTTACTGAATAAATATGTAACAACATAAGAGTGAATAACAGGAGGAACAAAGAATGACAACAGTTTTATTTGTAAAAGCAAACAATCGTCCAGCAAATCAGGCAGTTAGTGTGAAATTATATGAGGCTTTTTTAGCGAGCTATAAAGAATCACATCCAAATGATACAGTGGTAGAGCTTGATTTATACAATGAAGAATTGCCATATGTAGGCGTAGATATGATTAACGGTACTTTTAAGACTAGTAGAGGACTTGATTTAACAGAAAAGGAAGCAAAAGCAGTAGCTGTTGCTGATAAATATTTAGATCAATTTCTTGCAGCTGATAAAGTTGTATTTGCATTCCCATTATGGAATTTAACAATCCCAGCTGTATTACACACATATATTGATTACTTAAACCGCGCAGGCAAAACGTTTAAATATACGCCAGAAGGTCCAGTAGGTCTGATTGGAGATAAGAAAATTGCATTATTAAACGCAAGTGGCGGTGTATATTCTACAGGACCAAAAGCTGAAATGGAAATGGCCGTTAAATATGTAGCAAGTATGATGAGCTTCTTCGGTGCAAGAGATATAGAAAAAGTAGTGATTGAAGGTCACAACCAATTCCCAGATCAAGCAGAAGAAATTATTGCAACAGGGCTTGAAAAAGCTGTTAAAGTAGCAAGTACGTTTTAATTAACAAAACACTTGTCACTCTATATAGCAGTACCAACACTTTTATAGCGGTGGTACTGCTTTTTTATTGAACCGATAGAAAGAAGGATTACATTCCAATGGAACGTTTATGGACAAAAAATTATATAATGCTGACAATTACAGCATTATTACTATTTAGTGGTTTTTATTTACTAATGCCAACACTACCTTTATTTATTAAACAATTAGGTGGAAGTGAATCTCAAGTTGGATTTATTATTGGCGTGTTTACAATATCGGCAGTAATTATTCGTCCTATTGTTGGAGGATTAATGGATCGATATGGCCGGCGCGTATTTATAATAAGCGGGCTACTATTTTTTGCAATTACCATGTATTTTTATGATTGGGTGACAGGAATTATATTTTTAGTGGCATTACGTATTCTTCATGGAATTGGCTGGGCAATTGCGACAACGTCGATCGGAACGGCTGTGACTGATGTGATTCCACCATCTCGACGCGGAGAAGGAATGGGATGGTATGGACTTGCAATGACTTTAGGCATGGCTTTAGGACCAATATTAGGTCTTTGGGTAGTGAAATCATTTTCATTTCATTATCTATTTCTACTATGTACAGCATTAGCAATTATGGCATTCATACTTGCATTTGGTACAAAAATCCCAGCAGTTCAGCATACATCAAAACAACCAATATCATTTTTTGAAAAAACGGTTTTACCAATCGCCATTGTAACATTTTTCTTATCCCTTACTTTTGGTGGCATTACAACATTTTTACCATTGTTTGCTTCAAAAATTCAAGCTAATGCAGGTACTTTTTTCTTAGTTTATGCCGTCACACTTATAGTCATTAGACCGATTGCGGGGAAAATATCCGATAAGCGTGGAGAAGGGATCATTATTGTTCCTGCGCTTTTTATCATGATAATTGCACTATTCGTCCTCGCAATGACAAAAGGACTTGTTGGACTCGTTATTACTGCTATTTTATACGGAATTGGATTTGGATCGGCACAACCTGCTCTTCAAGTAGCAACGATACGATTAGCTCCACCAGAGAAAAGAGGCGTAGCGAACGCAACATTTTTCACTGCTTTTGATTTAGGGATTGGTTTAGGATCAATCATTCTAGGGTTTGTTTCACAACTCATGGGATATCAAATGTTATTTATTGTTTGTGCTGTATCTGGGTTTATTAGTCTGGTACTTTTTATTTTGTTTGTTAAAAAGAGATTAAAATAACGTTTTAATCTCTTACAAAAACACGAAACATGTAAAAACATGAGTGAAAATTCATAGGAAACTTACCCATAGTTTGAGAGGCCTGGGGTACAGTCAATATTTCGTGGAAATCCCCATGCTAAGAAAATTTGAGTAGTAAAAAGGCTGATTGATCCAGGTTTAGATTAATCAGCCTTTTTGTATCCAATAGACTTAACATATCCACTCTTCAAGAATTCGTACTGTTTTATTTGTAGCATCCATCTCTACTTTCATACCAATTGGAACGGTTAACATCGGATGGGTATGGCAGGTTTTGTTCAGGGAATGCGAGCTATGATGGGATGGAACAATGACGACGTAACGAAAAGTAAAGTCGAAACGACATATAAAACAATTGATGGCACAAATGGACCGATTCCATTTCGAATTTACACGCCTGTTAACGAAGGGATTCTGCCTGCAGTTGTCTTCTTTCACGGCGGAGGTTTCATAGGAGGCAGTGTGGACGTCGTGGAAAATCCGTGTAAATCATTGGCAGAAAAATCCGGCGCCGTTGTTATTTCCGTTGATTATCGCTTAGCACCTGAACATGCATATCCAGCAGGGCTGACAGATTGTTTCGAAGCGGTAACATGGGTGTATGAGCACGCTGAAGAAATTCGTGTGAACCCGCAGCAAATTGCTGTATCTGGAGACAGTGCGGGTGGTAATTTAGCGACGGTGTGCGCGCTCATGGATATTGAAAAAGAAACAGATATGATTAAGTTTCAAGCGCTTATTTATCCGACGGTGAATATGGCTGGCGTTCAAACTGAGGATTTCAACTGGAGCATCGACCAATATGAGATTCGCAACTATTCTGAGCTCATCACTCCAATGATTAAAGGGTTGGCTGAAAGCGGCGAGTTATTTTTCAGTCTCTATTTACAAAGTAAAGCGGAAATCACTGATCCTTATGTTTCTCCGCTGCTGTCAGATCAGTTAAGCAATATGCCGCCGACGTTAATTGCAACTGCCGAATTTGATTATTTAAAAGTAGAATGCGAAGCTTACGTGGCAAAACTTGCACGCAGCGGCGTTCCTACGAAGCTGATTCAGTACAACGGTACAGATCATGCGTTTATGGACAAAATTGGGTTATATCCGCAGGCGGAAGATTTGATGAATGAAATTGCGAAAGAAATGAAGAGAGTGTTTGCTTAATTATATTTGGAAATTCACCCCCATTTTTAAAGTGGGGGTGAATTGTCGTTGTATTCGTAAAAATATTTTTATATCGATACGAATGTATGTTCTTTTTTGTGTTTTGTATTATTATGAAGGAAAGAAGGAGGTGAAAGTTATGATGAAAGAATAGAAGATGAAAATTATCAAACGTGGATCGAGAAAGGTCATAAGTTAAACTCTTGTTTTTTGGAGAAAACTTACAATATAACAAACTTCTCTATTCTCAAAGTGAATAGAATTTAAAAATCATGAATGACAAATCAACTTCGTGCGTATCAAAAATAGAAAGAAATCGTTTGGATTCCCTGTAAAAGAGAAATCGCTCCTATTGTATCCCTTCCTAGTTCAAATGCATCAAGCGGTTATGAAAAAACTTTTTTTACTAGAAGTCATTCTTCGTTTCTATGAAATCATATCAGAAACATCCTTCCACTTTTTTGGACAGACATCACATTCCAAACTATATTCTAAAAACAACTAATTCACCGCTTAAACATGTTGACAATCATCGATAACGGGCAAGAGAAAGGTGATCGAAAAGGTCTTTTCTGCTTCTCTTTTAACGGGGCTAGTATGAATTTTGAAGGGGGATACTGTATAATATAGAGAGAAGAAAGGGAGCCATTTATAAGAATGGAAAAAGAACAGCAACATATTATTCATCGTAATCATCAAGACATTACATTTAAATATGCATCAGAACTTTTAAGAAATGATTTTCTCAAGGCATTGAATATTGAGGCGGCTCGCATAACCAAGGTTTTAGCTAATAGTATCGTTACCATTCAGACTATAGATTTGGAAGTAGATTTTATATGTCAGCTGGAAGATGGGAGTATTCTTCATTTAGAATTTCAAACTACACATAACAAAGAAGACCTTGATCGTTTCATGAAATATGATGCATTGTTATATGATAAATATAAGCAAGAGATTCGTACGATTGTGATATTCGGTGCAGGCATTAAAAAGGCGAAGAGTGGAAAAAGATTTGGCACTATTTCGTACGAGTTGGAGTCTGTATTTTTAGAGAACAAAAATGGTGACGAGGTCGTTAAACATTTGATGGACAAAGCAGAGAATGAACATAGTCTATCAAGTGCTGAATTAGGTGAATTGGTACTCTTGCCTCTTATGAAAACGAAGGGGAGTCGTAAAGAGCGTGCAAAAGACGCTTTGCAAATTGCAACCTATGTAAAAGATACAACAGAACAGACACAGGCTTTATCGATGATTTTTGTCATGGCGAATAAATTTCTACAAGAACGAGATTTAGAAGAATTGATTGGAGGGATTCGTATGACGAAATTGTATGAAATCATAAAAGAAGAAACAGAACAGAATGTTTTAGCAGCAGCTAAGATGATTTTGAAGGGGATGAGTGTTGAAGAGATTTCTCAAAAATTGAACCTTCCTGTGGAGCAAATTCAAGAATGGAAAAAGAAATTATCTAATTGATATGTATATGGAACTCCAACGCAGTAAAAGGATATTCAACTGTGTTGGAGTTTTTTTGCATTCATTTACATGTAGCAAATTCTCTGATTGTTACTTTTAGGATTTGAAAGGGATAAAGAATTATAAATAAACTTGAATATTGAATTCAATCATCATCGTCTGGGCTGTGTTTACTGTCTTTATTTTTACGAGGTTTATGACAGTCAAAACATTGAGAAAAGGCGTTATCGCTACATTGTTTTGGATCTCGTTCGCATGGGTTAAATCTAGGATTAGCTAGAACTTCGTATGGTCTCATCATGTCATAATCTTCGTGTTCAAGAATGTGACAGTGCCACGGGTAGATACCTGTAAATGGACCAAAGCGTGCGATAATCCGGGTCACTTCCCCGGGATTAGCACGAACAGTATCTTTCCATCCTCGCTCGTTCGGATCAGGTGGTATGGGCGGTCCGATTTTGAGGTTAGAACCATTTGGATCGCCAGTAAATACAGCGCGATTCAAAATTTGAAAATTGACGAGGTGCAAGTGAATCGGGTGAGTGTCTGGCGTTGTATTATACAGCTCCCAAATCTCTATCGTTCCATTATACGGGGTTTCTGTAATCGGCTGATTCCATTCCATGTTGTTTAATAATGGCATAGGGCGTCCAAAAGTATCGGTAACTTCAAGTAAAGTGTTTTTTCGGGTGGTTACAGCATCCTTGGGATTCAGTTGTTCCAAGCAACTTAACTTTTCTGGAATTTTGCTTTTGTCAGGTTTGCGGCATGTTTGTTTGACGCGAAATTGCATAATCTGCCTCAAATCTTCAGAAGGACTATCGCCGTCAGGGAATGGGGTTGGTGCGTCATTTGTTAAAATAATACTTTGACCATTATGGTTTGAAAAATCGACAATGACATCGGCGCGTTCCGCAGGCGCAAGGATGATTTCGGATACTTGGACTGGTTTTTCCAAAAGCCCTCCATCCGTACCAATTTGAACAAAATTTTGCCCAGAGCTCAGCTGCATACGATAAAAACGAGAATTGGAGCCGTTTAGGATGCGGAACCGGTATTTCCGCGGTTCAACCTCAAGATAAGGCCATACTTTTCCGTTTACTAAAATGGTGTTACCGAAAAATTCAGGTGTGACTGACGGATTTGGTAATGTCGGGTCGATTGGTGGAGGTGGCTGCGGTGCTGGGGGCGGCATATTTCCTGGTTGGGATGGGTAGAAGAGTTCACCATTGGCATAGAACGAACGATCTTGGATGACTAGCGGAATTTCAAATTTTCCGCTCGGAAGATTCAACTTTTTCTCTTCTTCATCTCTGAGAAGATAGAAGCCCGCAAGCCCTGCATAAACGTTCAAACGAGTGATTCCGAGGGCGTGATCATGATACCAAAGTGTTGTAGGGCGTTGACAGTTTGGATAATAGTAGACTTCAGTCACGAATTTCGGCCCAACATTTATAAAATCTCTTGTGAACCATGCATCAGGATATCCGTCACTTTCTGGAGGAACCCGGCCTCCATGTAAATGGACAACCGTCCGAACAGAAGGTACGGATGCTTCCGCACCATGAACCGTTTGGTCGACAGGCAGCAGATGTTCAAAGGGCAATTTATTGTTCCATTTTACAAAAATAGGGTGATTTCTTTCTACTTCAAATGTAGGCCCCGGGTACATACCGTTGTACCCCCAGACGGTAGTTGGCGGCAAATCACGATGTAGTTTTTGTTTAACCTGCTTCATCGTTACATCATAAAATGGAATTCCATTAGAGGTGCCTTCTGGTTTTAAGACAGGGGGAATTGGTAATGCATCAACAAATTTCTTTAAAGACAATGAACTGCCTCCTTTCAAAAAATCAAATATTGTTTGTCATATAGCATATGAATTTAATTTATGCCGGTATAGACGAATTTTGAATAGACTGAAATGATAAAAACCGTACCACAATAAGTGATACGGTTTTTGCCTTAGTTAAAAATCATAACAATATAAAAATACATGAAGTTTTGCTTCCGTTGAATCAAAATAAATTTCTTTTTCATTGATACGTTCAAAGTTTTGACTGTCGTAAAATCCGTAGTTACATCTATTATCTGTATATAGATATAAAGATTGCATATCCATACTTTTCATATAATGAAACAAATGATTCATTAAAGCCTTTCCAACCCCAAGACCTCTGGACTCCCCTGATACAATAAATAATTCTATACAACCTTGAAAATCATCTTCTTTTCCTTGGATAAGTTCTTTATATATGTCTTGCACCTTTGCGAATTCTTTCATGAATTTTTTATTCTCTTTATTAGTCATCATTACTTTCAGTATGCTGTAGGCAAGACTTAGAGTATTGTGAGCTTTCTTTAAACGATTCTTATCTTTTTTTGCATCCCCTAAAATAACACCAATAATCTTATTGTCTTTTTCTGCTACTTTACTAAATGAACTTCCTAAAATACAACTTTGCAAGTACATGTTTAATACGGAATCTAAAAATTTTCTATCCTGAATAAATTCATTGAAGCCAAATGCTTCGCCAATTAAAGTTTTGACAGCTTCATAATCTTCTTTAACTAGACTTCTATATATGACTTGGTTCATGTTTATTAACTCCCTTTTACATAAGTAAATTTTCATTTTGTGTTTTCTTGTAAATATCTTATTATGATCATAAGGTCTCCCCTTAGAGGAGAGTCAACGATAGAAAATATAAAGGAAGTGATTATGGTGAAAAATTTATTTTCGATTGGGGAAGTTGCTAAAATAAAAGACATTACAATAAAAGCATTACGATATTATCACAAAATGGGCATACTTATTCCGAGATATATTGATGAAACAACAGGTTATAGATATTATTCTTTAGATCAATTTATTCATATAGATATTATAAAAAGCTGTAGAGAGTTAGGAACGAGTATAGTAGAACTTCAAGAGATTTTTAAGAACTGTGATACGGAGAAGTTACTACAGTTTTTACAATTAAAAAGGGATGAAGCAGAAGAACACATAAAGAAAATGCAAGAAGTCATCAAAACGATTGATACCTTAAATAGGAAGGTAGAGCATTCTAAAGATATAGTAAATAATGATGAGATATCTATTCAGTTCTTTGAACAGCGTTATGTCATTGTAGCACCGTGTAAAGAAGTGGGAAGTTTACAAGAGTTACTTTATTATTCAGATTTAGAGAAAATCATTCAAGATAAGGAAGGAAAAATGTCAATGGAAAGGGGGATTCTATATAACGTTGATGCAGAGTGGAATGTAGAACCAAAGTATGTTTTTAGTAGATTGCAAGGAGATTCTAATATAGCAGCTGAACAAAATATAAAGATATTACCAAAAGGAAAGTATGTAATGTTAGCCTATAGTAAAGAGAATGAGGAGGAACGTAGAAATAAAATCATTACATATGTAAAAGAAAATCATTTAAAAGTTAAAAATCTTATTGAGGTGGAGTTATTTAATGATTTCTTTAATACGGAATCTTATAGCTGTCAAATTCAAATGTTTTTAGAAGAGAATGAGTCAGTTGGCTAAGGATAAAGACCCCTTTCTTTTTAGAGGTGGGCGAGAGCATCTGGCTGTGGATAGGAGTGGTCAGGGCCCATTCCTGCCACATGCGAGGTTTCAAAAAAAGGGGATTTATTTATGAAGAAGTTTTTTCGAAATCCTTTTAAGGTTGCGGTAACCTCCTTAATTGCAACTATATGTGTATTAATTCTACTCATGTGTGTCTTGGGTTTATCAGGATTCGATTCAACGATTGTACATATGATTGGTAAAGTAGTTATCGCTATTTCTTTACCTTTTTTAATATTGAACCCTTTATTTGGGTTTATCTATTCGTTTTTTATTAAAGGGAAAATGAAAATTTTGTATATCATATTGCATTTAGTATGCATATGTACAATCTCTGTTTTTGCATTTATGGCATTTATGTTTAGGTATTTTTTTCTTTTGCTCCGTAGAGGTCGAAAAGGAGAATTTGAAGTGGTGGGTGTGTCGTTTAGAAAATAGAGGTGCAACGTGTTGATGTGTTCCCTCATATGGCACAAGTAGAGTACTGTGCACAATTTGTATGGGAAAAATAATAAGAGAGTCCTACCAGAGTGTTAAATACGTCTACTGTTTTTCCAAGTGTTCCAAATGCGAAGAAGATAATGTAGTTAATAAGGGTAAAAGTCCAGTATTCTTTACGGCGAGCTCTTCCTTGAAATTGCGCATAGTTTTTTAGTACGTTTACATACCATTGCATGTGGGGATCCTCCTTGTTATATGTTCAATGATATATCGGCGATTCGACACGAAATAAAGACGATTCAACAATGTTCGACATTTTAAATGCACGAAAAGGAGCTGACATTAGTCCTTTTTCGAGTCAGCTCCGAAGTGATAGGAGAGTCTATTTCTCTTCAGCCTCCCGTTGCTTTGCTAATAGTAGATTCCGTAAAACATGCGCTCGGTAACTTTCCAATTTCCGACCTTCATAATAATTAATTCCAAGCTTTTTTAACTCATACACGTACCAGCCTTTTGTTCCGTAATACATGATGAACCTTCTCCTTTTTGATTTTTAACAGTATATGTAGGAGCATGAAAAGGAAAGCTTGTCTTACTTGCGGAAAGTGTGGATTTTAGTGCGTGTTATAATAATGGAAGGAAATTCAAATACTGGAGGGCTGACGATGCCAATTTATAATAAACTAGTACGCGATCGTATCCCAAAAATTATTGAAAAAACAGGAAAGACATGCACAACAAGAATTTTAGATGAAAAAGAATATATAGAAGAAATACGAAAAAAAATACAAGAAGAATTAGCAGAGTATGTAGAAGCGGAAACTCCAGAACATAGGTTAGAAGAACTAGCTGATTTACTAGAGCTTGTCAACGCTCTGGCGCAGTATCAAGGTGTAACGCTTGAAGACGTCGAAAAGGTCCGCAAAGCAAAGGAAGAAAAGTGAGGGGGGGGGTTTTTCTTTAGGTGTCGCACTTAATATTTATATAAAGAAGACTTTTATGGTGTACGCAATAAAACTATGATAACATTTGATCTCAAAATTCATCTAAATAGATAATAATTCACAAAAACCGCACAGGAATTCCTCCTGTGCGGTTTCATATACTTTCTATACTAAGTTTCCGTCTCTAAGTGTTAATATCCGATCACATACATCAAGAATTTTCTCATCATGCGTAATCATAATCGCAGCTTTTTGACTTTCTTTTACTTCTCGTTTCATCATTTCGACAACTTCTCGCCCACGTTTTGAATCAAGGCTTGCCGTTGGTTCATCTGCTAATATTAAATCTGGATTATTCATAAAAGCACGAGCAATCGCAACTCTTTGTCTTTCTCCACCAGATAACTGATGTGGATAGTGATTTTTTCTCTGAGATAGTCCAAATACTGTTAGTAAGTGATTCGCACGTGTTTCAGATTCTTTTCGGTCTTCTTTCTTTAATTTGGCAATGTATAGTAATTGTTCTTTTACATTTAAATAGGGAACAAGATTAGCGAATTGAAAAATGAACCCGATTTTTCTTAACCGAATATCTGTCATTTCCTTTTCTGATAAATGGGTAATATTTTGCTCACCAATATAAATATTACCTTTTGATGGTGATAATAATGCTCCAGCAATCGATAACAATGTACTTTTTCCTGAACCAGAAGGCCCCACAATACCGATGAATTCTCCAGCCTTCACATCAAGTGAAGTTGGATGAAGGGCTGTTACCTCTGTGTTTCCTTCGCCGTATACTTTACTAACTCTATCTAGTTTCAATAGCGATGTCATTACATGCCTCCTCCAATTGCCTCTAGTGCATCTACTTTTAATACTTGATATAAGGAAATCAGTGATCCTAGTAAACTAATTACAATAAAGATTCCTGCATATTGGCCAATCATTGTCGTTGTCAATAAGAACGGCATACTTTTTGGCAAAATTCTTTGCAAAACTTCTACAAGTACAATGCTTATCGTCATCGCGCCAACAGACAAGAATAATACTTGTACAACTAACATATTTGCTAAATACGAATTTTTCGTTCCAATTGCTTTTAGTACACCTAATTGCTGTGTTTTTTGTAATGTAATAACATAGAAGAATACACCGATTAAGAGCGTTGCAATCACGAGTAAGAATGCAATAATCATTGTTAATGAGTTTTGTTGCCCTTTATGGCCTGGAATACTTTGAAGAACTTCGTTTTTCTCTATTACATTTGCATTTTTTACTTCCTTATCAGTCCGAATAGCAATTGCGTTGTAATCCTTTTGGATCGACTGTGCAATTTCTCCCCATACATCTTGATTCACATAAACAACAGGTGTGTGACTGAACTTTTGATCTTTTGTAAAGCCAACAATTTTAAATTCTTTTTTAGAAACTGGATCGATAATCACATTTCCAATATCTATACCTTTTTCTTTAATCGATTCGTCAGCAATCATTTCGTTTTGTGCTGTTCCTAATGCATGCCCTTTCACAATCTTTGGTTCCAAAAATGTTTCGCGTTCACTTGCAAATATTGCAATATCAACCTTTTTTGAACTATCCTTCTTTTCATATGTCGAAATTTTCACATGGAATGGTACAGCATCTTTTGCCCCCACTTGCTTTACTACATCATCCACATCTTCTTTCTTAATTTGTGAACGGAGCAATGAATTTTCCTCATCATTTGCTAACACAAACTTTTTGGCATCCATATTTTGAATGGAAGAGACAGTATTATACGCTAAACCATTTGCTAATCCAGAAATCACAAGGACTAAAAATGATAATAAAATCATCATAAGCCCAATTAATCCATACTTTAATTTTGATTGCTTTAATTCACGCAGAGCTAAAAACATTCTGCTTGGCCCCCTTATTTATCTTCATTTCTTTCTTCTCTTTTCCTGCATGTACTTAACAAGGTTAATTAACATTGTAAAGTAAACAATCAGGAAATAAATAGTAAATGTAATCGTGTCATTATTAGATTTAAATCTATGTATACAACTAAAATTCCTGTGGTAGTTTGAAATATGACAAGGATAAATAAAATGAACCACCCTCGATATATCACTTGTTGTTGTTGTTAATGACGTGTAGCAAATTCGTCATATTTTCCTTTTATGACCGAAAAGGCATATGTTTATCATATTGGTTTGTTAAAATTTGGACAATGGATATAATAGTTTTGAAACAAATAATTCACAATTTAAAAGCAGTGTTCGGAGTGTTAATTTTTTTAACATCTATATTTTTACAAGAACAAAAAAAGTGCAATAGCTATATTGCAAAAAATAGCATATATAGATATATTGTAATATATAATTCATTTTAATTTTCTGGCATAAATTATTTGAGTTTTTAAAATAATTTTTTGTGTATATTGTGATAAAAATAATGAACCATGTCAGTATTTAAAAAGTTATATACCATATATTAAAAAGGAGGAAGAAAACTATGAAAATGAAACGTAAATTAGTAATGTCAACCGTTCTTGCAGCAACGTTAGCTACAGGAGTAATACCATCTACATCAGTGTTTGCTGCAGAAACAGAAGGTTCTATTCAGCAAGTGGAATCAAAAACTATTAATATTCAACCTTTTGGAAAGAATAATTTGGAGACAGCTGTTAATGCTGCGTTACATGGTCCTGAAGTAAAAAAACTAAAAATATTTGATCATGAATTTAATGTAAAAGAAGTAGAAGTAGCAAATCTAGGCGAAGGGAAGACATATGTTAAGGGGAAAATTTCTCATCATATAAGTTATCGCCCAGATGATCAATTTTATTATGAGTTTACAGTACAAGATGGAAAGGTAATAGATGGGCCTAAATATAATATTGATAGGGGTGGTTTGACACCAGTTGCGGCTCCAATTTTATCAATTCTTGCTGCGTATAATGGGATTCCCGTTAATCCAAATGATTTAAATACACTTGGTCAACAGCTTGGAAGAATTATAGATGGAAGCTGGGAACAGGCAGCACAATCTATTGCCACTGTAGTTAGTTTAAGTTGTAAATAAGTGTGCGTAAACAATATACTCTATATTATGAGTTTTAGTGATATGATTTATTGCACTCCGAAAAACAGAAGTCTGGTTTAAGATTTCTGTTTTTTTACCATTTAGGTATTGATAAGTTATTAAGCAACATCAGTAAAAGAAAAAGGCATTGCTCATACAAGCGATGCCGAGTTATTTGCTAATTTCAAACAATAAACGAGCTCATCGTGGTGTCCTTTTTCGATTTCACCAGTTGCTTGAAAACCGACTTTTTCATAGATTCGTTTTGCAGGTTCATTATCGTGGATTACTGATAAATAAATTTCTTTGCATTTGTACCGTTCACTCATTTTGGTAATTACTGCTTGTAAAACAGGAACTCCATACCCTTTTCCTTGATATTGATGTCCTAACATTATGCTTATTAATTCGTATCTTTCATGTTCTTTTCTATAACCATAGGAAGTAAAGCCAATTAAAGTGTGGTTGTCATAAATAGCTTTTGGAGTGAAATTGTAAACTTGACAGACCCCAAGGAAAAAGGTGTTAGAACCGACCCAACGTTCAAAGATTTGAATGCGTTCTTCTTGGTCTTTATCTGATTTCAAACTAATAACATCCCAAAAATTTTCTTCTGTTACCTCTACTAATTTTAGATTCATACTTCGCCTCTTTTCTCTATACTAAAAAGCCCCTTCTATATAAGAAGGAGCTTCCTTTCATTAAGCCGACTGTCTCTTAGCCTTCTCAAGTAAACTAGCCAAAATATGCGTACGATATGACTCTAGTTTTCTACCTTCATAAGTACGGATTCCTAATTTTTTTAGTTCGTGTACGTACCAACCTTTGCTACCGAAATGCATATGATCGCTTCCTTCCTTGTTTGGAGTCATTCTGATTGTATTTTTTGTGAAATGATGAATTTCCATAGGAAAGTGGTTAACTTATTGGTTAAAGACATATATACTAGAAGTAGCATATATTGAGGTGGACTGAACAGTGTGATTATTGAAAAACACGAAATTCAAATTGATCAGATTACTAGTGGGAAGGTCAATATTTTTACGTTTTATCGTAATAAGAAGCAGATTGACCATCCGTTTTTACAATTGCAGGAGCCTTCTCTGACTGCGAATTATTTTTTTCATTTTCATCTAGATGCGGAAAGCTTGCGTCTCTTGCATGAAGAATTTCCAAATATTTATCCGTACGATCAGAAAGAAAGTATTCAGCAGTGGACGGATAAAATAAAGGATGAGTTCAAGCGCCTTATTCAAGCAGGTATGTGGAATAGGCGTGTTCGATTTGGTAATCGAATTGTAGAAGTGGTGTTTCTGTGGTGTGAAGAAGATATAGTATGAAAAAGAAGCGGTGTGACGCTTCTTTTTTTAACGCTGGAATAAGACAAGCTTTCCGCTTGAAGATGTGCAGCGGTGCGTGTGCTCATACAATTGTTTTTCTTGTAAAAGGGTTTCGCCTTTTGATTTCGCTTCTGCCTCTGTCGCAGCCTCAAATGATTCGTCTAGTACTTTGGAACCGTCTTTTTCGAAAACTGTTAGTGTGTATACGCCCATGAAAATTCCCTCCAAAATAAATAATCAGAATGTTATAACTATTGTGTCATAAACTGGGCGATTATGCAAAAGAAATATGTGACATGATTTGTAATAAGTAAGAGGGTTTCTGTATCTAATTCATTTAAACTATATTTACTATGTTTATAATTCGAAAAAAACGATATTACCATATTTTGATGTTTACTTCCAAAATACATAATGCTTTAATAAAGACAAAAGTGTTACAGTAGCAACGGTTTTTGTATTTTCATATAGATTTTTTACGACTTTAAAAGAGAAATATTAAGAGGTTTTTCAGTGTAGTTCTTATTGCTATTGTTACACGTCTTCTTTTACAAAAGAGGTTGCAATCAACTGATTAAAAAGTGTTCCTTAATTTGTAAAAATATATGTGAAATCGTAATCAATTGCATGAATGTAACGAAAGGATGATTTAGATGCAGAAAAGGAATAATGATATGTTACGAAGGCCTATGAAAGTATGGGTGACGTCTACTATTTTGACAACTACTTTATTTGCTCCTATCATGACGAACGGTTTGGCTGTTCATGCTGAAACAGTTGTTGGACAAGCTACAAACCAATATGAACAGAGAGAGTTTGAACTTCCGGGTGCAGGTGATCTTTGGAGGGAAGCGGAAAGAGAAAGAAGAAGTGCACAAAAAAGTTTTATGCCAACAGGAATTTATGTAAAACCGAATGAGCAGGTTACAATTGAAGTATCGGGAACGCAAAAGATTAGAGCGATTATTGGGACACATCAATATGATAAAGAATGGGGAAAAGAAATTGAACTTTCACCCGGCTCTAACACGATTTCCTCGCCAAATGGTGGCATATTAGGGCTTGATAACCCTCAAGATACAGGAACAGTTAAGGTGAAAGTAACACAAGGCGGGAGCCCTGTTCCATTCTTTGTATTAGGGAAGCATACGAAAGAAGACTGGATTGCGATGATGAACAAGTATCCAGATGCGCATGCCGTCCAACTAAAATCAGAGAAAGCAGTACTTACTGTTACTCGTGATAGTGCGAAGAAATATATTGTGGATCAAGATCCTGTTCCCCTATTAGGAAAATACGATGAAATGATTCGAGCGCAAGATAAGATATCAGGGTTATCTGAAACAGACCCAAATCCGTTACATCGAACAAAACGCCGCCTTTGGGCTTTTGTAGAAAACCCTAACAAACCAGATTGGGGCATGTATGCGTCTCTTGATGGGGCTGTATTTACTACTGCTGGTGACGCAATCGAAAGTGCTTTAGATGTCAATAAATTTGGATGGGGACAAATGCACGAAGCAGGACATGCAAGGCAACAATATCCTTGGACGTGGAATGATTTTAGAGGTATGGGTGAAGTAACTGTTAACTTGTATTCTTTAGCTGCACAAAAACAGTTATTCCCAAATCAACCGACACGTTTAGAAAAAAATGGAGATTACGATAAAGCCTTTAAATATTTAAAACAACCAGATAAAGATTATAAAAATATTGACGACTTGTTTGTGAAACTTGCTATGATTTGGCAACTTCAATTAGCATACGGTGAAGATTTTTATCCAAATCTTCACAAACTATATCGAGAGTTACCAAAGGATCAACTTCCGAAAACAGATGAGGAGAAAATACAAGCCTATATTTACAATACATCGAAAATAGCAAAACAAAACTTACTTCCATTTTTTGATCAATGGGGACTGAAAGCATCAGAGGAAACGCGACAAAAGATAGAAGCTCTGAACTATTCAGTTTTGACTGCTCCTATTTGGGAAGCAACTGATTCTAAACCTGTTAAACCGAATGTTGAGGAACCAACAATTACAAAGCAAGTAAGTGATCATGATGAAAAAGGGAAAACAGGAGTTGCCTTACAGAATAAATATGAAGACTTTACATATGATGTGAAGGTGTCACTTCCGGTAGAAGTAGCAGGATATAACGCATTACGTATGTATGATGATATCGAAGATGGAATCGATATAGAGAAAGTAACAGTAGAAGATGACAAAGGAAAAGACATCAGTAGCTACGGTGAGATGAAAGTAGACAAGGCAACAGGTGTAGTGGAATTCAATTTTGCGAAAGACAAGATGAAAGACGTAGCAGGAAAAAATGTTTCTATGAAGGTGACTGGTACACTAAAAGAGGATGTGGACCTTTCTAGTTATGGAGAGAGACTCATTCCAAATACCGCTAAAGTACAATGGAACGGTGAGGAAAAGGAAAGTAATCAAGTAACTGTAAAAGTTCCACTTCTTAAGTTAGGTGACCGAGTATGGGAAGATCGTAACCGAAACGGCATTCAAGATCAAGATGAAAAAGGAATAGAAGGCGTTCGCGTTCAACTGTTAACTAAAGACGGGAATGTATTAAAAGAAGTAAAAACAGATCAAGAAGGCAACTACTTGTTTGATGGGTTAACAGAAAATACATATCGTGTACAAGTAGAAGCGCCATCTGGTTATGTTTTCACGTCAAAACAAAGTGAACAAGATGTAAAGGCTGATTCCAATGTAAGTGAGACTGGAGTAACAGATCATATTACTCTTTTAAATGACGATTTAACAATTGATGCAGGCGTATATAGAAATAGTAATACAGAAACAGGTAGCAACGAATCAAGCAACACAGAACAAAATAACAACGAAACAAGTAACATAGAATCAGGTAGCAAGGAATCAAATAACAATGAAACAAGCAACACGGAACAAAATAACAACGAATCTAGTAACAAGCCTTCCAATACTAATAATAAATCGATAGAACCTAAGGTAGAGCAAACGACGAATAAAAAAGGTGTATTACCAAGTACAGGTTCGCAAATCTCTATTTTAAGTTTAGTTGGTGCTATGTTATTAGTAGCAAGTGCTATTTTTAGGAAAAAATCTATTAGAAAATAAGCTGAATTCTCGTAAATAACTATAGAGAGAAATTTCGTTGTTTCGGTATTTCAAAAGATTAACTTGATGGGCATTGAGAGATGCCCATTTTTTCATGCACTTTAATTGCTGGTCATTCGCCTCTAAAATGAATAATCATATGCAAATTAAAATGTTAAAATAAAGTGAAACTTTCATACTAATAGACTATGCATGATTGAAAAAACAACAAAGACCATTTCTTTAGGTGGGCGAGAGCATCTGGCCATGCATAGAAGCGGTCAGGGTCTTTTTGTACCACATGCGAGATTTAAAACAAAAGGAGAAAGCAAGTAACGGTCATGTTATGTTCTGCGTGGTAGTGACTTATATATCGAAAAATTAAACTGGATTTATATAAAGAAGGAGTTTGATAAAGTGCTCGATTATATGGAAGAGCATAGACTGAAATAGAAAATAAGGGCAGGGATGAGTCAGGTGATGGAAAATAATCTTAGAAGAATTCAGTATTTGCTGAAGGTTGGCGATACTGAACGTGCAATGAAAGAAGCGGAAATGCTTATAAAGGAAGAACCAGAAGACGCTTCTGGATACCTTTGTTTAAGTTATGTCTATTTTTTTGGATTTAGCGATAATGATAATGCAAGTAAGTATTTAGAAGAGGCACTTAAATTGGAGCATTTAAATGAGCAAGAAATTTCTAAAATGGCACGTACAGTTGGGAAAGTAGAACCTGCGGTAGTTTCAACGCCGAAATTCACACCAGAAGAAATTGAATCACAATTAGCAAGTTTTTGGAGTAAAGGAGCTGTGTTTGAGAAACAGCCAACGGAAGAAGTAGCTGCAGCCGCACAACCGCAGTTATCATCAGAAGGACATAAGGAAATTCAATCGTATTCAAAGGGTGAATCTTCGTGGTATAAAAAATGGCAAACCTATTTGATCATTACGCTGTCTATTACTTGCGTTTACCGTGCTGGGAAATTATATAACCTTTATCATAAATCAGATGGAAATACGATGCCAAACATAAGCCAAGAAGAGAAGAAGGCTATTAATGAGTCTGCAGATAACGGACTTAAAAAAGAACAAACGAACTTAAGTGTGTATATGGCTGCACTCACATTACATTCATTAAAAACAAGTGACTTTAGCGAGAATTCGCTTCGTCAAATTGTAGCAGATCAGTATGTACCAATTGTCATGGAAAAGGCAGGACAACCAAGTGTAGAGAAATTAAAAAATTCACATCCTGCTAAAATTTATAAAGAAGGGACAAATACATACTTATCGGTGAAAAGTGATGATAGCACTTTTATATTAGAAATGGAAGGGAAAAAAATTAATCATATTTACGGAGAAAACTGGGATAATAGTGAGCAAGAAATGCAAAGATATCATGAATTACTGAATAAGTTGGAAACACAAGGTGTGGAAGCGAAAGTTAAAAAAGACTAAAGTATAAGCAGGAAAACGTAACGAATGAGATAATAAAGATAAGCTGGATGTTTTTTCACATCTGGCTTATTTTTGTTGTTTTATATAAGGACGAGAGCATGTAGCCGTGCTTTGCCTGCCACATGCGAGGGGCAGATTTGTTTCTTGTCTTTTGCTTTCGATGCATCCTCAATTCGAAAAAAAGTGTTAAAATATAGTGAAACTTTGCCTACTCGCGCGTCGAATGTGGTCGAGAAATCTTTATATTGTGTCGAAGCGCCGATAAATGATACATTTGCGCCGATATATTGTGAGTCGACTGATTGAGCAAAGTATGACGAAGAAAGGACGTTACGTTGTGAAAAAAGTAAAGTTTATTCATGCGGCAGATTTGCATTTGGATAGTCCGTTTAAAGGGATGGAACTGAATGTGCCGGCTTTTATATGGGAAAGAATGAAGGAAAGTACGTTTCGTTCGTTTGCGCGCATTGTGGATAAAGCGATTCAAGAGCAAGTTGATTTTGTTTTGCTTGCGGGGGATTTGTATGATGCAAAGACGAGAAGTTTGCGGGCGCAGGTGTTTGTTCGTGAGCAAATGAAGCGTCTGGCGCAGTATGATATTCCGGTATATGTGATTCACGGCAATCATGATCATTTAGGTGGAAGCTGGGCGGCAATTGAGTTTCCAGATCATGTACATATTTTTACAGCGCCTTATATAGAAGAGAAATCATTTTATAAAAATGGAGAGCTGCTTGCCTCTATTTACGGATTTAGTTATCAGCAGCAAGCTGTGACGGATAATATGACAGAGCAATATAAAAAGGTGACAGGTGCACCGTTTCATATCGGTATGCTTCACGGAAGTGTGGAAGGAGATGCGGAGCATAATCGGTATGCGCCGTTTCAAATTCGTGAGTTGAAGGAGAAAGGGTTTGATTACTGGGCGCTTGGTCATATACATAAACGTGAAGTGTTAGCAGAAGAACCATGCATTGTGTACCCTGGCAATATTCAAGGGCGGCACCGAAAGGAAACGGGAGAGAAAGGCGCGTACGTTGTTTCCTTGTCTTCGCAAGGGACAGAACTGACATTTTTCCGTACGAATGATGTGATTTGGGATGAGGTTTCGATTCCTATTGATGAGTTAGAAACGGTCGATGATCTTATTCATGCGTGTACAGAAAGCATGAACGGTGTGCGAAGAGAAGAGGAAGGTTTACTTGTGACGATGACGTTTACAGGACAAGGTCCGCTTGCTTCTTATTTGCGTGATGAGAGGCGTGTAGAAGAAATTCTTCACATTGTCTTATCTAGTGAGGAACGCACTAATTTTGTGCATGTTGTGAAGTGGAAGAACGAAACGATTTCGTTTGCGGAAATTGAGAAATTGAAGAGTGAGAACCATTTTATCGGGAATGTGCTGCAAGAGCTTGAATCGTTCTCAAGTATGGATGAGGTGCTGCGAACAATTTGGACTTCACCTGTTGCGAGGAAGGCACTTCACTCATTTTCTGATGAAGAAAAGAAAGAGATTCAAAAGGGAGCCGAGAATATTATTTTAGAGCAATTACTAGAGCAAGAGAGGAGTAAGGGATGAGAGTTGAGAAGCTTCATATTTACGGATATGGAAAATTAGAAAATGTCGAACTGAACCTTTCTATGCTTACCGTATTGTACGGGGAAAATGAGGCGGGGAAGTCGACGATTCGTTCGTTTATGAAGAGCATTTTGTTTGGTTTTCCAACAAGGGGACAGCGCCGCTATGAGCCGAAGGAAGGCGGGAAATACGGCGGTGCGATTACCGTTTACACCGAAGAGTACGGACGATTAAAAATTGAACGACTTCCGAAAACGGCGGCTGGGGAAGTGACGGTTTATTTTGCGGATGGAAAAACAGGCGATGAGGAAGTTTTAAAGCAGCTGTTAAACGGAATGAATGAGCAGTTGTTTGATTCTGTCTTTTCCTTTGACATGCATGGGTTGCAAAACATTCACCATGTCGGTGAAGGGGATATTGGCAACTACTTATTTTCAGCAAGTGCAATTGGTAGCGACGGATTGTTACGCCTAGAAAAAATGCTGGAGAAAGAAATGGAGCAGCGCTTTAAGCCAAATGGCCGCAAGCCGGAAATTAATGTGGCGCTGCAGGAGTTGAAAAAGCTGCAAGATCAGCTCGCAGATTGGCAAGGGAAAATTGCTGCGTATGAAGAGCTTGTCGGAAAGAAAAAGAGTATGGAAGAGCGCCTTTCTATCATTCGCACCGAGCAGCAAGAAGCGGGAAAACGAAAGCAAGATTATGAAGTGTTAGAAGCGTTGCAGCCGCTCTTTTTAGAAAAGCGTGCGTGTGAACGGTTTTTAGAACAACATGCAGGGCATGCGTTTCCAGTTGATGGTTTGCCGCGTTATGAAGGGATAAAAGTACGGCTTGAACCGCTTCAGCTCCAAGGAGAGGCGCTGCAAAAGAAATTAGCTGGTGCACAACTTGAAATAGAAGCATTACAAGTAAATGAAGACTTGCTTCAGCAAGATATGTACGTAGAAGAGCTTCGTTTGCAGCATATGTCTTATGAAGCAGCGCTGCAAGAAGTGCGAGATTTGACGGGGCGCATTTTACATATCGAAGAAGAAATACAAGATTTGCAGCAGCAAATCGGATCGGCATTTGCGCGTGACGACGTTCTTTCTTTCAATGTGAGCTTAGCTATGAAGGAAACGATTACGCAAATGGTGCAGCAAGCAAAAGAATTAGAAAAGCGAAAGCAACAGGTAGATGAGCGGTTTAAAACGGGGCAGGAGCAGTTAGAGGAACAAGAAGAAGCAGTGAAACAGCTGCAGTCGCAATTATTGCCGGCGCAGGAGCGGGAGAACTATTTGCCAAAAGTGCAAAGTGCCGCGTCTCGTCAGAAGCGAAATCGCAGTGCGCCGCGGATGAATAAAACGGCGATGATTTTATTAATGATGGATGTTTTGCTGCTGCTTGCCGGTGTTTTTATGGATAATCGTAAGTTATTGTTTGCAGGAGTCTTTTTGTTAATTGGCCTTGTTGTTTTTTATGTGATGTATATGAAAGGTTCAGATGAACAGAAAGGCAATGAAGCGCTTGAACTTCAGTATCGCCTTGAGAAAGACGATGAAGTGCGAAAGTTATTAGAGCGCGAGGAGTTTAAGTTAAAGCAAATTGAGCGCGGGTATGAACGTATTCTTTCTGAATATGACGAGTGGGAACGTGATCTGTTTAGCGTGAATGAACAGGTAAAATTGTATAAAGAGACGTATGCATTGCCGCATAGTTTTACGTACGCTCACATATTGCCAGCGTTTGAACGGATCGAAAAAATGCAGCAATTGTACCGGGAGCTCGCAAAGCAGCAAGAGCGAAAAGAATTACAGGGAGACATGATTTCTCAATTTGAACATAAACTAATGAAGCTAACGGTTGTTACAGAAAGAAGCGTAGATACACCGTCGTTATTTTTGTATGGGTTAAGTAAAGATGTGCAGAACGAAAAAGAAAAGCAATTGCAGAAAAAGCAACTGCTAGAAACAGTTGCGGTGTGGGATGAAGAGTATGCCGCAGCGCAGCAGCAGATTCATCATCTACTAGAAGAACGTCAGCAGCTTTGGAACATTGCTGCGGCAACTGATGAAGAGGCATTTTTAACAGCGGCAAAGCAAGCGGAGCAGATTGAGGAGAAGCAGCAGCAGCTTGATCGGTTAATTCCGCAAATAGATGTACTAGAAGGACGACTAATGACATCAGCGCTAGAGAGCGGGTATCGCCTTGATGGATATGAAGAGGAACGGAAAAAAGAGCAGAAGCAAATAGACGAGCTAATGCGTGAGGAAAAAGAATTGACGCATACACTTGCCGCTCTGCGTCTTGATATCGCGCAGTTAGAAGAAGGCCGTACGTACGGTGATGTCCTTCATGAATGGGAACTGAAAAAATCACAAGTACGTGAACAGGTGAAAAAGTGGGCAGCTTATGCGGCGGCAAAGGCGGTATTAAGTAAAACGAAGAAGTATTATCATGAAGTGCAGCTGCCGCGTATTTTACAAAAAGCAGAAGAGTATTTTGTATATTTAACAGGTGGAAACTATGTAAAAGTCTTTTCGCCAGATGCAGAAGAACCGTTTATTGTAGAACGACAAGATGGACTGCGTTTTTATAGCCATGAATTAAGCCAAGCGACAGCGGAGCAACTCTATTTATCGTTGCGCTTTGCACTCGCGCATACGTTTGAAGGGCAGTATCCGTTTATTATTGATGATAGTTTCGTACATTTTGACGTGCTGCGAACAGAGCGAACTGTGCATCTTATGAAGGAATTAGCGAAAGAACGACAAGTGATTTTCTTTACTTGTCATAAACATCTTTTATCTTTCTTTGCAGAAGAGGAAATTCAGCGATTAGAGAAGTAAGATAGAATTGAAAAAATGACATAAAAACCCCTCTCTTTTTAGGTGGGTGAGAGCAACTGGCCATGCGTAGAAGCGGTCAAGGCCTTTTCCTGCCACGTGCAATGTTAAAACAAAGATAGAAAACGAGTGCGGGTCACTTTTTGCACTGTATAGCAGGGATCTATATGTTGAAAAATCAAAATGTATTTGTGCTATACTAACTATATCGATGACGGTGGAGGAAAATATATGAAAAAGAAAATTGCACAGTACGAAGTTGGTGAGCAAGTCGATTTATTTTTAATGATTAAATCGGCAACGAAAGGGATCGCAAGTAACGGGAAACCATTCTTAACAGTCATTTTGCAAGATCAAAGCGGAGATATTGAAGCGAAGCTATGGGACGTGTCACCAGAAGTAGAGCAGCAATATGTAGCAGAAACAATTGTGAAAGTAGCAGGAGATATTCAAAATTATAAAGGCCGTATTCAACTTCGCGTCAAGCAAATTCGCGCAGCAAATCCAGGTGAAGTAAGTGATATCTCTGATTTTGTGGAAAAAGCGCCGCTAAAAAAAGAAGATATGGTCGAGAAAATTACACAATACATATTTGAAATGCGTAACCCTAATATTCAGCGTATTACGAGACATTTGCTGAATAAGTATCAAACGGAATTTTTAGATTACCCAGCTGCAACGAAAAATCACCATGAGTTTGTCTCAGGACTGGCATATCACGTTGTGTCGATGCTTGACTTAGCAAAAGCAATTACAGCGCTATATCCGTCTCTTGATAAAGACTTATTGTATGCAGGCGTGATTTTACACGACCTCGGTAAAGTCATTGAATTATCAGGTCCAATTTCCACAACGTATACATTAGAGGGAAACCTACTAGGACACATTTCGATCATGGTAAACGAAATTGGCAAAGCAGCAGACGAACTGCAAATTGAAGCAGAAGAAATATTAATTCTTCAGCACATCGTCTTATCACATCACGGCAAAGCAGAATGGGGCAGTCCGAAGCCGCCGCTTGTAAGAGAAGCAGAAATTCTTCATTATATTGATAACTTAGATGCAAAGATGAATATGATGGACCGTGCACTAAGCCGCACAAAACCAGGCGAATATACAGAGCGTGTCTTTGCGCTTGATAATCGTTCGTTTTATAAACCGACGTTTCATAATTAAAAAAGAGGAGCTGACCAAAAGTGGATGTTTGGTCAGTTTTTTTTATTTTTCGGTATGATTTCGCGTGTCGAACCGCCGATAAATATACTATTTCCGTCGATATATCGGTGGGGACGTCATCAAAAAATAATCAGTTCTACCTCAAAAAAATTATTATAATAAAATAAATTGTATTTAATTTTCGGTATATTACAAAAATATTGAAAATTACACCAATCGATAATAATATATAAATATCGACAAAAAGGGAAGAGTCGATAACTTATACATAATAGGGGAGGGAATACGTTGAAAAAGAACAGAAAATTAAAAACTTTTTCAGTGTTGGCAACTGGGGCTATGCTAAGTTCTATGTTTGCTTTCGGTGGTCATGCTGCTTATGCAGAATCACCATCAGCATCATCTAGTTTTGTAGATGAGCATTTAATACCGGAGGAACGCTTGGCAAATGCGTTGAAGGAACGCGGGGTTATTGATCCTTCTGCATCACAAGCAGAAACGGCAAAGGCTGTAGAGAAATATATAGAGAAGAAGAAAGGCGAAAATCCTGGAAAGGAAACAACGCCAGAAGACAGCCTTACGCAAGAAGCTACTGACTTTATGAAAAAAGTAAAAGATGAAAAGATGAAAGAGAAAGAGCAGCAGAATCAAAAAGAGAATGGTGTAGGAAATGGACAAGTACCTGGATTAAATTCTGGAAAGCTAAATGGGAAAGTGCCAACTTCTTCAGCGAAGCAAGCACATTATAACGGTTCTGTGCGCAAAGATAAAGTTCTTGTGCTTCTTGTAGAATATAGTGATTTTAAACATAACAATATCGATCAAGAACAAGGATATATGTATTCAAATGATTTTAATCGTGAGCATTATCAAAATATGTTATTTGGTGATGAGCCGTTTACATTATTCAATGGCACGAACATTAAAACATTTAAGCAATATTATGAAGAACAATCAGGCGGCAGCTATACAGTTGACGGTACTGTAACAGAATGGTTGACTGTTCCAGGGAAAGCAGCTGATTACGGTGCTGATGCTGGCAGCGGCCATGATAATAAAGGACCTTTAGGACCGCGTGATTTAGTAAAAGACGCGTTAAAAGCAGCAGTGGAAAAAGGAATTAATCTAGCTGATTATGATCAATTTGATCAATACGATTACAACAATGACGGTAATAAAAATGAGCCAGATGGAATTATTGATCACTTAATGGTTGTTCACGCTGGTGTTGGTCAAGAAGCTGGCGGTGGAAAGTTGAAAGATAATGCAATTTGGTCTCACCGTTCAAAACTTGGTGCAAAACCTTATGCAATTGATGGAACGAAATCATCTGTACAAAGATGGGATGGAAAGATGGCTGCATACGATTACACAATCGAGCCTGAAGACGGTGCAGTTGGTGTATTTGCTCATGAATTTGGTCATGATTTAGGTTTACCAGATGAGTACGACACAAAGTATTCAGGACAAGGTGAGCCAATTGAAGCTTGGTCTATTATGAGCGGCGGAAGCTGGGCTGGAAGAGTTGCTGGAACAGAACCGACAAGTTTCTCTCCGCAAAATAAAGAGTTCTTCCAAAAAAATATGAAGGGTAACTGGGCGAATATTACTGAGGTAGACTATGATAAACTTCGTGGTGTTGGAGCTGCGATGTATTTAGATCAAAGTGTTACGAAATCAAAACGTCCAGGAATTGTGCGTGTAAATTTACCTGATAAAGAAGTGAAAAACATTGAACCTGGTTTTGGACAGAAGTTTTACTATAGTACAAAAGGAAATGACATCCACACAACATTAGAAACGCCATTATTCGATTTAACAAATGCAACGACTGCAAAATTTGATTACAAAGCATTCTATGAATTAGAAGCAAAGTATGATTTCGTTGATGTATATGCGATTGCAGAAGATGGAACGAAAACAAAGCTTGATAGAATGGGTGACAAAGACATCAAGAATGGTGTCGATACAACAAATGATAAGTGGATTGATAAATCTTATGATTTAAGTCAATTCAAAGGTAAGAAAGTAAAACTACAATTCGACTATTTAACAGATATTGCGGTATCTTACAGAGGGTTTGCGCTTGATAATGCGGCTTTAACAGTAGATGGTAAAGTTGTGTTATCTGATGATGCAGAAGGGCAACCAAGCTTTACTTTAAAAGGATTTACTGTTTCTAATGGAATTGAATATAAGAAAAATAACTACTATTTAGAGTGGAGAAACTACTCTGGTTCTGACGAAGCGCTGCAATATGGACGCGGTCCAGTTTACAATACAGGACTTGTTGTATGGTATGCAGACCAAAGCTTTACAGATAACTGGGTTGGCGTACATCCAGGTGAAGGATTCCTTGGAGTGGTAGATTCTCATCCAGAAGCGATTGTAGGAACATTAAATGGTCAGCCGTCTGTGAAAAGTAGTACGCGTTATCAAATTGCAGATGCTGCGTTCTCATTTGATCAAACACCAGCGTGGAAAGTAAATTCACCATCACGCGGAGTATTTGATTATAAAGGATTACCAGGTGTGTCTAAATTTGATGACTCTAAAGTATACATGAACACGTTAATTCCAGATGCAGGACGAAAAGTTCCGAAGCTTGGACTGAAGTTTGAAGTAGTAGGTCAAGCTGATGATAAGACTGCAGGAGCAGTTTGGATTCATCGTTAAGTTCAGAAGGTAAACTTATGCATATTTATGTAACTAGAAATAAGAGTAGGGATTTTAACTACTCTTATTTCTTTTGTTTTTGTACTTACAACTAGTTTTATCTCACCTTAATGAGCAGTAAGCCCCTGCTGATAGAAGTTTCAGTTTTAAATATAGTAGTCATAAAATCTTCTTTCCTTTCATACAGTGAAACTAACAAAGCTTGTCTTATGAAAGGAAGGAACTCGAATGCAAACTTTACCATGGTGGATTTATCTCATTATTATCGGAATTGTAGTGAGTGGTTATATGGTCTTATATACGTCCAAAAAAGAACAAGAAATTGATAATGATTTTATTGAAAAAGAAGGCGAAGTTTATATGAAACGTCTTGCGGAAGAGCGCGAGCGACGTAATCAAGAAAGTGATAAGGATTCTGTTTTACTTTAATAACTATGAAAGAGGATGAGTAGCCGATTGGTTACCATCCCTTTTCTGTTATGATGCTCTACCAGTTATTTTGTGCTATTAAGTCTCGAAATTCTATTCCCATCTTTATAGTCAAGGCAAGAAACCTCAATCATCAATCCATTAAACATTGTAAAGTAGAAGCCATAACTATTCCCTCTCATCTTATAAGGTTCTTTATCTATTTCAATCCCACCCTCTATTAAGCGGTTATATACTTGATCAACTTCACTTGGTTCTTCTACTAAGAAACCAATATGAAAAGCTTCAGGGTATGTCGCATCTTTTCCATCTTTAAAGGCTTTTGGATCGCTTAATACAAGAATAAATCCATCATTATCACTCATCACTACAAGAGCTTTCCCTTTCGCTTCTAAAAATTGAAAATCAAAAAATGTTTCAAAAAAATTTCTCGCTTCCGATAAGTCATTCACACATAAATTCAAATGATTCAGCTTCATCTACTCATCTCCTTTTCATTCTATTTATATTTCAGGCATTTTCCTCTTTAGAACACTTTCATGTGTAAGCGAAAGGATGTCGAATTTTTTCATTGCACAAACGAAGTAGAATAGTTCCATAAACATATAATATATGATAAAATAACAGAAACGTATGTTCCGTATCCAACTACATATGTTAAACATTTTAGAAAGAGGTGCTTGTGATGATTTTAGGTATTAACCCGTATTTAGTAACGAATGGTGATGGACAAGAGGCTGTTAAGTTTTACGAACATGCATTGGATGCAAAAGTTGTAAGCCTTCAAACATTTGGAGACATGCCTGAAAATCCAGAATTCAAGGTTCCTGCTGAGGCGAAAGACCGCGTTTTACATGCGCATTTAAAAATTGGCAATACGGATTTGATGATCTCTGACACATTCCCAGGTCAACCGCAGCAAGGTGGATCGCAAGTGACTATCGCTATTCACATACAGAATGCAGAAAAATCACAAGAAGTGTTTGAAAAATTACAAGACGGTGGCCAAGTGATAATGCCGCTTCAAGAAACGTTTTGGAGTCCATCATACGGTCAAGTCAAAGATAAATTCGGCGTAGAATGGCAAGTTTCAACGCAAGGCGCTAATATGTAAGTCATTGTACGGGACTGACAATCAGTCCCGTTTTTTTTTGTCCACCGATATCGGCGATTTTCACAATATATCGGCGGTTCGACATGATATAAAGACCATTCGACAAGAATCGACGCAAAAGTTGGAACGAAAAATGTCCCATCTTTTCTTTTTCCTTAATTTGTGTACTATAAGAAATAGGAATACAAAAAAGGGGATTTTCGAATGGAATTTCATGAACAGAAAATATTACCAGCGGTTCGGCAAATTAAAGATTTAGAGAAGCTATTGCATAGTTCCTATGAGTATATCGTTATTCTTGATATTCATGTTGCTCAGCTGAAAAGTGTTATTACTCTTGCAAGGCAGTATTGTAAAAAAGTCTTTTTGCATGTGGATTTAATTCACGGCTTGCAAAGTGATGCGTATGCAACGGAATATATATGTCAAGAGTTTCGCCCGTACGGGGTGTTATCTACGAGGTCTAGTGTGATTATGAAAGCGAAGCAAAAAGGTGTTGTTGCGATTCAACGCGTTTTCTTAATTGATACTAGTGCAATGGAAAAGAGTTGTGCCCTTTTAGAAAAGACAAGGCCAGATTACATTGAAGTGCTACCAGGGGCTTTAGTGGATGTCATTACGGAAGTGAAAGAGCGGACTGGATTATCGATTTTAGCAGGCGGATTTATTCGCAGCGTGGATGATGTGGAAAGGGCTCTAGCAGCTGGTGCGACAGCGATTACAACGTCGAAGAAAGAGTTGTGGAAACATTTTCATAAAAAGTGACAAAAATATGAAAAAAATCAATTGACACCGCTTACAAATGAGTTTAACATTATAGACAAGTTAATAAACGTGACGGAGAAAAGAAGAGATCCACATTTCATTGTTTCTATGATTCTATAGAAGCGTGCATTTGTGGATTTTTTTCTTTTGAAAATGAATGGCTATTCATTTTTTTCTCTTTCACTGAGGGTGTTTTAATTTGAGCATGGAGGGGTTATATGTCACCATTTTTAGGGGAGTTAATAGGGACAGCATTACTAATCATTCTGGGCGGCGGCGTTTGTGCTGGTGTCAGTTTGAAGAAATCATTTGCACAAAATTCAGGATGGATCGTTATTACAATGGGATGGGGCTTAGCGGTTTCAGTAGCTGCTTATGCAGTTGGATCAATTAGCGGAGCACATTTAAATCCAGCAGTAACAATTGGCTTAGCGTTTAAAGGAGCATTTCCTTGGAGCGACGTACCAGGATATATTGCAGCACAAATGATTGGGGCAATGATCGGGGCATGTATTGTATACTTACATTACTTACCACATTGGAAAGAAACAGAAGATGCAGGAACAAAATTAGGCGTATTTGCGACAGGACCAGCAATTCCAAACACATTCGCAAACCTTTTAAGTGAAATTATTGGAACTTTTATTCTAGTATTTGGTATTTTAGCAATTGGAGCAAATAAATTTGCAGACGGTTTAAATCCGTTCATTGTAGGTTTCTTAATCGTAAGTATTGGTTTATCATTAGGAGGGACAACTGGTTACGCAATTAATCCAGCGCGTGACTTAGGACCTCGTATTGCACACTTCCTTCTTCCGATCCCAGGAAAAGGCGGATCGAATTGGAAATATGCATGGATTCCAGTAGTAGGACCGATTTTAGGCGGGTCATTAGCGGGATTATTCCATCAAGTTGTATTTGAAGGAAAACAAAACTCAGCACTTATCTATGTAACGATTGCAACAGTGATTGTTCTAGCAATCTCTTATATGACAAGCAAACAGAGCGGAAAAAATACAAATAGTAGAAGAGTAGCATAAGGGGGAAATAAACATGGAAAAATTTATTCTTTCATTAGACCAAGGAACAACGAGTTCACGTGCGATTCTTTTTAATAAAGAAGGTAAAATTGTACATGTTGCGCAAAAAGAATTTACACAGCATTTTCCAAAGCCAGGCTGGGTTGAGCATAGCCCGCAAGAAATTTGGGGATCTATCTTAGCGGTTATTGCAACTTGTTTAAGTGAAGCAGAGGTAAAACCGGAGCAAATCGCTAGTATCGGGATTACAAACCAACGTGAAACAACAGTTGTATGGGAAAAAGAAACAGGCAAACCTGTATACAATGCAATCGTATGGCAATCTCGTCAAACAGCGGAAATTTGTGACGAGTTAAAAGAAAAAGGCTATAGCGATATGGTTCGCGAAAAAACAGGTCTGTTAATTGACGCATACTTTTCTGGAACGAAAGTAAAATGGATTTTAGATAACGTAGAAGGCGCAAGAGAGAAAGCGGAGCGCGGCGAGTTATTATTTGGAACAATTGATACGTGGCTTGTATGGAAATTATCTGGCGGCAACGTTCATGTAACAGATTATTCGAATGCATCTCGTACATTAATGTATAATATTCATGAATTAAAATGGGACGAAGAACTTCTTGATATGTTAACAGTACCAGCAAGCATGCTTCCAGAAGTACGTCCGTCTTCTGAAGTATACGGTCATACAGTTGATTATCATTTCTTCGGTCAAAATGTACCGATTGCGGGTGTTGCGGGTGACCAACAAGCGGCATTATTCGGTCAAGCTTGCTTCGGTGAAGGTATGGCGAAAAATACATACGGAACAGGCTGCTTTATGTTAATGAACACAGGTGAAAAAGCAGTAGCGTCTGAGCATGGTCTATTAACAACAATCGCATGGGGCTTAAATGGAAAAGTAGAATACGCATTAGAAGGTAGTATTTTCGTAGCGGGATCTGCTATTCAGTGGCTGCGTGATGGACTGCGTATGTTCCAAGATGCAAGCGACAGTGAAGCGTATGCAGCGCGCGTTGAGTCAACTGAGGGCGTATATGTTGTACCTGCATTCGTTGGTCTTGGTACTCCGTACTGGGATAGTGAAGTGCGCGGCGCGGTATTCGGGTTAACGCGCGGTACGACGAAAGAGCATTTTGTCCGTGCAACGCTTGAATCTTTAGCATATCAAACAAAAGATGTATTATGTGCGATGGAAGCTGATTCTGGCATCGAGTTAAACACATTACGCGTAGATGGCGGCGCAGTAAAAAATAACTTCTTAATGCAGTTCCAAGGCGACATTTTAGGTGTGCCAGTAGAGCGTCCAGAAGTGAACGAAACAACAGCTTTAGGAGCAGCATATTTAGCTGGTCTTGCGGTTGGATATTGGAAAGATCAAGAAGAAATCGCAGCGCAGTGGAATATGGATAAGAGCTTTGCACCAGCGATGGAAGCGGGTACAAGTGAAGAGCTATATGCTGGCTGGAAAAAAGCAATTGAAGCAACAAAAGCTTTCAAATAATGGTAAGCAGTGTTATAATGTTGATAAGTTAATAATTCGGTAGGAGATTTGGAGAGACCACAACACGCTATAGAAGCAATTCTATGGTGATGTTCGTGGTCTCTTTTTTTCGTAATAAAAGGGAGGAATTATCATGAAATTCTCAAGTAAACAACGTCAAAATGTTTTAAATGAAGTAAATAAACAAGAGGTAGATGTGATTGTTATCGGCGGTGGCATCACAGGGGCAGGGATTGCACTAGACGGAGCAAAACGCGGGCTATCAACAGTTGTATTTGAAATGCAAGACTTTGCTGCAGGTACATCAAGTCGTTCTACAAAGCTTGTTCACGGCGGTTTACGTTATTTAAAACAGTTTGAAGTGAAGATGGTCGCTGAAGTTGGGAAGGAACGTGCCATTGTATATGAGAACGGCCCTCACGTAACAACACCAGAGTGGATGCTGCTTCCGTTCCATACAGGCGGTACGTTTGGTGCATTTAGTACATCAATCGGTCTTCGCGTATACGACTTTTTAGCAGGGGTTAAGAAAAGCGAACGCAGAAAAATGTTTAGCCGCGAAGAAACGATGAAGAGAGAACCACTTGTGAAACAAGAAGGGTTAAAAGGCGGCGGTTATTACGTAGAATATCGTACAGATGATGCGCGTTTAACAATTGAAGTCATGAAAGAAGCAATTAAACATGGTGCAAAAGCAGTCAACTATGCGAAAGTAGACGGCTTCTTATATAAAGATGGAAAAGTATGCGGCGTACGTGTCGTTGACTTATTAGACGGAAACGTATATGAAGTGTACGGTAAAAAGATCGTCAACGCATCAGGCCCTTGGGTAGATACACTTCGTGAAAAAGATAATTCGAAAAAAGGGAAAGTACTGCAGTTATCAAAAGGTGTGCACCTTGTCATCGATCAAAAACGGTTCCCATTAGGACAAGCAATCTACTTTGATACGCCGGATGGACGTATGGTATTTGCGATTCCGCGTGGAGGTAAGACATACGTAGGTACAACTGATACATTTTACGATAAAGATGCAGCAGTACCAAAAATGACGACAGAAGATCGCACATATATCATTAATGCGATTAACTACATGTTCCCATCTGTAAACATTACAGAGAAAGATATCGAATCAAGCTGGGCCGGCGTTCGTCCATTAATTTATGAAGAAGGAAAGAGCGCATCTGAAATTTCTCGTAAAGATGAAATTTGGACTTCTGAGTCTGGTTTAATTACAATTGCCGGCGGAAAATTAACAGGATACCGCAAAATGGCAGAGATGGTTCTAGACTATGTAACATCTTTAATGCAAAAAGAAGGTCATGGTTCATATTCAGCAAGTGCAACGAAACATATGCCAATCTCTGGCGGTCATGTTGGCGGATCGAAAAACTTCCCAACATTCATCGCGAAAAAAGCACAAGAAGGAACAAAATATGGTTTAACAGTAGAACAAGCAGAGCAATTCGCAAAATTCTACGGTTCAAACGTCGATGTACTCTTCGAATTAGCGAAAGAATATAAAGGAGATGCAGAGCGCCATAACATGCCGCTTGACGTACTTCTCCCACTCGTATACGCAATGGAATTCGAAATGACAACAAAACCAGTCGATTTCTTCGTACGCCGTATGGGAGCAGTATTCTTCAATATTCACTGGGTATATGAATGGAAAGACGCAGTTATCAACTACATGGCAGAAGCATTAAACTGGAGCGGAGAAGAGAAGCGGAAATATACAGCTGAATTAGACGCAGCATTAACAGATGCAGTTGTGCCGGTCGATCAACAAGAACAGGCATCTGCGCTAGCATAAAGTGAAAATTCCATCAGTGGGGGGCTTCATTCCCCACAAATAGCGGGATAAAATGAAAAACACACTGTTTCTAAACGTTTAGAAACAGTGTGTTTTTTTTATGTGAATGGGTAGTAGTTTATCTGTAATGAAACTTCTTTTTCTCCATCTCTTCTAGAAAGTCAAAGAATCCGGGGGATGAAAGCCTATTTAATATATCCATTTTTTCGTATATTTTTAATTTTATTTCTTGCTCTAAATCTTCTCTTTCTTGAAATGGTGTATGTCTTAAATTTTTTTTAATTTTAGTTTGAAAAAATGTTAGAATCTCATCAAAATTACTTTCCATTGAAATTTCAAAGTTAGTTATGTCCATGATTATTAACCTCGTTTTATAGATTGTTTTAACTTTTTTATAGCTTGCTTATGGTGATAAGAAATAGTTTGTTCGGATTCACCTAATATGTCAGCTACTTCTTTGTTATTGCACTTGTTTATGTACAATAAACTTAAAATCTTTACTTGCTTGTCTGATAAATGATTTAAAGCGCTTAGTAACACTTCATTTGAAATATGATCTTTAATATTTTGTTGTATATTTTCATAATCTAAATAAGTTAAATCTTCTTGGGATGATGTTAAAACTTCAAGTTTTGAAGTCATATTCCTTTCTTCATCATTAATAGGGGCATCAAGGTTTAAGTCATATCTCTTTTTGTTAAGAGAAACCTTCTTATCGAAATCAATAGAATAAAAATAAATTAATTTACTAATATAATTGATCATTTTTACCTTTTTGTAATGTTCCTTAAAAGCATCATCTAATCTTTGTTTATTTTCTTCGGTTGGACTTGTAATCGCTTGTTCAAATAAAGCGTAATTTTTAGGCTCCTTTAAAAAATATTGCACAATCGGTTCTTTTAATTTATTTTGATATTTTTCAAAAAACGCATCTATTGGATTATTTCCCATAAAAACGACCTCCTCATAACCCGTTACCATATATAAGAGAAATAATATGTAAGAAAATCAAATATAACACTTAAAAAACAGAACAAATGTTCCTGTTAATCTCTATTATGCCACTTTATCATCGGAAAAAAAAGGATGGTATGCTATTTTATTCTTATAATGATTAAATTTTCATGTATATAAAAGAAAAAGGCATTATCATAAGCATGTTTCTTAAAGGAAACAGCTATGATAATGCCATAATGGAAAACTTCTTTGTCTTGTTAAGGTGGAAAAAATAGTCAAATTCCAAAAGGGTATTTTAATCTTTTTTTGGATCTTTCTCTAGGTATTCAAAGAATCCTAAAGGTTTTTCTGCACATTCTTTTTCAAGTAACTCTCTAATTTTAGGGTCTAAGTTTTCCAGAATTTCTTTTAATTTAAGGTAATCCTCCAACGAAATCTCCCCCTTATCAATTCATTATCTGGCACAAACTTCTTTTATAGTGAACTATTTTTATACTTTACACAACAATCTACGAATTACTTTCTTTTCTATAAAATAATAATCGAACCCTCAAAAAATATCCAACTATATGTTGGAGAAAAAATACATCCATTTGTGGTTTGAAATATATCACTAGAAAATACATCTATATAAATCCATTTTAGTTTTTCGACATCTAAGTCGCTGCTATGCACGGCCAGATGCTCTCGCTCCCCTCTCAAAAGAAAGGGGATTTTTATGTTGTTTTTTCTAATTTGACATGATTTCTCCTAAAAGTTCTTTTCGCGTTTTTGATTATTTTACTTTCTTTTCACTTAATAGAGTAACGGCCATTAAAAAATATATGGTTGATGCTAATAAGTACTTTAAATCTGAATGATTTTAAGATAATCATTGCTAAATGTACTTATAGAACGCTTATTTATATTACGAAAACGAAAAGGGGGGGATCAATGACCGAACCAGTTAAACATGATGATTTAAAAGAATTATTAGTTGGCCTAACAAGAGTCGAAACAAAGCTTGATACATTAGGTAACGTAAAAGAAGTTGCAATTGAAGCACAACAGTCTGCTAAAAATGCTCATTTACGCATCGATCGTTTAGACAAGTTAGTTTTTTGGATTGGGACAACTGTAATAGGGGCAATTATCACTGGCGCCATCATGACTCTCTTTAAAATGACAGGAAAGTAGGTGAGGGTAATGAATAAAGAAGATATTGTAAAACGACTGCGTAATTGGCAAACATGGGTTGCGATTTTTTCCTTCATTGGCTTTCTATTCACTAAGTTAGGAGCGCCAGAAGCAAAGAGTTTCTTAGACGAATTATCACCTTATTTATTATCTGTTGGCATTGCACTCGGTATTTGGACAGATCATGAAGAAAAAGGAGATGTTGAATCATGACGAAACATATCGTAGACCTATCAAAATACAATGATAATATCGATTGGGATATTGCTGCGCCGCAACTGGATCTAGCAATTTGCCGCGTTCAATATGGCTCAAGGAAGATAGACCCACTGTACGATGAACATGTCCAAAATTTAGAAGCATATGGAATTCCTCATGCCGCTTATGCTTACGGTTGTTATGTAAGCATTACAGATGCCATTGTAGAGGCCGAAGATTTTCTGGAACGCGTAAATCCAAATGCAAAATTTCTTGTGTTAGATGTTGAAGATGATACGCTCGCAAGCTGCGGAGCTACGAATCTAGCAGAAGCAACACAAGCATTTATTCATACTTGCCAGGGTGCTGGTTGGAAAGTTGGGTTATATGTATCGCATCATATGTATGGATCTTACGGGTTACAAAATGTACAAGCTGATTTCTTATGGATTCCACGATATGGAGGAAGAAAACCGAAATATGCATGCGACTTATGGCAATATGCAGATGGTGAAACAGGCGGATGGCTTGATGGGATTGGAAAAGTAGATTTAAATGCTTTAAACGGAGATAAACCGATGGAATGGTTCACAAATGCTCAGGAACTGTATCGTATTTTTGTAGGAGACTTCAATTCAATTGGATGGATGGAAGATGTATACCACACAATCAAAGGTATTTTCCCTGACTATGAAATGTGGACGCAAGCTCTTGACGATGGAAATCAGCGTATTGTTATTGGTGATTTCAACTCCAAAGCGTGGTGCGATGAAACGTTTGCGAAGTTGAAAGAGGTTTTTCCGTCATATGGTATGTGGGCTCAGCGAATTTAGCCACCTGCATGATGCATATCGTATGGGATGGCACATTTGTGCTATCTCCTACGATATTACTTTACCGGGTAGATTATTTCCCACAAGCGTAAGTATTAATTAATATCTTTAGAATAAAAAACAACCATTTTTTAACATGGTTGTTTTTATTTTTTTCTATTAAGTTAGAATTTGGTATCTAATGTATTAAAAATAAGTTAAAGGGGTCAATCCTACAATGATATTTAAAATAAACCAAATTCCGGTTAGAATCAAAAAAATAAATAAAACTTTTAAATTTAAGGATAATAATGATTTATTATTGGTATTTTCATTTATGGCTATTTTCATTAAATTCGTAGTCCACACCGCTAATTTTAACTACAGGTTTATTTGTACCTCGTTGTCCCATTATTAGGGCGGCAGTAGCGGCAAGAAGGTCGCAAAAGGTCTCTACAGATTTCTTTATTTCCCCGGTAACTGGATCGACTGATTCACTCGTTCTCAAAGCTGGGACACCATATAGACCGATGGCAATCTGAGTCGCTCCTGCTTTTTCGATACGTCCATCACTATCAGTAATGATCACGCCGACCTTAGCGTTAAGTCTTTTTTGCACCGTTTCGCTAATTCTTTTTGCGCTTAAATCAGGGTTCTCTGGTAAGAGCATAACGTGTTCAGAATCGATTTTATCTATCCCGGCACTTGTTAAACGCATTCCATTTGGCAGCCAAGCGCCAATATAGTTATTGTCTATTTCTAGCTTATTACCAAACGGATCTCCTGTTTCATCTATCATTTTTTGAATAATTCTAGGGTCTTTTCTTGGAACTTTTTTATGTATTTGGTTGGCTAGTTCACTTGGTTTTACATTGTTAAGAGCTATATCTCGCTCCTCTGCAGTTGAAATTGCTTTTGAAGCTACGCACAATATATCACTATCTTTTATTTCAAAATTCGATTTTACGGCTGACAGGGCTATTATCTCACCAATATTATCGCCTTTATTAATTCTCGGTATGTTTGGGACTGCTTCAACATGAATTTTCATAATTTATCTCCTTTCGTTCTTTCACGTAATTAGGGGACAAGTTAAAGATTTATCTGGAAATCTATTCCGTTATTATTTGAATCATTGGAATAATCATTGCTAAATGTACACGTATATAATAAAAATAGTAATATACCAAAAACTAGTGAAAAAAGTGAAAGTTATAGAAATAGCTAGATTTGTCGTGATTAACCATTTGGGTTTTTCCTGTTTACGTAAAGCTATGTATGAATAAATATTTGAGATGCCTAATGGAACTAACAAAGCAAAAAAGATATATGTAAGTTCAACTTTTTCACTTTTATCGAGGTCATTAGCATCATACATATAAAAGCATTCAAGACAGGTTAAAAAAATATATAGATATTTGAAAAAAATAAGGTTTGCTGTGATTCCGATACAAGCGTGTTTATTTTGTAATAGTTTCATCATTTTCCCTAATAATTTACCAAATAACATTATACATTAATTGGTATTTGATGTGTTGGAAAATAAGTGTTCTCCGAATAAGAGGGAGGGGGAAATGAAAACATATATTTGTATAGGAATAATAAGTATCTTTGATGGCGAATTTTAAATTTAAATGCATTTTTATCAAAATAGGTTTCTAAGAAGCTATATAGAAAAATAGAAAGCAAGCAAAATGATAATACTGCCTACTAAAAAAAAGGAAGATATGAAACTCACTTTAATTAATTCTTGTTTCATTAAACATCTTTCATTATTTGTAGTTAAGGTAAAATAAGAACCTAAAAACCAAAACAAACCGGTAACTAATACTAAAAGACTAGAAATCATTATAAAAAAAGCTAATATTATCAACTCAAACACTTTATTTCCTCCATCCTTATAAACTATAAAATATGTTCGTGTATGTAGTGAGGTACTGTACTGTTCAATTGTTACACCACCCATATGTATTAAGTAAATTATAAAGGGAATAAGGTAATTCATTCCATAAAATATTGCATTGAGGAAATTGGTGTGAAAACCAAAAATATTGAATCAGGTTTTTTTTAGTGCCCACGCTTTTGATTTTGTACGTAGTCTATTACTTCTTATGCTAAAACAAAGGATAAGAATGGTAAGGGAGGATGGGTAAATATGATTCCTCAAAACATGATAGCATCCATTATTGAAAATTTAACAAAAACAGTAAATCCATATTGGATTATTGTATTTGGATCGACAGCACAAAATCGGACAAGAGCAGATAGTGATATCGATATAGCATATGTTAGTGATGGAACTTTAGATCATTACGAACGCTTTTTACTAGCGCAGGAGTTAGCCAATATTGTTCATAGAGATGTTGATTTAGTTGATTTATCACAGGCATCGACGGTTTTTCAAGCACAGATTATCCATGAAGGAAAGACAATATATTGTTCGGATGAAGAACGCAAGATTGTATTTGAAATGAAAGTTCTTAAAATGTATGTAAGATTGAACGAGGAACGCCGCGTTATATTTGATGATATTAAGAAAAGAGGTGCTATATATGAAGAGTGAAGTCATTTTAAACAAAATCGCTACAATAGAACGGTGTATCAAAAGAATTAAAGATGTATACGAAAACAATCCAGAGAATTTAGAAGATTATACGAAACAAGATTCTATTATTTTAAATATACAACGAGCGTGTGAAGCGAGTATTGATTTAGCGATGCATATTGTCGCAAGTAAGAAGCTAGGATTGCCACAATCTAGCCGTGAAGCATTCGATTTACTCGTTGAAGCGAACGTTATAAATAAAGACTTAGGCAATAATTTAAAAGCAATGGTAGGATTTCGGGATATTGCTGTCCATGATTATCAAAGTGTAAACTTAGACATTGTTCAAAAAATTATTGAGAAACACTTGGGTGACTTCAAATTATTTACTATATTATTTCATTAGAAATTGTTGCGTTTATTGCATGTTTACTCTTGTATATGCCATTTAACAGAAATAGAAGAGGTATGAACAAAAAATTATTGAGACACATTTGAATGAGAAACCACACCCCGCTATAGATTTAACGGGGTGTGGTTTTGTTATTCTATTACTTGCTCCTGAATAGCAGGATCATGATTTGCTATCACTTGTACACAATCTTCTCTATTCCTAAATTCTCTGACCCAATCTAAAGATTTTTGAGCAGCAGCCTGATCAGCCGTAACCCCAGGTAATACATTTTGTTCCCATGACCTTTCTGAATAGCCAACGTCACTAGCTAATAGTACCCAGCCTTTCGATGTTTGTACTAGTGCAGAGCATAATCCCTTGCTATGGCCAGGTGTAAATACCATATAGAGAGAACCGTCTTGAAATACATCATAGCCTAACCGGTTAGGACCGTGCGGAATTTCGTGTAACTGAAACGGATTGATAGAAACACCTTCCCACATTGACTTGATGTACCCAGCGTCTTTTTGAGCGGCAGTCCATTCTAGTTCGCTCGTTACAATCTGTTTGGCATCTGCCACGTGCTTTACCCCGCTTACATGATCGGAGTGAAGGTGGGTCAATAATACATAATCAATATCCTTGTTTTGAATCCCTTTCGCTTGCAGTCTTTCCGCAACGGATTGTCCTTCTGGTAAAGTGCCAGTAAACATCGTAGAAGTAAACCAACCTAAATGCTTTCTCGGATTTATTCTCATATCTTCGTGCCATCCTGTATCGACTAAGACGAATCCTTTTGGATGCTCAATTAAGTATGTGGAAACAGGCATCCATCTTTTTTTAGCAGAACTTCTGAACCAGCCTGTATACGGCAGTGGGTGCCACGTTTTTTCTTGAAATGCCATCGCTTGATCGATGTACACTTGTCCGGTATGCCATACGTGTATTTTACTTGTCATCATTTTTTCACCTCTGGATAAAATATTAGATTAATTGTAAGATAATTATGTATTTTATGGAAAATTATTGTTTTAATAAAATATTATGTGGAATATGGGGTGAATAGACATGCAATTGGTGTTTCAAATTACAGCTCTTTCCGAAC
>NZ_NVOY01000013.1 GCF_002551005.1 Bacillus pseudomycoides
TTTAGTCGTGGGAGTCTCAAAGTCATCATATAAGTTACATCGATTAAGCGAAATTGTTTTGTCATCTTTCGTGCTAGAACGTTATAACCAGCTGATGATAATGCTGATAAGAGAATAAGTATAACACCATTAAAACTAGTAGTATGAGAGCCTAATCCTTTCATCGCAAAAATGTAAATGACGCCAGAAACCGATAACAGAAGCGAAACTTTTTGCCAAATTGTTGTTCGTTCTTTTAAAAAGTAAGAGGCACATACCATTGTGAAGATAGGAATGGTAGCTTGAATAATTCCTGCTTCAGAAGAGGACGTATACACTAATCCAAATGCTTGAAACGTAAAGAATAATGCTGGATATAGAATGGCTACAGGTAAAATAGAAAGCATATTTTTAAATGTAATATTTAATTTGATAAAACCGAATATGACTGGAATAGATGCGGTTAGAAAAGAAACAGTAAATCGATGAGCTAATGTATCCAATGGTCCTGTGATTGTAAGGGTTAGTTTTACAAACATAAATGAAAAACCAATAATGCATGTATATAAAATTGCTGCGGCGTAAGCTTTTTTAATTTGTATCATAATCACACCTCGTATCATCAATTTTCTTACTGGCCAGTATATGTAAATGGTAATGTTTTCTTGTGGGTGCTACAATACAAATAAATACGATTTGTACCGGTACAAAAATATATAGAGGTGTAAGCGTGTATAAATATTTAATTGTTTTTAATGATTTAGAAAGGCTGATTCAAACAGGAGAATTAAAAGAGGGAGATAAATTACCTTCTATTCGATCTTTAAGTGCACGTTATCAATGCACAAAAAGTACCATTATTCGTGCATTTCAAGAGTTAGAAAAAAGACATATGATATACTCCGTTTTGAAAAGTGGATACTATGTTGTGAAAAAAACAAACGAAAATCACGTTAGACATAGTAGTGTCATAGATTTTGCAACATCTGCACCTGATCCAGATGTTTTTCCGTATTTGGATTTTCAACATTGTATAAATAAAGCAATTGATACATACAAAAATGACTTATTTATATATGGGACTCCGAAAGGATTACCATCATTAATTCGAGTTATTCAAAGGCTGTTAACGAACTATCAAGTATTTACGAATGAAGAAAATATTTTTATTACATCAGGTGTTCAGCAAGCATTATCTTTGTTAACTTCGATTTCATTTCCAAATAACAAGAAAACAATTTCAATTGAACAACCAAGTTATCATTTGTTTATCGAATATTTAGAAACGCACGGTATCCCTGTGATTGGTATAGAACGGACAGCCGAAGGGATCGACTTAAATGAATTAGAACGTATTTTTCAAACAGAAGATATTAAATTCTTTTATACAATGCCGAGATTCCATAATCCTTTAGGAACATCGTATTCTAAGAAAGAAAAGGAAGCCATTGTCCGTTTAGCGAAAAAGTATGATGTGTTTATTGTGGAAGATGATTATTTAGCTGACTTAGAAAGGGATGCGAAAGCAGATCCGATGTATAGTTATGATGATTCCTCCCATGTTATTTATTTGAAAAGTTTCTCTAAAATTATTTTTCCAGGGCTTCGAGTTGGTGTTGCCGTTATACCTGATTGTTTAACTGAAACCTTCCTTACATATAAAAAATTACAAGATATCGATAGCTCGATGATTTCACAAGCAGCGCTGGAAGTTTACATAAAGAGCGGGATGTTTGATCGGCATAAACAAAAAATTCGGGCTTCCTATTATGAAAGGTCAAAGAGGTTAGCTGCTTCTTTGAAAGAATGGAATAATATGAACAAACAATTATTTCAATATCACGATGTGAATTTGCCGTGTGTACATACACACATCATTCTAAATAAGAAGGTTATTGTTCAACCGCTTATTCGAAAGTTACTACAAAATAAAATATTAGTAGATTCGATTGAGAAAAATTACTTATCTTCGTTTCCAAAAGAAAAATTATTGAAGTTGAATGTGTCAAATGTAAAAACAGAAAAGATTGAAGAAGGGATATGTAAGATTATTGATGAAATGAAACGTGAATAAACCAAAGGACGCTTATTATAAATTTTATACTTGATAATTCGGTAAATAATGCTTAATATGCATTATCAAGACCTAATTTTTGAAGACTAATAGAAAATAAAGGAGCTTACATACTAGACATGACTAATACATCAGCTCCTTTGAATAAAACATAAATTGGCTACTTTCTATTTACTTGATCATACAACTCAAGAAGATCTGCAACAGGAATATTGTTTATCTTCATACCTGTTATGTCACTTTGCTGTATTTCCACGTTCCTAAGGTTACTATGAATGATTTTACTCCCTTTAAGATTGCATCTTTTAAACGTGATTGGATTATCTTCATTTTCAAGATTTGTATCAACGAAACGAACCCCATCTAAAGTTACTAAAGCCATTTCACTGTTAGAAAAATTTAAATCAGCAAACAATGTGTTTCTAAAATTTATATTGTGGAACTTTGAATGACTAAGATTACAGTTGTTAATATGGCTGCTCATCATGTTACTGTTGCTAAAAGAGCTGCCTTTTAGAGTTACCTGATAACACTCCGTCTTAGCCATATTACAGTTTTCATATTGGGTATCTGAAATATCCTCATTTTTAACTAAGTTTTCTATTCCTGATGAAGTTCCTATTCTCTTTATGTAACAATATTCATCTTCTGTTTTAAAGGTTGCTTCATATCCCATCTTTTCATAAAAGAAGTGGTTGTTGATCTGTCTACTAGATGTTTCAAGATCCCAAGTTCTCACATTTAAAAACTCTTTTTCTATCAAAGTAATGACTTTTGAACCTATGCCTTTCCCTTGATAGTTAGGATCTACAAAAATACGGTCTATTCTTCCAAAAGACTGACCTGAAATTGTGACAATAATTCCACCGACAATTGTTTCGTTGTATATAATTTTGAAGCAATCTAACTCCTTGAACATATACTTGGTCATTTCAATGGAAGCATACCCAGGTGGTTGAATGTTGTAGTCAATTATATTCTCTTGATCTTGGAGCCATTTTTTTGCTTCTTCACCAAAGGTTCTTTTCGAAATCTCTGTTAATGTTTCAGCATCTATAATAGATGCTTTCTCAATCCTTATTGTTGACATTTAAACGTCTCCTTTAGACTAAAGTAGGTTACCTTTGATCCTTATATTACCATAAAAAACAATCTTTAGCTTTTAATTGGTCTGCTTGTATAGTTTAAACATTCAAACAACCTGTTTATATTTTAAAATATTTCTCATTTCCAATTATTTTTTGTCACAACAATACTGTATGATGCATAGTATAAATTAAATACTGTATGACATATAGTAATAAAAATGAGGTGGTTGAATGAGTACTTTATTGAATTCATTAACGACAGAGCTTAGGAGAGGAACGTTGACATTAGCGGTTTTAAGTCAATTACAAACACCCCAATATGGATATTCACTTGTTCAGTTATTGGAGGGTTCCGGTATTGCGATAGATCAAAGCACTTTATATCCATTGCTTCGCCGATTAGAGAAACAGGAGTTGGTGTCGAGTAATTGGGATACATCTGAGAGTAGACCCCGTAAGTACTATGTTTTAAGTGAATATGGGTTAGAGATATTTTTGCAGTTAAAAAAGGAATGGATAAAGAATTCGAAAGAGCTTTATAACTTATTAAAGGGAGAGGAAGATGATGAACTTAATTGAGATTTATATTCAGGAAGTTGCTCGGAGGCTGTCTGAAAAAAATCGTGAGGATATTACACTTGAGTTACGGTCAACCATAGAGGATATGCTGCCTGATGATTACAGTGAAGAAGATGTAAAGTTGGTTCTTGAAAAATTAGGAAGTCCAGTCACTATGGCTTAAAAAATGGACTCCTGATGATTTGAAAAATATCCATTATATACTTAAGAAAAAAAGGATTTCAAAGTTCGAAGTATTTGGTAGTTTAATGTGGACTGCAATCTGGGCAACACTTTATTTTTATGCGAGTCATCTTGTAGGTGTATATGAAAAAGGAGGAAACGGACTTCAATTAGTGACTCCATCTTTCAATCAAGATGCTTTGCTTCAGTATTGGCTAATCGTTATTATTATAATCGGTTTGGAAATAGCATTATCCCTTTATAAATTTCCGTAGTCTTTTAAGAATAAATTAGTTAAAAATAAAAGACTACATACTATACGCGAAAGAGTATAAAACAGAGGGATTTATATAAGGGGTTAATTGTTTTGGATGAGGACATAGCCCATAGCGGGAGGCGTATCCGCAGATAAAGTATCGAGGACTTAAAAATAAGAATAATCAACTATCTAGAAAACTATTAGACGATACAATACAATATGAAATATAATGATAATGCATCTTTATTATTAATGTGGGTACGCTTTCGAGCAGTAACTCTTTAATGTATTTTGGAGCATTGGCGTACATAGAAAAATAGGTTCGTTTACTATGAATATAGACAAAGGCTTTTATTGATAGTAAACCCATTATTCCAGTAAATTAGTTAAACAGATGAGGGCTTTATCTAAGGTGTGCAGGGCCTTGTACCCACAAGTAGTGGAGTGCCCTAATTGTATATAAGAGGTCTAGGATATATCATGCTAGCCCCAATTCAGTTATGGTCGGAAACACCTTAAAAGGTCACTGTACACACTCATTATAACAAATTAAACAAAAAAAAAGATAAAAAAATTCCGTGAATTAGGAAGGGAATAGAGTACTAGATAAAGAATTTTTCTTTTAGAAATTTAAAAGACTATATGCAAGTGAAATTTAAAAACGTATATAGTATCTAATGAAATTAGCGATTGAAACTCTTTGATTATTTGGGGCTGGTTCTCGGCTAGACCTCTTTACTTAATGTGAGATTTACCATCTGGCGTTATAGTCCTGACATACTACATTGGGCATTAAGCTCTAACGGAAAATTGGACAGTCAGATTTATATATCGCTAGGAGGATTTACGTATGAGTGAAAACACAGTAGTACCCTTTAGTTTTATAGAGGAATCCAAAGAAAAAGAGAAAGAAACTAAGAGGATGATGTACCAGTTATTTGTGGGAATTGACATTGGTGCCTCTTTTCACGTTGCTAGCTGTATCTCCTTCCAAGCCTTTTTAGACCCAAAGGGGCGTGAATGGAAACGGGCAAAGACAATGAAGTTTAATGCGGACAGCCTGGGAATTACACAGTTCTTACAAGCCTTAGAACAAATGGAAAAAAACTCGGAATTCACAGATCGGATTTTCTAGTTTTACTAGAACCAACAGGTGGTCACTACTCTTACCTGCTTCAACAAGTCCTTTTGAACGAAAATTTCGATGTATACCTAGTGGGAAATTCCGCAGTAAAAGACTTCCGCGAAAAGCACTTAGGAATTACCGAAAAATCAGATGCGGTAGATGCAAGGGTAATGTCCTATATGGGATGGCACAAGATTTTACACCCTCATATGAAAGGTGTTAGCCTACTTAAACCAGCTTCTGTAACTCAATCTATTTTTCGTTCGTTAACCCGTGACCGATGGTTATTAAATACTCAGTTAACACGGCGTAAAAATCAGGTGCAGCAACTTTTAACTGTTACGCACCCAGACTTCAAAGTAGCATTTAAGAAGCTTGGTACCACTTCTGTGATGAAGTTCGCATTGAAGTATCCTACTGGTAAAGATTTAAAGCTAGCCACACAGGAAGAACTACGACAAACAATGATTGAAGCTGGGGCAAAGCGAATAGCTACGAAGGCGTCTAAGGCACTAGCAGAAGTAACAGCAAAGTCTATAACAATTGATGTCCCTCATTTAGTTGGAAGACAAAATTGGGTAATTGAAGAAGCGCTGCGTATTGAAGAAAGTATTAAAGGGATTGACAATCACATTCAAGAACTACTTCACGGAAATCCAAGCAAAGGTATTAAACCTCACCCTTATACAGAATTATTATACTCTTTTCCTTTTATGAGCGATAATTGGGTTTGTGCTCTTATCGGAGCCATTGGTAATGTTGAACGATTTAATACATATAAAGAGTTCAAAAAATATCTTGGTGTTTCGGCTGAAAATAAACAATCAGGGACATCAGTAAAGGGTACGAGAATGACCTTTAGTGGCGTTCGAGATGCACGTCGTGTTCTCTTTCAAATGGCAATGATTATCATTGCGATGAAAAAGCAACCGTCTGTATTCAGCTCCTATTATCATCGTCTAGTAGAGCGTAAAATGAATGGAAAATATGTGTGGCAAGATTGCCAAAATCCTTTATATGATGCTTAAAACTGGGCGAAAATATGACCCTGTAAAACACGCACAAGCAACAGGTATTCCTTGGGATTCTGTTTACGACAAAAGAACAAAAAATGTCAACTCGGAGAAGTTTTATCAAGAAGCATTAAAGCTTGCAGGGGATTCAACATCTGACGATGTTGAATTAATTGAAACAGATGTAACTTTGAAATAAAGATTGATTAAAAATGTCTGAGAATACTTTAATCATTCAGCATATTTTTATCATTTAAGCTAAGATATTATCTGTGATTTATTGATAAAAACCTAAAATATGTTTTTATTTTCTTGTTAAGAAAACTTACTATAGTAAAAAGAACCCCCCTTAGACAAAATTGGCTAGGGGGATAGCACCACATACCTATCAACTTAAGAATTTTATAACGCCCCAAAACAAAAAAATATACATTTTTTTGTTTTGGGTATTTGCTTTTCTTAGCTCGATTGTGAGGTGGTACTGCCCCATACTGATCACACACTTTTTATAGAGTAGTACTATCAGTATGTCCGAGTTTACTAGACTAGTTTCATATATTTTGAAGTTTGTACCAGAACCGAAAAACTTAACTATCCCTGTTCAGCTTTATTTTCTAATCGATTATTTTACTTTGAAAAATAATTGATTAGAAAGGAATGTAGCTTTAAGGTTTCAAAATAACTTTTATACAATTGTCTTCACGGTTATTAAAAATTTGATAACCGTAGCTCGCTTCTTCCAGGGGGATTTTGTGTGTAATGATCTCTTTTGGATCAAACTCATTTTTTGTTATTTTTTCAAACAGTTCAGGCATAAAATGAATGACAGGTGCTTGACCCATTCTAAGGTTAATATTCCTAACCCAAAATGCACCGAGTGGAAATGCATTATAGTTGCCACCATAAACACCTGTCATTTGGACAGTTCCATATTTTCGTACGGCTTTTGTAGCAATTTGAATAGGACCGAGAGTTCCCCCTTGTAATTTTAGTTTTTGTTCAAGAAATTCCAAAGGTGATTTTTTTCCATCCATGCCTACACAATCAATGACCACATCCGCTCCCCCATGTGTAATTTCTTTTAAATGTTCTCCCATATCGGGATATTTTGTAAACTCAAATACCTCAACATTGTTAATCTTTTTTGCATAATTTATCCGATAATCTAAGTAATCAACTGCAATTACACGCTTAGCACCTTTCATCCAAGCAAATTTTTGCGTCATCAATCCAACAGGTCCACAGCCAAGTACGATAACAGTGTCACCTGACTTTACACCTGCATTTATTACACTCCAATAAGCGGTCGGTAAAACATCGGATAAAAAAAGCAGGGGTTCATCCTCAAGTTCGCATGATTCCGGTATAGCAAAGGGAGTAAAGTTCCCAAAAGGAACTTTCAAATATTCAGCTTGTCCACCTGGATGGTTACCAAATTTCTCTGTATTACCAAAGTATCCACCAGAATCATAATGAGGATTTGAGTTATCACATTGACTTTCCATTTCATGTTGGCAATAAAAACAATGCCCACACGCAACATTAAAGGGGATAACAACACGATCTCCTTTTTTTACTTTAGTGACATCAGGCCCCACCTCTTCAACAATTCCCATCGGTTCATGCCCAATAATGTATCCTGGGGGTAAAGGCATGTTACCTTGATATAAATGTAAGTCAGATCCACAAATAGCGGTCGAAGTAATTTTTACAAGAATATCATCTTTTTTTTTCTAATCTCGCATCCTCAACTTGTTTAACCTGTACCTGATTTGGCCCTTGATAGGTTACTGCTTTCATAATTACATTTCTCCTTTTTAACATTTTCTCAAAACACACTTTATATTTCTCCCTTTGGACTACAGCAATCATTTTTTTAGTTATTAAAGGGAGATTAGAAATAAATTTGGAGGAATATATAACATTGAATGAAAGTATTTTATAACCCCTTCTTTCCCTAGCCTTATTTTAAGAAGAAAATTAATATTTATTCATAATAAAAAGAAACTAAATTACCATAAAAAGGAATAATTATTTTTTTATGATTCGTAGCATATTAAAAACATAGGAGGTGATACAATATGGCAAACAATAATAGCGGAAGTCGTAATGAATTATTAGTTCGAGGCGCTGAGAATGCAATTGATCAGATGAAGTATGAAATTGCACAAGAGTTTGGTGTACAACTTGGTGCAGACACAACAGCTCGTGCAAACGGTTCTGTTGGTGGTGAAATCACAAAACGTTTAGTTGCAATGGCTGAACAACAGCTTGGCGGTGGAATTAATCGCTAATTTTAACTATAAATAAGAGTGAATTGGTATAAGTCGTAGCAGATATTTAAAACAATTTCTTATGTGTATTTATTTTAAAAATAAATCCTCATAGCAAAAAAGTTTTCACTCAAAGATTATTGATAATCTTCCATAATAATCTTTGGGTATTTTGTTTGCAAATTTCTTTACTAGACTACAAACACACATTGTTGGGAAGGTGTTTCCCATGCATGATAAAAAGTTCTTTGTAGGAAAAAACATACTTAAAAATTTCTTTTCAATATTGAAAAATATACTTATGATGATATTTTCGAAAGGGAGGCTTTTTAAAATGGGTGTATTAAGTGGAAATCCTCAAAATGAACCTTTACATTATGGAGAAGTATTTGATATTTGGAGTTATCTTCTTGCCGCACAAGGGGCTGTTGCCGGACATCAAGTATTTATGAATCACACAGGTGATGAAGATTTAAAAAAGTTTTTACAAAACTTAATTGAGAATGATATGACTACTGAAATAGAAGAGCTAAAAACCCTTTTAAAGGTAAATGGAGTGGCTTTACCACCAGCTCCTCCTGAAAGACCGGTTGCTTCTATTGAAGACATTCCTCCTGGTGCACGCATCAACGATGCTGAAATCGCAGCAACCGTTGCAGCAGGTCTTGCAGCAGGACTAGTGACTTGTAGTCAAGTGATGGGAAAATGCCTTCGAGAAGATGTAGGCATGCTTTTTGGACAATTTCACATGAAGAAAGCACAAGCAGGAGTAACTTTACTACGTTTAAGCAAGAAGAAGGGGTGGATAGTTCCTCCACCATTACATGTTCGAAATTCTGAACAAGTTTAATTATAAAAGTAAAAAAGTGGCTGAAAGCCACTTTTTTACTTCAATTTATCAGTTCCATCCTCTACTTTTCTAGATAGATGAACCTTGTTTATTTTAGAATAGTCTACATACTCGTCAGAAATCTCCATAGCATATTTATTATGACTAATATTAGTGGATTCTCGTGAATCCTCATCTTCATGTAAAACAACTTTCTTCATATAGATATGAAAGAATATTTCTGCCACACTGATAAGCAAAGCTGCAAAAAAAGCAGATGCTCCAATATTACGAGCTACGACTATATCTTTTACAAGATACGTTAATACCCAAATTCCTACAAAATTCAAACCCAAATCAACAATGGTAGCCACCATGTTTCCATACTTAGGTAAAATAAATAAATCTCCTATTAAATAAGACCCTCCGGTAATTACCAATGAAAGAAATAATATTCTTGGAATTCAAATACCTTGGAAAATGCCTAGTATCATCAATAATACAGCACTAATAGCTGTGTATTTAATTAACAAAGCAACAATATGTTTCATTTGTATTTCTCCATTCTTTTAACTTTTATGTAGGAGAAAACTCCTTAATAAAAAAATAGGCTGTGCCTTCATAAAGCACAACCTATTTTCATCGTGTTCTGGAGGACTGTTTCATACATGATACTCCTATGGCAAACACTTTTTATTTCGCTCTCCTACACAATACTATTTTGTGAAATATATGTATTATTTATGCTTTAATAAGCTAAAAAATTGATAACAAAAAAAGAATATGTATTTTCAATTGCTTTTTATCATATTAAAAACATAGGAGGTGATACAATATGACAAACAATAATAGCGGAAGTCGTAACGAACTATTAGTTCACGGTGCTGAGAATGCAATCGATCAAATGAAATATGAAATCGCACAAGAATTTGGCGTACAACTTGGTGCAGACGCAACAGCTCGTGCAAACGGTTCTGTTGGTGGCGAAATCACAAAACGTCTAGTAGCAATGGCTGAACAACAACTTGGCGGTGGAGTTCATCGTTAACTTTAAATATGCATGGATAAAAAGGAGAGACACATCGTCTCTCCTTTTTTAAAATTTCATTTTCTTCTTTTAGACGAAGCATTTCTTTTTTCATTCGTTTTAGATCTTCTAGTGTTATTTCATCTTCATCAACTGATGTGATAGGAGAATATATTTTAATCTATTTGTAAACGATTACTTCTAATACGCCATACTCGCTACTTAATTGTTTGACAGGTTGTCCTGAATGATGTAATTCAACAACCATTTTTTAAAACTTTTCATTAAATTTCTTATTTGTCATACGGACACTTTCTCCTTGAAACCCATTGTAAGGATTTAACTAAGTTGTGTCCATATGACTATACTAACTCTAAACAATTTGCTTCATAGGTTGCATTATAAATGTAATTTAAAATAAAGATTGTTTTTCTATTCAGCCCACCTCAAATAAGATTGTAATTAGTAGAATCCAATTTCCACTTGATAAAAGAAGACATATTTTTATGCACTATAGGAAAAAATTTATAATGTATAACTTTGCACATTGAATTTTATAAAAAGAAAAGGTGATAAAATGGAATTTTCTAATAAAAGTAATATTTATCATGCTGGAGATATTGTTTATATTTTTTATCGAAACCCCCACACTCAGGACGTAGCAAATATACAAGCTGCAGCAGTTGTCAATAATCCTGAGAGACCAAATGAATTAGCATTATTTCTTTATGAAACTTATTATCCACTAACAAATGAGATGGCTGTTTATTCTACTGAAGAAGAGGCAAACCAAGCCTATACCTACTATTATGGGGATGTTTCAGAAGGGATGTTAGAATGAATAACCCGTTTATGCCTAAACTTGTATACTTTGAACCCAAAGCATTAGATTATCCATTAGGGAGAGAGCTTTATGAGAAATTTTCAAATATGGATGTTGAAATTCGTCATACTACTTCCCATAATCAAGTGAGAGACCTGCCAGGCGAAAACGATTTGCAAAAGTATCGAGTAGCAAAATCTACTCTTGTCGTTGGTGTTAGAAAAACACTAAAATTTGATACTTCAAAGCCTTCAGCAGAGTATGCTATTCCCTTCGCAACAGGGTGTATGGGACATTGTCATTATTGTTATTTACAGACAACGATGGGAAGCAAGCCGTATATCCGAACTTATGTAAATGTTGACGAAATTCTAGAAACTGCTGACAAATATATGGAGGCCCGCGTACCTGAATTGACAAGATTTGAAGCTTCGTGTACATCAGATATTGTAGGAATTGATCACTTAACTCATACTCTTAAACATGCAATTGAGCATTTTGGAGAATCTGAATATGGAAAGCTGAGATTTGTTACAAAATTTCATCATGTGGATCATTTGCTTGATGCAAAACATAATGGAAAAACAAGATTTCGGTTTAGTATAAACGCTGATTACGTTATTAAAAACTTCGAGCCAGGTACTTCTCCGTTAGCTAAAAGAATTGAAGCAGCCGGAAAAGTAGCCAGAGCAGGATATCCGTTAGGGTTCATAGTGGCTCCTATCTATCTTCATGAAGGTTGGCAGGAGGGTTACAATCATATGTTTGAACGTCTTAATGCTGAATTACCTCTTGATGTAAGAGATGATATTACATTTGAATTTATTCAACATCGTTTTACAAAGCCTGCTAAGAGGGTAATTGAAAAAAACTACCCTATGACAAAATTAGAATTAGATGAAGAGAGAAGAAGATATAAATGGGGGAAATATGGGATTGGTAAATATATTTATCAAAAAGAAGAAGAAGAGGATATAAAAAATCACCTTTATTCTTATATGAAAAAGTTCTTTCCAAATGCAAAATTGGAATATTTCACATAATTAGGTACAGCTGAGATACGTGTGAAAATGAGTCAAAGCCTTACTTTTATTCTCCACTATGACCTATTGGGGTATTGCCATTAAGTTAAGAAATTGTTTGTTCCCCAAAACGAAAAAGCACTCCAATGAGTGCCTTTCTCTGACTTAATAGGCTCAGTGCCAGCGTCGATGTAGCCAGGGGCAATGTAGGTTTGCCCTCTTCTATGTTGCATATATGTTAATTTTTGTAACGCTTTCCTTGGGTCTATTTTACCCTTAGCGTACAGGATATTGACTTAAATGTGTCTAAATTGTTTCATAACGTACAATTTTCTTTTTTTGATATGGTGAAGCCACGCCCATTAACTTAAGGTTTTGAAGTATCCGCTAAACGTAATTTTACTTTTTGGCATTTTGTTATCTTATTGTAAGCGTCGATGACATAAGATTCGTTACCGAAAGTGAATAGTTTCAAATTAACATGAACTAGAACTATCTTCTTATAATTTAGAGAACGATCAAGCCCAAACCGAATTCTGTATGCAACATATATTGATTGAATGTATTGATAAAGAAAGTGAGGTTAACACAAGTGAACACTTCCCATCAATTTAATCCCCCTATTCTGTTTATCACAAGAGAGAAAGAATTTTACAAAAAAAGAAAATCTGTCTTGGTTTCCATCAAGATAGATCCTAAGACTTTATCTCTTTGTTCAGGTTTGAGCCATCAGTTTACTGCGACAGGCATGTATTCTGACAAATCAACTAGAGACATTACAAATCTTGTCGAGTGGTATTCTAGCAATCCTTCAAGCGCAATAGTTTCAAATGAGAAAGAAACAAAAGGTTTGACTACAGCAATTGATACTGGAGAAGCTCAAATTTTTGCAAGATTAGACGGAATCATGAGTTCGGATAGTTCTCTCACCGTTGCTAAACCAGTGGTTAAAATGACAATTTTAAAGGAATCCAATGATTGTACGTTGGATATAAATAAAACAGTTTCTATAACTGAGACGACCAGTATAAATTGTTCTGGCAGAACCTTCGGCTTCGGTAAGGGCGTCTTACTGCTTGAGAATGGTGTTGCTTCCTATGATTTTGCCAAACAACTTTGGTCACTCACTAAATATACTGTTGTGCAAATATCTCCATCAATTATCAAAGATCAATACACTACAGGTGAACAATTGGCAGCGGATTACTGGTGTGTTTGGATCGGAGTTCAAGGGAATATTACTGATCTGGACGTCATGGCAATGATGCAACCAGGAGGAATCATTGATGAATTCGTCAAGCTTGGCGGAATTTTCATTGTACACAATGCCCACACTAATCCAACAATTGTAACATCTCTTGAAGGATTTGAGTTCATTGGGGGTGAATCTGAGTCACTAACACAATTTTCGACGCTTGTACAAATACCTTTGTCCTTTGAGTATCTTCGAACATATTTATATATTAACTCTATCAAGAAAGAAGGTAACTCTATGGCTCTTGAAACCAACTGTCAGACCTGTACTCCTCCTGAAGGTTCCACATCGATTCTTACTGTGGATATACCAGGTGGTCTAGCTATTAACCTATTGGGTATTCATATCGAAGCTTGCCCAATCTGCGTTACAGTATTCACTGAGGGATCTGGTACACTTACATCTCAACAACAAGATATCGCAAATAATCTCGTCAAAGTCGTTCAGAATTTGGTTCCAACTATTCCTGGTGCTTAAAGGTAAATAGTTTCAGCTCAACCTGACGGCTTTCATTCCTACTTTCAGTCAATCAGTTGTTGTCATCAAATTGATAACAGACACGCACTACCCAGCTCCATATCACATAATGTAATGTAATGTAAATCGCCGTGATGTTTACAATTTTTGTTATCATTGTTTATTTCCTCTTCAAAAAGAAGGAGGAATATGTTGTGGGTAATGTAGATTGCTGTGAAACTGGTAGGAGATCTGGTTGTGGCGGATTCGCCTTACTGATTGTGTTATTTATCTTATTAATCATAATCGGCTGCGCTTGTTGGGGCGGCGGATATGGTGGATACGGCGGATTCGGATGCTGCTAAGAGAAGGCACTCAATTTGAGTGTCTTTTCTTATTGAATTGATACTTTCATCCGCATACTTTTCCACAACATGCACATACTAAAAACAGGCTACCCCGTAGCTACTTGAATCCTCTAAAATAGCAGTTAGCTTTGCTGACTGCTATTTTCTTGTATAAGACCCCAACATCAACATATACTACAGATAAGCTGTTTAACAGCTTTAATCCATTTTTCTTTCTCTTAACCCTTTTTAGAGATCAGTTGGCTTTTGCTGGCTGCTCTCTAATTTAAGATGCCTTTTCACCTTTATATGAGGTGAGAATATATGATATTGTGATTCCTTTTACCATAACAGACTCTGCTCTAATAATAGTGCCGCTTATACGGTGCCATTTTTTCTTTTAAATTGGGCAATTTTTTTAATTCACCCACACATTTAATAAAAACCAGCATAGATTATATTAAACCTTGGTTAGGCGGACATTTTTTCACTCCTTATTGTTTTCCCATAGCATCCCTCTCTATAAAGAGCATTTGTAAAATGGCGCTCTTTTCTTATTTTTTGTATAATGTTTCATGAATAAGCTATTCTGTAGCCATAGCTATTCTTGTATACTCTTCTCTTATAGGAGTAGTTAGCCTTTGCTAGCTGCTCCTTTTTTTATTTAGACAACTTTTATTCAGTTTTCCCACACATCTGAATAAAAAAAACATAAATTATATTATACTTTGACTAAATGCATTTCTTTTCAAACCTTATTTTTTTCTCATGCACCTTCCTTAAAAAGGGCACTTATAAAACAGTGCTCTTTTCTTATGCTTTTGTATATAAAATATGCTTCTTCATTAATTCATAAGCCGTTTTTAACATTAAGAAATTACTAAAGAAAGGTTTTCATGTAGGGGCACTCTTTAGTTACATGCCACATACTGTAATGTAAATCCGCTGAAATATCTGTAACCGTATCTACCATTGTTTGTTTCCTCATTAATAAGGAGGAATATATTATGGGGTTTGGAGCTGGTTGTTGTGGCTTCGGCGGCGGATTCGCCTTACTGATTGTGTTATTTATCTTATTAATCATAATCGGTTGTAGTTGTTTTGGAGGTGGATTTGGCTGCTGATGCTAAGAGAAGGCACTCAATTTGAGTGTCTTTTCTTATTGGGGTCCCGCCACATCGCTATCAAGCTAAGATTTTGAGATATCCCCAAAACAAAAATTTTATATCTCTACTGTTATTTATAAGAATTTATGTCATTTTTTTCGTTTTGGGGAACAACCACATCGCTATCAAGCTAAGACTACATTAGGAATTTTTCAGGAGAGTTTTTTTACTTTTTATAGGGGATCAGTGTAGATTATTTAAAAACTCGCATACGAAATAAACCCTAATGGGTTTTGTCTTTTTTTTCAATTAAGCAGCTAGATCTTCAGATATGGTACAATTGTAAACGACACCTAATATATCAAAGACTGTTTTTTTCTCGTATCGATGAGATTTTCGTCCGTTGCGCTGTAGGAGGTTAAACAGATGAAGGAGAATCTTTGATAATTCTTGGGTGTTTTTTGTATAGTTTGGAACAGAAGAAAAAAATAGTCTTTAATCATATAAATAGCTTTATATTCACTCAATTCTTGTTTCTTCTTCATAAGAAGTAACTTCCGCATTTGAAACATAATAGAGGAACAGAGTAGAATGGCAATCAGTTGCCCATACAAATGGCATTCCAATCGTTCTTGTTTTATCTTTTTACAATGATGAATGCAAAAGAATGATTTCCACGTTTTAAATAAAATTTCGATTTGCCAACGTAAAGAATACCAATCATGTACTTGTCCCATTGGGACAACATCTGTAGGAGTGTTTGTCATATATACATTGATACCACTGAGTCGTTTACTACGAGGAGAATACTTCATTCCTTTCTTTGTTTCTCTTACGGTTTGATCTTGTAATCGTTTTTCTTGTTGTTCTTTTGTTAGTCGATGAACAATCACACGAGTAGGTACTTTATCGGTCATTCCTACATAAGCGTCGGGTATTTCACATGTTTGTCTTGGCTGAAGAGAGTTCATTAAGACCTCCATATCTATCTGTATATACTCCGTACCTTTTTTGATTCTTCCATCTCGAAAATAATCAGGATCGGGATTTTTTTGATAAATACGTGTATTCGACTTGATACGAGAGATATAATAAGCCTTTTTATCCTGTATATGTTGAAGATCTTTCAAATGAAAATATCCTAAATCTCGGATACATAAATCATTCGCTGTCACAGTTGGGACACACAGAGAACCGTAGGTTCGATCATGTTGTTTACCTGGACCGGTATGAATATGTAGGAACCGTCCACTTAATAAATCATATTCAAGCTGAATTTTCACCCCCGCTGTATGGCTGCAGCCTCCTGCACCTGGATAAACGAATGAAAAGGAATCTGGGACCTGAAATGCAGTTGAATCTAAAATACGAATACGCTTAAAAACAGAAGTATATGGAGAAGAAATCGGTATAGATGAGGCCAATTTTTGGTTTAGTAGTTCAGCTAGTATGTGTTGTGAAAATTGGACGGCCGCTTTATTAAAGCGTTGATTCAATCCCTCAGGACTGATGAGTACTTCTGTTGATGCTTCTAAACAGCTGGATAACTGAGTTAAAGAAGTTGTAGCGACATTTTGGCTCATCCATACACATAAAGCGACTAAATCCTTTGCTTGGTACTTACTGGTTCGCTACATAAAACCAAGATCTCGTAAGATATTTGGGGATAAGAAGCTTTGAATTTCTTGAGCAAATAGTTGTAATTCATCAGATACAGAAATAGACATACAAAAACGCCATCCTTTCCTATGATTCTACAGAAAGAATAGCGTATTTTTTCATTTTAGGGGGTATTTTGTTTTGTTAGCTTGATAGCGATGGGGAACAACCAATTTCTTAAGTTGATGGGCGTGGGGTCACCATATTAAAAAAAGAAAATTATACGTTTAGAAACAATTTAACCGATTTCCTGTACGTTAAGGAATCAGTTATATATTTTACTCCTTTTTAAAGAATTTTTATCTTGTAATTAAGGTTTCTATAGAAGACATATGAAGTGTTCAGCCAATTACAATTACAAAACAAATTTCTTTATTCATTTATAATTCCGATAATCATATTTCTCAACTTATTTTATAAGATTTAAACTCTTCTAATTTTACATAAAATGGTATTTAAATTATGCTGTTGAATATTTTTTAAAGGGGGAGGAGGCGATCTTCATGAATCTATAGAGGAAACCATTCCCACATGATAACAACTACTAAAAGGAGGAAGGTTTATGCAAAGAAGTTTTAAATTCCTATTCACGTCCGTTTTTTCTTTGATTTGTGTTTTGTACTTTCAAACGAACGCTTTTGCCGCACCAGCATACGATGGAGTTGTCGAAATGAAGCAACCGTCAGGCGAATCGTTTCAAGCCACAGTGCATGGAGATGAATGGTTCCATTGGGCAAGCACAAAGGATGGCGACGTACTTTTACAAGATCAGAAGGGGTACTGGAATTACGCTGAACTTACATCAGACGAACTAAAATCGACGGAAAAAAAATATAAAATTGACAAGAAGCCTGCAAAAGCGGTAAATGAAAACAATTTGAATAAATGGATAAAAGAATACAACCCTCAAGCAAAGAAAAAACAGGAGCACATGAATGAGCTACAAAAAGAATCACCAGAAAATATTGATGGAACTGTCACTCCAGTTTTAGGAACCAAAAAATTACTTGTTTTGTTAATTGGGTTTACAGATGTTGATATCGCATATAACGACAACGATTGGAGTAACAAATTCTTTTCTGTAAATCAAAAGTCAGTAAAGGGTTACTATAATGAAGTGAGTAATGGAAAAGTACAGATCACTCCAGCTTCCGAAATATATGGTACGCAAAATGATGGGGTGGTTAAAGTAAAATTAGATTACGCTCATCCGAGTACATCGGGAAAAAACATTAGTACGGTTATAACAGATGCACTGGCTAAAGCTGATCCTCAGGTGAATTTTGCTAGTTTTGATACCAATAATGATCAAGTCATCGACTTTAAAGATGGCTTCTACATTGTAACTTTTCTTGCTGGTAATGAACAGGCTGCTCCTGGTGCTCCACTTCCTTATATTTGGGCACATCAGTCGTATGCTCCCAATACAAATCACGATGGTGTTACAGTATCAGGCATGTATACGGCGCAGGGTGAAAAACAATATGGTCATATGGCAACGATTGGTATCCCTGCTCACGAGTTGGGCCATTCCTTTGGCCTTCCAGATCTATATGGCACTAATAATCATGTGGGTAGTCTAAGTATAATGGGTAATGGATCTTGGAATAGTCTTCAAGGGGAAGATTATGGAGCTACACCCGATCATATGGATGCCTGGTCAAAAGTAAAATTAGGATTTGTAACACCAACTGTAGTAAATACCACCAACAATTTTACTCTAAATGCGATCCCAAATAACTATAATGTTTTAAAGATTCCTTTAAAGGATAATACGTATTTTTTAGTTGAGAATCGCGAAAAAGCTGGGTATGATGCAAGCTTGCCAACAAATTCTGGTGGCATCGCGGTTTGGCATATTGATGAATCCATGAATAATAATTCTAATGACCCTCATCCTTTCATCGATATAGAACAATCCATCAGTGAATACCAAGACCCGTTCTATTACACGAATCAAAATCATGCTGCTTCCTTTGGTCCAGACACCAATCCGAACAGTAATACCTACACTGGAGAAAAATCGGGAGTAACGATTACGACGACAAGCACAAGTAATTCTGCCATGAATGTAGCAGTCACAACAAAAGAAGCTAGTTTGATTCCGCAAACAAACTGGACACTAAAATATGTAGATAGTTACAATTGGTACAATTTAGGTGATTATACCTTTGATGGAAACAAAGACACGTTTTGGCATACGAGCTGGGGCCCCGTAGCTCCAATGCCGCACGAGATTCAAATCGATTTAGGCGCAACCTATAACATCTCCAAATTCAGCTACCTGCCAAGACAAGACACCCAAGTGAACGGAACGATTAAGGACTATGAGTTCTACGTCAGTAGTGATGGAGTGAATTGGGGAACAGCTGTAGCCACAGGTACCTTTACAAATGATACCACTTTGAAACAAGTCAGCTTTGCAACTAAGACAGGTCGCTATATTAGACTGCGTGCCTTAAGCGAGATAAACAATAATCCATGGACAAGTGTGGCTGAAATCAATGTATTTGGAGTGGCGCAATAATGTATTTGTGAGGGTAGCTATTGAAATCATTGATACACTACCACAAAAGGTTAGCATCTGCTGAGAGTTTCGTTCTGGGGGCATTATAAAATTTTAAGTTGATGGAGATGGGGGCCCGCCACATCGCTATCAAGCTAAGATTTTGCACTATCCATAAAACAAAAAAGACGTTATCCTTTCTGTAGCATTATAGGAAAGGATGGCGTTTTTTTATGGGTCTTTCGATTCTTGACGAACTTCAACCGATTGCCGAAGAATTACAACGACATATGTCTCCTCATGTTCTAGAACATCTAGCTAAAGAAAAAGGATTCGTTCAGCGAAAGAGTAAATATTAAGCAAAGGAGTTAGTTGCTTTATGTGTATGGCTTAGCCAACAGGTTGCAAGTACATCACTCACACAATTATGTAGCCATCTTGAAGTATCTACGGGTGTTCTTATCAGTCCTGAAGGACTTAATCAACGATTTAATGCTTCCGCAGTACAGTTGCTAGAACAAGTTCTAGCTAATCTTCTCACTCAAAAAATCCATTCAACAAAAGAAATAATTCATCAATATACCACGACCTTTAAGCACGTTCGGATTCTAGATTCTACAACATTTCAGCTTCCAGATAAGTTTTCTTCACATTATCAAGGCTCAGGTGGAAGTAGCCATACGACAGGAGTCAAAATTCAATTAGAGTATGACCTATTGAGTGGGAAGTTCCTGCACGTTTATGTAGGAGAAGGAAGAGAAAATGATAAAACCTTTGGTTCAACAAGCTTACAAACCATTCGACCAAAAGACTTGTATATAAGAGATTTAGGCTATTTCGACCTACAAGACTTACAGAAGATCCATGATAAAGGAGCTTATTATATCTCACGTTTGAAATTAAATTCTCGAATCTATCGTAAAAATGATAAGCCAGAGTATTTTCGAAATGGGACCGTCAAGAAAGGGACACTCTATATTCAGTTAGATATGGAAGAACTCATGAATCAATTGTCCCCTGGTCAAACAATGGAGATTTCAGAGGCATACATTGGACAGTATCAAAAATTACCAGCTCGTGTTATTATTCATCGATTAAAAAAAGAATAAACAGAGAAAAGGTTGAAGGACCAAGCCAAAAAAGAAAAGAAGAAAGGTATTACCTACAAAGAACGAAGTAAACGGTTGAGTGGGATCAACGTGTATATTACGAATCTTTCTACAGAAAATAATTCAAACTAACAACAGAGGTAGATTAAGACTTAACAAAACTAATTTCCTGTAAGTGTTTTAAAAGATAAAAAACAACTGTTTATGGTATAAAAATAGTCCTATTTACCAAGAAGAATTTTTTACTTCCCCTTAGGATAGCACTACACTACATTAATAAAAGGACAATGGACGAAAAGAATGGCAATATTCAATACTGTCCGCCAGATAGTTGGAACGATTGTATTTATTGTAATAGTATTAAATCCAAATTCATTAAGCAAAGATTACATTACGTATATGGCGGATTTATTTACAATTACCACTAATCAATTTAGAACGTGTGTAGTTGGCGGTGGAATTTTCATTTATATGATATCTGCGGTAGCCAGTGTATTTGATGGTTTCCGCAAGGCTAGAATTCGTTAATCCGTATTTGCTTATTACATTAACGGATGCTTTTGCTTGAATAAACAATAATAGTTTATTCATTTCACTAAGTCTATTAAAATATCAAAAACCCTGCATTTTAATCAAAATCAGGGCTTTTTTCTGTGTTTAATAATTATTCGTTTGTTTTGAAAACACTATATTTTAAAAGGACATTCATATTATTCGATTAAAGGACCATTTAGTTGAATAACAAAAGGTGAAAATTCCTAAATGATATCAGGTTCAAAAAGAGGATTTTATATTTCTATAACGAGATAAATTGCACCTCATCATGCTGATTTGAAATATAGTCGCGCTGTTTTGAATAAAGTTAAAGCGTTTGTGAAAAAGTTTAATGAAAATCCTGTCCTGAAAAGCTGGACTTTATTCTCTTCTGGTATTAATGAGTAAAAGGAAATTCGTATTGAAATAGGGAATAATACATTGTTATCTATTAATGAGGGAGACAAGACAAAACGAATAACATTAATTTAATAGAATGAGGGGGATTATTTTGTTTAATCGAGCTTTAAAACTTACTAAAACAATTCATAACATAATAGATGAACAATTTTCTGGAGCTATTTATATCAAGGATAACAATGAAGTCTTATTTGAATCAGCATTTGGTTATGCGAACAGGGCTGATAAAAAATTAAATACTGTTCATACACGCTTTGGAATTGCATCTGGCTGTAAGTTGTTTACAGCTGTTGCTATTTGTCAACTCGTTGAAAAAGGTTTACTATCATTTGAAACTCGTCTTGAAGATTGTTTAAACATAAAATTCCCGCATTTTAACAAAGACATAACAATTCATCACCTTTTGACTCACACTTCTGGAATACCGGACTATTTTGATGAACAAGTAATAGATAACTTTGAAGACCTTTGGAAACAAACACCTATGTATCTTTTGAATGACGTAAAAGATTTTCTTCCTTTATTTCAAAAGGGGCATATGATGTTCCAACCTGGAGATAAATTCCACTACAATAATGCTGGATTCATTGTTTTAGGTTTAATCGTAGAACAACAATCAGGACTTTCTTTTACCAACTATATTGAATCAAATCTCTTCCAACGATGTGGAATGAAAGATTCAGGATATTTTCCTTTAGATCAACTCCCTAAAAACACTGCCTATGGGTACATAGATAATAAAGATGGAACATGGAGAACGAATATCTACTCTATTCCGATAAAAGGTGGAGCTGATGGAGGTGCTTTTATCACATCATCAGATATGATCAAATTTTGGGAAGCATTGTTTAATCATCAACTTTTGAGTAAAGAATGTACAGAAATACTTTTGAATTCACAAATCAGTGTTAAAAATGGGGTAGATTATGGATATGGACTTTGGATCACTAAAAGTGAAGAATCCATAGTTAAGTATCATGTAATGGGATATGACCCTGGCGTGAGCTTCCATTCTGCTTTTTATCCTAAGTCAGGAATCAAGATAGTAGTATCTTCAAATAAAAGTTCAGGATCCTTTGAAGTAATGAAGGGGATTGAAGGAATTATTTTTGAGAGATGATCAAACATTATTCGATTAAAGGACAGTATAGTTGAAAAACAAAAGGAAAATTTTTTTCATATGATATCAGGTTGAAAAAAGGATTTTATATTTCTATAACGAAATAAATTAAAAGGTATGAAGAATACGTGTAAAAATTATCAGGAAAAGGAGTTTTTCTATTGAACCAAGCTTTGCTTATTATTGATGTCCAACAAGAATTAGTTGATGGGAATAATGAAACTAAAAGTGTGTTTAATAAAGAAGTATTATTAAATAATATTAATTTGGTTATTAATAAGGCGTTAGAATCAGATGCTTTAATCATTTTTATAAGGGATACGGATGTAGCTGAAGGAAAAGGTCTAGGGTTTCAAATACATCCGAAAGTAAACGTGCCAACTACTGCAAAAATATTTGATAAAGCAGCTACAAATGCGTTTTATGGTACACCATTACTAGATTTTTTAAAAGAAAATGAGATTGAACATCTTGTTATGATGGGGTGTAAGACAGAATATTGTATTGACACGGCAGTGAGAACTGCAACAGTGAATCAATTTGATGTTACTTTAGTAGGAGATGGTCATTCGACGACAGATTCTTTAATTCTATCTGCTGAGAAGATCATCGGCCATCACAACGAAATACTGCATGGTCATTACAATGTTGACAACTTTTCTGTTGTTCGGACTACCCAAGAGAATTTGTTTCAACCAATCCATGACAATTACCGATAAATCACCATATATCTACTAAACTTGAAAAGTACGTAATTGTTATATTTTTAAATATGTTGAAGCCAAACATGTACACCCCCGTCCTAAAACCAGAACGGGGGTGTACATATTAAAGATAGGAAATAATTTTATTAAAACTTTATAAAAGGAGAAGAGAATCTTGAAAAAGTCAACTCAGTGCGTTATAGGAGAATTTAATCAGTTAATCTCTTTTCTTATTTCTTTAGAGGCAGTAAATGAAAAGTTATTTTTTAGTCCTATTTGTGAAGAAAAATGGTCAACGGCAGCCATTGTTTCCCACTTCATGTATTGGGATCGATATATTTTAGAGGAGCGCCTTGAAGGGATGGTTCATGGAGAGTTACTTCCTAAAGCTAAAGTGAATGTAGAAGAAATGAATAGACTGGCGGAGGAGTATGCATATTCAGGAATTAGTAAGAAACAACTAATTCAAGAGGTCTGTGAAACAAGACAAAGATTATTAGATTCGTTAGCAGATAGAGATTTAGGAGTTATTTTCTATATAGGATCAAATGAAATGACAGTAAATGAATATTTCAAAGGAATGGTGGAGCATGACATCCATCATATTAAGCAAATTAAAGAATTTTTAAGATTCGGAGATAATTAAAGTTAGTTATAAATGATGATACAGCTAAAGAAAATGATAAATGGGGAAGGATATGAGCAAAAAAAGAAAAAGAAAACAGAGAGAATATAATCAAAGGCAGCAGGTTCTTAAAATGCAAAAAATGGGCCCGGAAATCAATTCGCGTAAAAGAATACTAAGATTGATAGCTAAGATAATTTACGTAATAGCAGCAGCGTGTATATGGGGTGTTTTATTTTTAGCTATTAAACCTACTAGTTTTTTGCATTCGATGCTACTTTTTCTGGTAATGATGGTATTATTTTTTCTATATTTAGCATTGTTTGTGCTGTTCGAAGAAGACAATCAGACTAATAGACAGACGAACAGAAGAAAAATATCAAGAAATAGTTCCTCAAATTCATCATGGGGATACTGGGATGGAGATAATGGGTGTAATAGCAGCAGTGATAGTGGATGTGGCAGTTCAGGAGATAGTGGGGGAGATGGTGGAGGGGATTAGAAGTTAGCTATCTCTCCACAATGTGTATTTAAAAAAATGCCTCAAAGAATAAAGTAGCTCATAGTCTTTGAGGCGTTTCCATTCAACTCACTTTATCAAAATTAAATCACTGCATCGAAGTCATTTGATTTAGGTGGAGAGGCTGCTTTTTTCATAAGTACTTCCCATAAGTGTACAGATTTGTTCCATTCGACTGCGGCTTGTCCGTTTTGATACATAGCATTTTCATAACTGAGAGTAAGTTGTTGCATATCAGTTGAGTTGTAAAGCATATCGATGCGGACTGCGTACTCTCGTAATGTTTGACTTTCATTGCGGGAGATACCGATTCTTGCAAATTGTTTTAAAAGTGCTTTGTAGGCTTTTGGATAAACAGCATCACTTTTTCGGTATTTATAGAAAAGGATTATAAAAAATGTGCGCCATTTCATTCTAGTGGTATAGAGAATGTATCCAATGACACTTATTGGTATAGTAGAGAGGAATACGTACCACCAGGAAAATCCCTTTTTAGAATCTGTCATCTTTTTAGTAGAGACTCCTTCTGTATCTTCTATTAAACCTTTGAGTTTTGCCTCATTGTTCCGCTGTTGTATTTGCTCGTTGTTAGAATTGATTTCTTCGCTATTTTGTGAATTAGAAGCGGGAGTAGTATTTATAAAATTATAGGGATTGGTAAATCCTTTTGTTGGTTCGAACGGAATCCATCCGTATCTTGGAAAGTATACTTCGACCCAAGAGTGTGCATTATTGTTTGCAATTTTATAAACGTTATCACTTTCTAAACCAGCAAATGTATTGTCAAGAGTTCCTTCAGTATAGCCTTTTACCCAGCGAGCGGGGATACCGACAGAACGAAGTAATATGATCATTGACGTCGAAAAATTATTACAGTATCCGCTTTTTGTATTGAAAAGGAATTGATCTACATAATCTTGGTCTTTGGCAGGCACCATGACATTGATTGTTTCGTATACAAATGAATTATCTGTAAAGTAATTTTCGATAGCTAGTACTTTATCGTATCGGTTATCTTTTTCATTTGTAAGACTAACAGCCAAGTCTTTTATTCGCTGTGGTAATGATTCGGGAAGTTGTGTGTACTTTGTCATGAAATAAGTACTTGTTTCATGACCTTCGTTTGGTTTTACAGTTTTCAAATTTTCTATGGAAAACTGTGGGCTTTCATATGTTACTTTATACGAATTTAAAGCAGTAGAAGTGTCTCCGTTCATCGTATAAATTTTTTCTGAAAACGGGTCAATGTTGTATGCTATATTTGCATCAGCTTCAACAGATACTAACCCTGCTGGATAAATAAGATGAGCGTAGCTTTTTTGCATCGTAATTGTTGCTGTGGATGCCTCCGTTTTTGTATTTTGTTCATACCAGCTCACGATGTCATTTTTATTTTTAAAAGAAACTTTTTTTTGCTTTTCAGAAACCTCCCAGCCTTTTCCTGTATAAAAATCTTTTGTTTCTACTCTCCAATATTGTTTGTTTTGTGTTTGTGCTGTAAAAACCACCGTATTATCCGCTTCAAAAGGCCCGCCTAATTGCGAGTCATCTAAACCGTATCCAATTTTAGAAACTTCTTGTTTTTTACTTACTTCAGATGTTTTGAATTTCAAAAAATCCATTGGGTTAGTCCATTGAGGACCGAATTTTGGAGAAAAGTATGCAATGGTTGTTGACAATACAATAAATATTGCAAGAGGTCTAAGTAATTTTGTGAGATGTCTAGCATAATTTTGTAATTGTTCACTCGCTTTTATTCGTTCAATTTCAAGAAGACTAAGCATAAAAAAGCCAATGACAACGGTACGAATAATCGCATAGTTTGCGTTGTATAAATGTAAGTTATGAAAAGTCGTGATATAAATAACAGTCAATACAAGAAATAACAATCCACGTTTTTTATGAATTATCCAATAAGAAATGAGAGAACTTAAAAACCAGAATGATAGAAAAAATAAGAAAGTCGGAAAAACTGGAGAAATATCTAGTAAATTACCCTGAAAAAACAGGGAGGCGTTTTGAGAAATATCAGCAAAGAATACTGTCAGCCAAGATGGATTTATAAAAGCAGTTTTATAGTATAGAGAATGGATGATGAATAAAATTGTTACAACCTTTGTGGAAACCTGCCACTTTGTTTGAAAAAACGAGAGAGTGAAGCAAATTCCTATAAATAGTACAAAAATATCTAATCTACCTACATTTGTAATACCTATAAGCGGCCTTACCCACTCTAGTAAAAGAAGAAATCCGCATATATGTATAAAGAATCTATTCATATCCCATTGATGTTTCACTTGTAATGTTCTCATTTGCTCACCTCAAAAAACACGTTCGTATAATGATTTTCATAAACCACTTTTACAAATATTTTTCGTTTTTGTAGAGTTTCTAGTATATTTAGTTCTCGATGTGAGAGCTGCTTCGCTTTTTCTTTCACGACAAACACCATTAATTTTCTGTTTTTTATCGTAACGCAATCAGCCGCCTTTTGAATATCGGGAGTAAGTTCACTTGTTACAAGTATAATTGTGATTGGCTGATAAATTTTTCTTAATTCCATTTCTACAATTTGAGAGAGCGGGAATACACTGTCTGCTTGTACTTTCGCTAAATGACAAAAGATTTGTTGCAACTGCGTATCTCCATTATCTAAAGGGAAAATCGTTCGTTCTTTGCCAACAGACACGAATGACGCTGGTGAATTTTGTTTCAAGACAGCCCTAACAATTGAAGCGGTAAACGTAACGACTGATTCAAATAGAGTAGTTGAGGTTCTGTCCATGAATATCATGATATTATTGCTGCGCTGCTGCTCAAACTCTTTTGTCATAATATTGTTTGTACGAGCAGTTGCTTTCCAATCAATCCAGGAAAAACGATCACCAGGTATATATTCTCTGACACCGACAGAGACTGTAGAGTCTTTGGCTAAATTTATATTTGCCGAAAGCGCTCCTTGTTCGAAATGATTTTCCAATTGTCGATACTTTATGTCTACATACTGAGGATAGACTAAAAATGTATCAGGAACTGAAAAAGTTGTCTCTTTTTCCATAATACCGAATAGATCACCAGTTTTTACACGTACGCTTGAAAAATTGTGCTCTCCTCTAGGGATTGTGTCAATGACATATTGAAATGAAATATGTTGTTTAAATCCAGGAAAGAGAATTACTTTATTTGCCTTTGTTTGTTTACAGCTTGTAAAGTATGGTGGTAGTTCATCTTCCACAACTAAATAAAGTAAGGGAAAAGGGAGTTTTCTCTTTATTGTAATCGTACTTAAAAATGGTTCTCCCGCTACATATTCTTTTTTATTCGTTATTCGTTTTACTTCAACGTCCCGTAAGGCGTAGAAGGGAAGTAGTAATGAATAAAGACCTAAAGGAATCGTGATGTAAAATAAAAACCAACTTACAAATCCTCCTTGTAGCATGGCGTACACAAATGTTAAGACAAGGCATAAAGGGATTAGTAATAACTTAGAAACAAGATAAAGTACTCGGAGTAGTCGTTTCCTCAAAGGTTCATCGTCCTTTGAGTTGGTACGGTAGTTCGTGCAACGATTTTTGCGATAACTTTTTCTCCCGTTATACCTTCAAATTTCGCTTCCATTTTTAGAATGAGTCTATGAGCTAAAACGTAAGGCGCCAAAAATTTAACGTCGTCTGGAATAACATAATTTCTTCCATGGATGAATGCATAAGCCTGTGAAGCTTTCATTAAAGCAATTGAGCCGCGTGGACTTGCACCTAGCTGTATAGAACTATAAGAACGAGTTTGATTAACAAGCTTTACAATGTAATGCTTGATCGCTTTGTCTATACTTACTTCCCCTACACTTTGTTGTAAATTCAGTAATTCTTCGATTGTAGAAATAGCTTGTAAAAGGGAGAGTGGCTTTGTTTTTTCCATACGGTTTAAAATTTCAAACTCTTCTTCTGGTGTAGGATAGCCCATTTTTAGTTTCAACAAGAAACGATCGAGCTGAGCTTCTGGCAAAGGGTATGTACCTTCATATTCAACTGGATTTTGCGTAGCCATTACAAAGAACGGTTTTGGTAACGGTCTTGTGGTGCCATCTATTGTGATACTGCCTTCCTCCATACTTTCAAGTAAGGCAGATTGTGTCTTTGGTGATGTGCGATTGATTTCATCGGCAAGTACGAAATTCCCCATAATTGGTCCGGGTTTGAACTCAAATTGCAATTCTTTTGGATTATAAATAGAAACACCTGTTACATCAGACGGCAGTAAATCAGGTGTGAATTGAATTCGCTTGTAATCGGCATCAATTGATTTAGAAAGGGCCCGGACTAACATTGTTTTACCAACACCCGGAACATCTTCTAAAAGTACATGCCCCTCAGCTAAGAGAGCTGTCAATGCTAAGATCGTTTCTTTTCGTTTTCCAACCATTAATTTTTCAATATTGGTGATTATCTTTTCTACAATTGGATGTAATGAATCGAACTGCGTCATCGTAATCCTCCTATTTTATTATCTTTTTCTAGTTTCTTCACTGTGATAAGTAGAATTTATATAAGTAAGAATTGGGTTTCTTCGATTTGCAGTAATAATCATTTGTATTGTTGAGGGATTTGCTTCTTTGCATTATATAAATACAAATTGAAAACCGATATAAAAACCTCTTACTTTTTAGTTGCATGAGAGCCTTTATTCATGTATAACAGCAACTAACATGTTGAAAAAGTCAAAATGAATGCATATACTCTATAACTTCTATGTTCTGTAGGGAAATCCTACTCTTAATTTTAAAAATATTCAGTCTTATTTTCAAGTTAGAAAGAGGTAAATATTTTTCTCGAGTAAAGCTTTCGTTTTAAAGAAAAAACTGTATAGTGTTTTGTCACTATACAGTCTTTTGTTCATTTAACTTGCAATCTGATTGTTGGAATTATTCGATTTTTCCGCATGTAAAAAGCGTTGTGTTTCTGTAACGACGATCTCGCTTAATCCAATCAAACCAATTAAATTTGGAATTGCCATTAGTCCATTTGCAATATCAGAGAACGTCCAAACAAGCCCTAGTTTTAAATTTGCTCCAAAGAGGATTATACCAACAAAAATAAGGCGATAGTACCGAACCGCAGGATAGCCAAATAAATATTCAACACATTTTTCTCCATAATATGACCAACCCAACATGGTTGAGTACGCAAATAAAATAATTGCAATGCCAAGGATCATACTTCCGGCGTTTCCAAATACAGTTTGAAATGCAAACGTTGTTGCTTCAACACCCGTTTTACCAGAATTCCAAGCACCTGTTGTAATGAGTACTAAGCCAGTGATTGTACATACGATAAATGTATCAAGAAATGTACCAGTCATAGATACGAGTGCTTGTTTAGCAGGGGAATCAGTCTTCGCAGCAGCAGAAGCAATCGGTGCACTTCCAAGTCCGGCTTCGTTTGCGAACACACCTCGAGCCATCCCAATTTGAATAGCTGAAGCAACGGTTGCCCCGGCAAAGCCTCCAGCAGCTGCAGTGCCATGAAAAGCACCTGAGAAAATAAGCTGAAATGCTTCTGGAATTTGATCTATATGATAAAAAATAATTATAAGTCCAGCAATGATATAGAAGAAAGCTTTAATTGGAACAAAAAATCCAGTCACTTTTCCTATTTTTTTAACACCGCCTAAAATAACAATTGCGATGAAAAGAGCCATTATGATTCCTGTTACGACAGGGGATACGGAAAAGTTAATTTTCATTGCCTCAGCAACTGAATTAGACTGCACCATATTTCCGATTCCAAATGAAGCTGTTGTTCCGAAAATAGCAAATAATATAGCGAGCCATTTCTTTCCTAACCCATGTTCTAAATAATACATCGGACCACCAGAGTATTCCCCGTTAGCACCATGTGTGCGATACTTAACTGCAAGAATCGCTTCTGAATATTTTGTTGCCATTCCAAACAAGGCAGTAATCCACATCCAAAATACTGCACCTGGTCCCCCGATAGACACTGCGGTTGCAACACCAGCTATATTTCCCATGCCGATAGTAGCGGACATGGCGGTCATTAACGCTTGGAAATGGCTAATATCTCCTTTAGATGAGTTGTCCTCTGATTTTCCGAATGCTAACTTATGAGCATATAATAGTTTAATAAATTGTAAGCCTCGTAGACGTACTGTAAGGAGGATTCCTGTCCCAACAAGTAGTAACAGTGTCGGCAGTCCCCATACGTAATGATTGATTACTTCTAATACTTGATTTACTGTTTCCATCTTTACTCTCCTTTAGAAAAAATAAAAAACCATTTCATATAAACGAAATGGTCTCTGGAGATACAAGGAATAGAAAAATAAACCGATTCGGGAATCGGTATTTTCTGTCGCTTGTCTCTGTCCTTTTACCTGAGAGATTATCCGCTGTAATGGCGGATTTGCTCCTTCGGTGCTCTGTTTCCTCCATGCTGCTGTGCAACAGGAGGGAGTCTCTCCAGAGATTCGTCCCCATACAGTTCTACTTGAATACAAGACCTGAGAGTTTCAAAGCTGTCCGACCAGCTTTTTGCCCCATCGGTAGATCAAAGGATCTTCTCCTGTATGGTTCGTCCGAATGCTATGAAATTAACATGAGTAATTATAGTCATGTTTTATATTGTAAGTCAAGAAGGAAATAAAAATAGATTCATATTCGAAATTTCACTATTGATGATTTCCTATGCCTTTTTAGACATGAAAAATGCTTGTCTTTCGTAATTCATAGATTACTTTCGTAAGCACGCCATTACAATTTTCACGCGTTAATTCATACATTTTCATACTACTATTAGACTTTATTTCATCTATTTTAGGATGAGAAGCATAATAGATTGTTCCTAACACAGTTTGAGAACTTTGCATTAATTGATTAATAGTAGATAGAAATTTTGGAGATGAGATTTGCATAGGGCCAATTTCATCAATCACTATAATCTTATTTTTGTTATTTTGGACTGAGTCAATAGTAATACTTTCAAATTCGGAAACGTTTACGCCATATCTGCCTACTCTAATATCACTGTTAGAAATAACATCTGCAATTACTGATTCGTCTCCATTTAGAGAGATAATTTTAAACCCTGTTCTATTAGAATTCTCTACAATTTCTTCTGTATAAAATCCACTAAAGTTTTCTACTCCAATTTCACTTATTATTTTCTTTAGAGCTGTAGTTTTACCTACTCTCGGCTTACCAGTTAGAAAAAAATGATTTCCCATAAAGTTATACATCCTCCTGTGTCGTAAGAGTAACTATGTATTGAATTAGAGCTGTTTCGTTTTACTATTTTGTAAATGTGGACACCTAGCAAGTAAAGTTGTGATAAATAATTCTTCGTTTTCTGGTGATAGCTTGACGCTGCCGAATAGAGCGTTAGGATAGTGAATTTCTACACCGTGAAATGCAGCTGCGGGGCGGAAGCCCATCATCATATCATCGGTTGGATGAATTTTTGTAATATTTTCGTAGGGAACATTGGACCAAAAAGGACCGCACCTTGCATATAAACTCTTTTCTCGTAATTCGTAGCGAATTCCGATAATATTCCATAACATAAATAAGTCAAATATTAGAATGATACTAGGAATAACAATCCAATCTACAGAGTTCAATGTGTTATCTAGCCAAAGTGGAAGAGAAAGGAGTATGTTAGATAATAGAATAATTCCAATCATCATATACCAATATCCCTTATCTCGTCGTACTTTCCATCTCATAACATCACCCGTTTCTTTATTTGAGATGAAAAAATGAGGCTTTTTCATCTTTATACAAATATTACCACATTTTAAGCGTATGTAATTAAGGATAGATTATATTGAATAATAAACAATGAACACTCGATAGTTTATCCCGCTAATCGCAGGCAGCAAGATCCCCATCTCAAGATTCAGAGAGAAGCGAAGAAAATAGGTAGGGGAGTCTGTGACTCATTTTGGAATCGAGTTTTTAATGACAATAAAAAATAACGGAACAGTCCTCGTTTTAATTTGCAGAAAAGAATGAATTGAAAGAAAGATATGATATATTCGTAATATCCAATCATTTTTTAAGGGAGATGTGGAAAATGACAAAGGAAAATCAAACAGTTGAAGATAAGGAACCAACGATTTTTAACCATACTGGAAACACAATTGTAACAGAAGATAGAGAAATCCAAATTATTTCAAGATTAGAAGAGCCTCTTATTGTCGTGTTAGCAAATGTATTAAGTGATGAAGAGTGTGAAACGTTAATTGAAATGTCTAAAAATAATATGAAACGTTCTAAAATTGGTGTTTCGCGCAAAATTAATGATATTCGGACGAGTAGTGGTACGTTTTTAGAAGAAAGTGAGGCCGTTACTAGAATCGAAAGACGAATCGCTTCGATCATGAATGTTCCTTTTGAACATGGAGAAGGATTACATATTTTAAAGTATACAGTTGGCCAAGAATATAAAGCACATTATGATTTCTTTGCAGAAAACAGTGCGGCAGCAAATAATAATCGTATAAGTACTCTTGTTATGTACTTAAATGATGTAGAAGAAGGCGGAGAGACTTTCTTTTCAAAACTTAACCATTCTGTATCTCCGAAAAAAGGAATGGCGGTATATTTCGAATACTTTTATCAGGATACATCATTAAACAAACTCACTTTACATGGCGGTGCACCTGTTATCAAAGGTGAAAAATGGGTTGCGACGCAATGGATGAGAAGAAGGTCTTTGTATTAAGAGACCCTAGATTACGGGCTTTTTATTATTTTAGTGATAAAGATTACGAAAAAGTTATCAGTCTTGACACGAAACCAAAAGGTGTTATATTCTGTTGAAGTGAAACCAAAAGGTTTCGTTTTAAAATAAGGAAAGAAGGAAAAGTAATATGAACACATTACAAGATATTAAGCAAACAATCGTGCTAGAAGCGCCTATTCAAAAAGTATGGGATACAGTATCAACTGCAGAAGGTATTGCATTATGGTTTATGCCAAATGATTTTCAACTAGAAGTAGGACATGAATTTCATATTCAATCTCCATTTGGACCATCTCCATGTAAAGTATTAGAAATCGATGCTCCTCATCATCTTTCTTTTGCATGGGATACGGATGGCTGGATTGTTTCATTTCTTTTAAAAGATTTAGGAGATAAGACTGAATTTACACTTATTCATGGCGGCTGGAAAGAGCCTGACTTTATTCTTCCGAAACCAAATGAGAAAAGTTCTGTTATTCGTGAGAAAATGGCATTTGGTTGGATGGGCATTGTGAACGAAAAACTGAAAAAGGTTATTGAAGGCTAAGTGTCTCCATCAGCAGAAAATTACGATGTATTCCAAGCGATTGCTGATCCAACTCGTAGAGAGGTACTTCGATTACTGGCAGAAAAAGAATTGCCTATTTCAGAAATAACGTCTCATTTTTCGATTAGCCGTACAGCTGTTACAAAACATCTTCACATCCTTTCAGAGGCAAAGTTAGTCAGTGGAAAGAAGGTAGGAAGAGAAAAAATTTATCAGCTGCAGCCAGAGCCTTTACAAGAGTTAAAGCAATGGCTTTCGTTTTACGAACAATTTTGGAACAATAAATTATCCATTTTGAAGCATGTGGTTGAAAATGGAGAAAATAGCGGTTTGAAAATTATTGAAACAAAATTGAATAAACAAAAGGAATAAGAGAATTCCCTTGCACGCACAAAAAAGGGCATGTTTGGAACGGTTTGTTTTAAACATGCCTTTTTTCATGTAATACACAAGGTTAAGACTAACTTGAATAAGGTAATACTGTGTATAGATTGCTATAAAGGGAATGGACTGTAGATGAACATCGTTTTAGAAAGTATTATATTAATCGGTACAGGTATTATTGTTTTGAAATTAGCGGGAAGCAAGTCTCTTAGTCAAATGACAAGAGCTGAAATTATTGTCGTTGTATCTATTGGTCGGATTATTGTAGAGCCAGTGTTAAGTAAGAAGTTAGGGCCAACTATACTAGCCTCGTGTATATTTTCTGTTGTTTTACTAATCATTCATCATTTAGAGATGAAATCACGAAAGGTGGAACGATTTCTAGATGGTAACACGATCGTTATTATTAAAGATGGGAAAATTATAAAGGATAACTTAAATCGTGCCAAAATGACAGAACAGCAATTATTTATGTATTTACGAGAACAAGGAATTCATGACATTCAAACACTGCAGCAAGTAACTGCAGAGCCGAACGGTCGTATCGGTTACCAATTAACCGCTCAAGCGCAGCCGGTTACTCGCGAAGCGTTGGAGAAGGTACTGCAACAGTACCTTTCTAAAGAATAGGGTGTCTATCCATGAAAATCTAAAATTACTCTACGTAACTTTTGGAGTCCAATAATTAAATCTTGATCATTTAGCGTGGAGTAACTGATACGCATATACTCGTGTTTTGATTGATGAACAAAGCAAGCTGTTCCGGGCAAAAAAGAAATGTCAGCTTCATTTGCTTTTTTTAGTAACGCAAATGAATTCATTGAATCTGGAAGGGAAATCCACAAATTAAAGCCGCCTTTTGGTACTTGAAAATGAATTGTATCTGCTAAAGAACTAAGTATTTCTACTGTAGTATCACGACGAATTTGTAAGGCAGTTCGTAATTTTTCTAAATGATTCTTCATTCTTTCTGTCCGCAAAAAAGGTAGAATAGCTTTTTGCGTTATTAGTGGACTACCTATATCCATTAATGCTTTCGCAGCACATAACCAATCAAATACAGGTCCTTCTGCGAATAAGGCTGCAATACGAAGCCCTGGTGCTAACGTTTTACTGAATCCTTTTAAATAAATGACATGACCGTTCTTATCAAAATGTTTAATAGGAGCCGGAAGCTCAATATCATTAAAATAGATCTCACCAAAATAGTCATCTTCAATAATAAAAAAATGATAAAATTCTGCTAGTTCTATAAGTTCTTTTCTACGTTGTTCACTCATTAATGTTCCAGTAGGGTTATGAAAGACAGGATTCACGTATAACAAAACTGGATTATTCTTTTGACATACTTCATCTAATAAATCAGAACGGATGCCTTGTTCATCAAGCTCAACGGGAATAACGTTGATTCCTTTATTAATAAACACATCAATGGCCGATTCTGTATTTAATATTTATCGGTTCAATAGGAGGGCATGGCTTATACTATTGACTTTTATCCAAAACCAATCCTGTCTTTCCGTCTACTTGGCTTTATGTTTCACCGTTACTTGCTGTTATAACAGGATATATGTTTTTAGGCGAACCAATCAAACCGGTAATGGGGATTGGAGCATGCTTTATCTTGATTGGTGTGTTTTTGGCGAATCGATCCACACTTGAGTTGTATTGGAAACATGGAAAGCTATTGAAGAAAGAGATGTAAGGTTTTTTATTCCATTCATGATTTTTAAAAATGAAAGGACGTCTTAAGGCTTGTTGTCTTATGGACGTCCTTTTTTGGATAATACACTTTTGAAAGTTCGCTCATGACAGAGATTGTACCATCATGAGAATGTACAAGTGTATAGATAAGTGCCTTCAGAGGAGAAATCAGTTGTTGTTCCATGGTAAAATTGTTGAAAAAGATTTTCTAACATATCAAAAATCTACTTGTAGATTACGCAACATCTACTAATGTATCATTTAAATGAAGTTAAAAAGATTAATTATTTTTAAATAAGAGACTGAAGTAAATTTTGTAACATTCTTCATATCAAAGTTGTATGAGTGATACTTAACACCATACCACTAGTTAAAGAAAATACATATGTCGTGGACCTTTTGAGATAGATATTGTTATGCAAAAATGATAACAAGGGGGCAGGGAAGTGTTTAATGATTTTAAGTTTGTGGATAATCGTCCAGTTTATGTTCAATTAAAGGATCATTTAAAAAAAATGATTATGAAAGGACACCTGCTGGAGCACCAGAAGCTTCCATCTACCCGAGAACTTAGTAAATTATTATCGGTTAGCAGAAATACTGTTCTCACTGCTTACGCAGATTTAGAACAAGCAGGTCTAATTTATGCAATAAAGGGAAAAGGAAATTTTGTAGGGGAAATCGAAACATCCAAAACACCATCCATCGAACTAAACTGGAAAGAAAAGATTAATGAAGCTACCTTGTTAGCTGATGAATTAGATTTAATGAAGCACGGTGTTCGTTGGGAAAAAGGCATGATTTCCTTCAATAGCATTGCTCCAGACGAAAAGCTTTTTGATGTTGAAAATTTTAAGAGAGCTTTTCTGATTCGAATGTCCATTGAAGGTGATATTGTTTTGAATTACGGATATGCCAAAGGTTATAAACCTCTAATTGACTATCTTCTTCACTACATGGAAATGAAAGGAGTAGACATTTCCAATAAAGATATTCTTATCACGAATGGCTTCACCGAGGCTTTGGATATTATATTGTCTTCTTTAGCTAAAAAATCTGGACGTATTATTTGTGAAAATCCTACTCATCATGCAGCACTAAAACTTTTTCGATTGCATGGATTTGATATACACGGGATAGAAATGAAAGAAGATGGTATTGATATTGATCAAGTTGAGAAAAACTTATCCGAAATGGATTTTGATTTTGCATATCTAATTCCGTCCTATCATAATCCGACTGGGATAGTCACATCATCGGAAAAAAGGACTGAAATTATGAAACTTTTTTCAAAACATCAAATTCCGATCGTAGAGGATGGATTTAATGAGGAATTACGTTATTCAGGTTCCCATTTAGCTCCTCTAATGACTTTCGCCGGACCTGGCAACAATGTTATCTATATTAGTAGCTTTTCAAAAATTCTTTTTCCAGGATTACGTGTTGGTTGGATTTTAGCAGATAAGGAGTTAATAAACTGTTTAGAAAGTGTGAAAAGGGCACGGACGATTCATACATCCACACTGGATCAGGCAGTGCTTTATCAATATTTGCATGATGGTTATTTCGAAAAATATTTAAAAAAGACGAAGTCAGTATATAAGAAAAAATATGAGCTAGCCGTTCATGCATGTCACGAATACATTCCTTTTCAAAGAATGACTGGGGATGGTGGACTGCATCTTTTTATAGAATTAGAAAAAGGAATGGATTCACGTATGCTTTTGAAAAAATGCTATCAAAAGGGCGTCGTTTTTTCTCCTGGAGATGTCTTTTACACAGATAGAAGGGGAAGTAATACATTTCGATTAGGATTCTCGCGGTTAAAAGAAGAGGATATTCTCAATGGGATTAAGATAATTGGTGATACTTTGAAAAATGAAAATTGGGAGTTGGAAAAATGAGAGTTGGCGTAATTATGGGGGGCGTGTCCTCTGAAAAACAAGTATCCCTCATGACAGGGGAAGAAATGATTGCACATTTGGATAAGAGTAAGTACGAAATTGTGCCAATTAAACTAAATGACAAAAAAGATCTTATTGAAGAGGTAAGAAATATTGATATTGCTTTGCTAGCACTTCACGGAGAATATGGGGAAGATGGTACGATTCAAGGTACACTAGAAACTCTTGGTGTTCCATATACCGGAAGTGTCATGTTATCAAGCGGTATTTGTATGGATAAAAATATGTCAAAAAAGCTGATTCGTTATGAGGGTATTCAAACACCGGATTGGATTCATATTTCAAATATGAAAGATCTTCAACTTGATGAAATAGATAAAATGGGATTTCCGTTAGTTGTAAAACCAAATTCAGGTGGTTCCAGTGTAGGGGTAAAAATCGTATATGATAAGGAGTCTTTACTATCTTCACTTGAGGATGTGTTTAAATGGGATTCTGAAATCGTAATTGAAAAGTATATAAAAGGTGAAGAAATTACTTGTTCTATTTTGGACGGAAAACTTTTACCGATTATTTCAATTCAACATACGACTGAGTTCTTTGACTATCATGCGAAATACGATGATGCGGCTACGATTGAAGAGATTGTAGAACTTCCGGTGACAACTCAAAAGCGTGTCGCTGAGGCTGCGATGGCATGCTATAGAGCGTTAAAATGCAATGTTTATGCTAGAGTTGATATGATTATAAAAGATGGAATCCCATATGTGATGGAAGTGAATACATTGCCAGGGATGACAAAAAATAGCTTACTACCCAAAAGCGCTCATGCGGTGGGAATCTCTTATAGCAAGCTCTTGGATTTGATTATTGAAATCTCTTTACAGGCTAGGAGAAACGAAGGTTTTTAAACAAGGAATAGAATGGAAAGTAACTATTGAGTTAGGAGTTTAGACCGATGAGTTCGAGATATGGAAGAGATACAATTGTTGAAGTGAATTTAGATGCTGTAAAACATAATGTAAGAGAATTTAAAAAATGTGTGAACGATGAAAATATTACAATGATGGCAGCTGTCAAAGCGAATGGGTATGGCCATGGAGCAGTTGAAGTGGCAAAAGCAGCAATTGAGGCAGGAATTCACCAACTTGCTGTTGCATTTGTAGATGAAGGAATTGAACTGCGTGAGGCAGGAGTGACAGTACCGATTTTAGTTTTAGGCTATACGCCAGTTGATGCTGTTAAAGATGCTGTTGAGCATAATATCATGATAACGGTATATAGAATAGAGGATTTAAAAGGTATCAACGAAATTGCAAATCAGCTTGAAAAGAGAGCGCGCATTCAAGTGAAGATCGATACAGGAATGAGCCGTATTGGTCTACAAGAAGAGGAAGTCTTGCCGTTTTTAGAAGAACTAAAAAACATGAAATATATAGAAGTAGAAGGTATGTTTACACATTACTCTACAGCTGATGAAGCTGATAAAACGTATACAAATATGCAAACGGGTTTATTTGAGAAAGCTGTAAATACAGCGAAAGAACTAGGAATTCATCTTCCGTATATTCACAGTTCAAACAGTGCTGGATCAATGGAGCTTGGTAATACGTTTCAAAATATGGTTCGTGTTGGAATTGGGATTTATGGTATGTATCCTTCAAAAGAGGTAGATCATACAGCCGTGTCTTTAAAGACTGCATTATCATTAAAGTCGAAAGTAGCTCATATTAAGCAAGCGAAAAAAAATTGTGGTGTAAGTTATGGGAATACGTATGTAACAACGGGTGAGGAGTGGATTGCAACTGTACCAATTGGATATGCGGATGGTTACAACCGTCAATTATCTAATAAAGGATATGCATTGATTAACGGAATTCGTGTGCCTGTTCTTGGCCGTGTTTGTATGGACCAATTAATGCTGGATGTTACAAAAGCAATGCCTGTACACGTTGGTGATGAAGTAGTTTTTTATGGAAGTCAAGGCAAGGAATCGCTTTATGTAGATGAGATTGCAGATACATTAGGTACGATTAACTATGAGGTTACTTGTATGTTAAGCAGAAGGCTACCTCGTATCTATATAAAAGATGATAAGCCAATGGAAATAATAAACGAACTACGAAAAAGTCTATAATACAGATAAGGATAATTCATAATTATATGGACATTTTGCACGAGAGTGTTGATTCATTAAGGATTAATGCTCTTTTTGTTTATTGCAAAATCCTCGTTCTATTAAAATATCTAACTTTATTATCTTTGTGAATTGTATTTCCAAATTAAAAAAGATATTTTTATTTCATTCATGATTTTTTTATGAAAGGACATCATACGACATGTTGTCCTATGGACGCCCTTTTTTCGGTAATACAATATTGAATGATGTTCCTTCCGAAGATTCACTCTCGACAGAAATTGTACCATTATGAGCTTGTACAAGTTTATAGACAATCGCCATTCCAAGTCCAGTTCCATCAGAGGAGGAATCATTGTTGTTCCGCGGTAATATTGTTGAAAAAGAAAGCTCTTTTGAAGTAGATAATATTGAAAGGTTAGAAATAAACAACGACTCTTGGGATATTGAGTTCAAAAATACTGAATCAAACAAAATAACAACTACAGCAGAAGGAAAAAAAGACAAAAAGTACGATCTTGTAACAATTAAAAATGATGGGAAGAAAATTGTAGTGAATCAACAAGATCGAAAGGAAATGTTTGAAGGATTCAGTTTTGGAAAGAAAGGGACTATTTATATTTATATCCCAAAGAATGAAGTAGATACGATTACATTGAATAATAGCTTTGGTGATATAAAAATGAGTGATATAGCGATTAAAAATATTGCAATTTCAAATGATTCTGGTGCTGAAAAAATTGAAGGACTGTCAGCAGATAAGGGGGAGTTTACATCAAAAGATGGGGAAATTAGCATGAAAAATAGTTCGTTAAAGGAATTAACTGTAGCTTCTATTGCTGGTGATAATTATATTTCAAATGTGACTAGTCCTAAGATGAAAGTTACCTCAACAGATGGTGAAGTATCAATTAAAAATGAAAAAGAAGGAAAATCATTGTTTGTAGAAACTAAATCAGGTGATATCTCCGTATCTTACAAAGAAGATCCGACGTCATTAATACTTTCTGCTAATAGTCGTTCATCAGATATAAGCGTCAATTTAAATAGCTTTAAGAAAAAAAGGGACACTGAAAATTCAAAAGAAGGAACCATTGGTGATGCAATGAATAAATTGGAGATTTTAAGTAAGGCAGGAACTATAAATATAAGATAAAAGAAAAACCTCTCACATATCATTAAAATATTGATATGTGAGGGGCTTTTGTATGTTAATTCACTTTCTTAATAAATCCTTTATAGTGACGTTTCACAAGCTGGCTTTCTAACGTTTTCATTGTTTCTAGTGCGACTCCGACAATAATGAGTAAGCTTGTCCCGCCAATTTGAGCGGAAGCGGGTAAATCGGAAATTTTTGTGAATATAATCGGCAAAATAGAGATTGACCCTAAAAAGATTGCTCCGATAAAAGTTAAACGATATAAGATTTTTGTTACGTATTTCTCTGTCATTATTCCTGGTCGAATGCCTGGAACATACCCGTTTTGCTTCTTCAAGTTTTCGGCCATTTGTTCAGGATTTACTTGAATGAAGGCATAGAAGTATGTAAATGCAATAATGAGTCCAACGTATAAACACATTCCAACTGGGTGTGAATAATCAAAATTTGTATTAATCCATTTGGACACTGCGGAACTTGGAAATAACTGCGCAATTGTTCGCGGTGTCATTAAAAATGCTGAAGCAAAGATAACAGGAATAACCCCTGCGCTATTTACCTTAAGAGGTAAGTGTGTATTTTTTGCTCCTTGATACGGATTGTTCCCATTAGAAGCTTTTGCATATTGAATAGGAATTTTCCGATTTGCTTGTTGAATATAAATGACACCAACGATGATAGTTAAAACGACTAAAATAATTAATGCGATTTTTATAATATGCATAAAGAGTTGATCTCCAGCGTTATGAATTTGTTGTAAGTATATTTGATTCATAATACTTGGAATTCCTGCCACAAGTCCTGCAAAAATAATAATTGAAATTCCGTTGCCTACTCCATTTGCGGTAATTTGTTCACCTAACCACATTAAAAACGCAGTACCAGCAGTTAATACGGTAGCAATTAATAAGTAGGTTTTCCAACCCGGATCCGTTATTAATTGTCCACCTGCCATATTATTAAAGCCAATAGACATTCCTATCGACTGAATGAACGCAAGAACAATCGTAAAGTAGCGAGTAAATTGAGCTGATTTTTTTCGGCCCATTTCACCTTGTTTTGCCCACTCTGCAAATTTAGGAACGACATCCATCTGTAATAACTGCACGATGATGGAAGCGGTAATATACGGTGTGATGCCAACTGCAAAAATGGAAAAGTTTTTTAAGGCACCTCCGCCAAATACATTGAGCATTCCTAAAATATTTGTTTGATCTTGTATTTTTAATACCTCAGCATTAGTATGAGGAACTGGAATAAACGTGCCAATCCGAAAAACGATTAGCGCTGCTAAAGTAAAAAGGATTTTACTCCTGATCTCAGTTACTCTCATAAAGTTTGAAATTGTACGAAACATCATGTCGCCTCCTATATATTTACCAGTTATGTACTACAAAACTGGTTTTTATATCCTCACGTATAAACTGCAAACCTCCTTCCGAGTAAAATTCATTATGACAAATGGATTCCTATACAGCTTATGGATATAAAATGAAGCGATGTTTATATTTTCGTAACAACTCAATAACCATAATATAACTATAAAACAAATATTTGTACAGAGTTAAGGATAAAAAAAGATGTACATACAAAGGAATTTTGCTAGATTTTAGATAAGACCAATTGTTATAATTTTCTAAAAAGGAGTTCGTTATATGGAATTTCAATTGAACAATATGGACGGGGAAGAGTTAACGATTACAAAGATTCAAGAAGCGCTCGAAGATGGGAAGTTAACATCAAGAGATCTTGTTATGTATTATTTGTATCGAATCGCAAATTATGATAAAGCTGGACCTAATATAAACGCTATACTTGAAATAAATCCTGATGCAATTTTTCTTGCTGAATCATTAGATTATGAACGAAAGAAAAAGGGGAAAAGAGGACCTCTTCATGGGATTCCGGTTTTATTGAAAGACAATATAGAAACAGGAGATAAAATGCATACAAGCGCCGGTATGCTTGCTTTAGAAAATCATGTGAGTCAAAAAGACTCGTATTTGGTGAAAAAGCTTCGAGATGCAGGGGCTGTTATTCTTGGGAAAACAAATTTGACAGAATTAGCAAATGGCATGTCGTTAAAAATGTGGGCTGGATATAGTGCAAGAGGAGGACAAACTTTAAATCCTTATGGACCTGGAGAATTTTTTGTAGGTGGATCTAGCTCAGGTTCTGCTGCTGCAGTTGCTGCAAACTTTACAGTATTATCAGTTGGCACTGAAACCGATGCATCTATCTTAAGTCCAGCAATACAAAATTCTGTAGTTGGCATCAAACCGACTGTTGGGCTGATTAGTAGAACGGGTATTATTCCGTTTACATATTCACAAGATACTGCAGGGCCAATTGCTCGAACTGTAGAAGATGCTGCGCTTTTATTAAGTGTACTGAGCGGCAAAGATGAACTAGACCCAGCAACTTATCGTTGTGAAGAAGATGGTGTACAAGATTATACTTCGTATTTAGATAAGAGTGGATTAAAGGGAGCTCGCATTGGGGTGTTTCAACAAGTTTCTGAAGAAAATTTTCTACCAGGTGAGTTCGATGAACATTTATTCTCTAAAGTGATTCACATTTTGAAAGAAGCGGGAGCAGAAGTCATTGAGAATATTGAAATCCCTTCTTTCCATAGGAAATGGAGTTATGAAGTGCCAACTTATGAGATAAAACATAGTTTAGGAAATTATCTGTATCAACTACCATCACATGCTCCCGTTCATAATGATCACGAATTAATAGAATTTAATAATAAACTTGGTGATAAAGCATTAAAGTACGGACAAAATATGCTTGAATATAGAGAGTCTCTACCAAATACATTAAGTAATTCGGAATACTTAATGGCAAAATTAGAAGATCTTTATTATTCACAGAATGAAGGAATAGATTTTGCGCTTCAGACATATAATCTGGATGCCATTTTATTCCCGGCCTATGTAGGGTCTACTCTTTCTGCAAAAGCAGGCTATCCATCAATTACTTTACCAGCAGGATATATGGAAAACGGGCGTCCGTTTGGCATTACTTTTGCTGGAACGGCATTTAGTGAGGGAACACTAATTAAGATTGGTTATGCTTTTGAGCATGCAACAAAATTTCGGAAACCTCCTAGTTTAATATAGAAAGTATAGTTGTTTTTGATGTAATAAAAGCAGAACTCATGAATAAAAAATATGCACAGGTAGTGATATAGTGAAGATTAGTAAATTTGGAGAAGTAAATAAATTGAGTATTGATACAATAAGACATTATATGGATCTAGGGTTGATTGTGCCTGAAAAGAAGGGAGGGTATTATTTTTTTGATGAGCACTGTCAAAACGATATAGAGATTATTTTAGAATTTAAAGGGATGGGCTTTAGTTTAAACGAGATTAAACAATTTTTTCTTTATAAGAATTTTGGTAAATTTACGGACTATGAACAAGATACGTACTATCAATCTTTATTTATGGATAAATATGAGCAGGTTGAGCAGGAAATAAATTATTTAGTAGAAATAAAGGATAAGTTAAAAACGAAATTAGATGAGTTATCAGCAAAATCTAAAGGCTCTAGCTCAATGATTGGGATTGATTTAAAAGTACTCGATATGCTGAGGTGTTTAAAATGTAGTGACAAGCTTATTCTACAAGATGGAATCATTAATAGAAATCAAATTATGGAGGGAAAGTTAATTTGCAATTGTGGTGAAGAGTATTTTGTTGAATCAGGTATTTTAAAGGTTGGTAATTCATTTCAAGCGGCTTCGGGCCCCCATCATGAAGAATTTGTTCTTGAATATATTCATGTAACTGATCCAACTTATTTGGAAAATATCCGTAAAGTTGGAGAATGGTCAAGGAGGAAACTTGGTCAATTAGACTTAAACGATAAAGTAGTACTTGAGCTAGGATCCGGAGTTGGCTTTTTTCTGCGAAATATTTTTCGGGAATTACCGGAAAATTGCTTGTATATTGCCGTTGATCGCAACTTAGAGCGGCATCGATTTCTAAAAGGTGTATTAGAGAGAACTGGTTTCAAAAGAAATATCCTCTTTATTTGTGCTGACTTTTTAGATATACCTATACAGGATTACTCTGTCGATATCGTGATTGATTATTCAGGCACAAGTAATTACAGCTTTGAACACGAAGAGTTTTTGCTTCGTGAAGTGGGTGCTCTCTTTAAATCAGATTGTTACTTATTGGGATCATTTATTGCTTTTAAAAACTTTAGTCCCAAAAGCAAAATCGAAGCTAGATTCAGAGATAACTTTATAGCTAAAAAGATTGTGGAAAACATCAACACGTTAAATTATATTCCCATTGAGGAGAGGACTTCCAATTATATTGATCGAGGTGGGAAGTACGAAAATTTCTTTGTGCAAGGTGAAGAAATTTATTCATATTCATTTTTTGGCAAAAGATAGGGTTAACCCTATCTTTTCACTTTGTTGAAAAAA
>NZ_NVOY01000014.1 GCF_002551005.1 Bacillus pseudomycoides
CACGCAAATAAAAAAGAGAGACGTTTGTCCCTCTTTTTTACAATTTATTCGATTCTTCTAATACGACTAAATTAAATCTAGTTATCTTTCTTATCAAGATCATTAGAAATTTTATTTAAGATTTCACGTGCTTCTTTCTTTTCTTCTTCCGTTAATTTCGCATTCTTACTTTTCGCTTCAAGTGATTTCAGTACTTCCATGAATGTACTTTCTTTTGTACATACATTGTCTGTATAAGAGTCTCCGATTGCTACTAAGGAAAAATATCCGTCATCATTTGCTGAAACATATTTTCCATTAGTATATAAGGTTCCGTCTTTACCAATTGTTATTGAGTTATTAACACCACCTGACGGAAACCATGTTGATGTATAAGGAAGTTTCCACTTAAGCGTTCCATCAGGATTTAATGCACACAGTTCACTACTTGTTTTAAAATAAATTACACCATTTTTATCAATTACAGGTGGCTCTATATCAAAAAAACCTATTCTAGCCTGATATTTCCATTTCAAGGAATAGTCTGAATTATATGCGTAAATATAACCTTTTCCGCCCACATAAATTGTTCCATCTGTAGAAGAAACTGTAGGTGCGGAATACATTGCTTCTTTTTCTTTCCATTGATGTACTATGTTCCCATTCTTATCAAAAACATATAACTTGTCCTGTGTATTTACAAGTATTTCATTATTTATCCCTAAAGTGAGCCCATTACCGCTGTATTCTCCCCAAAGATATTTTTGCCATAATTCCTTACCGGTTTTATCATGAGCATAGAGATATTTATTCCCAAGATCCGAAGCCAACGTATAAATAATGCCATCTTTTGAAATGAGCATAGAATTAGCTACCCCACCCCTTATTTCATTTGATGACCACTTCTTTGAACCATCTGGATTATAAGCCTCTATTCCTTTTGCACCACGTACATAAATTGTACCGTCACTATCCAAAACAGGAGTATTTCCATATGGAGTTTTAACTTGCCATTTAGTTGAACCATCTGGGTTGAAAGCAGTTAACTCACTCGCAGTAACATAAATAGTTCCATCTTCAGCAATAACAGGCGTACTGGATCCTCCATTCTTAATTTCCTTCTTCCATTTTACAGAACCATCTGGATTGAAAGCGTACAACTTGTTATGCGAACTACTAGTCGAAGTTCCGGTTGTTGCATAGATAGTTCCATCATGTCCAATTGCTGGTTGTGCTGAAAATACTGGCGGGCCAGAAGCATAAGGAACATCTCTAGTGTAAAGTTTATACTCCCATTTTACTTTAGGAGTTTCTGTTCCAGCATAAGGTGAATTCCTGCTCCAATTCTGTCCGAAAGGAGCTTCAGCTTGTAAATCATATTTCCCCTGTTCAAATTGTTCACCTTGTGTGATACTAGAAAGCTTATTTAAGATATCACGCGCTTCTTTCTTTTCTTGTTCATCTTGTGTGTTACTAGAAAGCTTATTTAAAATATCACGCGCTTCTTTCTTTTCTTCTTCTGTTAATTTCGCATTCTTACTTTTCGCTTCAAGTGATTTCAGTACTTCCACGAATGTACTTCCTTTTGTACATACGTTGTCTGTATAAGAATCTCCAATTGCTATGAGAGAATAATAATAAGAATCGTCTATAAGTGATCCACCAGCGCCTACAGTATATAGCGTACCATCCGCACCGATTGTGATAGAATGATTTGCATTCGTATTCGTTAATGCAAGTGGCATTTTCCATTTTAATGTTCCATCTGGGTTTACGGCATGTATTTCATTGGATGCTTTAAAATAAACGATACCGTTTTTATCAATTACTGGTGATTCTGTAACAATTCCGGCAGAATATTTCCACTTTAATGTATAATCTGGATTATAAGCAAAGATACCATCCGCACCACCAACGTAAATTGTGCCATCTTTTGAGTAAATTGTAGGAGCCGAAGATGAATGGTTTGCGGATTGTGTGCTCCATTTTTTAATTTCATTACCATCTTTATCTAAGACATATAAAGTATTTCCGTCATTAATGTATAACTCATTCTTTAACCCTAAAGAAAATCCAGGTGCTCGCTCTGCACCTTCAAAAGTTTTTTTCCATAATTCTTTTCCGTTTTTATCATGAGCATAGAGATAATTAGTCTTGTCATCTGTAATTAAAGTATAAATAATTCCATCTTTTGAAATAAGCATAGAATTGGTTCCGACTTTTCCTTCAGAAATTTTGTTTGATGCCCATTGTTGTTCCCCATTTGAATTGTACGCTTCTAATTTATTTGTCTCTGTATTACGCACATAAATGATACCTTTACTATCTATGATAGGTGTATCTTGGATATTCACATTGTTCACTTGCCATTTTATTGATCCATCTGGATTTACAGCAGTGAATTTAATACCCGCAACATAAATTGTTCCATCTTTCGCAATAACTGGTGTAGTATGTGCTGTTACCATATCCTCTTTAACCCATTTGATAGAGCCGTCTTTATTAAATGCATATAACTTCCCATTTTGATTTGTTGCATATACAGTGCCATCTCGGCTAATTGCTGGCGGGGAAGAGAATGACTGTACAAGATTTCCGTTGGAACCATCGTTAAAGTAAAGTTTGTATTCCCATTTCACTTTATTCACATCTGTTCCAGCATATGGTGAGTTCTTGTTCCAACTTTGTCCAAAAGGAAATTCGGCTTGTAGATCATAATTCCCTTGTTCAAATTGATCACCTTGTGTGTTAGTAGTTTGTGCCTGTGTTAGTGAATGAGGACTTAATCCTACCAGCAAAGAAAACAGTAGCAGTACTAACATAAATTTCTTTTTCATAAAATACCTCCTATGTAATAATTTGTGAGACATAACATTTAAAATAATAACACAATAACTATATATTGTAATTTATTGTTAGAAAGAGCCGATAAGGAGGTGTCTGAACAATTGTTAGAAGGGTGTTTTTGCCCATCCTTTCAAAGAATAAAAGTAATAAGACAAACTATTCTTTTATTTTTTCTTCATATAAATTTTTAATGGTTTATTTTTTCTCAATTGTGGAATTTTTATCCTTAATTATACTTAATATGTAAGTTTAATATTAGTTAAGGATTTTGAGATAAGACATTTATCTTAAAGTCTTACTTAGAGGAGTGATTTATGTATGACTTAAGAATTAAATGGAGGTAATATGCATCTGGAAAAATTAAAAAAATACTTAAAAGTTTTAGACTCCCATGCTTTTTTATCGTATTTATCCAAAAAATATAAACAATATTGTTCAAAATAAGTATTCATTTACTAAATCCACCTGTGGAATTAGTAAGAAAATTGGTATTTCGTATGGATGTTAGAACGGATATGAATGAAAGGACTGATTTATATGAACAGAAGAAAGAATGGTAGATTACAAAAAACAATAAAGGTGTTTGCGACATCCACTATTTTAGCAACCACGTTATTTGCACCTATTATGACAAATAATTTAGATGCACATGCTGAAACAGTTGCTGTGCAAACTGCAACTATATATGAACAAAGGGAATTTGATCTTCCAGCTACAGGGAGTTATTGGGATGAAGCCAAAAGAGAAAGAAGAGGTGACCAAAAAAATTATATGCCAACAGGCATCTATGTGAACCCAAATGAACAAATTACAATTGAAGTATCAGGATCACAAAAGATTCGAGCTATTATTGGTACACATCGTTATGATAAGGAATGGGGGAAAGAGTTGGAGCTCTCTCCTGGTGTTAATACTGTTTCCTCTTCAAATGGTGGTTTATTGGGACTGGATAATTTGAATAATACAGGAACAGTTAAAGTGAAAGTCACACAAGGAGGAAATCATATTCCGGTTTTTGAATTAGGGAAGCATACGAAAGAAGATTGGATTGCAATGATGAACAAATATCCAGATGCGCATGCTGTTCAACTAAAATCAAAGAAAGCAGTACTTACAGTTTCTCGTAATAGTGCAAATCAATATATTGTGAATCAAGATCCTATCCCTCTATTAGAAACATACGATAAAATGATCGGAGCACAAGATAAGATCTCAGGTTTATCTGAAACAGACCTTAATCCTTTACATCAGCCAACTCGTCGTATTTGGGCTTTTACAGAAAACCCCAACGCCGCTTGGGGATATGAAAACACATTTGATGGAGCTGTATTTTCAGGTGCATCAATCAAAAGCGCTTTAAATCTAAATGAATTTGGATGGGGAGAGATGCATGAAGCAGGTCACGCGAGGCAACAATCTCCATGGACGTGGTGGGAAGATGCGACAGGTGGATGCGGAATGGGTGAAGTCACTGTTAATTTGTATTCTTTAGCTGCACACAAGCAAATATATCCTAATCGACCAGCACCTTTGGAAACAAGAGGGGAATATGATAAGGCTTTTGAATACTTAAAACAAACAAATAAAGATTATACAAAACTCCAGGACGCTTTTGTGAAACTCGTTATGATTTGGCAACTACAATTAGCGTATGGTGAAGATTTTTATCCGCGTCTTCATCAGCTATATCGAGGGATACCAAATGAGCAACTTCCCAAAACAGATGAAGAGAAAATCCAAGCATTTATTTACAATACATCGATAGTAGCAAAACAAAATTTGCTTCCGTTCTTTGATCAGTGGGGGCTGAAAGCATCACCAGAAACGCGACAAAAAATCGAAGCTTTCAATAATCCAACATTAATTGCGCCTATCTGGGAAGGAACTGATTCTAAGCCCGTTAAACCACTAGCTGTATTGTCAAAAAAAATAATGAAGGCAAGTGCAAATAGTGAGGAATCATGGCGTGATCCAGCAAGTAACGCGATCGATGACAATCCAAATACAATTTGGCATAGTGAATGGAACAAACAAAATCAATATCCATACAATTTAACGCTAGATCTCGGTCAAGCAATACGAACCATCACCCAAGTAGCATATCTTCCAAGACAAGATTGGTCAGAGAATGGTATTATTTTAAACTACAATATTTATACAAGCATGGATGGTTCCAACTATAAAAAAGTAACGTCTGGAACATGGGAAAATAATAGGAATAAGAAAACCGCAACATTTGACCCTGCTACTGCAAAGTATGTAAAAATAGAAGTAACGAACGGAAGAAATGGATATGCTTCAGCAGCTGAAGTAGATATTTTGGGATATTAATCGGTTACACATATAAATGAACACGTTATCACTGGTGGATTTTTGAATGATGTAAGAAGCTGCTTTGTGATGTTTCTGGTGCAAAAATACTTTACCAGAAACATAGAACGAAAATGTTCTGTTAACTGAGAGGTTAAACAGCTAATCCAAACAATTTATGAATGAATTCAGCTTTATTTCGGGCAGACTTCACCCTTTGGTGAAATTGCCCTTTTCTCATTATATGCATAGCTTCGACGCCACCTAAAATGCAATTAGCTGTACGAAGTGATTTCAGTCCTAACATAGAGCGAACTCGTTTCTTGATAAAACGATGATCTTGTTCCACGATATTATTAAGTTATGAATATGTTCTACAAATAATTAGTAAATTTGCTTGGAGTAATAAAATGGAATATTTTAAAATACACAACGCCCTCTAGTTCATTGGCTTGTTAATTAATCAAGATATTCAATTATATTTTTATTTGATAATTTGAAATAAATGATTTATTTATACAAAAAACAATGATAAAATATTCCTGAACTTACATAAATTAGAATATAAAGAGGGATGGTTGTAATGAAGGAAAAAAAAGTAGCAATAATAGGTTCAGGAGTATCTGGGATTTGCACCTTTAATTATTTAATTAGGGACTTTAATTTTTCTGACGTAAATCTCAATATAACAATGTATGATAAGAATGCTGCTATTGGTCCAGGTATACCTTACCAAGACGATTCAGATGTTTTATTATTAAATAGGCACTCCAAACAAATGTCAGTATTTAATGAAACTCCAGACGATTTTTGGAATTGGTATAAAAGTAAAACAGAAGTACATTTTTCTCTAGATGAATTTCTTCCAAGACGTTTTTTTGGACAATATCTTAATGAGACTTTTCGAAAATCACTAAAAATAGCTAAAGACAAAAACATTTATGTGGATGTTAAGTTTGATGAGGTAATAAATATAGAAACAGGAATTAAGAAAAGATTCATTGTAACATCTAATATGGATAAAGTTGAATATGATTATATTATATTGTGTGTAGGCCACACTAAATTCCCTGATTATTATAAATTAAATGGTAATAGAAATTTTATATATAATCCTTACCCACTAGTAAACTCATTATCAGAAGTAAATCCAAAAAGTAAAATAGGTATTTTAGGATCTAGCTTAACAGCAATTGATATTAGTCTTGTTCTAAATAAAAGAGGGCATCAGGGGAAAATTCATATGTTATCCAGAAATGGATTACTTCCTGCTGTAAGAGGAAATATCCAGCCATATAAATTAAAATTTTTTACAGAAGATACTTTGAAAGAAATAATTTCCCAGAACAATAATGAAATTAATCTTGTACAAATAATTCATATTTTAAATAAAGAGTGTCATTACGCAGGTTTAGATTTAAAAAGCAGAATATTAAACAATAGAATTAAGTTAACACCAAAAGAAGCAATAGAAAATGATATGAAAGATTTACAAGAATTAGGTTTGTGGCAATCAATTTTGATGGAGACAAATGAAGTCATAAGTAAATATTGGTTTTATTTGAATCAAAATGACAAAGTGACTTATTTAAAAAAATATGAACGCCTATTTATGAGTGAAAGAAACCCTATGCCGATACATAATGCAAAGATAATATTAGAAATGTTAAACAAGAATATATTGCATATAAAAAAGGGCGTTGAGGATATACAAATTTACAAAAATAAGTTTAATGTTTATTTTAAAGACTTTAACAAGGAATCATATGAATGGATTATTAACGCGGTTGGATCGACAAAATATTTACATAAATCTTATAGAGATAATCTGCTAGGTAATTTAGTTGAAGCAGGAACAGCAAAAATAAATAAGTACGGAGGAGTAGAAGTGGATTTCGACTCCGGAAGTATTATCGATATAAACGGAAAAACAAATAAAGAGTTAAAGGCTCTAGGACATATTACTTGTGGTACATATTATTTTACAAGTTCTGTTGAAATGATCTCTAAACATGCAAAGATAATATCACAAGATATTTTAGAACATCTCTCTTCAAAATCATTAATTTGTATATAAAAGGATGGAATAATAATGAGTAAGAAGAAAAGCAATTTAATTTTAATAACTTTAATTTGTTTAGTATGTATACCACAATTATCAATAAGTTTATATTTACCTTCTTTACCACATATGTCTGAAGACTTAAATGCAGGAAATAACTTATTACAGTTAACTCTAAGCGTATATATGGTTGGATATGCTATTTCGACTTTAATCTGTGGAATATTTTCCGACAGATATGGAAATAGAACAGTAATTACCTTTGGCTTACTTATATATTTATTAGCAACTATGATTTGTTTAATTACGTCTAATATTTATGTTTTAATTTTAGGAAGGTTTTTTCAATCTCTTGGTGGAGGATGCGGTACAGTTATTGCTAGAGTAATTGCTAAAGAAAAGTTCAAAGATAAAGAGCAATTAAATGTACTTACAAATTTATCAACAGCAATTGCTATAACTCCTGCGATTGCTCCTTCAATCGGAAGTCTTATACAAATTTACTTAGGATGGCGGTTTTGCTTTGTCTTTTTACTTATGCTTGTAACAAGCGTTTTAATATTATCATTATATGTACTAAATCAAGAATCCGAAATGCAACATAAAAAAAATATAAATATAAAATCTATCATTAATAATTACAAGTTTTTGTTAACTCATAAGGTTTTTTTAGCTTATAGTGTTGCTATTGGCCTTGCTTGGTGTTCCTATTATACTTTTATTCAATCTTCTTCATTTGTATTACAGGGATTTTTTCATGTGAGTCCTGGATCGTATAGCATAATGTACGCTTTAGTAATTGTAGGATATATATTTGGGACGACCTTTACTAGACGAAATGGGAATAAGATAGGATTAAATAAAGTAATCATGTACGAAAGCTATATAGCTTTAATTTCATCTGGAATTATGGTACTAGCTGCTTGTTTTACGCCGGAAAATCCTTTTGGTATCATATTGCCTATGATGTTACTAATGACTGGGGTAGGTGGGATATTTCCGGCTTGTCAAGCTGCTGTTATGAAACCCTTTAATGAAATTGTAGGAACTGCTTCAGGATTGTTTTTCTTTATCCAAATGATATTTGGTTTTTTCTGCGGACTCATATTAAGTAGTTTTCATATGACTTCACAAATACCAATGGTAGTAACTATTTTGGTTTGTTGTATATTATTGGTTCTAAGTTTCTATAAATTGATTTACAAAGGAACCGAGAAAAATGAACTTCAGAGTAATTAAATAGAGATTCAGCCGAGGTACGTATAAAAACTGGATAAAGTCTGGTTTTTATTCCCACAAAATATTTGGTTCTGGTGCAAAAAAGCGCCCTCTTTTCCTATGATTCTACAAAAAGCATAGCATGTTTTTTCATTTTAAGGAAATATAGCTTTGTTAACTTGATAGCGATAGGGTCCCGCCACATGCCCATCAAGCTAAGAAATCCAGTCGCCCCCCAAAACAAAAAATCTCACTTCTTATNNATAAGAAGTGAGATTTTTTGGATGCTACCAATAATGTCATCTTATATAAATAAGGAATGTATGGAATGTACAGAAGGAACTTTCTAAAGTTTGATGAAATTAAAATTTTAGGGGTAATGCTGACTGGTCAAACCCAAAATTTTAAAGCCTTAGAAAATCAAAGTTTTATTCGCGGCGCCTCTGTAGGGGCTACTGCACAAATGGTCCCTTATATTAAACCAAAGAAATAATAAGCAAGAGACCAGATAAATATTTGGTCTCTCCTTTTTGTTTTAAACGTTGCACGTGGTAGGAAAAGGCCCCGACCGCTCCTATATGCGGCCAGATGCTCTCGTCCCCCCTTAAAAAGAAAAGAGTTTTTATATCGTTTTTTTCTGATATACATATACACCTTCCCTGTTAGTTGCGAAAATTCAGTATCCCTGTCGTAATTATCCAAAAAAGGATATTCCCCTCTCCATTTGAGAGTGATATGATTAACAAGGATATAATACACAATAGAAGGATGGATATGATGAAGAAATACGCACTATTGGCTTTACTTTCTTCTACTATTCTCGTAGGTTGCAACACTAGTGTAACTAGTGATAAACAGAAAAAAGATGCAGCTGCGGAGAAACAAAAAGAAACGAAGAAAGCGGAAGCGAAAACAGTAGCTGTTCCCTTAACGCAAGGGAATGTAACATGGGAACCTTTTGCACCTGATGCGAAAAACACTGTGCTCTATATGAACAATTTAAAAGATGCGTTTACAGAAGTACAATACCACGTTTGGCGCACTGCTGATGGCCCTGAAAGCAAACAGACATTTTCCTCAAAGGAAAAAGAACATAACTTTGCTTTCCCATTCCACTTAAAAGCTTTCAATTTGAAACGCGGAGAGTATCAAATTGAAACAACGGGATTAAAAGAAGATGGCTCACAAGTACCTCTTGCGAAATCTACAATTACATTCCAACAATCTGTACCAATTCTAATGTATCATGCAATTGAAAAATACTCTGGACCAGGTGACGGTGAGTTAGGGTTGTATGTACCGCCAGAACAGTTCGAATCACATATGAAATACTTAAAAGATAACGGGTATACATTGCTGACTTTTGAACGTTGGGGTGATATCAATCGTGTTAATAAACCTGTCTTTATTACGCTAGATGACGGGCGCAAAAATAATATGAATGCCCTTAAAATTTTACAAGGTTTAAAAGATGATAAATTCCAGCCAGCAGCGACGGAGTTTATCGTTGCCAATGATATTGATGCACCAAATCGTCTTTCAAAAGATGAAATTAAACAGATGGTCGATTCCGGCATTTTCTCTATCCAATCGCACACATCTACTCATGCGATGATGGCTTTTTCAAACAATTACGATGAAGAATTACGAGTTTCAAAAGAGAAAATTCAAAATCTTACTGGTCAGAAGATCATTGCTCTTGCATATCCAGTAGGTTCTTATAACGATCAAGCTGTTGCAGAAACAAAAAAATATTACGAATTTGCCGTAACAACTGATCACGGCAATCATCTGTCAAAGGGTTTACCGAACGAGCAATATTTAATTAAACGCCATTTTGTCGGACCTAAAACAACAATGGGTGAATTTACAGCATTAGTAAGAGAGCGCAATTAATGATATAAAGTGAAACTATAATCAGTGGGGGTTTTCTTCATCCCCCACTGATTATTAGTTGAACCAATCGGGCTTTTACGGGCAGTTTATCTCCCACCTAACTTCTTTGCTTTCGCTGAATTTTGAGGTGGGAGTATTACTGCTCGTTAATGCGGGATAAATGTAAATTCCCGCCGCATAACAGCGACTGATATGTGGCAAAATGAATTTATATATTGTAAGGCTGTTTTTATGAACAAAGCAGCCTCTTCTTATACTTTTATTAAAGGATGCTTATACTATGAAAAAATACATTTCTACTATACTACTCTCTACTCTGTTCATCGCTGGCTGTAGTAATTCGACGCAAACAGAACCGAAAAGAGAAGCGACGGCTTCCAAGCAGCAAACAGCTAAGAAAACAGAAGAGAAAGTGCAACCACAAGGATCCATTTCGTGGAATCCGATTACACACGAATCAACAAATACTGTTATCTATACGAAAGATGTAAAAGATCCCCTTACAGAGGTGCAATACAAAATTTGGCGCACCGCTGACGGAAAAGAAAGTGTAAAAACATTTTCTTCTAAAGAAAAAGAAAATCATTTTTCTTTACCGTTTGATCTGAAAGAATTTGAAGGAAAACGCGGGGAATATCAAATTGAAGCAAATGGTGTAAAAGAAGACGGAAAAACAATTCCACTTACAAAATCAGCAGTTATCTTTCAGCAGCACGTACCGATTCTCATGTATCATGCGATTGATGATTATAAAGAAGGAAGCGGGATTAAAGACCTATTTGTCTCCCCTGCCAACTTTGAAGCGCAAATGAAGTATTTAAAAGATAATGGCTATACACTTCTAACTTTTGAACGTTGGAACGACATTAACAAAGTAAACAAACCAATTTTCGTTACATTTGATGACGGGATGAAAAATAATCTGAACGCTTTTCATATTTTACAAAAGCTAAAAGATGACAAATTTAAACCAACTGCTACAGAGTATATGATTACCGATTCTATCGATACAGAAGGTTCTCTATCTACAGCTGATATAAAAGAAATGGTAAACTCCGGCATTTTTTCTGTTCAATCTCATACAGCAACACATGCAGATTTACCAAAAATCACAAACTATGAAGCAGAGCTAAAAGGTTCGAAGGAGAAACTCGAAAAAGTTACTGGAAAACCTGTTATTGCGATTGCTTATCCATTTGGCCATGTAAATGATCAAGTTGTTGCAGAAACGAAAAAGTATTATCAATTTGCGACAACAACGAAACCTGGACAATTCATTACAAAAGGTGAAGCAGATGAGTTATTACGCATGAAACGTGTTCGTATTCATAACAACACGACTGTAGAACAGTTTAGTTTAGCAATTAAATAAGAAAACAGACCCCGATTACTATCGGGGTCTGTTTGTAAATTCAGAATTTTCCTGTATTATAGATATAAGAAATATTTAAACAAAGGAGAATACATATGACATTTGAACAAACGTTAGAAAAATACGCTTCACTAGCGGTAAATATCGGAGTTAATATTCAACCGGGACAAACATTAAGTATTGGTGCACCAATTGAAGCTGCCCCGTTCGTTCGTCTTGTTACAAAAAAAGCTTATGAATCTGGAGCAAAACATGTATACGTTGATTTTGTAGATGAGCAATTATCACGCTTAAAATTTGATTTAGCACCAGAAGAAGCGTTTGCTGAATTCCCTGCTTGGAAAGCACGTGCACGTGAGGAACTAGCAAAAGAAGGCGCAGCATTTATGTCTATTTACGCAGAAAATCCAGATTTATTAAAAGGGGTAGATCCAAAGCGTATTGCGAGCGCAAACCGAGCAGCTGGGGAAGCGATGAAAACAGTTCGCGAATATATGCAAGCTGACAAAGTAAGCTGGTGTGTGATTTCTGTTCCAACAGTAGAATGGGCAGCAAAAGTATTCCCAGATGTACCAAAAGAAGAACAAGTCGCAAAATTATGGGATGCGATTTTCCAAGCTACTCGTGCAAACTTAGAAAACCCTGTTGAAGCATGGAACGAACATAACGATAACTTACATACGAAAGTACATTATTTAAACGATAAACACTATAAAGCATTATCCTACAAAGGACCAGGCACAGATTTAACAATCGAGCTTCCTGAAAAACATTTATGGGTTGGTGCTGGCAGCGTTAACGAAAAGAATGTACCATTCATGGCAAACATTCCAACTGAAGAAGTATTTACAATGCCATTAAAAACAGGCGTAAACGGCTATGTAACAAGTAAAAAACCATTAGTGTATGCCGGAAATGTAATTGATAACTTCACACTTACATTTGAAAACGGACGCATTGTAGACTACAAAGCTGAAGTTGGCGAAGAAACATTAAAACACTTAGTTGAAACAGATGAAGGTTCTCACTTCTTAGGAGAAATTGCATTAGTACCGCACGATTCACCTATTTCGAATACAAATATTTTGTTCTACAATACATTATTTGACGAAAATGCTTCTTGCCATCTAGCAATCGGTAACGCTTATGCTTTCAACTTAGACGGCGGTAAAACAATGTCAAAAGAAGAACTTGCAGAAAACGGTGCAAACTCTAGTATTACACACGTAGACTTTATGATCGGTTCTGGTGAGCTAGATATTGACGGTATTACAGCAGATGGTACTCATGAACCAATCTTCCGTAAAGGGAATTGGGCATTTTAATTGTAAAGTGACAATAATGTTATTTCATTTTAAAACCTCAAACAAACATAACCCCGTTCTAAATTTAGGACGGGGTTATGTTTGTTTAAATCACAAATAATTTAAAAATATTTTTAACTTTATTTAATATTATATTGAATATTATTTATAAAAAGTTTAATATTATTAAAGTAAGGTGGTGGTTATTTATGGAAAGAGAAGAAATTCCTTCATGGGTTCTCGCGTTAGATAAAGAGTCTTTAGAATTTATTAGAAAGTTTATATTAAATTCTGGCTCTTTAAAAAACATGTCTAACTTGTATGATGTTTCTTATCCAACAGTACGTGCCAAATTAGATAGGTTAATAAAAAAAATTGAAGTACACAGTAAAGAAGATGATGTAGAGTTTGTAAATATGATTAAGGGACTTGTTATTGATGAGCGAATTAGTCTAGACGTTGCTAAAATCATTATAGAAAAATATAAAAAAGAAAGGGATGTTTAATTATGAGCCCTATAGTTGGAATACTAGTTATTATCGTTATAATAGTTACTCAAATCTTTTTATCATCTCGAAAAAATCCTTATTTAGGTGGAATTCTCCCTTTAGCATACATAGGTTTTATTAGCTTCTTTTTTAATAAGCTAATAGCTAATGGTGATTATTTTTCTACATGGATAATGATAATAGCTGGTTTATGCAGTTTTTTAAGTACGTGGGCTTCAGGCAGAAAACATTATAAAAAAAAATTTTTAAAAAAGAGACAAAAAGAATTAGATCTAATCGAGTTACAGAATCTCTAATTTTAAGAAACCTTTGTATTATTAAGTTTTTTTCATTTTATTAAGGTAACATGAGATATACTATCACATTATCAGAAAGCTTAATGTAAATTAGTATCCATACAATAAAAAATCGCATCAACGTTTTCGTTGATGCGATTCTTTTTATAGTCCTAACGAAATATATTTAATTTCTACATACTCTTCAATGCCAAAGTGACCACCTTCACGGCCGATACCACTTTCTTTAAATCCACCAAATGGCGCTTGTGCAACCGATGGAAGACCGTCATTTAAGCCAATAATTCCGTATTCCAATGCTTCGCTAATTTGAAATGCTTGACTAATATTTGTTGTAAAGACATATGCTGCTAGACCGTACGGCGTATTATTCGCACGCTCAATTACTTCTTCAGCTGTTTTAAATTTCGCAACAGGTGCAAGCGGCCCGAATGTTTCTTCTGTCATACATAACATCTCATCATTCGCTTCGCCGATTACAGTTGGTTGAACAAAGTGACCATCTAATTCTGCAACCTTTTGCCCTCCGTTCAGTACCTTTCCACCCTTTTGAATGGCATCTTCTATATGTTCTTGCACTTTTTCAACAGCCGATTGATCAATAAGCGGCCCAACAGTTGTGCCTTCTGCAAAACCGTCACCTACTTGTAATTCTCCTACAGCTTTTTGGAACTTCTCTACAAAGTTTTCATATACACCTTCTTGTACAAACACGCGATTTGTACAAATGCACGTTTGACCAGCATTACGGAATTTCGAACCGATTACCGCTTCGACAGCTTTATCTAAATCTGCATCATTCATCACAATAAATGGTGCGTGGCCACCTAACTCTAGGGAAACTTTTTTCATTGTTTCTGCCGCACCGCGCATTAATTCTTTTCCAATTTCCGTTGATCCCGTAAAGGATACCTTTCTCACACGTCCATCATTCATCCATGTATCCGCAATTGCTTTCGCGCTGCCTGTTACAATATTTAAAACACCTTTTGGAATGTCTGCTTCATGCGCAAGCTCAGCTAGTTTTAACGCTGTTAATGGCGTTTGACTTGCTGGTTTCACAACTGCCGTACAACCAGCTGCTAATGCAGGCGCTACTTTTCTTGTAATCATCGCAGCTGGGAAGTTCCATGGCGTAATTGCTGCTATGACACCAACAGGTTGTTTCGATACAAGGATTCGCTTATTAGGATGAGAAGCAGGAATCATTTCGCCATATATACGCTTTCCTTCTTCCGCATACCATTCTACAAAACTATTTGCATAGTTTACTTCACCAAGTGCTTCTGCAAACGGCTTACCTTGTTCCTTTGTCATAATAGCGGCAATTTCTTCTTTATGCTCATCAATTAATGTAAACCACTTCTTCAATTTGTTCGCACGCTCTGCTGCTGTTAACTTCGACCAAGTCTTAAATGCATCATGCGCCGCATCCACCGCTTGCTTCGCTTCCGTTACCCCGCCTTTCGGAACAGTAGCAAACACTTCTTGCGTAGCAGGATTGTTAATTTCAATTTGCTCATGCAAATGAATCCACTCTCCATTTATGTATATCGCTTTCTTATCTAACATCGCTTTTTTATCCAATTTGTTCGTCCTCCCTTATATTTACTATGATATACCTTTTTATGTAACATAAAAAATGAGATGCTCGCGGCCAGTTGCTCTCATCCATCCAAAAAAGAAAGGTTTTTATGGCGAACTTTTCAATATATAAATCGCGACCACGCAGAACACTACATGACTCGCACTCGCTTTCTTTCTCTCTTTCTCCCTTTGTTTTAAACCCGGCATGTGGCAGAAAAGGGCACTAACCGCTTCTACACATGGCCAGTTGCTCTCGCCCACCCCAAAAAAGAAAGGGTTTTATGGCGGCTTTATCAATTTATATTTATCGGCATTTCTTCCTCTTCAATAAACTTTTTAATTTTTCTCGTTGCCGCCGACTGACTAATCTTTAGCGTTTCCGCCACTTTATAGCTTGACCCGTGCACTTTATACGCTTTTAAAACAATACTGCGCTCTACTTCTTCTAGCATTTCATACAAACTTTTCCCCGATTGCTCAATCGTCGATTTTTGCATAGATAACGGTAAATCGTCCATTGTAACAAGCTCATCTGCAGTAATGACCACACGTTCCATTACATTTTCTATTTCGCGGTTGTTTCCTTCCCACGGATATTCTAAAAATGCATGCAACACATGCGGGGATAATGTCACACTGCGTCCATACTTCTCGTTAAAATGCTGCAAGTAATAAGAAACGAGTGGTAAAATGTCTTCCTGCCTCTCACGTAAAGGAGGAATAAAAATAGGAATAACGTTAAGGCGATAATATAAATCCTTTCGAAACGTTCCCTGCTTCACCATCTCTTGCAAATTTCTATTTGTTGCAGCTACAATGCGAACGTCTACTTTTTTTAATTCTCTTCCCCCTACTGAACGAAACGTTTTTTCCTGTAATACTTGTAAAAGCTTCGCTTGAATTTCAAGAGGCATTTCTCCGATTTCGTCTAAAAAGAGCGTTCCTTTATGAGCCAGTTCTAAAATTCCTTTTTTCCCTTCACGGTGCGCACCTGTAAAAGAACCGCCTGCATATCCAAACAGTTCAGACTCAATTAAATTCGTTGGCAAAGCTGCACAATTGATTTCATAAAACATTTCATTTTTCCGATGGCTCAGTTCATGTAAATGGCGTACTAGTCGGCTTTTCCCAACTCCGGTCTCTCCTAAAACAAGAACTGTACTATCGACTACAGATACCTTTTTTATTGTTCCAACTATTCTCTCCATAGCTGCACTTTTAAAAATAAGTCCTTCATGTTCATATGTTTCTCGTAATTCTTTTTTATACGTTTTTAATTGATCAGTCATTTTCTCTACCTGTTGACGCAATTGATAGAGCTCTGTTAAATCACGCGAGTAGCTAATGACCCTCCGTAAATTGCCTTGATCATCAAAAACTGGCCGCGTTCGAACATGTAAATATTCTCCCGATTTTGTTGTTTGCACAAGTTCAATCGGCTTCTGTTTTTCAATCACCTCAAGAGTTGCCGACGGATAAAAAATTCCATCCTTTTGCAGCTCTTTTACACTCTTACCAATTAATTGTTCCGCCGGTAACTGGTAATGTCTTTCACACATGCTGTTTACACGAACGACAATCCCTTTCTCATCTGTTACAAAAATTTCATCAAAAGCGTATTCAAATACATCTTTCAAATCCATAAACGCTCGTTCCTTTTCCGCCACCATCCCAGTCACTCCCTGAGGTTTAAATATTTTAAAAGTTTCATAACTCTGTTTTGAAATACCGCAGAGTTACTAATATACAAACACGTCCAATTTATATAATGCTTTCTTATCATTATATAACAGGGAGTGTGGGAACAGTGGCAAACAAGTTTTTAAAATATAGATTTAATACAGCTTCAAGCGCGGCTAGGCAGAATACAACATGACCCGCTCTCGCTTCCTCTTTTTGTTTTAGCCTGGCACGTGGCAGAAGCAGGACCTGACCAACCAGTTGCTCTCGCCCCTCTAAAAAAAGAGGATTTTTATATCTTACACGTGCGCTTTATCTACTTTTCCATAACAAGATTGAAGCGACTCTTCTAAAATCATAAGCCCTTCTTCAAGTTGCTCATCCGTAATCACAAGCGGCATTAAAACGCGCACAACATTTCCGTACGTACCTGCCGTTAATAGCAGTAAGCCTCTTTTATTTGCTTCTGCAGTAAGATTGGCAGCTAGTTCTTTATTCGGTTCTTTCGTCATTTTGTCTTTCACTAATTCAAAGGCACACATCGCTCCTAATCCGCGGACATCACCAATGCATTCATATTTTCCAGCCATTTGATGAAAACGATCCATCACTACTTTTCCAATATGCACAGCTCTTTCATTTAAATTTTCTTTCTCCATTACTTCAAGAACAGCTAATGCAGCACTGCAACCTAATGGACTTCCAGCATACGTTCCGCCTAATTCACCCGGCGCAGCCTCATTCATTACTTCTTTTCGGCCAATTACACCGCTAATTGGCACGCCTGCCCCTAGCGATTTCGATACCGTAATTAAATCCGGTACGACATCGTAATGGTCAATCGCAAAATATTTGCCCGTACGGCCAAATCCTGTTTGAATTTCATCAGCAACGAACAAAATGCCATGTTCAGCGCATAAACGGTGTACTTCTTTTACAAACTTTTTACCTGGGACAATAAAACCGCCTTCTCCTTGTACTGGCTCCATCACAACAGCAGCAATACTTTCTGGTGCAACTTCTGTGATTAAGAAATTTTTAAACTCTTCAATAATGAAATCTTCATATTGCTCTTCTGTTAATCCAGCTGGACGGCGATATTCGTAAGGGAATGGAGCTTTATACACTTCTGGTGCAAATGGACCAAATCCGTTTTTATATGGCTTTACTTTACTTGTCATTGTCATCGTCATTAATGTGCGTCCGTGAAACCCTTTTGTAAAGGCAATAATCCCTGTTCGTTTCGTATACTTACGAGCAATTTTCACTGCATTTTCAACTGCCTCAGCTCCGCTATTTAAAAACAATACTTGCTTATCAAAGTCACCCGGTGCGAGTGTAACTAGTTTTTCTGCCAATTCAATATACGACTCATACATCATTACGTTAAAACCTGTATGAATATATTGATCGATTTGCTTATGAAGAGCTTCTGTAACGGCCGGATGACAATGTCCGACGTTAATTGTACCGATTGCCCCTGCAAAGTCGATAAATTGATTTCCATCCACATCTGTAACAAGTGCTCCTTGAGCCGATTGTACAAATGTTTGAATTCCATTGCTTACTCCTCTTGGCACAATATTTTGACGGCGTTCAAATAATGAAGCTGCCTTTGAACCCGGAATATTTTGATTTACTTTAGCAAAATTTGTTTTCATGATATTCTCCACCTCTTTTAGTCATTTGCCTTTTATAATGCAAAATGTGTGCCAACTTATAAATGTACGATTCGCTTATGTTTCCGTACGTTTCGACATAAAAAATAAGTCATTAAAGACTTATTTCAAGTCTTTAATGACTTATCCAAAAGATTTCTCTATATAAATTGCTACGCAAAATACACCATGACCGCTACTTGCCTTCTCCTTTCCTTTTAAACCTGGCATGTGGTAGGAAGGGGCACTGGCCGTTTCTATGCGCGGTCAGATGCTCTCGCCCATCTAAAAAAGGAGGTTTTTATATCGGTTTTTCAATTTGTATTCATTTTCCATTATTCACAAAAAAACTACCTTTTACAAGGTAGTTTCCTGCTGTTCTGGAACAAATAATTCCAAACAGTGGTACACATTTTCAAATTCCATCGGTGCATCGCCGCCGTATTCACCATCTAAATTAATCATTAATTTTTCTGTTGAATGTACTTTAATTCGGTTTGCTTGTGTATATAACACTTTCGGATTATTGATATGCTCACCGCGCTGCGCTTGTGTCGCTGCTTTAATTAAGTCCGCAATCGATCCTTTTTTTAATATTAACAAATCAAACAAACCATCATTAATAGAAGCATATGGCGCTACTTTTTCAAAGCCGCCGACTGATCGTGTATTTGTAATCAAAAACATTGTAATTTCTTCTCGTAATATTTTTCCATCATACTCAATTTCTACATATGTTGGATGTAAGGATGGTAACATTTCAATCCCTTTTAAATAATACGCAAGTTGTCCAAGTACTGTTTTTAACTTACTTGGTACTTCATATGTTAATTCAGTTATGCGGCCACCGCCTGCAATATTAATAAAGTATGTATCATTCGCTCTTCCAAGATCGAGAGGTACCGTTTGGCCAGCACAAATGATATCAACAGCTTCCTCAATGGAACGAGGTACACCAATCGCACGAGCAAAGTCGTTTGTCGTTCCAACTGGAATAATCCCAAACTTTGGGCGATGTTCATTTCCAACTAACCCATTTACCACTTCATTTAATGTACCGTCACCGCCTGCTGCGATTACAACGTCAAACTTACGCTCTGCCGCTTGCCTCGCCGCTACAGTCGCATCTCCAGGACCCGTCGTCGCATGACATGATGCTTCATACCCTGCTTGTTCTAATTTTTGTAGTACTTCTGGTAAGTTTTTCTTAAATAACTCCCGACCAGAAGTCGGATTATAAATAATTCTTGCACGTTTCATATAGCATTAGCACAGGAAAACCCTCATTCATCAAAAAAGGGAAAGGAATAGCCGCTAAGCACTTACTTAGCATTCCTATGCATACCCTCCTTCCATTTTTCACTCTCACGAAGTCATATAACTTCATTTTTCACATTAAGGCACTATTTATTTCATGTGATGAAAAAATTCTCTCTAAATTTAGATTTATCATTATTACAAGTTTTTTGCAACTATCTCACCATACTTAACATGACAGCATTTTCCTTATGTTTGTCAGTTAATCAAACGTTTGTTTAAACGAAATGCCATTTAAACAAACGTTTGATTAACCCAGAAAAACACCCATATATGGGTGTTTTTCTGTTTAATCGTTGCTGTTACTGTCTAGCTCCGCTTTTCGTTATCTCTAGCTCCGGTGGCTAGAATACTCGGTCATTTCACTTCTTCCTCCAAGGCAAAGAACGCCTCTCTGTCAGAAGTTCCAATGTCCTCCTATTCTAATCGAGCCACCTCCGCTTTTCGTTATTATCGTTTATTAATCTCTTCAAGTAAGATTTTATTAACAAGCGGCGGGTTTGCTTGTCCTTTTGTTGCTTTCATAATTTGACCAACTAAGAAGCCAATTGCACGGTCTTTACCGTTTTTGAAATCTTCAATAGATTGTTCGTTATTATCAAGAATTTCTGTTACGACTTTGCGAAGCGCTCCTTCGTCAGAAATTTGAACAAGACCTTTTGCTTTTACGATTTCTTCTGGGTCTCCACCTTTTTCAATTAATTCGTTAAAGACTTTTTTCGCAATTTTAGACGAAATTGTACCTTTTTCAATTAATTGAATCATTTTAGATAAACCAGCTGGTGTTAGTGCTACGTCTTGTAATTCTTTTTGTTGTTTGTTTAAGTATGCTAATACTTCACCCATTAACCAGTTTGATGTTAATTTCGCGTCCGCACCGTCTACAACTGTTGCTTCGAAGAAATCAGACATCTCTTTCGTTAATGTTAATACGTGTGCATCATAAGCTGGTAAGCCAAGCTCTTCAACATAACGTACTTTACGAGCATCTGGAAGCTCAGGAATAGAAGCACGAACGCGCTCTTTCCACTCATCATCAATGTAAAGTTCAACTAAATCTGGCTCTGGGAAGTAACGGTAATCGTCAGATCCTTCTTTCACACGCATTAAGATTGTTTTCTTCGTCGCTTCATCATAGCGGCGTGTTTCTTGTTGAATGATACCACCAGATAATAGCTCTTTTTCTTGACGCACTTGTTCAAACTCAAGACCTTTTTGAACGTAAGTGAAAGAGTTTAAGTTTTTCAGTTCTGCTTTTGTACCGAACTTTTCTTGTCCAACTGGACGAAGGGAAATGTTCGCATCACAACGAAGTGAACCCTCTTCCATCTTACAATCAGATACGCCTGTATATTGAATGATTGATTTTAATTTTTCTAAGTACGCATACGCTTCTTCTGGTGTACGCATATCTGGCTCAGATACGATTTCGATTAACGGCATACCTTGACGATTGTAATCAACTAGTGAGTAGCCTTCGCTTGTATGTGTTGATTTACCTGCATCTTCTTCTAAGTGAAGACGTGTAATACCGATACGTTTCTTTTTACCGTCTACTTCGATTTCAATCCAACCATTTTCCCCAATTGGTTTATCATATTGAGAAATTTGGTACGCTTTCGGGTTATCTGGATAGAAATAGTTTTTACGGTCAAATTTTGTTTCTGTTGCGATTTCACAGTTTAATGCCATTGCAGCTTTCATTGCAAAGTTAACTGCTTCTTTATTTAGAGTTGGAAGCACCCCAGGATATCCTAAGTCAATTACACTTGTTTGTGTATTTGGATCCGCTCCGAATTCTGTTGGACTCGCAGAGAAAATTTTCGAATTCGTTTTTAACTCAACGTGAACCTCTAAACCGATAATTGTTTCTAAATTCATCTATGCTCGCCTCCTACAGACTTGCTTTTTTTGTATGATAATCTGTTGCTTGCTCGAACGCATGTGCAACGCGGTAAATTGTTGCTTCATCGAAGTGTTTACCGATAATTTGCAGTCCAAGCGGCATGTTGTTTGCACCGAATCCACATGGAACAGAAATTGCTGGAACACCTGCTAAGTTTACTGGAATTGTTAAAATGTCATTTGCATACATTGTCATCGGATCATCGATTTTTTCGCCCACTTTAAACGCTGGAGTTGGCGTTGTTGGTCCAATAATAACATCATAGTTTGCAAATACATTTTCAAAGTCATTTTTAATTAATGTACGTACTTGTTGTGCTTTTTTGTAATATGCATCATAGTAACCAGAGCTAAGTGCAAATGTACCAAGCATAATACGACGTTTTACTTCGTCACCGAAGCCTTCGCTACGCGTATTCTTATAAAGGTCTATTAAATTATTCACATTATCAGAACGAACGCCGTAACGTACGCCGTCAAAGCGTGAAAGGTTTGCAGACGCTTCAGAAGAAGAGATTAAGTAATACGTTGCTAATGCATATTTAGAGTGTGGAAGCGAAACTTCTTCCCAAGTTGCGCCCATGCCTTCTAACACTTTTAAAGCTGCTAGTACAGACTCACGAGCTTCTTCGCCAACACCTTCACCTAAGTATTCTTTTGGTACACCGATGCGTAAACCTTTTACGTCGCCTGTTAAACCAGCTAAGTAATTCCCAACTTCAATGTTTGCAGAAGTTGTATCCATACGGTCTACACCAGAAATAGCTTGTAGTAAGTATGCATTGTCTTCTACTGTACGCGTAATCGGTCCGATTTGGTCAAGAGAAGATGCAAACGCTACTAAACCGAAGCGAGATACACGACCATATGTTGGTTTTAAACCAACAACGCCGCAATATGCAGCTGGTTGACGGATCGAACCACCTGTATCAGAACCTAAAGAGAATAATACTTCTCCTGCCGCTACTGCAGCTGCAGAACCACCGCTAGATCCGCCTGGAACATAATCTAAATTCCATGGATTCTTTGTTGCATAAAAACCAGAGTTTTCATTAGAAGAACCCATTGCAAACTCGTCCATGTTTAATTTACCGATTGTAATTGTGTCAGCAGCGCTTAGCTTTTGCACAACTGTTGCATCATAAATTGGGTCAAAGTTTGCTAAAATTTTGCTCGCACATGTTGTACGAAGACCTTTTGTTACGATGTTATCTTTCACACCGATTGGCATACCAAATAGTAAACCGTTATCTTCAGCGCCTAACTTCGCATCTAATTCTTTCGCTTTTGCACGTGCAGCTTCTTCATCTAATGTAAGAAAAGCTTGTACGTTACCTTCAACATCCGCAATACGTTTGTAAGATTCTTCCACTAAATCCGTAACGGAAATTTCTTTGCTATGTAATTTTTTATGTAACTCTGATACAGAATGATCAAATAATGACATCGAAATTCCCCTCCTCTATTCTAATACTGCTGGAACACGGATTTGATTCTCTTTGTGATCCGGTGCATTTTTTAATACTTCTTCAACTGGTAAACCTTTTTCAGGTACGTCTTCACGCATAATATTTTTCATATCTAGTACGTGAGTTGTTGGTTTTACGTTTGTTGTATCTAATTCATTTAACTGCTCTGCAAATGTAACAATTGCATCGAGTTGTTTTTGAAATTTTTCTGCTTCTTGATCTGTAATCGCAAGACGTGCTAAATGGGCAACATGCTTTACATTCTCAACGGAAATTCTTGACACGGCTAGGCCACCTCCATAATATATCGTACAATCTACAATACTATTGATGATACCAAATTTTCAGTAGTTCAAGCAAGTCAACACAGCATACTTCACTTATTTTTGGACAAAAAAAGAAAGGCTTTCGCCTTCCTTGTAAAATTTCATCAAACAGAGTCCATTCTTACTTCTCGATTGTTTCTTTTTTAGAAACTGGTTCAGTATGGATGTTGTTTGCATTATCCTCTTCATTATCACGAATTGTTTTTTGCAGCACAAAACTAGACATCGTCAAAAATAATGTACCAAGTAAATAATAGCCTTTTACACTGAGTGGTTCTTCTAACGTATAAATACCAATTAACATGCCAGAAAGCGCACAAACGAAAGATGTCCATGCTAAAAATGTGAATGCTTGGGTGTTTCTTCTTCTCATTAGTATCCTCCTTATCATGGCTCAATTCATCATTAGATGAGGGGATTATTATCCATATTATGCAAAAATATGTGAAATAATCTATCTTTTGTATTACTCTAGCATATACATACTTCTTTATAAAGAACAAAATGAATTTAGTCTGAAAAGTTTTAAAAAATATTTGACATTTATTTGGATAAAACATAGAATAAAAACAAATATTACGAACCTCGAAATATACGGGAGTGGAAATAATTGCTGCAATACGAACATTTTTTAGACTTACTGCTTAATAACGCCAAGAAGCTTTTCTATCCAGAAGAATGGGTAAGCCTTGATTTATCACTTTCAAAAACGGAAGTATTTTGCTTGCTTTGGATGGAGCGAAATACAGACATCACGATGAGTAAAATTGCGGAACTTCTCGATATTCCAATGAGTACGACAACGGGTGTAGTCAATCGTCTCGTAAAAAAGGAATATATTGAGCGCTACCGAAGTGAAAGTGATCGTCGCATTGTATTGATTCGTTTAACGGAAACTGGTCTAGAACTTGTAGAAGAAGTAAAACAAAATGCTGCTTATTACTTTAACCTTGTAACAGAAGCGCTATCAGAAGAAGAAAAAGCATTTTTACTACAGATCTTCCAAAAAATCATGAATCATATTGCTACATCACAACCAAAAACAGAAGAAAAGCTTACTTCACCTAAGATCAAAAGCATTCCGATTGAATAAACCCCTCTGCGGGTTTTTATTCAAAGATATATTTCGACTCTCGTAATATTCGACTATCGAAACAAAGGGGATATGAATGATGAGAATTATTTTGTACACAGGTAAAGGCGGCGTAGGAAAAACAAGTATTTCAGCAGCAACAGCAATGCAAAGTGCAAAGCAAGGGTTAAAAACGTTAGTCATGAGCACAGATCCTGCCCATAGCTTAGGAGATTCCTTCGGTATGAAACTTTCATCAGAACCGCAAGAAATTTCTGAGAACCTATGGGCGCAAGAAATTAATACAATCTATGAAATGGAAAAAGGCTGGGGAAAACTGCAAAAATATATTACATTGCTATTCACATCAAAAGCAGCTGACGATATTACGACAGAGGAACTTACAATGTTCCCAGGTATGGAAGATTTAATTAGTTTACTGCGCGTTTTAGATTAATATAAACAAAAAACATACGATGTCATTATTATTGATTGTGCTCCAACTGGCGAAACATTAGCGATGCTCAGCTTCCCCGATATGCTCAGCTGGTGGATGGAAAAATTATTCCCAATTAAGCGGAAAGTATTAAAAATTGTCCGTCCTGTTGCACAACCGCTTATTGGATTCCCTCTTCCTACCGACGATACCATGGAAGAATTAACAAATACTCTCGAACAACTCGGTGAAATAAGAGATATTTTATCCAACCGAGAAGTAACAAGCATTCGCGTTGTTGTCAATCCAGAAAAAATGGTCATCAAGGAAGCACAGCGCAGCTTCACATATTTAAACTTATACGATTACAATGTCGATGCTATCATGATTAATCGTATCATCCCTGATACTGTTACAGATTCATATTTTCAAGCATGGAAAGATGCACAAAAGAAATATAAAGCATTAATTCAAGATAGTTTTCAGCCGCTTCCTATTTACGAAGCACCTATGTTTGAACAAGAAGTAGTTGGCTTATCTATGCTAGAGCGTGTCGGCGATGCATTATTTAAACATGATCCAGATCCAACTGCGGTAAAATTCAACGGCCGGACGCAATATGTCACAAAAAACGGGGATGAATATATCTTTGTCCTTTCCATCCCGTTCTCTGATAAAAGTGAACTCTCATTAAATCAAAAAGGTGACGAACTAATTATTCGCGCTGGTTCCGTAAAACGAAACATTACATTACCAAAAACATTAACGCATTTATCCATTCAAGGGGCTAAATTTGAAGGGGATGTCCTCAACATTCGATTTGGAGGTGTCGTTCATGCGTGAAGATTTACTACGCAAAATGATTCGGACGAAAATTGAGGTTGGATCGTATATGATAAACGAATTACCTGCCCCACTTCAGCAGCGAGCAAAAGGGTTATTAAATATTTTTCAGGAAGAACTCACTTCTTATATACAAGAGCAGAAACAGCCTGCTGAAACCTCTTTAAAACGTGTGATAATTGAATAGCTACAAAAGAAGAGACTAGGAAAATTCTAGTCTCTTCAACTTTTCAGTTTTAATTTTATGTAAATTTCTTTATCTCACAATTTTTAAAAGGAAAACTCTCTAAAGTAATGGAATAATTAAACAAATACAAAATTGGAAATTGGGGGCTGTAACTGAAATGAAAACTGCTCTTTTACTTGTTGATATCCAAAATGATTATTTTCCAAATGGAAAGATGGAACTGCGAAACGCCGATGAAGCAAGTGAATATGCAAAGCGCATACTTCAACATTTCCGTGAAACAAACCAGCCTATTTTTCATATTCAACATGTTTCCATGCAGGAACATGCAACGTTTCTTCTTCCGAATACAGAAGGCGTACATATTCATGAAAGGGTTCGTCCTTTTCAACATGAAACGGTCATACTTAAACATTTTCCTAATAGTTTTCGAGAAACGCCGCTATTAGAAGAATTACAAAATTTACAAATTGAACAAGTCGTTGTATGCGGCATGATGACCCATATGTGCATTGATGCTACAGTACGAGCTGCCTTTGATTTTGGCTTTACATGCACAGTAGTGCATGATGCTTGTGCGACGAAAGATTTAATCTTTAAAAATGTTTCGATTCCCGCTGTATACATTCACAATACAATTCTAGCTTCCTTAAATGACGTATATGCTGAGGTAATTAGCGGGGCAGAATTTTTACAACGCGAACAATTCCTTCAAACTTAACGAAAGAAATTGTTTCTATTTTTCTTAAAGTATATGTAAAAAACACCGCCTTCAGCGAGCAAACTGAAAGCGGTGTCTTCTTGTCTAATCATAGATTTTCCTTCAATTGTATTATACAGGAAATTTATAAAATTTATACAAAGAAATATGACGAATGGGTAAGATTTTCTAGTAATTTTGTGTGCTTTTATTTAAATTTAACGCAAAAATCCAAAATAAGGTAAACCGATAACAAAGGAGATGTAACCCGTGAAGTTTTCAATTCAACGCAATCCACTATTGTCTCTACTTACGATTGCATTATGCCCGATACCATTTATCCTTTTCTTCACTGAAAAAGCTGATATAGCCTCTACTATAATAGGTATTACCATTATAGTACCTATCATCGGTATGCTTCTATGGGCACTATTTCATTCTTATCACGAGATTACAAGCACACATCTCATCGCTGTATTTGGTTTCATCAAAATTATAATTCCACTCCATGAAATAACGAACATTAGATATACTTACAACCTACTCTCTGCACCTGCTTGGACGTTTAAACGGGTAGAAATTACTTATAGCAATTATGATATAGCTCTTATATCGTTACCAAAAGACCCCGATTTATTTATGAAAACAATGCAAGAGAAATGTCCACTGCTCAGTCATAATCATTCTGTTTAACACACAAAAAGACCTTCTCAGTTACGAGAAGGTCTTTCTTATACTTCTTATAGAGTTTCAGAAGTAGTTTTTGCTTGCATGTGAAGTGCTAAGTAGTCAGGGCCACCTGCTTTAGAGTCTGTACCAGACATGTTAAAGCCACCAAATGGTTGGTAACCTACGATTGCACCAGTACATCCACGGTTGAAGTATAAGTTACCAACGTGGAAGTCTTCACGTGCTTTTTCGATATGTTCACGGTTATTAGAAACAACAGCTCCTGTTAAACCGTATTCTGTATTGTTCGCAATTGCAAGTGCATGATCAAAGTCTTTTGCTTTGCAGAATGCTACAACTGGTCCGAAAATCTCTTCTTTCATAAGACGAGCATCTTCTGCAACGTCAGCAATGATTGTTGGTTTAATGAACCAACCTTGAGAATCATCACCTTCGCCACCTGTTACAAGTTTACCTTCTTCTTTACCAATCGCAACGTAGCTCATTACTTTATCAAATGCAGCTTGATCATTAACAGGTCCCATGTTGATACCTTTTTCTTCTGGGTTTCCTACTGTTAATTCATTTGTTAATTCAATTGCACGGTTTAATACGTGATCGTATACATCTTCATGGATTACTGCACGAGAACATGCAGAACATTTTTGTCCTGAGAATCCAAATGCAGATGCAACGATAGATTTTGCTGCTAATTCAAGATCTGCTTCTTTATCAACAACGATTGTATCTTTACCGCCCATTTCAGCGATAACGCGTTTTAACCAAATTTGTCCTGGATTTACTTTTGCTGCGCGTTCGTAAATACGAATACCAACATCGCGTGATCCAGTGAAGCTGATGAAGCGTGTACGAGGATGATCTACTAAGTAGTCACCAACTTCAGAACCGTTACCAGGAATGAAGTTTACTACGCCTGCTGGTAAGCCAGCTTCTTCTAATACTTCCATAAACTTCGCCGCTACTACAGGTGTTGTACTAGCTGGTTTTAATAATACAGTGTTACCAGACACTAATGCAGCTGTTGTCATACCTGCCATAATAGCAAATGGGAAGTTCCAAGGAGAAATGATAACACCTACTCCTAATGGAATGTAAGAAAAACGATTATATTCAATTGCACGGCTTTCTACCGGAATGCCATCTTTTAATTTCAACATTTGACGACCATAATACTCCATGAAGTCAATTGCTTCTGCTGTATCAGCATCTGCCTCATTCCATGGCTTACCTGCTTCTTTTACAAGAATTGCGGAAAACTCATGTTTTCTGCGGCGAACGATTGCAGCTGCGCGGAATAAAATGTCTGCGCGCATTTCTGGTTTCGTTTTTCTCCAAGTTTGGAATGTTTCATCCGCTACTTGCATTGCTTGCTCTGCTAATTCACGACTTGCTTTTGAAACGCGGCCAACGACTTCTTCTTTATTTGCAGGATTTACAGAAACGATTTTATCGTCTGTAGTGATCTTTTCTCCCCCGATAATTAATGGATAGTCTTGTCCAAGATAAGATTCTACTTTCTTTAAACCTTCTTCAAATGCAACTTTATTTGCCTCTACCGTAAAATCTGTAAATGGCTCATGTTTGTATGCTACTACCATTATTTTAGCCTCCCCTTAGAAAAAAACGTTTACATAAATACAACATTATTCTACACGATAATTTCGATTTGTTCAAATATTCTTAGACTTATATTTTTAAAATTAAATAATTTTTTAAATATAATAAATAAAAAAACAACATGATGCATAAGCATCATGTTATGAAATATGAATGTATTCCCAGAAATTTTTACCAATCAATAAAATTGTTACTACTAAAAATAAAATTCGTACATACCCTACACCTTTTTGAACAGCAAATCTCGAACCAAAATATGCCCCTGCAACCATTGATACACCCATGATTAAACCATATTTAAATTGAATTGCTCCTAAAAATAAAAATGTAATCAACGATACAATATTGCTAACAAAATTTAAAATCCGACCAGCGGCAGCCGCGCGGATAAAATCCAAACCAATTAATAAAAATGCAAAAATTAAAAATGAACCTGTACCTGGTCCAAAAAAACCATCATAAAATCCAATAATCAAAATGACTAGATAGAATAAAAATGTTTTTCCCTTCGTCATTTTTTTATAAGTAGATACACTACCCCAATCTTTTTTTACAATAATATAAATAGCAATTAATACAAGTAAAACTAATACAAGAGGACGCAACACATCCGGTGGAATGAATTTTACAACAAATGCCCCTGCAACTGCTCCAACGATTGTGAACGGAATTAGTTTTCCTACAATGCGAAAATCCACTTTTTTAGAACGAATAAAATACATTGTACTCGTAAATGATCCCATTGTTGCCGCCAACTTATTTGTTGCGATTGCCGAAACTGGAGGTAAACCTACAAACATAAGTGCCGGAAGCGAAATTAAACCGCCTCCCCCAACAATAGAATCAATAAATGATGCTAAAAAACCGAAAGCAATAAGTAGTATAATGACTTGCAAACTTAAATCTTCCATCTGTACTTTCCCTCGATCCCCTTTTTATATAACAACATTAAAAATTATAACAAAATTTTTAATGTTGTTAATAAAAAAACGATATAAAAACCCCGTTCTTTTAGGTGGGCGAGATCATCTGGCCATGTATAGAAGCAGTCAGCAACTTATATTCTAAAAATCAAAATAGATTTATGTACAAAAAAGCCGTTCCTCATAACAAGGAACGACTTTTCTTAATCTAACACTTGAACAAACGGCTTATCTTGTTTCACGTCGCGGATAATAATTGCTTCTGTACGGTCTACAGATTTAATTGTAACTTGCACTTTAATATAATTAGGGAAATCCATAACAGCCCCAGCTACATATTGTGTAAATCCAATGACCTCTGCCTTTCCACTAAACTGAACTGGAATCTCAAGCTTCAATTCTTTTAATTGACCGTCTTTATAAAATCCTCTACCTACAACCGCAGTATAGTCACCCGTAAAATAATTCGCTATGCTCGCATTGAAGTTCTTTACATTTGTTGCATCGTCACGATAATCTTTTTCTGCTTCGTTAGAAGGGAATAAATAATACTTTTCATCCAACGCTTTCCAATCATCTACTTTATCGCTGCCTTTATCAACTGTTACATATGATAAAAAGGAGCCTGGTACAAGTGAAGATTTAGCTTCCTGTCTGTAGATCGCAAAAGTAATTGGAACATTTTTCAATTCCTCTTTTTGGCGCAGAAGTGGTAAGATTTCTTGCGCCATTTTTTTCCCTTCTTCTAGCAATGTTTTATCATCAATTTTTTGTTCACGCGGATAACCATGCTGTTCTGTATAATAATGAACAGAATTCATCGCAAGACCGATAACAACTCCACCTAATTCTGCTTGGTTCTCACCTTTTATTTTTAAGTAATCTTGTTCTAGAATTTGCGATAAATACATTGGACTCTTTTGATTTCTCGCTTCTAGTGTTTCCGGTTCTCCTGCTGGTAGCTCTGGATTTAAACCATTCGGTAACTTCTTCTTCAACGCTTTTTCTAAATTACTTTGCTGCTCAGGTGTACGTTTTCTCTCAATTAATGCTTGTATCGTATCTTTATCTAAATACTTTCCGCCCTGAAATATATAATCTTTCGTACTATATGATTCTTTTGCAATGCGCATTAATCCCGTTTCAAATTCATCAACATCTAAACGGCTATTTAATCCTTTTACAGCTAATCCTCGTGCCGATCCTTTTTCAAATGGAACTGCCGTTTTATAATAATCATCAGAAATCGAGTATTTCGAAATAATTGATTTATCTTTCGGATTCCCTTTTTCTGAGATTTTTTCTTCTTTTTTTGGCCCCATACTACATCCACTAAGAAGTAATCCAAGGCTTAACGCTGCTAATATCACTTTTTTCATGGTAACTTTGCACCTCTTAATTATTGAGCTCTTGTAAGAACCTCGCTTCATCCCAAACCTCAACGTTATGTTTTTGCGCTTGTGCTAACTTAGAACCAGCAGCTTCTCCTGCAATTACTAAGTCTGTACTTTTACTTACACTACCTGTGACCTTCCCACCAAGCGCTTCAATTTTCTTTTTCGCTTCAGTTCGGCCCATCACTTCTAGTTTTCCTGTTAACACAACTGTTTTTCCTGCAAAATAAGACTCAATGTTTTCTAAATCTGCTCGTTTTATCCCTTTATAAGTCATATTCACACCATATGACTTAAATTGTTGTAATAGCTCTTGTACATCTCCATTATCAAAATACATAACAATCGATTGCGCCATTTTTTCGCCAATTTCATTAATAGTTGTTAGCTCTTCTTCTGTAGCGTTCACGATGTTATCCATCGTTTCATAATGTTCCGCTAATGTACGAGCAGCTTTTGCTCCAACGTGGCGAATACCAAGACCAAACAGTAATCGCTCTAATGAATTATCTTTTGAAGCTTCAATCGCTTGTACTAGATTTGAAGCAGATTTTTCTCCAAAACGTTCTAGTTGTAATAACTGTTCTTTCGTTAATGGATAAAGATCTGCAAATGTACGAATATAATCCGCATCAAATAACTGCGTAATTACTCGTTCGCCTAATCCGTCAATATTCATCGCATTACGTGATACAAAGTGAATTAATCCTTCCCGAATTTGTGCCGGGCATGCTGGATTAATACAGCGAAGCGCAACCTCTTCTTCTAAACGAACAAGTTCACTCTCACATGCAAGGCAATGCGTTGGCATATGAAACTCTTCTTCTTCACCTGTACGGCGGTCTACAATCACATTTACAACTTCAGGAATGATGTCTCCAGCTTTCTTTACAACCACATAGTCGCCAATGCGAATATCTTTCTCACGAATTAAATCCTCGTTGTGTAAGGAAGCACGGCGGACAATCGTTCCTGCCACGCGTACTGGTTCTAACTCAGCAGTTGGGGTTACAACACCTGTACGTCCAACGCTTAGTTCAATACCCGTCAGTTTTGTAACAACTTCTTCAGCTGGGAATTTATATGCAATGGCCCATCTTGGACTTTTTGCCGTTGTTCCTAAGCTTTCTTGAAGTGATATATCGTCCACTTTAATAACGATACCGTCAATTTCATAATCAAGATGCGGACGTTTTTCTTGCCACTCTTGCACGTAATCAATGACCTCATCAATTGTTTCGCAAACTCGGCGATTCGGGTTTGTTTTAAATCCAAGCTCTCCTAAAAGGTTTAACGATTCACTATGCGATGTAATCGTCTTTCCTTCTAAATTCGTAAGTCCATATACGAATAAAGATAAATTGCGCTTTGCTGCAATTTTTGGATCTAATTGACGCAATGAACCTGCCGCTGCATTTCGCGGGTTCGCAAAGACAGCTTCTCCGTTCTGTTCTTTTTCTTCATTTAATTTCACAAATGAACGTTTCGGCATGTACGCTTCTCCGCGCGCTTCGAGCGTCATTTCTTCTGTTAAACGCAGAGGAATCGCTTTAATCGTTTTTAAATTTTGCGTAATATCCTCACCCGTTATACCATCACCGCGAGTTGCTCCTTGAATGAAGCGTCCTTTTTCATAATGAAGGGAAACCGCCAGTCCGTCAATTTTTAATTCGCACACATATCTTACATTTTGATCGTCAATTCCTTGCCGTACCTTGCGATCAAAATCGCGTAAATCACCTTCATTAAAAGCATTTCCTAAACTTAGCATCGGCGATTTATGTGTTACTTTCTCAAAAATATCAAGAATCTCTCCGCCAACACGAACAGTTGGAGAGTCTTCTGTAAAAAATTCCGGATGTTCTGTTTCTAATTTAATTAACTCTTGCATATGACGATCATACTCTGCATCTGATACAGATGGCTGATCTAGCACGTGATACTCATAATTAAGCTTATTTAAAATGTCACGAAGCTCTTCAATACGCTTTTGTGCTGCTTCTTTCGACATAACCTCATTCCTTTCTTACACTTTCGTCACTGGCGCAAATTTTGCCATTAATCGTTTAATGCCAATTGGACTTTGGAACGCGATGTCTAATTCTTTCCCATCTCCTTCGCCTTTCACACTCACAACAGTGCCAATCCCCCATTTTTGATGTGATGCTTTATCACCAACTGACCAGCCAATTTGCTCACCGCCTGTTGTTTTCGCAGCTGGACGAACAAAGGCTGAACGAGAGCGAACGGTTGTTGTAGTGGTTGGTTTAGACTTTGCACCAAAAGCTTCACGCTTTGGTTTTACTTCATGAAGCGTTTCAATAAGCTCCTCAGGAATTTCCGAGATGAAACGTGATTCTTTATTCATGCTCGTTCTACCAAATATCGTTCGCATTTGGGCATTCGTTACGTACAGTTCTTCTTCGGCACGTGTAATCCCAACGTATGCTAAGCGGCGTTCTTCTTGCATTTCATCTTCTTCCATTAAAGAACGAGTATGCGGGAAAATCCCTTCTTCTAATCCTAAAATGAAGACAACAGGAAATTCTAATCCTTTTGCAGAGTGCATTGTCATTAAAATGACTTCTTCACCAGCAGTTGGATCTTCATCTACACGATCAATATCAGCAACAAGTGCTAAATCGGTTAAGAACGCAACAAGACTCTTATCTTCACTTTGCGATTCAAACGTTTGTGTAACAGATAAAAATTCATCTAAGTTTTCTAAACGTCCCTCTGATTCTAATGTACGTTCATTCTTCAACGCATCACGGTAACCTGTTTTTTCTAATACTTCTTCTACAAGTTCTGTTACCGATAAATATTCTTGCATGTTTACCCAATTATGAAGCTGCTTTGCAAATTCTGCTACTGTCTTCGCAATTTTGGCACTTACACCGACATGCTCAATTTCATCTAATACAGCTGTCAATGAAAGACCATTTTGCACGCCATAATTAATGATCTTATCAATAGATGTTGCTCCAACACCACGTTTTGGCACATTAATAATACGTGCAAAGCTAATTTCATCATCCGGGTTTGCAATTAAACGCAAATACGCCAACATATCTTTAATCTCTTTACGGTCATAGAACTTAATACCGCCAACAATTTTGTATGGAATATTTGATTTTAAGAAAATCTCCTCGACCATACGGGACTGGGCGTTCGTACGATACAGTACTGCAAAGTCTGTATACTTTCGATTTCCCATTTGAATTTCATCACGAATCTTTTTCGCAACAAAATATGCTTCATCTTTTTCAGTTGCAGCGCGGTAATACGAAATTTTACTCCCTACTTGATTATCCGTCCATAACTTTTTCGGTTTACGATTTGTATTATTTTCAATAACCGCATTTGCTGCATTTAAAATACTTTGCGTTGAGCGGTAGTTTTGTTCTAATAAAATAACTTGTGCATTGTTATAATCTTTTTCAAATGACAAGATGTTCGAAATATCAGCTCCGCGCCAACGATAAATCGATTGATCTGAGTCACCAACTACACAAAGATTTTTAAAACGTGCCGCCAATTGATTAACAAGAATATACTGAGCACGGTTCGTATCCTGATACTCATCAACGTGGATATATTGGAATTTACGTTGATAAAACTCCAGTACTTCTGGCACCCGTTCAAATAATTGAATCGTCGTCATAATTAAATCATCAAAATCAAGTGCACTATTTTTAAGAAGACGCTTTTGGTATTCTGTATACACATCGCTCGTCAACTTTTCGTATGGATCTGCAATTGAGATTTTTTTCGCATATTTTTCTGAAGATAACAATTCATTTTTCGCATTGCTAATTCCCGCAAGAATAGAACGCGGTTCAAATTTCTTCGGATCAATATTGCGCTCTTTCATAATTTTTTTCACAACTGTTAATTGATCACTTGCATCTAAAATTGTAAAGTTACGATTAATACCAATGCGATCAATATCTCGTCGTAAAATGCGCACACACATAGAGTGGAATGTTGAAATCCAAATATCCTCTGCTTCTGGTCCAACGAGTTTATCAATACGCTCACGCATTTCACGCGCCGCTTTATTTGTAAACGTAATCGCAAGTACATTCCACGGTGCAACACCTTTTTCGCCAAGTAAATAAGCAATACGGTGCGTTAACACACGCGTCTTACCACTACCTGCTCCCGCCATAAGTAACAATGGTCCAGACGTTGTTTGGACAGCCTTTTGTTGCTGCGGATTTAATCCTGTTAATAATTTTTCTGTTATACTCATGTATTCGGCCACCTACTTTCCTTTTACAGCTTGTACTGTTGCTATAGCTTTCTTTATATCTTCATAAATTAAATTTCCAACGACAACTGTATCCGCATATTGTGCCATTTCTTTCGCTTGGTCTGCATTTGCAATCCCGCCGCCATAATATAATGTTGCACTCTGCAGCTCAGCTTTCACTTTTCTTACAAGTTCCGCATCTCCATATGTGCCGCTGTATTCTAAATAGAAAATTGGTAAATGGAGAAGTTTATCTGCCATACGTGCATATGCAATCACATCGTCTTCTGATAGTTCACAATTTGCTTCCGTTAACTTTGCTACTTTCGCTTCTGGATTTAACACACAATATCCTTGCGTGAAAATTTCATCCCAGTTCATAATATCTCCATATTCTTTCAATGCCGCATGATGAAGACCTGTTACCCAGTCTACCTTTTGACTGTTTAATACACTTGGGATGTAATAAAAATCGAATCCTGGTGTAATCGAATCCAGCGTTGAAACTTCTAATACACAAGGAACCGCATATCTACGAATGCTTACTAGCATGTGTAATACATTATCAATTGTGATCCCGTCACTTCCGCCAACAATAACAGCGTCCGTTCCCGATTCACAAATAAGCTCTAAATGTTCATCGCTTAACTCCTTATTCGGATCAAGCTTAAATACATGTTTCCACTGTGAAATATCGTACATGAAAACACCCTTTCTTTTCTCTAATCGTCTTTACGCATTCTTTCATTATAACAAAAAATAAGCTGCTGACACACGTTCCATGCAACATCTTTTTCTACGTCAAATGTTGGATTGTATACAGAAAAAGCATGCAAGGAACAATAACTCTTGAAATGGATAAACCTATTTCGAAGCTGATGAAAAGGAGTGAATGTCTTGGGCAAGCAAAACATCGGCACAATCAATGCTCTTATTCGTATTACACTTGGTTTTATTCTGCTTAGCTGCAGCACTGCAAAGCTTGTAAGAAAACCATGGTGTACTTGGTCAAAGATTATGCTTTGGGTCGGAGCAATGAGAATCGCAGAAGGCATCATTCGTTTCTGTCCTATTGTCGAAGCATGCAAATTTAGTAAATATATGAACATTCCCGATTTAAAAATGCCAGGCATGGATTTTATGAAGAATGGACAGTCTAATAAACAAGAAGCACATCCTACTTCTCATAAAGACGAAAAGACAAGTCATGGAAGTTATGATGCTTCTGATAAAGAAATTGAGTCTGAACTTGAAAAGGCTCTTCTGTCCAAACCGCTTTGAATCATTTGTCAACATGCAAGATGCTCTCAAAGAAACTTAGTCGCTGCAGTGGGCGGCTAAGTTTTCTTTTATTTTACCACAAACAAGAACTAACGTTCTATTTGTTTAGATTTTATTTTTTCTAAAAACTATAACAAGAACCTCTTGTCACCTTTGATATAAAAGTGATATCATTTTTATATCAAAAGGAGGCGAGATCATGAAAGAAAAACAAGTATTTCATGTAAATGGATTTTTAGGACTGCTTGCAGTTTTAGTTTTAATTGGAGTTGGTTTGTTTAGTCTTATTAATGAATTATTCGCTATCGGTATTCCCGCTTTTTTATTAGCAGCAATCCTTGCAAGTGGCATTGGCATGGTACAGCCAAACCAAGCAAAAGTGATTACATTTTTCGGTAACTATTTAGGAACCATTCGTGAAAATGGCCTGTTTTTAACAGTTCCATTTGCATTTCGTCAAACCGTTTCACTACGTGTTGAAAACTTTAATAGTAAAAAATTAAAGGTAAACGATGTCGAGGGGAATCCAATTGAAATTGCAGCTGTTGTTGTTTATAAAGTTGTCGACTCAGCAAAAGCAATCTTCGGTGTTGAGCATTATGATGCTTTCGTGGAAATTCAAAGTGAAACAGCAATTCGCCACGTGGCAACGAAATATGCATATGATAATTTCCAAGATGAAAACAGTATTACACTGCGCGGAAACTCAGAAGAAATTTCCGAAGAATTAAAACGCGAATTAGAAGCACGTTTAGAAATTGCAGGAGTAGAAGTAATCGAAACTCGTTTAACGCACTTAGCTTACGCAACTGAAATTGCCCATGCAATGCTTCAGCGTCAACAAGCAAAAGCAGTATTAGCTGCAAGAAAAGAAATTGTAGAAGGTGCTGTACAAATGGCTAAAGATTCTATTCAAAAACTCGATGAAGAGGGTATACTTGATCTAGATGACGAAAGAAAAGCAAATATGGTTAATAACTTATTAGTTGCCATCGTCTCAGATAAAGGAGCACAACCAGTTATTAATACAGGAAGTCTCTACTAAAGGTTGTAGGTAATCATGGCTAAAAAGAAAAGCTTCCCATTACGAATCGATCCCGAATTGTACGCAGTTATTGAAAAATGGGCAAACGACGAATTTCGAAGTGTAAATGCTCATATTGAATATTTACTTCGCGAGATGGCAAAGCAAAAAGGTAAGATAAAAAAAGAGTCCTAACTTTTTAATGAGTAGGACTCTTTTTCCTTTTAGAGGTATCGCAATTATTTATTGCCAAACATTTTATCTATTGATTTTGAGTTTGCAAGCAATGCTTCCTGTAAGTTTTCATCAGAAACAATTTTATAGTTACCGTCCTTGTCTTTCTTTAAGTTCAGCGTAACTTCACGAGTCGCCATTGCCGCATCTTTATCAGACAAGTTCTTAACAAGAGTTGTCGTCATCATTTGATCCATTGCCTTCTCAGATTGTTCTTTGTTTTCACTAAATGCACTTGCAAAAGCCATAGGCATGATTTCTCCGATTGTCTTTGTAGTCGCAACTGCCATATCAACGGACGTAATCTTTACTTTAACCTTCGCTTTATCATCTTCCTTGGATACTTGTTCTGGCTTTTCAAATTTATAGTTCTTTACGATTGCATTGAATACTGCCTTGCCCTCAATGCCGTCTTCCTTTTTATTTAGTTTACTAAAATCATAACCCTTATCACTTGCATAAACAAACGTACTTGCTTTTTCAAAATCTCCCTTTTGTATCACTGTCAAAAATTCTTGCACAGTATCTTTCGGATTCGAGCATCCTGTTAATACACTCATTAATAATCCTACCATCACGACAAATGTTAATGACTTAAACACCTTTTTCATAATTACTCCCCCTGCCATTTACTAGAAATACCGAATAACATTTATATATTACTTTAGTAAAAAATATGAATCAAGTAAAAGTAATATTTTTATTAATTGAATGTACTAATTTTGCAAAACTAAAATAAGACCCCAAAGCGAAATGTACTTTCACTTTGAGATCTTATATCATCGCCAGTACCTAAAGGGTCTGGCCAATCGCACGGTACCCAATATCGCTACGATAAAATAAACCGTCGCTTTCAATTTTTGCTATTTCTTTATACACCTTATCTTTCGCTGTTTGTAAGTCTGTTTCTTTACAAGCAACAAACAACACACGCCCGCCATTCGTTACAAATTCTCCATCTTTCACATCTGTTCCGGCATGAAAGACAATTACATCTTCTAATGTTTCTAAGCCTTTTATAACCGCGCCTTTTTCATAGCTTTCTGGATATCCTTTTGAAGCAAGAACAACACCAATTACTGCTTCTTCAGACCACTCTAAAGTAAGCTCTTTCCCGTCTAGTACATGATTACATACATCAACTAAATCACTCTCTAAACGAGGTAAGATTACTTCTGTTTCCGGATCGCCAAAGCGCGCATTGAATTCAATTACTTTCGGACCTTCACTTGTTAAAATAAGTCCTGCGTATAAAATACCTGTAAAAGAACGTCCTTCTTGAATCATTGCCGCGGCTGTCGGATGTAGAACGGTTTCAATCGCCTCTGCAACTGCTGATTCTGGAATTTGCGGTACCGGAGAATACGCACCCATTCCACCCGTATTCGGTCCTTTATCCCCATCAAAAGCACGTTTATGATCTTGGGCAATTACCATTGGGTGTACAGTTGTCCCGTTGACAAATGCCATAAGCGAAAATTCTTGTCCATCTAAAAATTCTTCAATAACAACTTTTTTGCTAGCTTCTCCAAATTTTACGTCTTGCAGCATTTCCTTCACAGCTTGCAATGCTTCTTCTAACGTCATAGCAACTGTTACACCTTTACCAGCCGCTAATCCGTCTGCTTTAATAACGATTGGTGCGCCAACTTTTTCAATGTACGCTACCGCTTCTTCATAGTTTGTAAACGTCTCGTATGCTGCTGTTGGAATATCATACTTTTTCATAAGCTCTTTCGTAAAAGCTTTACTTCCTTCAATAACAGCTGCTGCTTGATTCGGACCGAAAGCACGAAGACCTGCTTCCTCAAAACGATCAACAATCCCGTTCATAAGCGGAATTTCTGGCCCAACAAATGTTAAACCGATATTATTTTCTTTCGCAAAAGCAATAAGCGCATCAAAATCATTTTCATCGATTGCTACGGGTGTTGCTACGTCTTTCATTCCTTCATTTCCCGGTGCTACATATACAGTCTCAACTTGCTTTGACCCTGCAAATTTCCACGCTAACGCATGCTCACGTCCACCGCGGCCAATTACTAAAACATTCATATTTCATCCTCCATTATTCAAGTTAAAACCCAGTCCCTTCGCGATATATCGGCGGAAATGGTGCATTTATCGGCGACTTTCACAATATATCGACTGTTCTTTACAATATATCGGCGCTTCGACACAGGATAAAGACCCTTCAACGCCGTTCGACACGCGAGCTAGATCATATCGAAAAGTAGAAGAAGATGACCCAAAAGTAAACTTTTGGTCATCTCCTTTATTCCTCAATTAATGTTTGAAATGACGTACGCCAGTAAACACCATCGTGATGCCATACTCGTCTGCTTTTTGAATGGATTCTTCGTCACGAATAGATCCGCCTGGTTGAATGATTGCTGTAATGCCTGCTTTTTCCGCTTCTGCTACTGTATCTGGCATTGGGAAGAATGCATCAGATGCAAGTGCACTTCCTTGTGCTTTCTCACCAGCTTGTGTAATTGCAATTTTTGCTGATCCAACGCGATTCATTTGCCCTGCACCAACACCAATTGTCATATTATCTTTTGCTAAAACAATCGCATTAGATTTTACGTGTTTCACAACTTTCCATGCTAATTTCAAATCGTTCCACTCTTGCTCTGTTGGTTCACGTTTTGTTGGGATTGTTACTGTACCTTCATCTAATGACAATGTATCTTCTTCTTGTACAAGTAAACCACCTTGTACTGACGTTAGTTTTTTACTTGCTGCTTCTGCTTTAGCGATATCCACTGTTAACAAACGTAAGTTTTTCTTACTTTGCAAGACTTCTAAAGCTTCCTTTGAGAAAGAAGGTGCAATAATGATTTCTAAGAAAATCTCATGCAGTTTTTCTGCCGCACTTTTATCAATTTCACGGTTTGCTGCAATAATGCCGCCAAAAATCGATACTGGATCTGCTTCGTAAGCACGTGTATACGCTTCATGAATATCAGCTCCAACACCAACGCCGCACGGATTCATATGTTTTACCGCTACAACTGCTGGCTCTGTAAATTCTTTCACGATGCTAAGCGCTGCATCTGTATCATTGATGTTATTATAAGATAATTCTTTTCCATGTAATTGTTTTGCATACGCAACAGAAGAAGCTGCTGCAAACGGTGCTTTATAAAATGTTGCTTTTTGATGTGGATTTTCACCGTAACGTAAATCTTGTTTTTTCTCAAACGTAACAGTTAACGTTTCAGGGCTTTCTTCTCCTGTTTGTTCTGTTAAATAGTTTGAGATTAATGCATCATATGCCGCTGTATGACGGAATACTTTTGCTGCTAATTTACGTTTTGTTTCTTTTGAAACGTCTCCGCTTCCTTTTAGTTCTCCTAATACAACATCGTAATCTGTTGGATCAACGATAACTGTTACAAACTCATGGTTTTTCGCAGCAGAACGAATCATCGTCGGGCCGCCAATATCAATATTTTCAATTGCATCAGCAAATGTCACATCTGGTTTTGCAATTGTTTCTTTAAATGGATATAAATTTACAACAACAAAGTCAATCGGCTGAATGCCAAGCTCATTCATTTGCGCCATATGCGTTTCGTTATCACGTACAGCAAGAAGTCCACCATGAATGTTTGGATGTAATGTTTTCACACGACCGTCCATAATTTCTGGAAAACCTGTTACTTCAGAAATACCAATTACTTGTAAGCCGTTTTCTTCTAGTAATTTTTTCGTACCGCCTGTTGAAATAACCTCAATACCTTGCTCAAGTAATCCTTTTACAAACTCTACAACTCCAGCTTTATTTGAAACACTTACTAATGCACGCTTTTTCATTTATTCTCCACCCCTAGTTGTATTAAATGGCTGCTCTTATGACTTCACTTCAGAATGTAATAAAGATTTCACCGTATCCACGTACAATCTATGTTCGACAAGTTGAATTTTCTTTTGTAAACTTTCTCGTGTATCATCTTCAGAAACTGTTACTGCTTCTTGTGCGATAATTGGCCCAGTGTCCATCCCTGCATCAACGTAATGGATTGTTACACCTGTTACTTTCACACTAGCTTCAATTGCTTGTCCAACTGCATCTTTCCCAGGAAAGCTTGGCAATAGGGAAGGATGAATGTTAACGATTCTCCCTCCATAAGCAGTTAGCAATGTCGGACCAATTAAACGCATATACCCCGCTAAAATAATCCAATCAATCTCGTATTCTTGCAATTTCTTTAATATTTCTTGTTCGAATGCTTCCTTTGATTCATACGCTTTCGCTGAAAAGGACAAGCAAGGAACATGATGATCATTTGCACGATCTACAACACGTGCGCCCGGCTGATCGCATATAAGCAAACTAAGCTGTGCATCTAATCTTCCAGCTTCTACAGCATCCACAAGCGCTTGAAAATTAGAACCGCTTCCTGAAGCAAAAATTGCTAATCGGCTCATAATGCTGCTCCTCCAGCAAAAGTAACACCTGAACCTTTCACAGTGCGTCCGATGATTCGCGCTGTTTCCCCTTGTTCTTCTAAAAGTTTCATAGCACCTGCTGCATCTTCTTCTTTGACCGCTACTACCATACCAATACCCATGTTAAAAATATTGAACATTTCTTCTTTCTTTAATTCACCAACTTCTTGCAGTAAATCAAAAATTGGGTGAACTGACCAAGAACCAAGTTCAATTTGTGCTCCAATACCTTCTGGCAACATACGTGGAATATTTTCAATAAATCCGCCGCCAGTAATGTGAGCCATACCAGTTACGTTATATTTCTTCAATAGTTCTAAAATAGGTTTGACGTAAATTTTTGTTGGTTTTAATAATTCTTCACCAAGCGGTAGTTCTAAACGACCATAAATACGATCAAGTGAAAGTTGTCCGTCCCCTAATAACACTTTACGGACAAGAGAATAACCATTACTATGAATTCCGCTTGAAGCAAGTCCAATTAATACTTGATCCGCTTCAATCGATTGTCCTGTAACAATCTTCTTTTTATCAACAATACCAACTGTAAAACCAGCTAAATCGTATTCTTCCTCAGAGTACATTCCTGGCATTTCAGCTGTTTCTCCGCCGATTAGTGAACAACCAGCTTGACGGCATCCTTCTGCAATTCCTTTGACGATGTTTTCAACTTTACTAGGTTCTGCTTTACCGCAAGCAATATAATCAAGGAAAAAGAGCGGCTCTGCCCCTTGCACAACAATGTCATTTACACACATTGCAACTGCGTCGATGCCAATTGTGTGATGCTTATCCATCATGAAAGCGAGCATTAATTTCGTCCCTACACCATCTGTTCCAGATACTAATACTGGCTCTTCTAATGCGAATTTTGAAAGATCAAACATTCCTCCAAAACCACCTAACCCGCCTAGCACTTCTTTTCTCATCGTTGTTTGCACGTGTTTTTTCATGCGAGATACCGCTTCATATCCAGCTTCAATATCTACTCCTGCTTGCTTATATGCATTCGCCATCGTTTCTATACACCTCGTCTTTTTATACTGAAAGAATTTCTCCCAAGAAAAAGCGAGCTTCTACACAGCCTGTAGTAGAAGCTGCTATATTTTACTTCATGCTTTCTAAAAGCTCTTGTTCGTAATCATAAAGAGCCGTCGGATAATCCCCATTAAAGTAAGCCATACATAAACCGCCATATTTCCCTTCATACGGGCGGCCAATTGCTTCGATTAAGCCATCTTCACTTAAAAATGTTAAAGAATCTGCTCCAATGATCTCACGAATTTCTTCTATCGAATGATTTGCTGCAATTAATTCTTTTCTTGTTTGAATATCAATTCCATAGAAGCACGGATACTTAAGAGGCGGCGAAGCAATTCTTACGTGCACTTCTGTTGCCCCAGCCTCACGAAGCATGCGAACAATTCGCTTGCTTGTTGTACCACGCACTATCGAATCATCAATCATAACAACACGTTTACCTTCAACAACACCGCGTACTGCCGAAAGTTTCATTTTTACCCCTTGTTCACGCAACTCTTGAGAAGGTTGAATAAACGTACGTCCAACATAACGATTTTTAATTAAACCTAATTCATAAGGGATTCCAGTTGCTTCTGCATAGCCGATTGCCGCCGAAATACTAGAATCTGGTACACCAGTTACAACATCTGCTTCAACTGGCGCTTCATTTGCTAACAATTTCCCCATGTTTTTACGTGCGGCATGAACGTTAACACCAGCAATGTTTGAATCAGGGCGCGCGAAGTAAATATACTCCATACTACAAATCGCATGCTCTACATCATTTGTATAGCGATCTACGTGTATTCCCTCATCATTGATAACAATGATTTCTCCAGGCTCTACATCACGAATGTATGTTGCACCAACAACATCAAATGCACATGTTTCAGATGCTACAACGTATGCATCTCCCATCTTTCCAATCGAAAGCGGACGGAACCCATTCGGATCTAATGCAACAATCATTTCGTTTCCTGTTAATAACAAATAGGCAAAAGCACCTTTTACTTTGTTTAATGCATCTTTTACACTTTCAATTAACGTACCTTTTGTATTACGTTTAATTAGATGAAGCAATACTTCTGTATCCGAACTTGTTTGAAAAATACTTCCCTCTGCCTCTAATTCACGGCGAAGCATTTTAGCATTAATTAAATTACCGTTATGCGCTAATGCCATACTATGGTCTGAAAAGCGGAATAACAACGGTTGGACATTCGCCACTTCAGCGCCGCCCGCTGTTGCATAACGAACGTGCCCAATTGCTGATTTTCCATTTAAATCATCTAGCTCACCGCGTGAAAACACTTCTGATATTAAACCAAGCCCTCTATGACCAATGATTTTCTCCCCATTATTTACAACAATGCCAGCGCCTTCTTGACCACGGTGCTGCAAACTATGCAACCCGTAATACGTAACTTGTGCTGCATTTTCATGCCCCCAAATTCCAAAAACGCCGCATTCTTCATTTAGCCCCTTTATTTCATTAAGCATGGAATAGCCCCTTTCCAAGCCGTTCTCATTTCATCAACATCTGCTGTAAGCAATACTTCATTTTCTTCATTAAGAATTGTTAATTGGTTTGCGCTTGTTACTTCCCCAACACAAAGTGCATCTACCATATTTTCAAACGCTTCTTTTTGCTCGCGTTTTACGGTAACAATAAAGCGAGATTGTGATTCTGCAAATAACATCGCTGTCGTTTCCCCAGCTAATTTCACATCTGCACCTAATCCGTTTGCCCCCATTGCACTTTCTGCGAACGCAACTGCTAATCCGCCTTCTGCAACGTCATGCGCTGATTGTACAAGTCCATCTTGAATCGCTGCTAATAATTGCTTTTGACGTTTTTCTTCTACTTCTAAGTCGATGCTTGGTGCCTGACCGAAAATCTTTCCATACACCATCTTTTGCAATTCGCTGCCGCCAAACTCCGCTTTTGTTTCACCGATTACATAAACGAGATCACCAGCTTGCTTAAACTCTTGCGTTGTTACATGCTTTACATCATGTACAAGACCAACCATACCAACAGTTGGTGTTGGATATACTGCTTCCCCACTGCGCTCATTGTACATTGATACGTTTCCACCAATAACAGGTGTATTTAACGTGCGGCACGCTTCACTCATACCATCTACTGACTTCTCAATTTGCCAGAAGATTTCTGGCTTTTCTGGGTTACCAAAGTTTAAGCAATCTGTAATTGCAAGTGGCTCACCGCCAGAACATACAATATTACGAGCTGCTTCTGCTACAGCAATTTTTCCGCCTACTTCTGGGTCTAAATAAATGTAGCGAGAGTTACAATCCGTTGTCATTGCTAATGCTTTATTTGTTTCGCGAACACGAACAACCGCTGCGTCAGACCCTGGTGTAACAACTGTGTTTGTGCGTACTTGGTAATCATATTGATCATATACCCACTCTTTACTTGCAATCGTTGGTTGCTGAAGTAAAGAAAGTAATGTTTCTTTATAGTTTTCTACTTTTGGTGTTTCCATCTTCATTTGTTGGAACTCTGCAAAATACGCTGCTTCTTTTGAAGGCTTATGATAAACAGGTGCTTCCTCTGCTAATGCATCAGCCGGCACTTCCGCAACCATTTCACCTTTATGGAATAAACGAAGCATTTTATCTTCTGTTACTTTCCCCATTGTTACTGCTGCAAGGCCGTATTTTTCAAATAACTCTACAATCTCTTGTTCTCTACCTTTTTTCACGACGATTAACATACGCTCTTGTGATTCAGAAAGCATCATCTCGTATGGTGTCATACCTGTTTCACGCTGCGGTACATCATCTAAATACATTTCAATACCCATACCTGCTTTACTTGCCATCTCTGCAGAAGATGATGTTAAGCCCGCCGCTCCCATATCTTGAATACCAACAAGTGCGTCAGATTTTACAAGCTCTAAGCACGCCTCGATTAAAAGCTTCTCCATAAATGGATCGCCTACTTGCACCGCTGGACGTTTTGCTTCAGAATCCTCAGATAGCTCTTCTGATGCAAACGTTGCACCGTGAATACCGTCACGTCCTGTTGAAGCACCAACATACATTACTGTATTACCGACACCGTGTGCTTGCCCTTTTTTTATATCTTCATGATTAATTAACCCAACGCACATTGCATTTACAAGTGGGTTTCCTTCATAGCATGGATCGAACTGTACTTCACCGCCAACAGTTGGAATACCTATGCAGTTACCGTATCCTGCAATACCTGCTACAACTTCTTCAAATAAATATTTTACGCGCGGTGATTTTAGCTCACCGAAGCGAAGTGAATTTAACATCGCAATTGGACGTGCTCCCATAGAAAACACATCACGGATAATACCGCCAACCCCAGTTGCTGCACCTTGATATGGCTCAATTGCAGATGGATGGTTATGACTTTCCATTTTAAATACTACCGCTTGATTATCACCGATATCTACGATTCCAGCGCCTTCACCAGGACCTTGTAGTACACGTTCACCAGTCGTTGGAAACTTACGAAGAACTGGCTTAGAATTTTTATAACTACAATGCTCTGACCACATAACAGAGAACAATCCTGTTTCTGTATAGTTTGGCAGACGTCCTAAAATCTTTTCAACCATGGCAAACTCTTCGTCTGTTAATCCCATTTCCGCATAAATGCGTTGTTCTTTAATTTGAGTTGGATTTGGTTCAAGCAGTAACGACATATGTTTCCCTCCAATGTTTCAAAATAGATTGAAATACTTTTAGACCATCCGCTCCTCCAAGTAATTCATCAACAGCACGTTCTGGATGCGGCATCATACCAAGTACATTTCCTTGTTCATTTACAATCCCTGCAATATCTGAAACGCTTCCGTTTGGATTCTCTACATAACGGAAGGCAATTTGATTATTTTCTTCTAACTGTTTCAACGTTGCTTCATCACAGTAGTAGTTTCCTTCACCATGAGCGATTGGAATATCGATCACTTCATCTTTCTCATATTGTGATGTAAACATTGTTGTATTATTTTCAACACGAAGCTGAACAGTACGGCACATAAATTTTAAGTTTTTATTGCGAATTAATGCACCAGGCAATAAGCCAGACTCTACTAAAATTTGAAAACCGTTACATACACCTAAGATTGGTTTTCCTGCTTCAGCTGCTTTTCGTACACCTTTCATTACGTTTGCAAAGCGAGAAATAGCTCCGCAGCGAAGGTAATCTCCGTAAGAGAAACCACCTGGTAGTAAAATTGCATCGTACTGATCTAAGTTTTCTTCACTATGCCAAACGTAGTCTACATCTTGGCCAAGCTCATCTTTAATTGCATGAAACATATCTACGTCACAGTTCGAACCTGGGAAAACGATTACGGCAAATTTCACTGCGCGACAACCTCCTCAACTTCATAGCGATAATCTTCAATCACTACGTTCGTTAATAATTTTTCGCACATTTCTTTTACCATTGCATCAATATCTGTAACTGATTTATCAATTGTTAGTTCCATATATTTACCAATACGAACATCTTGTACTTCTGTAAAGGAAAGACTATGAAGTGCTCCTTTTACCGCTGTTCCTTGTGGATCTAATACACTTTCTCTTAACGTTACATATACCTTTACTTTATACATGTGAAGCTCCCCCTAATCGTTTTAAAATCTCTTCATAAGCCTCTGTTAAATTACCAAGATCGCGACGGAATACATCTTTATCAAATTTTTCATTGCTCGCTTCATCCCATAAGCGGCATGTATCTGGTGAAATCTCATCCGCTAATAAAATTTCTCCATCTTCTGTTACACCGAACTCTAATTTGAAATCTACTAATCTTACACGACAGCTTGCGAAATGCTCAATCAATACTTGATTGATTTGTAGAGCTTTTTCTCGTAATATGCTTACTTGCTCTGGCGTTGCAACGTTCAACACACGAATATGATCTTCTGTTACAAGAGGATCCCCTAAATCATCATCTTTGTAGTAAAGTTCGACGATTGGTGTTGTAAGTGTAGTGCCTTCTTCCATACCTAGTCGTTTTGAAAGACTACCCGCAATCACATTTCTTGTGACAACTTCTAATGGAATAATGCTTACTTTTTTTACAATTTGTTCTGTTTCTGATATTTTCTCAACAAAGTGTGTTTTGATTCCCTCTTCTTGTAACTTTCTGAATAAAAGAGTTGTAATCTCATTGTTCAGACGACCTTTTCCTGTAATCGTTGCTTTCTTTTCCCCATTGAAAGCAGTAGCACTATCTTTATACTCTACCCAAACCATATCTGCTGCTTCTGTACGATAAATTCTTTTTGCTTTACCTTCATACAGCAATTCTAGCTTTTGCATTTCGCAAGCCCCCTGTAGTTTGAAAAATGTGAATAGTATATTTATAAAGAATGGCACAGAATGAAACGATTCTGTGCCATATAAAATTATCAGCTTAGTTCAAGCCAAGACGTTCAAAAATTGTATCAACATGTTGTAAGTGATGTTCATAGTTGAAACATTCATTGATTTCTTCTTGTGTTAATTTGCTTGTAATACGCTCGTCAGCTTCTACAAGCTCTTTAAATTGTACTTGCGTTTCCCATGCTTCCATCGCTTTAGGTTGTACAATATCATAAGCTTCTTCACGTACCATACCTTTGTCGATTAACGTAAGCATTACGCGCTGGGAGTAAATTAGGCCGTATGTTCTTTCCATGTTACGTTTCATGTTCTCTGGGAATACCGTTAAGTTTTTCACGATATTACCGAAACGATTTAACATGTAATTTAACGCGATTGTTGCATCTGGTAAAATAACACGCTCTGCAGAAGAGTGTGAAATATCACGTTCATGCCATAATGGAACATTCTCGTAAGATGTCATCATATAACCACGGATAACACGAGCTAAACCAGTCATATTTTCAGAACCGATTGGATTTCGTTTATGTGGCATTGCAGAAGAACCTTTTTGTCCTTTCGCAAATGACTCTTCCACTTCACGTGTTTCACTCTTTTGTAAACCGCGAATTTCAACTGCCATTTTCTCAATAGATGTTGCGATTAATGCAAGTGTTGACATGTAATGTGCATGACGATCACGTTGCAATGTTTGTGTTGAAATCGGAGCTGCTTCTAACCCTAAGTTTTCACAAACATATTTTTCTACGAATGGATTAATGTTCGCGAATGTACCAACTGCACCAGACAATTTACCAACGCGAACTGTATCAGCTGCTTGTTTAAAACGTTCTAAGTTACGTTTCATTTCTTCATACCAAAGACCAAGTTTTAAACCAAATGTTGTTGGTTCTGCATGAACACCGTGCGTTCTTCCCATCATAATTGTGTATTTATGTTCTTTTGCTTTGTTAGCTAAAATAGTAATGAAATTTTCTAAGTCGCTTAGTAGAATTTCATTTGCTTGTTTTAAGATATAAGATAAAGCTGTATCTACTACGTCTGTAGATGTTAAACCGTAATGTACCCATTTACGTTCTTCACCTAATGCTGGTGTTTCAGATACTGCACGAGTAAACGCTACAACATCATGACGCGTTTCTTGTTCAATTTCATAAATACGATCAATATCGAAAGATGCATTTTCACGAAGCTTTTTCACATCTTCTTTCGGAATATCGCCAAGCTCAGCCCATGCTTCACAAGCTAAAATTTCAACTTCTAACCACGCTTTAAATTTGTTTTCTTCCGTCCAAATCGCACCCATCTCAGGGCGTGTATAACGACTAATCATCTTTTTCCCTCCAACAGTTGTTCTTGATGGTCCCAAATATGCAAACTCTGCGCTTTTTCTAAAGCAACTTCAATCTTATCATTTAAAATGTTAACGTGCCCCATTTTACGCTGCGGTTTTGCTTCTTCTTTACCATATAAATGCAAGTAACACCCGGTTAATCTATTCACTTGCTTTAGGACTCCCTCTATATGTTCGCCTAAAATGTTTACCATGACAACTGGTTTTAACAAAATTGTTTCTCCAAGAGATAAATTACAGATTGCTCGAATATGTTGTCCGAATTGACTGATTTCACATGCATCAATCGTATAGTGCCCAGAATTGTGCGGCCTTGGTGCTAACTCATTAATATAAATGTCACCATTTGCTGTAGCAAACATTTCTACTGCTAGTGTTCCCACCAGTTTTAATTCATTCGCAAGTACCTGTGCACATGCAATTGCTTTTTGTGAAAGTGCTTCTGTGATGCGAGCTGGTACGATGGATTCATGTAAAATGTTATTTACATGAATATTTTCAGCTACTGGAAATACCTTCGTTTCACCACTAACACTGCGAGTGACAATAACTGATACTTCTTTTTCAAATGGCACCCATTTTTCAAGAATACATTCAGCTTGATTTACAAGTTCCCTTGCTCTTACAACATCCGCTTCGCTTCTTAAAACAACTTGCCCTTTCCCGTCATATCCCCCTGTTGTTGTTTTTAACACACAAGGAAAGGAAAGTTCCGTAATTGCTTCTAAAAGTGCATCTTGCGTCTGCACGAGTCTATATGGTGCGACTGGTAAGCCAACATTCACGATTGCATTCTTTTCTGTAAAACGATTTTGCGTTTTATTTAACAACTGACTACCTTGTGGTAAATACGCATGTTTTTCAAGCCATTGTAAACATCTATAATCAATATTTTCAAATTCATATGTGATAACATCGCTTATTTCCGCTAAATGCTGAATCGCTTTCAAATCATCATATGCTGCAACAATTTCAATATCAGCAACTTGTGCACATGGCGAATGCTTTGCCGGATCTAGTACAGCAATTTTATAACCCATTTCCTTCGCTGCTAGCGCCATCATTCTTCCAAGCTGGCCACCGCCAATAATTCCAATTGTTTTTCCAGGTAAAATGATTCTTGTCATATCAGTTCACTACCTTCACGCACATTTTTCTCAATTGCTTCTCTTCTCAATTCTAATGCATCATGTATATCATCATGAAATGATCCGAGTATTTGTGCTGCAAGTAGTCCTGCGTTTGTTGCACCAGCCTTACCGATCGCGACAGTCGCCACCGGAACCCCTCCTGGCATTTGAACGATAGACAGTAACGAATCTAAACCATTTAACGCTTTTGATTGAACAGGAACACCGATTACAGGAAGATTTGTCTTCGCTGCAACCATCCCTGGTAAATGAGCGGCTCCCCCAGCTCCAGCAATAATAACTTTTAATCCACGTTCACGAGCTGTTTCTGCATATTCAAACATATAATCTGGAGTCCGATGAGCGGATACAACTTTCTTCTCATACGGAATGTTTAATTCATCTAAAATGTCACAAGCATATTTCATTGTTTCCCAGTCTGACGTGCTTCCCATTATGATTCCAACTAGTGATTTCATATTAGAATCCCCCCGATTCAAATAAAAAAAGCCTGAAATAGAACATTTTCTCTTTTACTATGAGAGAAAGCGCTCTACTCAGGCATATGTATCCCTTGTGAATAGAAAAATACCGAGTGACTTTCCCTCATAGTCTAACGAATAACGGTCGTTAGGTAGAGACTTGCAGGCCATATCCCCGCGATTATATGAGGTGCGATATAATATTGTTTCTACCGTTATATTAACAGGTGTTATTCAAACATGTCAACAAATAATCGAATGTTTTTTATCCAGCACATTATAACGTTCGTGTTTTAGTTATAATAAAAAGAAGAACCGAAAAAATATGCAAAAAAGGAAGGGAATTAAAGAAGAAATGCGAGAATATATGCAATTTAACTTACATAACGATTCACTATATAAATAGGAAGGATTACATTCAAAAACAATTCAAAGTTATTGCAGTTGGAGATATAGCAGGAACTACTTTTTGTATATTTAAGCATTGCCTATGATACTATTATTATAAATTCACACTAATTTATAGGTGGTTTAATTATGAGGGAACTTAACATATTGTCATATTTATGTTTTTCTATCGCAATAACTGCTGCAATTATTGCATCCTCTTTTATAACATCTGACTTTTTCTATTCTCATTATTTAAAACTTATACTTTTTGTAGAAATAATCAGTCCCATTATCGGAATTATTTTAGGTTCTTTCGGAAAACCTGGAAAGCCAAAACAAATTGCTATTATTTTAAACAGCATCTTCTTTATTCTTTTTTCACTTTTGGCATTGCTAAATTTATGGATTATGATATTTGGCAAATAAAGTTCAACTAATACTCAGTGGGAGGGTTCTTCATCTCTCTCACTGATTAACTGCTCGTTAATACGGGATAAAAATGAACACAAAAAAACCTAAGTCGAA
>NZ_NVOY01000015.1 GCF_002551005.1 Bacillus pseudomycoides
AATGTTCGAAAGAAACATAGCCGTATTAAGGACTTGATGAAGAAAACAACATACACACTCGTGAAAGTGGGAAGCTAGAATAAAACTGAAAGCCAAAGAAAGAAGAACATCGGAAAGCCGTATGAGGGAAAACCTCACGTACGGTTTGATGAGGGGAAGCTGGAACAGAAAAGAGATGGCGAAGCCATCTCTAAAGAAAATCTATTTCAGTTTCTTACTCTACTGGAAGGAGGTGAAGACTTGGAACGAATCAGCAATCTTGCAAACGTAATAAATATTACAGATGTTATCTGCAGCACACAATTTAAAGTAGGTGCTTTCATATCTGGCGGTATAGGGACAATTATTAGTTTTCTATATGGGGTCCTGCCACATTGCTATCAAGCTAAGATTTTAAAGTACCCCCAAAAACGAAAATTTTGTGATTTTTATAGTACCGAAATTCATTTTTTTGTTTTGGAGAACAACCAATTTCTTAAGTTGATGGGCATGGGGGGATTCCATAAAAACCCTTTTCTTTTTAATGGGGGGCGAGAGCATCTGGCCGCGCATAGGAGCGATCAGGGCCTTTTCCTGCCACATGCGACGTTTAAAACAAAAAGGAGAAAGTAAGTAGCGGTTATGATGTATTTTGGATGGCAGCAACTTGTATGTTGAAAAATTAAATTATATAAGGTTTGTAAAGAAAATAAAAAATAGCTCCCTATTTTAAAAAATAGGAAGCTATCTGCTAGTTAAATGAATAACCCTGCAATTGTCGCAGATAAAATAGAAGCTAATGTAGAAGCGCAAAGGAGCTTCCAACCGAAACGTGATACAACGCTCCCTTGTTTTTCAGATAGAGCACGAATTGTACCAACGATTGCGCCGATTTGACTAATGCTTGCAAAGCTAATTAAGAATACCGTAACAATCCCAACTGTACGCGGGGATAATGTAGTCATGATTTTCTTTAAATCTAAAATGGCAACGAATTCGTTTAATGCAATCTTCGTTCCCATAATACCACCAGCAGAAATAACATCGTGTGCTGGAATTCCCATTAAGAAAGCAAATGGTGAAAGAATGTAACCGAAAATTTGTTGTAGTGTAATTTTATAACCAATTGCACCTGAAGCAGAAGAAATTACGAAGTTTACAACTTCCATTACACCGATAAAAGCAATCATTAATGCCGCAACAATTCCAGCTACTTTTAAACCGTCTAATGCACCGTTAATCATTGCATCGATTAAGCTGTTGCCAAAAAGATTTTTATCGAACTTTTGGAGCTTTTCATCTTCTTGTGCCGTATCAACTGGTGTTAATAATGAACAAACGATAAGACTAGAGAATAAGTTTAGCGGCAAGGCTACTAATACGTATTTTGTATCTAACATCATCACATAAGATGCTGTGACAGAAGCTGATACAGAGCTCATTGCTGAACAGCAAATGATAAACATACGGTTTGCATTAAAATGCTGCAAATCATTTTTAATAACAAGTAATGCTTCACTTGATCCGAAGAAGACCGAGTTTACAGCGTGGAACGATTCCACACGCGGCAAACCTGTAATTTTTGAAATCGCACCGCCAAAAACGCGAACGATAAAAGGTAAAATGCCAAGATAACTAAAAATAGAAAGTAGTGCAGAGAAAAAGACGATAATTAATAATACATTAAAGAAAAAGACAAAATCTTTATGAATGCCGTTAAATAAAAAGTCCACGCCTGTCGTACCAAGTTTAATTAATTTATTGAAGACTAGACCGATAAAAACAATAATTTGCTGACCAACCTTTGTTCCAAATACAAACCAACCAATTAAAATTTGGAAAACAAGCATAATAATAATAGCGCGGAAATTCACTTTTGCTCTGTTGGTAGAGAAAGCAAAACAAATTCCTAATACGGCAAGAATGCCGATAATACTCATTACATAGTGCACAAAATTTGCTCCTTTCAGATGCTGTTAAGTAAATAGAGGAGTTACCCTCAAAGGTTCTAAGCTATACGTATGATGTCTGACCTTTAAAATGAAAATAAAAAAAAGACCCATACAGATTGACTTTCTTCTATGCGAGAAAGCTAATCAATATGAGTCTTTATATATAAAATAAAAAAGCTAATATTCATTAGTTTTCCCCATAGTCCAGCAATTTCCGGTTGCCGGGTAGAGACTCTCGATCCATATCATCAAGTATATATGAGGTAACACCATCCGTATGCAATTAGTAGTAGCGTAACATTAATAAAGAAATGTCGTCAATAGATTTTTTCTTCCAATGGCTAAAGAGAGGGGGATTATGGTAAAATGTAACGCAGTGTTATGAAAAAAGAGAGGTCGGAAAATGAGTAATAAAATGACGCCACCAGTTGAAAAAAACGAGTTTATAGATGTAGTGTTTGAAGATTTAACACATGACGGTGCCGGTGTTGCGAAAGTAGAAGGCTATCCTATTTTCGTAAAAAACGGATTACCAGGTGAAGAAGCGCAAATTAAAATTATTAAAGTGAAAAAGAACTTTGCTTTTGGTCGTTTAATGAAGCTTCATAAAGAAAGCCCATATCGCAAAGACGCAGAATGTCCAGTATACAATCAGTGCGGCGGTTGTCAGCTTCAGCACTTAACATATGAAGGACAACTACAAGCAAAAGAAAAACAAGTACGCGACGTGATGCAGCGCATCGGCGGACTACACGATGTACCCGTTCATCCTGTTCTTGGCATGGAAAACCCATGGGTATATCGAAACAAAGCACAAGTACCAATTGGCGAACGTGAAGGCGGACTTGTCGCTGGTTTTTACCGTCAAGGAACGCATGACATCATCAATATGGAAACATGCTTAATCCAAGCAGAAGAAAACGATACATTAATTCAAGAAGTAAAACGCATTTGTGAAAAGCACGGCATAACAGCGTACAACGAAGAACGCCACAAAGGCACACTTCGTCACGTCATGGCTCGCTACGGACAAGTAACAGGCGAAATCATGCTTGTCTTTATCACGCGTACCGCAGAACTTCCAAACAAACAGGCAATCATCGAAGAAATCACAGCGAAGTTCCCAAGCGTAAAATCGATCGTCCAAAACGTAAACAATAAACGTACAAACGTCATTTTCGGCAGCGCAACAACAGTCCTGTACGGATCAGAATATATTTATGACTTTATCGGAGATATTAAATTTGCCATTTCAGCCCGTTCTTTCTATCAAGTAAACCCAGCACAAACGAAAGTACTTTATGACAAAGCACTAGAATACACAAAACTAGATGGAAACGAAACGGTCATCGACGCATATTGCGGCATCGGAACAATCTCCTTATTCCTAGCGCAAAAAGCAAAAAAAGTATACGGCGTTGAAATCGTCCCAGAAGCAATCGAAGACGCAAACCGAAACGCAGAATTAAACAACATGACAAACGTCGAATTCGGCGTAGGAGAAGCAGAAGTAGTCATCCCAAACTGGTACAAACAAGGTATCATCGCCGACACGATTGTAGTGGATCCGCCTCGTAAAGGTTGTGATGAAGCACTATTAAACACAATCATCGACATGAAGCCAAAGCGTGTTGTCTATGTATCATGTAACCCAGCGACACTGGCGCGTGATTTGAAAGTGCTTGAAGAAGGCGGTTATAAGACGCAGGAGGTTCAGCCTGTGGATATGTTCCCGCATACTACGCATGTGGAGTGTGTGGGTTGGCTTACGTTGGTATAATAGAAAAGCAGTTGATATAGAAAAATCTATAACATCTGCTTTTTTGTTTATAAAAATACCATTCAGGACAGATTTTAGTTAAAATAAACATTGCCGATTTTCACAATAGTTTTTCACAAATTATAAATGTCCAAATGTACTTGTGTTTGATAATAAGTTGTTAAGCATGATATAAGTGTAAAAGAAGTGGAACATTTGGCTTTATATTTTTTGACCGAGAGTTTGAAATTGTATCCATAGTGAGAGGATTTGAGTTTGAAATGATAGATAATTTTTGGCGTGATTTACCACGACCATTTTTTGTACTTGCACCAATGGAAGATGTGACAGATGTTGTTTTTCGTCACGTAGTAAGTGAAGCTGGTCGACCGGATGTATTTTTCACAGAGTTTACAAACTCGGATAGCTATTGTCATCCAGAGGGTATGAAAAGTGTGCGTGGCCGTTTGATTTTTACAGAAGATGAACAGCCAATAGTGGCACATATTTGGGGGGATAATCCCGAATATTTCCGTCAAATGAGTATTGGCATGGCAGAACTAGGATTTAAAGGCATTGATATTAATATGGGCTGCCCTGTACCGAATGTGGCATCGAGAGGGAAAGGTAGTGGCCTTATTCTGCGTCCAGACGTTGCGGCAGAACTTATTCAAGCAGCAAAAGCGGGTGGACTGCCTGTCAGCGTAAAAACACGACTTGGCTTTAAGGAGTTAAATGAGTGGGAGGCGTGGCTAACGCATATTTTAAAACAGGATATTGCGAACCTTTCTATTCATTTACGTACAAGAGAGGAAATGAGCCAAGTAGATGCACATTGGGAGCTAATTCCGGAGATCAAAAAATTACGTGACCGTATCGCACCAAATACGCTACTAACAATCAATGGAGACATCTCTGAGCGTCAAACTGGAATGGAACTTGCTGAAAAGTACGGTATTGATGGCGTTATGATCGGACGAGGTATCTTTAAAAATCCGTTTGCTTTTGAAAAAGAGCCCAAAGAGCATAGCAGTAAAGAATACCTTGATCTTTTAAGACTGCAGCTTGATCTTCAAGATCAATATGCGGAAGTACTGCCACGTTCAATCACAGGACTTCATCGCTTTTTCAAAATTTATGTCAAAGGATTCCATGGGGCTGCTGAATTAAGAAATCAATTGATGAACACGAAATCAACAGATGAAGTGCGTGCGTTGCTTGATAACTTTGAAAAAGACGGGGACAGTGAAATGATGTAACTCTCAAAAAGTTAGAGGGAAAATGAATTACATCAAATCATGTGTACTTATTTTATTCAGTCAGCCGACAACTTTTGTTTTGAGAAAGTCTGTTTTCTGAAAGAAGAAGGTCTTAAGAATGTAATAAAACCACCAGTACCTACACTCTGGATATGTGGAGTGTGTGGCTTGGTTGAGTTTAAAATAAGCGTAGATCTGGAAAAGAACAGTGTATTTGAGAAATCAAAGCACTGTTTTTTTCTTTTAGTTAATGTTATGAGGGAAATCTTTTTATAGGCATACAACAAACACGTAAGCGATCCATAGATACAATGATGGAGAAAAGGTCGGGCAAGGCTACAAAACCTACCTCTAAAATGTTAAAGTATTAATTTAACGACATTAATTTATACATGCTAAAAGCATTACTATATTTAACATTTCAGGAGGAAAAACAATGGCAATGAGCAACAACGATATATTAAAAAGAGTAAGATATGCTATGGATATAAAAGATATAGATATGGTGGAAATATTTAAACTTGGTGGCATGGAAGTAACGAAAGAAGAAGTAGTTGATATGCTTACAAAAGTAAAGAAAAGTCCCCAGCACGAAGCTGAAAATGCTGATGTAATTGAAGATGATTACGTACTAACATGCGATATGATGATGTTAGAGTCATTTTTAAATGGATTTATTACTTTAAAAAGAGGAAAGCAAGATCCGAAACCAGGGCAGTCGGCTGGGCAAGCGATGCCTTTACAGGGTAATGAGAGTGCCAATAACCTTCTTCTAAAGAAAATGAAAATAGCACTATCTTTAACGAGTGAGGATGTACTTGATATATTAGATAGTGTAGGAGTTAAGGTGACAAAAGGAGAACTAGGCGCTTTATTAAGAAAGAAAGGCCATAAGAATTACAAAGAGTGCGGCGATAGATACGCAAGGAATTTCTTAAAGGGACTAGCTGTTAAATATAGAGGATAAGGAATAAACATTGTAACTTCTTAACATTGCATGTGTATTCATGTTAAGAAAGTAGATGATACAATGGATGGAGTAGGAAGTTTGTATCCTACTCTTATTTTTTTAATACATCATGCAAAAATAACATGAACGAATATTCTGGGTGATGAAATGATACATACATATTTAGGTGAGACAATTCATTTTCATATAACTTACAAGAAGAAAAAATCTGTACGTCTTTATGTAGATTCTTACGGGAATGTGGAAGTGCAAGCTCCGAAAGGGACGCCTGTTGAATATATAATCCAGTTGTTAGAAGAGAAATGGGATTGGATTCAGAAAACACGTAAGGAAATGCAGGAGAGAATGCGTGGGCCACAGGAAAAGGCTTATGATCAAGGAGAGGGATTTCTGTATTTAGGAAGCACGTATCCGATACAGATTTCTCAAGATACAAGCATTGAGCAAGACAATGCAGTTTTTGAAGGGGATAAGCTACATATTTATGTGAAAGAGCTAAAGGATGAGAAAATCCAGCAAGCTTTAAAACGATTTTACTATAAGCAGTGCAAGGCATTAGTAAAGAAGAGTATTAAAGCGCATCAAAGTAACTTTAAAACAAAACCTCGTTCAATCCGTATTTCAGATAGTAATCGTACATGGGGAACTTGTGATTCAAATCTACAGTTAACGTTTAATTGGAAGCTAGCAATGGCACCACAGCAGGTAATTGACTATGTAGTTGTTCATGAAATGTGTCATATGGTTCATTTAAATCATGATCGATCTTTTTGGCGCCTTGTTGGGAAGATAATGCCTGATTATAAGGAAATGGAAGACTGGTTAGCGTTATCAAGTTGGAAGATGACCATTTAGTAGTGATATCGTTGGAGTGATTACTATTGCACTACAGTTTTAGTTTATAATTGCTTTTTCTCTTATAACTGAACTCACAAACATCTCATTGTGTTGCTGTATACACTCTGGACATGGGGAGTGTGTGGCTTGGCTTGAGATGAAATAAAATAAGAGCTGCCTTTATAGCCATTAAGTTAAGAAGAGGATATAAAAAATAACCACCCTTATTTNNAAATAAGGGTGGTTATTTTTGTTTTGAATTCAATTATCTTTTCAAGAGACTAGATATCATTCTTGAATACACTTAAACAAATTTTTACATGGAAATTTGAATGAAGTAGAGAAATGATAACCGAAGATTGTAGCAAGACAGCTACTCTTTCCACATAGTTAATTAAATTTGTCATTATTAAATAATTTACATTCCACTTTGTTTAGGAATTTATGATTTACAAATAAAAAATATTATGTATGTATCTTGCCAAGTTTAAAGGTTATCACTAGACAATCATACATAGTTAGTATATTGGATGCTCTTCCAAATAGCTAGAAGACTTCTGCAAAAATATCTTTTTGAAAATCAAGGAAAATTGTTTTTTATGTTTTATGGCGAGAAATCCTTCTTGTTTAATAAATTTATGAATATGCTATCGGAATTTTTTATTCCTTATTTAATAATACAAATTTAATATTGACTAAATGGTATTATTTTACTACTATTTAATTGACAATATTATGGAAATGAGGTGATAATTTGAGATTACTCATAGTTTTTAAAGCTAGAAAGTTACCAAGACATCATCATTTTTTATTTGCTAGTTTGGTAAAGTCGGCATTAGCAACATCAAATTCACAAATGCAATATGAAATGTATCATTACACACCAAATCAGGCAAATAAAGAAATGCGACCTTTCACTGGGGCCATCTATTTGAATGACTACACCTTAGAAGATGGAGAATTCACTATTCATCAAGACGTACGTCTTACAATATCTTCATCTAACACAGAATTTCTTCTTAATGTCTATAACGGATTTGTACAGAAAAAAAGTTATAGATATCAATCTTACGAATTATTTCTAGAGCATATTAAAATGCTCCCAGAAAAATTACCAAAAACAAATCGCGTATTATTTAAAACGTTATCTTCTATTGTTATTAAAGATCGAGATGGGAAGTATTTAGACCTGCATGATGAAAATTATCAAACTGAATTAAATTATGCGGCAAATGAATGCATGAAAGCTGTGGCAAAACGTTTCTTATATAAACCAATTACTCTAACACCAGTTGTTATGAATAAAAAGGTTGTACAGTTAAAACATGATTCCTTTGCAGCATTAAATGCTCAAAGTATTTTATATATGAACGCATACGAAGGGACTTTTCTATTAGAGGGGGCTCCTGAAGATTTGGATATTTTAGCGCAGGCAGGTCTTGGTTTTAGACGTTCTATATTCTTTGGTTGTATTGAAATGATTAATGAATAGGAGGTGGGAGTTTGATTGAATTGCAAATTGATGAGGTGATCTATAATGCGGGAATACTTGGACTATGTCGAGTGTTTGAGCACGCCGATTTGTTTTGTAATAAAGACGCCCAGACAATCATTTTTGATGAAGCTAATCTAGAAAACTTTACAGAACATTATTTTGAGTTGTTAACTGAGCGTTATGGCTATGAATCTAGCTATTATAAAATGCTTGCGAATAAAGATTTCATTGAAAAGTGTATCGCAGGTATAGATGATGAAAAGCAGCTCGAACAGTTTAATACACTGATTGATAATATGAAAAGATGGCTTACTTCTAATAGCTATAAAAATGTTTATCCATTTTTAAGTGAAATTTCCTATCACTTCGAAGCAGAAGCGAAGACTTGGAAGAAAGTGAATAAAAAGAAGAAAGAAACAGTAGATGATGTTCGTCAGCAAGTTACTGAAATGGCTGTAAAACTTTTAGAATGTATTACTTTTTTAGAACATCCCAAAGCTAAGCGATACATCGTGCCACGTGTGTTAAGCTATCAAGTTATTCAAGGTTTCTGGTCAAATGTTTCTTTATTAAATAGCACTGCTAGTAAAAAGGATTTATATGAGGAATATGAAAATTACTTTATTAAATCCGCATCAGCATATTTAGCAACAAAGAAGGATGAAAAGAAATATGCTAAAAATAAATTAACGTGTGCTTGCTGTGATAATAGAATGAAATCAACGGCAGAAGTTTTCGACTTAACTTGGATGCAAAAAGTTGGTGTAGATGCTGCGAGAAAATCTTCACATTACTGGGATCATCAGCGGGATATTTTTATCTGTCCGATATGTAATATTGTGTATAGCTGCGTACCATTAGGTTTTACGCTAGCGAAAGGGAAAGGGTTATTTATTAATAATAATCGCTCCGTTGATGAACTTATTTCTGTGAATTCAATTTCCTTGCGTGATGGGAAAAGTGAACTGCTACAGGATGAATTAGAATCGACAGCTTATTATAAGATTTTAGATGTAATGGTACAACAAGCTGAGAATCATAAAAATTTAGAAATAGATAACATTCAAATTGTGAAATATGACCGAAATATGGAAGCGAGACCATACACATTTAATATTTTATCAAGAGAAACAGCACAACAAATGCAGGATAGTAAACAAGACTTTCAATTTTTAGTTGGAAAGTTTGCTAAAGAAAACGGTGAATATATACAAATTTATCAGGAAGCAGTCAAGCGTTTGTATAATGGTCAAAGCTTTGCTGATTTACTCTATCGATTACTCCGTTTAGTGATAAGTGGTGAATTTAAAGGAATTGCATCTATCAATAAGGTTCTTAATATTTCGAATAATAAACTTAAAGGAGGGACGCATTATATGACACAAGAAGAATTGAAAAAGGTTCGTAGTTACGGTTTCTATTTGAAGGAAAAGTATCGTGGCCAAGAATCAAAGTTGAATGGTATTTCGTATCGTTTACTCAATGCTTTGAAAGTGAAAAATGCCAACAAGTTCATGGAAACACTTATTCAAGCTTATAGTTACAAAAAGCTTGCAATTCCAGCAGTTTTTGCACAGGCATTAAATGATGTGGAGAAGTTTCAAACGATTGGCTATGCATTTTTAATCGGACTACACGGTTTTGACAAAACAAAGAATAATAAGGAGGATGAAGCAAATGGATAAAAAAGGTCTTACACTTAGTGTGATTTTTGAAGCAGAAAGTGCCAATTATGGAGAAGGTGTTGGGAACGTAACGTCCTTAAAGAAACTTTCTCGTGGTGACCACGAGATGTACACATATATTTCAAGACAAGCGTTACGTTATAATATTGTCGATCAAATGGGGATTAATCATACACCACTTGGTACAGATGGTAGTGTACTTCAATTTCATCCAGAAGCAACCGTTGCTGATTACCCAGAGATTGACTTGTTTGGTTATATGAAAACTGTAAAACCAACAAGAACACGTGCTGCTGTAGCGAGATTGTCAAATGCGATAGCGCTTGAAAGTTATAACACAGATTTAGAGTTTTTAACGAATAAAGGTTTGCTGGATCGTTATCAAGCGGCAGAAGGTAAAGATGATGATAAAATTAAAGGTGGAAACATTGCACAAAGTGAAATTCATAAATCTTTCTATGCTTACACGCTAACAGTCGATTTAGACAAAGTTGGAATTGATGTGAACGATGATATCGAAATCTCACTAACAGAACGTGCGGATCGTGTTATAGCATTATTGCAAGCGTTGAAGTTTTTATATCGTGACATTAAAGGACGACGAGAGAATTTAGCACCTATCTTTGCTATTGGTGGTGTCTATGATTACAAGACTCCGTTTTTCGAAAATCGCTTAAAGCTTAAGGAGAATAAGTTAGGGGTTAGCACAATTGAAGGTGTGCTGGCACTAGATGAGCATGTCAAAAAAGAGACACATGTCGGCTTAGTAAAAGGGCTTTTAGCAAATGATGAAGAAATCGAACAAACACTTCAAGCAAAACCAATGGCTGAATTTTTCAAAGCACTTGAAGTAGCTGTTATGAATTACTACGGGTGACAATTATGAAAGGAATTCGCATTGAAGCCTATCAAAATTTAGTTAACTATAGAAAACCGACAAGTTTTCAGCTAAAAGAAACGTATCCTTTGCCGCCTTATTCGACTGTAATTGGTATGGTTCATGCTGCATGTGGATTTACGAGTTATGTACCGGTGCAGGTGAGTATTCAAGGGAAATATCACTCCAAAGTTAATGATTTATGGACACGTTATGAATTTGCTGGTAGCTCGTATGAGGAAGGACGACATCAGTTAAAGATAGAAATGAATGAGGATAAGACATACGGTATTACACGTGGGGTATCCACAACAGAGCTATTAGTCGATGTAGAGCTTGTGCTACATATTGTACCTGAGGATGAGGCGTATTTGCCAATTATTAAAAACGCTCTTAAATCGCCACTAGAATATTTATCACTTGGTCGCCGAGAGGATCTACTGCAAATAAATGTAGTGAAAGAAGTAGACATTGCAGATGAAATGACAGAATCGGATATGCAAGTGAGTTATGATATTTATTTGCCGCAAAATAGTAGTGGTGAAAAGATGTATCGAAAACAAGGAACAACTTATCGTTTAAATAAAGTATATGAGCAGGTGGAAATATCGAAAGGGAAGAAGATTCGACAATGGCAAAAAGTTAAGGTCTATCATATTCCTGCATCTGAAACAAATCAACTTTATGCATATAGTGATATATATATTGATGAAGATGGCTTTGTGGTGTTATTAGCCTAAAGAATGGGATTGGTCCCATTCTTTTTAAAGGGGATGATGGAAATATTTCAACAATTATTAGCTAAATCGGAATCGAATAAGAGCGCTGCTGAAACGATTAAAGAGCATACAGATAAGTTATTAACAAGACATACAGAGTTTAAAAATATGTATCTAGAGGCATTAACAGAAAGAGATTGGGAAATATTATGGCACGCTGCCTATTATCATGATGTTGGTAAAGCCAATACGAAATTTCAAAATAAGCTAAGGTCTATAGAGGAACGGCAGCATGATACTTTACCTGATTTAGATGAAGTCCCTCATGCATATTTGAGTTGTGCCTATATGCCGACTAAAGAATTAATGAGAAAATTTGATAAAACGGAAGTTAAGATTCTTATGCTAGCAGTCTACTATCATCATGAGCGAAGTGAACAAAATACAAATGCTAGTAAACAAATAATCGAACAAGATTTACAACAATATGTTCCTTTATTAAAACCTTTCTTTACTATTCGCGATGTTCCAGTCTTTGACTATGGAAGATTCACAGATAAAGATTTTTTAAGAGAACGTCATCATTTGTATCATTTCGTACGAATTAAAGGGCTGCTAAACAAGTTGGATTACGCAGCAAGTGGTGAGATTGCTATCGAAGTGGCGCCAAAACATTTAACTGATAAAGTAGAGGCACATTTTAAAAAAGAAGGATATGAAAAAAATGAACTACAGCAGTATTTGTATGAGTCTCAGCGGGATAATCATGTTGTTATAGCATCAACAGGCATTGGAAAGACAGAAGGTGCATTGTTTTGGATTGGAAATGACAAGGGGATTTTTACGCTGCCATTAAAGGTGTCGATTAATGCAATTTATGACCGAATTCGAGATGTATATAACTATAATGATGTGGGACTATTGCATAGTGATTCACATTTGGAATATGCCAAGCGAGCAGAAGGACAAGAATTTAGTTTATCTGCACTGAACCATACAAAGCAGTTTTCTATGCCGCTAACAATTACAACGCTTGATCAGGTTATTGATTTTGTTGGCTTGTATCCAGGGTTTGAGTTAAAGCTTGCCATTTTTTCGTACAGTAAATTAGTTATTGATGAAATTCAAATGTATAGCCCACGTTTAGTCGCATTTATCGTTATGGGGCTTAAATATATAACGGATATGGGTGGGAAATTCCTCATCATGACAGCTACCTTGCCACCACTTTTTATAGAAGCTCTTCGTAACGAAAATATTCCATTTAAACAGCCGGAAACACCGTTTTTAAAGTTAAATCATAATGGAGAAGTCATGCAACGTCATGTAATGAAGATGATTGAGCGTGATTTAACAATTGAGGAAGTGCTTGTCCATTCACTCGAACAAAAAGTCCTTATTATTGTGAATACGGTTGGAAAAGCGCAAGAATTGTACAGAGGTTTTGAAAATATGGGGATAGAAGCACATTTATTGCACAGTCGATTTATTCAAAAGCATCGTCAAAGTAAAGAAGCAGCTATTAAGGAATTAGGAAAACGTACATGTAAAGAAACAGGTATTTGGATTACCACACAGTTAGTGGAAGCAAGTCTTGATATTGATTTTGATCTTTTATTAACGGAGCTTTCAGAGGCGACAGGATTATTTCAGCGAATGGGACGCGTGTATCGGGGAAGGCATTATAACGGATCAGATCCCAATGTATATGTGTTTACAGGTGAAACATTACCATCAGGCATTTCGGCAACAAGTCGCAAATCGGTAGTCGATTTTACAATTTACGAAAAATCAAAAGATATTCTTATGAAATATGACAATCAGTTACTATCTGAATCGTTAAAAATCGATGTTATTGACCAGATATACAGCAGAGAAGCTCTTGGTAAAGACTGTGCTTATATAAAAGAATTTGATGCTACTTTACATCAATTAAAAAATGTACTTCCTTATGAAGAGAAAGAGAAACCAACATTGCGAGACATTCAAAATGTCACAATTATTCCATCTAGTGTTTACCGAGAGTATGAACAAGATATTACTGACATTCGTGACCAACTTCAACCAAATCTTAAATTGGAGAAGAGACTCGACATTCAGAATACCTTGCAAGAATACACTGTTGCAATTCCAGAATGGGCATATCAATCAGCTTATAAAAAAGGATGTGTAGAGGGTTCAATTGAAGTGAATAAATACACAGAATATCCAATTATTTCATTTCAATACACGGAAGAGATGGGACTTATTTACACAATTGATGAAAGTGCGCAATTTATGTAAAGGGGTGACGAGATGCAGTGGGATGATTTAAAGGCAACAGGCTTACAAGTACAGTACTTAAAAGTATGTGAACGGAAGCTATGGTTACATGCTCATCAAATTGCATTTGAAGATGATTATGACAAAGTAAAACAAGGAAAAATCTTACATGAAACGTCTTATCAACGAAAAAAGTCTAAAGAAGTACTAATAGATAATCTAATACGCATTGATCTGATGGATGGGCATTATGTAGGTGAAGTAAAATCCAGTAGTAAAATGCTACATGCTGACCAAGCACAGCTACTATATTATTTATTTGTGTTGGATCAAATGGGGATTAAACGCAAAGGGAAAATCCATTATCCAAAGGAAAAACGTGTAGATGAAATCGAATTAACAGAGCAAGACAAATTAGAAATTTTAAAATGGTTGGAGCAGATTCAACAAATTATTCAACAGCAGACCCCGCCAAAAAAAGAAAAATTACGCTATTGTACGAAATGTGCATACTATTCTTTTTGTTGGGTAGGTGAAGAAGAGTGAAGGATTTGTATTTATTTAATAATGGAAGATTACAACGAAAAGATTCAACGATTTATCTGTTGTTAGAAGATGGAACGAAAAAAACGGTCCCGATTGAACAAGTAGAAAATTTGCATATTTTTGCGGAGATGGATTTTAATACATCTTTTATAAATATGCTTAATCAAAAGGACGTAAGTTTACACTTTTATAATTACTATGGCTATTATTCAGGAAGCTATGTACCGAGACGTAAAAAGATTTCTGGATTTGTTGATGTACAACAGGCTGCACATGTACAGGATTTAAACAAAAGGTTATATATAGCCCAACAATTTGTTTATAGTGCCATTCACCATATGCTTCGAAATATGCGACGTCATAAAGATGAAGTGGGTGAGTTAATAGCAGAGATCTTAACTTTAAAGGAAATGGTAGCTGATGCAAAAGATATTCCAACATTGATGGGGATTGAAGGGAAAGTGCGTTATACGTATTATCAAAGCTTCAATAGTATTATTAATAATCCAGATTTCTATTTTAAGAAGCGAGAGAAGCGCCCGCCGACAGATCCTATTAATGCATTGATTTCATATGGAAATAGTTTAATGTATACAGCCGTGCTATCAGAAATATATAAAACTCAGCTTAATCCAGCAATAAGTTACTTACATGAGCCAGGATCGCGGCGATTTTCTCTATCGCTAGACTTAGCAGAAATCTTCAAGCCACTTTTAATGGATAATTTAATTTTCACATTGATTAACAAAAAAATGATTCGATTTGAGCACTTTGAATACGTGGAAGAAAACATTTGCTTTTTAAATGATACAGGTCGCAAGATTTTTATTACTGAATTTGAAAAGCGAATGCGTACAACTATTAAGCATCGTAAACTAAATCGGCAAACATCTTATCGGTTCTTTATTCGTTTAGAATGTTATAAACTCATCAAGCATTTAATTGCTGATGAAAATTACAAAGCATTGAAGGCCTGGTGGTAATTTGTATGTATTAGTGGCGTATGATGTAGATGTGAAACGTGTAGGAAAAGTACATAAAGTGCTAAAAAAGTATTTAACTTGGACACAAAATTCATTATTTGAGGGTGAAATTACAGAAGGCTTACTCAAGCAATGCATGGCTGAAATTGCAACAAAGACTAATCCGACGGTTGACTCAATTTATGTCTATCGCATTGCAAATCCCAAGCATATTAATAAAACTGTTTATGGTGTAGAAAAGGATTTTGAAAGCATGTTTTTATAATTTGCAGTGAATCGAATTTTTTGTAGAAAACTTATGAAAGCTTGATATACAAGGATTTGCAACCCATTTTTATGGAAATATTAAAATACAATAGAGGATACACTGCAAAATTAGAAAATGATATAATGAATATGTGCTTCAAAACGTTGATAATAAAGGCTATTTTTATATGCTTTGAATAGGGTTATTCATTAACTATGTGGAATGTAAATCCTAAAAGGAGACACTTATCAAGTATGGAAGCATGAGTTATTCATTAACTATGTGGAATGTAAATTCTCGATAGACCTTCACTCCTGCAAAATTATCTTCGTTATTCATTAACTATGTGGAATGTAAATTTGGTATGTAAAGGTTTTTACCCAAAAACAGCTATTGTTATTCATTAACTATGTGGAATGTAAATAATGTCTTACCAGAGCCAAGAAACCCCTTAAAAACGTTATTCATTAACTATGTGGAATGTAAATTCTGGAACATCGAAATGGGATAACGTCAATGTATACGTTATTCATTAACTATGTGGAATGTAAATATCGATGGTCAAATTCAAACAATTCATTTTCAACTTGTTATTCATTAACTATGTGGAATGTAAATTTGTCAATCCAACTAATAACTCTTTGAAGTCGTCATGGTTATTCATTAACTATGTGGAATGTAAATTTTATTATGCAACAAGTAAAGAAAGCGACAGCTGCGTTATTCATTAACTATGTGGAATGTAAATGCTAATTCATTCGGTTTAATGGATGGCGGAATGGAGTTATTCATTAACTATGTGGAATGTAAATTATATTTCGTCCTTTCCTATTCCTTGCTCCTTTGAGTTATTCATTAACTATGTGGAATGTAAATTTATATGCAACAGCTACTGGCTGACTGTATCCAAGTTTTCTATTAACTGAGTGGAATGTAAATCAAGCACGGTACTTTGTACTTGCGATTTGAATATTTGTTTGTTATTAACTAAGAGGAATGTGAATTTCTTGAAGACATAAAAAGCATATGTACCATTGCGTTCTTCATTAACCATATGGAATGTAAATTCACGTTGACGAGTTTTTATTTTCGTTCTTCGTTTTCCATTAACTGTTTGAAATGTAAATTTTATATATGTGCTTAATCCTTTTGTATCGATTGTGTTATTCATTAACAATGTGGAATGTAAATGAGGCACCGGCTATCAATATCCAAAAATATGAGTCGTTTTTCATTAATTATGTGGACTGTAAATGTTTCAATTCCAGCCGCCATAATAGCTTGAATTTCGTTATTCATTAACTAAGAGGTATGTCCTCCACTAATAAAATGGTTTTCATTAACTAAATGGAATATAAATCTCGGAAGATTTTATTCTGAGCGGTGTTTACGTTAGTTTTCTATTAACTAAGTGGAATGTAATTGTAGTTGTATACAACATTGGATGGAATACTTTTTTTAATGACGTGCCCAGCTAGGCTGGACACTGTTTATTGTTGAAAGCCCAGTTTAGGGAAGAGTCAAGTCTCCTAGTAACTGACAGGAAACTGGTGGAAAAATCCTAAAGTTGAAGTCATGTGACAAAGTAACTTCCAGTAGAAGTGTTAGCGAATCAGCGGGCCGTAACATAAAGTGAACATTACCACTTTGTTAAGAGCATCCTAGTAATAGGTCAAAGGGAAGTCTAGCCTGGTGTTACTAGGCAAAGACTGGTGAGGCACTTACTATCTATAGTGTTTCATTTTTTTATCTATTTGAGATTTATCTCAATTCTCTATTTTCCCAAACCAAACCCAATACTCCCCACCACAAAACTCCATCTCATACCCACGATACCCTTCCACCAACAACCGTTTCTGCCCAACAATATCACTCATAAGAAGCTTTTCTACATTCATCCATTCTTTTTGTCTCTCACTCTGCAACTCTTTCACAAACACATACCGCAACCGATCGCTATACTTCTCTTTCAGCGCAGCAACTTCCATCCCTTGCGCAAACTTATCTTTTAAACTAGGAATATTGAAAGGCGCAACAGTACAGCAAACATACTCATAGTTGTGATCAGACTGTTTTAATCGCGCCATAATGACTTTCGCTAATATTTTTTGAAGTCCGTTTCCGCGGTAAAGCGGATGCACATTTGATACTTCTTGATAGATGACCCGTTCTAATTCCTCACCTGTTAAACCAATATCCAATCCTAAATGCTCTTCATCAATTGGCGGAACTAAGAGCGCACGAAAGGCAATGAGTTGTTCGTCTATGAATGCACCGATCATCAAACCATTTCCGTTTAATATATTTTCAAATTCTTCTAATATAAGAGGCTGTAAGTTTTCTTTGTTTTCTAGTGCTTCAATGACATCACCTTGTACGGATAAGAGTTGCTCGGTGTGATGCAAAGATAATAGTGCAACTTTGAATGGTTGCTCCGTTTGTTTCAACGTTCCTTCATATAGAATGTTCATGTGGTAGCCTCCTTTAGCGAACGACATCTTGAAAGACAGTTAATTCATTGAGTATATTTTCATCGACATCAACGCCTAGTCCCGGTTTTTCTGTTAAGCGAATAAATGGTACATCGTAAGAGAGGTTTCCGATATCTTTTGTGAATTTTAGTGGTCCTGTTAGTTCGACGCTTGTGATAATTTTTTTCGAGAAAGCGACGTGGAATCCAGCAGAAGAGGCAACAGATGATTCGACCATGGAACCGATTTGACACTCTATTCCAGCTAGTTCTGCTTGATGGGCTAGTTTGACAGCTGGGTAGATTCCGCCGCATTTCATTAATTTAATATTTACCTTATCAGCTGCTTGTTTTTGAATAATTTGGCGCATTTCACGTGGTCCTTTTAATCCTTCGTCAATCATAAGCGAAAGGTCCGTTTTGGAGCGAATGTAAGCCATTGCGTCGATATCGTCGGCGATAACAGGTTGTTCAATCCAATCGATGTCTAAATGTTTTAGAGAACGTAATGCAGTTAATGTTGTGGCACTATTTTTCCAGCCTTGGTTAACGTCAACGCGAATGGCGATATCATTTCCGACTCGTTCCCGTACTGCTTCAATTCTTTCCACATCTTTTTTAACATCTGTGCCGACTTTCATTTTGAAAGATTGGTATCCTTTATTAATCATAGAAGCCGCTTCTTCTGCCATGTTTTTTGGAGTATCGATGCTTAACACATGCGTAATTGGGAATTCTTCATGATAGCGACCGCCAATTAGTTGATACACAGGTTGTCCGATCTTTTTCCCCATTATGTCAAAGCAAGCAATATCAAGCGCAGCTTTGGCAGTAGGTACGCCGTAAATGGTTTGATTCATGATGTCATGTATTTTCTCGATATTCATTGGATTCTTTCCTAATAAAGCAGGAGCTAATGTGTGTTTTAAAATATGAAAGGTGCTTTCCCACGTTTCGCCTGTAACATGTTGGTCAGCTACTCCTTCTCCGTAACTGACAATGCCTTCATCTGTTTCGAGTTTGACAATAATAGAAGGCATCAGGATACGTACCGTAACTTACAATAAACGGATTTTGCAGTGGCAAACGAATGGCATAAAGATGAATCGCTGTAATTTTCAATGAAAAGACCCCTTTCTGTTTACAATGTTTTTGTGAATATGAGATAGCTGAGGTGATTTTCTCTTCCGGTGTTTTCTCATATAATATTTCAAAAGGAATATGAGGACAATTATGAATTATCAGTGTTTATTTCTTGACATTTAAAAGAATATTGAATATGTTTTGGGGAAACATGATTGTTATGAATAAATGGTTACGATGTGAGAAGGGAGAGCACGACGGTGAAAAAAATAGATTTGCAGGATCGGTTAAGCGAGATTTTTCAACATTTACATGAGAATCCTGAAGTGAGCTGGAAAGAATATAATACGACTGCCTATATTACGAAGTTTCTAGAGGAAGAAGGCCTTTCTTATAAAACGTTTGATGATTGTCCTGGTGTAATCGCAGAAATGGGGAGCGGGAAACCGGTTGTTGCGGTTCGAGGTGATATGGACGCATTATGGCAAGAAGTGGATGGTGAGTTTAAAGCAAATCATTCATGCGGTCATGATGCGCATATGACGATTGTGATGGGGCTCATTTTACAGCTAAAACAAGCAAATTGGCAAACAGGAACAGTTCGATTTATTTTCCAGCCGGCAGAGGAAAAGGGAAGCGGAGCTCTCAAAATGGTGGAGAAAGGTGTGGTGGATGATGTTGATTTTCTATTTGGCATTCACTTACGACCAATAGAGGAATTATCGTTGAAGCAAGCAGCACCATCTATCCGGCACGGAGCAGCTGACTTTTTAGAAGCTCACATAGTTGGGACCGATGCTCACGGTGCACGACCGCATCAAGGTACGAACGCAATTGATGTCGTTACGATGATTAATATGGGACTAAAAAATATATGGTTTTCGCCGCAATCTTCTTATTCTGTTAAAATGACGCGATGCCAAGCAGGCGGTGAAAGTTTAAATATCATTCCCGGGAACGCTCATTTTGCTTTAGATGTAAGGGCAGAAAACAATGGATTGTTGGAAGAGCTAAAGAAAAAGATCGAACAAGTTATTGAATCAGCTGAATCAATGGGTGTAAAGATTTCTTATGATTGGGTCGATTATGTACCTGGAGCAGTGGTATCAGAGGAAGCGGAGCAGTTCCTTCGTAAGGGGATTCTGCAAACATATGGAGTAGAGGGCTGCACCGCACCGCTTCGCACAGCGGGAAGTGACGATTTTCATTATTATACGGTGAAAAAGCCTCATTTAAAAGCAGTTATGCTAGGACTAGGTGCGAATTTAAAACCGGGGTTACACCATCCTCACATGACGTTTGACCGATCTTGTATATTAGATGGCGTAGAAATTTTGAAGCACACGGTGTTGGAAGTTTTGAAATAGTAAGATGGAATAAAAGTAAAAAAACAATCCTCCACTAAAAAGAGGATTGTTTTTTAATCTCATAAATACTGAAGATTCTATTTTTCAGTATTTAAAATAAATTTTCCTACAAGAGCTGCTACAATACCACCAAGAATTGGAGCTACGATGAATATCCATAGTTGAGAGAGTGCTTCGCCACCAACGAATATAGCTGGTGCAATGCTGCGTGCAGGGTTAACAGATGTTCCAGTTAACGGAATACCTAATAAGTGAACTAATACTAATGTGAAACCAATTACAAGTCCAGCTAGAGCAGGATTTCCTTGTTTACCTGTTACAGCAACAATAACTAGAATGAACACGAATGTTAAAATGAATTCTACTAAAAATGCTCCACATAAATCTAAACTTCCAAAACCATTTTGTCCTAAATTATCTAAAGATAGGGTAGTAGATTTTAAAATCGTTATTAGTGTTACAGTTCCTAATAAAGCACCTGAAATTTGAGCTAATACATAATAGATAAGTTCTGTTGCGTTTATTCTTTTATTGATAAACATAGCAACTGATACTGCTGGATTAATATGACATCCAGAAACTGTTCCGATGCTATATGCCATTGCGACGATAGATAATCCGAACGCCATTGCGATTCCTAGTGTTCCGATCCCTTCAATTCCACCACCAATTACAGCTACTCCAGTTCCGAATAATACAAGTACAAATGTACCAATAAATTCAGCGATTGTCTTTTTTAACATAATTTACCTCCTAATAATGCACATGAAACGTATTATAACATAAGTATCAGTTATTTAAAGCGTAAACGATAATAAACCACTATTCGAATAATTCAAGACAAGGGAGTTTGATCCGAATTTTCTCTTAGTGGATTTTCTTGTGGTTCTTCATTCTAAAAATATTAACTACCCCTATATGCTAAAATTAGATTGCATGGCAGTAGAAAAAAAGAGTCTCGATTATATCAAGGTTCTTTTCATAGAGAGTAGGATGAATACATGAACGAACAATATTACGATGCATTGTTACATATAAAAACAGTAGGAGAGCAAAAAGAGTTCTACAAGTCTTTGCATTATCATCGTTATGAACCAACACCATATCACGCACTCGAAACATTATTTGCTCAATATGACTTAAAAAGCGGTGACCGAGTTGTCGATTTTGGATGCGGGAAAGGTCGATTAAATTTCTATATTCATCATTTCTATCATGCGTCGGTTGTGGGGATAGAAATGAACGAGATGTTTTATAAAGAAGCGATGGATAACCGAGATCGCTATATAAAGAAGGAGAAAAAAGGTAGAGATAAAATCCACTTTCAATGTTGCTTAGCACAAGAGTATGAGATTGACCCGTTTGATAATAAATTTTACTTCTTTAATCCGTTTTCGGTGCAAGTGTTTATGAATGTTATCAATAATATATTATTTTCAGTAGAACAAGTAGAACGGGAAGTAGAGCTGATTTTGTATTATCCATCAGAAGATTATATTTATTTTTTAGATAATCAAACCTCGTTTGAATTGAAAGAGGAAGTTATATTGCCGGGATTGTATGAGCGGAATTCGAATGAGCGGTTTTTGGTGTATCGGTTGGGGTATTAGTTAGTTTGGCGTTTTTGGAATTAATTGCGCAGAACCTTACCATAAGTAAGCACATAGTTATTTTTAGAAGAAGCATTAAAGAATAATTCAATATCTTTGATGCTTCTTTCAGTAGGAGAATTACCTGTACTGATGGTGATTTATGGAAAATTTAGGACTTAAGAAAAATTCTTTTTATAAAATCATTAAAGAATATGAGAGTGTAATCTAAACATCCTTAAATAAATATTTTTATTTCGAGTCAATGTAATTGTAATAGGGGGTACTTATAACCGATTCTAAGTTACTCTATTCATGAGAAGGTGGGAGCAGAGCCGTTCCCGCACTCTGGTGTAAATATAAAATTTTGAAATGGCATAATGATGGATAGAGTGAATTATTGTACGAAAAAAGAGAAATGAGGTTGCGTGAGAGTATTGAAAAGGTTCATTAAAAGAGAAAAAGAAGATAACAACCTACTGTATATGGCTGACATCTTCTTTTTTATTTCTGTATATGGGTATAGTTTCCATTATTAACTCAAAGCAGGCACTTTTCTAGTAATGGCGAGCAAACGATATAATCAAAGGGGAATAGTTTTTGGTTAGAAATAGTTATTCATATGTTAAGCTTCTTTAGTTTGTTTTTCATTGTCTATAATCGAGGTGTCAGTATTTTTTGTTATTTGTGTTTTGTCATTAGTTATATTTACATGTGTTTCAGTTTGTTTCGTGTATTTTACATAGACTTTTGAAGAAAAATCGCATAAATAAAAAACTTCATTTTGGGATTCACCTTCTATAAAACAAACAGTTCTCTTTTCATCAATTGCATAACCGTGTATTAATTTTGTGAAGTCTTCTTTTATTGCCTTTGTTTCCATTTCCTCATCAGTTAGAATCTTGATAGAATACTTCTGATATGGATGAAGGATTTTATTTAGAATATAAACATAGAAAAAGCCTAATATACTAGGCATAAATATAATGTAGTAAATGAGATTAGAAGAGTTAGAAGTGGTACTATGCGAAAATTCTTCACTAAAGAATAAAAAGATAAAGATTATACTGGTTAATATGTTGAAAACGATTATTCCTATTTTAAATTTGTTTTTTTTTAAGGTTTCTCTTGCTCCCCATACCAAAAGAATGATAAGAACAGAAAGGAAAAAGACACCGTTCAAACCAGCTATTTGGTTTTTAAATTTTATATTTTCATGGAATAAATAATCGTAAAAATTGCTACCAAGAAATATAAAACTAGCAACATACAACATATAGAATATGATTGTACCCATAAGATAATACCAAAACTTAACTTTAATTTGAGTAGGTTTATCTATAAATAATGTATCAATTTTATCAGTTGTTGTAACCTTTATAAACTGATTAATACCATACAATAGAGCTCCTATAAGGAGACTTAGAAGTGTAGTTAAAAATGTAATTAATGCAGGTGGAATTTTGCTTATTGTCTCTAATGATAATCCGTCAAACATTTTTGTAGTTCAACCCTTTCGTTAAAGTTAGATAAAAAAGAACGCCATCCTAAGAATAGGTAAGCGTCCTGCTTTTTTAATAAATCAACCTGTATCACCATCGGCTAAACTTTGTATGATATTGATAGCTGTTTGAGTGTTAACTGAAGTATGTGTGCCTATCGTTACAATTGTAATCAATATCATTCCTAATAATACCTTTTTCATTTTAACGCCTCCTTTTTGAAAATTTCTTTTTTAGCTTCATAACTTAAGTAGAAATATTTACTTCCTTGTTCAAAGTTTCCTTCGTTATGAAATTGGACTGCTAATGCTTCCGTATATTCTTGAACATATTCCCATAACCTTTGTTTTTTAAAGTAGTCCATTCCCGCTAGTACAGCTTTTTCTAATTCTTCAGCAGTAACTTTTCTGTTTATTTCTCTTAGAATTGTAAAACGGTATTGATATTCTTCATTTCCTAATTCATTGCAGATAGTTAAACCTTTTTCAATGAGTTGAGATGCAATTTCTTCTTCACTTAGCTTGACATGTTCCTTTGCCTTCACAAAAATAGCTTTATAATGGTGAGGTTTCTTTTCAACAACTTCTGAAAGGTATCGAATTGCCGAACTAGAAAGATTTTGACTTGCATACATTAAACCTAAATTATGACGAACTAGTAAGATTGCTTTCTCATTTTTTTGCTTTTGGAATGTATTCATTGCAGTAACAAAGTATTCTTCAGCTAGTTCAAATTCTCTTAAATGCGTACAAGCTAATCCTAATAAATTGTCGCAATAAGCTGTTTTTAATTCATAGCTTTCATGTTTAGAAAATATGTCCCTAGCTTTTGTACCATGCTTAATGGCTAAAAGTGCTTGATAAATATGATAATGATATGTTGCTAAGTTATAATGAAATTCCGCTTTTTCAAGTTCATTAGGAATGTGTTTAAGTAACATTTCCGCTTTATCATAATGTTCTTTAGCAAGGTTATAATTACCGATTGCGTTAGAATGAATAGCTTTATAAAAATGGTAGTAGTAAGATAAAAAGTTATCTGTTGGAATATCAAAAGATTCAATTTTATCAAAGCTATTTTTTGAAATACTTAAATTATCCACTAAATATTTATAACCGAAATCTAAAAGGTGATAGTAGAATAACAAGTTTGAGTCTACTTCATTATTGTGAATGATAGAATTAATTTCTTCTTTTAAACAATGGGCATTATCTATATTACGTGAACGTATTTCTTGATACCATTCGTTAAGTAGTTTTGAAATTTGTTCATTCCCCTTTATTAGAACGTTCATGAAATCCCCTCTCTTTTTGAATATTCCTATAAATAATAATAGCAAGAATAGAATTTAATGGAAATTGACTTTGTATATTTCTCAATATTTGTTTGACAATTTCAGTTTTGAATTGAATAACAAAATATTAACTCTTTGCATTATAGTAAGTTCAAGGGTTTGGTACAGTGAAATAATCCCATATGGTATAATTTTCTTATGAAATAATAGGAAAGGGAGTTACTATATGGTTCAAATGAAGATGCCCCCTGAACGTTTAGAAATAGTGGGAAGTTTAGAAAATGACCTTTACTATCAACAGCAAAACCTAGTACGGGAGGTCAATTCATGAGTTTAAATATGTATCTAGGAGAAGTACAAGCCCAAACAGAAAGTATGAATGCTTTTTGTGTTGCTACTATTCAAGGTATGGAACAAGCCATCAGTTCAATTGATGCTTTTGTAGGCGATGCAGTTCTTCAAGGACAAACTTATGACAGTGCAAAAGCCTTCTTTGAACAAACCTTCCGCCCTTTAGCACAGGGAATCATTTACTTGTGCGAAGAATTAATCCGTCAAAATAATGCCTTTCCAAATGATTTTCAATCACAAGTAGCTACAACAGATGTTATTGAACAAGAAATTCGGGAACAAATTCGAGAAATTGACCGAATGAAAGTAGGTATTGAAGGAATTAGCAATGTCCTTCCAGCTATGCAAGTTATGATGGGTATTTTTGATACGATGAAACGAAAGCTACAAGAAAAACTAGAACATCTATATGAATTTAATTATACTTCTAGTAGTAATTACGATAATGCACTCCAACTAGCTGCGAGTATTGCCCGAGGTCTTGTAGAAGTCCAAAGCGGAAAAGGTTTTAGTCCCGCAAGTGGAACATTTAATACCCAAGAATTGAATATGGATTGGATAGCACCTATTCAAAAAATTGCAGAAGAGAAAGCCTGTGAAGCTGATAGTTTGCTTGAAGAAGAATCGGTTGAAAAATCCAACTTAGAGAAATTTTTGAGTGGCGTGTGGGATGGTGCAGGACAAGCTGTTGGAGATACAATAGATGGATTTAAAGCATTAGGTCATTGGGAAACATGGGAGAACATGGGTTATGCTGTAACACACTTGGACGAGACATTACCTGCAATGTGGAATGTATTGTCAGATTCATTTATTAATGATGTAATAAATGGTGATTTAGAAAGTGGTACAAGGTGGTTTAGTTACACCCTAACGCAAATAGGAATAGGAGTGCTTGGTGACAAAGGGATAAGTAAAGTAACTACACTTGGGACAAAAGCTACACAAAGTATTTCACGTTTTTCAAATAAATTACAAATGGGCGATAGATTTGCTTTAGCTGGTGTTGGGGTGATTAATGACATGCCAAAAACTTCTTTTGAAGCTTTAAGAGAAGCCCGTGACACGTTTATGTTTGCTGACCCTGGTAATTTAAATACACCTAGGTTCCAAGAATATCTTAACCAAGTAGAAGAAATAACAAATAGTAAAATTCCTGAAAATCAAAGAGAATTACTTCAAGAATCTTTAGAAAAGAATGCTTATGAACGATTAAGCAAAGAAGAAGTTGCAAAAAGAAGGAGAGAATTTGGTAGATTAAAAGATGACTTAATAGCAGAGTGGGAACTTAAAACTGGACAAAAATGGCCTACTTATGAAGAAGAAATTCTTTCAAGAAGAGGAATACCGCTAAGACATGTAGATGACCCATATGATGCACATCACCTTATTGAGAATGCACACGGTGGAGAACATGAATGGTGGAATATATATACATCCAGCTAGATATCCTAACGAACACCAGGGTGGAATTCATGGCAAGGAAGGTATTTCAAAAGAGGTTTTCAAGAAAGAGTAAATAACGGAGGGAGTAAAAAATATGTTTGATTTTTTGAAAAAATATGTTGTAGCAGACAGAAGTGTCCGTTCTAAACAAAAACCTATCCTCTATCCTATATATCAAAATGAGATAGATGAGGCAGAAAGCTTATTACAGATGGAACTTCCAAAAGAATTAAAACGTTTTTATCAAGAAATTGGTTGTGGTTTTTTAAAGTCTGATAAAAGAACTTTTTTCAATAGATTTATGGACCCAATTTCGGTGGTCGATTTTCGTTTAAGACAAGATATTTATGAATATAATCCTAATTTGGATGATGTAGATGATGAAGAATCATTAGTATTTTTTGAAGTAACTGAACTCAACTTTTTAACAATTAAATTTAAAGAAGAAAATGAATTAGGGCAGTGTCCAATTTACTCTGAGGACGTAAAAATAGCGGATTCTTTAGAAGAGTTTTTGATTAAAATGGATGAAAAACCTGATTATTATATTCAATAGATATCAAGCTTATTTTTATAGGATGGTGTATTAAAATAAACAACATCAAATGGATTGGGTTAAAAGAAAAAACGATTACAGATGAAGAAATCCAAAGAGTAGAACAATATTTTTAATATTAAATTACCTAATGATTTTGTTGAATGCGTGAAGAAGTATGACGGAGGATATCCTCACCCAAAAGTATTTGATGTACCAGGACAAGATGAAAATGTATTCAGTGACCTATTAACCTTTCATATAGAAGATAAATATTCAATTGTTCAAAATTATGAAGGCGTAAAAGATAGATTAGTCGATAAAGTATATCCTTTTGCTAGAGATTCATTTGGAAATTTATTATGCTTTGATTACCGAAATAACCCTGAAGCCCCAACGGTTGTATTTTGGGAACATGAGGAAGAAGAGGTGGAAAAAGCAATCTATCCTGTTTGTTCATCATTTCAAGCATTACTTGATAGCTTACGTAATTTTGAGGACGAGGACGAATAATTAATTACGGGTAACTAAAGGGTAAAAATAAAAAAGAATGAAAAATAGACCATAATCAAACCGCTTGATTTTACTGGGTTTTCAATGATGGCCTATTTTTCTATTTTAGCTTAAAGAAGGGCATAACACCCTTTTGGGTTATCCCCATCAATCTAAATACATATAAATACTTTATATAAATCAACTATGTTCTTTGGTGAAGTACGGTGAACCGGACCATAAATAAATAAGGTTTTTTATTTTTATCTAGGCTAATAGTGAGTTCGTAATAAAGTTAAATATATATCATACCTATGATGGCAATATCCTTCCGGTTTAGGGATATTGTCTTTTTTACTATTTGAGGAGGAGTGTAGCATTTTTTTCTTTTTTTAAAAGTAAAATGGAATAGACAATAACTTTCAGGTCATAATATTTTTTGAAATTAAGGAGGTAAAATGAAAAAAAACTGCCAAGCTATTCCTTGCTTTTGAAAACCTGTTTTATTTCCCTGTCCAAACACTTTTTTTAATTACAAAAAGTGTCCTGCCATTTTCAAGTACTACAATATAATTGGATAAATTTCTTTTTAAGATTCGGTGATTAATGATAAAGGCTGCTTACAGCTTTTTTATGAGCTTAGCGGCCTTTTGTCATTTTTGGGATAAGTCTTATACATACTATAATTTTGATAATACCTGGAGGAGATTATGAAGAAGGGAAAACTTAGTTTACAAGCCATTATTATTATATTTGTTTGCATTGTTGTCGTATTATCACTTGGAATAACTGATTTAATAATAAGCAATAGAATTACTTCCAGTGTGGAAGAAACAGAGAAAGAAAAGGCCCTCAATGTAGCAAAGATGGTAGCCCTTAGTCCGCAAGTGATTGAAGCCCTTGAAGGGAAAGCAGACAAGAAAAATGTCCAAGTTTTTAGTAATCAAATTAGAGAAAAGATCAATGTCAACTTCGTTGTTGTTATGGACATGAAAGGAATCCGTCAATCCCATCCGGACCCCGAATTGGTTGGAAAGCCCTTCATGGGAGGAGATGAAGGGCCAGTTCTTAAAGGAAAGGAGTATGTGTCCATTTCAAAGGGGACTATCGGTCGATCCATGCGGGCATTTACTCCGATAAAAAATTCACAGGGAAAACAAGTGGGTGCGGTTGCTGTAGGAATTACTTTAGAGAACGTTACAAAGGCGGTACAGAAAGGACGAATGGCGGTCGTTATAGGGACGTTAATCGGAATCCTAACAGGTGTAATCGGTGCAGTGTGCTTAGCAAGATACATCAAAAAAATCCTTTTAGGACTCGAGCCGATCGCTATTGCTAAGCTGCTTGAAGAACGTAGTTCCATGCTTCAGTCTGTGCGCGAGGGAATCATAGCCATCGACCAAGACGGGAATATCACACTTGTAAACAGGGCAGCCAGTAAGCTTTTTAAAAAAGCCGGACTTGGAGAGAATCCTATAGGGAAGAACATTGAAGATTATTTGCCAGAGACCCGGTTAAGTCGCATTATCAAATCGGGTGAGACAGAGCTCGACCAAGAACAGAACCTGCATGGAGTTACCATTCTAGTAAACAGGGTACCAGTGATTGTGCAAAATCAGCCGATGGGAGCAATCGCAACATTCCGTGATAAAACCGAGGTTCAAGTTTTGGCTGAACAGCTTACAGGTGTACGCAATTATGCGGAAGCTCTTCGTGCTCAGACTCATGAATTCATGAATAAACTTCATGTCATTCTTGGTCTGGTTCGTACTGAACAATACGATACACTTGCTAACTATGTAAGTGAAGTCGTTAACCATCGTGAAACGGAAGTGGGCTTTGTAACGAAAAAAGTCCAAGATCCGGTTCTTGCCGGTTTTCTGATTGGCAAGCTAAGCTTTGCAAGAGAATCAGGGGCCTTACTTTCATTTGATAGCGCAAATACACTTCCCAAGCCTGCCAACTCGGAAATTACACATGATTTAATAACGATAATTGGAAATCTCGTCGATAACGCAATGGAGGCAATTACAGACAGTCCAAACAAAAAAGTCGACCTTATACTGGATTACGCAGAGGATATTTTAACAATAGAGGTTAAAGACACAGGAGTGGGAATGACGAATTCACTCCAAGACAAAATATTGAATAAAGGCTTTTCAACGAAAGGGACTCACCGTGGGTTCGGATTATACCTGTTGGCGCAGGCGATTGAAAGACTGGAGGGGGACATGATTATTTCGTCCAAGCCTGGAAAGGGAACGAATTTTGCTGTATATATACCTTATAAAGCAGAGGATGTATGAAAATGATTAATGTAATGATTGTTGAAGATGACCCGATGGTAGCGAAAATCAATAAGCAGTACCTTTCTAAAATTGCCGGGTTCCGTTTAGTTGCAATAGCCAATTCAGTTGCTGAAGCCATCCAACTTTTAGAAAAGAATGATATTCAGCTCATTCTTCTGGATATTTTTATGCCGGGAAAACAGGGCCTGGAGCTGTTATCGTACCTTCGGAAAAATGATATTGAAAGTGATGTCATCATTATTTCAGCGGCCTCAGATTTTGAACGAATTAAGAGGGCATTAAGGTATGGTGTTGTCGACTATTTAATTAAGCCTTTCGAGTTTGATCGGTTTAACGATGCACTTGCTGCCTACCTTGAGCAAACTCGGTTAATTGATAAACAGGGTTCGGTAAGTCAGCAGGAGCTCGATCACTTACTTTTGCACAGAGAAGAAACCGTAATCGCAGAGGAACTCCCAAAGGGATTAACCAAGGATACCTTAAAGCAGATATGGGATGCGGTTCAAGAGTTGAAGCGGGGACCTTTTTCCACTGATGAAGTAGCTAATGTTGTAGGTATTTCAAAGGTTTCAGCAAGAAAGTACCTTAACTTCCTAAAGGACTTAGGAATACTTGAAGTCAAAGTCATCTATGGAACAATCGGACGGCCTGTGTATCAGCATGAATATAACCAATATAAGGAACACCTAATAAAAAACTTTTTGTAAGCAGTTTTTGAAACTGCTTACTTTTTTTATTTACAAAAAGGATTATTAAACTTTCTTAAACTATGAAAACGCTTTCCTTACGAATATGATAGACATGTAACAAAACAAAGAGAGATTAAAACATAGTACAAGATGCAAGAAAATCGGAACCGTTTTCTTCAATTATTGGAACAATTGGTAAAATAACGGATTCCTTTCGAGATTATAAAAACTACTTTAGGAGGGGTAAAAATGCAAATTCCAATTAAGAAAACGCTTGATAAAATTCCAGGTGGTATGATGGTTGTTCCACTTTTTTTAGGAGTATTAACGAATACATTTTTTCCGCAATTTTTAAAAATTGGGGGTTTTACAACGGCATTATTCAGTAAAGAAGCATCATCTACTATTTTGGCATGTTTTATGTTTTTAATTGGTTCACAAATTAATTTCAAATTAGCACCAAAGGCAATAAAAAAAGGTGCAATATTATTAACAGGAAAATTTATAATAGGTGCTGGTATAGGTATAACTGTAGCAATGATTTTTGGGCCTGCCGGAGTACTAGGATTATCACCATTAGCCATCCTTGCAGCGTTATTAAATGCTAATGGTGGATTATATGCATCTCTTGCTTCATCGTATGGTGACGAAACTGATGTAGGCGCATATGCTGTATTTTCTTTAAAAGATGGTCCATTTTTCACATTAGTTGCATTAGGTGCATCCGGCCTTGCCACGATTCCTTTTCAAACACTTATAGGAGTATTAGTTCCAATAGTAATAGGAATGATTTTAGGAAATATTGATTCTGATATGAGAAAGTTCCTTGGAAGCAGTAAATTATTATTAATTCCATTCTTCTCATTCCCATTAGGTGCAGGAATGAATCTTTCAACTATTATAAAAGCGGGAGGTCCTGGCATATTACTAGGATTAATAGCTGCATTCACTGGAATTGGAGCTTATGTACTTTTGAAGTTATTTAAAGAAAATCCTATCGTTGGTTTAGCAACAGGGTCAACTGCAGGAAATGCTGTAGCAACACCAGCTGTTGTTGCAGCAGCAGATCCAACCTTAGCTTCAATAGCACCAGGAGCTACTGCACAAGTTGCAGCAGCATGTGTAATATCTGCAATAGTCTGCCCGATTATTGTTAGTTATGCATATAAAATGTCCGAAAAGAAAAAAGCTGAAAAATCAATTGCAGGGGCAGCATGACAATAAAGTAAAAATCTACTGTTATCCTGGCCATCATGCTGCTGAAGCTTTTAAGCTAATTTGAAAATGAAACAAAGACAAAGCAGTCAGCGGTTTCACTGTCTACTTTGTTTAGTTACAAAAAAGGGTCATTAAGTTAAAAAAACTAGTGGGATTAGGAAAATTTTATTAACATGGTTGCGGTATTATCGGAATAGCTATTTTAAGATAGGAGGAAGGAAATACCATGAATGTACCTGAAAATGTTATTATTACTACAATAAAAGGAAAAGAAGTTCTCTCCAATCCTTTTTTGAATAAAGGAACAGCTTTTACGAAAGAGGAAAGGGAGGACCTTGGACTTGAAGGTCTGTTACCTCCACAAGTACTCACCCTTGATGAACAAGTTAATAGGATCTATGAACAATATTCGATGCAGACGACGAATCTGTTCAAAAACGGGTTGCTTTATGATTTATATAATCGCAATGTTGTCTTGTTTTACCGTCTTTTGAAAGAACACCTGGCAGAAATGCTCCCTATCATCTACACTCCTACTGTCGGTGATGCAATCCAGTCATACTCCCATAGCTACCGTCGCCCAGGTGGCTTATATCTTTCCATTGATGATCCTGAGGGCATTGAAAAGGCATTTTATAATCTAGGAAAGCCCAAAAATGGTATTGATTTAATCGTCGTTACCGACTCTGAAAGCATTCTTGGTATTGGGGACCAAGGGATAGGAGGTATTAATATTGCGATTGGTAAACTTGCCGTGTACACGGCTGCAGCTGGGATTGATCCGAGTCGTGTTCTGCCAGTCGTGTTGGATGTTGGCACGAACAATCAGGATTTGATTGCAGACCCTATGTATATCGGCAACACATTCGCACGTGTCCGCGGTGAGCGTTATGATCAATTCGTTGATTTATTCATTCAGACTGCAAGAAAGTTCTTTCCAGAGGTTCTCATTCACTGGGAGGACCTTGGCAACGTCAATGCGCGAAAAATCTTGGACAAATGCGGTGACAAAATCCTTACCTTCAACGATGACATCCAGGGAACAGGTGCTGTTACTCTTGCTGCTATTATGTCTGCTTTGAAAGTAACAGGAGAACCCCTGAAGGACCAGCGCATTGTTGTCTTTGGACCAGGTGCTGCCGGCATTGGTAACGCAGACCAAATGGCAGATGCCATGGTTCTAGAAGGGTTGACTAGAGAAGAAGCCTATGATCGTTTCTGGGCTGTTGACTATCGGGGTCTACTAACAGATGAAACACCAGATGTTCTGAACTTCCAGAAACCTTATACAAGACAAGTGGATGAAGTTAAGGACTGGGATAAGAATGAGGAAGGGATCATTGCATTAATGGAAGTAGTTCGAAGGGTGAAGCCAACCATCCTGATTGGTACTTCTGGACAAGCCGGTGCCTTCACTGAGGATATTATAAAAGAGATGGCCAAGCACGTTGAACGTCCAATCATCATGCCAATGTCCAACCCGACTGCGCTGGCTGAAGCAGTGCCAGAAAACCTAATCAAATGGACAGATGGCAAGGCGTTAATTGCGACTGGCAGCCCCTTTGCCGATGTAAAATACAAAGGTGTTACCTATGAAATCGGGCAGTCAAACAACGCATTTGTATTCCCGGGTCTTGGACTTGGAGCAATTGTTGCAAAAGCTGAAATCATCTCAAAAGGAATGTTCGCAGCAGCAGCAAATGCAGTTGCCAAAATGTCAGATACCAGCACATCAGGAGCATCCCTGCTGCCATCCATTGAAAAGCTTCATGAAGTCTCAAAATACGTAGCCATTGAAGTAGCCCATACTGCAATACACGAAGGAATTGCAAGAGTAGATATTCAAGATGTTGAGAATGCTATTGAAGATGCTATGTGGAAACCTGAGTATAAAGAAATTAAGAGTGTAGGTATTTGGACAAAGATTAATTCCTATGCATATTAAATAGTTAAATAAAATGCCTGTACTCCTGGTAATTGATCGAACTTTCGGTATTCCAGGTAGTGACAGGCATTTTTGTAATCAACTAGGTTAAATGGGCCAATTCTTTTTTTGGAAATCTTCCATATGATTGTAACGGTGGATTATAGTAGCTATAGTGCAATTTGGATATAATAAAAAAGCAAGGAAAGAAAGCGATTTTATCGTTTACTTACGTTGGTTGGAAATGCTTCTCTATTTTTAAATGTAGGATTAAGTATGATTATACGAAGTAAACATTCCGTGTTGAAGTTATATGATAACTATAATTAGGGGGAAAAATGTGTGTCAAACACAAACATAATCAAAAAGTTGACTTTAGTATCCCTAGTATTAATGATTTTTACTTCTGTTTATGGATTCAACAACATTCCAAGATCATTTTATAAGATGGGTTATGCCGCTATTCCTTGGTACATATTTTCAGCCATAACCTTCTTTGTTCCTTTTGCATTAATGGTAGCTGAATTTGGTTCCGCCTTTAAAGAGGAAAAGGGTGGTATCTACTCATGGATGGAAAAATCCATCGGTCCAAAATTTGCATTTATAGGAACGTTCATGTGGTATTTTTCTTATATAACTTGGATGGTCAATGTCGCATCCGGTATGTGGGTTCCGGTGTCAAATGCTATCTTTGGACAAGATACAACACAAAGCTGGACTTTATTTAATCTTCGAGGACCTCAGGTTCTGGGGGTTTTAGGAATTGTATGGATTCTTATAGTAACCTATACATCAACTAAGGGTCTGGATAAAATTAAAAAAGTAACCTCTTTAGGTGGTACTGCAGTCTTGTTATTGAATGTATTTCTTTGGATTGGTGCAATAGTAGTACTTATAGGTAATCATGGACATTTGGCGCAGCCGATTACAGGGTTACATTCATTTACTCAAACACCAAATCCTCAATATGCAGGAGATATTATTGCTTCGTTAGCATTTGTAGTATATGCCCTCTTCGCTTATGGTGGACTTGAAGCAGTAGGCGGTTTAGTGGATGTAACAGAAAATCCAGAAAAAACGTTTCCGAAAGGAATTCTTTTATCTGCAGCCATAATCTCTGTAGGGTATTCATTAGGAATACTATTAATTGGAATATTCACAAACTGGGCATCTGTAATGGGTATTGCGAATGTTAACCTAGGAAACGCAAGTTATATAGTTATGGCCAATTTAGGCTACTCACTAGGTACCGCTTTTGGAGCAAGCCATGCTACAGCTACGGCTTTGGGATTTGGGGTTGCAAGATACATTGGACTTTCAATGTTCTTGGCACTGTCCGGTGCGTTCTTTACCTTGATGTTTTCACCGTTAAAGCAGATGATTGAAGGAACACCTAAGAGATTGTGGCCTGGAAAAATCGGTGAAACAAAGAATGGGCTGCCTGTTAATGCTATGTGGATTCAAGCTGCTATTGTTTGTGTAATGATCGCACTAATCGCTTTCGGTGGAAGCACAATGGCCGCATTCTTTAACATACTCGTTTCGATGACTAATGTGGCTATGACAATACCGTATATATTTATAGCACTTGCATTCCCGTATTTTAAGAAAAAAGTGGAAATCAATAAGCCGTTTATCGTATATAAAACGCAATTGAGCGCAAATCTTTGGACATGGATTGTTGTTTTAACAGTTGGACTTGCAAATTTCTTTAGTATCGTACAGCCAGCTTTAGAAGGGGATATGCAAACAACCATTTGGAGTGTGGCTGGACCCGTTATTTTCTCAGTTGTTGCATGGTTAATGTATAGCAAATATGAAAAAATACATGATATAGAAAAGCAGAAACAAAAGAAAATAAGTTAGCCTTAAAATTCAAAAAGATACAGAGTGAAGTGGAGTACAATATGGCTTCACTTTTTTTTCTTGTCTAAAACACCTCATTTAGATTTGTTACGGTGAATCTTATCATAAGTAAATGAGGTTGCATCCTGGTATGCGTTTTTTAGTAATGAAAAAGAGATCTAGGATTTATGTAGGAAAGGATGCATTAAATAAAGTGAAACTAACCATCAGTGGGGGTTTTTTCATCCCCCACTGATGGTTAGTTGAACCAATCGGGCTCTTACTGCCCACGAATAGCGGGATAAAATTGATGGTAAGTTAATAGGCTTGTCCAAAATGGACAAGCCTGCTTTATAATAACTGAGTATTACCTAATGCTCTATGATGATCTTAAGCATTAGGAAAAACGAAAATATGCCGCTGCTTGAATATCCGAAGATTTGTGCGGCATATAAGATCGGTTTAGCTTCGTATAGTTTTAAATAAATAAATTAAATAAAAACTGCTGCTTTCTTTTTATGTTCCAAATTCCGATAAACAAGTGCAAGCAGCATCGACGGTATGGTACAAACAATCATTCCGATAAAGGCATATCTTGGCTCAATTTCGTATAAATAGGCACCGAAAATTGTAAATACGGCAGTGCTCCAGCTAAGAGCCAGCGCTGAATATATGCCTTGTGCTTTCGGAATCTGTGTATGTGAAATGTTTTTGACTAGGTATTTCATAAAGGCATAATGCCCCATAGCAAATGAGCATGCATGCAAGGTTTGTGCGATACAAAAAACAATTACATTAGGAAAGGCAAATACTAATATCCAACGTACGGAAGAACCAAGTGCTGCCAGTGCAAGTAAGGAGCCTACTGAAAAGTTTTGAAACTTCCGGTCTGCGATTGAGAAAAAAATGATTTCCGCGATTACGGCAATGTTAATAATTACACCTATTAAATATTTGGGTGCATGGATTTCTTGTAAAAAGAGATAACCATAATTGTAATAAGAAGCGTGTGCCGCTTGCAGTAAAATTACTATAATGAGTACCAAACTAAAGTGCTTGATATGAAATAATTTTAACATGCCTTCTTTTTGTGCGTGGTCTGATTGAGGCTTTTTAGATAGAATGACAGGTGCACGCATAAAACCAAGACACACGAATATCCCTGTGCCAAGTAACAGGGCCCATAAAATCACTTCATCTCCAAGCATCCCTGTAAAGATAGATAAAATCATTCCGGCTAGGACGAATCCGATGGATCCCCATTGACGGCTTCTCCCGTAATCTTTTAATTGGTTACTTTGTACGAGTACGCCAGCAGCGCTATCTAAAGCAGGCATCAATGTTGGATAAAAGAAATGGAATGCTAATGTGACTATAAGTAAGCTAGTAAAGGAACTTGCCGGAATATAACACAGAATAGCAATCAGCGTACCGATGCCCGCCCCATTTAATAAGGTTTTACTACTACATTTCCCTGATAAATAAGGAAATGCAAATAATGTGGAAAGGCCTCTTGCAACTAGACCTAAGCTCATAATCAAACTAGCTTGAGGAACCGTAATTCCTTTTGTATGAATCATCCATCCTGTCCAATAGGGCAGAAAAATTCCCCATGTCATAAAAAAACTAAAAAACTGTATACTCATCCAGCGATGTGTGTTCATGCTGTATCCCCCCCATAGTTTGCATGTTATCATGTAAATACGTAAAAATAATATGAGATATATCATATTTTTGAGGTGGATTATGGAAATCTACAAAGGCGAGAAAAAGCGACTGCAGTTGAAGAAGAGCTCTATTGCGCATTTATTTTCTTTTCCAGTTGAAGAGTTTATGGAAGTGCACGAGTATCAACGGGATGAATGGATTATTCAAGAAGGCATGAGAACAGATTTTCTATTTTATGTTATTGAAGGGAAAGCAAAGATATATGTAACACATCAAAATGGAAAAGTTTCCTTAATTAATTTTATTAACACAAATGAGTACATTGGAGAAATGGAATTATTTAATGAGGTGTACTATACAAAAGGAATTCAAGCATCAATGAAGACCATTTGTTTTGCTCTTCCTATTCATCGTTGTCGCACACAATTGATGGAAGATGCAAAATTTCTACGTGAATTAACTAAGTTTTTAAGTATAAAGGCAACACTTATGGCTGCAAAGTATTCACAAAGCCTTGCCTTTCCGCTTGAAAACCGGCTTGCAGATTTTATTTTGCAAACAGCTTATGAAGGGGTTTATAAGGAGAAACACGTAACGGTTTGTGATTATCTAGGTGTATCCTATCGTCACTTATTGCACGTACTAACACAATTTTGCAATAAAGGGTATTTGCAAAAGGAAGGGCGATACTATCAAGTTAAACAGTACCATTCTTTATATGAACTTGCAGAGATGTTGAAGAATAAGTAACCATTTAGATAAAAGTATGTTGTGCAGTAAAAATTGTAATTGGAAGCAAAAAAAGTAACAGCACCCTCTAATTTGATGGAGAGGTGCTGTTTTATTATTTGAATGCCTAGATGAACATTAGTTGCATGAGTGGTTGTATTTGCTCAATCAGGATTTTCTTATCCAAATGAAGAAAAAGAATGACCAAATACAAAAAACGGCTGAATTCCTCCAATTGCACTTTTGCTTACTTTAATATTCTCCTTTAATTACAAAAAACGAGCCTCGAATTGTTCCAGCTAGTTTAGACTTCTGCCTAGCAAACTTAAACTTCCCTTCTAATTCCTTTGGTATCTCCATCCCCTCAGAAAGCTTAAAACCAACAGCCCGCTTCTTAGGGGCATCAACCGTATACATGACGTTGACCGAAAGACCATCCTCATAAATGACGTAGGTAAATTTAATATTTTCCACTTGAAAACGCGACGTTTCTAAAGGTTTGGCCGCAAACTCAATATCACGTTCTTCTTTCAAAATTCGGTTCACATAATCAAGGGTCTCCTGGCTTTCGCTAGCTGGTACAACCGTAAATTCATGCTTGTATTTGTTCATAAAGTAACGGGCTTCATTAGCGCGTAAACCAGCAAGCGCTTCTGCTACAGGTGAAGACTCTAAACCAACCGTAGACACATTTTTAAAATCAACGATATAGGACAATTCCATTCCTCCTTTTATCTCCTTATTTCCTAACAACAGGAATCCACATTTCACCAAATACTAAGCCGTTTCGTTGCCCCATCTCAACCGTTGCATTTGGCCCACCAACATAGGCAAAATTCTTTGCTTCTGGCAAAACTTGACCAAAGGCAATGCCGGTAAGCGTATTACTCAACTCATCAGTCGTCGTTCCTTCCCCTTTAACAACTAGGTATTCTCCTTTAGGAAATTGGATCACTCTGGATTCTTCTTGTACCGATGCCTCTGTCATGACGCCAGCATAATGCATCATCTTGTTATTCACCGCTTCGTTCACGACAAAAATGTAGTCATTTGTGGCTATGGCTTTTAAAGTGTCAAGTCTTCCATCTTGTTTGACGGCCCACCAAAAGTCTGCTTTTTCCTTGTTTATGCCAGCATAGTCTGTGTAATCGCTCTTAAGTTCAGTTCCAATACCTAAAACGGTAAAGCTGTCTTTTTCTTCTAGGGTATAATCTGCCATATTCAAAACCCACCTCTTTTTTTATTAATCAAATGATTTGTCTTTTCACTTGATGAGTTTATAATAGCCTTAAATCATGTCAAAAAATGATACTGTTTAGGAGGTCCCGATGAAAAAAGTTGAACGGATTAATATCATCATGCGGTATATCAACAACCGCGCCCACTTTACAATTTCTGAAATCATGCGAGAATTTAACATCTCTCGTTCGACAGCTATTAGAGATATCAGAGAAATTGAAGCCATGGGGATGCCACTTGTCGCTGAAGTTGGAAGGGATGGGGGTTATTTTGTCATGAACAACTCTGTCCTGCCCACTGTTCGTTTTACCGATAATGAGATTAAAGCTCTTTTTATTGCCTTTATGGCCACAAGAAATAAACAACTCCCTTATCTAAAGAGTCGTCAGTCTTTAGCTGAAAAATTACTAGGCCTCATCTCAGAAAACCAGCAAGATGACCTTGTTCTTTTAAATCAAACTTTGCTTTTTGAAGGGACCAATCCTAATAATCCTGACCTACTTGATCTGTCAGACCTACCCCATCCTATGTTAGAAAAACTTATCCAAATCCTTCTTTTGGATAGCCATTTATTGATTACTATCAAAGAAGAGAAGGTAATAAAGTCTTATCCCATTTATCTCTTGCACCTTTATCATGAAAAAGGCCTTTGGCTAATTGAAGGTTTTGACTTAAAGGATGAAAAGAGGCAAGTTTTCCCTGTCGACAATCTCACCAATGTCAAAGCATATCCTGCGAAAAAAAGATTAAGTAAGAAAAAGATTTTAGAAAAACTAAGTAAGCAGGAAGAAGTAATTAACATTGTCCTTGAACTTGGTCCAAAGGCGATTGCCCAGTTCAAAAAATACCATCCTTTAAAAGTTTCAATTTCCTATACGAATCCTTACCAAGCCACGGCCATTCTAAAGACGTTTATCAATGTTAATAATCCCGAAGAATTGACCGAAATAACAAATTGGCTACTTTTCCTAGGTGGGGATATCAAGGTCAGGGAAGTGCCAAAAGAAGTCTTAGAAGGTTTACAAGAGAGATTATGCTTATTCTGCCCATAAGAGGTGCATGTTAATAATGCACTTCTTCTTTTTCGTACTGTCTGCTTCACCGCTATTGAACTTCTTTTTGATTAGGAGTTTTCTATCAGAATTAGTACAGTTTGACATTAATAATAGTAGTATAATAGTGAATGAGGTGTTAATAGTATGAAAGATATAACCTTAGGTTTACTACTAGATGTTATAGGTGAATTATTTTCAGATGAAATTTCAATTGCCGTTTCGAATACAGAAGAATATATCTACTATCGGCCAAGTAAACGAATTGATTTAAAAATTAGCGTTGGAGATCCGATAAAGGAAGGGACGATTGCCCATAAAGCGATCGTGACGAAGCAAAAGGTCTCTGAGTTTATTAACCGGGATGTTTTTGGTATTCCTTATCATGGAATGGCCGTACCATTTTTAAATAATGGAAAGCTTGAGGGGTGCGTGACGGCAATTTCTCCAGCTTTAACGGATGGAAAGTCGGTCGTTACTTTAAAAACAACAGACGGCTGGATTCCGATTCCTTTTTCAAAGGTCATTTATTTAGAGGCCAAAGATAAGAAGACGTATGTGAATTCAGAAGAGTTATCAGGAACACATAAATACTCTCTGCAAGAATTTGAATATTTGCTTCCGAAGGATTCGTTTATTAGATGCCACCGTTCATTTATTGTAAATGTGAATCATATTAAAGCGATTTATCCTGATACTCATTCTACCTTTGTACTTTCGATGGATAATGGTGAGAGGGTACCGGTTAGTCAATCATACGCCAGTTATTTTCGGAAGCTTCTAGGATTCTAGATTTCTCTGTTTTAGAACCTAGATCCGCTATTTTATCTGAATTTTCCGTATCGTATACCTAAATCCCTATTTTGATAGTGTTAAATGTGTAAAATAATTATGAATATTCATTAAGAGAGGGATTACTTATGGAGAATAATTTGGATAGAATCAGGGACCATCGTCTGAAGGACCGAGTAGTTAAACCTGAAGAAGCGGCTTCCTGGATTGAAAGTGGAATGACTTTAGGCTTAAGTGGGTTTACGCGTGCAGGTGATGTGAAAGCAGTCCCATTTGCACTGGTGAATCGCGTTAAAGATGATAAATCATTTAAAGTAAATGTCTATACTGGAGCTTCCTTAGGCTCGGATGTAGATAAATTATTTGCTGAAGCAGGAATTTTAGGAAAAAGATTGCCTTTCCAAGCCGATCCGACTATGCGAAAAGGAATTAATAATGGAGATTTTTTATTTGTGGATCAGCACTTGTCTCATACAGCAGAATTACTCCGTGCTGACGTTATGGATATAGATGTCGCTATTTTGGAAGCGGTTGCAATAACGGAGGATGGAATGATTATTCCAACCACTTCAATTGGAAATTCCTTAGCGTTTGCTCTAAATGCTAAGTCTATTATTATTGAAATGAATATGGCTCAATCTACACAATTAGAGGGGCTGCATGATTTATATGAACCTGGGAAACAAGGGGAAAGATCTCCAATTCCACTTGTTAAATCAGATGATCGAATTGGAACGATTGGAATTCCAATAGATGTTGAAAAAGTGAAGGGTATTGTGTTTACGAACCAACTTGATTCACCATCGACGATTGTTCCTCCAGATGAAGAAACTGTTGTTATGGCACAGCATTTAATAGAGTTCCTTCGAGAAGAAGTAAAAGTAGGCCGATTAACGAATAGTTTAGCGCCATTACAATCGGGAATTGGTTCAGTAGCTAATGCAGTGCTGCATGGAATGTTAGATTCGGAGTTTGAAGATTTAGAAGTGTATTCCGAGGTATTACAGGATGCGGTGTTTGATCTTATGGATGCTGGGAAAGTCCATTTTGCTTCTTGTTGCTCCATCACGCTTTCTGAAGAGAAAATGCAACAGGTATTTTCCAACTTTGAAAAATATCGCGATAAATTGATGATGCGCCCGCAAGAGATTTCCAATCATCCTGAAATCATTCGTCGTCTTGGATTAATCTCGATTAATACTGCTTTAGAATTAGATATATACGGAAACGTCAACTCTACTCACGTGTTAGGTACAAAAATGATGAATGGTATTGGTGGTTCTGGTGATTTTGCAAGAAATGCACGCCTAGCTATCTTTGTTACGAAATCCATTGCGAAAGGTGGTAACATTTCAAGTATCGTTCCTTTCGTCTCTCACGTAGACCATACGGAACACGATGTAGATGTGATCGTAACAGAACAGGGATATGCTGATTTAAGAGGACTGGCACCAAGGGAAAGAGTGGAACTGATTATTGAGAATTGCGCACATCCAATGTATCGTGACCAGCTCCGAGCTTATTACGAAGAAGCACAAACAAGAGGTGGACAAACTCCTCATGTTTTAGAAAAAGCTTTTTCTTGGCATACGAATTATGCTAAAAATGGAACAATGATTGAAAAGGTACTGGAAACTGTATAAGCAAGTAATAATAAACCACATACAGGGGATTCCATTTCATATTAAAGAATTGAAGTTAAGTTTTGAATAAACAATATATCTTCTATTCATATACAAGGACAGGCTTACTTAAGTGAGCTTGTCTTTTTTATTTATTTTTCATTACTATAATCAATGCCACTTCCTTGAATTATATGATGATAAAAGGATTATACGAATATTTGGTAAAACAAAGTATACTCAATATAGATAAATATAATCAATTTAATTTGGAGTGATTTTTATAATTAGGCAAAATGCAAAAAGGATACTTATATCATTATTAACAAATCCAATATTAATAATTGGATACGGGATTTTTTGTTATGAGTTAGCTTTATATTGTAAGTATGGAAGAATGAATTATAATATTTATATTTTATTATTATGTATAGTGTTTTTTATATCCATGACTATATTTACTACAATGAAAATTATAAAAGGTAGAGAATATGAATCTAAAAAATTAACTAGTTCAACTGCATGGAAATACATTTCTATTGTCATTATTGTGGTAATCACATCATTTTATGGAGTACAGATTTATAAGAGTGCAATAAATCTTGATGGCAAACTTGCATGGTTTATAGAAAGGTTAAAACATGAAAAATCAGTTAAATTTAAACATAATAATATATATGAATCTGGAGTAGAAGGTATTTTTGAAGATATAAATAAAAAATATCCTTTGCCAAAGAAATTATATATGGCAACTGATTTTGATCTTACATTTCATTCAGATGGAACAATCACAGCGTTTGATACATTTATTTATGGGAAAAATGCTGATGGGAAAGTGGAAACTTATTTAATATCTTATAATAAGAAGAAATCAGAAGATATTACTATAATACGAGATGGGTATGCAAATCCTGATTATGATGATGATAAATTAGTAGAGCCTCTAATTAAAACGGTTAAGGCTATTCCAGTTAAGCGAACGGTTAGTAAGTGGGATGAGAGTAAGTATGGGTTGATTTATTATGGGAAAAGGAATTGGGGATACAATACAGAGGGAATTATTAATATTACTGAGGATGGTAAGGAGCATAGCCCTAAAGAAGCAGCTTCTGAAATCATTGGATATACTGTATCTATATTCGTTCCGGGAAAAGAGAAAGAGCTAGTACCTGCTAGATATAACTTAATATGTGACGCAAATTGGAGTAAATCAAAGACTCCTCCAAATAAAGATAGGCTTAAAGAGAAGAAACAAGATTTAACGAATGAAAAGGAACAGTTTTTCCTATCAAAAGAAGTTGGTTATAAACTAAATATGACAGAAAAAGCATTGGGTAGTGCTTTTTATTCACTAAGCAGGACTACTAATGGAGGAAAAACATGGGAGGTTATCAATACAGACCCATTTAACAGAGGAATTGGTAGTGTATCAGGAATAACCTTCATAAATGATAAACTTGGATTTTTAGGAGCAGTCCGTCCTTCTGGTAATGAGGGAGAGTTATATCGTACAGATGATGGGGGCGTATCTTTTAAAAAGGTAGATTATCCGCCTCATGAAGTGAAATTAGATCATACACAGTCTATAATAAGTCCTTTTGATTCTCCTGGTATGCCTTATGAGAAAGATGGAGTTTTTAATATGTTAGTTGGACAAGGAGCAGATGGAGACTACAATGGCGATAGTAGTGCACTTTATCAATCAAAAGATAAAGGGGAGACATGGGAATTTGTAGAGGAAGTTAAAAAGAAATAGCGAGAATTTGAAATACCCCCATTACGAGTGATAACTCGTAATGGGGGTATTTCTTTCCAAAAAAGAAAGCCACTACACTACCAATTAGGTAGCGCAGTGACTTTTAGACAAGGGAAGATTCATTAGTTACGGATTAGGTAATCGAATGCACCTAAGGCTGCGTTCGCACCTGATCCCATAGAAATAATGATTTGTTTATATGGGTTATTTGTACAGTCACCTGCAGCAAATACGCCAGGTACGTTTGTAGCACCATGCTTGTCTGTTACGATCTCACCACGAACACGTTCAACAGTTTCGCCTAACCAGTCTGTGTTTGGTACAAGACCGATTTGAACGAATACACCTTGAAGTTCAATGTGATGAACTTCTTCTGTTTCACGATCGATGTAAGAAATACCGTCTACTTTGTCAGTACCAGTGATTTCTTTCGTTTGAACGTTCTTTAGAACCGTTACGTTCGGTAAGCTGTAAAGACGTTCTTGTAATACAGCATCCGCTTTTAGTTCTGGCATAAACTCAAGAACAGTTACGTGTTTTACGATACCTGCTAAATCAATTGCTGCTTCAATACCAGAGTTACCGCCGCCGATAACTGCTACGTGTTTTCCAGTGAATAATGGACCGTCACAGTGAGGGCAGTATGCTACACCTTTATTTTTGAACTCAGCTTCACCTGGTACGCCAACATTGCGCCAACGGGCACCTGTTGAAATGATTACGCTCTTACTTTTTAGAACAGCGCCGTTTTCCAGTTCCACTTCGATAAGTTCTTTCTTTTCTAAACGTTTCGCACGTTGTAAGTTCATAACATCAATGTCGTATTCTTTTACGTGTTCTTCAAGGCTTGCTACGAGTTTAGGACCTTCAGTGTGTTTTACACTGATAAAGTTCTCGATACCCATCGTATCCATTACTTGACCGCCGAAGCGTTCTGCAACGATACCTGTGCGAATGCCTTTACGTGCTGCATAAATTGCTGCACTTGCACCAGCTGGGCCGCCGCCAACAACAAGAACATCGTATGGATCTTTATTAGAAAGCTCTGATGCATCAGGGCCGTTACCCATCTTAGCAAGAATTTCTTCAAGTGTCATACGACCGCTGCTTAAGAATTCACCGTTTAAGTAAACCGATGGTACTGCCATGATGTCTTTGCTTTCTACTTCTTCTTTAAATGCCCCGCCGTCAATCATAGTATGTGTAATACCAGGATTTAGAACGCTCATTACGTTCAGGGCTTGCACAACATCAGGGCAGTTATGACAGCTTAAGCTGATGTAAGATTCAAAATGATATTCACCTTGAATGTTTTTTACTTGATCAATTACTTTTTGTTCAACTTTTGGAGCTCTTCCGCTAACTTGTAGTAAAGCTAACACTAATGAAGTAAATTCATGTCCTAGAGGGATACCAGCAAACGTTACGCCAGTGTCTTCGCCGATACGATTTACACTGAAGCTTGGTGTTCTCTCTAATTGTGTTTTTTCTACTGTAATTTTAGAAGACATAGTTGCTAGCTCATCAACTAGAGCTAGCATGTCTTTTGATACGTCATCGGATCCTGCACTCACTTTAAGTAGTACATCGTTCTCCATTAGTTGAAGATATTGGGCTAATTGTGCTTTTATATCTGCATCTAGTATCATTTTGAGTATGCTCCTTAAATTTTGCCTACAAGGTCAAGGCTTGGTTTAAGTGTTGCAGAACCTTCTTGCCATTTAGCTGGGCAAACTTCACCTGGATTATTGCGAACGTATTGTGCAGCTTTGATTTTGTTAACAAGGATGCTTGCATCGCGGCCGATACCGTCTGCATTAATTTCCATAGATTGGATAACGCCGTCTGGGTCGATGATGAATGTACCACGAGCAGCAAGACCTTCTGATTCAACTAATACGTTGAAGTTAGTAGAGATTGTGCGTGTTGGGTCACCAATCATAATATATTCGATTTTACCAATTGTTTCTGAGCTATCGTGCCATGCTTTATGAGTAAAGTGAGTGTCTGTTGAAACAGAATACACTTCAACTCCTAATTCTTTTAAAGCTGCGTATTGGTTTTGTAAGTCTTCAAGTTCAGTTGGGCATACGAATGTGAAGTCTGCTGGGTAGAAGCAAACTACGCTCCACTTGCCTTTGAAGTTCTCTTCAGTAACCTGAATAAATTCACCGTTGTGGTAAGCTGACGCATTGAATGGTAATACTTCTGTTCCGATTAATAACATAATAAATTTCCTCCTAAGTATATGTTCTGAGAATCATAGATTACTCAGTATGTAGTTTTAGTTAAAATATAATAATTCTAATTCGATATTAATTATTATATAGAATTGTTTATTTTGTCAAGGGAAATGTTTGACGCATATTTTTTAAAAGCTATAATTAAAACGAGATGTTTGTTTCAAAAAATTGTGATCCATAGGTTGAAATACTATCAATCTATTATTTTTTACGGCTTTTAGAAAACGCTTACATTTAGAGTGGAGGGAGAAATCATGTCTAAGTTCACGAAGTATTTTTTAATGGAAGCTAGTGATGTTATACCATATGTAATGGAAAAATTGTCGATGTTTGAGGATGTAAAGCATCTACAGTGTAAGGAAATTGGAGATGGAAATTTAAATTATGTGTTTCGTGTTTGGGATGAAGAGAAGGGAACTTTCGTTATTGTAAAGCAAGCAGGGGATACAGCGCGTATTTCTGATGAGTTTAAGTTATCAACGAATCGTATTCGGATTGAGTCAGATGTGTTGCAGCTAGAGGGGAAGCTGGCACCAAGACTTGTACCGGATGTGTATTTGTATGATGATGTCATGAATTGCTGTGTGATGGAAGATTTATCAGATCATACAATTCTTCGGACTGCGCTTATGAATCATCAAATCTTTCCGAAACTTGCAGAGGATTTAACAACCTTTATGGTGAACACATTACTATTAACATCAGATGTGGTCATGAATCATAAAGAAAAGAAAGAGCTTGTAAAAAATTATATCAATCCAGAGTTATGTGAGATTACAGAGGACCTCGTGTACTCTGAGCCATTTACCGATCATAATAAACGAAATGAGCTGTTTTCTTTAAATGAAGGCTGGATTCGGGAACATATATATGGCGATGATGAACTTCGCATGGAAGTAGCGAAGTTAAAGTTTTCGTTTATGACAAATGCACAAGCATTGTTACATGGCGATTTACATACTGGTTCTGTGTTTGTAAGAGAAGATTCTACAAAGGTAATTGATCCAGAATTTGCGTTTTACGGCCCGATGGGATATGACATTGGGAACATTGTAGCAAATTTAATATTTGCATGGGCAAATGCAGATGCGACAATGATTTCAGGAGTAGAAAAAGACGGGTATATGAACTGGTTAGAGAGTACGATTATAGATGTAATTGATCGATTCTCTGCGAAGTTTTTAGAAGCATGGGATGTTCATGTTACAGAGATTATGGCGAAAGAACCAGGGTTTAATTGTTGGTATTTACAGTCTGTATTAAAGGATACAGCATCTGTTACTGGTCTTGAATTGATTCGCCGTATTGTTGGATTAGCAAAGGTGAAGGATATTACATCTATTCCAGATGAAGAAGCTCGTGCTAGAGCGGAGCGTATTTGTTTACAAGCGGCAAAGTCGTTTATCTTACAAGCACATACGCATACAACAGGAAATGATTTTTTACAAACGCTAAAGGCAGAAGCGCTGTCACTTAGCGCAAAATAAGGAGAGAAGATGATGTCTGAACAATTAATACCGATTCAATGGAAAGAAGATGCTTTAGTTTTATTAGATCAGACTTTATTACCAAATGAAATTGTCTATGAATCTTTTAAGGCGGCAGAAAGTGTATGGGATGCGATTCAAGTGATGAAGGTACGCGGTGCACCAGCGATTGGCGTTTCAGCAGCTTACGGTGTGTATTTAGGGGTAAAAGACGTGCAAGAAGATTCGGTGGAATTGTTTATAGGTAAAGTACAAAAAGTATGTGCGTATTTGGCAACGTCAAGACCGACAGCTGTGAATTTATTTTGGGCGCTTGAGAGAATGGAAAATATTGTGAAGGAACATGGTCATTTATCGATTAACGATTTAAAACAGAGATTGTTAGAAGAAGCAAAAATGATTCATAGAGAAGACGAGGAGATTAATCGTCAAATTGGTGAGCATGCACTTACGTTATTTCAAGATGGCATGGGTGTATTAACGCATTGTAATGCAGGTGCTTTGGCGACGGCAAAATATGGAACAGCAACAGCACCGATGTATTTGGCAAAAGAAAAAGGCTGGGATTTAAAAATTTATTCGGATGAGACGCGTCCAAGATTACAAGGGTCTACGTTAACAGCGTTAGAGCTACAGCGAGCTGGTATTGATGTAACAGTTATTACAGATAACATGGCAGCGATGGTCATGTCACAAGGGAAAATTGATGCAGTCATTGTCGGTTGTGACCGCGTGGCAGCCAACGGTGATGTAGCCAATAAAATTGGAACGTTAGGTGTATCTATTTTAGCAAAGTACTATAATATTCCGTTTTATGTAGCAGCGCCGACGCCAACAATTGATTTAAAAACGCCAACGGGAAAAGAGATTCCGATTGAAGAACGCGATGCGTCGGAAGTGATTAATCGCTTTGGGCAATATTCAGCACCGCAAAATAGCAAAGTGTATAACCCAGCGTTTGATGTAACGCCGCACGAGAATATTACGGCAATTATTACAGAAAAGGGGATTGTACGCCCGCCGTTTGCGGCAAACTTGGAAAAGTTATTTCAGTAACGATGGAACAACGGTTATTATAGCAAATGAGCAGTAAGAAGTGTTTCGCTGGGGAGGATGCATAGTATATGTTACTACAAAAAGAGAGAGAAGAAATTGTAGAGTATGGAAAGAAATTAATTACAAGTGGTTTAACAAAGGGGACAGGTGGTAACATTAGTATTTTTAACCGTGAACAAGGGCTTGTAGCAATGAGTCCAAGCGGATTAGATTACTTTGAAACAACGCCTGAAGATGTGGTCGTACTAAATTTAGATGGTGATATTATAGATGGAACGAGAAAACCGTCCAGTGAGCTTGATATGCATCTCATTTTTTATCAAAAAAGAGATGATTTAAATGCTCTTGTGCATACACATTCTCCTTATGCAAAGACAATTGCGTCATTAGGTTGGGAGCTTCCTGCCGTTTCTTATTTAATAGCCTTTGCCGGACCAAATGTACGCTGTGCGCCGTATGAAACGTTTGGGACGAAAGAATTGGCAGAGGTAGCGTATGAAGGAATGATGGATCGCCGCGCTGTGCTACTTGCGAATCATGGGTTAATTGCAGGTGGACATAACATGAAAATGGCGTTTACAGTTGCCGAAGAGATTGAGTTTTGTGCGCAAATTTACTATCAAACGAAATGCATCGGAGAGCCGAAACTATTGCCGGAAGAAGAGTTGCAAGTATTAGCGAAAAAATTTGAGACGTACGGTCAAAAATAGTTATTGCTTTTGGAAATCACTTTCGATTAATCTAAGTGTATAAGGGGAATGCTGGATAAATTCATTTTAATGTTCCCTTTGTTTGAAACCTCGCATGTGGCAGGAAAAGGCCCTGACCGCATTTATGCATGGCCAGATGCTCTCGTCCTCCCAAAAAAGAAAGTTTTTTTTAACTTATATATAGGAAAGAAAAGGATAGTTAGCTTAACTAACTATCCTTTCAGATTTAGAAAACTTTTATTGTAATCTCTTTAAAATATAACCCGTCAGCAGAGCTAATTGTTACTTTTGTAGTACCTTTGCCTTTAATTTGCATATTTAAAATACCTGCTTCTGCATGTTCTGGGGCAATAGTTGCTTCAAGAACATCGCGATTTGAAACGGTAGCTTGTGCACCTTTTAAAGTATAGTCAAAGTCAAAATCGATAGATGGTTCACGATTTGTATTTTTATATATTTTGAAAACAGTTATTTCTCCTGTATCCGTCACATTTTTACTCCCGAATGGTTTTGTATACCAAATAATATTAGAGAAATTGACTGGAATTCTGCTTAATAACTTTGTACGACCAGGGCTATCAGGTAGCTTTGTGAGTTCTACTTTTACTTTTTCAATATCAGAATGCGTGATACCTGGTTTAACAGGAGATCCAATTCCATTTGTAAATAAAGTTTCTAACAACTTTTGAGCAGTTTGTAGTTCTGAGAAAAGTTGTTGCGCTTTTTCAATTTCTTTTAATAGAGTTGTTTTGTCATTAGTGTTAATGAGTTGATCAACTTTCGCTTTGGCAGCATCAATGTTAGCTTGTTTCATATCAGCTTTTAACGTTTTATGATCATTGGCCGTGAATAAATCGTTAACAGCTTTTTGCGCATATTGTAATTTAAAAGCTTGCGCAGCTTTAAATAGATTTTGCGCTTTTTCAATCTCTTTTACTAAAGATTTTTTGTCATTGTTGCTAGGAAGTTGATCAACTTTTTCTTTGGCAGTATCAATATTTTCTTGTGTAATATTGTCGTTTAATGCTGTGTGGTAGTTATCTTTAAAGAGCTTATTCACAACATTACGAACTTCATTTAATGAGTTTAATAGATTTTGCGCTTTTTCAATTTCTTTTACTAAAGCATCTTTATCTTTTTGATCGGATACAAGTTGTGCTTTTTGCTTAGCTTCTTCAATGTTTTGCTCAGTAATTCCATTATTTAAAGCAATATGATTTTTATCTAAGAAAAGATTATCAACAGCTTTTTGCGCATTGCTTAATGTTGTTGCTTCTCGCTCTTTAAGAAGGCGCTCAGCATTTTGGATGTTATTTAGTAAATCTGTTTTGTTTTGATTGTTAGGAAGCTTCATCACTTTTTCTTTTGCAGCAGTAATGCTTTGCCCGGTAGTTTCTTCACCTAATTTAGAGTAACTATCATCTGCAAAGAGTCCACGTACGGTGCTGCGTGCACCATTTAGTGAGTTTAATAGACTTTGAGCTTGCGCTAGTTCTTTGTCTAATTGTTGTTTATGCTTGGCATCAGGAAGTTGCGTGACTTTCTCTTTGGCAGCATCGATTTCTTTTTGAGAAATATTTGCCTGTAATGTAGAGTGCTTTTTATCTGCAAATAGGCTGTCCACAGCTTTTTGCGCTTTTCTAATGAGATCGTGACTTACTTTAATACCAACTCGTGCATCTTGTTTCACTTGTGTATCTCCGTAGTTACCGAAGTAAGATGCTACACTATAAATAAGTTTCCCATCTTCAGCATCCTCTGGAACGATGAATTCCTTCTGAACAGTTGCTTCTTCTCCAGGTGATAAAATCTTGTCAGGACCAAGATCCGCATATTCTTGGTACATGCCAAGGTGCCAATCAGAACCCCATACGTTCGTTAAATCGCGATTACCAGTATTTTTAATTTTATAAGTATACGTTATTTTTTCTCCAGGTGTGACAACCTCTTTATTTGTTGACACGTTTAATGAAATTTCCGGCTTTACTACATCTACAGTAATAGATGTTTTTGCTGTTGTTTTGACTTGTTTTCCATCAACAGTACCATTTACATTAGCTATACTTCGAAATGTTTTTCCTTCAGGAACATCCTTAGGAACAGTGTATTTTCTAGTAAGTGTAACTGTTTCTCCAGGACCGAAAGCGTTATCATCACCTAAATCAAAAAATCCTTGCAGCATATTCACATGCCAATCTGCAATCCAAACATCAGTAATTACTTTATTTGTTGCATTGGTAAGCTTGTACTGATACGTAATCGTTTCACCTGGCATAGGAGTAGGATTACTTGGAGTGACTTGTAAGATCATCTGACCAATTTGTTCTTCGCTGCTCATCGTAGTTTTAGCTTTTGTGTTTTCTGCTGCGAAAGCTTCAGGCACAACTGGAGCTGTTAATACAGATAAACATAATAGGGATGTAGCTACCTTTCTCCCTCTTTTTTTCTTATGTGGTTCTTGCATGAGAGATACCTCCTTGAAATTGTTATTTTTGTCAAAAATTAACTCGCAAACAACTGTATAACATTTTTAAAGAAAAATCAAACGTACATTTTTGAAAAAATTAGTGAATTTATAAAATTTGAATTACTCATATCTTATACAAAGAAATGTATATATATAGGTAGAATAAGGTTGTAAAAAATTTATTTAACAACAAAAAATATAAATAAATTATCTCGTATCAATGGGTGGTAGCAACATATCCGCTAATCCCAAATTCATTGTATGCAATTTTGCATACAATGAATTTATCAACCTTATATTTACTCTTTTGTAAAAATAAGGGTTGAAGTTTTGGGGTAAACAAGATAACCTAGTGGATGTGTGTAGAGGAATTTAATTATATTGGAAAATTATACATTTTGGAGTTTACAGGATTTCCCTGTATACTTCAAGTTTTTTATATATTTAACACTATCTTTATAGTGTTAAATATATAAACGATGGTTACAAAAAGGAGGACGCTTTATAAGAGAATTATTTCGTTTGTTATGTGTTGTTGAAAAAAAGAATAACACGTACATTACGATATTTATTCATTGTGATTTAGAATTATTAAAGGAGAGGGAATATGCTGAATAAATTTTTTGTTGGAATAGGGATAAGTTGTTTATTGTTAGGTACAGTAGCGGGATGTTCAAATAAGCAAGATGTAAAAACACAAGAGCAAAGTAAAGAGGAGACAAAAGTAGCTTTTCCTAAAGGAGCTAAAGAAACAGGGAAAATGAATATGAAGCTGATTACAAATAATGAACAGCAGAATGAAAAGGGAGTTCCAGTTTTAAAGGTGGATCCTAAATTAGAATTAGCCCAAGTTCAAATAGAGTTAGAAGGTTTAAGTGAAAAAGAAAACGCTTATATATTTGTGGATAAAAAATATATTACAAAAGAAGAGGCAGCAAAAGTATTTTCAACGTTTATTAATTTAGAAGGTGACCTATTGAAAAAAGGAGAGCATACCATTTCTATTGCTCAGTTTAAAGAGAATGATCCGAAAAAAGCAGTAACAAGTTATAAAGAAGTAAAGCTTGAAATTGAATAATTTAATTATAACGATATAAAGAGGTTTTTGCAAGTATATAAATCCAAATTTAAAAAACGACCTAAAAACCCTTTTCTTTTTAGGTGGGCGAGAGCGTCTGGCCATGCGTAGAAGCAGTCAGGTCCTTTTTCTGCCACATGCGATGTTCAAACAAAGAGAGAAAGACAGTAGCAGAATCTTTTTTTCTGCATAGCCGCAATCTATATGTCAAAAAGTCAAAATGGATTTATATATAACTTTTTAGTTGAACGAGAGAGTTGGTTATGTATAGAAGCATTTAAATCTTTTTTCTGCTATATACATATCTTTCAGACAGAGGAGGGGGTTGGAAACATGCGTATCAATAAAAATAAAGTGTTGATTGGTTTATGCGCATTATTGGCAGGATTTACGATCATTCATTTTACGAATATGGACCTATCATATTGGGGGAAGGTAATTTTATCTATTGTAGTGGCGGCTTTAGTATTTTTCACCCAGTTTCAAGGAATTCTTTCGTTATATCAGGTACTGATTAGTTTGTTAGGTTTTTTTAAGAATGAAAAGACGTACCAAGTGGAAAATGATTTGCCTTCTACTCGCTTTGCAGTACTAGTTTGTGCGCATAACGAAGAGATGGTAATTGAACAAATTGTTCAAAACTTAAAAAATGTTGATTACCCAAAAGAACAATATGATATTCATGTTATTTGTGATAATTGTACGGATAAAACAGCTCAAATCGTTCGGGAAAACGGAGTGAATGCTTGGGAAAGACAGGATTCTCAAAAACGAGGAAAGGGTTACGGCCTAGAGTGGATGTTTCAAAATTTGTTCCGTTTAGAGAAAGAAAATAAGCAAGTATATGATGCGGTTGTCATTTTGGATGCGGATAATATCGTGTCACGAAATTTTTTACAAGTATTAAATCATAAGTTAGTAGAAGAAAAGTATGAAGCGGTGCAAGCTTATTTAGATTCAAAAAATCCAAAGGATAATTGGATATCCAAGTCTTATGCGCTTTCTTATTGGTCTACAAATCGATTGTATCAATTAAGTAGAGGGAAACTAGGGTTATCAGCTCAGCTGGGAGGAACTGGTATGTGCTTTTCTATGCGCATCTTAAAGGAGATGGGCTGGGGGACACAAAGTTTAACGGAAGATTTAGAGTTTACAGCTAAATATATATTAGCAACAGGAAAATCTGTTGGCTGGGCACATGATGCGAAAATATTTGATGAAAAACCGACTGATTTTAAAATATCCTTCCGGCAACGCGTTCGCTGGATGCAAGGGCATATGGATTGTATGGTTCGCTACTCCATACCACTTCTTAAAAAATTTATACAAACATTTAATATGAATGCACTTGACATGTTCATTTACCTGATTCAACCAACGAGAACAATGTTATCGGTAAACTCCATTATTTTATTTTTTGTAACATATTATGAATTACTTCCAACTTCTATCATGCCATATGTATTAAGTCCGTGGATTTGGCTCATGATAGCGCTATCGTTTTATATATTACCAATTATTGCGCTATTCCAAGAGAAAAAGGTTAATAGTGTAATCTGGACTCCCATTGTTTATATATTTGGTTTTTCATGGGTTCCAATCATTTTTTTAGGGTTTATAAGAAGAAAACAAAAGGTATGGGTTCATACCCCGCATAGCCGAGTAATGGATAAAGACAATATGGTAAAGATGGAGAAATTAATGTAAGGCCTAAAAGGAAGAACTTAAAGATGGAGGAGTAAAAGGTGAGTTTCTTACTTTTTTTTATAATATTATGTAAGCTGTTTATCGGATATACGGAGTTATATGAACAATTTAATATAAATAGTTTTATTGTAGATTCTGTATACATTATGTTTGCATTTTTTCTAGTGAGATGTTTTGCGTCGAAAAAAATAAGACCAACTTTATATGCTGGAATCAGTATATTAGTAGGAATGATATTGATTGCTTGTGTCGTATATAAAAGATTTTATGGAGTAATACCAACGTACCATACTCTATTGCTAGTGAATCAAACGACTGAAATAACAGACAGTATATCTTCTCTATTAAATTGGAAAGATTTTTATTACATAGCAGATATGATCATCCTACCTTTTATCATATATAGCGAATTGAAACTGAGTAAGAAAGGAAAGGATATACGGTTTTCAAAGAAGACTGTAGGAATTACTTTCCTTTGTTTTATGTTAGTGATTTCTACATTTGTATATACAATGAACAAAAAAGATATTTTAAATGATAAAAAGAAATCTGAAAAAATGGGTGTTTTTTCATACAATTTATCATTTCCCTTTAGCAAAGTATTCCCTGTGAATAAAGCTTATTCGATGGAAAATAAGAACATAACGAACGAAATGATTAGGGAAATAAAGAAAGAAAAATCAGTAGAGAATCCTGAGTATAAAGGGGTTGCAAAGGATAAAAATGTAATTATTCTTCAGCTTGAATCACTACAAGAAAATGTAGTGGGGTTAAAAGTGAATGGGAAATCCATTACTCCAAATTTAGATCGTTTACGTGAACAGTCGCTTTCGTTTTCTACCTTTTTTCAACAAACAGGGAAAGGGAATACAGTTGATGCAGAATGGAGTGTAAATACATCCACTTATCCAGGAACATATGAATTAAATTCAAATCGGTTTGCTAATCGGGAAGTGCCAAGTTTACCTAGGTTATTAAAGGAATATGGCTATGTAACGAATACGTTCCATACGAATGATACAAATTTTTATAACCGAAAACAACTATATGAAGCGTTAGGATTTGATAAGTTTTATGACCAAAAATATTTTGGTAATACAGATGTGATAGAGATAGCTTCTAGTGATCATGTGCTTTATGAAAAAACACTTCCAGTTTTGAAAAAATTAGATGAAAAAGATAAGAAGTTTTATGCGCATATGATTGCATTAAGTAGTCATCACCCTTTTAAAATACCGAAAGACAAACAACCTTTACCGCTGCCAAAAGAGTTAGAAGGAACGCAATTTGGAGATTATATTCAAGCGGTGAACTACGTGGATAGAGAACTAGGATTTCTTATAGAGGGATTAAAGCGTGAAGGATTATGGGAGAAGTCATTATTTGTTGTATACGGAGATCATCATATTATTGATACAAATTCCTTGCCCAATCATTTTAAAAAATACTTACCTGTATCACATGTGAAAAATGGACAATTTGATCCTTATCGCATCCCGTTTATGATTCATTATCCAGAGTTAAAAGAAGGAAAAGAGTTCAAAAATATAGGTAGTGAGATTGATATCATGCCAACGGTTATGAATTTATTAGGAATTCAATCGAAAGACCAGGTTATGTTCGGACAAGACTTGTTAAATCAGAAGGATAATATTATTCCACAAAGATTCTATTTTCCAGATGGGACATTCATACATGAGAAGTATTGTTATATTCCAGGTGAATCATTTGAAGGTGGACAAGCTATAAATCTAGAAGGAATGCCGGTTCCATTGCATACAGAAATAAAAGACGATTTTGAACGAACAAGAAAATTATTAAATTTGTCAGATCAATATCTTGAAAACCTTCCGATTAGAAAAGGGAAAGCGAGGGATTCATGATGAGAAAAATGATATTTGTTATGTTATGTAGTAGCTTTTTTATCTTTACCATTTATCGCGTAATAGATACGCCGAAGTTAGTAAATTTCTTATTTCCTGGATTGGAAGAGGAGATGCAAGAGAGGGCGCATGCATCTTAAAAAGTACATATAGATAGATTTACATCGTCAGTTTATCTCCATAGCCATCTCCAGTGGGTGGCTATTTTTTGTTTTCAATGAATCTTACAGATGAGATCAGACCCAAAGAAGATCAGTAGTTAGAGTTTTTATATGCTCAGCTCCAAAATATACAATGTATGTGGTAAAGTTGATAAAAACGGTTTATTTTCAAGAAAGGACTGAACACATTGTATTTAACGGTAAAAGAAGCAGCTGAATTTTTAAGTATGCCCGAATCGTATATCGAAAGCTTAATTCAACAAAAACGCATACGTGCTGTTCATGACGGAGAGCAGTATTTATTGAATAAAGAGCAATTTAATACACATTTAGAACAAATGGAGAAATACAAACGGTTAGTAGAAGAAATATTAAATGAACCAATTCCAGAAGATATGGATGTGAAAGATGAGGACTAGGAAGCGTTTCCTAGTCTTTATCTATGCGTTCATAACAAGGGTGAATGAGTAATGGAATGGTCTCGATGAACATAATGATTGTTTGCGTAAACAATTTGTTATTTTAAAATATAGGATTGTAGGTTATATGTATATCGCTATAATAAAATGGTGGGAATTTTTTATAACCTATAAAGGAGTTTAATGTGAATCCAAGTACGATGTTGTTTCAAGAAGAGTGGAAAAGCGCGAAGTTATTTTTATGGATGACGAATTGCGCTCTTGTACTCTTTCATTTTTTTAGTAAATTTTACGTATTAAAATTAAATAATTTAAAAGAGATTATGTTAAGTGCTAGTCTATGCATCATTATTTTATGTATGTTATGTATTGGGATTTTTTATATGAAGAAAGGGAATCCCTATGCTGTAAAATATGTGTATTTAATAGGATACTCATTAGGAGAATTTTTTAATCTTACATTGATGTATATGATGCACAGTGCATACATAGGTATTTGGGGTGTTTTAGAATGTATGCTAACGTTCTTTGTACCTATTTTTATGAGTAAAAGATATTTTTGGATTTTAACGACTAGTTTTCTTATAAAATATAGTGTAGCCTCAATTATATTCCCAAAAACATCCGCGTTTATTTTTATGGGCCTCTTTATCATATTGGTGAGTATTTTCTATATTTTATTGGTGTATTTTCAATCTTATATAAAAGCAATCCATAAATTATATAAGGAAACGAAACAAAAACAGCAGTTAGCAGTGATGGGGAAAATGGCTGCAACTGTAGGGCATGAAATTCGTAATCCCTTAACCTCTTTAAAAGGCTTTACGCAATTACAGAAAGAAAAATATCCTCATGATTTAGCTTATCAAAATATGTTAGAAGAGATTGAACAGATGAATGAAATGATAAGCGAACTGATGATTTTAGGAAAACCGAAGTCAGAGCAATATAGTATGTATCATGTAAAGCAGTTATTACTAGATGCAATTGCAGCAGAAGAACAGCAAATTTTTCAGCAAAAAATAAAGATAAACAAATGTTTTCCTAAGGAGATATTGCATATAGAATGTAATGAGAAACAAATGCATTATGCGTTTGTTCGTAGTATGAAAAAGGTAATTGAAGAAACAAAATATGGAAGTTGTATAAATATTGGCACTTACATGATTTCTGAAAATCATATTTTGATATACTTTGCAGATGAGAGATATGAAATAAGTAAAAAGAAGATGGAAAATAATGTAGCTATTTTGGGAGTCGAAAAAGCGAGTGATTTTGGTCTAGGCTTAATGGCTGCTTATAAAATTGTCAATGAACATCAAGGTCACGTGCACGTTAATCATGCAATAGATGGTGGTGCCAAGGTGGAAATCATTTTGCCAATTAAACAAGAAGATTGACATTGATTTGATAAAATTGTCATTGTTGATAAAGGAGTTTTCACATGGACAAAGCTCATATATTTATACAAGAGGAAGTGAAAGCATTAAAACTTTTTTTAAGTTTATTTTATATAATCTTCTTCTTGAGTGACATCATGTATTATTATTTTTATCCGAAAGTACAAATGGGAGATAGCAGTATCGGTTTTCCAGAAGGTAGTTTAGGATTCTGGATGTATGCTTTTATGTTGTTATTGTTGCTAATCTCTATCTATTTTACAAAAAAGAAACATATATATTTAGTAAAATATATTATTTTTATAGGATATATTTTTAGTGATTTGATTAATAATATAATGATCTATTATGGCACTACAAAACCATTTGATGGTGGTAATGCAGTAGAACCGCTTTTATTATTATTTTCTCCTATTTTTGTGAATAAACGTTATTTTTGGGTAGTGTCCCTTGGACTTATTGGAAAGTATGCCTTGTTAGGAATTGTATTACATACACCAATTGTAATGGTACCTATTGTGTTATGTGTAAGTTTTGCAACGATCGCATTTATTCTGTTAACACGTTTTCAATCGTATGTACGTACAATTAAAAACATGTTTGAAGAAGCACAACAAGCTGAAAAATTAGCAGTCATCGGAAAAATGGCGGCTACGATTGCACATGAGATACGCAATCCATTAACATCACTAAAGGGCTTTACGCAGTTGCAGCGAGAAAAACATCCTGAAGATACAGCGTACTATAACATCATGGTGCAGGAGATTGAACGTATGAATGCGATTGTTAGTGAATTAATGGTTCTTGGAAAACCGAAACAGAGACAGTATACATTACATAACATAAAAGATATTTTATCTTATGTAATTTCTATCGTAGAACAGCCAGCTTCTCAATATGGTATTACGATCTCAACAGCGTTTGCTAAAGAATTACCTTCTATACAGTGTGATGAGAAACAGATGAAACAAGTATTTCTTAACATTATTAAAAACGCAATCGAATCTATGCCCGGCGGCGGTAATATTTTTGTGGAAGCGAACGTAGTGCATGAACAGATTATAGTGAGTGTGACTGACGAAGGATGCGGGATATGCCAAGAGAAAATAGATAAAATAGGTGCGGCTTTTTATACAACAAAGGAAAATGGAACAGGTTTAGGTTTAATGGTTACATACAAAATTCTTGAAGAACATCAAGGTGAAATGGAGTTTGAAAGCACGCTTGGTGTCGGAACAAAGGTACATATTAAGCTTCTGGTAGGAAAAGTGAATTAAACATACGTGGAAAAACTCTTCTTTCATATTTTAGAAAGAAGAGTTTTTTTCGTGATTTTGAATGGAAATATTTGAAATGAAAAGCTATTTTAATGTTATGCAGAATACACCATGACCGCTACGGGCTTGCTTAAACATCGCCCGTGGCAGAAAAAGGCCCTGACCGCTTCTATGTAAGGTTAGATGCTCTACCAAAAAAACGACATCTAAGTCGATGTTATGCAAAATCCCCCATGCCCTGAACTCGCTTGCTCCCTGTGTTTTAAACATCGCCCGTGGCAGGAAAAGGCCCTGACCGCTTCTATGCATGGCCAGGTGCTCTCGCCCACCTAAAAAGAAAAGGGTTTTATGTCGTCTTTGTAGGTGGGTATTCACCTATTCTTTCTTACTTGCATATCGTAGCTTATGTAGTGAAACTGCTTACAAGGGAGTGAAAGGCAGTGACAGGAAACATAAAAAATTATTATGCTGGCGGTAATACAGCAAGGGGATTTTACAGTTTGTATGAAGAGAACCTAACGGGATTAGACCGATTATTTATTCTAAAAGGCGGGCCTGGAACAGGGAAATCTTCACTGATGAAGGCGATTGGTCGTGAGTGGGTGAAGAAAGGCTACGATATTGAGTTGTTACATTGTTCATCTGACAATCATTCAATTGATGGTGTGATCATTCCGGCGCTAAAAGTTGGGATTGTTGATGGAACGGCACCACATGTGATTGAACCGAAAATGCCAGGTGTTGTAGAAGAGTATGTAAATCTAGGGATAGCTTGGGATTCTGTTGAGCTTAGGAAACATAAAGGTGAGATTGTCCATTATACATCAGAAGCGACTCATGCATTTCAGTCAGCTTATACGTGCTTTAAGACGGCGCTAGAGATTCATGATGAATGGGAGAAGTTTTATATTGACCACATTGATTTTGAAAAAGCGAATGAATTAACAAAGCAGCTCATACAACAATTTTTTACTGATAAAACGTGTACGAAAGAAGTAAATGTGAAGCATCGTTTTTTAGGAGCAGCAACGCCAAAAGGAGCAGTTGATTTTGTTCCGAATTTAACGGAGGATGTACCGAAGCGTTATTTTATAAAAGGGCGACCGGGTTCTGGAAAATCGACGATGTTAAAGAAATTAGCGGCGGCGGCTGAAGAGAAAGGATTCGATGTTGAAATCTATCACTGCGGCTTTGATCCGAATAGTCTTGATATGGTCATTGTTAGAGAACTTGGCTTTGCTATTTTCGATAGTACAGCGCCGCATGAATATTTTCCAAGTCGTGAGAGTGATGAAATCATCGATATGTATGAACTTATTATTGAACCGGGAACAGATGAGAAATATGCAGTAGAAATTCAAAATGTATCAAGACGCTATAGAGAGAAAATGAATGAAGCGATGTCCTATTTAGCAAAGGCAAAATCTGTGCGTGATAAACTAGAGAAAATTTATATTGCGGCGATGGATTTTGAAAAAGTGGATGCATGCAAAGATGAAATTCAAGCGGAGTTTGAGAGAATTGCAGAACTTGTTGCCGAGAAGCAAAAGTGAAGAAAAGATGAGATACTTTGTTGTATCTCATCTTTTTAAAATTGGACGTGTTTGTCTGTATAAATCAAGATTTGGACTTGATCCATTTAGAATAATATCACGAATAATTCTCGCGAACACCATGCTGTATACTAAGCCATTATCCCCATATGGATAGATAAAATAGCAGTTAGGCATTTCCTCATATATACCAATCATCGGTAGACCATCATGCGTGCCGCCATAAAAGGCACCGAAATAAAATTCAGGTTTCACATCGATATTGGGAAACAACTTTTGAAATTCTTTTAATAAGGTATCTCGTTTATGGATTAGCTTCGCATCTCGTTCTTCGGCGATATCTGTATCTTCATCAAGTCCGCCGATAATAACGCGGTTGTCAGCAGTAGTTCGTATATAACTATATGGACGAGCAGTTTCCCAAATCAGTGTCCGTTTGTACCAGGAAGAAAAATCAGATACAGGGGTTGTGATAATTGCATAAGAACTGCTAAGTGTTGCATTTTTGTCTTTTTTAAACTCTAATCCTTCATAGCCAGCAGCAATGATTACTTTTTTGGCAGTGATAGCATGACCGTTTTTTGTAAAAAAAGTGGCTGTATCTTTTTCTAATTTCTGCCCTGTTATTTCAGTATCTTCGTATATTTGAACTCCTTTGTCTGACGCTTGTTTGATTAGGCCGTGTGTAAATTTATATGGGTTTATTTCACCATCGTTGTATGTATAAAGAGCAACCCGTTTTTGAAAGGGATATTTTTGACCAATCTGTTTTTCTGTTAGCCAAACTGTTTTGAAACCATGCTTTTGTAAGTAATACAGTTCTTTTTCTAGTTTCTCAATATCACTTTCACAGCTCGCATAGTACAAGCTATCACGACGAATAAAATCAGCTGTGATGGGTAAATTTTGAGAAGCAGCTTCGATGTCGCTAATAGCTTGTTCGCATAATTTAAAATGACGAACTGCATGTTCTTCTCCAAACGTATTTACAAGCTCAAAAAACATTTTTTCACCTAAATATTGAATGAGTCCCGTGTTCGGCAAATTGCTGCCATGTCCAATTTTTCTTTTATCAACAACAACGACACGTAAATCTGATTCACTTAAGAAATGTGAAAATTGTGCTCCAGAACTTCCTGCACCTATAATTAACACATCACATGTTATATCCTCTTGTAAAGAAGGATACGTGGGTGGACTTGGGAGAGTTGTTGTCCAAAAAAATTTACCCGTGTGTAAATCCATTCCTATACACCTGCCTAAAAGAAAATCATACTTTCTTCTAAAGTTGCCGATTTAATGGGGTTGTATACGTTTTTAAATGAAAAGAAGGAATCTTATTATATTTGTCGAATTTCCGGGGAAATGATCAGAAAATGAGAGTGATACATATGAGAGAAAAAATTCAACTAGAATTAGAAAGAATCGAGAAAGAGAATGATGTGAAAATCTTGTTTGCAGTTGAATCAGGGAGTCGTGCATGGGGGTTTCCATCAAAAGATAGCGATTATGATGTGCGTTTTGTATATGTACACCGATTGGAATGGTATTTATCAATTGAGCCGAAGAGGGACGTTATTGAGTATCCAATTAACGATGCCCTTGATATAAGTGGTTGGGAACTCCGCAAGGCACTGCAGTTATTTTCTAAATCGAATCCAGCTTTGTTGGAATGGATCAGTTCACCGATTGTATACGCTAAGGCATCCAATCTTTCGGAGCGTTTGCAGGAAATGAGCAGTCAGTTTGATCCAAAAGCAACGGTATATCATTATTTACATATGGCATCCAAAAACTATCGCGCATTTTTGCAAGGTGAAGAAGTAAAGCTGAAGAAATATTTTTATGTATTACGTCCGATACTGGCGTGCAAATGGTTAGAAGAGAAAGGAATATTGCCACCTGTTGAGTTTGAAAAATTAGTGAATGGACTAGCGCTGGATGCGGAACTTTTACAAGAAATCGAGGAACTACTTGAGAAGAAAAAAGCGGGTATAGAGCTGGATAGCGGACCAAGAATTACGTTACTGAATGAATTTTTAGAAGAGCAGATTACCTATTATGAAGAGTACGTGAAGAGTTTAGCAAAGAAATCAGTTATAGATATTGAAAAGTTAAATGTACTGTTTCAAGATATGTTGCAGCAAAGCTGGAAAGAGCACTAATCATAGTAGTGCTCTTTCTTATATGAGAGAGGAAATTTTATATTTAACTATACAAAAACATTTTTCGATATCTAAATGGCGGCTATGCAAAATACACCATGACCGCTACTGGCATGCGGCAGCAAAAGGCCCTGACCGTTTCTACGCACGGCCAGATGCTCTCGCCCTCCCAAAAAAAGCGGTGTTTATGTCCTTTTTAACTTCTATATATACAAGGGTGAGTTTACAGCATCACATATCTTCGATTCTTTTTAACGCTTCATCTGCTGGCCCTTCAATTACTTCTCCTTCAATTGAAAAACGTGAACCGTGACAAGGACAATCCCATGTACATTCACCGCTATTCCACTCCACTTCGCAGCCTAAATGTGTACAAGTTGTATCGACAATGTGAAGTTTCCCATTCTCGTCTTTATAGGCACCGGCACGTTTCCCGTTTACTCTGACAACAGCACCTTCTCCGTTTTCAAGATCTTCTGGTTTCCGAAGAGCAAACTCCAATTTTCCTTCAATTAAATGTTTTGCTACGTCGAGGTTTTGTGTAACAAACGTTTTTAAATCTGGATTCGTATGGAATCGTGATGGTGCATAGAGTTCCTTATAGGGACTATCGATTTTCATAATGGATGCTTTTAGTAATAAAGCTGCTGCAGTTCCATTTGTCATGCCCCATTTGCGGTAACCTGTTGCGACAAAAATGTTAGGATTATTTTCATTAATGTGCCCGACATAAGGAACTTTATCGAGTGTAATTAAGTCTTGTGTTGCCCATCTGTATGGAATTTCTTCTATGCCAAAGGTTTCTTCGCCAAATGTTTGCAGTGCTTCGTAATGGTTCATCATGTTAATGCCTTGTCCCGTTTTATGACTTTCACCGCCAATTAACACGAGTTTCTCGCCGTCCATTGTAGTATAGCGGAGGGATCGTTTTGGATTATCGACGCTTATATACATTCCTCCTGGATACTCTTGCTTTGTTTTCACGCCAAGGACATAAGAGCGTTCCGCATACATTCTTGCGAAGAAGAAGCTGTTTGCATCATAAAAAGGAAAATGTGAACAAGAAATAACGTGACCGCAAGTGATTCGATGTCCATCTTTTGTGATTACTTGTTGATAAAATCCTTTTTCTACATCAATTGCAGTTGTATTTTCATATAGAACGCCGCCAGCTTTAATAAATTGTTCGACAAGTGCCGCTAGGTAGCGAAGCGGGTGGAATTGTGCTTGATTTCTTATAACAAGTGCAGCTTTTACGGGAATAGGAAGTGGGATACTTTCTACATATTCACCGGGGATATTAAGCTGTTTGTATGCTTCTAATTCTTCTGTTAACTTGTGTAGATTGTCGATTGAGTTTGTATACAGGTAAGCATCTTCTTCTGTGAAATCACATTGAATATTGTGCTGCTGTACGGTATCTTTTATAAATTGCAGTGCTTCATTGTTTGCTTCGTAATATAATTTCGCTTTTTCTTCTCCAAAGTGATTGATGAGCTCATTGTAAATAAGATCATGCTGCGTTGTAATCTTTGCGGTTGTATGTCCAGTTGTTCCGTTTAAAATATTTCCTGCATCAATTAAAGCAACTTTGACTCCTTCTTTAGCGAGCAAGTAGGCTGTTGTGATGCCAGTGATACCCGCTCCAACGATAGAAACTTCCGTTCTTATGTTCTCTGTTAACTTTGGGAAGGTAGGCAATTGAATAGAATCACGCCAATACGGTTCTGGAAATTTTGGGAGCTGATTGTGTTCCAAGTGAATGCACCTCTTATTCTAATAAATTCTTATTAGTTATTTTTTCCAAACAGGGAAATTTCATGTATTTAAATTGAATTTCTAAAAACTATTTTTAAATAATTTTTTTAGAGGGAGTTTTATATACAGTTTTGTATTTTAAGTGAATGGGTAGAACGCAGAATAAATAAGATAAGTATAGTATTTACCGTGAAATGAAGTAATTAGCGAAGGAAGGATGAAAAGATAATAGGAAGTGTAAATGCTGGTAAATAAACGCTTTTTCTTTAGTAACATAGAAAGTAATTATGAAAGTATAACCAACTTTTATTACTAGGTCATAAAAGTTATTGACAATACAGAAAGCGTACTGATATGATTCATCTTGTGGAAAGGTTGATAAAGGGTAAAAAGAGAAATGTTTTTCAATGAATAATAATTGTAAGAGTGAGTGAGCATAATTTTCTGTGAGAAAGAAAATTTATAATACTAGTTATTATCAATCTGGAAGCGATAACCGATGCAAAGTGCGTAAGCGCGGCATGAGAAAGGGGCACAAGTAATGAAGGATCTTCATACGTTTGGCTGGTATGCAGCACGTGTATCACCACATTTGCCAAAAAAGGCATTTAAACCAGTCCCAGCTCGTTTGTTTGGCGGACTAGCCTACTTATTAATTACGATAGCAGGGTTTTTGGCAATTGGCTTATTCAATTTGAATGTGTGGGCCAACCTTGGAATTGCAATCGTTTTAGGATTGTGTTTTGCATCTATGGGATTTCTTGGACATGAAATTTTACATGGTACAGTAGTAAGAAAAGCTTGGTTAAGAGATTTTCTTGGAGCAATTGCGTTTATGCCGTTATCAACTGGACCAAAGTTGTGGAGAAAGTGGCATAATTTAACGCACCATGTGCACACACAACATGAGGAGCATGATCCAGATGCGTGGCCAACGATGGATAAGTTTAAGAAAAGCAAATTTTTACGCTGGGTATATCGCCTTCCGTTACATGTGCGTTCTTTCTTTAGCTTTTTATCGTTAACAATTCAATTTACAATGCATTCGTCTCGTATGTTTTTCCTTTTTATTAAGGAATTTAAACCGCAGAATCAAAAATCTGTGTGGTTCCAGCTTCTTTTGCCGTGGACAGTATGGATTAGTTTATTGTTTATTATGGGTCCTACAAAGTGGTTGTTTGCGTATGTCATTCCATTGTTAATTGCGAATTTCATTGTAATGGGGTATATTGCAACAAATCACCGTTTGAATCCAATTGTTCCTGTAAACGATCCGCTTGCAAACTGTTTATCGGTAACAGTGCCGCGCTGGGTAGACGTATTACATTTTAACTTCTCATATCATACAGAACATCACTTGTTCCCAGGTATGAGCTCGAAATACTATCCATTAGTAAAAGAGAAAATTAAAGAAATGTGGCCAGAGCGCTATCATGAAATGCCGATGGAGAAAGCGTTAGCTGCTCTTTGGAATACACCGCGTGTGTATTATCAAGGTAGTGAGTTAGTTGATCCGCATAAAGCGCATTTATACGGCTCTTTAGGGAATGGCTTAGATCCTGCGAATATTCAATATCGCCAGGAAAATATAGAAAAATCAAAAGCTGCGAAAAACGGCTAAAGCATAAACATAAGTTTAGAATATGGTATAAAAGCCCTTTTTTAAGAGGGGGAGAGCACCTGGCCGTGCGTAGAAGCGGTCAGGGCTTTTTTCTGCATAGCAACGATATATAAAGCCTTCATATTTAATAATAAAAGCACGAGCTCGTAAAGAGTTCGTGCTTTTTACATAGGGACTTCTTTTTGTTTTGCCGCTTGTGTGTAATTCGTATTTTTTCGTGCCAATCTTTTTTCAAGAAGATGTACAAAGTACGTAAATAGAAGGACAAGCGCGAGGTAATAGATACTGACAATCATGTATGTTTCGAGCTGCTGAAAGTTTGCGGCAGCTTCAGAAAGCCCAGTGCCCCACAGCTCTGACATTCCTACATAGGCAACGAGAGAAGAGTCTTTAAGACCGATAATGAACTGATTGCCAAGCGGCGGAATAGACAAACGAAACGCTTGAGGCAAAATAATACGCCGCATTGCTAAAGGGTATGTCATTCCTAAAGAGCGAGCTGCTTCAAGTTGGCCGCGGTCCACGGATTGAATAGAGCCCCTAAAAATTTCTGTAATATAAGCACCGTTATGAATAGCGAGAGCAATTGCACCTGCCCAAAACGGGGATAAGACAATAATAGATGTAATTCCAAAGTAGAGGATCATAATTTGTACAACTAGCGGTATCCCGCGAATAATCGCAATGTATACATGGGCAATTCCATTTAAGAGTTTGCTATTGGAGATACGAAAAAAGGCAAACAGCAATCCAATTAAGGATCCAAGTAATAAGGATGTTATTGTTAATTGTAATGTAATGACAATTGCTTTTAGGAACGCTGGATATGTAGATATGAAGATATCAATCACGGTTATCACCTCTGTATTGGTTTATTTTCATTACTATGGTAGCGATGCCCCGCTAAAGGATGCGGGGCATTATTTATGTGTAAAAAATCTATTTTTCTTTTTCACCTAGAATGTTACGGCCAAACCACTTTTTACTGATTTTTTCATAGGTGCCATCTTGAATAATTTCATCTAGTGCTTTATTTAATTTTTGCAGCAACTCTTTATCGTCTTTGCGAACAGCGATGGCCATTTCATCAAGAGACAGTGGTTTTCCAGCATCTTTTATATTTGCTTTTCCTTCTTTCATCATGCGTAGGCCTACCATTTGATCTGTGACAACAGCATCAACTCGCCCTGGTTCTAAGTCCATAAGTGCAGTAATATCACTATCGTATTCTGTAATTTGATCTGTTTGCTTAGCAATAAGTGTTTTGAATGTACTTGCTTTTACAACACCTACTTTTTTTCCTTTTAAATCTTCAGCGGAGGAGATGGAGTTGTTCGTTTTTGTAACGAAAATTTGGGCTCCAGAACGATAGTATGGATTCGTAAAATTAACTGCTTTTAGACGATCTTCTGTGATGGCCATACTTCCTAAAATTACATCATATTTTTTTGCTTGCAATCCTTGGATTAACGTTTCCCAAGGATTTGTGACAGGAACAGCCTTCATATTCATTTTCTTAGCAAGAGCTTCACCAATTTCGACGTCAAAGCCGACAAGCTTACTATTTTCTTTAAAGTTAAACGGTTTATACAAACCGCTCATTGCGTAGCGAAATTCTTTCTTTCCATCGGTTGATGAAGTACTGCTTTCTTTACTACAGGCACCTAATACTAAAGAAGCACATAATGTAATCGCTGCTATTGCTTTAAACATCTTTCGTTTCATAAAAGCACCTCCAAGTGTTATCCCGCATTAACGGGCAGTAAGACCCCCACCTCAAAATTGAGACAGAAGCAAAGAAGGTCGGTGGGGGATAACTGCCCGTNNAAAAGCCCGATTGGTTCAACTAACCATCAGTGGGGGGAGGAAAAAATCCCCACTGATGGAAGTTTCACTTTATAAAATATTTCGTAAAAATTGCTTCGCACGTGGATTTGACGGAGCAGTGAAAAATTGTTCTGGGGGCGCATCCTCTACGATTTGTCCGTCATCCATAAAAATAATGCGGTCAGCTACCTCGCGGGCAAATCCCATTTCGTGCGTGACGATAATCATCGTCATCCCTTCTTTTGCGAGATCTTTCATAACTTGTAGTACTTCTCCAACGAGTTCAGGATCGAGGGCTGAGGTAGGTTCGTCAAATAACATAATTTTGGGATTCATTGCGAGTGCTCTCGCAATAGCAATTCGCTGTTTTTGACCACCTGATAAAAGATCGGGTGTTACGTTCGCTTTATCTTGCAATCCGACTTTTTCTAGTAATTCGTAGGCAATGTTTGTTGCTTTTGTTTTATCTAACTTTTTGACATGAATGGGAGCTTCTATGATGTTTTCTAGTGAGGTCATATGAGGAAATAAATTGAAATGTTGAAAAACCATACCGACATTTTCGCGGACTTTGTTTAAATTTGTATGTTTCGGCTGAATTTGTTCTCCCTGTATCGAAATTTCTCCATTATCATACACTTCCAGGAAATTTAAACAACGCAGTAATGTACTTTTTCCTGAACCGCTTGCACCGATTAAGACAACAACTTCTTTTTCTTGTACGTGTAAATTAACGTTTTTTAACACGTTTAACGACCCGAAGGATTTTGTAAGATTTTGAACTTGTATCATGCATCCCCCTCCAAAGAAATGTAGATGTATAAAAATAACTTATTTTTGTTAATTAGTCACAAATTGTCAAATTCCTTTATTTTTTGTTAAAAATTTAAAGGGAGTCGTATATTAATAGAAAACAGGAAGAATTGTTATTTTAAAAGGTAGAAGCAAAAAATAACACGATTCATAATATTCATGTAGAAAGTTCGAGTGTAACGGTGGAAATATGTTAGAAGCGTGCTTTAGTGAAATATAAAGGAATCGTACTATGCAGTGAAGAGACAGAAGTTGTTGATGTATACAAAAAACTAGCAGGTACATGTGCCTGCTAGTTTTTTGTACATAAATTATTAGGGTATAGTACTAGTATTACTTAGATTAGAGTACCTAAAAGGCCGCCTAATAAGTTTGTTACTAGATCTAATACTGGAGTTAAAAGTTTTGTAAGCATAATTGTTTCCCCTCGCTTTTTATTATTTTCCCTTGCAATATATTTATATAAAATTTTTGGTAATTTTGGAAGGTTTTATGTAATATTGCATAAAATTGGATTTTATTGTAATAAGGGGGAAACATCATTCTGGAAAAATTATATGTTAAAGAATATTAATCTAGATTATGATTGTCTTGATTAATGTATTTGTGTATCTTAAAAGTTCAAATTATGGATATGTAATATTACATAAAATAACAATAGTTTATATTACTATAATATAAGAGCAAAATGGTCCCATATTCTGGATCTCATATATAACAAAATACCCTAAGATTTCATTACGGAAAGGCGAAGAGTGTTTATCATTCTTTGCTTTTTTGTATCCTTTATATATATTGTCATGTAAGGAAAGGAATAGGATTAGAATTATTTATTTTAAAAATTATTATATCTATTTATAATGAAAATATAGTTAATAATATATAGAGTGTATTTATATCATTTAGATGGGGGGAGCTTGGGATGGAAAAAGAAAAAAAGCCTTTTTCCTTTGGGCTGCGTATACAGCTAATGTTGTTTATAACGGTATTAGCGCTTATTACGTATTCAACAAGTTTAATTTTTATTTATGTTGTATATGATTATGTTCATGAATATGTAAATCAAACTATATACAATATTGTTGTGATGATATTAGGGGTTATTTGGTCAGGGATTTTGGCATATTTTGCAGCAGACTTTCTTATTAAACCGCTTCGAAGGCTTGAGGAAGCTGCTCATAAAGCAGCAAATGGTGATATTCGTGAAGATGTTTCGCTTCCAAAAGCAGATGATGAGATTCGCTCTTTAAGTGTTGCTTTTAATGCGATGCTTGGAAATTTGCGGACAATGGTGAAAAATATTGATACGACATTTACATATACAAACCACCAAGTGCAGCAAATTCGTGAGCAAACGGGAGAGGCGACGAAACAAGCACAAGGTGTATCGGAAACGCTTACTGAAATTTCTGTAGGAGCAGAGCAATCAGCTGCTTCGATTCAAACAATTGTTTCTACAGTTGATGCGACAATTTCGATTGCAAGTGAAGTAGAAGAAAAAGCAAAGCAATCTGATGAATTATCTTCGCAAATGGTGCAGGCGCTTGGACAAAGTACACGTGTTTTTGTATCGCTTATTGAAGGAATTCAAATGTTAGCGAAAGAAAATGAAGAGTCGATGAAAAGTGTACAAAAGTTAGAAGAACATACAAAACAAGTAGAGCATATTGTTTCGTTAGTGAGTGAGATTGCTAGTCAGACAAATTTATTAGCATTAAATGCATCGATTGAGGCAGCTCGTGCAGGGGAGCAGGGGAGAGGATTTGCGGTCGTTGCTGAAGAGGTACGTAAACTTGCCGACGAAAGTGCAACTTCCGCTCAAAATATTTCAAGATTATTGCATGATATGCAAAACGAAGTAAACCGTGTTTCTATGCAAATGACAGACCAAATGAAAACAGCAAGAGAAGAAGCAAAACGAGGCGAAGCAACGGAGCTCATTTTGAAAGACATGACAGCAAGTGTTATGGAAGTCGCAGACGCGATTCAAAAAATTAGCGGTTATATGAAAGAACAGATGAATTATATTCATGAAACAGGTGTGCAAACGAAGGAAGTAGCAGCAATTGCTGAAGAAACCTCAGCAGGAGCACAGGAAGTTGCCCGTGTAACGATGAAGCAATCTGAAAATATGATATTCATTGATCAGTTATCGAAAGATTTAGAGAAACGCGCAGTAGAATTAAAAAGGACAATTGCACAGTTTATCCCGCATTAACGGGCAGTAAAGGCTGGGAAAGCACGGGGAAGAAAACTGCCCGTAAAAGCCCGATTGGGCGGGCTTTCCATCAGTGAGAAAAGCGTCATTGATGGAAGTTTCACTTTATGCTGTAAGGAAGAACGATGATTGTTCTTCCTTTTTCATTTGATACATTATATAGAAAAAGTAAAAATATGAACGTTTCCGTAACATTTCTCTTTATCTCTTTCAGATGGAAATTATAGCAAGATATAATAAAGCTATAATATTAGAGGGAGTGTCTTTCATGAAAAAAGAGAAAAGACAACAACTAATTAAACAATTGGTGAGAGAGAATGAAATAGAGACACAAGAAAAATTGGTAGAGTTGTTAGAGGAACGCGATGTATCTGTTACACAAGCAACAATTTCTCGAGATATTCATGAATTAAATTTAGTAAAGGGAGCTTCTTTAAAAGGACCCGTAATATATAAGGTTTTTACAGAAGAAAACCAGCGCGCAGATATACAGCTAAAGAAAAAAATAAGAGAAGTTGTTGTACAAATCGATTATGTAGAACAACTGACTATTATTAAAACTTTGCCTGGGAATGCTCATGTTATTGGAGCTTTATTAGATTCTTTAGACTGGAAAGAAAAAATAGGATGTATATGTGGGAATGATACATGTCTTATCATTTCTCCATCAAAAGTAGATAGGGAGATTTTAAAAGGTCGATTGAATTTGATTATGTAAATACGAATTAAAAAAATGACATAAAACCATCCTTTTTAGGTGGGCGAGAGTATCTGGCCATGCATAGAAGCGGTCAGGGCCTTTTTCTGCCACATGCGAAGTGAAAACAAAGGGAGAAAGCGAGTGCAGGCCCCTTTTTTTCTACGTAGCAGCAATCTATATGTTGAAAAGTCAAAATGAATACATAAATGAGAAGGCTGTTTCTAATGAAGGTTAGAACAGTCTTTTTTTAGGTGGGCGAGAGCATCTAGCCGCTAGAGCTGGACAATGCTTTTGCCGAATTTTGAGGTGGGAGTATTACTGCGTACGAATAGCGGGGGGGGAATTTAACTACCCATTAGAAGGAGTATCTTTATTTTTACGAGTACGAGAAAAATTTTTAATCAAAAATAGAGGCTATTATACAGCTAATATACGTTATATTTCACTTAGTTAGTTAATTATGAGATGAAATATCTTATAAAAATACGATTACATATATGTTTTAAAAAATAATTTGTGAAATATTCCACTTAGTATTGTTAGCGTTTTCACAAAGCGGTATGTGCATTCTGTTTATTATGTATTTGTAGACATCAAACAAATTTAAAAGGAGGTACAACAAATGAAACATCCGATCCATGTTACTTCAGAAATTGGGGAATTACAAACGGTTTTATTAAAACGGCCAGGTAAAGAAGTGGAAAACTTAACGCCAGATTATTTGCAACAATTATTATTTGACGATATTCCATATTTACCAATTATTCAAAAAGAACATGATTATTTTGCGCAAACATTACGCAATCGGGGTGTTGAAGTTCTTTATTTAGAAACACTAGCAGCTGAGGCGTTAGTTGATAAAAAGCTTCGTGAAGAATTTGTTGATCGTATTTTAAAAGAAGGACAGGCTGATGTAAATGGTGCATACTACACTTTAAAGGAATATTTACTTTCCTTTTCAAATGAAGAAATGGTTCAGAAAATTATGGGGGGCGTACGTAAAAACGAAATTGAAACTAGTAAAAAAACCCACCTGTATGAATTAATGGAAGACCATTATCCATTTTATTTAGATCCAATGCCAAATCTATATTTTACTCGTGACCCAGCAGCTAGTATAGGTGGCGGTTTAACAATTAACAAAATGAGAGAACCAGCACGGAGACGTGAATCATTGTTTATGGAATATATCATTAAACATCATCCACGCTTTGCGAGTCACAATGTCCCAGTTTGGTTAGATCGTGATTATGAGTTTCCAATTGAAGGCGGCGATGAGCTGATCTTAAATGAAGAAACAATTGCGATTGGCGTATCGGCTAGGTCATCAGCTAAAGCAATTGAACGCTTAGCGAAAAATTTATTTAGTCGTCAAAATAAAATTAAGAAAGTACTAGCAATAGAGATTCCAAAATGTCGTGCGTTTATGCATTTAGATACAGTATTTACAATGGTTGATTATGATAAATTTACAATTCATCCAGCTATTCAAGATCCAAAAGGTAATATGAATATTTACATTTTAGAAAAAGGAGAGAGTGAAGAAGTTCTCAAAATTACTCACCGTACATCTTTAACTGAGGCTTTAAAAGAAGCGCTAGGTTTGAGTGAATTAGTTCTTATTCCTTGCGGAGGAGGAGATGCGATTGCTTCTGCTCGTGAACAATGGAACGATGGATCCAATACATTAGCAATTGCACCGGGTGTAGTTGTTACATATGATCGCAACTATGTATCAAATGCGTTATTACGAGAGCATGGTGTAGAGGTTGTGGAAGTATTAAGCTCGGAATTGTCTCGCGGCCGTGGGGGTCCACGTTGCATGAGTATGCCAATTGTTCGAAAAGATATCTAGGATAAATTCAGGAGAAAGTAGGGATGAGTGATGATGATGACAAAACCAAACTTAAAAGGAAGAAGTTTTCTTGCGGAAAAAGATTTTACAGAGGAAGAATTATTATATCTTATTGATTTAGCGGCAGAATTAAAAGAGAAAAAGAAAAACGGTATCCCGCATCATTATTTAGAAGGTAAAAATGTTGCTCTTTTATTTGAAAAAACTTCAACTCGTACCCGTTGTGCATTTACGGTAGCATGTACAGATTTAGGGGCAAGCCCTGAATACCTAGGTAAAAATGATATTCAACTAGGAAAGAAAGAATCGGTTGAAGATACAGCAAAAGTGTTAGGACGTATGTTTGACGGTATTGAATTCCGTGGATTTTCACATGCAACAGTACAATCTCTAGCGAACAACTCAGGTGTGCCAGTATGGAATGGCTTAACAGACATGTGGCATCCGACACAAACACTTGCAGATTTGTTAACAATAAAAGAGCACCTCGGAAAATTAGAGGATATTAAGCTCGTCTATGTCGGAGATGGACGTAACAATGTGGCGAATAGCTTATTAGTTGGCGGTTCGATGGTAGGAATGGAAGTACGCATTTGTACTCCAGAGTCACTATTCCCAGCACAAGAAATCATTGATACTGCTAAAAAATATAGTGATCGGGTAATGGTAACGAGCAACGTGGAAGAAGCTGTTGCCGGTGCAGATGTTATTTATACAGATGTATGGGTATCTATGGGTGAAGAAGATAAATTTGCTGAACGTATTGAACTTCTTACTCCATATCAAGTGAACATGGAAATGATTAAAAAGACCGGAAATGAAAATATGATTTTCTTACATTGTTTACCTGCATTTCATGATGTAGAAACATTGTACGGAGAGGAAATATATGAAAAATATGGCATAAAAGAAATGGAGGTAAGTGACGAAGTATTCCGCAGTAAGCATTCAAAAGTATTTGATCAAGCGGAAAATAGAATGCATACAATTAAAGCGGTTATGGCAGCTACTTTAGGAAATATGGAATAAAGAAGGAGGAGATTCCTCCTTCTTTATCCCTCTATTAATAGAAGTTTCGCTACAATCATTCACTGTTATTAATTATTCCTATCTGATAAAAGAGAGGTGAGTGTAATGGGGGAAGAAAAAAAATTAGGACTGTTTACTTTGACCGCACTTGTTGTAGGCTCCATGATCGGTGGCGGAGCATTTAACTTAGCAAGTGATATGGCAAAGGGTGCAGGTGCAGGGGCAATTATTATTGGTTGGATTATAACAGGTGTCGGAATGGTTTCACTTGGATTGGCGTTTCAAAATTTAACAGTGAAAAGACCGGATTTAGATGGTGGAATTTTTAGTTATGCAAAAGCGGGATTTGGTAATTTTATGGGATTTAATAGTGCCTGGGGATACTGGTTATCCGCGTGGCTCGGAAATGTAGCTTACGGTACGTTATTATTTGCTTCACTAGGTTATTTTTTTCCGATTTTTGAAGGTGGACAAAATGTAGCATCGATTATTGGAGCGAGTATATTACTTTGGTGTGTTCATATGTTGATTTTACGCGGTGTACAATCAGCAGCACTTGTGAATTTAGTAACAACAATTGCAAAGTTAGTACCAGTCTTTGTATTTATTGTTGTAGGGATATTCGCTTTTCATATTGATATTTTCTTAGATGGATTTTGGGGCCAAGGTGCTGCTTTTTCTTGGGCGGACGTAGGAAGTCAAGTGAAAAGTACAATGCTTGTCACACTTTGGGTGTTTATTGGGGTAGAAGGAGCAGTCGTCTTATCAAGTCGTGCAAAAAGTCGAAGGGATGTTGGGAAAGCAACTGTTATTGGATTAATAGGGACTCTCATTATTTACATTCTCCTGACACTATTATCATTAGGAATTATGAAGCAGGCTGATGTTGCAAATTTGAAAAGCCCAGCAATGGCATATTTATTTGAAAGCGTTGTCGGAAAATGGGGAGCTATCTTTATTAATTTAGGTTTAATTATTTCTGTATTAGGTGCTTGGTTAGGGTGGACGCTACTAGCATCTGAAATTCCTTACTTGGCTGCGAAAGACGGCGTATTTCCAAAATGGTTTGCGAAGGAAAATAAAAATAAGGCTCCTGTTAATTCATTATGGTTAACAAATGGTCTGATTCAAATTTTCTTGTTAACATTTGTTGTTTCAGATCAAGCTTATCATTTTGCATTTTCGCTCGCTTCTTCGGCAATTTTAATTCCTTATGCTTTTTCAGCTTTCTATCAATTTAAGTATAGTTTGAAGTCTCAAGAGAAAGATCGTACAAGAAATATTGTCATTGGTTTAGTTGCGAGTATGTATGGGGTTTGGTTAATTTACGCAGCCGGTTTAGATTATTTATTGTTGACTATGACACTATATGCACCGGGAATTTTTATCTTTTACAAAGTTCAAAAGCAAACAAATCCAAAACAAATATTTACTCGTGTCGAGCTTGTCTCCTCGATAGTCATTGGAGCTTTAGCACTGTTTGCAATTTATCAATTAGCTACAGGTAGTATTACTCTTTAAAAACTTTTGTGAAAAAGAAATGGAGGGTTAAAAGATGACAAGAAAAAAAATTGTCGTTGCACTAGGAGGAAATGCAATACAATCTGGAGATGCTACTGCAAAGGCGCAACAAGAAGCGCTAGAAAGAACGGCAGAACAACTCGTTGCAATTATAGAAAATAATGTAGATGTTGTCATTGCACATGGAAATGGTCCGCAAGTAGGGAACATTTTATTGCAGCAAAAAGCAGCAGAAACAGAAAAAACACCTGCCATGCCACTAGATACTTGCGGTGCAATGACCCAAGGAATGATCGGGTATTGGATGGAAAATGCAATTGAAAAGGCTTTGAAAAAACGCAATATCGAAAAAGATGTAGTAACGGTGATCACCCGGGTTGAGGTGGATGAAAAGGACGAGGCGTTCGAAAATCCAACAAAACCAATCGGTCCCTTTTATACAGAAGAAGAAGCACGGAAGTTAATGGAGACAACAAAAGCTGCATTTAAAGAAGATGCAGGACGTGGCTGGCGACGTGTTGTACCATCACCAAAACCGGTAAGCATTCACGAACATAAAGTGATTAATGCATTAGTGGAAGACGGTGATATTGTCATTGCTGTTGGAGGCGGGGGTATCCCAGTTATTGATTCAAAAGATGGATTAATAGGAACAGAGGCTGTTATCGATAAAGATTTTGCTGCTCAAAAATTAGCTGAATTAGTAGATGCTGATATTCTCGTTATTTTAACTGCAGTTGATTATGTGTATGTAAACTTCAATACACCAGATCAGAAGAAACTAGAGAATGTTACAGTTGCTGAGCTAGAACAATATATACAAGAAAATCAATTTGCACCTGGAAGTATGCTTCCGAAAATTCAAGCAGCCATTAATTTTGTGAATACAGATTCAAAACGAAAAACGATTATTACTTCATTGGAAAAGGTATATGAAGCGTTAGAAGAAAATGCGGGTACTATCATTTCCAAGTAAGATCTATCAATATTTGTACAGAAAAAGAATGAANNTTCATTCTTTTTCTGTACAAGTAAGTTCATAAAGTATTCATTCATAAAGGAAAAATTTACTGTTTTATTATGATAAGATAATTTTTGAAGGCGCTTTCTTTACGTTACATGACTCCCGCTATTTACGGGAACCCTCACCTCAAGATTCAAAGAGAAGCGAAAAAATAGATGGAGGATGAAGAATCCGAAGCTGATGGAAGTTTCACTTTACAGAAAGAGAGAGGACATTTCATGCAAAGAAGAAATATAGTGGAAGACTTAAAGCGATTTGAACTATTTGCTAATCTACCAAACAAAAAATTGGAAAGTCTAGCACAATTTGTTTATTGGCGAACCTATAAAAAGGGGCAATTTTTATTTTTAGAAGGTGATTCAAGAGAAAGAATTTACTTTATGCTAGATGGATTTGTGAAATTAGAGCGAGTGAATCAAAGCGGAAATTTGTTATATGAAGATTACATAAAGCGTTTTTCTATTTTTCCTTATTGCGGTATGTTTACAGATGCGTCATATAATTATACGGCTATCGCAATGACGGACGTCGATGTGTACTATATTCCCACTTCTATTTTTGAGGATATGGTGAAGTTAAACCAAAAGCAGCTCATGTATATCGTTCAGGAACTGTCTTCTATATTGAAAATAAATGAAAAGCGTGTCCAAAACATTACCATTCCAAATGCCCAAGATCGCGTCATACAAACATTAGGTTACTTGATGAACGATTTAGGAGAAGAAGCAGGAAAAGAAATTTTAATTTCATGTCCTCTCACAACAATTGAAATTTCTAAAATATCCGGGACGTCTCGGGAGACAGTTAGTGGAGTATTAAAGCAACTAAAAAATGATTGTATCGTCACAATTCTAGATAAAAAAATTACAATACATGATCCAGCTTATTTTGAAGAAAGTTCGATGTAAAAAATAATGAATCGTAAAGAAATGGGGAATAAGATTAATAAGGTTAATTATTAATCTTATTTATATATAAAACCACTTTAATTTTTTAACACATAAATCGGTACTATGCAGAATACAACATGCCTGCTACTTGCCCTCTGATCCATTTTTTTCAAACCTGGCATGTGGCAGGAAAAGGACCTGACCGCTCCTACGCGCGGCCAGACGCTCTCGCCCCCTAAAAAAGAAAAGGGGGTTTTTTATGTCGGTTTTTCAATTTGTATTTATATATGTGTATAAAGGACTTTTTTCGCGTTATTAAATATGAGGACTTTATAGCGGGATAAAAGTTTCATTTTGTTTAAGACTAATCATACATATATATATTTAGTAATAATGTAAAATTTATCGTTACAAACTCTTTATATTTTGTTATGATAGTGTTACGAAAACGTTTGCATAAACTTGTGCAAAAAGGAGAGAAGGAGTTATGAACAAAACGTGGTGGAAAGAAGCAGTAGCTTATCAAATTTATCCGCGCAGTTTTATGGATTCAAATGGTGATGGTATCGGAGATCTGCAAGGAATGATCTCAAAGTTAGACTATTTAAAAGATCTGGGCATTGATGTAATTTGGATTTGTCCAATGTATAAATCGCCAAACGATGATAACGGCTATGATATTAGTGATTATCAAGATATTATGGACGAATTTGGTACGATGGCTGATTTTGATGAATTATTAGCAGAAGTGCATAAACGTGATATGAAGCTTATTATTGATCTCGTTATTAATCATTCAAGTGATGAGCATCCATGGTTTATTGAATCGCGTTCTTCTAAGGATAATCCAAAGCGTGATTGGTATATATGGCACGATGGGAAAGCTGGAAAAGAACCGAATAACTGGGAAAGTATTTTTAACGGATCTGCTTGGGAGTACGATGAAACAACAGACCAATATTACTTACATCTGTTCTCACGTAAGCAACCAGATTTAAACTGGGAAAATGAAGAAGTACGCCAAGTCTTATATGACACAGTGAATTGGTGGCTTGATAAAGGAATTGACGGCTTCCGTGTTGATGCGATTAGTCACATTAAGAAGGAAGAAGGATTCAAGGATATGCCGAATCCGAAAGGGTTAAAGTATGTACCTTCTTTCGATAAACATATGAATGTTAAAGGCATTCAGCCGCTTTTAGAAGAGTTAAAAGCAAACACGTTTGCTAAGTATGATATTATGACTGTCGGCGAAGCAAATGGCGTGAAAATTGAAGATGCTGAGCTTTGGGTTGGAGAAGAGCAAGGGAAGTTCAATATGGTATTCCAATTTGAGCATTTAAGCTTATGGGATGCAGAAAAGAAAAAAGAACTTGATGTTGTAGGGCTTAAAAAAGTGTTAACGAAGTGGCAAAAAGGTTTGGAGAATAAAGGGTGGAATGCGCTGTATATTGAAAATCATGATAAACCTCGTATTGTTTCTACTTGGGGCGATGATAAACAATATTGGCGCGAAAGTGCAACAGCATTAGGGGCAATGTATTTCTTTATGCAGGGCACACCGTTCATTTATCAAGGTCAAGAAATCGGGATGACGAATGTTCAGTTCCCGCGTATTGAAGATTATGACGATGTGGCGATTAAGAACTTATATCGTCAAAAGATTGAAGAGGGAGTACCTCATCAAGAAATTATGGAGATTATTTGGGCATCTTGCCGCGACAACTCACGTACACCGATGCAGTGGAATAGCGAAGAAAATGCTGGTTTTACAACAGGTACGCCTTGGTTTGGAATGAATCCAAATTATAAAGAAATTAATGTAGACGTGCAGCAAACAGACGCAAATTCTATTTTGAATTTCTATAAAAAGATGGTTGCACTGAAAAAAGAACATGAAGTGTTTACGTATGGAACGTACGATTTACTTTTAGAAGATCATCCACAAATTTATGCATATACACGTACGTTAGGTGATGAAAAAGTTGTTGTAATTAGCAATATATCGAAGAGTGAAGCGGTATATGAAGAGACTTCATTCGAGTTAGAATGCAACCGTTTGCTTTTAAATAACTATGAAGTAGAAGCTCATAATACGGCGACAACAATTACTTTAAAACCATTTGAAACAAGGATTTATTGTGCTAAATAATAGGAAAAGATGCTTATATAGCATCTTTTTTTATATAAAAATTAGTATTTTTTATAAAATTATTATTGCAATATGAAAACGCTTTTATTAAAATAGATTTATGAAAACGATTGCGTAAAAAACGTTTTCGCAAGGGGATAAACAATTATTATTTATACATGAGGGACTAAGTTAGAAAAAGGAGGAACAAAAAAATGAAGAAGCTTGCATCTTTTGATTTTTGGCAAAAGTTTGGAAAAGCTTTACTAGTAGTAGTTGCGGTTATGCCGGCTGCTGGTTTAATGATTTCCATTGGTAAACTAATCGGTATGTCTGCTGGAGATGTAACTGCAGTACAAACGATTGCTAGAGTTATGGAAGATATCGGTTGGGCAATTATTGTAAACTTACATATTTTATTCGCTGTAGCAATTGGGGGATCTTGGGCAAAGGATCGTGCAGGCGGTGCGTTTGCAGCATTGTTAGCATTCATATTAACAAACCGAATTACAGGAGCAATTTTTGGTGTAAACGCTATAATGTTAGCGGATTCAAAAGCAAAAGTTTCTTCCTTCTTAGCGGGAGATTTACTTGTAAAAGATTACTTTACTTCTGTTCTTGGTGCACCAGCACTTAACATGGGAGTTTTCGTAGGTATTATTTCAGGTTTCTTAGGAGCTACGTTATACAATAAATATTATAACTATAATAAATTACCACAAGCATTAGCTTTCTTTAACGGAAAACGTTTCGTACCATTTGTAGTAATTGTTGGTTCTACAATCACTGCTATTATTCTATCGTTCGTATGGCCATTCATTCAAAGTGGATTAAACGAATTTGGACGCTGGATTGCAGCTTCAAAAGATAGCGCACCAATTGTTGCGCCGTTTGTATACGGAACATTAGAACGTTTATTATTACCATTTGGCTTGCATCATATGTTAACGATTCCAATGAACTATACAGCGCTTGGCGGATCGTACACAATCTTAACAGGTGCTAAGGCAGGACAAGTTGTAGCGGGACAAGATCCATTATGGCTTGCATGGATTACAGACTTAAATAACTTAATTACTAAAGGTGATATGAATGCATATCATGACTTATTAAATAGCGTTGTTCCTGCACGTTTCAAAGTAGGACAAGTTATCGGTTCAACTGCATCATTAATTGGTATCGCATTTGCGATGTACCGCAATGTAGATTTAGAAAAACGTCATAAATATAAACCAATGTTCTTCTCAGCAGCATTAGCAGTATTTTTAACTGGGGTTACAGAGCCAATTGAATTTATGTTTATGTTTGTCGCTCCAGTATTATATGTTGTGTATGCAGTTATCACTGGTGTAGCATTTGCATTAGCAGATATTATTAATCTACGCGTCCATGCATTTGGTTTTATTGAGTTATTAACTCGTACACCAATGATTGTAAAGGCTGGATTAACAAGAGATCTTATTAACTTCTTTGTTGTATCAGCTATCTTCTTTGGATTAAACTTTACAATCTTTAACTTCTTAATTAAAAAGTTCAACTTACCAACACCAGGACGTGCTGGTAACTACATTGAGAATGAAGATGGTACTGAAGAAGCAGTAGCAACAACTGTAAAAGAAGGTTCATTAGCAACAGCAGTTATCGAGCTGTTAGGCGGGAAAGACAACATTGCTGATGTAGATGCTTGTATGACACGTTTACGTGTAACAGTAAAAGACTTAGATATTGTTGCAAAAGAAGCAGAGTGGAAGAAGAACGGAGCACTTGGATTAATTGTAAAAGATAAAGGTGTACAAGCTGTATATGGTCCAAAAGCTGACGTATTGAAATCAGATATTCAAGATATTTTAGGTATATAACAAATGAAATTATTAACATTAAATTGTCATTCGTGGCAAGAAGATGAGCAATTTGCAAAGATTCATTATTTAGCAAAAACGATTCAAGAAAATGACTATGATGTCATCGCATTGCAAGAGGTAAGTCAGTCAATTGAGGCCAGAGATGTATCTGGAAACATGAAAGAAGATAATTTTGTACGCTTATTACAAGCGGAGTTAGAGAAGCTTGGCGCGGCAAAATATGACGTTGTATGGGACTTTGCTCATATTGGATACGATGTTTATGAAGAAGGTTTGGCCATTTTAACAAAGCATTCTATTAAAAAGAGCGATGCATTTTTCGTATCAGATAGTACCAACACAACGTACTGGAAAACACGAAAAATTGTAAGTGTAACTGTTTCTTATTACAATCAGCCGGTGACATTTTATTCTTGTCACCTCGGCTGGTGGAACGATGAAGAAGAACCATTTCAGAAGCAAGTAGATCGTTTATTGCACCGTGTAGAGAATAACGAATTGTCGTTCTTAATGGGTGACTGCAATAACAATGCGCGTATACAAAATGAGGGCTATGACTATCTCATGCAAAAAGGTTTATATGACACATATCAATTAGCAGAACGAAAAGATGAAGGAACAACTGTGCAAGGACAAATTGCTGGATGGGATGAGAATAAGCAGAATTTACGCATCGATCTTATTTTAAGCAATCAACCTGTACAAGTTACTTCTTCCAAAGTGATTTTTAATGGGACAAACCGTGAAGTAATATCAGATCATTTTGGTGTTGAGGTTCAAATTAACATGTAATGAAAAGGCAACCACCGTGAAAAATACGGATTGGTTGTCTTTTTTATTACATTCGATATATAATCTTCAATACTGAACGTAAAACCAAAATGGTCATTTTGTTTGTATATTTCATTAAAAGTATCATATAATGATGTATACAGTTTTTTAAGAACGTATACGGTTCATCACCGTAACATAGGATTGATTTTTTGAAAATGAATCATTTTTAATACACGGAACGGAGAGTGGCGACTCCTGCGGGAATAGCGAGGAAAGTGAGACCCCGCAGGCTTGCCGAGGAGGCTCGCTCTCGCCCGCGGAAAGCGTCCACTCGGAGTGGAGTGTACATCTATATATCATTCCTGTCTTTTGGTGGTGAACTACATATACATCGTTTCAGTTAAATTTTTCTAAAAACAATGTTATAATGGCGAAATGTATGTATGAATTTGGGAAAAAGAAAAAACATATGATTAGGTGATTAATAATATGAAACAAATATGGCGTATATATACGACAGATATAAGGAATGTAGCAAGGCACTGGGCTGCAATTGTAATCATCATAGGGCTTACGATCTTACCATCGCTCTATGCGTGGTTTAATATTAAAGCCTCGTGGGACCCTTATGGGAGTACGAAAGACGTTCCCATTGCAGTATCTAACGAAGATAAGGGTGCAAATATACGAGGGAAAGACATTAATATAGGGAAAGAAGTTGTCGATTCCTTAAAAAAAGATAAGAACCTCGGTTGGAAATTCGTTGATGAGAAGGAAGCCATACATGGTGTGAAGCATGGTGATTATTATGCAAGTATTACCATTCCAAAAGACTTCTCAGAAAAAATCGCAACGGTATTGGATGAGAATCCACAAAAACCAGAAATTCAATACTATGTGAACGAAAAGGTAAATGCCATTGCACCAAAAATTACTTCAAAGGGTGCGTCTGGTATCGTTGAAGAAATAGGCAAAAACTTTGTCAAAACAGCAAATGGTGAGATTTTTAAAATCTTTAACGAACTTGGAATTGACTTAGAAACAAATTTACCAAGTATTGAAAAGGTAAAGGATCTCGTTTTCAAATTAGAAGCGCAAATTCCAGAAATCAATAAAGTAGTGGATACAGCATTAACGGATGCTGGCACAGCGCAGGATCTTGTCAAAACAGCGCAAGATACGATGCCAAAGGTTGAAAGTATTATTCAAGATGGTCAGCAGCTGTCGAAGGATTTAGATTCGTTCTTTGCAGCAAATAATCAAACGTTGGATGAGGCACCAGCGGCGATTAAGAGAGACTTAACGTTTGCGAAAAAAGCTGTCGATGGTGGAATACAGATTTCAGATTACTTTGCAGGTCCATTGGCAAATGTAAATAAGGAAACGGTTAAAGGTCAGATAAAATCCGCACAAAGTGCAACAAATAGAGTAAAGGACGTTTCGCAACAGATTCCGGGTTATACAGATAAGGCAAGAAAAGTTTTGAATATAGGTGATGCAACTGCGGAAGCTATCAAACCGTTTAGTGAAGGAATTCAACAATTATCAGCAGGAGCTATCGACCAGATTGATATAGCCATTAAAAACTTACAGGATTCTAATCAACCTAATAAAGATGAAGGTGTGAAAAAATTAGAGGATCTTAAAACCACAGTTACTATTATCAAAGATAAGGCAAAAGCAGTAACAGAAGCAGCAAACGATTTCAATAAGAATAAGCCGTCCATTGAAAATACATTAAATCAAATCGATAGTTTAGCAAAAGATGTTGAGAAGGATACAAATAATGTTATTAATGTTACAAATGATTTAATAAATATAGTTGATAATGGCATAAGTGGTAACCTAAATCTAGAACCGGCAAAACAGGGATTATACGACACTCAATCTCAACTTCAAAAGGGAATTAATATAATAGACGGAATTATTCCTGTACTAAATAGCGCAGATAAGCTTGCTGGTGATGCAGGGAAAACAACAAAAATTCCTGGTTATGTAGCGGAATTAAATGATGCAAAAGGAAAAATACAAAAGGTAATTAATAAAACGAATAAGGCTCTTGATGTCATTAATAGTGGGAAACTACCATCAAAAGACGATATAGAGAGTATAAAGGCAGAGGCTAAGGATGCATCCAACACATTAGGTGATATCTTAGCGCGATATGACTCTGAAATTGTACCCAATTTCAATGATGCAATTGCTCAAACGAAAAAAATAAACAAAAATACAGCAGATGTTTTAAACACAGCGAATGCAAAGCTGCCTGATGTGAAAAAATTGTTAGAGGATGCATCTAAAGGATTAACTCTTGGCAAAGAGGACGTAGCTAAAGTAAAAGCAGAACTCCCTGAGGCTGAGAAGAAAATTAAAGAAATTGCTAATAAAATTCGCGACTTTGAATCACAAGAAGATTTAAAGGACATCATTCGTTTGCTAAAGCATGATGTAGAGAAACAAAGTGATTATTTCGCAAATCCAGTAAATCTAAAAGAGAATAAATTGTTCCCAATTCCAAACTACGGTTCAGCAATGTCGCCGTTCTACACAGTGTTAGCATTATGGGTAGGAGCATTGCTCATGGTATCATTATTAACAGTAGAAGTACATGAGGAAGATGCGGAGTATAAAAGCTATCAAATTTACTTCGGACGTTTCTTAACATTCTTAACGGTCGGTCTTGCTCAGGCATTTATCGTAGCAGTGGGAGATATATTCTTATTAGGCACCTATGTGGTTGATAAATTCTGGTTTGTCCTATTTAGTATGTTAATTGCTGGAGTGTTCGTTTGTATTGTATACTCACTTGTTTCTGTATTTGGAAACATCGGTAAATCCATGGCAATCGTGTTACTTGTATTACAAGTTGCTGGTTCAGGTGGAACATTCCCAATTCAAATGACGCCGAAGTTCTTCCAAGCGATTTATCCATTCTTGCCATTCACGTATGCAATTCGTATTATTCGTGAGACAGTTGGCGGTATGATGTGGGGTATTGTGTGGAAAGATATTCTCATACTTTGCGTATGGGTTGGTGTGATGCTCGTTATTGCACTGGCCTTGAAAAAGCCAATTAATAAGTCGAGCGAAAAGTTTGTAGAAAATGCAAAAGGAAGTAAGTTGATTCATTAATAACAAAGGGTTCCTGCCGGTTGGTAGGAACCCTTTTGCTTTATAGAGAGCGTTAAGCGTGTCGAACCGCCGATATATTTTAAAGAACGGTCGATATATGAATGGACATGAAAAAAAGGAGTTGGTAAGCCAACTCCTTTAATCAAACTTCCCCCCTTTTAATGCTTCCGCGAACGCATTATTTGGAGGTTCTTCTTGAAAACTATGGTATATTAAACGGTATATAGTTAGTAAAGGAGTTTGAATAAATGGCAAAGAGTGTAGTAATTGCTGAGAAACCATCAGTTGCACGTGATATAGCAAAAGTATTAAAGTGTACAAAAAAAGGGAATGGATTTTTAGAAGGTGATAAATACATCGTGACTTGGGCTCTTGGGCATTTAGTGACGCTTGCAGACCCTGAGGTTTATGATAATAAGTATAAAACATGGAATCTTGAAGATCTTCCAATGCTTCCAGAACGTATGAAATTAGTTGTTATAAAACAAACGGGAAAACAGTTTAATGCTGTGAAACATCAACTTAGTCGAAATGATGTTAATGGGGTGATTGTGGCTACGGATGCTGGAAGAGAGGGAGAATTAGTCGCACGTTGGATAATTGAAAAAGCAAAAATAAATAAGCCAATTAAGCGTTTATGGATTTCTTCTGTAACAGACAAAGCAATTAAAGATGGATTTGCAAATTTAAAACCAGGTAAGGCATATGACAATTTATATGCTTCAGCAGTTGCGCGTTCAGAAGCTGATTGGTATATCGGTCTTAACGCAACTCGAGCTTTAACAACTCGCTTTAATGCCCAGCTCAATTGCGGCCGTGTACAAACACCTACTGTCGCTATGATCGCTAGTCGTGAAGATGAAATAAAGAATTTCAAAGCGCAAACTTACTACGGAATCGAAGCGCAAACAACGAATAAATTAAAACTAACTTGGCAAGATGTGAACGGTAATAGCCGTAGTTTTAATAAAGAAAAAATCGATAGTATCGTAAAAAATCTAGATAAACAAAATGCTACTGTTGTAGAAATTGATAAAAAACAGAAGAAATCATTCTCTCCTGGTCTTTATGATTTAACTGAACTACAACGTGATGCGAATAAAATATTTGGTTACTCTGCGAAAGAAACATTAAACATTATGCAGAAATTATATGAACAGCATAAAGTGCTAACGTATCCCCGTACAGATTCACGTTACATTTCATCGGATATTGTTGGAACACTTCCAGAGCGCCTAAAAGCGTGTGGTGTAGGAGAATACCGTTCTTTAGCACATAAAATTTTAAACAAGCCGATAAAATCTAATAAATCATTTGTTGATAATAGTAAAGTTAGCGATCATCACGCGATTATTCCTACAGAAGGATATGTTAACTTCTCAGCTTTCACAGACAAAGAGCGTAAAATTTATGACTTAGTTGTAAAACGTTTCTTAGCTGTTTTATTCCCAGCATTCGAATACGAGCAATTAACGTTACGTACAAAAGTTGGTAATGAAACGTTCATTGCGCGCGGAAAAACAATTTTACATGCTGGCTGGAAGGAAGTATACGAAAATCGCTTTGAAGACGATGATGTAACTGATGACGTGAAAGCGCAAATTTTACCTCGCATTGAAAAAGGCGATATATTAACTATAAAGCTTATTATGCAAACATCAGGTCAAACAAAGCCACCTGCACGATTTAACGAAGCGACTTTACTTTCAGCGATGGAGAATCCTACAAAATATATGGATACGCAAAATAAACAACTTGCTGATACGTTAAAATCGACTGGTGGATTAGGTACTGTAGCTACACGAGCTGATATTATCGACAAGCTATTCAATTCATTCTTAATTGAAAAACGTGGTAAAGATATTCACATCACATCAAAAGGTCGTCAGTTACTTGATTTAGTGCCAGAAGAACTAAAATCTCCTACACTAACTGGTGAATGGGAGCAAAAACTTGAAGCAATTGCAAAAGGTAAATTAAAAAAAGAAGTATTTATTTCAGAAATGAAAAACTATACGAAAGAAATTGTTGCTGAAATTAAATCTAGCGATAAAAAATATAAACACGACAACATTTCAACGAAAACTTGTCCAGACTGTGGTAAACCAATGTTAGAAGTAAACGGTAAAAAAGGTAAAATGCTTGTATGCCAAGATCGCGAGTGTGGTCATCGTAAAAATGTATCTCGTACCACAAATGCCCGTTGCCCGCAATGTAAGAAAAAATTAGAGTTACGTGGTGAAGGTACTGGTCAAATCTTTGCATGTAAATGCGGCTATCGTGAGAAACTATCTACATTCCAAGAACGTCGTAAAAAAGAGTCAGGTAACAAAGCAGATAAACGTGACGTTCAAAAATACATGAAACAGCAACAAAAAGAAGAAGAGCCATTAAATAATGCATTAGCAGAAGCATTAAAGAAACTAAAGTTTGATTAAGTCCGTATTTAAGAGGCTATTCACAAAGAGTAAATACCTTTATGAATAGTCACTTAATTAAATTTAAAATTTATTTATGATGTTAGCTAATAAAAAAGTTTAATTAAAAATACCTTGAAATTTGCGATTTTATCGTAAATTTCAAGGTATTTTAAAAAAGTTTGATCAAAATTGGGCATTCAGCCGCGACAGCTGTACCAAACGGTATGATTTTTTTATAACCGGTACATCTTTTTTATAAACAGTACGACTTTATTCCCACACTGAGCTTTAGCTAGCTGAAAGCACCTGCGATAGTAGGGAGGGTGTTCGAAAACGACCTACTTTCAGTAGTTTCATTTTCAACCGATTTAGTCGGAATTACTCGTAGGCGGTTTAGTTCGCCTTACGAAGAACTCCCATGCTTCATCATTTTCGGTACACCTTCAGGGCAATAACCTACAAGCAAGTATCTTATCGTTGGAGGCAGTGGAATAATCGTTTTCTATTTCACCCTGTTGCTGCCATTGCGAAAATCACTAAAGCTTTCTTCCTTTGAACAGACACAATTATTCATATTATCTTAAGTCCGTTATCAAACGACCTAATGGAAGGAATCAATAATAAAATTAAGCTTATTAAACGTCGTGGTTATGGGTATCGCAACGATTAACGGCTACTTTTGCGGATACGATTAGAGACGGGACATTAACGTGTCACCCCCTTCTTTTCTTGAGGGTTCATATATTTCTAATTAGATGGAAATGAAGTATCCCTAAAGTAGATAGTGAATTTCTCGCGAGAAGTAGGATTACTCCTGAATATAGCTTTAGAGATACTGATTATAAAGTCGAGCTGTATTACTTTGTTAACATTTGTGTAATGTTTTGTCTGGTTATCCATAGAGCAGGAATAAATACAGATAATAGACCAAGTAGTGGGCTAGCTGCTATTAGACTCAAAATTAGATTAATAGGAATACTAGTAACTGGAGATCCTAGAGCTAATATAAACATACAGCCTATAAGCGTGGCGATAAGGATAGAAATAATGCCAACAAGACTAGTAATGAAAACTCCTTCTAATAATAAGATACGCATTAATTGGCCTTTGGAACTTCCGAGTGCGCGAAGCATTGCCAATTCTAGTATTCTTTCTCGAATACTACTAGCAGTATTATTCATTAATCCTATACCTGCCATTAAAATAATCAAGAGAACTGTTACAGATAAAATCAATAAGCGTTGCTTGGATTGTTTTTCTAATTTTTCTAATTCTTGTTTTTGATCGTATAAAATAGCAGTAGAATAGGCAGAATTACTTAGAAGTTTATTTATGTTTGCTTTAATTTCTGAACTTTTCTCTGAATTATTTATATTAATTTGGATTTTATATAGGGAGTTTATACCAAATTGTTGTGACATAATATTGTCAGTTGTCAGTAGTGTATAATCAAGTTTTTCATCTTTGATAATACCTTTTAAAATAAAAGTCTTCGCTTCATATTTTTTACCATTTATTACATCATCAAATTTCCCTGTCTCTATTTCATCTCCAATCTTATATCCTAATTGTTTACTAGTTTTTTCTGTTAAAATGACACCGTTTTGACCTAAGTCTTCTTCATTAATAGTTCCATCAACAACTGTTATTGTTCCTTTCTCATTTACAAATGGAAAACTAATTCCTTGAATTCCAAGCATAGCTTGTTTTTGTTCATTAACAAGTAATTCAGGATTACCTCCTGTCGCATGGGCAGGTAAATTGAGTGTAGATAATAGCACTGAATTAGTAAAGTATATATTCTCTAATTCTTTCATTTGTTGTAACTGTGAAAAAAGTTTTGGTGAAAAACCTTTATCTTCGGCTGGATTAAGGGAAATAATACTTAAATCAAATGGATATTGTTCTTTTAGAAAAGTTTCTTCTCCTTCCTTTAATGAACTTAGTATAATATTTCCAATAATTAATACGTGTATACCCACTATTAAAATACTAGCAATTTGACTATTTCTTCTCATTTGACGCAGTATATTACGAGAAGAAAGCATCCATTCCGGTGAATATAATTGTTTAGGTAAACAATTATAGAAAGAAGTTGAAATAATAAAGATGAGAGGTATGCTGATAAACAAACTACAGAATAATAATAGAGCTATAACTACATACAGTATCTTTTCTTCAAAGTATAAGTAATTGGCAAAGAATAAAATAACAGCACTCAAGCTTAAGATGGATGAAATTATAGCTCGTTTTTTTGTTGGAGCTTGGTGGACAGAGTTAGATTGATTATATGCAACTAATGGTGATAACTTAGTAGCTTGATATGCCGGCACACAAGAAGAAATAATTAGAATAAGGAAAGCAGCAGTACTTCCTAAAATAATATTTATCCAAGGTAACGATAGTGTTACGTCTGTAGTAGTTAATCCCATTAGATGACCAACTAAGTCAAGTAATAACATAGAGGATATTATTCCCACTATTAATCCTAATAGAAGTGAAAATAATCCTATAATACATCCTTCTATTAATATAAGTAAAAAAATTTGTTTACGATGAATAGCTAATAAACGTAGTGTCGCCAGTTCGTGTTGTTTTTCTTGAATAGACATGTGAAGAGTGCTAATGACAATTAGTCCACTTGCAATGAATACAGCTATATTTAGTCCTTGTATAATCGGTTTTAATCCTCCGATATTTTCACGTTCTTTATCAAGTTCTTTGCGTTTATCGATAAAAATATCCGGGTATTTTTCATTTATCGCTTTTATTACATCACCTTTGTTAGTAGGCTTGTCTAATTTAATTAGTAAAGCGGTAGTATTATTCATGTTATTTGTAATACTTTGTAGCCAGTTATACTGAAAGATGGCAACATGGTTTAGACGCTGATTTGCATCTAGAATTCCTGCTATCTTAATTTTCTGAGTTTTATTTGGTGGGAACGGCCATTCGATATATGATCCTACTTCTAATTGCCTACTTTTTGCGAAAGCTGCTGGAATCAGCACTTCTTTTTCTTTCGGAAAGTTCCCTTCGGCTATTTTAATGAGAGGATATTCGTAAGCTAACTTTTCATCTTTAAATCCTACATAACTTGGATAATCTGATAGTTGCATCTCCACTTCTTTACCTAAGTAGGGATAAAGAAATGGGGAGGTGTCCATGATATGGTCAATGTTCTTTATCTGTTCAATATCTTGATTAGATAGGAACTGGTTAGAATTTTGATATCCTACAACTAAGTCATAGTCACCGTACTGTTCACGTATAGAATTTCTATGGGATTCCTCAACGCTAGTAATTAAAATTTGAGAAGAAACTAACAAAAATATGCCCATAGAGATACCAATAATTGCAAAGATAGTCCGGTTTTTACGTACTGTTAATAAGTTAAGAGCTATTTTAAATAGTAATTTCATTGGCTTAATCCCTCTATTCTCGATGTAATATCTAAAATGTTTTTTTGCCTGTCATGTTCACTAGTACTTAAATATAACTCATTTATAATTTTACCATCATGCATAAATAGTACACGATCTGCATAAGAAGCAACATGTGCATCATGTGTAACCATAATTAATGTATGGTTCATATGTTCACAAAAATTTTTCAAGATACAAAGAATCTCTTTCGATGTTTTCGAATCAAGGCTTCCGGTTGGTTCGTCGGCTAAAATAAATTCTGGTTCATTCAATAGTGCCCTCGCAATGGATACACGTTGTTGTTGTCCTCCAGACATTTCACTTGGTTTTGAATGAGATAAATGACCGATATCAACGAGATTCAATAAATCTTGGGCTTTTTTTTCTACTATCTCAGGGTGTTTCCCTGCTAAAATTGCTGGCAATGTTACATTTTCTAGAGCAGATAAAACAGGAATTAAATTAAAAAATTGAAAAATAAATCCGATATGATGTCTTCTAAAATTCGTTAGTTCTTTATCTGATAAAGAACTAAGTTTTTTTCCTTTTATATAAACTTCGCCACTAGAAGGAACATCTAGCCCTGAAATAATATTCAATAAGGTTGACTTACCAGATCCACTGGTTCCCATTATAGAAATAAATTCCCCTTTCTGGGCTATTAAATTAATCTTGTTTAATGCATAGGTTTTATTTTGCTCCTGACCATATACCTTAGTTATATTCTTTATATTTAATATTTCCATTATTAATCCCTCCTATATTGCTATTTTAACTATTAGTTATCAATACCATCTCAAGGAAATATCAAAAAAGTATCAAAATATTTTCTACTAATTAAAGCTGGTATAATTGATTTATTGGGAAAAATTAGTTGTAGGGGTGGTTGTATGGGGAAATTTGAAACAATTATGATTGTAGATGACGAAGAAGAAATTATAGAGTTAATGACAGATTTCTTATCTTTAGAAGGTTATCAAGTCTTACAAGCAACGGATGTAAAATGCGCAACAGAGTTGTTTACTAATAATAAAGTGGACTGCATATTATTAGATGTAATGATGCCAGGAGAGGATGGATTTTCTTTTTGTAAAAAATTACGCCTGCATTCGGATGTGCCAATCCTTTTTTTAAGTGCAAAAGAGACGGATACAGATAAAATAAGAGGATTTACATTAGGTGGGGATGATTATATTACTAAATCAGCAACTCCGAGTGAAATTGTTGCGAGGGTGAAGGCGGTAGAGCGTAGATGTATAAAGCCCTATGCTTTTAGTAAACAAACAAGTTTAATATTTGGAGATTTTCACATTGACGTGGAAGCACAGAGTATATCGTATAGAAATCAGCAACTTATTTTCACGACAACAGAGTATAAAATTTTGAAATATTTAGCTGAAAATGCTAATAAAGTACGTACATATGATCAGATTTTAGAACAAGTATGGGGAATGGGACGTTATGACTTTCATACTGTCCGAGTATATATTGGAAAAATTAGAGAGAAGTTAGATGCATATAATTGCGGTGTAACGATTGAAACCATTTGGGCTACAGGATACAAGTTTAAGCAAGGTAGAACGGTATGAAAAAAAAACAATGGAGATTAAAATATGTCATTTGTGTTTTTTTACTAGCTATTTTTGTTATTCCTATTGGAGTTACGAGAATAATTATAACGAGTTATGAATCTTATCAAATGGAGAAAAAGGATAAAGATGATGTAAATGGAATTACATGGATAAAGGATGTCGTTTTAGCTGAATATGATAAGTGGGAAGATGAATCATGGCGGCAACATGTTCTCCATGTGGCAAAAGAGAAAAATACGCAGATTGCTCTTCGTTCACCCCAAGGAAATACTCTTTTTTCGAACATAAAGTTATTAGGAGAGTATCCTTCTTATCGAATAGATGGGGAGTTATCTTATAAATATTCCTATTATGAGGTTCGACATGTTGAAATATTTAATAAAGGAGAGCATATCGGTACATTATATGTAAGGAATATGAACAAGCCATTATTTTCAGAGACTAGCTGGTTTGATGAATGGGGGGCCATGTTATGTATTAGTATAATTGTCTCTATAATAATAATTATTATGTCTCTTTTTATTCAAAATAATATTTTAAAACCGTTATCGAGTTTAAATAAAGCAACATTTTTAATAGCACAAGAAGAATTTAGCGTTTCGATTGAACAGTCTTCCATTCAAGAAATGAACAGTGTTCTAATCAGCTTTAAAGGAATGGCAGAAGAGTTGTCCCGGCTAAGGAAACAACGGAGGAATATCGAGAAAGAACGGCAATTTTTCGTCTCATCCATTGTGCATGATTTACGAACACCGATTTTTTCGATACGAGGATATTTGGAGGGCATTGACAAAGGAGTAGCAAATACACCAGAAAAGTTACAGCGTTATTTACATATTTGCATCAATAAATCAGAGTTACTAGAAAAGCTAGTGACGAATTTAAGCCAATACTCGACGATATTAGAGTCTATTTCCATTCGTAAGATAGAGGAGATAGACTTAACAGAGTTATTTACTAGTATTTTAGAAGATACGCATTTAGACATACAGAATAAGCATATTACAGTAAATCATACGTTTAATGGACAAGTGATAGTGCACGGAGATTCCCTTTTATTACACCGATCATTTGAAAATATAATAAGCAATGCCATTCGGTATACACCAATAGGCGGTATAATTGAGCTACAAGTAGTTTGTGAAATGGATATGGTGAAAGTTTGTATTACTGATAGTGGTGATGGCATTGCTGAGGAAGATTTACCTTACATTTTTGAGCCGTTGTACCGCGCAGAAAAATCGAGAAATAGAAATACAGCAGGACTAGGATTAGGACTAGCCATCGTAGAGAAAATTATAACGGAGCATAAAGGCACAGTAAGAGCGTATAACCATCGTGAGAAAGGCGCCGTGTTTGAAGTAGTGCTTCCACATTCATTATATAAGCAAGATATTTCATGAGTTAGGCAAGGAATCTTGTGAGAAAGTCTAAGTATCTCGCGAGTGAGAATAACCATCTTCGAAGTTATCAATCAACATGAGAATAAAAGAAAAGAGATTAGATAAGGCCTATGTTAAGTAATATTTCATCGTCGCTTTGTTTTATAGAGGGGATTTATTAACTCTTTATTTCGAGTTTGTCCCACTTGATTTTGAGATATTTCCATAAAAGATACAAACAACATAACGATATAGACGTAAACACTAATCCAAATTCATATAAGGGGTCACCATACATGCCCATCAACATAAGAACGGAAACAAAATGAACTTTCGTTCAAATAAACTACAATAATCTTAAAATATTTTTTATTCTTAAAAATGAGCATGCCAATAAACCTAGGTAGATAATCATTTTTAAATATTATGCAGCTAAGAAGATGAACTTGTTATTTCCATAGAATCGGAGTAGACTACTGAAGTAGATGAATAAGAAAACACATGGGAGTTTGTGGATGCAAACTGAGAGTACGGCTAATCCGTCGTTGACCATTTGAACCTGTTGGATAATGCCAGCGTAGGGAGAGTGTAAAAAGCACATTTTGAAGACACTTTGCATGCGCAAAAGTGTCTTTTTTGCTATATCTCCCGTTATAAAAAAGGAGAGATACATATGAAAATGAAAGAAATTGCACAAGTAATTGAAACAGTACGTGAAAGAAATCCGCTCGTTCATAATATTACAAATGTGGTGGTGACAAATTTTACTGCCAATGGATTACTGGCATTAGGTGCATCGCCTGTGATGGCATATGCGAAAGAGGAAGTAGCTGAAATGGCAAGTATTGCGGGAGCGCTTGTTTTAAATATGGGAACACTTCGCCAAGAAGAAGTAGAGGCGATGCTTATTGCTGGAAAGTCAGCAAATGTGCACAATGTACCAATTGTCTTTGATCCTGTCGGTGCTGGGGCAACTTCGTACCGAACAGAAGTGGCAAGACATATTCCAAGTGAAGTAAGACTAGCAATTATCCGTGGCAATGCAGCGGAAATTGCCAATGTGATTGATGAGAAATGGGAGATTAAAGGTGTTGATGCAGGGGAAGGAAATGGTGATGTTGTGTCAGTTGCGAAACAAGCAGCAAAGCAGCTACATACTATTGTTGTTATTACGGGAAAAGAAGACGTGATAACAGACGGAGAAAGAACGTTCATTCTTCGTAACGGTCATCCGATATTAACGAAAATAACAGGAACGGGTTGTTTATTAACATCTGTTATCGGAGCGTTTACAGCAGTTGAAAAAGATTATGTAAAAGCAGCTGTTGCGGCGGTAACATTTTACGGTGTAGCGGCAGAAATTGCGGCAAGTAAAACAGTTGAACAAGGGCCGGGAAGTTTCCAAGTTGAATTTTTGAATCAGTTAGCAAATGTCACGATAGAAGACGTTGAACAATATGGAAATGTTGAAGAAGTTCGTTAAGAAGGGGTGAGAGAAATGGCACGCATCGATAAACAACACATGTCTGAATTACTAAAAGTATATTTTATTATGGGCAGCAACAATTGCCGTAAAGATCCATTACAAGTTATGAAAGAAGCGCTTGATGGCGGAGTTACACTTTTTCAGTATCGTGAAAAAGGTGACGGAGCGTTAACGGGAGAAGACCGATATACATTTGCAAAACAGCTGCAATCTTTATGCAAAGAATATCATGTTCCATTTATCGTAAATGATGATGTGGAATTAGCGCTAGCGTTAGATGCCGATGGTGTTCATGTTGGGCAAGATGATCAAAACATTCAGAGCGTACGCGGGAAAATGGGTGATAAAATCATTGGTGTATCCGCTCATACAATAGAAGAAGCTCATTTTGCGATTGAAAATGGTGCGGATTATTTAGGAGTAGGACCGATTTTTCAAACAAATACGAAAAAAGATGCAAAAGCGGTTCAAGGAACGGTAGGATTACGTGTTTTCCGTGAAAGTGGTATTGAAATTCCGATTGTCGGTATTGGTGGTATTACAATTGAAAATGCTGCTTCTGTCGTGGAAGCAGGGGCGGATGGTGTTTCAGTGATTTCAGCGATTAGTTTAGCAGATTCTCCTTATGAGAGTACGAAAAAATTAGCGGAGTTAGTAAACAAATAATGAGTTAATAGATGAAAAGAACGATTTCTTATGTGCAGAAATCGTTCTTTTTTTGTATAAAACAAATTGCGCCGTTTGAAACTAAAGTGTATGAATATATTGCTTCGGAGGCGACAACATGATTACGTTACAAACGATTATAGCCGCTCATGAAAAAATGAAAGGGATTGTCCATACGACACCGTTAGATTATTCGAGTACATTTAGTGAGCTCGCTCATAATGAAATTTATTTAAAGCTCGAGAATTTGCAAAAGACGGGTTCTTTTAAGGTGCGTGGTTCTTATAATAAAATGACTTCACTTAGTAAAGAAGAGTTACAAAAAGGAGTTGTGGCAGCATCGGCTGGTAATCATGCGCAAGGTGTTGCTTATTCTAGTAATATGCTTGGGATTCCTTGTACTATTGTTATGCCGAAAGGAGCACCGCTTAGTAAGGTGCTTGCAACAAAGCGTTACGGGGCGAATATCGAATTGCAAGGAAATGTGTTTGATGAAGCGTTAGCGTATGCGCTTGATTTAAAAGAACGAACTGGAGCAACATTTGTCCATCCATTTGATGATGAGCATGTGATTGCTGGACAAGGAACAGTTGGATTAGAAATTTTGCATCAGCTTGATGATGTTGACGCGGTCATTTGTCCGATTGGAGGCGGTGGCTTAATTGCAGGTGTTGCAATGGCGATTAAAGAACAAAAGCCATCGGTGAAAATATATGGTGTTCAGGCACTAGCATGTCCTAGTATGAAACAATCTTTACAGGAAAAACAAAGGGTGACGGTACAATCAACACCAACAATGGCCGATGGAATTGCGGTAAAAAGACCAGGTGATCTCACTTTTCAGCTTGTACAGCGTTATGTAGATGATATTTTCTGTGTGGATGAGATGGAGATTGCGCGGACAATGCTTATGTTATTAGAACGTAATAAATTACTTGTAGAAGGATCAGGTGCTACTTCATTAGCTGCGCTGTTATATGGAAAAGTGCCTGAGCAAGGGAAAAAGATTGTCTCTGTAATAAGTGGCGGTAATGTTGATGTTAATTTTATTTCTCGTATTATTGAACACGGGATGGTGGAAGCAGGACGATTTGTCCATATTTCAACTATGATTAAAGATAAGCCAGGACAATTGCAGCAAGTATTACAAATTATCACCGATTTAGAAGCAAATGTTCTTCACATTCATTTAGAGAGAATTGGATCGAAAGTATTCCCAGGTTATGCACAGCTTCATCTTTCTCTTGAGACGAAAGATAATGAGCATATTGAGCAAGTGCTAACGGGAATGCGGAAGAAAGGATATAGTATTGAAATCATTGAATAAATATTTAAACAAACGTTTGATTAAAAAGAGCTAGCCCTTGTAAAGGCTAGCTCTTTCGTAATTAAAACATCAGTGAAACGAGAAGCATTCCAATTCCAATTGATGTAATTGTTGCAACAAGACCCGGAATCATAAAGCTATGATTTAATACATATTTACCGATACGCGTTGTACCAGTGCGGTCAAAGTTAATTGCCGCAACAATGGTTCCGTAGTTTGGAATAAAGAAATATCCATTTACAGCTGGGAACATTGCAATCAATAGTGCCGGTGAAATGCCAAGTGTTAATCCAAGTGGTACTAACGCACGTACTGTTGCAGCTTGGCTATATAACAAGATTGATAGCACGAATAGTGCGATTGCAAATAACCACGGTGCACTCGTTACGAGATCTTGAATAGAACCTTGAATTGTTTGTAAGTTACCATTAAAAAACGTATCCCCCATCCATGCGATACCGAAAATCGCAACAACTGCTGTTGCTCCTGCTTTAAAGACGTTACCAGACACGATGCTTTCTACATTTGGTTTACAAAAAATAATAATAAGCGCTGCAATTGTTAGCATAACCATTTCAATGGTGTTTGGCATAGAAAGACGTACAAGTTTTCCATCTATCATCCAGCTAGGACGTAACGCTTCAAAAGATCCAAGAAGAACAACTAGAACTGTTGCAAGTAAAAAGAGGATAACAGACAATCTTGCACCTTTTGGGACAATGAATTCTTTCTTTTCTTCTAGCTTTGGAATCACGCCTTCTTGTAAGCGCTTTAAATATTCTTTATCTTCGTTTAGCTCTTTCCCCATTTTGCTTGCGACGAAAGCAGCTAGCATACAAGCGATAAAGGTAGATGGAATACTAATTTTTAAAATATCTAATAGTGTAATCTTATAGTCAGCAAGCATAGCAAGAAGTGCAACGGTTGCTGCTGAAATTGGACTTGCCGTAATCGCTTGCTGCGATGCAATAACAGCAATTGACAGTGGACGCTCTGGTCGAATTCCTGATTCACACGATACTTCAGCAATGACAGGAAGAACTGAATAGGCAACGTGGCCTGTTCCTGCGCAAAGCGTAAATAAATAAGTAACGATTGGAGCAAAGAACGTAATCCGTTTCGGGTTTTTGCGGAGCGTTTTTTCTGCAATATGAACAAGATAGTCCATTCCCCCAGCAGCCTGCAAGGCTCCAGCGGCTGTAATAACTGCTAAAATCATAAGCATAACATCGATTGGGGGCGAGGTTGGTTGTAGGTGGAAGAAGAAGACAAAGATTGTCATCCCAACGCCTCCCATTACGCCAAGGCCAACACCTCCAAGGCGTGCACCGATGAAAATGCAGAGTAATAAGATGATAAACTGTAGCCAGAACATAGCGTAGCACCTCCGAGATCATAATCAATTGTTATTATTAAATAATTTAATATGTTTCATAGTTCGAAAGTTGAATAATATATAGGCCTTTTCCTACCATATGTAAGTTTTAAAACAAAAGGAGAAAGCAAGTAATGATCATGTTGTATTCTGCACAGCAGCGCCTTCTATGTTGAAAAATTAAAATGGATATATATAGAATAAATATCTTATTTTCATTATATAACACATTAAAAACGTGATTTACTCAGTTTGTTAACATTATGTTACAAGAGGGTTATTTTGAAATTTTATATTTATATGTGCAAATAAGTGGACAATTTGATTTATATGTTGTAATCTGTGGACAGAGAATTGTTTAATTCTCATAAAACTCCCATATCGTTCAACTCGTTCTCGAGAAAGGCAAACTTGTGGAAACGCAAGGTCGCAAAGCTATAGGAGCTAAGGTCAAATAAGACTATGCTAGCCAGTTACCGGACTGATAGGGTTGGTTTAGGCCAATGTTTTTATAACATTGGTCCCTTTTTTTGTGTAAAAATATGAAGAGTAACCTGAGACAGTATTTTTGAGAAGAAAAAAATAAATTTGTTTGTTCATAAAAATAATCCGTGCTACAATGAAGACGAATTGAAACAGGGGAGCCGATATGGCTGAGAGGATGTAACAATACATCGACCCTTAACCTGATCTGGATAATGCCAGCGTAGGGAGTTGTATCAAGAATCGTAGCGACTGTTATTCTATGATAACTTGTATATAAGGCTTTCCTGCTTTTGGCAGGAAAGCCTTTTCTTTTTATATGAAATTCAAGGAGGAACTTAGTATGTCACAGCAAGTTACGGTTTCATTTTCAGTTGTACCACAAGCAAAGCATAAAGATGTTTATGCGGTTGTAGATAAAGCAATTGAGGTTGTTCAGCAATCAGGTGTGCGCTATGAAGTTGGCGCGATGGAAACGACAATGGAGGGAGAGTTAGATGAACTTCTGGACATTATTAAACGTGCGCAGCAAGCTTGCATAGATGATGGGGCAGAAGAAGTCATTACTTCTATTAAAATTCACTATCGTCCAAGTACAGGCGTAACGATTGATGAAAAAGTGTGGAAGTATCGTGAAGAGCATGAAAAAACAGAAGAGATCTAACATAGCGATTACGACAATTTGGCTTTTCCTTCTCATCGCAATATGGGAAGGAGCTGTTTCCATATTCCATATTGAACCGTGGATTTTGCCGAAGCCTTCTGCAATTGTACATGAACTGATAGAAATGAAAGATTTATTACTTCCCAATACGGTGCAGACCTTACAAGAAGTTTTCATAGGATTATTTTTTGCAATTATACTTGGAACGAGCATTGCAATAATTATGGATGTAATTCCATTAATCCGTGTGTTAATAAATCCATTATTAGTGATTTCGCAAACAGTCCCAATTGTTGTACTCGCACCTTTATTTATTATTTGGTTTGGCTACGGAATGCTGCCGAAAGTAATGGTTGTTATTCTCGTATGCTTCTTTCCGATTACACTTAGTATTTTAGAAGGTTTTCAAACGGTAGATAAAGCGATGCTAAAGTTGCTGCAAACAATGCGGGCAAGCAAGTGGCAAGTCTATCAAAAAGTGAAGTTTCCAGCAGTACTGCCATACTTTTTTTCAGGATTAAAAATTGCCGTTACATATAGCGTAATGGGAGCCATTATTGGAGAATGGCTTGGGGCAAGTGAAGGTTTAGGCGTTATGCTGACAAGAGCGACGAAATCTTTTTTAACAGCTCGTGTGTTTGGAATCGCTGCTGTTATTGTCGGCATGACGCTACTCTTGTATTTTATTGTTGAATTTATGGCAAGACTAACAGCACCATGGGTTTACAGAAAGGATGGAGAGAAATGAAAAAAGGGTTAAAAGCGTTATTAGCAGCTTCTTTATTATTTACATTTGCAGGCTGCTCAGCAGGGAAGAAAGAAGAGAGTAAAGAGCAGAAAGTAAAAGTAGTATTGGATTGGTTTCCGAATACAAACCATACTGGTTTATATGTAGCAAAGACGAAAGACTACTATAAAAAACAAGGGCTAGATGTAGAAATTATTCAGCCAGGTGAAAACACTTCTGCTGAACAAATGGTTGCATCGGGAAAAGCTGATTTTGGTGTAAGTTATCAAGAGAACGTAACAACAGCAAGGGTGGAAGATATTCCCGTTGTATCAATTGGTGCTGTTATTCAACATAATACATCGGCATTTGCATCTTTAAAAAAGGATAACATCACATCTCCAAAAGCGTTTGAAGGAAAACGATATGGCGGTTGGGGAGCACCAGCTGAAGAAGCTACTTTAAAAACAATTATGGATAAACATCAAGCAGACTATAATAAAGTGCAAAAGGTTGTACTTGGACAAACAGATTTCTTTAAATCTATTGGTCGTGACGCTGATTTTGAGTGGATCTATTATGGCTGGGATGGTATTGAAGCAAAAAGAAAAGGCATTGAGCTAAACACGATTATGCTAAAAGATTTAGATCCAGCATTAGATTATTATAGTCCTGTTATTATTACTAGTGAAAAACATGCAAAACAAGATAAAGACTTTGTGAAGAAGTTTATGAAAGCAACAACAGATGGCTATAACTTTGCAATTAAGGAGCCGCAAGCATCAGCTGATATTTTAATTAAAAATGTACCGGACATTAATAAAGAGTTAGTACAAGAAAGCCAAAAATGGTTAAGTACGAAATACCAAGATGATGCGAAGGCGTGGGGAGTACAGAAGGAAGAAGTATGGACGAATTATATGAATTTCTTGTATGACAATAAAGTCATTAAAAAGAAAATTGATGTGAAAGCGGCCTTTACGAACGAATTCCTTCCGAGCGAAAAATGAACGGACTACAAGTAAAAGACGTTACGAAAACATTTGATGGGAAAACAGTGCTAGAGCATATGAATGTCTCGGTTCAAGAAGGTGAATTTGTTTCGTTTGTTGGACCAAGTGGGTGCGGAAAAAGTACGTTATTAAACATTATTGCTGGAATTGAACAAGCAAATGATGGAGATGTACTTTACGAAGACCAATCCGTTATGAAGCGTGATATTGTTAGCTATATGCCGCAGCAAGATCTCCTGCTTCCATGGCGTTCTGCTCTTCATAATATTGTATTGCCTTTAGAAATTGAAGGGCAATCCAAAAGAAAACGATTAGAAATTGGTATGGAAGCGCTAAGGCAATTTGGACTTGATGAATATGCAGACCATTATCCAGATGCTTTATCAGGTGGGATGCGACAGCGTGTTAGCTTCTTACGTACGTATTTATGTGATAAACCAATTATGCTGCTTGATGAGCCCTTTGGAAAATTAGATGCATTTACAAAAATGGAAGTGCATAGCTGGTTATTAGAATCATGGCAAAAAGGGAAACAAACGATCATTATGGTTACGCATGACTTAGACGAAGCGATTTTGTTATCAGATCGTGTCTTCATTTTGTCACAGCAACCATCAACAATTGTTGGCGAAGTGAAAGTGAACTTGCCACGCCCTAGAACAATGGACATGTTAACGTCAGAAGAGTTAAAAGAAGATAAAACAGAGATATTGAAAATATTAGCTCCTTATATGAGGAAATAAAACATTGCCCCTTAACGGTTTTTGATACAATTATCGTTAAGGGGTTTTTTATGGATTCTAAGCAGGAATTTTAACAACTTTGCAGAATGTAGCATATGATAGAATAAATGTATGATTTTTGTTTATTCTATATACAAATAATAATTTATAAAGAGGTGAAAGGATAAGATGACTTTATCAACTGTTCTTCAAATGGTTTTGGCTTGATAAGGGGGAAGTCTGCCCAATTTTTGAGTAAAAGCCAACCGAAAGACAGTAGATAAAGAACCTTATTCCTTTTTTACGATAATAATTTGTAATGGATAAGGTGTGTTTGCCTTATCCATTTTTACGTTCAGCTAATTGAATATTGTTTTTATTATACTGTTCTCTCGTTTGGCTTTAGATGTAAAGCGAAAAGGAGAGAGTAAAATGAGTATGTTATCAGTTGAAAATCTTACCCATATGTATGGGGATAAAATAATCTTTCAAAATATTGGTTTTCGATTACTGCGAGGTGAGCATGTTGGTCTTGTAGGGAGCAATGGAGCGGGAAAATCGACATTACTGCGTATATTAGCTGGAGAGTTACTTCCTGATGAGGGGACGATTGAGTGGTTTCCTCATATGAAAATCGGCTTTTTACAGCAACATATAGACTTACAGGCTGGAACAACGATTATGAAGTATTTACAAAGTGCCTTTGCCCACTTGTATGATACCGAGAATAAGATGCTGCACATAGCGGAGAAAATGGCAGTAGGTGATAATCTTGAACAATTGTTAGTGCAATATGGAGAGCTGCAAAGTGTACTAGAGCATTCTGATTTTTATCATATTGAGGAAAAAATCGAAATGGTCGCTGCCGGATTAGGAATTTTAGAACTTGGTATGGATCGTGATGTGGAACAACTAAGCGGCGGCCAACGAACAAAACTGTTATTAGGAAAATTATTATTGGAAGAGCCGCATGTTTTGTTACTTGATGAACCAACAAACTATCTTGATAACGTGCATATTGAATGGCTGATGGGGTACTTGAAACATTACGAACATGCTTATATTGTCGTTTCGCATGATGAAAGGTTTTTAAATGAAATTACGAATGTCATTTATCATTTAGAACATAAAGGACTGAAACGCTATATAGGTAATTATCAAACATTCCTAACAAACTATGAGCAGCATAAACAGCAATTACAAGTAGCCTATGGTAGGCAGCAAAAAGAAATGGAAAGACTAAAAAATTTTATTCAAAAGAATAAAGTTCGCAAAGCGAAACAAGCAAAAAGTCGTGAAAAAGTGTTAGCAAAAATCAATCAAATCGGAAAGCCAACTTCTGCGCTGCAACCGCGTTTTATGTTTCAGGTGCACTTGGATCCTGTTAGCCGAATTTTAGAGACGGAAAATATGCAGATTGGTTATAAAGAGCCTTTATTCAGCCCAATTGATTTACAAATAAAGCGCGGTGAAAAAATTGCGATCGTCGGTTATAACGGTATTGGGAAAACAACAATGTTAAAAACATTGCTTGGGTATTTGCAGCCGTTAAGTGGCACTGTGCAAATAGGAGAGCGCGTAAACCCAGCTTATTTTGCACAAGAGGAATTTGCCACGGAGCAAACACCGCTTGAGGAAGTATGGTCACTGCGGCCGGAAATGACGCAAAAACAAGTTCGGCAATCACTAGCAAGATGCGGTTTAACAGAAGAGCATATTTTGCAGCCGCTTTGTTCGTTAAGCGGCGGGGAACAAACGAAAGTACGCTTATGTGAATTAATGTTAACAGAAAGTAATGTACTTGTTTTAGATGAACCGACAAATCATTTAGATGTTCGGGCAAAGGAAGCACTTAAGCAAGCTCTTATGGAATATGAAGGCACGATTTTGCTCGTTTCTCATGAACCAGATTTTTATGAGGAATGGGTGACGCAAGTTTGGGCAGTGCAGGACTGGTGTAAACGTGTTTAATGGCGAGGGAAGTGTTTATGTATAGAAGAGAGAAGGAGGTGGTGTTATGGATATCTTTTCGATTCTTGCGGAGGAACGTATTCGCCAAGCAATGAAAGATGGTGAATTTGAAGACCTGCCAGGGAAAGGGAAACCTCTTGAATTAGAAGATTTATCAATGATCCCGGAAGAGCTTCGTATGAGTTATAAAATTTTAAAAAATGCGGGTATGATCCCTGAAGAAATGCAGTTAAAAAAAGAGATGTTAAAAATAGAAGATTTAATCGCGTGTTGCCATGATGAGACAGAGAGAAAACAATTACAAGAAGAATTAACGGCGAAATCACTTCGTTTTCAACAACTGATCGAAAAACGAAAAATAAAAGGAACAGCTTCATTTGGTTTATACCGCGATAAGATATTTCGGAAATTTTTATAAGGGAATTCATCAGATTTTGAACTAATAGTACAGATAACAATTGTTATCTGTACTATTAGTTCAAAATTCATCCTAATTTAGATGAAAATGTAATTTTATTAGAGGATATGGAGGGAGTTTTGGCGAAATATTTAGTTGTGATTATTTTCCCTAAAAAATATAAATTGCACTCTAGTTGAAGAGTGAAAGGGGGATTTTAGAATGGAAATAGCAATGGTAGTAGGCGTTATGTTTGTTATTTTACTGTTTGCAATTATTGTGAAATCGAATGCATCGAGTGGAAGAAAAAGGAGACGAAACCGATATTATTCCGATTCAACGGATAGTACAGGATATAGTGCACCAATATTTTTTGCAGGATCTAGTGACAGCTCGGGAGATTGCGGAAGTTCTTTTGGCGGAGATGGTGGCAGCTGTGGTGGTGGAGATGGCGGCGGCGGTGGAGATTAACACAGAAATGCGCCTGAAAAGGCGCATTTCTTATTGCTTTGAAATTTAAACAAACGTTTGATTAGTTGGGAGAAAGTCTTGTGAAATCTATTAAACAAACGTTTGATTAATAAAGAGATAAAGAGGGAATATAGAATGGAAAAAAAGCCAAAAATAAAAAATAAATGGAAAATAATTGCATTTGCTGTAGTAGGGGGAGGCGCTATTTTATTTAAGGTGGCGTTAAAAATAGGGAAATTGTATGCGATTCATAATTGGATTGACAAGATGTTTTCTTAAGTTGATGGGCAAGTGGGCATAGGGTACTGACGATAAAACGAGGATTTAATGATATGCAGGGTTTCATGCAGGCTACGAAAACGATTTAAACTGCCAATGCTAATGTGGAAGGGCTGTATGAAATCCTGCATACAGTGAAGGGAACAGAAGGCTGGCAAACTTCTGGTATGAATGGGTTTCTGGGATTTGATTACTGATGATAATGAGACGTTATGTTAACTTTACATGGATATCCTATTCATCCAAATTTGTACAAAAACGTCCTTGCTGATGGTACAATTAAAGTCATGGAGGGATATTATGGGATATATTATGGGTTATATTGAATTTTATGGAATACTGCTTCTTATATTCGGTACTGGAATATTCGTAATTATCAAGGCTGATTCACCAAAAATTAAGGCTAAAAATCTGTCATTCGTAATGATCGGTTTAGGGATAAATATACTTGCAATTCCAATGGCTGTTTTTATAGGTGGAATGGCAACAGATCCCCCAGATAGTACTGAACTTGATTTTTTGAAAGGATTTTTCTTTATTCAGGGAATACCGCTTCTCATACTACTTCTAGCTTTAGTTTGGTGGTTTATCTTTGGAATAAGGAAAAAGTCCACATAGAGGATTTTAAAATGACTTCCGCTAACGAATTTTACGTCAACTAGCACCTCCTGAGGGGGGGAACTAGTTGTTTTTTTGTTTTGATATTGTCTTTTGTGTAAAAAGACAATAAAGTTATTTAATTTTAAAACCTAAAACAAGCATAACCCCGTTCTAATTTAGGACGGGGTTAAAATATAGTTGTTTAATTTTCGATATAAGATACTTTACCGTACTCAAAAATATAACAATAAAGTCGTTTGAAAATCTAAGGTTTATTCAACAATAGCACCCGTTTGTTTAACATTTGTATCACATCATATAGTGAGTAAAGAAGATTTCTTTTCAATCACAGCTTTTATTGTTGAAACACTTTGTTCGGTTGATTGATTTGTTGTGTCAATAATATTGGATTCATAGATACCCAAATTGTTAAATTGCTCCCACATTTTTTCTACCAATTCAATGTTGGCATCTTCGTCCAATTTGGTACGATTGATTGCTCGTTTCATTGTTTCTTCTTTATTCGCTCTTAAGATAATGTAATGTATTTCATAATTATCTTGTACGACTTTTAACCACGGCTTTAAGAACCAAGGACCAACAATTCCATCTATAATCACATCGTACTCACCACGTGCAAAACATTTTGCAGCTTCCAAAAAAGATTCAATAACAATTAAGTTTTGTTCTTGTGATTCTGGTAAATATGGAGGTATTGCGCCCTTTTGAATATAGTGATAAAAATCATCCGTGTGCATATGTACCGACTTTAATAAATTAGACTCTTTAGCAACAATAGATGCCGTTGTACTTTTACCAGTTCCTGGTGAACCAGTAATTATAATAATTCTGCCTTGTTTCATAAATATTCTCCTCATTTCTATTATTCTTCTTTTCACATTGATACATTTTCTATTTCGGGACGCTATCCTAATAGGGGTCTAGTCCCGAAAGTGCGGATTTAAAACGCTAAGCTGTTTACAGCGTTAAAAATAGAGAATTTAACAACAATACGACTTTTGAGATAAGTCATATGAGATATTGACTTAACGTTGTAAAGCCACATAATCCTGATGCTACCCCAAAAAGAAAATGAATAGCCTTCATGAAGTTATAAAATTAGGACCGTACATATTAGACATATCTAAAATGTACGGTCCTTTTGTTTACTAGTGGTTCACTTATCTAACCTAAAGGTAAGTATGTGGTCCTTTTAC
>NZ_NVOY01000016.1 GCF_002551005.1 Bacillus pseudomycoides
CGATTCCGTTAGGAATCTATACGCTTTATTATCTTTTATTCTATTTTTGCACCAAAACCGTATGGAGTTCCCAAATATACAGCTTGTCATTTCGACACATTAAAAGTTGATTTATCTTCCACGATGTTTTTGCTTTCTTTTTTGAACTTTTAATTCTCTCTTTTTTTCTTTAATCTCTTCTCTTTGTTGTCTTGATACTACTTTACGTTCTTTTTTTCGACTTTCTAGTTCTAAATTTATTGCTTGTTGTGCTTGTGTTGAAACACCTCGTTGCTGTGCTTCTTTTGCTGCAATTCGAGCTGCCCTTTTAGGATTTATATGGTGTTTTTTCTTTGTTTGGACCTCTATAGCCGTTGAAACTGTACTTAATTTATCTAACATATCGAAATATATAAAGTACAAAACTTCTATATCTTTGGGTTCTTTCCCAAAGATATGCCTAAAAGCTTTTAATTTACCCTTTTCTTCATACTCAACGATCCCTATCCAAAATTGACCATCAAAATAAATAGTTAACTTCATGTATTATCCCTCTTACGTTATGTATTATTTAGTGATAATTAAATTAATCTAAAAATTATTATATATTAATTGGAATTAGTTTGGAATTTTTTTTGTTTATTTGTTATACTGTAAATGCCCTTTTCATAGAGTGTTTTTATTGATAAATATAGATACAGAAAAAAATATAAGTATAAGTTCAAAAAAATGCTGTATTAAATTGTTTTTTACACTCTAACGAAAAATAATTTAATTAAAAATGCTTTGTCTCACAAAGAAAGGTTGATAGTTTTGAATATTCATAAAGTTCCTATAGAAAAATTAACAAAATTAAAAGATCCTTTAATTGAAGAAGCTCGAAATTTATCTAAGAGTAAATTTCGTATAAAAGACAAAAAACTTTTACTATTTGGAGTTCAACAAATTAAATGGGCTATGCAATCCAATTTAAAAGTGCTGCGCATTTTTTTAAGTGATAAAGAAGATGTACATGCTTATACCCATTTGAATATACCTATTTTTCAAGTTTCAGAAGGTCTTATGAAGAAAATCACCAATACTAATTATTTGATTCCGTGTGTTGGTATTACTGATTATTACTCCAACCACCAAAAAAATGAGTTTACAATAGTATTTAATGGAGTACAAGATCATGGTAATATTGGAACTATTATTAGGACTGGAAACGCATATGATGTTAAAAATTATTTAGCAACAAGTAATGAGTTTGATCCTTTCTTTCCAAAGGTAATTGATGCTTCTCGTGGTACCGTATTACAATCCAATTTTAAATGGTTTCAAGATGCTAACAAAACTATAGATTATTTGAAAAAAGAAGGCTATCACATTATAGCAACAAGTCCAAGAGGTTCAACATTACAGTCTCTATTGAACGTTAATAATAAACCTATTGCTTTAGTTTTTGGAAATGAAACAGCAGGAATTACAAATGAGTTTATTGAAAATGCTGATAGTTTAGTTCAAATTCCTATGTCCACCTCAGTCGAATCATTAAATGTTGGTGTAGCTGCTGGAATCAGTATATATGAAATTAAAATGAAGGAGATATTGGCAATGTTGACAGAAAAAATACAAAACTCTATCGGTAGAAATGTCAATTTAACATTAACCTCGATTAATAATTTATACAACAAAAAAATCAAGGGAATTAGTCCATTTGCAGCAAACCAAATTATCTTTTTGATGATATTAAACTGTAACAACATCATGCATATAAAAGAAGTTGGTGAAGATTTTGTTGAAATCCAAAACTCAGTATCTGATTTTATTAACCCATTATTTGATAATGGGTTAATATCAATAAAAGAAGAATATATTTCTATAACGGAAAATGGAAAAGATACTTTAGCTAAATTGTGGCCTCTACATGATCAAGTAGAAAATACAGCATTTCAGGATTTTACAGAAAGTGAAAAAGAACAATTTATAAAATTTTTATCCAGAATTAGATTGAATATAGATAATTATTAAATCCATCTATATTTCTGCAGTTAGTAATATTTAACAATCCATTGGTATTTTTTCTTTAATAAGTCAATACCAATGGATTATTAAGATATATCATTCTAATAGTAATTCTCTTAATTTATCTTTTCTAACTTTTTTATTCCCTGTCATAGGATATTCCTCAATAGTGTATACTATTTCAGGTATTTTAAAAGAAGAAATTTTATTTATACAGAATTCCCATACATCTTCTCTTGTAATATTTTTTTTATTCTTAACTTTTATAAATGCTGCCACTTTTTCACCATATACTGCATCTGGAACTCCAACTACCTGCACATCTAATATGTCTGGGTGTGTATAGAGTGTTTCCTCTACTTCTTTAGGATAGACATTTTCACCACCGCGAATAATCATATCTTTAAGTCTACCTGTAATGCTAATATATTGCTGTTCATCCATTACCGCTAAGTCACCTGTATGTAACCAGCCCTTTTTATCAATAACTTCTTCTGTAGCTGACGACATATTATAGTAACCTTGCATAATATGATAACCCCTTGTACATAATTCACCTGGTGTTCCATAGGGGACTGCTTTACCATTTTTAGGGTTGATTATTTTCACTTCTATATTTGAAAGTGCTCTTCCAACTGTTAGGGTTTGATATTCAATTGGATCACCTATTTTTGTCTGAGTTATTACTGGCGAAGTTTCCGTTTGGCCATATGCAATAGTTATTTCTGTAATATCCATTTTATTAATAATTTGTTTCATTATTTCAACTGGGCAATTAGCTCCCGCAATAATTCCTGTACGTAGAGAAGATTTATCATAGTTATCAAATTCAGGATGATTTAGTATACTGATAAACATGGTTGGTACACCATGTAATGCTGTACAATGTTCATTTTCAACAAGTCTCAATATTTTTAAGGGATTAAAAGTAACTAAAGGAATCATAGTTGCACCAATAGATACACATGCTAATACTCCTAATACACATCCGAAACAATGAAAGAAGGGAACAGGTATACAAAGTCTATCGTATTTTGTTAAATTCATATTTTCAGCAACGCTTCTAGCGTTATTTAGAATATTGTAATGAGAGAGCATAACCCCTTTAGGTAAGCCAGTCGTTCCTGATGTATATTGTATATTGATGATATCATCTGGATGAAGGGAATCTTGACGACAAATTAATTCTTCATCACTAATACACTCTCCCATGTTTAAAATGTTTTCCCATAAAAAAACACCGGGTCTCTTTTTATCTGATAAAAGAATAATGTTTTTAAGAAGTGGTAAACATTTTGAATGTAGGTTACCTGGGGTAGATTTTGCTATCTCTGGACAAATATCTAATAAAATGTCTAATAAATTCCCTGAACTTTGTGAACTATCCATTAAAATAATCGTTGTAGAATCTGACTGCTTTAGTAAATATTCCAGCTCTTGAGCTTTATAATTTGTATTAATGGTAACCAATACTGCTCCAATTTTACTGACTGCAAATTGTGCTACTAACCACTCAGGCTTATTATTTGCCCATATAGCAACATGATCACCTTTTTTAATTCCTAATTTTATAAGTCCCTTAGCTAAGTTGTTACAATAATTTTGAAACTCTCTATATGTCCAACGAATATCTAGTTCTGGATAAATTACTGCTTCATGATTATTTGATTTTGAAGTAATTTCATCAAGAAGATCACCAATGGTTTTCTTTATAAGTTCAGCCATTACTAGTCTCCTCACTCAATTTGTAATTATAATCAATTCTCAGCATTTACTTACAAATGGATAGGTAATTTCTTTACCCCATGTAAAAAGGATATATATTCAGGTACTAGAGCACTAACTTCTATTTTGCACGGTGAAGATATTTTGTTAAGTAATAGCTCTAGAGCAATCTTAGTTTCTAATCTTGCTAAAGGTGCTCCTAGGCAATGATGGATTCCTCTACCAAAACCCAAATGTAAATTAGTATTACGTTCAATATCTAAAGTATCCGGTTTTTCATATGTTGCTTCATCCCTATTTGCTGAGGCAATCCAGGCTACGACTATGTCCCCTGGTTGTAGTATTTGGTTACCTAATTTTATCTCTTTTCGTACTGTCCGAGTAACAAATGGAACAGGAGAGCGATAACGGAGAACCTCCTCAATATACTTAGGTATTAGACTATTATTTTCTCGTAATTCGTTAAATACATCTGGAAATTCAGCTAGTGCAAGAACACAATTACCAATAAGATGTGTAGTAGTTAAATGCCCTGCAATAAATAAAAGAAAACAAAAATTTAACAAGTCTTGCTCTGTTAAAGGTTCATCACTATCATCCGATTGTAACATTGTTGAAATTAAATCATCTTTTGGTTCCTTGCGTTTTTCTTCAATAAATTTCTTGAAATAATTCCTCATTATCATCTGCATATTCATTTGTGTATCGTGTTCTTCATCTTCCTCAAGGTACTGAATATTTATATTTTCTCGATCATTTTCATTCTTAAAGATTGATTCAATCCAATGGTGAAACAATTTTTGATCTTTTTCTGGAATTCCTAATAATTGAGCAATAATAATTACAGGTAATGGATAAGCAAAATCTTGAATTAAATCCATTGTATTATCACTCTTGTTTAGCAAGTTTTCTGCAATTTTACGTATATGTTCTTCTAAACTATTGATTCTCTTAGGACTAAATGCTTTATTTACAATCGTACGAAGTTGATTATGTCTTGGTGGATCCATATCAATAATGCTGTCACCAAATGCTTGTTCCTCAGTAACTCCACGATCAATTTTTGAAGAAAAGGTGGAATAATCAGAAAGAACAGTTTTGACGTCCTCATATGAAAAAACTTCCCAATATTTATTCTTTTGGTTGAAAAAAACTGGATCCGTTTCTCTCATCGTTTTAAGGCGTCCAAATAATTTCGAATCATTCATTCTTTCTGCAACAATAGAAATACTACTTGTATGGTTACTCATTATATTTCCTCCTGTATAGAATCAATTATATTCATATAGATTTTAAAAATCCGGATATTGGAAAGTTATTATAATTACAATAATAACTTTTGTAAAAAACAATCCCTATACCTTTAAACCGAAATATTAAGATTATTGTACGTTTTAAAATAATATAACAATTATTACCTTAATGGCAATAGAAATGTTAAAAAAAAGAATAAAATGTAATATTTTTCTTTTATTTATCAAAAAACGGAAGTTTTTTTCTATTTTTTTGAAATAATACTTGAAATTAACATTAGATGTGTCCATAATATTGCAATGTAATGAATTTTCGAAGAAGAGGGGGTTGGTTTATGGCGAAAATTTATATTTTCAATGATGACGTTAATTGTGAATCATCTAGTTTTATAAAACATTTTTTAATGGATCATAATATTAATTACGGGGAATTCCAACTGAATAATTTTGCAACAGATTTTGCCAAATTGCCAACAATTACTGAGCAACAACGAGAGGTATTAATTCGTTCATACCCTGGATTAACTGAAAAGTTTAACAAAAAGGAAGATTATAAGCATGATGTTGTATGTCTTTATCCCAATCTTCCTGTACTAGACATGATTTTAAGTAAATTCGCTCCAATCCATTACCATTTCGAAACTGAATATTGGTATGTATTTGATGGTGAGGCAGAATTTGGTTTCTTAGGGAAGAATGGTATTAAGTTTTTGGTTACTGTACAAGCTGGTGAATACATTCAAGTTCCTGAAGGTTACTGGCAATGGTTTAATTTAACGCCTGAAAAACGAATGAAAGCAATGAGGTTCTTCTATAAAACAGGGAGAAGTTCTGCTCGTGAAGCATAAATATTATTAATTTAAAAACTTATAAATCCATTAATAAAAATTAGGAGATGAATTATATGGCTTTAAAATCACAAAGCATAACTATGGAGGCAGTATGCGCTATACGTTCTGAATTTTCGAAACAGCTAGGTGACAATTATTCAAGTCGTTTACTAGAACACTTACCGAATGCTATTGAAGGAAGAGAAACATTAGATACAGGGTCTCGTGGTATGTTTTCTCGTAGTGTTATTTTAAGAAGTCTATATTTTAGAAATCTATTAAAAGAACAAAGTAAGAATTTTGATCAATTGATTATTCTAAGTGCAGGTCTAGATTTAAGTGCACTAGATATAGAGGAATGGAAAGATAAGAAAATATTTAGTGTAGATCACCCTTATTCACAGGAATTTTGTAGAGAGATTTTCAATAAATCGGGGATTGATCAATCTATTTATCAATATGTTCCGTATGATTTAACACAAGATCTTTCAAAATTAATAGAGCTATTGGAACAACAAGGAATGGATAGAACACTTCCTACTCTAATTCTATGGGAAGGTGCGACTTATTATTTCAATCCAGAGAATATTTATCAAGTATTAGAGATTTTTGCAACATCTCTTCAAAACGTTATGTTTGTATGTGATTGTTTAAATAAAGATGCTTATCTAAAGCATGGAAAACCTTCTACCATTTATGTTGAGAAAAACTTTGAGTTCCTTGAAAAAATTGGCGAACCTTGGAAAGGATTTTTTGTTCCAAATGAACTTGATTCTAAATTAAAAGAGATTGGATATGAAGAACTTAAGGTTATTCCAAGAGAAGATATTGAAGAACAACTTATGGGTGAAGTAAAAATGGGATTACAAAAAATGTTCTTTGTGGAAGCGAAGAAAGGGGCTAATCAGATTGGATAGTAAAGAATTTGTTGATCAATTATGGGCTGAAATTATGGCTGAACAAGAAAAAAGAGAAAATGATGTCTCTTTACAGGATGCAGAAACTGAACAACTTCCTGAACATGTAATCAAACATTGGCTAAATTTTGCAGTATATTATGAAAAAGCAGCTACACATTTCATAGGCGGTTGGCTAAAAACTACAAAAGAGTCTGATGCATTAGTTAATTTTGCATATCAAATTGAAGATGAAGCTAACCATTATATGTGGCTTGGCAAACACTTAAAAGATTATGTTAGTGATATAGATGCATTTGAGCCCCCTAAGGAGTGGCGTTATCTGATGGAAGAATATTATCCAGGACTAGATCATTTAGTTGAGCGATTAGCTGCACATAATATCGCATCAGAAAGCGCAGTACTTGGATTTATGGAATTTGCATTAGAGCGTTTTCCAGAACCAATTCGTCAAACGGTAGAACGTGTAGCAAAAGATGAAAACTTTCATGTTTCATTTGGACGCACATTGCTGAAGAAATATTGCACAACACCTGAATTACAAGAAAGAGCATATAAAGCTACAAAAGAAGCCATGGAACTTATGAAAAAAGCCAGAGAAGTATTTGTACAAATATAGGGTATAAAGTAATTCACATTGTTAATTAATACAATTAAATTTACTTGGAGAGTTAATAGATGAAAAAAGTTGTAGTAACTGGTATAGGTATTGTTGCTCCGAATGGTATAGGAAAAGAAAAATTTTGGTCAACTCTATTATCTGGGAAGTCCTGTATTCAGAGAGATTCTGAAATGGAAGATTTAGAGTTGAATAGTACAGTACTAGCTAAGGTGAAAGATTTCAATGCGCTTAATTACTGTGAAGAAGAAGAATTTTCCGACTTATTAACTCAAGACCGTTTCGTTCAGTTTGGTGTAATTGCAGGTAAATTGGCTATTGAGGACGCTCAGCTTACAAGTAATTATCTAAACTCTGACCGTGCAGGAATCACATTTGCATCTGCAATTGGAGGAACAACTACTGCCACTAGAATGTTTGAAGAGTTAAGTGATTATGGAAAAGATCGTATTCAACATAAACCAATTGGCGATGTTTTCTACAATGCAGGAATGTTTAACTATCCAGCAGTACTCTTAGCAAGAAAGTATGGACTACAGGGTCCTTGCACCTCATTGTCAACTGGTTGTACTGCAGGACTAGATACATTAGGGTTAGGATACGAAATGATAAAGAGCGGTGAAATGGATTTAATGTTAGTAGGTGCCTCAGAAGCACCCCTAACTGGATTGACTTATGCCACTCTTGATATTATAGGTTCATTATCTTCTTTGGATTGTGAACCAGAGAAAGCCTCAAGGCCTTTTGATGCTAAACGTAAAGGGTTTGTAATAAGTGAAGGATCTACTTTTTTCACTTTAGAATCTGAAGAACATGCAATAGAAAGAGGAGCAAAAATATACGCCGAGGTATTAGGATATTCCAGTGTAAGTAATGCTCATCACATGACTAATTTACAAGAAAATGGGGAGCCCATGAGCAGGGTAATTAAGCAAGCTTTAGAAGTTGCTAAGATTGAGCCACAAGCAATCGACTATATAAATGCTCATGGAAGTTCAACGCCTCAAAATGATGTGTTCGAAACGAATGCCTATAAAGATGTATTTGGTCAATATGCTTATAGTATTCCTATTAGTTCTACAAAATCTATGATTGGGCATTCTTTATCTTCAGCGAGCTTAATGGGAACTGCATCCTCTTTATTAGCAATTGAGAATGCAATTGTTCACCCAACCGCAAATTATGAAGTTCCTGATCCTTTATGCGATTTAGATTATGTGCCAAATGAAGCAAGACAGCATCCAGTTCACAACGCATTAGTTACAGCAAGTGGATTTGGAGGTATTCATTCTGCAGCTATATTAAGTAAATATGGGGGTTAACTTGTGTATAGGCGAGTAGCAATAACTGGAATAGGCATTATCAATCCACTAGGGATTGATAAAAATGATTTTTTTAATTCTTTAATATCAGGAAAATCAGGAATAAAAAAAATAACACGCTTTAATACTGAAGGGTTTCCTGTTCAAGCAGCAGGAGAAATTACTGAATTTCCTATAGACGATTTTATATCTAAACGCTTAAAAGTTAAAACAGATCGCTTTACACACTATGCATTAGCATCAGCAGAATTAGCTCTTCAAGATAGCAAACTTAGATTAGAAGAGGCTAACTTAAATCGAGTAGGGATATTTTTAGGTAATAATGCAGGTGGATGGGATATTTGTGAAAGAGGGTATTACGAATTATACCAACAAGGAGCTAAAATGGTAAATCCATGGCAAGCAGCTTCATGGTTTCCTACAGCACCTCAAGGATTTTTATCAATTCATTATGGAATTAAAGGTTATAGTAAAAGTTTTGTGTGTGATAGAGCAAGTGGAGCTAGTGCTCTCTACTTTGCGATGAAGTCCATTCAGAATGGTTCCAATGATATTGTTTTAGCAGGAGGAACAGAAGCTCCATTAACTCCATTTGGGGTAACTTGTTATTTTGAAAACGGCGAACTCGCTTCAGTTACTCATCCAGAAAATGCTTATCGTCCGTTTAATAAAGATAGAACAGGCGTTGTATTAGGAGAAGGTAGCACAATATTGATCTTGGAAGAAATGAATCATGCTAAGGAACGAGGAGCTAAGATTTATGGAGAATTACTAAGTGGTGAAATGACAACTGATCTTCAGTCTAACCAAACAGCTTCCTGGGAAAAGTGTATAAACAAAGCTATAAAAAATGCTAATATACAACCCAAAGATTTAAGCGTGATTTTTGCTGAAGGATGCGGTACAAGCTTAGGAGATCAGATTGAAGTTGAAGCAATAACTAATAGCTTAGGGGAAGATGTTTTAAATATCCCAATTAGTATTCCAAAATCGATGTATGGGCACTTATATGGTGCTTCTACTTCTACAGAGGTTGCTATAGGATTGCTAGCAATGGAATCTAGTACAATTCCTCCAACTATTAATATCAACGATTCTGATTTCAGAAACAAAGTGCGTGTTGTGTCTAGTGCTGAAGAAGCTAATGTTAATACATTTATGGTAAATGCTCGTTCTAGAGAGGGAGTAAATGCTTCCTTTATCATAGGAAAAACTAATTAATATTGAAAAGGGGTTTTTAAAAATGTTTGAACTAATTAAGAATATTTTGATTGATTTAGGTATTGAAGAGAATGTAATTCATCCAGATGCTTATCTAAGAGGAGATTTAGAGGTAGATTCTGCAGAAACAGTTGGAATTAGCTTAGAGCTAAAGAAACAATTTGATATAGAGTTTAACTTTGAAGCTCGCCAAGACATGAAATTGTCAGATCTCTGCGAATTATTAGATAACGAGAAAGCAAAAGCTTTAAATTAATTAAAGGGGGAACCGTTATGAATAATCAAGAAACAGTAGATATTCGTTCAGGCTTTACATACTTATATAGTACAAAAAAACCTGCTGCACATGAGTGGGTAGCTGGAACAGCTTCACCAGAATTAACTAATTTAGTATGGAATCAAACGATTAAACCTGGATCAAAAGTATTAGAAGTAGGATGTGGAATTGGAACAGAAGCAGTCTTTCTTGCTGTTAGGGATATGGATGTTACAGCTATAGATATCTCCCCAAAGGCAATTGAATCGGCTAAATCTTTAGCTGAGGTTTATGGAGTAGACGTAGATTTTAAAGTTGCAGATGCATTAAATATTCCAGTTCAAGATAATGAATTTGATATTTTTTGTGATCAAGGATGCTTTCATCATTTAACAGATGAGGAAAGACCTAAATATGTTAGTGAGATTTTACGTGTATTAAAACCTGGAGGCATGCTTGTCCTTCGTGCTTTTTCGGATAAAATTCCTGGCGGACCACAACCCAGAAGAATTACTAGTAAGGAATTACTTGATACGTTCTCATCCGAACTACAATTAGAACACCTTGAGCGATCACTATCCTTTTCAACTGAACAACGACAATTTCCACTAGGATGGTTTTCTATCTGGTATAAACCAGAGAACTAAATTATCTAATGATTATTGGAATCGGCATAGATATTTTGGAGCTAAGTTTAATTAATAGATGTATAGATAAATATAGTGATGATGTTTTATCTTTTATATTTACTGAAAATGAAATTAACTGGTGTAGAAAATTAAAAGAGCAAGAAAAACTCTTGTTTGCTGTTTGTTTTTCAGCAAAAGAATCTGTATCAAAAGCTTTAGGTACAGGATTGTCTATTATTGATTGGAGTGAAATTGAAGTTAAAGTAAATAATAGGGACTTCTTAGTATCATTTCATGGTAAGGCCCATTTATTGGCCGAAAAAAAGAAATTTAAGCATTACAGTTCCAATTGGTACCAGATAAAGAATCATGTAGTAACTAGTATTTCTTTAGAAGAATAATGAATTACTATATGATTCTTCTGGAAAATATACCCATATACATAAAAGTGAGGGAACTAACTTGCGAAAGTATACAATAACTGAAAACGAAGTTGAAACACTTACTGATAAAGAAGGCGAAGTAAAGATTCTTGTTTCTCCTAAGACAGTACAATCAACAGAATTAATCATGGGGATAGCTCATATACCTGTTGGAGAAAAAATAAAAAAACATGTACATGATTACGGTGAAGAATGTTTTTATGTATTACAGGGAGAAGGATGTTTAGATCTAGAAGGGGTAAGACGAATTGACTTTTCAGCTGGCTCTGCCGTTATTATCCCTAAAGGGATTGTACATTCTATTGAAAATACATGTAATGAAGTTTTACAAGTTGTTTTTGCTACAGCACCTTTAGCTCCAACTGCAAGTATAGGTCATAGAAATATAGGGGGATAAAAAGATGAAAAATATTATGGCTGAGGCTCCGAATATAGCAGAAGGTTTCTTTAATTTAACAAAAGAAATTAAAAGTTACTCTCCTTTAGATGAAAAAACAAATGAACTTATATTAATAGGCACATTTACTGCAAGTGGTGGTTTACGAGGAATTAAAACACATGTAGAACGTGCTTTAGAGCATGGAGCTATGAAAGAAGAAATTTTATCTGCAATTTTTCTTGCTATGCCTGTAGTTGGCGTCTCTAATATTACATTATCATTAGAAAAGGCTCTTGAAGTATTCAAGGAAAAGGGATTATAAGGAAATGAAATTAGTTGATTTAAGTGTATTAGTGACTAATTCACCTTCCGAACCAATGGAAATCAAAATAAAAAGGCTAAATCATAAAAATGGAGCCAAACATTTTTGTCGACAAGTTGCTTGGAATAAAAAACTTCCTTTAAAAAGTCGTATTTTACAATTTTTTAAATACATTAAAGGAGAAAAAAAAATTACTCATTCTGAATTTCCGGAAGAAGAGTTTCTAAGTATGGACATTGTTACTTTACCTACACATATGGGAACGCATATAGATGCTCCAATTCATTATGGTTCTAAATGTGAAGGTAAAAAAGCGCGCGCAATAGATGAACTTCCATTAGAATGGTTTTATCGTCCAGGAGTTCGGTTGGATTTAAGTTATAAAAAACCCGGCGAATTAATTTCTATTGATGATATAAAGAGAGCAATTAAAGAGGCAAAACACACCCTACAACCTTTGGACATTGTATTAATCTGGACTGGAACAGATCGGTTATGGGGGAAAAAAGAATACTTTACACATGCACCGGGAATGAGTAAAGAGGCAACAAAATGGTTAGTAGAGATGGGAATTAAAGTTATTGGTATTGATACCTATGGATTTGATAGACCTTTTCATATGATGTTAAATGAATATTTTCAGACAAAGAATCAAGAGGCGCTATGGCCTTCACATTTTTATGGACGTGAAAAGGAGTATATTCAAATAGAACGCCTTACAGGATTAGAGCAACTTCCTAGTACTGGATTTCAGGTGTCTTGCTTCCCTATCCGAATCAAGGGAATCGATGCTAGCTGGGTTCGTGCTGTGGCTATCATTAACAATTAGCAGGAGGATTAAAATGGGAAGAACCGAAAATGGGATAACAATTTGGAGAGATTTTGATACAGTTTTTGATTTGTCTAATCAAATCGAATTATGGCCTCAGCTTTTTACTGAATACAAAGAGGCGCAAATCATTGAACAAAAAGAAAATGAAATTAAATTTCGTTTAGTTACTCATCCTGAAAACGGGAAAGAATCTAAAACTTGGACTTCCAAAAGAATTATTGAGAAGGATAAAAAAAGAGCTATTGCTGAAAGAATTGATCCAAAATTTCCATTTGAATTTATGCATATTAAATGGATTTATAAGGTATTGGGTAATGACTCTACACAGATGATTTGGATTCAAGAGTTTAAAGTTCATCCTGATTTAAAAGGTGTAACAGAAGAACAAATGACAGATTACTTAAATAAGAATACTAAAATACAAATGCAGTCCGTTAAAGAGAAAATTGAAGCTTGGGGAGTTTAATAATAAAAGTAATTAATAGAGAAAGAAGAGGTGGTTATTATTCCTTGGGTTAAAGTTGCAAATATCGAAACTTATTATACATGCCCTGTAAAAGATAATATATCTACTACTTCTAATCCTATTGCATTATTTGTTCATGGTGTAGGAGGAAGTAGTAAACACTGGAATCCTCTATTATCCGAATTGGGAGAACAAATAGTTCCAATATCAATCGATTTACCAGGACATGGGAAAAGTAAAGGGAAGGTATTAAGCTCAATTTCTGCAGTTGTTGATTTTCTTTGCAACTTTTTAGAGGCACTAGAAATTAAAAAACCTGTAATCTATGTTGGTCATTCTGTTGGTGGATTAATTGGATTGCAGTTTACTCTTACTCATCCAGAAAAGGTTAACAAACTATGTATCATATGCTCAGCAGCAAAAATTCAATTGCATCCAGATTTTTTTAATCAAGTTATGAACAACAATTGGGATATGGAATTACTACGTAAAAGTTTCGCTGAAGAGATACCAGAATACGTAAAAAATATAGTTTTGGATGAATTTTACCTTACTAGGTTAAATGATAATTCTACTGATTTTATGAATTTAAAAGCTGTGGATTTAAGAGATCAAATTAAATTTATAGACATACCTTCCCTAATTATTACTGGAGATGACGATGTAATTATTTCACCTAGACATTCTAAATTTTTATCTAACCAGATTAAAAATTCTAATATTATTAGAATCAATAAAGGTGGACATTATGTACAAGTTGAACAACCAGAAATAGTAGCAAATAATATTAAAACTTTTTGTTTTAAAGAAGGAGTGAGTTCTCTTTCATGATAAAAAACGCATGGTATATTGCTACCAAGGTAGATAATCTTGTAAAAAAACCATACAGTTGTACTATTCTTGGAGAGCCCATTGTTTTATATAGAGATGCTCAAGGTAATGCATATGCTTTATACGATAGATGTAGTCATCGGGGAGTTCCTCTATCTAAAGGAAAGATTAAAGATAACTGTCTAGTCTGTTGCTATCATGGCTGGACTTTCAATGATAAAGGAAAATGTGTATATATCCCTGAGGTAGATCATTACCCTCAAAGAACAGACATAAAAACATATCCTGTAAAAGAGCAACAAGGTTATGTATGGGTCTTTATGGGACAAAAAGAAAATGCTGATATTGTCGAGATTCCCAAATTAATGGAAGGACCTGGATGGAGATCAGTAAAAAATACTGTAGATGTAGTTAATTGCGATTGGATGTATATGATGGAAAATGCTGTTGATGGAGCACATCTATCATTTATACATTCGGGTTCTCTAGAAGATGGAAATCGTTGGCTTTACAATTGGTCTAGAAAATTCCGTAAAGAACAACAACATGAGGAGCCAAATAATTTAAAAGTATCTTTTAATAATAATGGATTTGTAGCGAAAGCTGAAAAAGAAGAAATGAAGGGGAACAAAAGCGAAAAATTAGCATTTGAAATGGAAATACATCTTCCAAGTACTGTGCAGTTTAAACTTTACTTTGGTGAAAAACAAGTTCGGGTATGGGTTCATGTAGTACCTATCGAAAATGGAAAATGCCGAGTCGAACATGTTATGACACGAGACTTTTTAACAACTGCTCTAGCTGATTGGCTCTTTCATAAATCTGCAAGGAAATTTTTAACAGAAGACGTTCAAGTTGTTGAATTACAGCAACCAGTATACGAACGTGATGGAGATAATTGGGAAGTTAGTGTTAGTCGGGATCGCATCCCTTTAATATTCAGAAAAGAAATTAAAAAAATAAAGATGCAAGAAAACCTATCATTTGAAGAACAAACTATATAAAAAAATAAATTAGACATTTAAGGAGAATATTATTATGACATCTCAAAAAATTAGTGCTCAAGAAATTAATAGTTTTTACACAGAAAAATACTCTAAGTTAAAACCATCAGAATACGAATGGACAGCTGGAACAGCATCCCCTGAATTAGTTAATATGGTAGAAGATGGAGTTATTTCAAAAGGGGCTAAAGTGTTAGACATTGGTTGTGGTATTGGAACTGAATCAGTATTTTTAGCTTTAAGAGGCTTTGACGTAACTGGCTTAGAAATATCAAGTGATGCTATTGAAAGAGCAAAACAATTAGCTGATTTTTATGGTGTTAATGTTGACTGGAAAGTTGCTGATGTTTTAGATATGCCAATGGAAAGCAACAGCGTAGATGTAATTGTAGATCGTGGTTGTTTCCACTGCATGCGTCCTGATCAAAGAGAAGCGTTCGCTAAAGAAATTTCTCGAGTTTTAAAACCAGGTGGATTATATGCAATGCGCTGTTTCTCTAGTCAACGTTCAGGCGCTTCTAAAACTGAAGAAACAAATCCATTTATTAGACAAAACTTTGGGATTTCTAGTAAGGAGATTTGGGATACTTTCAGTAATGATTTTATGTGTGAACAACTAGAATTAGTAACAACTAATAAAGATCATGTAGATTCATTATATGGTTGGAATTGCTTATGGTACAAAAACTAAAATAATTTTATTTATGAACAGTTTAAGGTCCCTAGTGAGCGCTTTAAACTGTTCATTTTTAATGTAATTTCTACACGAATTCACTTTGCTATACCGAAATATCTTGCGTTTATCAAACAGAATAATAGAAAAACTACGGTTTTCATTATGACCGCTTCTAAAAGGAATTTTTTTATGTTGAATTTTTTTAGTTAAGTTAAATATGTGTAAATAACCTATTTAATTTAGTCTATAAATTGAGAAATAAGGTGATCTCTTGTTTATATGCAAAAAACATGTCATCAATAGTATCAAAGAAAGTATTGTACCACACATTCGTAAAACCGATAAGATTGTCAAATGTCAGTATTGTAAGCATAATTCAGACTATGAAATTTATATTTTTGATTATCCTTACATATCGAAGCCAACAAAAATGATAAGAAAAGAAGCTACGTTATACATCAATTAATAAAATAACAAAGTAATCAATTTTTAGGCTTATTGTTTTTTATAAACTTTAATAGTTATAGATTTTTCTTGTTATGATGGTCTATTCATTGGACATATGATGCCCCTCTCACAGAATAAATTTGAAATACTTTAATTCTAAATCAGATGTGCATATTTGTCTTTTTTGTTTCTGATAAATGGATATAAGTTTATTAAATATCAATATAACAAAGGGAGACTTAAAATGGCGCAAGCAAACTCTAAACAACGGCCCACATTAACAACAGGACCTATCGCTAAAACATTATTCTTATTTGCCTTACCAATACTGTTGGGTAACGTATTACAATCATTAAATGGTTCTATCAATTCTATTTGGGTAGGAAAATTCTTAGGTGAACAAGCCTTGGCTGCCACATCTAACGCAAATATTATTTTCGTTTTCTTATTAAGTTCTATTTTCGGGATTGGGATGGCAGCTACCATTCTTATTGCACAAAAAGTTGGTGCTCAAAATATTTTAGAAGCAAAACGTGTAGTGGGTACCAGTGCGGTCTTTTTTATAGTCCTTTCACTAATTATTTCATTAATGGGTCTTTTGTTCTCATCTCTAATTTTAGATTGGATGAATACACCATATGATGCTCGAGAAATGGCACTTACCTACACTCGTATTATGTTTTTAGGTGTTCCTTTCATGTTTGGGTACAACTATATTATGTCAATCTTAAGAGGTTCCGGAGATTCCAAAACACCATTTTATTTTCTAATACTCTCTATAGTCTTAGATATTATTTTGAATCCAATTTTAATATTTGGAATTGGTCCTTTTCCGAATCTTGGAATAACTGGTTCTGCACTTTCCACACTTATTGCTCAATTTATTAGTTTCACAACTTTACTAGTATACTTATATCGAAAAGAATACTTTTTACTTATTACAGTAAAAGAACTGTATTTATTACGGATTGATTGGAGTATTATGCGTATACTTGTAAAAAAAGGTATTCCAATGGGGTTTTCTATGGTTGTCGCTACATCCAGTATTGTTGGGTTGTTTAGTATTATTAATACTTTTGGTTCTGAAGCAACAGCTGCGTTTGGTGCCGCTTCTCAGATTTCCAATTATGTACAAATGCCTTCAGTAGCTATCGGTGGAGCTGTAACATCTATGGCAGCTCAAAATATAGGAGCTGGAAATTGGGATCGGGTGCGTCGGATTACATGGGCAGGAATTGGATTTAGCATACTACTATCAGCTATCCTTGTTGGGTTGCTTCATTTATTTAATCGTCAAGTTTTATCACTATTCCTTCCAAATACAGGGAACGCTTTACATATAGGTATGGTGATAAATGATAGTACACTTTGGTCATTTATTATATTTGGTATTATGTTTGTGATTTCTGGAGTGGTTCGCGCTAATGGAGCTGTTATAATCCCACTTCTCATTACTTTCTTTGCTTTATGGATTATACGAGTCCCACTTTCTTATTATCTTGGAATATCATATGGATTAGATACACTATGGCTAAGCTATCCAATTAGTTTTACAATTGCTCTTGTTCTTATTATTCCTTATTACATGTTCGGAAAATGGAAAGATGCTAAAATGACACGATAAGATTTAGGGAGTTACACTAAAAAAATCTGAATCTATCCTCTAAATTTCACATTACGATTATGCGTTAAATTTATAAAGATAGACCAGAGCTAGAAGATAGAATGCAGTTTCATCTTAAGCAAACAAATGAATTTTGGCTCAATGGTTTCTATTAAAGAAAGCAAAGTAGCATATATGCTACTTTGCTTTTTTCTTGTTTCAATATTATTAGCAATATGTATAATTCCTTAATTTGACAGTTTCATGTATTTAAATATAATATAACAATACATAGATTAATTGAATAATAAGCATTCAAAATTAGTTGTAACTAGAATCTACAAAGGATGGTTAACTATGGATGAAAGAGATTTATTAATACTAGGATTATTAAAATCCCAACCTTTACATGGATATAAAATTAATGAGTTTATCAAAACTTTTTTAGGTACCATAATGGATATGAAAAAATCAACTGCTTACTATATTTTAAAACGCCTTGAAAAACAAGGCTTTGTACAATCAAGCGTTGAACAAGAAGGAGCTCGACCTTCCAGACAGGTTTATGCTATTACATCAAAGGGAGAAAACGTATTTGAAGAACTATTAGAGAAAATGTTAACACATGTAGAAAATACAGTAATGCCTGGTGAAGTTAGTTTTATGTTTCTTGATTATCTTCCGCAAGATAAAATTATACCTATATTACAAAAAAGATTAGGGCAAGTGAGCGTAATTATTCAGATTCATGAGAAAAGTCCACGTCATATAAACAACAGAGCGGATTTATCAATCTCATATCGAATAACAGTATTAAAATGTATGAAATCTTGGTTAGAAAATACAATTAATGAACTGGTAGAGCAACTAAAAATCTCATAGATAGTTGAACTACTTGACACTTAACATCCTCACGGACTGTTTGAAATGGGAGATCCCTAAGTACGGAAACCTAACGGTTTCTAATCCATTAGGCTATCCCCGTAGTTCCTACGGTTAAGAGACGAATTTCTTCGTTTCTCAGATTGAGCGCTGCATTTCGATCTCTATCGTGATGTGTGCCAATGGTTAAATACAACGCGGGTGCACCCAATGGTTTTAGCAATGAATATTTCTTGTTTCTTATTTGGATAAATACGAAATTTATGGTTCTGGTGCAAAAAGATGATAAATAAAAAAGAATCAAGGATTCCTAACGGAATTACCTGTTAAGCATTTAATCCAAACAGCTGCTTGATAAAAATATTCTGATTTTGGACAGACTGATCCCGTAAATCAATTTGTTCTTTTTTGACCATATGCATCGCTTCTACACCACTCAATATAGAGGCTGATGTTTTGTATGATTTAAATCCCAACATAGAGCGTATACGTTTTTTAATAAAACGGTGATCTTGTTCTACTTGTTATTTAAATATTTTATCCTTCGGATTTTGACGCTTGTAAGCCATCGTTAGTGCAGAGATCACCAATTCCTTTGTCATGGTTTTATTCATGGCCCAACCTACGATTTTACGAGAATACAAATCCATTACACTTGCCAAATACAACCAGCCTTCATTGGTCGGAACATACGTGATATCCGCTACCCACAACTGGTTTGGTTTAGTAGCTGTAAACTGTCGATTTAAAACGTTTTCACTTACTGGGTGATGATGTTTTGAATTGGTAGTAGCTTTATATTTTTTAACCGTACAAGATTTCCACTGGTTCTTTGTCATAATACGAGAAACCGTCCGCTCACTTACCTTCACACCTCGCTTATTCAGCGTTTTAGCGATTTTAACACTGCCATAACGTTGCTTAAATTCTAAGTGAGTCTGAAAAATCTCTTGTGATAACTTCTCGTGTTGTTTCTGCCTGTCACTTTTCGGTCGTTTTAACCATTTGAAATAACCACTTTTGGAAACTCCCAAAACGTTGCACATCTTCTCCACACGGAATTGGGAGCAATTTTTATGAATGAACTCATATTTTACCGAGGGCTTTTCGCGAAGTAGTGCATCGCCTTTTTTAAGATTTCATTCTCCTCCTGGAGCTCACGAATTTCCTTTTGAAGAGCTAGTAATTCAGCTTCTGTCGAAGAGAACGATTGGACAGCTTTAATCTCTGGTTGTTGACCATACTTCTTGATCCAGCCATGTAAAGTATTCTCATTCACACCCATTTCTCTAGCCACTTGAGCCACAGGCTTATGATTTTCACGAATATAATTTACCGCTTCAATTTTAAATGTCTCATCGTATCGTTTTCCGTTACCTCTTGCCATACAGACACACCTCGTTATAGTTGATATATTTATTATAACAATCTGTGTCTACTTTTTAGTCTAGCATCACTACTCTTTACAGCAACTCCATGAACTTCTTCAACAAGAAGAACGATTAGAGAGAGCCCCTCACGAACTCGGATTTCTTATAGAGGCTAAGAACACTTCTTACCCAGAGAAATGGGACGAAACGCACACTCCAACAGTCCTAGTGGACTATGAAACAGATTTAGGTCAATATGATCGGAAACTCTGTCCATCACTAGAAGGAGGGCTATAGTTATGACTCTACAAACATTACAAACAGTTTGTAAATCTCTTCATCTAGCGCATGTGGTTGACAATTATAGTAGCATTCCTTTTGAAAATAAAGAGCAATTTCTTTGCGATGTATTAAGTCTAGAGATAGAATTTCGCCAGACAAAGAAAATTGCACGTCTCATGAAGAAAGCTAAGTTTCGAGAAGTAAAATGGTTGCAGAAATATGAATGGGGAGATCAAATCCATTTGCCAGTTACAGTGAATCAAGAGCAAATCTGCGACCTTCAGTTTCTTCAAGGAAAGCAAAATCTCCTTTTACTCGGTTCCCCAGAAACCGGGAAAACACATTTAGCTACCGCTTTGGGATTAAAAGCTTGTGAGGCTGGACATGAAGTACGTTTCTTCCGAGTAGCAGACTTAGTAGCTCAGTTGGAGGAAGCGTTGAAACAAGGGAGTTTATCTCGACTAAAGAAACAGATCGAAGCTTGCGAGCTACTTATTCTAGATGAACTTGGGTATGTTCCCTTTCAAAAACAAGGAGCGGAGCTTCTGTTTCATATCATCGCTGACTGTTATGAGCAAAAGAGTGTAATTGTCACATCTAATTTGGAGTTTGGACAGTGGAATCGTATATTCGGGGATAACCGCTTAACTTCTGCATTGGTGGACCGGTTGGTCCATCATGCTCACATTATTGCATTTACAGGAGAAAGTTATCGCTTGAGACACGCTCTTTCTTCTGCAAATCCAGACATGAATGTTTAAGAAAAAGAGAACTGCAAGCCTCTGCACTTTCTGCTTGCAAAAAACACATTTGAATAAATTTTCCTTTTCCATACCAATCACACACCTTTTATAGAGTAGTACTATCAGTATGTCCAAGTTTGATAGACCATTTTCATATACTTCAAAGTTTTTGCACCAGGACCTAAGGGGTGGTGTAAGCCTTTGAGATTTGAATTAGTTAGTTCAGCTGGAGTTGGTGGTGTAATTCTTCTAGCAAAAATGCATCAAAAAGGGGCAACAAATGATGCCTCTAAGATCCAAAGAATTTGTGCTAACTGCGGGTTAAAAGTGAAAGAAGGGAAAGATATCAGGACCATACAGTTGCTTCGAAAGACGAGAAATGCGTGGGGAGTGGAGTATGCATACAGGATTCCACTTGGCCTTAGTTTCTCCGACTTTGAACAAAAAATACAGTATTTAGAAGACGGGTTAAATCATAAAAATAAGGTTTACGATTTCAAACTATCAGACTTCAAATCTCTTCAATTACGAAAAGATATCTTAAAACAAAAACATCATAAACAAGAAAAAACTCGTTAGAAAGGAATTTGAGTTGTCTTACGATGGGTTACTTAAAATACGAGTCTATGAAAAAGGAATTCCTGATTTCGTTAAATTTGAAGAGGATATGATGAGGCAATGCAGAGGATGGGAGGTTCCTATAGGTTATACGAGGGATGGATTAGTAAAGCATGATTTCGATGCAATTTCTCACATGATCTCTGCAGGAATGACAGATATAGGTAAATCTAATGTATTGAAGCTAATAATTACATCACTTGTACGCAATCAACCAGAGAATACAAAGCGATTCCTTATTGATTTGAAGGGTGGTCTATCTTTTAACCGGTACCGATTCCTAAACCAAGTCGAATCAATTGCGAAGAATCCTGAGGAAGCCCTTGAGACTCTAAGGGAATTGCAAACCAAACTGAATGATAGAAACGAATACTTACTAGAAAAAGGATACGAAGATATAAAAGAAGCCGGGGATCCAACGAGGTACTTTGTAATCGTAGATGAGGCAGCCGACATGACGCCATATCAGGAGTGCAAAGACATCATTGTAGATATAGGTCGTCGCGGCAGGGCAGCTGGATTCCGCTTAGTATATGCGACTCAATATCCCACTAACGAAGCTTTACCATCGCAGTTACGGCAAAACATTGGTGCCCGTATTTGCTTCAGATTACAAACAGAAGCAGGGAGCCGCGCTGTACTCGATGAGGGCGGCGCAGAGAGTCTTCCCAACATAAAAGGAAGAGCAATATACCAAACGAACGAGAAGAAGGTTTTACAGACTGTTTATATCGATAACAAAAAGATTGATAACATCATAATGCCACATATCAACATTAGAGCGAGAAAGGAGCATGAAGATGCAAAAGTTAGCTATAAAGGAAGCAAGAACCGAGTCCATACTCTTGAGCTTGAAGAAGTTGGGGTTCTTAAGTAGGAAACAAATCCAGGTACTTCATGATATTGGCGGTGATAGAAATGCTTCTCGTGTAATGAAGGATCTTGAAGAATATGTATCTAGCTTTAGAGATTCAGAAAAGGTGTATTATCTCAATAAAGAAGGGCGTGAGCGTATTGGAAGTAATAAGGTACTCAAACGTTCTAACCAATTTCGTCACTACATTATGAGGAATGACATCTATATCGCTTACGAATGCCCGAAAACGTGGAAGCAGGAAGTCAAAATGAATGTTAAAGGTATCGTTTCTATAATTGCGGATGCACTATTCACGGATAATGATCGTTATCACATTGTAGAGGTAGGGGTCTGTGTAGCAATGGAACCAAATCACGCTATAAGCATTAGCGGACATTAGGAGTCCTGCCTCTTTTTACATGACAGGATTCCTTGTTGTTGCTTTAAAATAATGTTTAATCAATTTGATACTAATAACCTTGATAATAGATCATAGAAAAAAGCGTGTTTTGTAAAAAAGTTGGATTATTTCATATTTATGTTGCGCCACACTCGCACCCTTTTAAGGAATAATTAAGAAATGACTGATTTTTGTAGACTTTCTAATAAGGAAATTCCTATATTTTCATCATCATTTCTACCTAATTGATAATTGGCCAAAACTACGGAGGCAACTTTCTTTTCTTTATCAATCCCTAAAAATGAACTAAAGCAACCTGTTCCACCGCCATGCAAAATAACATTATTGTTTTTCTTTAAAAGAAACCATCCAAGACCCATATCATACTTCTTTGTTCCATTTCCATGTTTTTTATGACAAAGACACAAATATGGTTGATCTTCGTAAATATTTATTTTTGCATATTTAAGTAAATCATCAGCAGTTGAACTTATTGCACCCGCAGGTGATATAAGATTCTCTTTGTTCCATTTCCAGTTGCCGCAATCATTATTTTTTCTGTCGTAACCATGTAAATTATTGTTTGATGTACCTAAATAAGTATCGTTTAGACCAAGCTCATTATGAAGAAAGTCATTCATAGTGTCCCAATATCCCTTGCCTGATACAATCCCCAACCCATACCCAATAAGTGATATACCGAAATTTGAATATTTCCATGAATAATCCATTTCTTTTAATTTATTATTTTCAATTAGCATTTTCATTTTGTTAAAATCCATATTTAACGGATTATGCTTTTTCCAATCACCACCAATAATCAAACCTAAAATTAGGTTAGAATATTCCCGTTTATTTAATGGTAGTCTTGCTGAATATCCAGAAGAGTGAGTAGCAAGGCGGAGCAATGTAGGATAATAATCGTCTCCCTTAATCTCTTCTATATATTTTTGTATTGAATCGTTTATTGACAACTTTTTTTCAAATACATATTTTGATAGCAAAGATACAGTAAAAGTCTTTGTAATAGACCCAATTTCATAATGATATTTTTTTGATGAATCAAGTTCACCGTTTTCATTATAAGTTTTTATTACAGAATCATTGTCTGTTAAATAGCCAACAGTTAATTTTAAATGTTTTTTTCCTCTGCTGGCCCTTTTAATTAATCGTAATGTTTCATCATTGATTTCAAGCATAATTGAACTCCCCCATCCTTCATTTTAGAAATATCCCAAAAAACGGATATATTATTCAAAGATTAATCAGCCTATACGATTTATTTTTCACATTTCATTTCCCTTATTAATTGCTTGAATTCTTCGTATCTTAAACTCCTTCATTACTCTTAATTGTAATTCAATGTTATCTTCATCCATTTGTAAGTTACCCTCTTCTTCAAATCCATCGTGTTCTTCACCGTCAAAACTATAAAGTTTCTGTAAAAGGTCCCACATTGTTTCTAATTCTTCAGTTGAGAACTTTTTAAAAAGTTCTTCCAAAAAAAAGATTCCTTTTTCTGCAACGACAAGCAATACTTCTTTTCCTGTTTTAGTTATTTTTACGTTAATCGCACGTTTATCTTTCCTACTAGGAACTACGTTAACATATCCCTTGTTTTCCATAATGGTAATTAACTGTTTTACACTCTGTTTTGTGGTACCTATTTTTCTAGCTATATTATTCAAAGTCGTTTCATCTTCAGGTAAATGCGCAATTGCTACCATTGTCATATACTGTCTGGATGTTAAAAGTTCAAGGAACTTGTCGCCTTTTACCTGAATTTTATTTGCTAGAGAAAATAAGGTCCCGTAAGTTTGCTGCATTAAAAAAAGTTCTCTGTAAATATCCATAATCAACCTCCAATTTAGTCACTATATTGATTAAATTAAGAGTATCATATTTTCCAATTTAGTCAATATACTGTCCATTTTTTAAAGAAATGGTCCTTTAGTTCAATAAGAAAAAGACTACCGCTCGCAACCGGTTATTTTAAGTTAAAGTTTTACAATTAAAACTCTTCTTGTTACTTGTTATGCAACAATCTGACCCGAATGTTGAACAAGAAAAAATCCTGCATATCTACACAGGATTTTTAATCAAACTTTTTTAAAATAATCGAACTTAGTTTTAAAGGATCAATCATTTTTATAAAACTACACTTGTCCATTTTATTCTAAAATATCATCTTCTTTATATGTTAAAGGGTTTTGGTGCAAAAATAGAATAAA
>NZ_NVOY01000017.1 GCF_002551005.1 Bacillus pseudomycoides
CCATGCCTAAAGGCGATGGGATTTCCCGTTCGGAAAGAGCTGTAAAAGTCGGACGAGAAATACGATAAGAAAAGTGATGATAAAGCTCTTGTTTCTTACAGCATAAATATGCTGATCGGATCGGAGTTCATAGTTAGTGGTCCAAATAAGTGGAATTGACAAAAGAAATCCAAAGATAACCGCGCAAATCCATTCCCAGGCGGTGGCATGTGCATTTGGATTCAGGATGTAAAGACTAGGTAATAGTAGAAATATCACAGGGAAGAGAAGACGTGCTCCATTTCCTTTAATCGGACGATACATTGCCCTAGTTCTACGCCATAAGACCAACACGGCAATTATGATCACAATAGAATATAACGAAGAAGAGTTCATAATCTCACCTCTATATACACAGTGTATTTCTGTAAAACGAAAATTGCGAATAGTTGAGCATTAGTGTTTGTTTTAATTAGAAAAATATGGTACAACTTTATGGATATCATTTATAGAGTTAATCGCCATAACATATTATTATGCGTAGGAAACAAATAAGATAATTCCTAATTCATTAAGGATTAAACCTTTTTTAAGTATATTGTCTCAGTAAGTTCATTGAAGCCTGACGTGGATTTGAAGGGAAAAGCAGAAATGTCTATATTCTATAGTATTGAAGGAGAATGCAGGAGATGAATCAACAAAAAGAATACTGGAATGAAGTAGCGAATGAAAAACAATTTACTATACCTTTTCAATTTGAGTGGTTTTCAAAGTATGTGAACAAAGAAGCCGCTATATTAGATTATGGACAAGTGATTTTCAAGAGTTAGAATACGAAAAAGTAGAATATGTGACGATGAATGGAAATCGCTCTAATGGATTAGTATATATGGGAAGTTTAAAGGAATAGATTTCTAGAATAGTGTGTCGGGAAGGGATGAATCTAGTGTATACAGTAAAAGTTTATCATTATGATGTATTTAGCGATAAACCAAATATGGGAAATCCAGCAGGGGTTGTTTTACAGGCTGACAAGTTAACAGATGATGAAATGCAGAATATAGCTTATAAAGTGGGCTTTAATGAAACTGCTTTTGTAATGGAATCAAGCGTAGCAGATTGGAGAATTCGTTTCTTTACGCCAGGATATGAAATGGATCTTTGTGGTCACGGAACTGTAGCTGCCATTTACGCACTGCAGACTAGAGGTTTAATAGAAGAGACAGGAAACTTTACAATTGAAACGAAAGCAGGAGTTTTACCGATACTAGTAGAGTTAGATTCCAACAGTAGACCATACATAACGATGAAACAAGCCAATCCACAGTTTCAAAATTTTCATAGTTCAAGAGAAGAATTAGCTTCTTCTATCGGTCTACATGAGAATGATTTAGAAGAAAACTTACCAATTGTATATGGAAGCACAGGGAATTGGACTTTATTAGTACCAGTGAAACAGCTTGCGTCGTTTAAAAAGATGCAACCTAACAACAAGTTATTTCCCACTATCTTAACAGAAATACCTCGAGCTTCTATTCATCCTTTCTGTTTAGAAACATACGACTCAAATGCTCACATGCATGCGCGTCATTTTTCATCAGCATATGCTGGTACAATAGAAGACCCGGTAACTGGTACAGCGTCAGGCGTTATGGGAGCATATTACGTTTCGTTTATTGATAAAGAATTTAATGAGATAAAAGAACTTTTAGTAGAGCAGGGGCATGAAATGGGGAAAGATGGACGAGTGAGGGTAATGGTGAGAAAAGATCGGAATGATGTTTTAGAAGTTGAGATTGCGGGAAGTGCGGTGTATGTGGACGGATTTGAAGTTACTAAAAATATTTAGCAGTTTTTTATGAATGGAGGTATTTAGATTATGAATGCATTAATAGGAATTTCAGAAATTAATGAAAATAAAGTTAAGATAAATTACAGAGAAGCTGTCAGAGCTATAATTATTCAAGACAATAAAATTCTTCTCGTTCATTCGAACATGGGAGATTATATATTTCCAGGTGGCGGGGTTGAAAAGAATGAAAGTCATGCAGAAGGATTAATGAGAGAGGTGGCTGAAGAGACAGGTTACCTTAACTGTGTAGTTAAAAATAAAATGGGTGTGGTCGTTGAAAGGTATATAGATGAATATGATGAAAATGCTATTTTTTAAATGACTTCACATTATTATTTTTGTGAAGTGAATGGCGAGAAAACCGTTCAAAAATTAGAAGGCTATGAGCTTCAACAAGAATATACACCACAATGGGTGAAGCTTAATGATGCGATTAATCAAAATGAAAAAATTATTAACCAATGTGAAGAAAATTGGTGGATACATCGAGAAAACTTTGTTTTAAAGGAATTGGAAAAACAAAAGTTGAATGAATTATGGAATAGAAAGTGAGAGTGGGAAATTGAAAATTAGAGTAGCAAATGAATTAGATTATCCTGCTTTAAGGCTGATATATTTAGAATCACGTCGTAAAAATTTCCATTGGGCGGATATAGAAGAAATGACTTTAGAAGATTTTGATAAGGATACTGTTGGAGAGTATATTATTTTAGCAGAAGAAAATAATCATATTCTTGGATTTGCTTCTTTATATTTGCCAGAAAACTTTATACATAATTTATTTGTTCACCCCGATTTTTCTGGTAAGGGTGTTGGTGGAGAGTTGCTTAATGCATCTATAGAAAAAATGAATAAACCACTAAGATTGAAGTGCGTATCTGAAAATAAAAAAGCAATGAAATTCTATGAAAGTAAAGGTTGGAAGAAGGTTGTTGAAGAGGGAGAACCTGCAGAAAGATATTGGGCTATGGAATATGAATGAAAATATATAATGAAGAACTTGTTTGAATAGGCACTTTTTATGGTATTTATGCAAACAAGATAAGTAAGTTGCAGTAGAAATATAAAAGTGATTCAATTTGTTTTCATTTACCTTTGTTTTAAAGAAAACCTTTTCATCTATGTCCGAGTTATATTACGAGCATGTGTGTTTATTATAAAGAATACTAATTATTAGTAACGCTTTTTTTGCTTCATGTACAAGGAAAAGAAGGGAAGTAACATATTTAGAAATTCTATATAGTTGTATGATTAATAGGGAGGCAAGAGTCTTGGGAAAGAAACGAATCGTATTTTTATGTTTAAGTTTTTCTGCTATTTTAGTAGTATTTTTTTACACAAGAGGGTACAGTGGTGAATTTGTACAATGGAGTGACAGTGTGAATTCTGTCAATACAGATATTCTTGAAAGAAATAATATTCCATATAAGATAAAAGATAATAAAGTGTATATTCCTGAAGATGCCTTCGATAAGGCGATATGGTGTTGTTCGTAGGAGTGTTGATAAGTAGTAATAAATCAACATGTATATTCTGTTTTTAAGCTGAAGGGGAATGTTATAAGAAGACCAAATTTTTATGGTATTTCATAAATAGAATTTTCTATTTTGATAATTATATATTTCCAATTTTAACACAAAACATCCATGATCCTTCGCTCTCTTTTTGATTATACTTTATTTCAGTCCTACAAATATTGAATGAGGTACGTTAAATTTAACATTTTGTATCTTCTTTTATCATGTCTCTGTATATTAAATACAAGAATAATTTGATATTAGTTAATTGTGTATTCAAACAGTGAAATTAAGTGAATCATGAAATGTTTTTTAGGAGGGATATTGATGGGATTACAAGTAGGCGAAAAAATCACCTTTGAGCGAACATTTACGAAAGAAGATGTTGTTATATTTACGAAGGTGTCAAAGGATGAAGGGGTTCATCATGTGACACCGGATGAACAAGGGCGATTTGTTGTACAAGGACTTTTAACATCAACACTCCCTACAAAAGTTGGCGGTGATTATAATGTATTGGCTCGTAAGATGGATTTTGAATTCTTACGCCCAGCTTTTAGTGGTGATACGATCCATTGCGATGTAATTATTGAACAGTTTGAACTGGATGAAAAAAATCGTACAAAAATTACTGCGGCGTTTACATGTATGAATCAACTTGAAAAAGAAGTATTAAAAGGAAGTTTCTCAGGCGTAATTCTTTAATCATTTATAAAAATATGTAGTATAGCTTATAACAGGATTGAAAAGTCATAAAAGATAGATGGGTAATTTTGTACTATAGTGACTTACAACGTTAAGGATATTCCAGCCTTAAAAATCCCAATCCCTCAATGAAATAAATGAGAAATTGGGATTTAATTATTCAACAATTTCGCCCAATTGTTAAAGAGCATCCATTTTCCGCAAATGCTTTACAAATCTATAACCAGTTATTTCATAACCTAGGAATTTATATAGTTCGTGTGCCTTTACTCTTTTTTCACTTTTTCCACTTAGAAGATAAATAAAATCAGAGCCTCTTTTCAAAGACCATTCTTCTACATATTTAATCAATGCTTTCGCAATACCTTTACCGCGATATTCTTTCTTTGTAACTAGCGAGGTTATTTGGATCTTTTCATCGTTGTTTGTGTACGTTGTATGAATTGTTATTCCTATCATCCCTACTAAGTTTTTATCATTTATTGCAACAAAGGTGTAGTAATTGGAATTAGATTCGATACGTTCCATTCTTACTTTCATTTCATCTAATGAACTAGGATAACCTAAATCTGGCATTAAATCTGTTAATTGTTTGATGTCGTCAGAATTATATTTTCTTATCTCCACTAAGGACCCCTCCACATTTTTTTCTCTAATTGTATCATTTTTAGTAGGACCTTTAATCCAAGTGAAATTCTTTAATCAATACCTTAATCGAGAAAAGCAACAACTTGATTTATTTTTTCTAACGCATTTAGGTCAATCTTCAACGTTGATGTGGGTTCGCCTGTACCTCCGTAAACAAATGGATAGCACATAAGTCTTCTATCTATGATACAAGGCAATGAAAGGATTAAAGATACGCTGCCAACATTGTATCCAGTTATTTGCCTAACTTCTTGTGGATTCGCCATTTTCAATTGATTGCATCCTAAAATTTTTGATACTTCTTCTAAATTTATACGTCCGCGACCACCAGAAACAATTACCGCAAAAAAATCTTTTTCTGACTTGATCACTAATGTTGCGGCTGTTTGACCGATTTCAACTCCAAAATAATCTGCACCTTCTTGTGCGGTACGTATTTGTTTTTCGTGATGAATAATTTCAAATGGAACTTCATGTTCTTGTAAGGGCATTTTTAAATTATTCATAGGTAAGAATCCCCCTTAGTGTAAATATATCTCCTAATAAAATTATAATAGATCTTTGATAACATAAAGAAAACTACGTGTTAGTAATGCTTTCTTTCTCCTCATCTAAAAAGGAAAAGAAGGGAAGTAACATACCAAATAAAGCAGGAATCATAATAATGCTACCGATCATGATATACAAAAAACGGATGCCGGATATTTCAACAACTTGTCCTGCGAATAAAATACCTAAAGGCATAGTTGCTCGGATCAAGAAGAGTCGAACAGAAAATATTTGTCCCATTAGATGAGAAGGAACGATTTTTTGAAGAAGACTCGTTTGGTGAATATTGAAAAACGGGAAACAAATACCTCCAAGAATTTCGCATAAAACAGCAAGAGGAAAAGATGTTACAAAGCCAAGTAAGAAAAAGGATACACCGCCCATAAGTAGACCAGAGAGCATCATATATCTTCGCGGCCATGTATCTCCCCATTTTCCGACTAAGAAAGAACCGATTACATATCCGAAAGGGAAACTTCCCATGAAAATACCATATGAAAACGATGTTTCGTTTAATTCTTCTATTATAAATGGAACATTAATTACCATCGTTACCCCAACGCTAAATTGAACTAAAGAAGTAAAGAATCCAAGCCATATAAGCGGACGTTGTTTGAAAAAATATTGATATCCAGAAATGATTTGTTTTAACCAAGTAACTTTTTTCCTAACGTTTGTAACTGAAGATTCATGAAGATAAGCAAGGCTACAGGCACTTATAAGAAATAAAGTTCCTACCATTATGTAAGTAGATGAAGTTCCTATGTAAGCAATTAGGAGTCCTCCTAATGTAGGAGCTAGAAAGCTCATCGTCCGGACTGTACCGTCAAGCCAAGCATTTGCTTGTGTGAGTTTATGGTGTTCGACAATTGTGGGAAGCATGGATGATGCAGCTGGAACGTAAAGAGGCTGCAAAATTCCAAGTACAACTTGAATAACGAACAAGCTCCAAATCTCAATTTGACCCGAAAACATAAGAAGAACAGGTAAGAAGAACACGATCCCTCTTAACATTTGAGACCACAGCATAATATATTTACGACTTATCCTGTCGATGAATGGACCGATAAATAGCTGAAGAATTAAAGATGGGATAAAATACGTTAACCAAAGCGTTCCCATAGCTGATTTTGATCCGGTCAATTCATACAATAATAATGAATTACAAAGAGCGCCTATCGCTCCTCCTAGTTCAGAAATGGTTTCCCCGAGCCATAAACATAAAAAAGAACGGTTCGTAAATACATGTTGATTTTCCTTCATTTTTTTACCTCTTTTCTAGAAAACGCTGTAATTTTTCTTGAAGAGAAGTTAAATGCTCAAGTTGTATATAATACCGAGAACCTTTGCCGTTAATGATACGGGCTGCTCGAAGTAAAGATAGATGATGATGAAGAGTCGTTTTAGGAATTTTAAGTTGCTCAGTTAGCTCTTGGAGTGAGTGATCTCTTTCTGTTAGCAACTTTATAATTTTCAATCGCGTTTCATCTCCAAGTGCCTTATAACTATGAACTAATGTAGAAGGAGGAGAATACGGATCTTCGATTAAACTCACATTATCGTCTGAGATTGGATAATAAAATACTTTTATTCCTGGTAAAGTTGTTTCTACGTTCCAAGGCCGATACACATATTGCGGAATAAGTATCACTTGATGAATAGAAGGCTCGGGTTGATATGTGCTACCTGTTATATATTTGACAAGTTCCTCTGGATGATAAGTTGATTGAAGTGCACGTTTTTGCTGGGCATCCCGTTCAAGCATGCTCGTAAACTCTATGTAATTAGGCTGCACTACTGTTTCATACCAACCTTCAGAGATGATTTTTAAATGTTTTTTTAGCAAGGAAGTATCAATAGATGAAATATGTTTAATGTATGCTGGAAAGAACTTATGGTGTTGGCAGGTTTTTATAAGGGAAGTAATAGCGTCATCGTCTTGCTGGGATGCTTTTCGTCGATTATCTTCATGCTGCAGACCGATATAAGGTAGAGAGTGCCAGCGTAATTCCTCTTCAGTTCGTTCATCAAGAAAATAAAAGAAACTTTCAAGAGAATCAAAAGTACGGGAGTGAAGTAATTGCAGTAAAGCGAACCATGTGTTGTGTTTGTGTGTGTACTGTAGTTCTTCACGTACGGCGGCAGGTAATTTTTTCTCAATATCCTTCCAATACTCTATCGGCTTTTCAAAAGTGTGGTGAAAATCATAATACGTTAAAGCTGCAACACCTAGTCCCATTTCGAATAAAATCGAATGGTTAATTTGAACAGAATACGTTTCTCTTGTCGCATTTAAATTCATTACTTTCATTGTTTAGCCCCTTTTTTTATTTTATTCTATATTTTTAGAATTTTATTTTCAATAATTTTCGGATTATTATGTGAAAGTTTAGTAAATTCTTTTATATTTGCTAGTTATTAATAGATTTCATTTTGAAATAAAAATAATGTTTGAAAATAAAGGCACATAGACAATACCCTCCTTGATGTTTCCATTTTTATAAAAATATACTAAAATATTACAGGGGAGGGTGTCATGAAAAAAGTTGTTGTGTTTTTTCTTATTGTAGTTTCTATATTGTCAGGATTTATTGCATTTCAACAAACCGATCATAAAGAATTCGAAAAAATGGAAAAGGTAGAACAGAAGATAGGTAAAGAGTTCGTTATCCCAGATGTACTGGATTTTGCGAATCCAAGTGAAATTTATCCTATATTGCTTGATGCAGCAAAGGAGTCACATACAAATATTTTTCGTACAAATGTTACGTATCACGAAGATGGACAGGCGGAAATTTTGAAGTATGTGTTACTAACAACTGAAACGGCATATTTCAAACAGTTTCAGTTAAGTAGCGGAAATATATTAAAGCCGAAAGATACATTGCAAGGCAATGCTTTTTTATCGACAGTACATACAAAGGATACAAACCAAAAAGGGGTTATAAAGGATTTTGGGGATAATCATAAGGTTACAATTAGAGCACTTCAAGCGTCTTATGAACAATTTCCAATGGCAGGAAGATATTTCGTAGAAGTAGTAGATGATAAATCATACGATACATTTTTAAAGCTTTTCTCTAAAAAGTTAAATCAACATTTTAAGCCGAAACAGTATATTGTTGCTGACGATTTTAAACGGAATCTTAGTAATAACGAAGAAGCTTTCGGCTCACCAATTCATTCTTTATCCTATATTCAGTATATGGTATTTATCGTACTCCTATGTTTTCTCATTTATTATGTATTTAACGATGCGAAAAGAATTGGTGTTATAAAAATGCACGGCGTATCGAATATACGCTTATGGTTTATCGTTATAGGTAGAACCATTGCTAGTATGTTTGTTTTATCGTTACTCATTTCCATACTTGCAGCTGCTTTCGTAAAAAATGTAACTTCAGGGTTTATATATACCATTGTGTTCGATCAATGTAAAACATATCTTACCATTACAGTATTATCTCTCGTTTCATATTTTTATATTTCTAAAATTAAAGTCAATCAAATTATTAAAAATAGAAAAGATACAAAAGGTATATTTGTATTCAATACGCTGTTGAAAGTTACTTGTTCTATTATATTTGTTTTATTAGGGACGTCTATTTTAGAACAATATATTACAGTGAAAGACAAACAAGAGAATTTAAAAAACTGGGAGAAAAACAAAGATTATGGTGTCTTTTATCCGCTTTCTGTAGGGAATGATGAAGAACAACAAAAAGCGGATAAAATGGTGTCAATTATAAATGGAGAGCTTTATCCCATTTTGAATAAAATGGGGGCCATACTAATTGATTCCAAGGAGTATGAAGAATTAACTATAAGCAAGGATTATAAAGGAATTCGGTCAGTTACAGTAAATAATAATTACCTTCACGAATTTCCGCTATATGACATACATAATCAGCGCGTGCAAGTTTCAGAAGATATGGAAAACTGGATGTTATTAGTACCTGAAAAATATCAGAACAGAGAAAAAGAAATTCTTCGCTTTTTTGAAGAATGGAGAAAGCCAGCAATAGAATATGAAGAAAAAAGAATGCATAGAGAGGTCCCGAATCATTTACGCAATCGAAAAATAGATATTATTTGGATAAAGAATAATCAGGAGATCTTTAGTTTCAATCCAGATGTATATAAATCTGACAATAACAAAATTAGAGATGAAATTATAGAGGTAATGACAAAGAAGAATAGTTTTGTTGGAGAAAGAGATCTTATATTAGGCGGAGGGGCGAAGGATCCTTTAAAGATTAAGTTAATTGACAGAGATGCAGGATTAACATATAAGGTATTGGAGCCAGAGCTTAAAAGGCTAGGACTAGTAGATAATTTAAAATATCTTGTAACAGTTGACCAAGATATTTTAAAAGATATATACGATATGCAAAAAACAATGAAAATGCTATTGACGGTTACTAGTGGGCTACTTGTCGGCATATTATTTTTGGTCACACAAAATATGATTATATATTTCAATAAAAATCAGCAGAAAATAGTAGTGCATCGCTTATTCGGTGTAAGTTTTTTTAGAACGTATAGAGGATACATGTTGTTATTTGTATTAACGTGGGTCGTACAACTATTAATTTGCTTCATCGTAAAAAAAGAGTTTGATATAAAATTTCTTGCGGTGGTGGCTATGCTTATATTAATTGAATTTTCCGCGTCTATTATCGCATTAATCAGTATGGAACGAAGAAATAAAACAACGGTGATAAAGGGAGGTTAATATAAACGAATGCAATATATATGTGAACTGATAGATGTTAGTAAAAGTTATGGAAATCATACGATTTTAGATGAGTTCAATTTAAAAATTTGTGAAGGGGAAATGGTTGCGATTACTGGAAAAAGCGGATCTGGTAAAACAACGATTCTTAATATTATGGGAATGCTTGAAAATCCAGATAGCGGAGTCGTTAAATTGTTTGGTGAAGAGAGTCCAAGTATGGGTTCTAGTAAAGCAAATAAACTTCTGAGAACACGAATGTCATATCTCTTTCAAAATTATGCACTCATCGATAATGATACGGTAAACAAAAATTTAGAAATTCCCTTGATTTATGCGAAAAAAACAAAGAAGGAAAAGAAAGAACTGAAAACAGTCGCCTTAGAAAAAGTTGGACTGAGTGTATCATTACAGCAAAAAATACACGAGCTTTCAGGAGGGGAACAACAGAGGGTCGCCATAGCAAGGATACTTCTAAAACCTTGCGAGTTAATATTGGCTGATGAACCAACAGGCTCTTTAGATGATAACAATAGAAATGAAATTATACAAATTTTAAAAAATCTAAATAAAGAGGGGAAAACAATTGTAATTGTCACGCATGATCCATATGTAGCACAAGTATGTGATAGAATAATTGAATTATAATTTTTGCGGAAATGAGATTATTAAGGGGAGAGGGAAATATGCATATAGAACAATTCAAGCAACACATTGAAGAACTATTTGGAGAACATTTACGTAAGTACGGCGATCAGTTTGGGATAACAAACGTAAGCAATGAACATTTTCATAAGATTGGTTATGCTACAAATTTAACGCTTGAGACAATTGAAGAAGCAAGAAAAGAGAATGTAGATATGATGATAACTCATCATGATGCATGGGAGTTTCTATACGGAATGGAAGTAGCTTGTCTAACTAAACTGAAAGAATATAATATAAATCATTTTTGGGTGCATTTACCGTTAGATTTTGTTGAATTCGGAACTTGTACTTCGTTATTTCATACAATCGAAATTGATGAAATAATAACGTATTCTACTTATGATGATGAAGAATTACCTGGCGTTGGTGAATATACAAGTCCAATTCTATTTTCTAAACTAGTAGAAAGAGTCGAGAATAAACTCGGCGAAAAGGTGAAGGCGTGGAAAAATAATGATAAGGAAGTAAAACGAGTTGGTATTATAACCGGAGCAGGTCATTCAACTGATCATATTCAAGCAGCGCTGGACAGTGGGTGTGATACATATATTACAGGAGAAAAGACGTTATATACAGTTCAGTATGCGCAGTTTCAGAAGATTAATCTTATCGTAGGAAGTCATACATTTACAGAAATATTTGGTGTGGAGAGTTTAGTGGAAAGATTGCAGGAGTTTGATAACTCGCTTGAGGTTGTTCAATTGTATGAGGAGCACATGGAATAGATAAGGGCTGCTATATCCATGACAACGATTTATGCAAATTTCGACCTAGAAAAATCATGGTATTTATAACCATGATTTTTCTATTATTCGTGAACGCTCCTGTGTATAAAATCTTCGATGATAATATTAAAGAGATTAGGAGCATCGTGATGAACTAAATGACCAGCTTTAGGAACGACAGCTTTTTCAATAAAAGTAGAATTGTTGAAATGTGAAAATAAATATTTTGTATCAAACTCAGCGTTTGCTCCTGCGATTAATAGAGTAGGTATTTCTATTTCTTTTAATTGCTGAATTTGCTCAAAAGGATACCAGTTACTATGAAAACTAATTTCAAGGAGTGCTTTCCAATCATTTTTCATATGAAGTTCATAAAAATGGTGTATTGTATTTGGTTCACTTATTAACAATTGGACCCGTTGTGCGTTCTCTTTGTTTAATTTCTCCCAATCGGCTGGTTTTTCTAACATAATACCAGCTAGCGTACAGGAAGACACTTTTTGCTGTGGAAGTTGTAATATATGAACGGCAATAAGAGCACCTAAGGAGGTACCAATAATACGGTATGTTTCTAAGTGGAGCTGCTCGGTTAATTCTAGTATATCTAGCGCGGCTTGTTGAAAATAATTTGTGAAATCTTCAGCGTACGAATGGCCGTGTCCTCTTAAATAGGGAACAATAATACGAAAACGGTTACTAATTAATTTGATGTTGAAAGCTTGACGTCCCTGTTTCTAGGCCAGGATGTAAAAAAATAACAGGGTCTCCGTTTCCGTATTTTTCAAAGTGTAATTGCATATAATCACCTCTATTGTATAAAATATATATATTATAATGTATTTTCTGAATATTAGTTAGAGAGTGCTTGTAAGAAATTATATAGTTTATTTACAAAACGATAGAAACATATGAAGGGAACTATATTTTGAAAATGAAACAACAATACATAAAAGGAATACCATTTTGTAGTTTGGAGTATACACAGGTAGTAAATATACTAAAGGATTGGTTATCAGAAAAGAACGAGAAACCGAGATTTATTGTGACTGCCAATCCTGAAATTGTGATGTTTGCGAAAGAGTCATCAGCTGAATCTGTACACTTCAAAAATATTTTGTTATCTGCGGATTTAATCACAGCTGACGGAATCGGTGTTATACTCGGTTCTAAAATTTTAAAAGGACAGTTGAAAGAGCGGGTGACAGGTGCAGATTTAACGTATGACTTAATAGAGTATTGTAATCAAAACAGATATCGTGTATTTCTTTTTGGAGCTGCACCAGAAAATAATGAAAAAGCAATAGAAAATTTAAAAGTGAGTTTTCCACACGCTGTTTTTGAAGGACAACACGGGTTTATAGGTAAGGAACAACTCGAAGAAGTGAAATGTCATATGAAACAGTTTCAACCACATTTGCTGCTTGTAGCCCTAGGATCTCCAAAGCAAGAGATGTTTATCTATGACAATCTTCAAGAACTAAATGTCCCGTTGTCCATTGGTATTGGCGGGATGATTGACATTATATCAGGTAATATCAAAAGGGCACCAAAGATGATGAGAGATACAGGAACAGAATGGTTATATAGATTGATAACACAGCCGAAGAGAATAAAACGGCAGCTTGTACTTCCGAAGTTTTTGTTGTCAGTTATGGTGGATAGGGTTAGAAAACAATGAATTAAAGACATTTGATCCCAAATTTACAACAAGTACAGCCCCATTTGTGAAATTTACAACCACAATTTGAAAGGGATGTGACTATTATGACGGATATCTTAACGTTATTAGCGTTATTTTTTATACTATATGAACTCATTAAGACAAAAAATGAGCTGAAATTTTTTAGAAATGATATGAAACGTATATTAGAAAAAGAAGATAAAGATATATAATTTCACTTTTGTTGACGAATTTTATACAAACTGAAAATACTAACTAATGTGGGAAAAGGAGGATGTTGAATTGGAAGATTATTATTGGGATGAAAAATTGGATTATTTAAAGAACACAAGAGATTTATAGTATAACGATGACTATTTAGGATTTTTAGTGAATTCAGTTTGGAAAATTTCTAAGCCTGTACATATTATTGACTATGGTTGTGGGTATGGCTATTTAGGGCTTAAGTTATTACCATTGTTACCGATAGGTTCAAGATATACAGGTATTGATAAAGGACAGAATTTGATTAATGATGCAAAAAAAATGTTTCAAACCCTTCCCTATGAAGCTGAATTCATAGTGGCTGATGTTACTGAAATTGAATTAGAGAGTAAATATGATATAGCAGTTTGCCATGCTTTTCTACTGCATATGACTGATCCAATAAAAATGTTGCAGAAAATGATTCATTCGGTTGTTAACGAAGGGAATATTATATGTTTTGAACCACATTGGATCTCCAATATGTCTTCGTATAATCTAAGTGAATACGATCAATCAGAAATTATTCAGTTTTGGTTTCTCCAGAAACTGTTTGAAGAAGATGCAAAACGAAGTGGAAAAGATGGAAACATAGGGATTAAATTACCGACATACTTAAGTAAATTAGGTGTAAAAAATATTGATTGCAGAGTTAGCGATAAAGTTAATTTTCTGGACTCTAATGCAAACCAAACAGATAAGCAGAGACTATATGATTCTCTCAAAGAAGAAGGACTAGGTATAGCACCCGCTGAAAGAGAAGAATTTATTGAACGTTTAATAAACCGAGGGGCTACATTTAATGAGGCATATGAACAGTATAAAGCGGAACTGCGATTTTCTGATGTATTCAACATTAATTCCTCTTTAAATTATGCTCCAAGTATGAAAATTACTTTTGGGGTTGTAAACAAATGAGGAAGATATATTATTTAATGCCGATAAGTGTACACCATGTAGAGAAAGAAGGAATCTAAATTGAACACAATAAATATGCGCTCTATAGGTGAAGTAGCATCAATTATTGATGAAAAGGTATATGAACGATGGGGAGAAGTTGTCTCAACTATCATTATTCATCCAGAATATAAAGATGGACTAGTTGGATTAGAAGAATATTCACATGCGATCGTTATTTTTTTCTTGGATCAATTTAAAGAAAAAACGCAGTCTTGGATTAGAAAACCGAGAGGGATAGAAGCTTTAGATGCAAAGGGTTGTTTTGCACAAAGAACAAAGTATCGTCCGAATCCTATTGGGATTTCTACTGTTGAGATTGTATCAATTGAAGATAATGTAATGATTGTAAAAGGATTAGATGCTAATAATAAGACGCCAGTTCTGGATATTAAGCCGTATATATCAGAATTTGATTCAAGAGAAGATACTCGTTCTCCGATATGGATGAAGGAATTAAGGTGGTAAGTATATTCTCCTGCGTTAGGAAGATCTCAGCAACTCTTCCTTCTCTGTAAAACCGTAAGAATATCTCGTGTCCTTTTCATAGCCTCTTTATAACATTTGTATGTTGATTCATAATATACAGTATTTAAATTATTTTTGCAAATCTATTTTTGGGATAAATTGTGAATTTTTTAGAACTTTCGTTTTTGATTAGGGTTTACAACATGTATCTTTTTTTACAAGTAGTATATGTAAAAAGAAAACTTATTTTACAAAAAGTCTCAAAAAATAAACGGTAAATATATGAATTCTGATATACTACAAATAAATATCAGAAAAAACAGAAAATAAGAAAGGGAGGATGAGAAGTGTATGTCAATTTTAGAAAGAATTCGAGAAAATGTCTCGCAAGTAATCGTAGGAAAAGAAGAGGTTATTGATTTAGCGATGATTGCGTTAGTAGCGAATGGACATGTTTTATTAGAAGATGTTCCAGGAACGGGAAAGACGTCATTAGCGAAAAGTCTTGCGAAAAGTATAGATGGGAAATTTCAGCGTGTACAATTTACATCAGATACATTGCCGGGGGATGTAGTAGGTTTAGAGTATTTCGACATGAAAGAGTCTGATTTTAAAACGAGGATGGGCCCGATTTTTGCTAATATCGTGCTAGTTGATGAAATTAATCGTGCAGTACCGCGTACACAGTCAGCTTTATTAGAAGTAATGGAGGAGCGTACAGTTACCATTGCGGGAGAAACGCATGTGTTGCCGCAGCCGTTTATTGTACTTGCTACGCAAAATCCATTAGAGTCTGCTGGTACATTTCCACTTCCAGATGCGCAGTTAGATCGCTTTTTATTAACAATCAGGCAAGGGTACCCAAATCGAGTACATGAAAAGGAGATGTTACGTCGTTTCCGTCAGCAAGACCCAATGCGCAGCTTACAAAGTGTTGTGTCTCTTGAAGATATTTTATCTTTGCAAGAGCAAGCGAAGCAGGTTGAAATTCATGAAGAAGTGGAAGATTACTTATTAGATATTGTGGAAAAGACACGTCTGCATGAACTCGTTGAAATCGGAGTAAGTCCGCGTGGTTCATTAGCTTTCATGAAAGCAGCACAGGCCCGGGCGCTATTAAAGGGAAGAGAATTTTGTACACCAGATGATTTTTATACGCTAGCAGAGCGGGTATGTGCGCACCGATTAACTCTTAGCATTGAAGGAGATATGAAAACAACGAAAGCACATGTAATGAAAGAGATTTTGGAGCAAGTAGCTGTTCCAGTGGAAAATGTATGAACGAGAAATTAACAATTAAACGGCCGTTTGTGGAAACGTATGTTGCATGGAGCACTGCATTTATTACAGTCCTAATGTGGCTATTTGTACAAAATTTCTTGCTGTTTGTACTTGCATTCTTCTATTTGCTTATGGTTAGTTTTGCTCATTGGTACGTTCGGAAAGCTTCACAAATATATTGTGAAATAACACAACAACATGAACGTCTCTTTATTGATGAGACTGGGCATTGCTGTGTACGTATTGTAAATCCAACAAAACTGCCAATTTTTGAAGTTGCTTTTCGTTTTCGCTCAGATGAACAGATGAAATGGGGATGGTCAGAAGGAGAATTAGAGCAATCAGTTCATTCGTATCGTATTCCTTTGCAGCTGAAAAAGCAGGAAACGTTAGACATAGATTTACATGTATCAGCGCAGCAAAGAGGGCTACATAGCTGGCAAGAAGCCGAAATCATTTTGTCTGATCCATTTCATCTTATTACAATTCACATCCCAATAAGGAAACAACATATACCGTGCTTTCGTATATATCCTCGAATTGCCAAAGTAAATATTCTGGAAACAAACAGCTGGAAACACGGATTTCGAACTGCAGCTGTTTCGCCTCTTTATGATGAAACGAAGATTATTGGCGTAAAGGCATATGAACAGGAATCATTTCGTGCTATCCATTGGGGAGCAACTGCAAAAACGGGTGTATTAAGTGCAAAAAAGTATGAATATACGCAAGGTGACCGGTATGCGATTTATTTAAATGTATTAGGTTCAACTGGCTATACACTGCGTACTGATATAGAGTATTTAATCGAAGTAACAGCGGGCGTTTGCCGGGAACTAATAGCACAAGATTGTTCATTTGAACTATGGGTGAATAGTATGTGCGAAAACGGAATTGTCCATATAACGTCTGGTAAATACCGAAAACAATTGCACAAAACATTACAATTATTATCCTCCTTAACAGATCAAGATGTTCCGCTATCTTCTTCCTTTTTTTATCAAACAGGTTTTCGCCAGCAAGAAGCAGGGGCTATTCCAATTATAATTGGGAATCCACCTGCAAAACACGGGGGATGGCTGCAAGTGGTGAAATAAAATAGCGGGAGAAAATCAAAAGTTTTTACGGTTATTGAACCGGGAGGACACACGAATATGATATATAAACGAAGGCGTTTTGTATTTCAGATACTTTTAGTTAGTATTTGTTTGTTACTTGCTATGTTTATATCAAGCGGGGCACTTTATACACAGACGATTTTGAAAGAATTGTTGAAACAAGAGTGGCTGCTTACGGAGGGATGGAAGGTTCCTGAAACACCTAAGAAGAAAGAAGAAGTGATACCTCCTGAAAAAGGAAAACAGAAACAAACATCGAATAGCAAAAAAGGTAGAGAAGCGTTGATGGAACAAGATAATAGTGAAGTGGAAAAAAGAAACCCAGCGTCTCTTACTAACAGTAATTCCTTCCCTAATCAGCAATTGTTCCTCATTCTTTCAGTTATGACAATCGTAATTGTTATAATTGTATTATATCGTTTGAAGAGAAAGAGAGGGGAAAGTGAAGCAGAAATTGTAAAGATGAGTAGTGAGCCGAAAGGTGAGGAGGCTACTATTCAGCAAGTTTTCTCTTCTTTACCAGAAAATAAAATTAGAGCCGCTGTTGCACAGTGGGAGCGAGCATTACCACAATATGAACAACGTCGTCCTTTTGAAACCATTCAACAATGGCTATTTCGTGTACGGAAAAGTAAAGATATTGTTTCAATCTACGAAGATGTTCGTTACGGACATCGCGATTTTTCTAGTGAAGACATAGAGAAAGTGAAAAAGTGGACGGAAGAAAATTGAAAATCAAAAAAACATCCTAAACTTGTTCAGTTTAGGATGTTTTTTTACGTGCAAGATCATGAGATGTATCTACACTAGAAGTATTTTTCCCTCGTAATAAACTAATTCCATAGCCTAATACCGCTCCGATAAGTGCTGGCATAATCCATCCGAGTCCTGCATCATATAAAGGTAAGATGCGAGAGAATAAAGAATTGATTGCTTCAACTTTTAGATTCGCAGTATTTAGTCCATCAAAGAGACTGATAATAAAAGTGAACAGCAAGCTTACTTGATATACTTCTGATCTTCCTTTAAACACTCGGTGTAAAAACGTTAAGAAAATTAATACAATCGCTAACGGATATATCGCTGTTAATACAGGTACAGATATGGTAATCAGCTCTGTTAAGCCAAGGTTTGCAATGACAGCACTGAAAACAGCTAAAATAACAACAAATGTTTTATATGATATTTGTGGAAATACTTTATGGAAATAGGATGAACATGCTGTTGTAAGCCCAACACTTGTCGTTAAACAAGCTACAGTGATCATCAATCCTAAAAATAAATTTCCTAAAGAGCCGAAGTAGTAATTTGCAACTTTTGATAAAACTTCTCCGCCATTTTCTAAATGTCCTAATTTAGAAACACTAGAAGCGCCCATAAATGCAAGTGAAGTGTAAACGGCAATTAATACGACAGCGGCAATAAGCGATGCTTTTATACTAACATTGATAATCACTTTTTTGTCACTTACACCTTTTGCTTTAATCGCATTAATAACGATAATACCGAATACGAAAGCAGCCAGAGTATCCATTGTTAAATAGCCTTGCTGGAAGCCTTTAAAGAATGAATTTGTAACAAATTCTTGTGTTGGAGATTGAATGTCACCAATTGGCTTAATGACAGCCGTAACAACTAAAATACCGATAAATGATAATTTAATCGGAGTTAAAAACTTCCCGACAACATCAACAATCTTTGTAGGATTTAAAGAGAGTAAACAAGTAATACTGAAAAACACAATAGTGAAAATAATCAAAGGTAAATGACCACTATTTTCGCCTACGAATGGTTTTACACCAATTTCAAATGATACACTTCCTGCTCTAGGTAAAGCAAAAAGAGGACCAATTGCTAAATAAAGAATAAATGTGTATACACTCGCAAACCATGGGTGTACTCGACTTGCTAGTGCTTGTAAGTCATCACTACCGGAAACACCAAATGCTATTACACCAAGTAGTGGTACACCAACTCCTGTAATTAAAAATCCAGCGGTAGCAACCCATACGTTACTTCCTGCTGTTTGTCCTAACATAGCAGGGAAAATTAAATTACCTGCTCCAAAGAAAAGGGCAAAGAGCATAAGCCCAATCACAAAAATATGTGAAGTTTGCACATTTTTTGACACGAAAAAACCTCCAAATTTAAATATTTTGAATTTTTTGTACGACGAGTACATTGCAAAGTCATTTTTTGTCGAATCACTAACGATAATAACAAAAATAAATTATTATGCAAGACAAAAATGAATTTTTCGTAAATTTATTTTTTCTATCATTTTTATTGTATAGAAAATTTAATCAATTATACAAATTAAGCGCTTTCTTTTTATGGTGTATTGCAGGATGTCTTATGATGATTATTATTTTTATATAACAATTAAAATAACAATTTAAATATTTAGTTGTTTTGTAATTTTCTGATAAATAATTTTATTTAATAGTTAATTTTGTGATATTCTGTAAAAAGAACGAATGTTTGTAGGAGGGTGGATATGGCTCAAACATCGATTGTTGAATATTGGAAGTATTATTCTTATCTTACTAATGGTTTATTGGAGCACTTAAGTTCAGAAGATCTTTCTTTTCGACCGTATGAATCTATGAAAACATTAGGTGAAGAGCTTCGCCATATTGCAGATGCACGTGAAATTTATCTACGTGCGATGATGAATAAAAGAGGGCCATCATGGCGAGAAAAACGGATGGATCCAGAAATGGCTGTAAATCTCGATAAGTTGAAAGTATATTATAGAGATTTAGAGAATGGTTACAAAATGTTTACTTCGAGTCAAATCGAGTGGGAAAGAACTGTGATTTGGGAAGAAATGAATGATCCTGATATCGAAAAATGTTTCAATTGGCTGGTTCACTTTGAATGCACACATCAAGGGATATTAAGTGTGTACTTAACTGGACTACACATTGATTATGATATTTCTAGTTAATATGTGCGCAATGAAATGAGGAGGAGTGAAATAAAGATGAAGCATTATGTTTGTATTACATGTGGTGTACAATACCCACTTTTTGATGAACCACCCGTAAACTGTGTAATTTGTAATGAAGAACGTCAGTATGTAAATCCGATGGGGCAATCATGGACAACGTTAGACAGTCTACAGCAAAGCAAAACGTATAAGAATGAGATTGTAAAAGAAGAAGAAAATTTATATAGCATCACAACAAAACCAAAGTTTGCAATTGGTCAAAATGCTTATTTAGTCCAAACGGATATATATAATTTGTTATGGGATTGTGTTACATATATTGATGAAGAGACTGTAGAAAGAATAAATGAACTAGGGGGAATTCATGGAATTGCTTTATCACACCCGCATTATTATTCTACACAAGTAGAATGGGCAGAGCGATTTGATGTTCCTATTTACATTCATGAAGATGATAAGGAATGGGTAATACGTCCAAGTGAGCGTATCATATTTTGGTCTGGAGAATCTTTACAACTTTCTGAGAACCTTACGCTGTATCGTTTAGGTGGACATTTTAGAGGTGGCTCCGTATTACACTGGAAAAATGGAGATGATGGAAGAGGAGTTCTATTAACTGGAGATATTATTCAAGTCGTCGCTGATTCAAGATGGGTAAGCTTTATGTACAGTTATCCGAATCTCATTCCATTACCAGCATGGAAAGTGAAAGAAATGGCTGAGAACGTAAAAGAGTTGAAGTTTAATCGATTGTATAATGCATTTCATGGAATTGTGCAGGGAAATGCAAATGAAGCTGTTCAGAAATCAGCGAAGAGGTATATTGAGGCGCTTGATGGGAAACTCATACAAAAATAAAAACTTTAATCAAACTTCTAAATGATGAATTTTACAGAGTACTGATATAAAACAAATTTTGAATAAAAGTAAAGCGCAAAATCTTATAGACTTTGCGCTTTTATTACGTAAAACTGTTATTTCTTTTTCGGTCTTCGCACTAATTCACCACCACAATTTGTACAGACGTACTTTGTCTTTTCTGTACAAGATGGGCAAAAGGTGCATTCATATACACATATATATGCTTCTGAATCTCCTTGAAGGGAAGTATTACAAGTTTGACAGTTCGTTTTCATTTCTAGTGCCATGGGATTCTCTCCTTACATAGTGAAAAAAGTTTTATAAGTATATGATAATATAGGATGGAGCTATTTTCCTTTCTGTTAATAATGCATTCTAAGATTTTTCTTTGTGTTTAAAACGAATTTATGAGAGGAACATTACAAATGAAAATAGATGTAATTGACGCACAAATCTTACAATGTTTAAATCAAAATTCTCGTCTTTCCATTCGTGAACTATCTAAAAAAGTTAATTTGTCTGCGCCTTCCGTGGCTGAAAGAGTACGGAAGTTAGAGGATGAGGGGATTATTGAAGGGTATACGACAAAAATTAATTATGATAAGTTAGGGTTTAATATTCACGCTGTATTAGAAGTGAAAACAAAAAATGGACAGTGTGAAAGGTTTAGAGCATACATGAAAGATTATCCGAGAGCTGTTTTTTGTTATCGCGTAGCAGGACCTACTAATTATATAGTGAAAATTTCTGTTCGAAGCTTTCAAGAAGTAGAAGCCTTTATCGATGATGTTTCAAAATTTGCTGAAACAGTTACACATGTTATTTTTTCAGAAGTAGGAATAGGCAATAATGTGTTAGACTATTATAGTCCAGAAGAGATGTAACGAATAAAATAAGCTATGAAAAAACAAGGATGGCATTTACACCACCCTTGTTTTCTTTATTTATCATTGGTATATAGAATTTTATATTTATTGTGTGAAGATGTCTCTCTTTTATCAATTGTAACAATAAGAACACTCACTACAATGAGAAAAGCTCCAATAAAAAATGTAGTTTTTAGCTCTTCATCCAGTAGTAACCATCCAAGAAATGATCCAACAAGAGGCTGAAAAAAGAAAAAGAGTGAACCAATTCCTGCATCCATTAACTCCATACCTTTGTTCCATAGAAAAAATGCACCAGCGGTTGAAATGATACCAAGGTAGAAAACTCCTAAGATCATCAATGTGTTAAGGTTCTGTATGCGGTATGTTTGTAATTCCCATATCATGCATGGCGTAATAAACAAAATCGCAAACAATATTGCATACGTTGTAATGATTAAGGACGAAAAACGTTGCGAGGCGATTTTGACGTATATCGATAATAATGCCCACGTAATAGCAGCCCCGACTAAGATGGTAGCTCCTGTGAAATACGTTCCAACTTTTATATCCCATCCGATAACGATGATAACACCTATTGTTGCTAGGAGTACGGAAATAAATTTACGAATGGTAATATGTTCTTTTACTATTATTCTTGCAAAAATAATCATAAAGGCTGGTGTTGCCGATGTCACTAAAGAACCTGTATGGGCATCGGACAATTTTGTTCCAATGAATTGAAATGTAATGGAAACAAAATAACCGATAAACCCGATCCAAGCAAATAATAACCAATCATTTTTCGTGATTGAAATCTTCGTTTTCTGTTTTCGCTGTGTGATTTGTAAAATGATAAACAAAATCGCAAAAGCGATAACGAAGCGTAACCAAACAAGCGTAAGCGGGGGAATAAACTCTAATACGTATTTACTGACAACGTACATGCCTCCCCAAATGCTTGCAGCAAGCGATAAACAAAATGCACCGAGTAATGAATGTTTCATAATTATATGACCTCCGTCTATTTTTAGGAATACGTATCCTTAAGACGAAGCAATTATTATGCCCGTCTTAGAGACGGATTACTGGTTGATCATTTTCAAATAAGTTGTTGTAATACATCACAATTCTCCTTTCTATCATAAAGAATTTTCTTTTACTTGGTGAATGGATAAATTTAAGCGATAGTTACCAAACCTTAAAATTTCCTTTAATAAGTTATGCAAATTTTCTTGGGAGTCTATTTGTACTTTGAGGAAATAACATCCTTCACCACTAATTTTATGAGCTTCTACAATGGAATCTTCTTTTGTAATAAATGATGTGAATGTAGAGTGTTCATTTGTCTTCATAAAAGCCGTGATGAAAGCAGTATACTGCATGCCTAACTTCAAATGATCTACTAAAATAGTATACGCTTTTATTACTCCTTCATCCTCCATTTTTCGAATACGGTTTCCAACGGATTGTCCTGTCATATGTACGCTTTTCCCAATATCTTTCCACTGCATTCGTGAATTAGTCTTGAGTAAATCAAGAATTTGCAAATCTGTTGAATCAATCATCGTACAAAACCCTTTCATGGTGAAATCATATGAAGTCAAAGTCTTTCATGAGAATGTTTTGGCTAACTCGATAAAGCTCTATAATTAGATTATAACTTAATTTTCAAAATATTGGAGGGCTAATAATGAAAACGGGACTTATATTAATTGATATTCAAAATGATTATTTTCCAGGTGGAAAATGTGAATTATATGAACCATTAAAAGCGGTTGAAAATGCAAAAAAAGTGTTAGATTTCTTTAGGGAAATGCATTTACCTGTATTTCATGTGCAACATATTTCAGTAAAGGAAGGAGCTACTTTTTTTCTTCCGAATACAGAAGGTGTAAAATTTCATTCTAGTGTAGAAGCTTTAAAAAATGAATTTGTTGTACAAAAAAATTATCCAAACAGCTTTCGAAAAACAAAATTACTTGAATTACTTCAGCGAGAGGGAATTGATCACTTGGTGATATGCGGAATGATGACGCATATGTGCATTGATACAACAGTAAGAGCTGCTAGTGATTTAGAGTTTAGATGTACAGTAATTGCAGATTCCTGTGCGACAAAAGACCTTATATTTAACAATGAACAGCTTCATGCCAAACATGTCCATGCGGTATTCATGAGTGCTTTAAATAATATGTTTGCGAATGTCATTGAAACAAAAGAATTTTTATCAAGTAACATATAGTAAGTAAAAGAAGCTATTCTACGGCATGTAGATTTGTAGCTTATTTTACTTTTTGTGCGGAAGAAAGTGAATCTTAATATTTTTATAAACTGTTATTTCCAACCGTAACGTTTGACTGTACAGTTTATGTATTGTATGATGTTTGTAACATATACGGGGAGGGAAGGTCGTTGGGAAGGTGTACCGAATCGGACAGTTGGCTCACATGGCTCATGTTTCGAAACGAACGATTGATTATTATACGAATCTAGGTATTTTGAAAGCGGAGCGATCTCAATCAAATTATCGCTACTACGACGAAACAGCAATTGACACATTACGTTTTATTGAGAGATGTAAAGAAATGCATATACCGCTTTCTGAAATTAAGGATAGGATCGAGGAGAAAAAAAAGCTGCTCGGTGTTAATGAGGACGTTTCGGAACAAGTAAATGATGTAACAGAGCGTATTCACCGTTTGGAAACGGAATTAGTAGAATTAAAACCGTTATTAGATGGGTTAACAGATTCACAGCGCGAAAAACTAACGAAACATTTATCAACTCAAACGACAGCTTTAATACAATCTCTTATCTTGCTATTATAGTAGATAGGACTATCCACCCTTTAATTTCTGTATAGCGCTTTATTTTCTAAATTTAGAGAGTAAAAGAAAGTAATTATTTATACAGGAGGTGGACACCTTAGTTTTGAAACTAAGGGGGATTCTTTGGAAATATTTAATTTAGTTATGATTGCGATTTTAATCGCATTTACTGGATTTTTCGTGGCAGCAGAGTTTGCTATGGTTAAGGTGCGTCCAAGCCGTATTGACCAACTTGTTGCAGAAGGAAAACGAGGTTCATTAGCAGCCAAAAAGGTAACAGCAAATTTAGATGAATATTTATCGGCGTGTCAGTTAGGGATAACTATTACAGCTCTTGCGCTCGGATCGCTTGGAGAGCCTACGGTTCATCGCTTATTACAACCGTTATTTCAAGATCTGCATTTACCAGAAACAGCTGCGAATTCAATATCGTATATTCTTGCATTTGCAACGGTTACCTTTTTACATGTTGTTGTTGGTGAGCTAGCACCGAAAACATTAGCAATTCAAAAAGCAGAAACAATTACAATGTTGTTTGCAGCACCGCTTATTATGTTTTACAAAATCATGTTCCCATTTATTTGGATGTTAAATAAATCAGCGCGTCTTGTAACTGGTTTATTCGGATTAAAACCAGCTTCTGAGCATGAGGTAGCGCACTCGGAAGAAGAATTACGCTTAATTCTTTCAGAGAGCTATGAAAATGGGGAAATTAATCAGGCGGAGTATAAATATGTAAACAATATCTTTGAATTTGATAATCGTATTGCAAAAGAGATTATGGTGCCGCGGACAGAAATCGTTGGTTTCTATCTTGAAGATTCAGTAGAAGATCATATGAAAGTTATCCGAAGTGAAAAGTATACACGTTACCCAATCTTTGGAGAAGATAAAGATGATATTATCGGTATGGTGAACGTAAAAGATTTCTTTATTCGTTATATGAAAAATGATAAAGAAGATTTGCGATCTATCAAAACATTTATGCGTCCTATTATTGAAGTAATGGAGACAATTCCAATCCATGATTTACTTCTACAAATGCAAAAGAAGAGAATTCCAATGGCTGTATTATACGATGAATATGGCGGGACAGCCGGAATTGTGACGCTTGAAGATATATTAGAAGAAATTGTTGGTGAAATTCGTGATGAATATGATGAAGATGAGCATCCTCCAATTCATCACGTTGATGAGCATCATAAAATTGTTGATGGAAAAGTATTGATTAGTGAGATTCAAGATTTATTTGGATTACACATTGATGAAGTAGAAGTTGATACAATTGGCGGTTGGGTGATGACACAAAATCACGAAATTCAAGAAGGACAATCCGTTGAAACAGAAGGATACGAATTTAAAGTTTTAGAAAAAGACGCACATCAAATTAAGCGTATTGAAATTCGTAAAATGGATGTACAACAAGAGGAAGCAGCAACTGTATAGTTGCTGCTTTTTTAGACTATTTAAAAAAAGTTGTAGATTGAAAAAGTGTTTTTATATATAAACATCTTTTGTTTCCACAATTCTTTTTCTCGTTAGTGTATTAAGTTGTTTTCAGAGTAGATGTATTTAGTACAAATTCCTGAATTACACGCTTAAGTTCATCTTTGTTTTCTAAATAAGGATGATGCTTATCTTCTAGTATAGTAACAGACATGTTAGGAAACTTAAACTTTTTATAGTGTTCGGGTCCAATAGCATCATCATATTTGCCGCTAATTACAAGGATTGGCACTGAAATTTCAGGTGTAATTTGAGTATAATCTTTAAAAAATTCAGTGGCAGTATGGACATAATCACGAAAATCAGAACGGTGTTTAAGGTTCTTATCTAAGCCTTCTAAAATTTCAAGGTTTTTTCTATCGATAAACTGCAAATCGTAATATTTCCTCATTTCTAGTAGTTTTTCAGCTGTTGTAAAGAAGTCCTTATAGAAAGACTCAATTGATTCATAAGAATCCAAAACAGGGTCTTCTCCTAACCATTTCTTTCCGATATTCATTTGGTGTAAGTTTGTTTCTCGCTTGTTTAGAGTACAATTAATCAAGATTAAATTTAGAACACGATTTGGGTATTGTTTAACGTAGTTAGTAGCTAAAATACCACCAAATGAGTGCCCCATCACAATCCATTTATGAATATCTAATTCTTGTCTAATTTCTTCAATATCCAAAAGCAACCTGTGTAATGAGTAATCTCTTTTAGAATCAAGTGAAGAGCGACCACACCCTCGTTGATCAAGGTAATGCATATTCATAAAATCTTCTAAAATTGGACTGGCCGTCATTTCAAAAGGGTAACTCCAATAACCAGGTCCTCCATGTAAGAAAATACAAGGTATTCCTTGTCCACTTATACTTACATGCAAGGTGACTCCATCACTTGTCATTATATCTTTCATTTACTGCTTCCCCCTTAAGATAGACTTTACACCTTTAATAGTTCGGGGTATCTATTGAAAAACCTACTAAAATAAATTGTATATCGTATTTAGGATAGTCTTTTATTTTATGAAGTTTAACAAGAATAAAGGAGTTTAATTAAATCATCGATGTTCATTTTAAAATGTTTTTCTAATTGGGCCGCCGTCACATACCCATCAAGCTAATATTTTGAAATTCCCCATAACGAAAATTTAATTTTTTACAGTTATTTATGAGAATGTGACCTATTTTTTTCGTTTTGAGGTAACTCGTTCTTTTTAATTTGCTGGCGATGGAGTGTTACCCCCTTATAGAAGGTGACAATTTTGTAAGAATACAATCTTAATTTGTAAGACAAATACATGTCTTCTTTAACCATATTCTTCTAAAATAACATATGAACTCGTACAAAAAACACTACATTTCAATTGAACAATGTATAAGAAGGAATTAAAGTGCATGAAGACATTAATACGTGTTACAACTCTATAACCTTAATGCTGTTAATAGTACCTTAGACTATTGACAGTGTATACGCACAGTCTACTCTAAAGATTGGAGAAGTAGCCACCGTAAGCGACAAGCTTACATGAAAAGCATAAATTTAATCAAGGGGAATCGATAATGAAACAATCAGTAAGATTTTGTATGTTAATGTTTGCTATGATTCTGGCAGTTAGTGGCTTCACATCCAAAATGGCTAACGCCGATTCAAGTGAAAAAATTCAAAAGATCGAAAAGTTTGTTGAAGAGCAAAGAAGTATTAGTAAAATTCCAGGGATATCGTTAGTTATTGTAGAGAAGGGGAAAACGGTTTATCAAAAAGGCTTCGGGTACGCTGATGTAAAGGCACAGACACCTGTGACCTCTAATACGTTATTTGAAATCGGATCTACAACGAAAGCATTTACAGGTCTAGCCATTCTACAATTAGAAAAAGAAGGGCTGTTAAAACGATCAGATGATGTCCGGAAGTATATCCCATGGTTAGAGTTAAAATATAATGGAGAACCGCAGGCGATTACTTTGAATCAGCTGCTTCATCATACTAGCGGGATAGCTTCTAATTCTATAACACAAATTTCTGAAAGTAATGCAGATAACGCCCTTGAGTTGACCGTAAGAACATTACTGAATCAGCAATTAGATCGAAAGCCAGGTAGCTCTTGGGAATATGCGACAATCAATTATGATATACTGGGACTCGTTATCGAGAGCGTAACGAATCGGCCCTATGATTTATATATGAAAAAACAGATATTAGAGCCGATCGGTATGAAAGAATCGTTCGTTGGGCTACATCAAGTTCAGTCCACTGAAATGGCTTCCGGCTATAAAAGAGGATTTATGAAAGAGCAGTCTTACACGCCGCCTATTTATCGTGGGAACATACCAGCTGGATATGTTATCAGCAATACGAATGATATAGCGAAATGGATGAAACTACAATTAGGAAACGATTCAAGCAATGCGATCGACAAGCAACTTATTCAAGAATCACATATCCCTGATCAGTCAGTGGAGCCTTTTGATAAGAATACCTACTATGCCAGCGGATGGGGAGTTATGAAAAAAAACGAAAAACAATATATTTTTCATGCTGGAGAGAACCCAACATTTACTTCATATTTCATCATGCAACCTGATGAAGAATTAGGGATAGCAATTCTGTCCAATATGAATACGAGTTATACGACAGCCATAGGTCAAGGCGTAATGGATCTATGGGAGGGAAACAATGTTACTAATAACCATTCCGACAATTATCAAAAGATGGATAGAGTTGTGACCATCCTGTGTATTGTAGTTGGCTGTTTTGGATTATTTTTTATCATACTATCGCTAAGAATAATGAGGCAGCTTGTTAGAAAACAACGAATTAAGACACCATTAAACGTAAAGAGGGTCTTGCTATTATCCATTCATACATTGATTGTAGCTACGCTCTTGACACTTACGATCACATTTCCGAAAATTTTGGGGGTGTCTTGGGCATTTATTAAAGTATGGGCCCCGACAACGATTCCAGTAATTATTTATAGTGTTATAGCGGTGAGTATAATTTATTATTTGTTTGGATTATTGCTTGTTTTTACAAAAAAAATAAAATTGAATTAAAGACGAAAAAGATTTAGTCTAAACAATTTCAGCAATAATGAGGTAATAAAAAAATCCAAATTTATCAATTTTAACACTGATAAATTTGGATTTTTTTGAGATTTCCTTAACGGATTGCAGCTACATCGTTATTTTTTTGTATAAATATACAGAAAAGGATGGTGATTTTTGCATGAATTTATCGATTTCTGATGAACTTGAATTGTTTTCTAAAGAATTTTTAAAGAAAAAATAAATGATTACTTCATTGTTTGTGTAAAATATTCTTAATTATTTGTAAATATGTTAAAATGGAAAATGCGTCTTTTAAAGCGAGAGGGGGGATGGGATATGAATAAACAGCAAATTATTGATGCATACGATATACTAGCCGATCATTACGAACATAGAGTAGATCATGAGAGTCCGTATAATACAGATTATGAACGTCCGGCTATGATGAGTCAGTTGCCTAGCAATATGAAAGGAAGACATGTACTCGATGCGGGTTGTGCAGCAGGATGGTATACAGAGCAGTTTTTAAATAGGGGAGCAAATGTAACCGCGATTGATGTTAGTGGTGAGATGGTTGCGGCAACAAAAAGAAGAATAGGAGAGAAAGCAGAGGTTTTTCAACTAGATTTTGAAAATAAGTTACCTTTTGCAGATCGTACATATGATTATATTGTTAGTTCGTTAGCTCTTCATTATATTGCAAATTGGGAAACAACTTTCGCTGAATTTGCGAGATTATTAAAACCAAGCGGAACATTTTTGTTCTCCGTTCATCATCCAACAATGGATATTCATTTATCAGAGAATAAACAGTACTTTAACCGCGAATTTCTTCACGATAGATGGAAGAAAAGTGATAAGTATGTTGATATGTACTTTTACCGCCGGCCGCTGCAAGATATTATAAATGATACACTTCATCACTTCGAGATTGAAAAAATGATTGAACCGATCCCTACAGAACAATTAAGAAAAAATTACCCATCATCTTATGAGAAATTATTAAAACAACCAAGTTTTTTAATTATAAAAGGAAAGAAAAAGAGAGTCTAAGATTGTAATATTAATCGCCGTGTAAGGTTCTACGAGGTTAAACCCTAGATTTGTGTATAATATAAAATCACAGTAATTTCAGGAGGAAATTATGTATACATGCATTTATATGGTAAGACATGGTGAATCATCTAAAACAGAAGGTAACGAACGAACGCGTGGATTGACTGAGAAGGGGAAGCTTGATGCAAATAGAGTAACTGAATTATTGAAAGATGAAGGAGTAGACACATTCATTTCCAGCCCATATAGCCGAGCTATGTTGACAATTGAGGAGTTAGCTCATTTTTATGAGAAAGAAATATTAATAGACGAAAATCTTAGAGAATGTATGTTTACAAGTGAAGACACGATAATGTCAGATAAGGAATTGTATCCACTTGTAAAGAAGATGTTTTCGAGTCCAAATTTTTTAATACGCGGGGGAGAATCAAAAGGAGATTGTCAGAACCGTGCTGTGGCAGTATTGAATGAGATATTAACAGATTTTAAAGGGTATAAAATTGTAATTGGAACTCATGGACTTGTCATGACTTTAATGATGGAATACTTTGATCGTCAATATGGATATGAATTTTTAATGGAGACTTCAAAACCGGATGTATATAGGATGAAATTTAACGGTGAGCAATTAATTGATATAAAGAGATTATGGACAGAATGATTTTGATTATCACTTAAAAAATGCGAGGCTGAGTAGCTTCGCATTTTTTTACAAATTGTATAATGTCTTACTTAGAATAATAATGGCAATACATGAATTACAGGTTCTTCATATGGATGAATACTTTTAATAATACGTAATACTTCTTCGATTTTCTCATACAAACATCTAAATTCCATTTTGCATTCAGTTCCAAAGCATATTTCACCTGTAGTACCATGAAAAGGTTTCGCTTCTTCTAGTGGCCTCCAAGATCCTTGAACAAATGAGTAAGAAATAACATGATCATATTTACCTACCGTTAAAATGCCAATTTCGTTTAGTTTATTTCTCAATGTTTCAATGTATTCTTCTGGTAATAACACTTCAACTTTTGCAAATGTAAATTTCATGTTTCAGCTCCTTGAAATTTGATGAGTCGGTTTTGATGAGGAACGAAAAGCTATGATATACCACATAACATTGCCGATTAATGTAGCTATACAAAGAACTAGTAAAGTAGTGGATAGTCCCATCGTTAAGATGATTACAAGTACTGTCAGGCTCATGAGGATTCCAAAGCCACAAAAAACAGCCATGACGAACTTCATGATGTGCACGCCTGCCATATATATAATTAAGGGCAAAATATAAAATATAAGTACCATACCTATACTTGCCCATATATTGGAAGTACCGAACTTATTAGCGTTAGGTCCAGAATCCGCAAGTGGAGAAAGTGAAGCCGCAACTAACATAGCGCAAAAGAGTAATGCAGAAACTAAAGTCATGAAAATAACACGAGATTTGTTTGTTTCCTTTGTCATAATGTATTTCATTCCTTTCAATGCATTGTATTCTCTTTTTATAGTATAACAGATATATGAAAATAAGGTTATTTTTGGTTTTAAGGTAGATTGACATAACATATGTGAAAGTAAAAACAGAGTATGTAAGAACGTTACATACTCTGTTTTATATGCAATAGATTTTCATTCGTTTTAACAGTTCGATATAAAAAATGAAGAAGTGAAAATCCAACAATGCCTAAAAGACCAAAAAGAATCCAAGGAAGACTCATATCTTGCCAATACTTCGTAAAGAAAGTTCCTGTATAGTTTCCAATCGTAAAGCCTATGGCAAGTGATAGTTGAAAGAAACCAAAATAGGTTGCTGTGTATTTTTCGTTACTAAAGTTCGCAACCGCAATATCGGCATTCGGTAATACAAGTGTTTCTCCGATCGTAAATAAAATGACACACGCTAGCAGCCAATATGGATGAAAAGAAAATGGGATGAGAAGAAAAGATAGCCCCATTAGTAACACACCATACTTAACAAGAGACAGCGCATGATATTTTTTGAAGAGATATTTAAATGCAATCATAAATAAAAAACCTGTAATTGCGTTTACTGTAATAACGAGTCCTACTAAGTTTTGATCGTGGCTTATGTTATTCATATGAAGTGGTAATGCAACCGTAAGTTGTGTAAACATCGTATAAAAAAACACCATGATGAGTGAAAAAGATAGAAAAGGTTTATTTTGTCCAGCAACTTTTATTCCTGTTAAAAGTTGTGTTTCGTACACAGTAACATGAAAGTGAGATCTAAGAAGAAAGAATAGGAATGCTAAAATTAACATGAGTGATCCGGTAAATATAAAAGGATACATAGGATTCGATTGTAGGAATATACTCCCTACAATCGGCCCAATAATTGCTCCGCCGTTTAGAAAGAGGTTTAGGTATGTAAAGGTATCTTTTCTTATATGAGCTGGTTGAGAGCCAAAGACAGCACGTGCAGAAGGTTCATAAAATGCTGTCCCAAATCCAATGAATATTGTTGCAAGCATAATGGCATGAAATCCTGAAAATATTCCTAATGAAAGAAAACCAATACCTCGTAAAATCATTCCAATTATCATCATAGTAATATAGCCAATCCGATCGGCAAGTATTCCAGTACATAACGGAAATATACGAGAGGTAATGGTAAGGGCTGTTAATATGGTGCCAACTTGCATAGCAGAGAAATGTAAAGAATTAGATAAATAGATAGCTAGAAATGCCATCACAGCAAAATGACCAAGTGTCATAAAAAAAGACGAAAATAATACAAAACGAATAGGTAATGAAAAAGACCTCAAAGTTGTCACCCTCCTTGTTAACCATCTATTTTTTTTAGCGGTTAACGATTTTATGTTATGATTATACTGGAAATACGAAATAAAGTAAACTATGGAAAGTTGGTGGTGATTTTGAATAACAACCAAATTGCGCCAGAGATGTTAGAAAGTATAAGAGCCTTTTTAAATACATGGAGAATTCCAAATGAAACGAGAGAACCAGTTGATTGTTTAGAATCGGAAGAAGATATACATCAGTTTATGATGGAGCAATGGAATGAAGAGCTGCCTTTTGGCTCATTGGAAGAAGTAAAATTTTTTCGAGATACAATTCGCGGGGCCGTGGAACAACAGAAGCCGCTAAAACCGTTGTTTGAAAAATATCCATTGCAAGTAATGACGATGGATGAGGCGGACGTCATTACATATCAAGCAATTGGTGAGGGAAATTTATATACATTTTTATTGCGGATTATTATCTCGGCGATTACAAACAAACAGTGGGGAAGATTAAAAGCTTGTCCAGATTGTAAATGGGTGTTTTACGATCAATCTCGTAACGGTAGTAAACGTTGGTGCGGTATGTATGCTGAAGGAGAAGGGGGACGTGCTTGCGGTACAATCGCAAAAGTAAAAAGGCACCGAGCGAAGAGAAAAGCGAGTTCAAGTTATATAAAATAGCGGAAGCTTTGCAGTTATGCAATGCTTCCGCTATTTTCTTACTTTTTACACTGAACAATGTGTTGCATAACATATTTATGTTGAATGCAACTTGCTGTTTTTGCTGTATAATACGGACGATGTTGTTCTAATTTTACTCTTTGCTCCATTGTTTTCTTTTCATGGTCGGATATACGTAACATGAAAATCATCTCCTTTTATCTAACAATATATTTGAAGTATACAAGAAACATACTGTTAGAGTTAAGGAGGAATGCTTTGTAGCATAAGTAAAAAGCACCTTCCTCTCTCAATGTGCTTACGAGGTTAGCTGTCGGACTCGGAATGTGAGAGTACCCCTACTAAAAAAGATTCGCCCCAAGTGGCATATGCCACAGAAATGGTTCCCCCGCTCCAAAATTTGGATTCAGCAAAAGGTTATATACAAACAAAATTAACATATTTATCCAAGTTAATCAATCTATTTTACCTTTTTTAATTGTAAAAGAACGAGACCGTCTGGTAATGTAATTTCGTTTGTTTCAATAAAATTATGTTTCTTATATAAAGAAAGAGCAGGCGTGTTTTTCTTACCAGTTTGTACAATATAGTTTGTTGTTTCTTCATGTAGTTGAAATAGGTGTTCCAATAATGCAGTTGCGATTCCTTTATGGAAATACGTAGGGGAAACAACGAGACGATGAATATCAACAACAGCATCCTCATATAAAAACGAAATAAACCCTGCTAACGTATTATTAATGAAGTATCCATAAAAGATTTCATTACAATTTTGAATATCAGTAATTGTGTCATACAATCGTGGAATGGAATGGTTTTGCAGGTACTGTGCTTCAACTTTATATGCGGAAATTTGAACTTCTAAAATTTCAGCAGCTTCTTCAATAGAAGAAGGAGATAATTTTTGAATCAATTGAAGGCCTCCTTTTATGAAAAGAGTGAGAATCTGATATTTTCACTCTTTCGTATCATTATTTTTATATTTTCACAAGCAGTTGATTTGCATATTGCCGTGCCCATTGGTCAGCTGCTAATACCTCTTCTAATGTAGGATTCGCGATATTTTGATGAGCTTCTAATGCAGAATAGATTGTGCTTTCAATGTCAAAAAATGAAATCTTGTCTTGTAAATATAAAGCATTTGCAATTTCATTCGCAGCATTTAATACAGCTGGAGTAGTTCCGCCAATTTTCCCAGATTCATAAGCATAATGAAGACAAGGGAATTTCTCTAAATCAGGTCTTTCAAAATGCAAGCTCCCAACTTCTAATAAATTTAACTTTTTAAAAGAAGATGGTAAACGCGATGGATAGTGGAATGCATATTGAATGGGCATACGCATATCAGGCGCTCCGAGCTGCGCCATAATTGAGCCATCCACAAACTCGACAAGAGAGTGAATTATGCTTTCTTTATGAATCATAACATCGATTTTTTCATAGGGAACGTCAAATAACCAACGTGCTTCCATTACTTCAAATCCTTTGTTTAGTAATGTTGCAGAATCAATTGTTAATTTTGCTCCCATTAACCAGTTGATCCCAAAATTGAAATATATTTTACCATAATAAATCCTCCATAGTTGAATGAATCTTTTCCGTAAACTTATATGTAATTAGATAAAGAAAGGAAAATTCCTCCTTAATAAGACAGAAAGTTCCCTTTTATCTAAAAAAATATTATGGTATAATAAGGAAAAATCAAAGAAAAAGCGATGAAAGAGAAGAGTACATATTTGGAACTTCACAGAGAACTGATGGTTGGTGGGAATCAGTAAGTGAAAAATGTGGAATGGGCTCTGGAGCTGCAAGCTGAATTGAGTAGGCTTTGACGGTTGTTTCGACGTTACTCGAATCATAAAGAGAGCTATGAAATTGTAGCTAATAAAGGTGGTACCACGGGAGTCCCTCGTCCTTTTTAGGATCGAGGGACTTTTTTATATGTAAAAGGAGGAGTAGTAGTGAATAAAAAAGTTATGTTAACAGGAATTAAACCAACTGGACATCCGCATCTTGGAAACTATATTGGAGCAATTAAACCAGCCTTGCAGCTTTCTAAACGAAGAGAAGGAGAGGCGTTATATTTTATTGCCGATTATCATGCATTGAATGCGGTGCATGAGCCAAAGAGATTTCGTGAATATACGAAAGAAGTAGCGGCAACGTGGTTATCATTAGGTTTAGATGAGCGTGTAATCTTTTATCGGCAATCAGATGTACCAGAGATCTTAGAGTTATACTGGATTTTGGCTTGCCTTACTCCGAAAGGCTTAATGAACCGTGCCCATGCTTACAAAGCAAAGGTTGATCAAAATTTAGAAGCAGGAGTAGATGTAGATACTGGTGTAAATATGGGATTATATACGTATCCTATTTTAATGGCTGCCGATATTTTATTATTTCAATCAAACTATGTTCCAGTTGGAAAAGATCAAATTCAGCATGTAGAAATTGCGAGGGATATTGCTTCGTATTTTAATAACACATTTGGAACAATCTTTGTATTGCCTGAGTATATCATTCAAGAAGATGGAGCAATTGTACCAGGCCTCGATGGACGAAAAATGAGTAAAAGCTATGAAAATGTCATTCCGTTATTTGAAGAACCAGAAAAGTTGAAAAAACTTATTTTTAAAATCAAAACAGATTCTTCCTTACCAAGTGAACCAAAAGAACTTGAAACATTATTTATGTTGTATAAAGAATTTGCCACAGCTGAGGAAGTTGCAATCATGAAAGAGCGATACGCAACAGGTATCGGCTGGGGGGATGTAAAAAAAGAATTATTCCGCGTCATCAATCGTGAGTTAGAAGAGCCGAGGAAGAAATATAAAATGTATATGAATGAGCCGCATTTACTTCAAGAAGCGATAGAAAAAGGAGCAGAGCGGGCCAGGGAAATAGCTAGGGTGAATTTAGCGGAAATAAAAAAACGGATTGGGTGTTAATGTGTGAAAAGGAACCAATGGATTTGGTTCCTTTAATTTATATTGTTCTTTAAAAACGTATCTAAAATTAATTTATGCACTGATCCAACATTTGTAGGGAGATCATGAATAGGAAAGAATCGTAACTCTTTTGATTCATTGTGATCGATACGTAATGTTCCTTCAAAATCACGACAAATATATGTAACGAGAACACCATATACTTGATCTCCATTTGGGTATGTATTAAAAAATTCTTTCCCAGAAAAACTTTGAAATGGTTCTAATTGTTTCACGATTAACCCTGTTTCTTCATAGACTTCTCGCTTAGCGGCTTCTTCTAACGTTTCACCGCATTCAAGTGCACCGCCAATTATTCCCCAGCAGTTGTAATCGCTGCGAAGTTGAAGAAGTACTTCATTATTTTTGTTTAATATAATTACATGTGAACCTACTAGAATGAGTGGACGATTCCCAACTAAATTACGCATTTCTTCGATATATCCCATATAGACACCAATCCCTTTATTTATATTACATACGTGCAAATTGTAAGTATGTTTCGTATGGAGTTAATCTAAACTATTCTAAAAGGGGAGTAGAATATCCTGCTCTTATTAAAATAGCGTTTTTTCCTTTGTATATTGTGTAGTTGCCATAATCATTGTTTCACTATATATCTTAATAGAATGTAGGCAACTCTTTTAACATCAGTTCTGCTTGAGATGTTATATTACTAAATTGAATATTAGGTACAGTTCTAAAATATAAACTGCGTAGGAAAGTTTTTATATTTGTACATAGATTACAAAAATCATTGACTGGAAGTCTTGCTTTGTATTGCGGGAGCAAGTTTAATTTGATACGGATAATCTCAAAAAACTGCTTTTGTGAGAAGCCTTTTGATATCATGGAAAGAAGAGGGGTAATAATACGCTCATCTTCATCAAAATGATACACAATAGAATAAACGAATATTTTATTTAAAAGACAATGAGTTAGTTCTTCATAATATTGCTGCGGCAGTTTTAGATTATGAATAAGGGCATCAAAAGTATCCGCTGCATGAGCAACACTATGCGCCCAGCCGTGAGGGTGTACATATCCTCTTAAGTCAATTTCTTGGTTCATATAATCTACTAATTTTTCTTTGACGGTAATAATCATTTCTGACGGTAAAAAATTTGTTTTATTATCTGCGCATAATATTAATGCAATTAATAATGTTGTGAAAGAACGCGTAAACACGCTATCATTATCATTAGAAGTGATGCCGCAATATAAGTATTGTTCTTCTAAAGTTAGGATAAGTAATTTTTCTAATTGAGCTCCATGAAAATACTCACGTGAAATGAGGTAAGAAAAGGTAGAGTAAATCAATTGATCACGTAAATAGCTGTCTAACGTTCCAATATGCTCTAGCATATGTATGCTTAATTGATTTAAATCGATATTTTGGGGCAATAAATATCCGTTTTTTTGAATCGTTTCTAACAATTGCTGCAGCATAATGGTATTCAATGATGCTCCCCCTCATTTTAGCATTATCGATACAATTAAAAATTACTAATGAAAGGTAAAGTATCCTTTCTTGATAAAAATATCAAATTTCTAGTATTCTACATATTCATAAAAACTCCTGCTCATGCAATCGAAAACATGTTATTTTAAAAAATATACAGAAAGAGGTTAAAGAATGAATCAATTTGTTAATATGGAACGTGATTTTAAAGTATTAGTAGGAGAACCGCATTATATTACAATTGAAGAAAATAATACAGTTTCCTACACAAAGGAACAAGTTACAGAGATTGTGCAATATTGGATGGAAAAAGCAACGGATAAAGGAGTTTTACATTTACATTTCGTTATTTCATCAAAAAGTCCAAATTTTACACATTATGAAGAGCTGTTTCAGCGTTTACAATTTCAGCATCAAAAAAGTTGTGTGATGGTACTGAAGGATTTATCTGATGTTACAGATGTGGAAGTTCCGTTTACACTGAAAACAATAGATGAAGTAGGCGAAGACACATTTAAAACAATTTGGCTAGAATCTATGCAGGATTCTTTAAATATGAAAGAAACGTTATCTATAGACCAATTATTATATGCTTTTCAAACAGAAATTGGCGGTAGATGGAATGAACATTGTTTAGTCGCTCTTCAGGGAGAAGATCCAGTAGGTGTTATTTTGCCGCATATAGAGCCAGGCACGGTAGAAGAAGGAAGATTATTTTATCTTGGTATTGTTCCAAATATGCGTGGAAAACGATACGGGACAATGCTTCATGAAAAAGCATTATATATTTTAAAAGAAATTGGTGCCTCATATTATGTAGGGAGCACTGATGAAATGAATGATGCTATGAAGCAAGTGTTTTCTTACAACAACTGTATACAGTTAGGAAAGATAGAGAAATACACAAGCGTGATTAGAAAAGGGTAAATGAAGATTCCTCTCGAAGTAATGAAGAAATCAATCAAGGGGGAATTGGATGATAAAACAAGCATTTAAAAAAATGATTCCGTTATATCCGGAAATTTTATTTCAAGACTGGCATATAGAGCACATATCGCAGCGGCAGGAGAATGAAAAGTGGGAATCACTTTGGTTTCAGGTGGTTACTCCCACAGGAATATTTCGAGTGAAACAGTTTTTTCTGGATATTTTGGAACCGACTTTTCCAGATAGTTGTCTGTATCACGCACAGGGCAAGTGTTTTCAATATAATAAACTTACATATTGGCGCGGGATAAATTATAAAGGATGCGATAGTTACGTCACTTCTAAGTGGAAAACACAATTTGAAATTTCTATTGATGATGGAGTAATTCAGCAGCATCAGATGGAGGGATTTTTATATGGATTACAGCCATTTGAACTTGAGAAAGCAAAACAACAAATAAAATTACCATTTCATCAACTAAGTTTTCAGGCTCATATTGAAAAGGGTGGAGGCGAAATTAGTCGTTGCTCCGTATGGTGTTCTCCTAAAGAAAAGAAATTTGTACCATTACCACTTTTAGTTCCTTGTTCATGGGAATTAGAGTCTATTGGTTGTGGTGATAACGAAACGCAGTATGTATATTGGGATGCGAAAGAGCAGTTATATACATTATGGGCATGTCGGCATACCAATTATAGCTATCATCCTGTGTCTTCTTGGATAAGAAATTATAGTTCTCCGCAAAAGATTGGAAACTGTGAATACTATGTGCATCCACAAAGAGGGACAGTTGTATATCAAGACTTGGGGAATGAACAAATTGCCTATGTCTTTCGAGGAATACCTTGTACATCTTTTACAGATATACAAGAAATGTTTTCTCTGTATTAATAAATTGATTGCAGAATGTCATGAAATATGTAAGGTGAATTACATTATATGGTATACAATAGGCGTTAGAAACGATAGTGAAAGTGATAGGTGGAAAAATGGAAACGAATATGAAACAAACACATTTAGATGTAACAGTAGAGCGAGAAAATGATAACACTTTATCTATAAAATGGGGTAGTATAGAAAAACTAGTGCAGGTGTATTGGAGTACATTTTCGGAGAATATTGAAGAAAATGGGGAATTATTAACAACTGTAACAGCCGCCTCATCAGTTACAATTGAAGATCCGAATCCAGCAAAGCGAGTTTATTTTCGATTGGTCACGAGCGAAGGAGAGCGTATGACAGTAGCAGAGCGCCGCTTACCACTGCAAGGTGCGTTTAACTTTCGTGATTTAGGCGGGTATGAAGCGAAAGATGGCCGTGTGGTGAAATGGGGAAAATTGTACCGTTCTGAAGAATTAGCAGGGCTAACAGAAGAAGATATTCGTTGTTTATATAATTTAGGGTTGAAAACTATCTGCGATTATCGCACAGATTTCGAAGTGAACCATAAACCAAACCCTGAAATGAAAGATGTTCGTCAAGTTTCCTTGCCAGTTATGCAAGATTTAGCAAAAGACTTAAATATTAATGAATTTTTCCATCTAGGAGATTTATCAATGCTCGGCAAGCCTGGAGAATATTTAGTGAAGATGAATCGAGATTTCGTGACTGGCAATGAAGCATTTGTAATATTTTTAGAACTTATACAAGACACAAACAATTTACCGCTTCTAAATCATTGTACAGCAGGAAAGGATCGAACTGGCTTTGCATCTGCTTTATTATTACTTTTACTAGGTGTGCCAGAAGAGACGGTCATGCAGGATTATTTATTGAGTAATGGATTTCGTGAACAGTTGAATGAGAAAATGATGGCCTTTTTAGGAGCACAGATTAAGGATGAAACAAGTATTGAAATTTTAAGTGCGATGTTTGAAGCGAGAGTTGAATACTTGCAAGCGGCATTTGATGAAATTCACAATGTATATGGTTCTGTGGAACAATATGCTGAAAAAGGAATTGGAATTACGAAAGAACAATTAGATGATCTGCGCGATTTATTGTTAGAAGAAAAATAAAATAGAAGGTAGAGATTTTAAAAAGTCATGAGATTGCTTTTTAGAATCTCTATCTTTTTTATTCTCTTTATTTTACAATTAATTTGAAAATTTTCGAAATAATTACGAAGATATCCACATTATTAATAGTATAAATAACGTAAAATTAGAAGTGAAGGGAGAGACGGGGAAATGTTAACATGGATATTAGGGGTATTAATCATAGTAGCAGTGACGGTTATGTTGACGATTATGGTAGGGAAAAATGAAGAAGAGAATTATGGAACTTCAACGAAAGGAAATATTACAAGACTTTCAATTATTTATCTTCTTTTAGGGGTTGTTTTAGCAGTTGGGGTAGCTTCGTATATGTATTTTTATGGATAAGGAAACATAGGATAGTAGAAAGTAGGTAAGTAAGTAAGACCTTCAGCAGGAGGTCTTACTTTTCGTTAATGTGAGATAAAGAGATGTTGTATTTGATAATTCTAAAAAGTTACAAAATACAGAAACGTATTATGTTATAATTGTAATGTAATTATTGGAAAAAAAGAGAAGGGCTGGATATGGATGATTGAAATTGTTAATGTATCAAAGAGTTATAATGGTAGCAAATTTGCAGTAAAAGATTTAAATTTAACAGTGCCAAGCGGAGAGATATTTGGTTTTTTAGGCCCAAATGGTGCAGGGAAATCAACGACAATTAAGATGATAACAGGTATTCACTCTCTTGATAGCGGGACGATTTCTGTAAATGGAAAAGACATTTTGAAAGACCCGCTTGAAGCGAAAAAGATATTTGGGTACGTTCCTGACAGTCCTGATATGTTTTTACGCTTAAAAGGAATTGAATATTTAAATTTTATGGCGGATATGTATGATGTTCCAAAGGACGTGCGTCAGGAAAAGATTCGAACACTAGCAGAACGTTTTAGTTTGTACGAAGCATTGTCTGATCAAATTCAAAGTTATTCACACGGAATGCGCCAAAAAATTATTATTATTGGCGTTCTTTTGCATGATCCAGATGTCTGGATTTTAGATGAGCCAATGACTGGATTAGATCCGAAATCGGCATTTATCTTAAAACAAATGATGCGTGAACATGCTGATAAAGGAAAAACGGTGTTCTTTTCAACACATGTGTTAGAAGTTGCCGAAAAATTATGTGATCAAGTTGCGATTATTAATAAAGGAACACTTCAATTTCTAGGAAACTTAGCTGAAATACGAGAGCACTTTAAATCTAATGAATCTCTTGAAAAAATGTTCTTGGAGATGACAGAAAATGAATAAAATTTGGATGTTAACAAAAATATTACTAAAAATGAACTATGCTGACATGTTAACCGATAAGAAGAAGCGTGTTGTATATGTGCTTTCATTTTTAGGTCTTTTGTGTGTTGGATTCTTATTTATAGGTCCACTTGCAAATGGTATGTATAACGTATTTAAACAATTTGGACAGGAAAACTTGCTACTTGGTATGGGATTAGCGGTGGGCAGTATATGGGTGTTTGTGTTTAGTATTACGACAATATTAACAGTGTTTTATTATAGCGATGACGTCGAAATGTTATTACCACTACCACTTAAGCCAGCCCACATTATTACGGCTAAATTTATTACCGTTTTAATTACACAATATGTGATGGCTTCGTTTGTTTTATTTCCTATTTTCATTGTGTATGGATTACAAAGTGGTGCTTTTATTACATACTATCTTTACTTTTTAATTGTTTACATATTTTTCCCAATCATTCCGTTAGTTCTTGCCTCACTTCTTATGACAGTCATTATGCGTTATACAAATATCGCGAAAAATAAAGATCGAAGTAATATGCTAATGGGGTTATTTACTTTATTATTAGTTGTCGGTATTAATCTATTTATGCAATGGAAAAATAGAAATGTTGATTCTGGACAAAAGGCAGTAGACTATTTTGCAAATAATCAATCTTCATTTTTAGTAGAAATGACAAACTATTTTCCGACGACATATTTTGGAGCAATGGCATTAACAGAAAGTACTTCGTGGATAGGGATTTTATATTTACTTCTTTTCGCTCTGATTTCATTTGCGTTTTTTGGATTGTTTTTCTATGTTGCAGGACGTACATATTTAAAAGGGGTTATTGGAATTTCGAATAGTACCGCGAAAAAAGAAGTGATATCTGCTGAGAATTTTAGTAAAGCAACTGTGCAAAATTCACATTGGAAAGCATATGTGAAAAAAGAGTTTCGTATTTTGATTCGCACACCACAGTTTTTTATTAATTGTATTGTGCAAACTTTCGTGATGCCAATTATGTTATTTTTTATTATTTTTATGCAAGATAGTAACTTATCCTGGTTAAACAAATATATAAAAGATAGTGGAACAGCAGGTCTTGCGCTTGGTCTTGCTTTTTGTGCAGGTATGTTTTTAATGGGATCTAATGTTATTGCAACAACATCTTTTTCAAGGGAAGGTCGTACCTGGTTTATCAATCGCTATTTGCCAGTTAAGGCAGAAGGTATTTTCTTTGCGAAAGTATTTACTGGTTGGCTTATTAACACCATTATTTTAGCTATCTTTGGTCTTGTGCTTATCATTGTAGGCGGTGTGTCACCATTATTTATGTTACTTTGGTTCTTGCTTTGTGCAAATGGTTTATGGTTAAACAATTTAATTGGTACACGATGGGACGCACAAACCGCTGATATTCATTGGGATTCCGAACAAAAAATGTTTAAAGGTCGTTATACTACGCTTTGGAACTTTCTTGCCAATATATTATTAGTTGCTCTCACTGTTGGTGGAGTATGTGCGTTATTTTTCTCGTTAGGAGTAGGAATGTGGGGGATGTTTTTCAGTATCCTAGTTATTTTCACTATTGTAAATGTAATTGTGTCTCGTAGTTTACAACTTGGTGCTGAACGCATTCTAGCAAATATTAAGTAAATCGTAAATCCTCTGTTATTATATAAATCCAAATTAAAAAACGACATAAAACCATTCTTTTTCGGTGGGCGAGAGCATCTGACTATGCATAGAAGCGGTCAGTGCTCTTTCCTGCCACATGCAATGTAAAACAAAGGGTGAAAGCAAGTGCAGGCTCCTTTTGTTTTGCATAGCCGCAATCTATATGTCGAAAAATTAAAGTGGATTCATATATACAGAGGATTTATTATATGAGCGGGATTTTGTAATAGTCATATATTGTATGGGAGCAGCTTGGGTGATAATCCAGGTTATTCATTCGATTAGAAGGTTTTATTGAGAAATTTGTATTTTTTATAATTATAAAAAAGGGATTTTTGGAAGTATATAGAAACCTATTTGGGAGGTGAAATTGTAATATTAGGAGGTTTATTATGAAATTGAAAAAAATAGCGATTGCTTCATTGGCAATTGGAGCGATGCTCTCCATTACAGCTTGCGGTACCTCAACAGAAAAAGATCAAGCAACTCAAAGTAAAAAGGAACAAACAAACAATCAAGAAGAAGCGAAAACAACGAGTGCAGACCAAACAAATACGAGTAAAAATGAGGAAAAAGACTCAAAAACAACAAGTGCAGATGGGAAAATGGAAACGAAATCAACGAATGCAGATCAAACAAAAAATGAGAAAAACGCAACAAGTGAAACAAAATCAACAAATGGAAAGCAAAATGTTAGCGTGAAAAGTGGAGTAAAAGAAGTTGTACAGTTAATAGAAGAAGTGGACAAGCAATTGAAAGCAAATCCAAAACAAGAAGCTGTAAATAAACTTGGCAAGCAACTAGTTGATAAATGGGATGTAATTGAGAAAGAAATTGAAGCGCAGCATGCATCCGATTATAAAACAATTGAGCAAAATTTATATCCACTCATTGTTGAAATGGGAAAACAAAAACAAGATTTAAAGAAGCTAAAGACGTTAACGACGAAAACAAAGCAAGATTTAAATCAATTATTGAATAAGCTTTAATAAAAAAATGAATGCAAAATTAAATCTTATCTTATATATAGCCTATGTAATAAAAGGAGAAACGTAGCAGCAGTGTACGTTTCTCTTTTTATGATTTAGTTGCAACAAATATATAACACAGTTTTCAAATTAATAATTAGCTAGATTGATTTAACATATTTCCCGAAA
>NZ_NVOY01000018.1 GCF_002551005.1 Bacillus pseudomycoides
TTTTTTCACCTCCTTGTTAAAGATATTATACCAAAACAAGAACGTACGTTTCCAACTTTTTACTTGAACATAAAATACTTTTTTCGATTCACCTTACCACCTTCACATATGTTTAGAGGTGGGAGTCCTCTCGAAAGGTATGATAGATTTGTAGAAGGTTATGGATTTATTTGCAGAAAAAGTAATATTTCTTATAGAAAGAATGACTAGGAGATAACTGAATATACATGATAGAATTGACTTTTTCAAAAGATAATACAATAATCATGAAAGAGGTGATACGATGAAAAAGTTATGGAATGTTGTTATAAGCATGATGCTTATGATGATACTTGTATTAGGTGGATGTTCAAGTCAAGCGAAGCCGAAAGATAATCAAGCGGCATCAGCTATAAACGTTAGTGACAAAATTTTAGATGAAATGGAAGGACCACCTAAAAATGGTCATACGCTAGAGCGTCACGTTGGGAAAACTGAGGAGCAGCTGAAAGAACGATTACGTACAGATAATGTATCTGCTGCAAGTACATATTATGATAAGGAAACGGCAACAAAGGCGGTAAAAGATACGATAAAGCAGCACGAAAAAGAAATTGAAAAATGGTTGAAAGAATCGAAGGAAAACCGTCTTGTATTGAATACGAAACATAACTTTGCAGTTGGAAAAACGGTATTAAAAAAGGATATGCGTGTAAAGGATGGACTTCGGAATACAGTGACTGTATTGCAGAAAGATAAAGGAAGCCAGCTCGGTTTTAAAATTGTTACTTCTTATCCTTCTGAGAAATAAGAAAGGCGGGGAATTTATGTATTCAACATTTCAATATTTTCTTAGAGCGTATTGTACATTAAGTATATATGAAGAAGAAATGGCTCAACTTATGCAACAATTTAAAGAGCAGGAAGAACAAGAAACACAAGAGAAATTATTACAGGAATTTGCTCAAATGCAACAAAGAGCAGATTGGGAGAAAGTACAGCAAGAAGTTGAACAATATGGAAATCGTATGTGGACAATAGAAGAAGTAAAAGGGCACATCAGTAATTTTGCTTCTATATTACAAAACAAAAAGGCGTGAATTAGGACGCCTTTTTGTATGTGCTTTTTGAAATTTGACCATTGGAAACTACTTCCCCATTTTTTGTTACTTTTTTATAGGTTACAGCCACAATGCTTTTATCAGTTTCACTGATTACTTTTGAAGAAACCTCTACATCTTTACCTGTATTTGTACCGAAAATACGAGTAGTTACACTACTGCCATTCGTAAATGCTTGAATATAAATATATTTCCCCGTATTATTTTTGAATTGCAAATCAGGACCATAGTCTGCAACCGCTGCATCTTGACCAAGAGGTAAGTAATGGACCGGTAAAGAGTGATTACTTCGCGCGACAACTCCTAAGTCAGCTCGTAATACGGCACCATATAATGTGCTACTTACTTGGCAAACACCGCCCCCAGCACTTTGTTCTACTTTTCCGTTTATATATACAGCTGCCGATTTATAACCATGCGCAGCATCCGTTACACCAACGCGACCGTTAAAACTAAATGTCTCATCAGGTGCCACGAACACTCCTGTTAATGTATTCACAGCGCGTTGTACATTAAAGGATTGACTTGAGTTTCGTCCAGCCATCGGAGTTGAATATTCAGCGATTACTTCTTGAATCCCCATATTTTTTACATCTTCTGTTGAGCGTTCTGGTTTCACAGCTGTCATTGGAACTTGGATATCTTGCTTATTTGTTGTAATGGCTTCTGTTGTGAGAGCTTTTAATTTCTCTTTATCAACTTTTTCGCCATCTTTACTTTCGCTAATATTAATGGTTGTTCCAGAGATAGATAAGTCGGCATTAACAGGCTCTACTAAGGAATCATTATATTTTTCCTTAATAAACGTATCATATTTTGCGGTGTTTATAGAAGGCTCTAACTTATAATCGCGTTTTAACTCACCTGTTTCAGCTTGTTTTCGCATGTTATAACGATTAGAAAGATTGCCTTTTTGTTCTTTGAAAATTTTATCTGTAACATCCGTACCGTTATATTCAACCCCTAATTCCTGCCAAGTATATGTCTGTTTATCATCCTGCAGGGCATAGTTCACAGATTTTTTATTTAACTCATCAACTTTTTGTTGAATGATCTTTTTAACATCTTCTTTCGTTTTGCCGTCTATGGAAATACCTTCGAATGTTGTGTGAGCTAAAACGTATGTATCTAATTGATGATTTAACTTGGAAACATATTGATAAGCGCTAACACCACCAATACAAAGAACGATTCCACCTGCAATTGCAGAACCAATAATTAAATTGCGTAATTTCATTCATTTCCCTCCGAAAAGAAATTTTTAAGATAAGTATTATTTCTAACGTATAAATGATAAAAGTAGTAATTCTTATACATTAGTATACTATTAATTTTATTACATGTGTAATATTTTGATAAAAAATGTTACATTTTCGTAATATAATTTCCTGTAATTAGAATGTTTATGCAGAAATTTCATTTTTATCTCGCTATTTGTGGGCAGTAGGACTCCCACTGTTGGAAATTTCACTTTATTGAAAGACAAAAGAAAAACAGCTGTTGTATTTACAACAGCTGTTTTTCTTATAATTTCTTATGATCTAATTTACCTGTAACACCAAGATGGTTTTGTAGTTCCTTAGAAATATCTTGAACACTCTTTTCTTGAGGGACGTAATAGTATATACCATCAATGTATTTGTCGTCGCCTTTTACTTGTAATTTATCAATCTTTAAACTAGAATCCATTGAGTTTTTCGTAATGGCCATCATATCGTCGAAAGTTAAGTTTGTTTTTAAATCATGATCGACTGAATCAAGTAAGTCGCCAAGTTTACTGATTGAATTTACAGATAATGCTTTTTTAGCAACTGCTTCTAAAACAAGTTGTTGACGTTGACCGCGCATATAATCGCTATCAATATGACGCGTTCTTGCTAGTGCAAGCGCCTGTTCACCATTTAAGTGTTGGTGACCTTTTTCAAGGTGAATAGCACCTGGTTGGTCTTTGCTGTCTTGTTCAGTGAATGAAACTGGTACGTCTACGTCAATACCGCCAAGAGAATCAACAATTTTTATAAATGATTTAAAGTTAAATTTTACGTAATAATCAACAGGAACATCTAAAAAGCGTTCTACTGTATTAATTGTGCTATCAACGCCACCAAATACGTGGGCGTGTGTAATTTTATCTTCTTTCTTTTCTGATGGAATATATACGCGAGAATCACGAGGAATGCTTAATAGTTTCACAGATTTATCGTTTTTATTAATCGTTGCAAGTAACAATGCATCTGTACGAGTTGCAGTTCCGTATTCTTTTGCTCGTGTATCACTTTCATCGACACCCATAATTAAGACTGAAATATTATCAGTCATCGGTTTTACTGCTTTTTCACGTTTGTCCGATTTATCGCCGCGTCCTAATTCAGAGTAGGCACCATTCGCAACAGCTTGTGCTTTATTATATATATGGAAGCAATAGCTGCCTCCTCCAATAATCAAAAGGAATAAAGGAATGAGAACAAACCATAATACACGCTTTTTCTTAGAGCGTTTTTGTGATGCTCTATTTATCGTTTCTAAATCAGGTTTCATTAATTATTTCTCCTTTAAACAATCAATTCAGATATTTTCTGATAATCTTAAAAAAGACACACTTTCTATTGTACATAAATAAAATGAGTTTTCACTATTAAATTTTAATTGACATGAAAATGAAATATATGAAACATATCGTTTTATAAAGATATGCTGTATTTTTTATTATTTGTACAAAAAACAGATGTCTTTATTATGATAAGGCATCTGTTTAAGAATAATTGTATACAAAAAATAAATGAAAAAAAAGATTAAAATTTTTCCTAATTTAAATCATAACGCTAACAATAGTCGCAGATAGAATGCTGACTAAGGTTGCCCCGTATAGGAGTTTTAACGTAATTCCGAAAGAAGTCCCCATCTTCAAGTGCGTGACGGGCAAGAGCACAGCGGTAAGGTGGGGATGAATTTCGGTTAGGCATCGCCTAACTAATTTGTAAGAACTGCCAATTATTCGTATGGTGTATACGTTCTATATCTGATTTCTTCACTTGTTTATAAGATTTAGCAGGATTTTGTATATATTGTCCATGTATATCTTGTACGTATACCATTTTTCCTGTAAATCCTGTCACAAATCCTACTTGCCCAAATACAAAGTTTACACCTGCCGCAGCATACTTTAATAATTCATTAAATAAATTTGAAATTGCTGTAATGAGGATCAGACCAACCTGTGTATTTAATAGTAGAAACGTTAAAATTAATTGTACAATAAGCATAAGAATGAGTGGTTTGAACTTAATGTGTTTTCGATTATTACTTGCTATAAAAGCGAGAAAGAATATAACAATAAGTCCGAGACAAAATGTGAAAAATTTTATAGTAACGCTCCTTATAAGTGCCTTTGTATATAGGTTTTTCATTTCAAAGAAGAATATACAAGAAAGGAAAAGATAAGATGAATATTACTGATGTTCACCACGTTGCCATTATTTGTTCCAATTATGAAGTATCAAAAAAATTCTATACAGAAGTAATTGGTTTTCAAATTTTACGTGAAGTATATCGAGAAGAAAGACAGTCATATAAGTTGGATTTGTGTATTGGGAATACATATCAAATTGAATTATTTTCATTTCCAAACCCTCCGAAGCGTACAAGCTTTCCTGAAGCAGCAGGATTAAGACACTTAGCGTTTTCTGTTTCGTCTATAGAAGAAGCTGTGTCACATTTACAGCAGCACGGTATACAAACGGAAAGCATTCGAATTGATGAGATAACCGGAAAGCGTTTTGTATTTTTTCAAGACCCAGATGGCTTACCTCTTGAATTATATGAGAAATGACATGAAACTCCCGTCAGTGGGAGTTTTTTCATTCTTTTCTTATGGTTAATGCGGAATAAAAATTTGTGAAATTTATACAGGTTTTCTTGTGAGGAAATGAGAGAAAAATAAAGAAAGCTAAACTTATCTTACGGGAGGTGTAACTTTAGCTGCCTACAGCTAAGGGCGATATTTGGAAATAGGGAATTTAATACTAGTTGTAGCTTTAATTGCGTTAACGGGCTTTTTTGTTGCAATTGAATTTGCGATTGTGAAAGTACGCAGTAGCCGCATTGATCAACTTGTAGGAGAAAAAAAGCGGGGAGCAGTGGCGGCGAAAAAAGTGATTTCTCATTTAGATGAGTATTTGTCGGCGTGTCAGTTTGGGATTACCATTACAGCACTGGGACTGGGGTGGTTAGGTGAACCAACTGTAAAACATGTATTAGAGCCTGTTTTGATCACACTTCATATCTCTCCTCCAATTGCGAATACTGTATCTTTTATTATTGCATTTGCAGTTATTACGTTTTTTCATGTTGTAGTTGGGGAATTGGCACCAAAAACATTTGCAATTCAAAAAGCTGAGCAAGTCAGTCTAATGTTTTCAAAGCCATTGATATATTTTTACCGCATTATGTATCCATTTATTTGGACATTAAATCATGCAGCTCGTTTTGTGGCAAGTTTATTTGGTTTAGAACCGGCTTCTGAACATGAAGTAGCGCATTCAGAGGAAGAACTCCGTCTCATTTTATCAGAGAGTTACGAAAGCGGAGAAATTAATCAAGCAGAGTTTAAATATGTAAATAATATTTTTGAATTTGACAATCGTCTTGCGAAAGAGATTATGGTGCCGAGGACAGAAATTGTTGGATTATATGCAGAAGATTTATTTGAAACCCATATTGAAATTATTCGGCAAGAAAAATATACAAGATATCCAGTTTTTGGGGAAGATAAAGATGAAGTAATCGGAATGGTGAATGTGAAAGATTTCTTTATCCGTTATATGGATGGAGAAAAACAAGAAGCCAAATCAATTACGACATATACAAGGCCGGTTATTGAAGTAATGGAAAACATTCCAATACATGACTTGTTATTGAGTATGCAAAAAAAACGGATTCCTTTGGCGATTTTATATGACGAATATGGTGGAACGGCAGGGCTTGTTACGCTTGAAGATATTTTAGAAGAGATTGTGGGAGAAATTCGCGATGAATATGATGAAGATGAACATCCACCTGTTCAGCATATTAGTGACGATTGTAAAGTTGTTGACGGAAAAGTGTTAGTCAGTGAAATTAATGATTTGTTTGGTTTACGTTTGAATGAACAGGATGTAGATACAATTGGAGGATGGTTAATGATGCAAGGACAACCAATGGCAGAGGGCGATATGATTGTTGTTGGAGAATGGGCATTTACTATTCTTGAAAAAGATATGCATCAAATTAAGCGAGTAGAGATTAAAAAAATGGAAACGAAAGAAAAAGGCTGATGAACGAGTCATCAGCCTTTTATATTAGAAAATATTAAACACTGCGTTAAGTTGAAGCAAGCTAATAATCAATAAGAAGATTAAGCTATATTTCAGTGTCATTTTAAATAGCTCTGATTCTTTACCAACGATTCCAACTGCCGCACAAGCTACAGCAACTGATTGTGGTGATACCATTTTTGCCATTGTACCGCCTACTACGTTTAAGGCAACAAGAGTAGAAGGAACAATATCTAATTGAGCGGCTGTAACAGCTTGAAGAGGTGCAAATAGAGAGCCGCTGGATACTACAGAACCAGTTAAGAATACGCCAATCCAACCTAAGATTGGAGAAAGAATAGGGAATGCATCACCAGTAGATGATAAAGCTAATCCAAGAGTTGAAGACATACCAGAATAGTTTGTTACGTATGCTAATGCAATTACGCTACAGATTGTATAAATTGGTGTTTTTAACTCTTTTAATGTTTCAATAGTTAATTCTTTTATTAACTTACCGCTTACACGGAATACAAGTAAAGATACGATAATTGCAAGTACAATTGCAGTAGTTGTTGATGAGAATACATCTAACTTAAAGATTGCTGGAAACGGTGTATTTGCTTTAACGATTGGCGCTGTTTTAATCACGTGATTGTGCAGGCCAGGTACTTGAATATTCAATATTAAGTTACTTAATGCACCATTTGGAAGGAACAAGGCTTTTACTGCTTTTAAGTTGAAAATTGTTACAAATGCAGTTAAGAATACAAACGGTGACCAAGCGTATAAAATTTGTTTCATTGTATAACTATGTTTTTCTTGTTTAGTTGCTTTTTCTTTTGTTGAAGATTTTGGTTGCCATACACGTAAGAATAATGCTAATGCGATCATGCTGACTACAGCTGCGAAAATATCAGTAAGTTCTGCACCAAGGAAATATGTTACAACGAATTGAGTAATAGCGAAAGAACCGCCGCTTACAACAATCCCTTGCCAAGTTTCTTTAATTCCTTTGAAACCATCAACGATTGCAACAAGTAAGAATGGTAAGACGAAACTAATAAATGGTAAAATTCCAACTGCATGACGACCAACAGTTAATGCGTCAAGTTGTGTTAATTGAGCTGGTACTGTAACTGGAATACCCATTGCACCCATCGCACCGCCGGCAATGTTAGCAACTAAACAGATACCCGCTGCTTTTAATGGATCAAATCCCATACCTACAAGTAACGCTGCTGTAATAGCAACTGGTACACCAAAACCTGCTGCACCTTCTAAGAAAGCACCGAAAGAATAAGCAATCAATAATACTTGAAGACGAGGATCGCTTGTAATGCTAGAAATACTATCGCGAATCACGTTAAATTGTTCAGTTTTTACAGTTAATTTGTAAAGGAAAATTGCTGCGATAACAATTGTACAAATTGGATAAAATCCAGCTGCTACACCAAATGCAGCGGAGGATACAGCCATAGTTGCTGGCATTTTATAGACGAAAATGGAAAGAATGATAGCTAAAATAACACTATAAAATCCAGATACGTATCCTTTCATTTTAAAGACTGTTAAACATAATACGAAAAATAAAATTGGTATTGCGGCTACAAGTGCTGATAGCCAAATGTTGTGTAATGGGTCATAAATTTGTGTCCAAGTACTCATAATGATGACATCTCCTATATATAATTTGTGATTTTCTTCACATATATTTGTGAAATCATTCACAATCAACTTACATTTTTAGTATAGTCCCCCTCAGCACTATTGTCAACGTGGAAAAGGATAATTATTCCGTGATATTGTTAACTGTAATAATTCCGCTACATTTTATGAAGAAATTGGAATAACTAGGGGCACTACACAGCGAAGAGTGTATACGGGTAGGATGTGCTATAAGTTGTTTATATATTCTTGATTTATCACCGTAATATGGGGTTGATTTTTTGAAAATGAATCATTTTTAATACACGAAACGGAGAGTGGCGACTCCTGCGGGAAAAGCGAGGAAAGTGAGACCCCGCAGGAGTCGCCGAGGAGGTTCGCTCTCACCCGCGGAAAGCGTCCACTCGGAGTGGAGTGTACATCTCTATATGTTACCCCTGTCTTTTGGTGATGAACCATATTTTTCCATGATTTGTAAAGATATTTATGAAGAAGCAGGAGAATGATTAGGGAATACCAAATAGTAAAAGTGATATACAAAAAATATAACAAAAAGGTTGAGAAATTTATTTTCGAAAGCAATGAACTGCCTTATAGATACTTTGCTTTTTCTCTTAGCCGTATAGTATAATATTCAGACATCAAAAGAGAGTTTTCTCTCTATATAAAGGAGGAATGTGGTTTTTATTAATAGGAAGTTATTGACTATAGAATGGAATAGCGAATAAGAAATATAAAAATAACACATGTATAAATATAAAATAAATAGAAAAAATGAGGGGAAAGTATGTATCAAAATCAATTTGATTGTCGTATATCAGAAGAAGATGTACAAATGTTACGTGCATTAGCTCATCCGCTTCGTCTTCGTCTTGTCATGGAACTAATGCAGCGCGGCGTTTGTAATGTAACACAATTGCAGGAAGTATTAGAAATTCCACAATCTACAGTATCACAGCATTTAACAAAATTAAAGCAAAATAAAGTTGTCCGTTTCGAAAGACGTGGTTTAGAAGTATATTATGAAGTGCACAATGAGAAAGTAAATAAAATTTTAAAAACATTATTTTCTTAAAATTGAAAAATTATGAAAAATAGGTATGTACTTGTACATACCTATTTTTTTATTACTAGATTATGGATAAATATATAAATACCAATTGAAAAACAACATAAAAACCCTTTTCTTTTTCGAGGGGCGAGTGCACCTGGCAATGCATAGAAGCGGTTAGGGCCTTTTCTTGCCACGCGCTAGAATTAAAACAAAGGGAGAAAGTGAGAGTAGGTCATGTTTTGTTATGCATAACCGCGACTTATATGTTGAAAAATTAATATGGATTCATATAAATAAAGAGGAGAGGATAAAATTCATCCAGACACGGCAAGATAAAAAAGAATAGGAGGGAACAATAATGGATATAAAGCGAGTAAAACAAATTTTATCATCATCAAGTAGAATTGACGTTACATATCACGGTATGTCTGTTTGGATCGAAAGCTGTGATGAGACAAGTGGGCTTGCGAATGTACACGATATAAAAACACCACATGAAACAGTACAAGTAGACATCACTGCATTAGAAGAGCATTAAAAAAAGCGGAGAAATTTCTCCGCTTTTTTATATTTATTCCATCATATGTGCAATTTTTTTAGAGAACATAAGAAGTACGATACCTAGTACGATTACGATAATACCAATACTTGAGAATACTTCTAAATAACCTAATGATTGCGTGTAAGCTGCTAAGATACCAGCTAACTTGTTTGCGCATCCAGTACCAGCCATCCAAACACCCATTAATAAAGAAGCTAGCTTTACAGGAGCGATTGCACTTACCATAGATAAGCCGATTGGTGATAAGAATAACTCACCAATTGTATGGAATACATATGTGATAACGATGAACAGTAAGTTTGCTTTTACAGCAATATGAGCTTCATCACTACCTGTTTTTAGAACCGCTAATGTTAATACAAGGTAACCGATTCCTAACAGAATCATACCAAATGCCATTTTTGTTGGGATTTTTAAATCGCCATTTTTTGTTTTAGAAAGTTTTACCCATAACGCAGAAACAAGTGGTGCTAATAAAACGATAAACAATGGGTTAACAGATTGGAACCAAGAAGTTGGCATTTCCCATCCGAAAATAGTACGATCAACGAATTTATCTGTATAAAGAGTTAAAGAACTACCTGCTTGTTCGAAGCCCGCCCAGAAGAAGACAACGAAGCAAGTTAAAATAATAATTGCCCAAGTACGGTTTTTCTCTTGTTTTGTTAAAGGTTTTTTCTCGATTACTTTATTGTTAGTTGCTGATTTTTTACCAACAACTGTTGTTCCGATATCACCAAGATAACGTTTAGCTAGTAAGTTAAAGAGAACTTGACCAATAATCATACCGATACAAGCAACTAAGAAGCCGTATTTGTATCCTTTTACCATAACGCCGTTAACAGTTGATGTAAAGAAATCTTCTGCTAAGAAACCACAAAGTAACGGTGCAATTAAAGCGCCTAAGTTAATACCCATGTAGAAGATTGTGAAAGCAGAGTCACGTCGTTTATCATTTTCACCGTAAAGTGAACCTACAAGAGTTGAAATGTTTGGTTTGAAAAATCCATTACCGATAATTAATAATCCTAATCCTAAATAAAGTCCAGTTGTTGTATTCATTGAGAAAAGAACAAAATTACCAATTGCCATGATGATACCGCCAATAGTAATCGCATGGCGTTTTGTTATAAAGTGGTCAGTTAACCACCCACCAATAATTGGCGTGAAATATACGAGCATTGTAAATGTACCATAAAGTTGTACAGCGGCCGCTTTGTCAAGCCCTAGCCCCCCGCTAACAACTGCAGTTGTTAAATAAAGAACTAAAAGACTACGCATTCCGTAGTAGCTAAATCTTTCCCACATTTCTGTAAAGAACAACAAATACAATCCCGGAGGATGTTTCTTTTTTTGTTGTTGTTCTCCAGCTTTGTCTAACTTCACAGCTGCATCCATTTTCATTCCTCCTAATCTTGTTCAACGGATATTTATGTAATCATTTTAATTTACAAAATATTTAGAAGTCAATAGTATTATATGGAAATAGAATAAAAAATTTTGTAAATTCTATAAAAACATCTTCCGTCATCGTATTTTTCCCCTGAAAAACTTAAAATAAGCGTTTTCAAGTGTATTATTTCTCGTCTGAAAAGAATGTAAAATAATCACTAATCAGAAAATTTTAACTAAATAAACTTTTTTGATATAAAAAACTCTTATTGGAGATACTTTAAGAATATAACATATTATGAATAAGAATACAAAATAAAAAAACAACTCTTATATTATGAGAGTTGTGTTTATTTGAATATTTTGATATCCAAATCGTGACCGCTACTTACACTGTCTCTTTTTGTTTGAAACGTTGTGTGTGGCAGAAAAAAGGCCCTGACCACTTCTATGCACGGCCAGATGCTCTCGTCCATCTAAAAAAGAAAAGGATTTTCATATCGTTTCTTTAACTTATACATTTTTTATTCCGCTATTCGTGGGCAGTAATACTCCCACCTCAAAATTCGGCAAAAGCATTGTCCAGCTCTAGCGGCTAGAATCTCCGGTCGTTTCGCCCCTTCGGACGAGGCAAAAAGTGCCTGCGATTCTGGGCGAGCCGCTTCCGCTTTTCTAAAGAAGTTAGGTGGGAGATAAACTGCTGGCATGGGCCCGATTGGTGAGGGCTTATAATAATCAGTGGGGGATGAAGAAAACCCCCACTGATTAAAGTTTCACTTTATTTCGTACACGAAAATAATAGAAAAAGAGGGATACGCAGCCTACGTGTATATTCTTCCTCACTTTGAAAATGCTGCAACTCCGGTGTTGCTTCGCGTAAACTAGTAATCGTAAAACCAGCTTTCTGTAAAGATATGAAGTATTGTTCAATTGTCCGGTGGTATTTAATCACTTGTTCATTGATCCATGGCTCAACGCGTTTGCCAGTTCTAAAATAATCATCAACAAGCCAGCTTGTTCGTTTTCCAGTGGTTTGTAAGCTTTCAAATGCAGAGGTAATAACTGGATGCTGAACACTAAAGGCAAAAGTGCCGCCAGGTTTTAACGTTTGAAAAATTTGTCTGAAAGTATCATCAATATGTTCAATATAATGAAGGACAAGTCTAGATGTAACGATATCAAAAGTAGAAGATGGGTATGTATAGTCTTTGAGGTTTAAAAGATGGACAACTCCATTTGTATGTTGTAATTGTTTTTGAGCTTCTTCATACATGCGATGGGAGCCTTCAATTCCGGTATAAGATTGACAGCCTTTCTGTAATAGTTCTACTCCAAATTGTGCATCACCGCAGCCGAGATCAAGAATACTTTTATCTTTTATATGGCCGAGTAATTGTAAGAGAGCGGGCTTTTCCATCGTGTCGTTTGGATTATCTGTTCGATGCCTGCGTTTCATGTATTGTTCAAAAAATAAGTCCTCATTGTAAACGTCAGATTCTGTATAAGACATTGTATCCTCTCCTTGAAAACGTTTTTTTTATTCTATCAAAATCTAAATAATAATAATAGATTTCCGTCATTAGATAAGATATAATCAGTAGATGTAAGCGTTTACTTTAAGCTATTTTCCTATAACAATTTTTAAAAACGTGTTAAGCTAATAAAGGGAGTATTATGGTAATACTTTCTTTATATGAACGATAGGGAGGTTTCACGATGTCTAGCAAAACACTTGACAATTTTTTAGTAGAAAACCTAGAGGATTTAAAATCAAAGGGGCTTTATAACGTTATTGATCCGCTTGAGAGTTCGAATGGACCGATCATTACAATTGGCGGAAAAGAATATATTAATTTATCTTCAAATAACTATCTTGGATTAGCAACAGATGAGCGTTTAAAAGAAGCAGCAATCGGCGCGATTCATAAATATGGTGTTGGTGCAGGAGCTGTTCGTACAATTAACGGTACACTTGATTTGCATATTAAATTAGAAGAAACAATTGCCAAATTCAAGCATACGGAAGCAGCAATTGCATATCAATCTGGATTTAATTGTAATATGGCAGCGATTTCAGCTGTTATGGATAAAAATGACGCGATTCTTTCTGATGAATTAAACCATGCATCTATTATTGATGGTTGCCGTTTATCAAGAGCAAAAATTATTGTTTTTAAACATTCCGATATGGAAGATTTACGTAAAAAAGCGATCGAAGCAAAAGAATCTGGTTTATACAATAAATTAATGGTTATTACAGATGGTGTATTCTCAATGGATGGCGATGTAGCAAAACTACCAGAAATCGTTGAAATTGCAGAAGAGTTAGATTTAATGACATATGTTGATGATGCACACGGTTCTGGCGTACTTGGAAAAGGTGCTGGTACAGTAAAACATTTTGGACTATCTGATAAAGTAGATTTCCAAATCGGAACATTATCGAAGGCGATTGGTGTCATCGGTGGATATGTTGCTGGTAAGAAAAACTTAATCGATTGGTTAAAAGTTCGTTCTCGTCCATTCTTGTTCTCAACAGCGTTAACACCAGCTGATGCAGCGGCTTGTATGAGATCAATTGAAATTTTAATGGAAAGCACTGAGCTGCATGACCGTTTATGGGAAAATGGCCGCTATTTGAAACAAGGCTTAAAAGAGCTTGGCTTTAACATTGGCGAAAGTGAAACACCAATTACACCTTGTATTATTGGTGATGAAGTATTAACACAACAATTTAGCCAACGTCTAAACGAAGAGGGCGTATACGCGAAATCAATCGTGTTCCCAACTGTACAAAAAGGAACAGGACGTGTTCGTAACATGCCAACAGCAGCACATACGAAAGAAATGCTTGATGAAGCAATTCGTATTTATGAAAAAGTTGGAAAAGAAATGGGCATTATTTAAGGCATTTACATCTATGAAAGCTTGCTAATGAGGAGTGGGGAAAATGAAAAAAATTCTAGTAACCGGTTCTTTAGGTCAAATTGGTTCTGAACTTGTAACGAAACTTCGTGATGTATACGGTGCATCAAACGTTGTTGCAACAGATATTCGTGAAACAGATAGCGAAGTTGTAAAATCTGGCCCATTTGAAATTTTAGATGTAACGGATGGTCAAAAATTACATGATATTGCAAAGCGTAATGAAGTGGATACAATCATTCATTTAGCAGCATTACTTTCTGCAACGGCAGAAAAAAATCCGCTATTTGCTTGGAACTTAAACATGGGCGGTCTTGTAAACGCGTTAGAAGCAGCACGCGAGTTAAACTGTAAGTTTTTCACGCCAAGCTCAATTGGTGCATTCGGTCCGACAACGCCAAAAGATAATACGCCGCAAGACACCATTCAGCGTCCAACTACGATGTATGGGGTAAACAAAGTAGCTGGAGAACTTTTATGTGATTATTACTATCAAAAGTTTGGTGTAGATACGCGCGGTGTGCGCTTCCCTGGTTTAATTTCATACGTTGCGCCTCCTGGAGGAGGAACAACTGACTATGCAGTTGAAATTTACTACGAAGCAATTAAAAAAGGCGCGTACACTTCTTACATTGCAGAAGGAACATACATGGATATGATGTACATGCCAGATGCATTGCAAGCGATCATTTCTTTAATGGAAGCAGACCCAAGTAAGTTAAAACATCGCAATGCATTTAACATTACAGCAATGAGCTTCGAGCCAGAACAAATTGCGGCATCTATTCGTAAACACATTCCAACATTCACGATGGATTACGCGGTTGATCCAGCTCGCCAAAAAATTGCAGATAGCTGGCCAAACTCAATTGACGCAACAGCAGCAAAAGAAGAGTGGGGATTCAAAGCAGACTATGATTTAGACAAAATGACAGCAGATATGCTGGCAAAATTAAAAAAAAAATTAGAAGCTGAGATGGTACTTAGCTAATTGAAAAAGAGCCGATTCAATTCATTGAATCGGCTCTTTCTTATTTACCTCATTCAGTATCGGGATATTGCCTGTCCGTTTCTTCAAATTGTTTTTCATATTCGTAGCTAAATGCTTTATGTGTTTTTTGATCTTTATCCCAAGGATTCGATTTTCCTAACTTTTTGTTAGAGGAAGAACCGTAAGGCCCTTCAGGAAACTCCTCAGGAATGACATATTGATGTCTAGCTTCAGCAGTTGTAACATCTGTATATTGTTCATCCTTTTTTGTGGACAAATGAAACATCCTTTCACATATATTTGATTCTTAATATGCCCAAAAAATTTTCATTTTTTATCGGCGACTTTTCCAATATATCGACCGTTTTTTACCATATATCGGCGCTTCGACACGGGATAAAGACACTTCGACAAAAACCAACAAAAAAACCGAAGCTGCACCCAGCTCCGGTCTCTATTCAATCGTCTTCAATAGTAGTTTCTTCAATAACGGTTTAATCTTCAAGCGTAAATCTTCCGCATGATTCGCGACTAAGAAGTGGTGGTTGTAAATATTTTTCATCAGTTGATAGGTTGCTTCTTTTGCTTCGCCTTCTTCGATAAAGATCCCGATGACTTCTATGCCATTTTTGCGAGCAAGTTTTACAGCTTCGTGTGTATCTAAAATACCGTCTTGTTGATAGTCTAATGCAGACGGTTCGCCATCTGTGAAGACGAGTAGGAATTTATGTTTTTCCTGACGTTTCGCAAGTTTTTCGGAAACGATACGAATAATGTATCCATCACGGTTATCTTCTTCTTCACGAAGTTGCATGACTTCTGGACCAATGCTTGGCAGCGTTGAGTTTTGATAAGTTACAACTTCATGAATGACGTTTGGTTTATTCTCGGGTGTAGCACTAGAAGCATCTTCCCAAAATCCGCTAATAGCGTGCGGGATTTTTAACGATTTTAAAGCTTCATGGAAAAGAACGACGCTTTTTTTCGTTTCTTCCATTTTGTTATACATCGAACCAGAGCAGTCAACCAATAGTTGAAAGACAACGTCAAGCTCTTGTGATTCTTGTCCTTTTTTATAAAACATACGTGGTTGTTTTTCTGTATAAATACGTAGGAATTTTTTACGAAGTCTTCCGTAGTATTTATCAGCATTTGCGTTTGTTTTATTTTCAATTGTTTTTTCGATAATTTTTTTTAGTTCTTTTACATCTTTATTTACGACAGATTTTATCGCTTGATAGTCTTTCTTTTCGTCATGGTTTGGTTTGCGAGCTTCTTTAAAAGTATGCGATGCGCCGGCGTTATACTTACCGTATACACCTTCACTTTGGCTAGAAGCATGAGATGCTCTCGTATCTTCAGTATCTGCACCGTCGAAGTTCGACTGCGTACTTTTTTGTGAAGTACCTTGCACAGAAGCGAGTGCTTGATCACTATCCTCAGATTCACGGGCCGTATCACCCATCATATTTGTTTTTGTACCGCTCTCTAATTCAAAGCGTAAGAAGTTTTCGTTTTCATTGTTTTTATTTTCACGATGCCAAGTCGAAAAACTTTCATTTATTTTACTTTTAGTATCGTCATCATCAACAATTTGAACATCATCGTTTGCTAATTCATCTACTCGTTCTTCAATTTTGTCAAAAATGACAGAAGTATTGAGCGGCGCAAGGCCAAAGTAGTTATTAATCATATCATGTTCTAAAAGTTCTTCTAAACGATAGCGAATTTTTTCGACAACATACATCGTATCTTCTGTTGTACGCGTTTGGAACGTTTCGTGTAAGATTGCTTCAATGTGCTCAAAGTAGTCGTTGTTAAACATTTCGTATTTGTCGCTCGTTACTGTTAAGTAACATAAGCAAATAAGCATATCAGTATGATAATTACGGATCCGGTTAATTTCGTATTGTGAGCTGAAATAATTTCGATACATTTCTTTTCGGCGTGCAAAAATTGGTTTTGTACCAGGACGCTCTCGTTTTACAATTTCTTCAACTCGTAAATCTTCTAATAGAACGAATAACTGTGTTAAAAAATTTTTAAGCGGTGATTGCTGTAATTCTTTTGCATAACTACGAATCAGTTTCATATCGGAATGATGTTTGTAGCCAAGCGCTTTTAAATATACTTCGCTTTTTAAGCCGATTACTTTATCCGCTTCGCTTCGATCATCCCAAAAATGACTGATGACAATTTTATTTTCGATTTCGTCATAATATGCTTTATATCCATATTCTAAATACGCATTTTCTTCTTTTAGAAGGGCGTACATTAAGTTTTCCATTTGTAGAAACAGAGACGCATCGATTTTCTTGTCGCTAAAAATTTGTCTCATGAATTATCCCTCAAAAAAATAGCTTTCTGCTAATTCACGTACTGTCATTTGTTCCGTCTCATCGCTTAATTTTGCAATAATACTTCGTTCAATTGCACGCATCACTGGAATATACACACTTAAATCACATGCATCGATAATACCGCGAATACTTGCAGCTTCTTCACTTACACGACCATCGCGAGCTAGCGGCATTAAGTCGCTTGCGAATGCCACAAACTTTTCGATTGTTGCTGCATTCTGTAATTTTGATTCAGCTAATAACAGTTCTTTTAATGTTTCACCTTGAATATAAGGAACTTCAATAATAACGAAACGGTTTTTTAACGCTTCATTTAGTTCGCTCGTTCCAACATACCCTTCGTTAATCGCAGCAATTACACGATATTCATCACTGCCATACACAACTTCTTGTGTGAATGGGTTTGTAATCATTTTTCGGTAGTCGAGTGCACCGTGAAGAAGTGGAAGCGTTTCTGGTTTTGCCATGTTAATTTCATCAATATAAAGGAAGTGACCATTTTTCATCGCTTTCATCAATGGACCATCCACGAAAGTAACTTCAGAGGCACCGCCTGTTGTTGTTAATGTGTTGTATCCTAAAATTCCTTCTACATCTAAATCAACAGAGCAGTTAATGCTATGCATGGGCTTTTGAAATAGATAAGATAGCGTTTCAGCAAGAACAGTTTTACCGCTTCCAGTAGGTCCTTTTAATAGAACGTTTTTGCCAAGAAGTAAGGCAGTAATTGCATCTTCAATAACGCTGCTGTCCGCTGCTTTATACATTTTTGTTCCAATTAAAGTAGCAGCATTGCCTGCTGTTTGTTTATTTGTTTCATGAATATTTACAAGTTGCTCTTTTAATCCTGCATGTATATGAAATTGTTCTAACATGTATTTCCCACCTAACATTATTTTCATAAAGTAAACAATCCTTCTTATGATAACGTGTTTTCATAAGTGAAGCAAAGAAAAAACATCTTCCAATTTGGAAGATGTTCCCTTATCCCGCTATTCGTGAGCAGTAAGACCCCCACCTCAAAATTTAGAGAGAAACAAAGAAGATAGGTGGGGGATAACTGCCCGTAAAAGCCCGATTGGGCGGGCTAACCATCAGTGGGGGATAAAGCCCCCCCACTGATGGAAGTTTCACTTTATAAAAGTGGCGAAATAAGTCGCATTAGTGATTCAAGCATTCTTTTGCGAATGCTTCTATTTTGAAATACTTCCCAGCGAATTTCTGTAGAATCTTTAAAATCTTGTTCGAAATCACGTTTAATGTCAAGGACAGTCGGAGATTCGTATAATATGGCGATTAATTCATAATTCAGTTCAAAACTACGAATGTCCATATTTGCTGTACCAATTGTTGCAACTTCATCATCAATTAAGACAATTTTAGCATGCATAAATCCATCTTTATAACGATAAATAGAAACACCTGCTTCTAATAATGGGGCAAAGTAAGATTGAGAAGCTTGATCGCTTATCACGCTATCGCTTATGCCGGGATACAGAATACGGACATCAATTCCGGCGATTGCACTTAAACGTAGTAATGTTAATGTTTCTTGATCGGGAATAAAGTATGGCGTTGCGATCCAAATAGAACGTTTCGCTGATGTCATTGCTGCTAACAGGGCATTTCGAATCGTCTTGTCATTTGCACTCGGACCACTTGCGACAATTTGGACAGCACCTTCTGCCTGGGCTGTCGCCCCTGGGAAATACTCTTTCTTCATAAAAGATTCCCAAGAATAGCTGTTTAATCCACTAAGTGCGTATAACCAATCTTCTAAAAAGAGCGCTTGTAGTTTGTATAATGCTTTCCCTTCAAGTTTTAAATGACTATCTCGCCAGATTGGAAATTTCTTGGAATGCCCAAGATATTCATCCCCAACATTCAATCCACCTGTAAAACCAATTTTTCCGTCAATAATAATGCTTTTCCGGTGATTCCGGTAATTTACAGTTTCGATTAACCACGGAGAAAGGACAGGATCGAATTCGACTACCTCAATTCCTGCATCCTTCATCGGTTGCAAAAAGGTGCTTCGTAATGGATAGCTTCCGAGGTCATCAAATAAAAAGCGGACAATGACACCCTCTTTTGCTTTTTCGATTAAAGCATCTCGAATCTTTGTTCCAATTTCATCAGCCCGATAAATGTAATATTGAATATGAATGTGATGTTTTGCCTCTTGGATGGAGGATAAAATTTCTGTAAATGTCTCCTCTCCGTTTGTTAGTAATTTCGCTCTAGTTTCATCAGCAATAGGGCCCCCGCCAAATTTTTGAATGATTGTAGTTAAATGGGAAGAGTGTTCATTTAGAGACGATGGTATTTCTTGTTTCAATCGTTTTCCTTCTAAAATTTCACGGAACAACTTTCTTTGTTCTTCGGAACGATGTAAATGTTTTATTCGGCGCCATTTACTTCGGCCAAATAATAAATACAAAAATACGCCCAAAATAGGGAGAATTGCTAATACTAAAAACCAAGCTAACGTACTTTGCGGGGATCGATTTTCAATAAAGATGACGAAAGCAATACCGGCAGCTGTAGTAAAGAATACGACTCCAGCGAAAGTATATAACGATATAGATGATCTGTTTAAAAGCATGAGTAAAATAGTTGAAATTGAAATAACAAATAGTAATTGCAGAACACGATTTTTCATTGGTAGGAATGTCACCTTTTTCTGATTAGTTATAGCCTTATTATAAAATGTTTTATTTACATTAAACAAATAGGAAATTTAGATTTTTTCTGAACGGGAGCAAACTTTTTTTATTGTTTTGGAAAAAAGATAATTTTACATAGAGTGAAAGGGAATTACTATTGTTGTATTCAAAAATGATAACTTCTCTAATGGAAGGGTTATGTGAAAAATGGTTGAAGGAGAAATTACGATGATTACAAAATATCGGCTACATTTTTATTTGAATGCAAGACATTATGTGTCTATTAATGGAAAGAAATCAGATGTACATCCGCATACATGGGAAATTACATTACTTATTTCACATAAAAGAGAAGAAGAGTTACATTTTGCTCATATTGAAAACGTCATTGGAGAATACTTAAATGAATATCAAGGAACTTGCTTAAATGATTCTCCAAGATTTTCAGGAAAAAATTGTACGATGGAACAAATTGGACGAATCTTTTTTGAAGATTTGGCAGAGTGTTTGCAAGAGCATGATGTCCCGTTGGAAGAATTAACAATTAATGAGAACCCAATGCGGCAATATGTGATTCAGAGAGGATAGAGAGGAAAAGCAGTATGAAACTTGAACAACGAAAACGAGTTGGGCTGTTTCTTTTTCAACTTTCTTTATTAATAGTATGTGCTTTCCTTATGTCATGGTATGTGAATCGCTTCGGGCGTTACCCGTGGGGTTCGGACACTTATGGTCACCTATATAAAGCAAATTTACTATATGAAGAATTTCAAAAAGGAAATTGGTATGTGAATTATAGTGCCGAGTGGTATAACGGATTTCAACCATTTCGATTTTGGGCACCTTTATCTTATTACATTTTAGCTGTATTACGAATGTTGACAACGGATATGAATTCGGCGTATCAACTATTTTATATTTTTCTTTTTATTGTAGGTGGTTTCGGTTGGTTATTGTGGGGAGGGTATACAAAACGACAATGGCTAGCATTTTTTATTGGTATACTATGGTTCTTCGTTCCGGAAAATCTTCGCATTTTATTTGCAGAAGGAAATGTTCCTTTTTGTACGATCACATCAATCTTACCCTTTCTATTTTTACTATTTTACCGTGCAGTACGTGAAAAAAGACTTCACTTATACCTCATTCTTTCTATCTTAATGGCAATCATCACACTCATTCATCCGATGTTAACAGCTATGGTCGGTTTGTCATTCTTTTTATTTTGTCTTATCGACTCAATTGTAAATAAAGAGATGATTCATAAGTTTATTGTACTGATGTATGCTGCGTTAGGGATTTGTTTATCTGGATTTTGGCTATTTCCAGCATTAAATGGCGGCATTATTGGAATGGACCGGGAGGCAAATTTAGAAGTAATGGCACTACACTCGTATCCATTAAGTGTATCGCTGCATCCATTTTTACGTTTTCATGATATCGAAATCTATTATTTTGGCTGTTCATTTGCTGCTTTAGCTTTATTTGGTTTACTTTTTAGTTCTAAAAAACAGGTGACAGGTTTTTCTGTTGCGTTATTCATTATGATCGGCACAACAAAACTAGCATTACCACTGCTGCAAAATATGCCTTTTGTTCAAGTGCTATGGATGCGCCGCTTTACGGCAATGGCGATGGTGATGATTTTGTTCTCTTTTTTACTATGGAAAACTCTTCGTAAGTCTTTCATGTGGCTGTTTATTTTATTGTTAGCTGCTGATTCGGGAGCTTCTTTTTATACAGTTGGGTTTAACCGAGAATTTCCGAAAGGGCAAGCTGAAGATTTAGATGTAGCGATTTCTGCAGCATCGCAGCGGATCTCGATGCTAGATAACTCCGAATACGGTTCGTTTCCAAGTTACTATTTGTCCTATCATGGAATGCAAAATAAGGTGAAAGATCAAGTGTATGGCTGGGCATGGCAAGGAGCAACAACGGCACAAAATTTAGTACAAATAAATACAGCATTAGAACATGAATATTATGATGTTTTATTTGATCGTACGCTAGAAACAGGAGCGGATACATTCGTATTAAAAAAGAATTTTGTTAAGCATCCTGAGGAAATGAAAAAAACGGCCAAACGAGTAGGATATGAATTACGAAAGGAAACACCTAGCAACTATATTTATAAATATCCTATTGAAGGGAACTTTGGAACGAAAGTGCAATATGAGGGGATTGCAATTGGAAAATATGCACCCAATATTACTTATATGTTCCCGCAATTGTTAATAGGGGACAGAATGAAAATTGATGACTACATGTTTAGCGAGTTAAAAAATTATAAAGTTGTTTACATTTCAGGAGTAGATTACAAAGACAAACAAGCAGCAGAACAGTTAGTGAAAAAATTAGCCGATCATCATGTTAGAGTGGTAATTGACACAGCTGGAATGATAGAACCATTTCTGAATGTAAATGTGCAACCCATTGCGCTGCAAGATCAGTATGGGGAATTATTTTATAAAGGTAAAAGAATGGAAACAAAACCGTTTCCTAAACAATCAAGTGATTGGAGAACGAATGTTATTAGTGATACAACTGATTCAGATTCACAGTTATATGTGAATAAACAGATTTTCAATTATCTTTCGAAAAGCCAAAATGAAAACGTAATGTTTATGTCATTAAATATTCCTTATTATACGTTTGTAACGAAAAATGAGGATACACTCCAAATTCTTGAGGATATGTTGCAATTAAAAGCTTACACATTACCAAAGAGAGAAGTTGTACCAGTACGTTTAAAACGAAATCATAATGAAGTCATTGTTGATAGTGAACAAGTAAATGTACTTGTGCCTGTTGCAGCAATTGATGCTTTTCAAACAGTAGAAGGTACATATGAAAAAATGAATCAATTTATGAACATAAAGACGAAACATGTGAAAGTACATGTTGGCTATCCGTATATGATGCAAGGTGCAGTTTTATCTGTAAGTGCATTCTGTATCATTTGTAGTTTATCGTATGGAATTTATAGAAGAAGGGAGCGAGAAGCATGAGCTCCATTATCATTGGTATGCTACTGATTGTACTTTGTATTTTCGGTTATATGATGATGCAACGGATTGGACTACGCTTCTTTACTTTTATAGTAGGAAGCGTAGGTTTTTTTACAATTTGTATGCTGTACTTTCTGCCTTACGTTGAGAAATACGCAAACATTGTGAATTCCTATGTGTTAGAGTGGATTTCGACTGTATTTCCAGTATTTGATGTGCATCGTGAACTTGCATTAGTAACAATTGAAACGGGAAAAGGAATTGTAACGATGGTATTGAATTATGAATGCTCTGGCGGTATTGAACTGCTCGTGTTTCTTTCTCTCGTTCTTTTTTTCCCATTTGGAAATATAAAAACAAAGGCATTATCAACTATTTTTGGTTTATTCTTTTTAATTGTCGCAAATATTTTGCGGTTATTATTCATTATTGTTGTCACAAAGATATTTGGAGCGGACGCATACAAGCTTGTTCATATGGTATTCGCTCGCATTCTTTTCTTCGGTTTAACCGTATATCTTTATTATGTATTATTTACACTTGTTCAAATTCGCTATCAGAAAGTAGGTGAATTAAAGTGACGATAGATGTTTTGTTACATGAATTCTTTTTTTGGACCGTGTGGCTTATTATTCCGTTACTGATTGATTTATTCACTGGCTTTGGAAGTGCTATTGTTGTCTGGCGTACTTATTTCAGAAAGAAAGAGACAGAATTAACTTTTTTTCCATATGTAACGATTCTGATTCCTGTTTATAATTCTGAAAAAACGTTGAGAGATTGTTTGCAGTCAATTGTAGATCAACAATATCCATTGCAAAATATACAGGTTATTTTGATTGATAATGGGTCAGAAGATGAATCTTTTGAAGTGTTTCAGCAATTTCAAATGGAGCAGCCGATTTTAAATATTAGATATATAAAATCAACGCAAGGAAAGGCACAAGCATTGAATCAAGGAATATACCTTTCACGAGGAAGGTACATTTTAAATATTGATTCAGACGGTATGCTTGATGCAAGAGCTGTTTACAATACAGTAAGAAAATTTGAAGAAGATGTGGATATTGCAGCAATGACTGGTGTTGTCATGATCAATCCACAATTCATTCAAGAAAATAGTAAACCGTTATTAAAATTATTACAGCGCTGTGAGTTGTTTGAGTATGTAGAAGCATTTTTAGTAGGTAGAGGTTATCAATCAAATCGTAATTCTATTTTCACATTAGCAGGAGCGTTTTCAGCATTCCGAAAAGAGGTATTAACAAAAACACAAATGTATAATATTGAAACACTTGGAGAAGACACGCATATGACAACGCAAATTCGTCTTATGTACAATGGAAAAATAGCATTATGCGAGGACGCTTTTTTCTATGTAGATCCAATCGAATCCGTAGACCGCTTATACATGCAAAGGCAACGTTGGCAACGAGGGGGAATAGAAGTTACCGCTTTATTTAATACATTGTTAAAGAAAAAAATGCGAGGTAGTTTAGATGTCATTCGCTATACAATGATTAAAGACCATACATTAATTTTTTCTAGAATGATTTGGATCTTTGCGCTCGTATATTTAATGTTTTTGGATTATCCATTGTATTTAATTGTAACAGCAAATATGATTCTTTACTTTGCCTATGTAGCAAATTCATTGTTGTTTTATTTTGTTTCAAATTTGTATTTGAAATCACAGCCAAAGATAAAGAAATATATGCGTAAACATCTATATACAGTATTTCTACTTCCGTTTTATCGGATGTTTGTCTTCTTTTGCCGCATTGCTGGAACGATTAACGCAAAGGAAGAGAGAGCAAACTGGAATACGCGCACATTAAGTGAAGAAATGCAGATGATTAGTGTGAGAATAAAGAAACGGTTTTCCTTCTATTTTAAATTGAAGAAATGGATGAACGGTGGCAATAATAAATGATTTGTGGAGGAGACTTACCATGAAATATGGAAAACTACTTGTGTCATTTTTAGTAATTGTAAGTGTATTACATATCGCTAAGCTACAAGTATTCGCAGCCACTAAGCAACCTCCTATTACAATTGACGGAAATTTTTCTGATTGGAATCAAATGCCGTATGTTTCCGATACAAAAGGTGATGTACCAAATGGAATGAATCATGAAGATATTACGGGTGTTAAATATTATTCTGATGGTGAATATTTATATTTATATGTAGAGAGACAAGCAGCAGGACATCATAAAGATAGCTGGACATTTCATGTTGTATTTCCAGATGCCGCGCAAGGTGGACAAGAGAAGTGGGAATATGTAGAAATTAATGGGAAATGCCAAATGATGAAGTATCGCTATCCAATTGTATGGGTAGGTGATGTTGGGAAGGGAAACCAATATGCTGTAAAAGTGACAGCAGGAAGCTATCAAGAACAAACCCTTTCTGTGAGTAGTAATAAGAAGCAAGTAGAATTCCGAGTCCCCTTAAAAGAATTTGGATTAGATAAGCAAAGGGAAATTCGCTTTGCATTAAAATCAAATGTAAGTGGACAAGTTTGCCCAGCGAAAAATACAATCGATTGGGTTCCAGGCAGAGATGGCTGGATCTATATTGATAATGGACCAACATTATGGCAATTCTCTGCAATTGCTGGATTTGGAATCGTTGGATTTGCAGCATATCGTATGTTAAAAGGGAAACACTAGTTGGATATGTAGCTGAAAAAACACTAGCTCCTGAATGAGCTAGTGTTTTTCAATTTAACTGACTTTTGTATCAAGTGTATCTTGTTTATTTTCAATTGTATTTTTCATAATGAATGGATAAAGAACGAGTCCAATTACAAATAATCCGATTCCTAGTAAGAAAGTTTTCATATCAGCTGTTCCAGTTTTGATAACCCAAATGGAATATAGAAGAGCAAGTACTGTGATGACTCCGTCTAATTTGCGAGAGCCTTGCATGTTGTTATATGTTTCACCAGTAATAACGAGTTTTAATTGATACATTGTTGAAACAAGATATGGAATTAAATAAGCAAGCGTAGCGACAACAATTGCAAAGTTATACGCTTCTGATACTGACCCAGAAATAGTAGAGAATAAGAATATTTGTGTCATGATATTTGTTAATAACAATGAGTTTTTCGGACTTCCTTTTTTATTTGTTTTTCCAAAGAAAGCAGGGAATAGTCCGCTTTTTGCTGCTTGATATGGAACTTCTGCACTTACAACGATCCAACCTACTGTAGAACCGAATAGAGAGATAAGTGCTAGAAATGCCATAATGTATGCACCTTTATTACCGATAGCCATGCTTAATGCATCAACCAATGGTTTTTGCGATCCTTTTAGCGCCTCTTGCGGAAGAGCGCCCATTGTTAACAATGTAATAGCTACATAAATAAGAAGAGCAATTACTAATCCGAAAATCGTTGCTTTTTTTACATCGCGCTGTGATTTTGCGCGGTTTGAAAGCATAACAGCTGATTCAATACCAATAAACGCCCAAAGTGTTGAAATAGCAGCAGCATTGATTTGTCCGCCTAATGGAATAGCTTTTCCAGCCTCATTCATAAACGTTTGTCCATCGCCGAAATTTGCTGCATTAAAAATGAATAATGTAATGATAATAAACATCGTAAATCCAATAATTTTAGCGACAGTTGCAAGTAAATTCATATTACCAGCACGATCAATGTTTTGAGAAAGAATATATTGAATGCCCCATAGCATCACACTACATACAGCAAATGTTAAGGCTTTTCCTAGTTCTAACGAGAAACCATTTGTCGTGAACAAAACTTGTTTACTTTGCAGAACTGGGAAAAACGTAGATAAATATCCTGCAAATGAAATGATAACAGAAGCTGTTGCCGCCCAGTTTGCCGCCCAGTATCCCCACGCCATGCTATAACCAGCAACTTTACCAGCTTTTGGTGAAGTAAACATTGCTTGCGCATAACTTTGCGGACCTGCTTTTAAATTTGGTTTTCGCATTGCTAAGTTTCCGAACACGAGTGCAATCATAAATACACCTAGCCCGGTAATTGTCCATGCAAGTGTAGATCCCATTGGTCCTGATACTTGTGCTAAATTTGCCGGAAGCATAAACACGCCGCCACCAACCATATTTCCAACAACGAATGCCGTTAAAATCCATAAACCCCATTTTTTTGTGTCCATGATTGTCTAACTCCTTTTGATGATAGTTTTTTTATTTTATGATTTTTTGTACCTAGTGTTTTTTGGAAATAAAAAAGAGCCATGTAGATAAAAAATACCTACATGGCTCTTTGCCTAACGTAGGTACAACGGGAATAACCCTTGTACCTACGCGTGAATTTTTCCGCTAGGTTTCAAGGGTTTACGTATGATGATGATGTTTTTGTGCAAATGTAACTACAGTTGTATTAGTAAGCATAGTTCTTTGCTCCCTTTCTCCTCTGATTTTGAAGTAAGTATACTACATGTTTTTTAGAAAGGGAAGAGAAAAAAGATATTTTTTATAAAAATTCATTTTGATGATTAAATATTTATAGAGATGAAAGTATGTTTTTGCATTTATTTCTCTTTTTACAGGGAATATTAAAGTTGTTACTGAGCCCCTTTAATATTTTTGATCAAAACGGAGGAAAGTGAATGAAAAATAGGAAGTGGACTATCCCTTTTGTTGTGAATATAGTGCTCGTATATGTTGTCCTTTTTAACTTTTCAAAACCAACATACGCTTATATTCCTTCTGAAGATCAAATTGTAAAGAGCAAACCAAATCATTATGGAACTGAGGAAAATCAACCAGCATATGATATTTGGGGACAAACGATTTCGCAAAAAAAGGCGAATGAGTTGTTGAAAACGGAAGAGGGCAAAGCTTTATTATCACCGCAAAACGGAGCAGTGAAAATTGATAAGAATTTATTAAAATTGGGGAGAGAGTCTTTTTATGAAGAAACATTTGGAAATGAAGTGTTTCTTACAGACATAATGGGTGTTTTAAATGGTGCGTTAACTTTAGAAAATATAAAAAAAGCAATTTACGACTTACATGGAAAAGGGACAACAAATTTACGTGTTGAACTGGCGAGAACTGTGAAAATAGGAGATAAAACGTTTGATAAAGGAATAAAGGTTGATACTGGTTTAGATGTTGCAAGAGGTTCTAATGAAGTATTAGGGATGCCTATTATTAAGTCTGAAGGAAGAGAGAAGATAGGAGTAAGTTGTGCCGCATGCCACGCAACGGTAACTAGAGATACAAAACAAGTTATTGAAGGTGCTGCAAATAATGATTTTAATGGCGGTCTCATTTTAGCACTAGGGACAAATTCAACAGCTTATTTTTCTCGGGCAGAAATTAAGTCATTACAAGACTATATAAAAGATTTAGGGCGAACAGTAGTAACTTCTGAAGGGAAAAAAGCTCCGCTTCCTGATCCAGAGATGATAGAAGAGACTGTAGATCGTACTTTATTAAAATGGCCAAGAGGAAATTTTGATGCGAGTAGTGATTTGGTGAATAATCCAACACAAATTCCAGATTCTTTTACATTTGGAGATCATCCTTATGGATGGAATGGGTTTGCACAAGCTGGTCCGTTTAAAGGACTAAGTGTAATTAATAGTGCTGTAAATATTCAAGGGTCAGATTTAACGACATTAGCACATGCTAGTCCATTCCTTTTCAAAATCGACAAGGAAGTTTATTTAGGAACAATGTTACAAAATGCAGCGAATCTAAAATATCGATATGATCCTAAAAGTGGAAAGAAACCATCTGAGTTTTTTACTTCAGTAGACCCTACTCCAGGAGTTCCGGGCGTAAATGAGTTAATTGCGCTTCCGACATTTCCAAGGCCGTCTTTAATCTCTCCTAATGGTTTATTATCAAGTGCTCCTGGCTATCGGGTTATGGAGCAAAACAACGGAATGTCTGCATTACAAAATACATTTGTTTCCCCGAAACCACCAGTATCTGTTGATGATAAGACGCTGAAAAAAGGGAAGAACGTTTTTGCACGTGCAGGCTGTATTACTTGTCATGCGGGACAAACCTACACAAATAATCGGATTATTCCAATTAACGAAATTAAGACCGAGCCATCAAGAGCAAAATCCTTTGAAGAAATAGGTAAGGACTTAGCGGAGCCAATTATTTATTCACCAGATACACCTGTACCTGTACCAAAAGGAGCAAAATTGTTAAAAGTTCCAGCCTATTCATTAGACAAAGATAAGATTAACTTAGCATATATGTTGAATGGTTCGCCTGGTGGTTACAAAGTTCCAAGTTTATTAGGGCTTTATTGGGGAGCGCCGTATTTACATGATGGAGGTGTTGCGGTTGGCCAAAATGTGGAGAGTGAACTAGGTATGACAGGAACGGTATCAAAAGGAATTGAGCCTAATCCGTTTAACAGCTTACGAGCATTAATTGATCAAAACTTGAGAAGAAAAGTAATCGAAGCAAACAAAAATTCAAAGGATTTACAAGACGCACATATTACGGGAGAAGGACATGAATATTGGGTAGATTCTTCTACAGGCTTTTCAAAACAAGAGCAAGATGCGTTAATCAACTATTTACTCACATTAGAATAATTTAGAAGTATATTGTAGCGAACAAGATAGGTGGAGAATGAAGAAACCCCCACTCATGGAAGTTTCATCTTATCCATTTATAATCACTCCACCGTTTACATGAAGAATTTGTCCTGTCATATATGAGGAGTCGTCCGACGCCAAATAAACATAGGCAGGTGCCAGTTCAAAAGGTTGTGCAGCACGTTTCATTGGTGTGTCGCTTCCAAATGTCGCATAAATTTCCGGCGGAGCGCTTGAAGGGATAAGAGGGGTCCATACAGGCCCTGGAGCAACGCCATTGACCCGGATTCCTTGATTAATGACTGATAATGCTAACGAGCGAGTAAATGCAACGACAGCTCCCTTGGAAGCGGCATAATCAATCGCGGGCTCAAGCCCGTTGTATGCGGCGAGTGAAGCCGTATTGATAATAGAGCTTCCATTTTTTAAATAGGGCATGGCTGCTTGTGTTAAATAAAAATATGAAAAAATGTTTGTTTTAAAAGTACGTTCGAGCTGTTTTGCTGAAATGTCGCTGATACTTGCTTGTGCATGTCCTTCTCCCGCATTATTGACCAGGATTTCAAGATGGCCAAATGCTTCCATTGTCTTTTTAACGACATAATGACAAAACCCGGCATCCCCAATATCACCTGCGATTGTCAGGCATTGTCTGCCCAATTGGTTCACTCTGTCTTTTGTTTCGGATGCATCTCCATGCTCATTTAAATAAACAATTACAATATCCGCCCCTTCTTTTGCGAAAGCAATGGCTATAGCTCGGCCGATCCCGCTGTCTCCCCCAGTAATGATGGCGACTTTGTTCAATAGTTTGTTGCTTCCAGAATAATTAGGATTTTCGGAGATAGGTCTTGGAATCATCAAAGATTCAATACCCGGTTGCTGAGGTTGGTACTGCGGGGGAAATTCGATTGGAACTGTATCGCACTTTTCTATAAACCCAAAATGCTCAGACATAATAAGCCAGCCCCTTTCGGTTATATGTGATTTAGCATATTCTTAAAAAGATTATAGGTGCATGCCCATTCCCTGTCTGTGTAAACACGAAGTTGGACAGCTAGAGGGGGATAACCCGAAGTAACGCTCAGGGAGAGTTGTTTTTGTCGTGGAATTGAGAAGCCCCCACTTCAAAATTCGTTAGAATTTAAGTGGGGGGTAGTTCATTTGATATTTTCATGATAAATATTATTTAGAAATTACTGTAAATAGAAGGGCGATGTGATAATCTTATGATGAGGTTGTTTTAAGGGGTGGGAACTTGCCGTATGTTGTACATATTTTAAGCATTTTCATGATTTGTGTAGGGGGAATTAGTGTATATCGCTCTGTTAAATATAAAGGGTACGGAGCTTATTTTAAAGTGAAAAAACTGAAAATTCCGTTATGGATTATTACGTTAGGGGTTGCACTGTTTGTTATGAGCATGGGTATTTATACGCTCATATTGGAAGAGAAATGGTAATGCTGTTATCGATATAAATTCCTTATTATTGGAATGGAAAAGGAGTAGAATGTTCTACTCCTTTTTTTCAATTTTCAGCAGTAATTTTAAGATTTATGACGAATTATGTAGAGAAGAGAGGAGTGGTTATATGGAATTAGCGGTTGAAAAAGTGTTTACAAAAGAAATTTTACACGAAGGAGCGAAGCGCTTCGGAGTAACTGTTATGGAAGAACCATTAGGGGACTTTGAAAATTATATTTTTCGTGCTGAGGGAGAAGATTGTACACCATATGTTTTGCGGTTGACACATTCCTCTCATCGTACATATAAGCAAATTGATGCGGAATTAGATTTTCTAGCATATCTCGGGAAAAACGGTGCAAAAGTAGCTGCGCCGCATCGCTCCAAAAACGCTCTATTTGTAGAAAGTTTACAAACAACTGATGGCACATCTTTTTACGTTTCACTTTTTGATTATGCAAATGGAGAAAGAGTGAAAGATGAAGATTCTGATGTTTGGAATGATACGCTTTTTTACGCGTGGGGGAAAGCAATTGGCCAGTTACATCGACTTACGATGAATTATCCAAAGACGGAGAATCGCGTTACGTGGATGGACGATGAAATTACTGTTATTGATATGTTACAGGAAGATAAGGAATTGCAGGAAATTGGATATGAAGTTGTAGCAGAAATAAAAAAATTACCTGAGACAAATCGTACATTTGGATTGATTCACGGAGATATTCATCATGGGAATTTTCACTATGAAAATGGGGAGTTAACCATTTTTGATTTTGATGATGCCACGTACAATTATTTTGCGCATGATCTTGCAATGATTGTATATTATTCTGTTTTACGAAAAGAGTGGTCAGAAGAAGAAAAGGCGATTTTTGCACGCCACCAGCTGCAAGTATTGAGAGAAGGATATGAGACAGAGCATGTTCTAGATGATTCCGTATATCATACTTTACCACTTTTCATGCGCCTTCGAGATGTTGCTTTATATGGAACGATTATGAAAAAGTTTAACGGTAAAGAAATGCCGGCGTATTTTCAAACATTAGCAAATGCTATTTATAAGAGAATTGTTGCGAGAAAAGCAATTGTTGAATGGTAAGTAGAGTGAGAACTGACCTAAATCACTATTATAGTGGAATGATGGTCAGTTTTTCTTTTTAGGGGGACGAGAGCATAGTAGCGACTTATATGTTGAAAAAATAAATGAATTTGAGTACATATGATTGTACTCCTTTTTTAATCCAAAATTATTCTTGTGTTTTTATACAAAAATGTGTTTATTTTCTCAAAATAATATTGTATTTCACAAGGTGTATATTTTATACTTTTTATATATTCTGAAAATTCTTTATAATAAGGAGGAGGATCTGTGGAAGCTTTCGTTAATTGGCTAAATGGTATTGTTTGGAGCCCTGCACTTGTTTATTTATGTTTAGGAGTAGGTTTATATTTTTCAATTCGAACGAGATTTTTGCAAGTTAGATATGTAGGTGAAATGGTAAAGCTTACGTTTCAAGGGGAAAAGTCAGAAGCTGGTGTTTCTTCATTCCAAGCGTTAGCACTTTCTTTATCTGGACGAGTTGGAACAGGAAATATTGCCGGGGTGGCGACAGCGATTGCCTTCGGTGGACCAGGAGCGGTCTTTTGGATGTGGCTTGTAGCCTTTTTAGGGGCTGGTTCTGCTTATGTGGAATCAACACTTGCACAAATTTATAAGACAAAGCATAAAGGACAATTTCGCGGTGGTCCGGCGTATTACATTGAAAAGGGACTAGGAATAAAGTGGTATGCGATTATTTTTGTGATGGCGACAATTCTTGCGACAGGAATGTTGCTTCCTGGTGTACAGGCAAACAGCATTGCAGTGAGTTTAGAAACAGCTTTTGGTATTAATACGTCTGTATCGGGAGCGATATTAGTTCTTGTATTAGGGCTTATTATTTTTGGCGGTGTAAAGCGCATTGTTAATGTAGCGCAAGTTGTTGTACCGTTTATGGCGGTTGGGTATATTCTTGTAGCTTGTGTAATTGTCGGGATGAATATTGATAAATTGCCAGATGCTTTTATGCTTATTATAAAAAGTGCATTTGCATTAGAAGCTGCATTTGGAGGAATTATTGGTTTAGCAATTTCATGGGGTGTAAAACGCGGCATTTATTCAAATGAAGCGGGCCAAGGAACAGGCCCTCATGCAGCAGCTGCTGCAGAAGTATCTCACCCGGTAAAACAAGGACTTGTACAAGCATTTTCTGTTTACATTGATACATTATTCGTTTGCTCTGCAACGGCCTTCATGATGATTATTACGGGGATGTATAACGTATTTGATGTAAGCGGAAAAGGGTTTCTTGTGAATAATTTGAACGGTGCGGAACCAGGTCCTGGGTATACGCAAGCAGCCGTTGAATCTGTGTTCCCTGGATTCGGAAGTGGTTTCGTTGCTATTTCTCTTTTCTTCTTTGCATTTACAACGATTATGGCATACTACTACATTGCAGAAACAAATATTGCCTATTTAAATCGTGAGAAAGATCGCCCTTGGATGATACTTATATTGAAGGTTATCTTCTTAGCAGTCGTATTCTACGGATGTGTGAAAACGGCAGCGACGGCATGGGCCCTTGGAGATATTGGTGTTGGCATTATGGCATGGGTAAATATTATTGCCATTATATTCTTGCAAAAACCAGCACTGTTAGCATTGAAAGACTATGAGAAACAGAAGAAAGAAGGAAAAGATCCTGTATTTGATCCACAGGAACTCGGTATTAAAAATGCTGATTTTTGGGAGCATGAATATAGAAAAGATAAGCAAGAAGAAGTTTCCTAAAAGAAGTGAAAGAAGCAAAGGAAGTGATTTCTTTGCTTCTTTTTTTGTCTAAAAGAGGTTCATCACCGTAACATGGGGTTGATTTTTTGAAAATAAATCATTTTTAATACACGGAACGGAGAGTGGCGACTCCTGCGGGAATAGCGAGGAAAGCGAGACCCCGCAGGCTTGCCGAGGAGGCTCGCTCTCGCCCGCGGAAAGCGTCCACTCGGAGTGGATTGTACATCTTATATGTCACCCCTGTCTTTTTAAAAGATTACTAGTAATTTTTTTAGATGTTTTCGAATATAAAAAACTATACAGGCCTTTTGGGTTGTAAAGGAGGGGAGTAGATTGATTGTTTTTCGCGATGTCAACAAGTATTACGGCAGCTTTCAAGTTTTAAAAAATATTAATTTACAAATTAAAAAAGGGGAAGTCGTCGTGGTCGTTGGGCCATCGGGATCAGGGAAAAGCACGTTGCTACGCTGCATGAATCAATTAGAGATGATCACGAATGGTGAATTGGTTGTAAATGGTGTAAACATACATGAGGGAAAGAAAGATATAAATCAATTAAGACGAAGTATCGGCATGGTATTTCAACATTTTTATTTATATCCTCATAAAACGGTGCTTCAAAATATTACATTTGCTCCAATAAAAGTACTCAAAAAGCCGAAAGAAGAAGCAGAAAAAATTGCCATGTTTTATTTAGAAAAAGTAGGGATTAAGGATAAAGTAAATGCCTATCCGCACCAACTATCAGGCGGGCAGCAACAGCGCGTTGCGATTGCAAGGGGACTAGCAATGAAGCCGGAGATTATGCTGTTTGATGAACCGACTTCAGCGCTTGATCCTGAAATGATTGGTGAGGTACTTGACGTGATGAAAACATTAGCAAAAGAAGGCATGACGATGGTTGTTGTTACACATGAGATGGGATTTGCCCGCGAGGTAGCTGATCGTATTTTATTTATGGACAAGGGTGAAATTGTGGAAGAGGCCTCGCCCGCTGATTTCTTTGTAAATCCAAAGCAAGAACGAGCAAGGCTATTTTTAAGTCGTGTGCTGAATCGTTAAGGGAGGAATTAGATGATTAACATGAAAAAGTGGTTTACGCTTATCGTCTTTGCATGTTTATTTGTACTGATTGTAGCTGGTTGTGGAAATAAGAAAGAAAAAGAAGCTGTAAAAAATGAGAAAGAAACTGTTATTGATCAAATTAAGAAACGCGGGAAATTAGTTGTCGGTGTGAAGCATGATACGAATCTATTTGGATTAAAGAACCCGGCAACTGGAAAGGTAGAAGGATTTGACATCGATGTTGCGAAAGCACTTGCGAAAAAAATTTTAGGCGATGAGAATAAACTAGAATTAAAAGAAGTTACTTCTAAAACGCGCATCCCGATGCTGAAAAACGGTGATATTGACGCGATTATTGCGACAATGACAATTACTGAGGAACGTAAAAAAGAAGTTGACTTCTCGGATGTGTATTTTAAAGCTGGGCAATCTTTACTTGTAAAAAAAGGAAGCGGAATTAAAGATATAGCTGACGTGAAAAAGGGAGTAAAAGTGTTAGCTGTAAAAGGTTCTACTTCTACGAACAATATTCGTGCCAAAGCACCAGAAGCAACTGTGCTTGAATTTGAAAATTATAGCGAAGCGTTTACGGCATTGAAGGCAGGACAAGGCGATGTGTTAACAACAGATAATGCCATTTTATATGGTATGGAAAAGCAAGACGCAAACTATGAAGTGGTTGGAAAAAAATTTACTGACGAACCGTATGGCATTGCGGTGAGAAAAGGAGAAACAGAGCTTACGAAAGTAATTAATGATTTATTAAAAGAGATGCAAGCAAACGGTGAATACGATAAATTGTATGAAAAGTGGATCGGGAAAAAGCCTGAGTAAAAATATAGGAGAGGATGAGAAATTCTCATCCTCTTCTTATGAAGAAAGAGGGGGGAGCGTTTGTGCCCGATTTTTCGATTCTCTCAAATAATCTAGATTTGTATTTAGAGGGATTCAAATATACGTTGCTGTCTAGTTTGATTGCGTTAATTGGGAGTTTTATTCTTGGCATTATCGTCGCAGTGACGCGAATTGCGCCAGTTCGCGTTTTAAATTGGATTGGTGCAACATATGTAGAGTTTATTCGGAATATCCCTTTAGTTCTCATTGCGTTTGCTTTTTATTTTGCTTTTCCGATAATTGGCGTTACATTAAGCGGCTTTGTTGCTGGAACAACTGCCCTTACGATATATACAGCGGCCTTTATTACAGAGGCGATTCGGGCGGGAATTTTATCAGTTCCAAAAGGTCAGATGGAAGCAGCTCGTTCTTCAGGCTTAACGTATGTACAAGCGATGTATTATGTCATTTTGCCGCAAGCGATAAAAATTGTGATTCCGCCGCTAGGTAATCAATTTCTAAATTTAGTGAAGAACTCTTCTATACTAGGGATTATCGCAGGGGCGGACTTAATGTATCAAGGCGATTTAATCTCTACAAGAACATTTGTCACATTTGATGTATATATCTTTGTTGGGGTGTTTTATTTACTTTTAACGGTTCCGCTTAGCATAGGTGTTCGATACTTAGAGAAACACTTGGCGAAAGGAGCTGTGTAAATGGATTTTCGGGGTGCTTATACAGGAGATCATATTATTTTTTTATTAAAAGGATTACTTGTTACGTTAGAAATCGCCCTTATCGCAATCTTCCTTAGTTTTATCATTGGTAGCGTTATCGGTACGCTGCGATATGCGAAAATACCGGTTGTATCAGCAATACTTGCATTTATTGTTGAGATCATTCGTAATTTACCGTTGTTATTAATTATTTTCTTTACGTATTTTGCGCTCCCAGAAGCTGGCTTGAAATTAGAAATTACAACGGCGGCTATTGTGGCTTTGACAATATTTGAAGCAGCGATGATATCAGAAATTGTTCGCAGCGGTTTATTTTCAATTGAGAAAGGGCAAATTGAAGCAGCGCGTGCGTCAGGATTATCGTATGTCCAAACGCTGCAGCACATTATTTTACCACAAGCGCTGCGACGTATGGTGCCGCCGCTTGTCAGTCAGTTTATATCTCTTTTAAAAGATACATCGTTGGCAGTCGTCATTTCATTGCCAGAATTAATGCATAATGCTCAAATTATAAATGGTCAAAATGTAAACTATATGATTCCAACCTTTCTTCTCGTTGCTTGTATGTATTTCATTGTAAATTATAGTTTGTCTCTTTTTTCAAGACGACTAGAAAGTAGATAACTCTTGCATTGTATTTTATGCAAGAGTTATTTTTTTAGAAAAATTTTAATTTTATATAGAAATTGTAAACGCTTTATTGTATATTTTTTATTATCAGAAAATTTTAAAATTCAAAGGGGTATGCAAGGGGAGGAAGAAGATGAATCAAACAACGAATGAGCAATTACATCGTACAATGAAGAGTAGACATTTATTTATGATTGCACTTGGAGGAGTAATCGGAACAGGTTTCTTTCTCGGATCAGGATATACAATTAATCAAGCAGGACCAGGAGGAGCGATTCTCTCTTATTTAGTCGGTGGTTTAATTATGTATTTAACGATGCTTTGCCTTGGTGAACTAACAGTTGCCATGCCCGTTTCGGGATCGTTTCAAAAATATGCGACGAAATTTATCGGACCTGGAACAGGATTTATGATTGGCTGGCTGTATTGGTTAGGCTGGGCTGTAACGGTTGGGTTAGAGTTAACGTCAATTGGTTTAATGATGAAGAGATGGTTTCCAGATGTAAATGTTTGGGTATGGTGCCTTGTGTTCGGAGGACTTTTATTCATTTCAAATGCAGTATCAGCAAAAAGCTATGCAGAACTAGAATTTTGGTTTTCAAGCATTAAAGTAATTACGATACTTGCATTTATTGTTCTTGGTGGAAGCGCATTGTTTGGCTTCTTACCATACGATGGAAAAGAAGCAGCACCGCTTTTTTCTAACTTTGTACATGATGGTGGATTATTTCCACATGGAATTGGAGCTGTGTTACTAACAATGATCACGGTAAACTTCTCTTTCCAAGGAACAGAGTTAATTGGGATTGCAGCAGGTGAAAGTAAGGAACCAGAAAAAACAATTCCACGTGCGATTCGCAATACAGTATGGAGAATTATGTTGTTCTTTATTTTAACAATCACAATTTTAGTAGGATTAATTTCTTGGAAAGAAGCAGGAGTGATTGAAAGTCCGTTTGTTGTTGTTTTTGATAAAATTGGTATTCCATATGCAGCGGATATTATGAACTTTGTTATTATTACTGCTCTATTATCGGTAGCAAATTCTGGATTATATGCAGCAACACGTATTTTATGGTCGCTAGCAAATGAGGGAATGGCACCAGATTCCTTTAAGAAGGTGAATAAAAGAGGGATCCCGATTACAGCATTAGTTGTGACGATGATTATTGCAGCGCTATCGTTATTAACAAGCGTATTCGCAGAAAGTACTGTATATATGTATTTACTATCGATTGCAGGATTATCTGCGGTGGCAAGTTGGATTATTATCGCATTTTCACAAATTCGCTTTAGACAACAATATGTAAAGAGCGGCGGCAAGTTAGAAGATTTAAAATATAAGACACCATTATATCCAATTGTTCCAATTGCAGCGCTTGTTTTAAACAGCATTGTTGTGGTTAGCTTAGCTTTCATCCCTGAACAGCGCATGGCATTATATTGCGGCATTCCATTTATTATTTTTTGCTACATATATTATTATATAAATAAAAAGAGACAGAAAAAGGTAGAAATGGAAATGGAGAATACATATGCAACTAATAGTCAAGCGCGATGAAATTATAACGAAGGTTCCATATGGTGAATTGCAAATTGGAAAAGAGAATGGGTATACACCATTAGAACTTCTCATTGCTTCAATTGCAGGGTGCAGTGCCATTGTATTTCGAACGATTTTAGAAAAAAAACGTATTACGTATCATGAATTTACAATGGAAACAGAAATAAGAAGAAGTGAGGCATTGTCAAAACCAGTGAAGAGTGTTCACATACACTATAAAATAAAGGCAGAAGGAATCACGCAAGAACAGTTAGAAAAGGCATTAAAGCTTGCGATGAAAAATTGTACAATTGTCCAATCTGTGAAGGATAGCATCGAAATTATTGAAACAATTGAATTGATTTCATAAACAAGTAAAGACTACCATTGCTATGTTTTGTATACATAGTAATGGTAGTCTTTTTGTTATGGAAAAATCATCCTATCATTTCGTCTGTATAAATCTATTTTAGTTTTTCGACTTGTATTTATATAACATGATTTTCGCCATTTTTTTATCGAAAAATACGAAAGTTTGTAAGAAATAAAATGATTGACATTATTAGTTATAGAGTTTAATATTTAAAAACATTAAATATTTTATTGTTTAAATAAGGGGTGGAAAATATGCAAAATGATATGACTCATATAGATAAAATTCAAGCTCTTGCATTTTCTATTAGCAAGAAATTGCAAACGGAGTTATTAGAGAAATTACAGTCATCTGGATTAACACCACCGCAATTTTATATTTTAAAAATTTTAGATCATTACGGCGCATCAAGAGCAACAACATTAGCGAAGAAAATGTATGTGAAACCGAGTGCAATTACAGTAATGATTGATCGTTTAATCGATCACGAGTTGGTTTTGCGTTATCATGATGAAAATGATCGCCGCGTGGTTGTAATTGAGTTAACGACAAAGGGGAAAGCTGTTTTAGAAGAAGCAATGATTGTTCGTAATCAACATATTGCCAAGTACTTTTCCGAATTAGAAGTACAAGAGAGAGAAGACTTGTTGCGATTATTTGAAAAACTAGAAGCAATTATTTGTCAATCATCAGAGAAGAAAGATACAAAATAAAGAGAGTTGAGGAGATTACATGGAACAACAAGCAAATCAAAATAGAACGTTGTTGTTAATTGGTTTAGTTATCGCGATGCTATTTGCTGCATTAGACGGAACAATCGTTGGTACAGCAATGCCGCGTATTGTCGGTGAACTTGGCGGATTAAGTTTAATGACATGGTTAACAACAGCATATATGTTATCATCAACAACGGTTGTACCAATCGCCGGTAAATTAGCCGACTTGTTAGGTCGCCGCACTGTATATATGACAGGATTAATCGTCTTCATGATTGGTTCTGCGCTTTGTGGTATGGCAAATGGTATGACAGAATTAATTATTTTCCGTGGTATTCAAGGGCTTGGCGGCGGTATTATGATGCCGATGGCTATGATTATCATTGGGGATATGTTTACAGGAAAAGAACGTGCGAAATGGCAAGGGATTTTTGGAGCACTTTATGGTCTTGCTTCTGTCATTGGTCCGCAAATTGGTGGTTGGATTGTTGATTCAATGAACTGGAGATGGGTATTCTACATTAACTTACCAGTTGGGATTTTAGCGACCATCTTTATCGCAATGGGTTTAAAAGGGAAGAAACAAACAGGGCCAATTCAAATTGACATCGCTGGTATTTTCACTATGATTGTCGGTGTTGTGAGCTTATTATTAGCATTAACATTTGGCGGAAAAGACTATGCTTGGGATTCTTGGCAAATCATTGGGTTATTTGCGCTTGCGGTTATTGGTCTTATAAGCTTTGTGATGGTTGAGAAAAAAGCGAAAGAACCGATTTTACCTGTCCATTTCTTTAAAAATCGTACATTTACATTATTAAATGCAATTGGTTTCTTTATGAGTATTGGAATGTTCGGAGCAATCATGTTTGTTCCATTCTTTATGCAAGGTATTGTCGGTGTAAGTGCTGCTGAATCAGGAACGATTATGACGCCAATGATGATCACGATGATCATCACGAGTATTGTTGGCGGTCAGCTTGTGTTAAAAGTTGGAGTAAAACCACAAATTATTACTGGGATGCTGGTTATGGCTGGCGGCTTTGGGATGTTAACGACTATGGATATGCATACAAGTAAGCTCGTTGCAACGTCGTATATGATGATTATTGGTTTCGGAATGGGCCTTGTAATGCCAACTTTAACATTAGCATTACAAGAAAGTTTCCCGAAAAAAGATCTTGGAATTGTAACTTCATCAAGTCAATTCTTCCGTCAAATTGGTGGTACATTTGGGATTACAATTTTAGGTTCCATTATGAATAACACATCCGGTACAGTATTAACAGAGAAATTAGTGCCTGTACTGAATACGTTCCCACCACAAGCAGGGGAAATCGTGACGAAGTTTAAAGATATGATTCACACAGATCCACAAGGGCTATATTCAATGTTATTTAGTCCAGAAGCATTGAAGAAAATGCCAGAAGCAATTGCAAATAGCATTGTGCCTGTATTAAAGACATCATTATTAGATTCTCTTCATCATGTATTTATAACTGGATTAGTATTTATTCTAGTTGGTGCCGTATTTACATTGTTCTTGAAGAAAATTAACCTTTCTGATCGTAAAAAGGGAACAGAAGAACAAAAGAGTGAAGTAGAAGAGAAAGAAGAAAAAGATGCAAGTGTATCTGTTTCATCATAAAAAAAAGCATCGCCAGTAGTGGCGATGCTTTTTATGTGTAATCGTAATTTTTACTAGTGAGAGAGCGATTTTGGATGTTGAAAAAGTAAAGGAGTTTGGCGTTATTTTGTCATTTACAAATAATTGACGGATTTTCATGAATACGTTATATTATTTTCGTAAACGGTTACATATGATGGAAAGTGAAAAGAATGTATACGATAAAAGACTTCGCTAAACTAGTAGAGGTATCTGTTGCAACTATGTCAAGGAGTGGCTATGTGCATGAAGATACGCTTCAAAAAGTAAAGCGAGCATGATAAGCCAAGTACGGTGGCACGTTCTCTATAGAATAAGAGTTATCGTTTAATCGAGTTAATCGTCCAAACATCATAAATCCATTCTTTCCAGAGGTAGCCCGGACGGTAGAAGACGTAGCTCATAAACAAAGATATACAGTTGTATTATGTATTTCTGATGGAAGTTGCACTTTATTGTTGCAAAAAATCCGTAAAATAGCGGTAATTACATGAATTTTAAAGTACCGGTTATAGCAATGGATCGTATCGCATTGGGTACAGTAAGGAGGGAAAGAGATTGCCAAATATTGTGGTGGTTGGCAGTATTTCCGTAGATTTAGTTGCCATCTCAAAAAAACGCCCGAAAGCTGGTGAAACAGTAATTGGGGAAGCATTTCATACTGTTCCAGGTGGAAAAGGTGCAAACCAAGCTGTAGCTGCAGCACGTTTAGGCGCAAATGTTGCGATGGTTGGAGCAATTGGAAATGATAATTACGGAAAATTTGTTCGAAAAAATTTAGAGAATGAGCATATTTTTAATGAATATGTGGAAGCGGTTAAGCATGAAACAACAGGCATTGCTCATATTGTATTGGCTGAAGAAGATAATAGCATCATTGTTGTACAAGGTGCAAATCGTTTTGTAAGCGAACAAATTGTGAATCGTGCAACAGATCTTCTTACGAAAGCAGATATGGTTGTTTTGCAGCTAGAAATTCCACTTGAGACAGTAAAATATGTACTAAATATTTGTGAAGAACATCAAATTCCAGTAATTTTAAATCCGGCACCAGCGCAAAAGTTGCCAGAGGAAGTACTGCAAAAAGCAACGTACATTACACCAAATGAGCATGAATGTCGAATTGTTCTAGATGACTTTACATCACCGATTGAATCACTTCTTGAAAAATATCCCAATAAATTGTTGATGACGGAAGGTGGAAACGGTGTTCGCTTCCATAATGGCACAGAACTAGTTCATGTACCAAGCATTTCTGTTGAAGTTGTCGATACGACAGGAGCTGGAGATACATTTAATGGTGCATTAGCAGTTGCAATCGCAGAAGGAAAAGAATTGCAAAAAGCGATTTGTTTTGCAAACATTGCAGCCGGGCTTTCTGTAACAAAATTAGGAGCTCAAGGTGGTATGCCATCAAGAGATAAATTACGAGAAGTACAGATGATTGTAGGATGGGAAAGTTTTAATTAGCATATATTGAACTGTCAAATGCATTTGAAATTATGACTTTTAGCGTAATTTTACTGTAGAGGTATTGACTTATCGGTACGTTCTATTTTAGCATTATGACGTACACTTATTGTTGGTATGGATTTATTCTTTGTAATAGAAGTGGGATTGCTTGTTGATTTTATTATTAGAATTGTAAACGGTCTCATCATTGAGGAAAGAAAAATAGCACCTTTTATCAACAATGATGTTTTTAGGGGCTTTATATTCATTTTTATGGACAGACGTCTGACGACTACTTTTAGTTATTGCTTTGATAATTATTGGAACGTGTATGATAGTAATCATTTCTGTTCGTTACGGAATGTTGGAAGCGTTTGCTAATATTACCGTAAAATGAATAGTAGTCGATGTACAAAATCTCGTTTAAAAAACAATGTGTAATCGGTATCATTTCAACGGATTCCAATGCAGTTACATCGGTAGTAAGTGTGGCAAAGGAAAAAAGTAAAATTATTTTGGTTGAATTAGACCGTATTAAGAAAAAATAAACACATACTTACATTCAGAAAGGAAGAAAAAACATGAAATTTTTTATTGATACAGCAAACATTGACGAAATTAAAGAGGCAAATGACCTTGGCGTATTAGCAGGTGTGACAACAAACCCATCTCTTGTTGCAAAAGAAGGCGTAGATTTCCATGAGCGTATTCGTGAAATTTGCAGTGTTGTAGAAGGACCTGTAAGTGCAGAGGTTATTAGCCTAGAAGCAGATAAAATGATTGAAGAAGGAAAAGAATTAGCGAAAATCGCACCAAACGTTGTTGTAAAAGTACCAATGACAACAGAAGGTTTAAAAGCAGTAAAAGCGTTCTCTGATTTAGGAATTCGTACAAACGTAACATTAGTATTCTCAGCAGTACAAGCATTACTTGCAGCACGTGCTGGTGCAACGTACGTATCTCCATTTTTAGGTCGCTTAGATGATATCGGTCATAACGGCATGGACTTAATTCGTCAAATTGCTGATATCTTCGTGATTCATGGTATTCCAACAGAAATCATTGCAGCATCTGTACGCCACTCTGTTCACGTAACAGACGCAGCGTTAAACGGTGCACATATCGCAACAATTCCAGCAAATGTTATCGCTTCATTAGTGAAACATCCATTAACAGATCAAGGAATTGAGAAATTCTTAGCTGACTGGGAAAAAACACAAGGGAAATAATATAAAAAAAGTGGTTCAACGGATACGTTGAACCACTTTTTTTTGATTAACGGAAAAATGAAGCCGACTCAAAGAGGCTGCTCATTGATATATCGGCGATTCGACACGACTTAAAGACCTTTCGACACAACATAAAGACCCATCGACCATGTTCGACATGTTTTATCTGGAATTAACGGAAAAATAAAAAAATATGCAATTTTGCATATTCTCTTTCCTATTTTGCAAGTTAGTTATTTAATATACAACAGTAGATTCTTTTATACAGAAAAAGAGCTGTATAAATGAGTATTTGTAATATTAAAGTTCAGAATATTTAAAACCATCAGAACGTAGGGGGGACATAAAATGGGGAAGAAAACACCGTTTCGAGTTTTTTCGGCATTTGCAGTAACCGCATTATTAAGTTGTACGTTTGCCTTTGGTGAAAAGCCAGCGTATGCAGAAGGATCAGGGACTACTCCAATCGATGAACATATGATTCCAAAGGAGCGCTTAGCGGAAGCACTGAAAAAACGTGGAGTTATTAATAAGGAAGCATCAAATGAAGAAACGCAAAAAGCTGTTGAACAATATATTGAACAGAAGAATGGTGATTCTCCAGAGAAAGAGATTCTTCCAAGTGATCCTTCAAAGGAAGCATCAGAATTTATGAAGAAAGTAAAAGAAACGAAAATGAAAGAAAAGGAGAAATTGAAAAAGCCTGTCCAAAATGGAAAAGCAGGTGAATCTTCACCAAAGAGCAAAGAACAAGTAAAGGGAAAAGCTCCAACGTCTCCTGCAAAACAAGCAGCTTATAACGGTCCAGTTCGTACCGATAAAGTACTAGTGTTACTTGTTGAGTTTAGTGATTTTAAACATAACAATATTGAACAAGAACCAGGTTATATGTATGCAAATGATTTTAGTAGAGAACATTATGAAAATATGTTATTTGGAAGTGAGCCATTTAATTTATTTGATGGCTCTAAAATAAAAACATTTAAGCAATATTATGAAGAACAATCTGGGGGAAGTTATAGTGTAGATGGATATGTCACTCAATGGCTGACAGTACCAGGGAAGGCTGCAGATTATGGAGCTGATAGCAATGGTGATAAAGATAATAAAGGGCCTTTAGGACCGCGTGATCTTGTAAAAGAGGCATTACAAGAAGCAGTGAAAAGCGGGGTTAATTTAGCTGATTATGATCAGTTTGATCGCTATGATAATGATCGTGATGGGAATTACAATGAGCCGGACGGTGTAATTGATCACCTCATGGTCATTCATGCAGGCGTTGGACAAGAGGCTGGCGGTGGAAAGCTTGGAGATGATGCAATCTGGTCACATCGTTCTAAGTTAGGTCAGAAACCATATGCAATTGAAGGAACAAAAGCAACAGTTCCATATTGGGATGGAAAGATAGCTGCATTTGATTATACGATTGAACCAGAAGACGGTGCGGTTGGTGTATTTGCCCATGAATTTGGACATGATTTAGGATTACCTGATGAATATGATACAAATTATACAGGTAATGGTTCGCCAGTTGAATCATGGTCTCTGATGAGTGGTGGAAGCTGGACGGGAAAGATTGCTGGGACAGAACCAACAAGTTTTTCACCACAAAATAAAGAATTCTTACAAAAGAATATGGGTGGAAACTGGGCAAATATTGTTGAAGTAGACTACAATAAATTAAATCGTGGTATTGGATACGCGACATATTTAGATCAAAGTGTAACAAAATCCAAACGTCCGGGTATTGTACGAGTGAATTTACCAGATAAAGATGTAAAGACGATTACACCAGCATTTGGAAAGAAAGCTTATTATAGTACAAAGGGAGATGATCTTCATACAACATTAGAAACGCCGGTATTTGATTTAACAAAAGCAACAAATGTTAAATTTGATTACAAAACATCGTATGAAGTGGAAACAGATTGTGATTTTGTAGAGGTACATGCTATTGAAGAAAATGGAACAAAAACACTAATTGATAAAATTGGCGAAACAGATGTGAAAAGCGGCGCAGATACAACAGAAGGAAACTGGATTGATAAATCTTATGATTTAAGTCAATTTAAAGGAAAGAAAATAAAATTACAATTTGAGTATATAACAGATCCAGGTTTGGCTTATAATGGATTTGCTCTTGATAATGCATCGTTAACAGTAGATGGGAATGTTGTGTTCTCTGACGATGCAGAGGGTGAAAATAAATTTAAACTAGACGGTTTTGTTGTTTCAAACGGATTTGAAAAGAAAAAGCATTACTATTATTTAGAGTGGAGAAACTATGCAGGTTCAGATAAAGGCTTAAATTCGGGACGTGGAATTGCGTACAATAAAGGCCTTGTTGTATGGTATGCAGATGATAGTTTTACAGATAATTGGACTGGGAAACATCCTGGTGAGGGCTTCCTTGGTGTTGTTGATTCCCATCCTGAAGCAATTGTGGGAACAGTAGATGGAAAACCGGCTGTTGGAAATACAAAGTTTCAAGTTGCAGATGCTGCTTTTTCTTTCGATCAAACACCAGCATGGAAAGTAAGCTCAGATACTCGTGGTGTTTTTGATTATAAAGGATTACCGGGAGTACCAACATTTGATGATTCAAAAACATATAGCAATAGTGCAATTCCAGATGCAGGACGTAACGTACCAAAGCTTGGATTGAAATTCCAAGTTGTAGGGCAAGCAGAAGATCATTCTGCAGGTGCAGTTTGGATTCATAGATAAATAGATTAATATACTTTATGTTTTTTAGAAGGCACATTCTCTGTATTGTGAGAATGTGCTTTGTTTATTTTTGTATGGTTTGGAATCAAAGTATTAGTATTTTGTTGAGTCGTGTAGAGAGAAAAAATATTTCCGGGGGAATTGTCGAAAGCGGTTCTATTTTTGGTTTGGATTTTTGCTTATGGATAGGGCTACTGCTACCAGCAAAGTGCTACTTTTCAAAATAAAAAACAATGATGGAGTTTATCCCATCATTGTTTTTTTAAATCTTCCTCGTACATAAATTGTTGAAGCAAAGGTAAGCAAGAAAGCTGCTCCAATTACAAAGCTTACGCTCGGTGAAGCGCCGATCGCTCCGATTGTAAATGAACCGGCAACAACGCCTAATGAGAAGAAGGCATAGAATAATCCAAATGCTTTTCCGCGATTGTATTCTGTTGTATTTTCGACAAGTAAGGCGTTAATAGAAGGAAAGAGGATGGCAAATCCAATTCCGTAAATCATCATTACAACGAAAAGCATGCCCTTTGTTGTAAATATACCAAGCAATGATAGCGCAAGTGCCATCACTGCAATACCAATGACCATCATTTTTTGACGGTTAAAGAAATCGTATATCCGATTTGTAGGTAGTAAGAAGAAGAGGATTGCAGTAATTCCAAAAACACTAAGCATCATTCCTGTTGTAGATGTTTTTAGTCCTAAGGCTTCTATTTTTACAGGTAACATATATGTGACAATTCCTTGTGAAAACATTAAGGTGAAAGCACCGAGATATGCTTGTAATAATGGTTCGAACTTTAATAATTCAAGCAGCTCTTCCTTGTTCATCATTTGTATCCGTGAAGTTTTTGTTCTTGTTACATGATTTGGCAGCAAGAAAAGCGAGATCATTGTACCAAGTATCATTAAGATAGAAATAGTAATGAAGACCCAGTGGATACCAGCTTTCGCTTTCATAATCCCACTAAAAGCTGGACCGATAATTGCTGCTGTTCCAACGGCTGCACCAGATATAGCCATTGCTTTCCCTTGTTTCGTTGATTTTGTTTGTTTTGATAAGAAAGTGAAGGCAGCTGGTATTAAGAAGCCGTCACTAAATCCGTGCAGAAAACGAACGATAATAAGTTGTTCGCCGTTTTGAACAAAGATATACAATAAAACTATGAGACTTGTAATGCCCATGCTAATATAAAGAACTCTTTTTGCCCCATATTTATCAACAGAGGCACCTGCAATAATATTACCTATCATATTAGCAAACGAGTACATTCCTACGACAAGACCGATAATGAGAGGAGTCCCACCAAGATTTTGTGCATATGTACTCATAATTGGTAACTGTGAAAATGTATCGAAAAATGCGATGATAACAATAAAATAAATAAAGTACTTCAACTCTTTCACCTCTCTTTTGCTATTATGACATAATGCTAATTTTCTCCGCAATGAAATTGATTGGTATGTTTGGAAATTTGCGCATGTATAAGAGGGAGAGGTAACATATAACGATTTTACCGCCATTTGTCCAATAAATGAAAATTACATTTGGGATATCAGGGTTGTTTCCCATTGATTCGAATCAGAAGTGTTCAATAATATAAAATATCAGTTAATAACTGAACGTTGATTTTATTATGAGTTATTTGATACTTAAATTACCATTGAAAGGTGATAGTATCATATGATTGAGTGTGTTCAGAAAGTTATTGTTTTTTGGACACCTGGCGGCAAAATTAGAGTATGCTGTCTCTACCCCTTTCAAAAGCTACATAACTCATCTTTCTAGTTGTTAATTATTAAAAATAGAAGATAAATCACAATAAAAAGGTCTGCNNGCAGACCTTTTTATTGTGATGCTACGATCCGTTTCTTACTATTTAACATTAGAATGAATTAAATTAATTAAAGGGGGTACAAACATGAATATCGGAAAGAAGATAAAACATTTAAGATTAATAAATAAAATGACGCAAGAAGATGTAGCCAACCAATTATTTATTTCAAGACAAGTTATATCTAAATGGGAACTAGGAAAAAGCCTTCCAGATTTAACTAATTTATTAGCCTTAAGCAAACTATTTAATGTTTCAATTGATTCTTTATTAAAGGAGGATTTAAATTTGCAGAGTCAATTAATAAAACAAAGTAATTACAAAAAATATTTAATGATGACCTATATATACATATATTCTTTGTTTGCTATTATTGTTATATTTTGTTGTCTTGTTGCTTTTTTACTTATACCAAAGGACATAAAAACATCAGATCTAAAAGTTATTAATTCACACTTTTATAAAGAAACCGATAAAAAGGAAATTCTATATATTTATAGTGAATTAAAACCTTTCTTCTCCAATTATTCAGGGGATTATAGCCTCAAAATAAAAGAACATGAAATAGATATTCATGCTAATCGAAATTCAATTCCTTTTAAAAATAAAAAGGTTTTATTTTCTATTCAAAAAGATATATCTCATGGAATAGATTGGGAAGAAAAAGATGTTTATATTGTAGACGAAAACAATAACAAAATACTTATATATAACCATAAAAATAAACAACTATATTATCAAATAAAAAAAGTGACAAAGTAGGTGATCAAAATTAAAAACGTCTATAAGTATATTTTTATAGTAACTACATCTATTCTTAATATAATTAGTTGTTCACTTATTGCAAATACCTTATTTCTATCGCAGATGTTATTTTCTACCATATTTGTACTTTTTACTATTTTATTTCAATCAACTACAATTCTATTTATTATATATATGATTAGAAATGATAAGTCTAAAAAAATAAAAGTAATATTATATATTTTTTTAATACTAGATATATTTATCTTTTTATCCTTACTATTTATAGCATATACATTGGTAACATTAATAAAATATCATTAACATCTTTCTTGATCTATCCAATTTTTCTATAGTTCTTTTCAATATGAAAAATATATGTTTGTAATTCCTTATAAACAAAAGCCCCCCTCTAAACTAATTAGAAGGGGTTCTTTTGTTTTCTGCACACGTGGCGGCAAAATTAGAGTACCTCTATAGACGAGGGAAGCTATTTTGTATGTCCTCACTATATTCATATTAATCCATTTTAATTTCTTTATATTTAAGTCGATGCTATGCAGAGTACAACATGATTTACACTCACTTGCTCCCTTTGTTTTAAACCTCGCATGCGATAGGAAAAGGTCTATGCTTACTGTCGTTATATGCATAATCACATGTAAATCCAAGAAATCAGATATGAATTTTTACATATTTTGCTTTAATTATAGAAAGCGATTGGAAAATAGGATATCCTTATGATAGGTTAACCGATTATTACTAGAGAATATTACTTAGTGCTAGGACTAAATATAATAATAGGAGGATTTTTTATGAAAAAGAAAATATTGGCATTAGCTGCTGTGGTTACGTTAGCTGCTCCAGTTCAAAGTGTAGCGTTTGCACACACAAATGATTGCGGGAATGAGGCTCCAGTTTTAAAATGGTCTGCTGAGGATAAGCATAATGAAGGAAGAAATTCTCATTTGTGGATCGTAAATCGTGCAATCGATATTATGTCTCGAGATAAAACAGTTGTAAAACCAAATGAAACCGCTTTATTAAATGAATGGCGTGATGACTTAGAAAACGGGATTTATTCTGCAGATTATGAGAATCCTTATTTTGATAATGGTACATTTGCTTCTCATTTTTATGATCCAGATACACAGAAATCATATATTCCTTTTGCAAAGCATGCAAAAGAAACAGGTGCGAAATATTTTAAACTTGCTGGGGAAGCATACCAAAATAAAGATATGAAACAAGCATTCTTCTATTTAGGATTATCTCTTCATTATTTAGGAGATGTAAATCAACCGATGCATGCAGCAAACTTCACAAATATTTCTACGGAGGCACCGATCTTCCACTCTAAATATGAAAATTTTGTTGATACAATTAAAGATAACTACAAAGTTGCTGATGGTAACGGATATTGGAACTGGAAGGGAACAAATTCAGAAGATTGGATTCATGGAGCAGCGGTAGCATCTAAACAAGATTATTCAAGCATTGTGAATGATACAACAACAAGTTGGTTCTTAAAAGCAGCAACATCTCAAGAATATGCGAATAAATGGCGTGCAGAAGTAACGCCAACGTCAGGAAAACGTTTAATAGAAGCACAGCGCGTTACAGCTGGTTATATTCATTTATGGTTTGATACGTATGTAAATCGTTAATAATAAAACATATACGTATTCCAATTATTATGTATATAAATCCAAATTAAAAAATCGCCATAAAACCTTTCTTTTTTGGTGGGCGAGAGCGTCTGGCCATGCGTAGAAGCGGTCAGGGTCTTTTCCTGCCACATGCGAAGTTCAAACAAAGGGAGAAAGCGAGTGCAGAATCTTTTTTCTACATATCTATATGTTGAAAAGTCAAAATGGATTTATATATGTGAAAAAGTTTCTTCGATGAGAAGGAACTTTTTTTCTTTTAAAGAGGGAAATTTCATGTTCTTTCCTATCGAATTCACATGCGAGACGAAAGTTTGATCAAGCCATGTTCTAATTTACTATTTTTATAACCTTTCTCTTTTAAAATAACAGCTAGCAAAAAAACATAAATTTTCCTGAAACTCCTCTTGCGTAATTCCTTTCTTATAGTTAGGTAATCTAATTAAAAGGAGTAGACATAAAGAAAATGCGTAAGAACGGAAAAAGAACACATTCAGATGATACCCTATCAAAATTAGGTATTCAGCCTTATTTAGAGCTTATTAATCGCTCAGCAGCATCAAGTACAAACCGTAATGACGCCTCTATGGGATTAATCATGTTATGGTTAAGCGATAATATCTTGGATGTAATGGACCAGGAGTTAGCTAATTTTGGGATTACAGAAAGCAAACTTGATTTGCTAATCTTAATAACTCTGCACGATAACAAAATGATAACTCCTTCAGCAATAGCTGAACGTTTAGGAATTAGGCGTGCATCTGCAACTTCTATGATTGATTGGTTGGAAAAAAGAAACCTTGTTACACGAAAGCACAGCTCGTTCGATCGTAGAAAAATCCATGTAAGCATTACCGATGAAGGCCGTGAGTTTGTTGAAAAAATATTGCCAACATATTGGTCCACTTGTGCCTCTATTTTTGATGAATTAGACCCTACTGAACGTCAAGTATTTGAGAAAATTGTTTTTTACTCTCTTTCTGCAGTTTATATTCTTTCTGCAGCAATAGTGTTCTGGTTACTTCCAAAAGGTATAAGTCATGATCAAAAGAAAAATATTTGGGAGCCAATGAAGCAACTCGGCATTGTCTTTACCAATAAAAATCTAATATTTAGTTACGTAATAGCTTTTGTTCTACTCATGTCTTTCGTTAGTATGTACACCACCTTAGGGGAATATTTAACCAATCCATCTTTCCAAATGAACAATCACGAACTTCTGTATATTTGTTCATTCGGGGTCCTAGGAATGATATTGTCTCCACTAGCAGGTAAATTAGCAAAACGTTTTAGCGTTCTGTTTGTACTTCGGTGGGCGCTACTTCTCTCCATTTTCGCCCTAGCATCAATGGGCTTTCTTACAAACATGTTATTTTTAACAATAATGAGTATAGTCTTTGTAAGTGGTATTGCACTCTCCGTACCTTCTTTAGTTTCTCTTGTTGGTCAATTAGGAGGTAAAGCTCGTAGTATTGCAATATCAATGTACACAGTCATTTTATTTGCTGGAACAAGTTTTGGTCCAATTATCTCTTTTACATTTATGAAGGCTTTCAGTTTTACTACGACGTTTATTCTACTTGCAGCATGTTTCGTTAAGCATGAAAACTTACCAATGGCTGAAGTGAAATAAGGAGATTTCCGCTACTTTTAATATGTAATGGTTCATTCCATCACGTAAAAAAGAGGATACCTTTATATCCTCTTTTTTAATCATACATTTCCCTATTTCTTTACGTTGTTTTAGAAAATGTGTTCAGATTGAAAGTAAATCATATTGAATTCCATTTTAAACAGCTTATAATTTAAATATGGTATTAGGGTAATTTTAATAATTGATTCGGGAGGGGTTCACAAATGATGAAATATGAGCTGTTTTTAGTAAATGGGGAGTATGTAACAACATTTAATAGTGCATGGCAATTTAAAGAAGGCGAACAAGTCTTTTTTAAAGATGAGAAAGAGCAAGAAAAACGTAATTTTAGCATTGTTAATATAACTCATGATGTGTTTCAGAAAAATGAACATGTGATTCACTTATACTGTCAGGAAAAGAAAGTACATTAATTTTAAAAAGCATGGAAGCTATATGACTTCCATGCTTTTTGTTATTTTACTGATGGAGCTGAGCTGCGTTGGACTTGGAAGAAATGATATACGGTTGAATTTGCTGCTGCCACGTAATAGTAGTAGATTTCTTTTTATAGGTGAGCCATTCCCGATAATCCTCTTGTGTTTTCCATAATGTGCGAATGAAGAATTCTGTATGATTTCTCCCATATTTTGTATAGGAAACTTCTATATTAATAAAACCTAGCGTATTAGGAGTTGGGTAATATTGTTGTAATGTTGTTAGTACTTCTTTTTCGCAATTTCTTTTTATATAAAGCATGTTGGTCACAATGAACATAACGGATCCCTCTTTTTCTTAGTAGTAAAGTAATAAGATAAGTATCGTTTTTCTTCAGTCATAACATAAGTAATCCCTCCAGTTATGCTTACGAAGTTAGCTGTCGGGTTCGGGCCTTGAAGGGTACCCTACTGTTATGATTCACCCCTAGTAAGCCATTGCTTACAATAACGGTTCCTCCGTTCCATATGGATTCAGCAAAAAGTATTTATATAAAATATAATACTATTCAGAAAAATCAGAGTAAATATAAGGATAACGACAATTTTTTACAAAAAATGAAGTGAGATACAGAATAACAAAAAGCCTGAACCTATCGATTCAGGCTTTCTATTATTTCTTTGTTCAAATTAGTGCTTCTAGACTTGTAGAAAATTTTGTATCTACTTTTTGAGAGTCATTGATATGTTTTACTAGCGTATCATTTACTTTTTTGAACATGTGTTGTGTTTTTGTAAACTCACGTAATACGTCTTCGTTACAATGTTTTTGCTGTTCGATTGATTCAATCACATTTGTAGCGCCTGTTTGTAATGTTTGTACCATCGTTAAGATGTTTTCGATTTTTGCATTTGTATCTGCGCTTACTTCAACACCTTCATCAACAAGGTGAAGATTATCTTTTGTATTTTCATATGCTTTTTCAATTTCTTCTTGAATTTTCTTTGTTAAATCTCCAATGTTTTTTGTACTTTCAGCAGTGCTTTCAGCAAGCTTTCGAACTTCATTGGCAACGACTGCAAATCCTTTTCCATGTTCACCAGCACGAGCAGCTTCAATACTTGCATTTAAAGCAAGTAAGTTTGTTTGAGCAGCAATATTTTGAATCACTTCAACAATTTGTTCAATTTCTTTTGAGCGCTCACTTAAGTGATTCATACTATTAGACGTACGTTGTGACTGCTCACCTAATTTGTTAATAACAGTAAGTAACCCATGAACGGAATCTTTTCCTTCATTTGAACACGTTACAATTTCTTCAATAGCTTGAATAAGCCCTTGTTCTTTGTGAAGCATATCATTGTTCAGCTCGTTGGAACGGTTTGTACTTGTCGTTACGCTGTTAAAACAGTCACTTAACTGTTGAACCAGATTTTGTAGCGTATGATGTTGGCGATTGACTTCTTCATGTTCACTGACAATAGCTAAGACGTTTCCATGTAATGAAGTGATGACCTTTTTGTGTTCTTGTTCTTTCTCATGTAACTGATGTTCTAATTCCTGTACTTGATTTTGTAATTGAGCAATTTCTTTTTCTAGTGATTTGCTTTTTGTAAACATAGTCTTCTCTCCAAGCTTCTGTAATTTTCTTAATAGGTAGTGAAATTTTTTATTTCATCTTATCTAGCTACTTGTGAATAATGGTAAAATATCCCAAAAATTCAGATAAATAAAAAGAAATAAGTCGAAAACTGCCCATAAGAGTCCGATTTGTTCAATGAAAGATAAGGAAACTCCCTACTTAGAAATTTTTCACTTTATATTGAAATTGTAGCATTATTTTTAAATATATCTATATAAAAATTAAAAAATATTAAATGAGTTTATTACAATTTTTTCATGATTCGTTATATTTCGTCATGAAAAATAAACTGTATTTAATGAGTTTGTAAACAAACTGTAAAACAAATCATGTATAAATGTAAGAGAAGGGAGTCGGATTATGAACTATTTTAAGCGTATCAGTAGTCTTGTATTAGCTGGATTAATTTGTTTCAGTAGTACAGTTGCTGTAAAAGCTGAGTCAAACGACGAGAAATTAAACAACATGCAGCAGCAATTGCAAAATAATAATAATGACATTCAGCAAAAAGAACAAGAAAAGCAAGCTGTAATGAAAGACATTGAAGGCATTCAAAAAGAATTAACGGACTTAAATAATACAATTACAAAAAATAAAGAAGAACAAGATGCAATTCAGCGTAAAATCGATGAAACGCATAAACAAATTGAGCAGAAAAAGCAAGAGATTATTAATTTAGAAGAAAAAGTACTTATGCGTAAAGATATTATGAAAAAACGTATAGTCTCTGTTCAAGACAGCTCAAATGTAAGTTTAGTAGTAGAAGTAATTGTAGATTCAAAAAACATTGCAGATTTCTTACAACGTATGACTGCAGTTTCTACGATTATGGATGCAGATAAAGAGATTCTTCGTTTACAAGAACAAGATCTTCGTCAAATTGAAGCCGATAAAAAGATAATTGATGAAAAAGAAAAATCTTTAGAAGGCGATAAACAAAAATTAGCAAAAGCACAAGCTGATTTACAAGAAAACTTAAAGAAACGCCAAGATAATTTACAAGCTGTACAAGCAAAATATAATCAAATTTCTAGTCAGCTTACACTTGCTGCGCAAGATAAAGCAAAGCTTGAATCAGATATGAAGAGCGTACAAGATACAATTGCTCGTGAACAACAAGCAGCTGCAGATCGCCAAAAAGCACAACAAGAACAACAAGCACAGACACAACCAGAACCAAAAGGAAACGACAATGGTTCAGATAAATCTGATAAACGCGGCCGTGACATTTTTGTAGAGGCTACGGCTTACACAAATGATCCAGCTGAAAATGGGAAACAGCCAGGTGAACATGTATATTCTAAACAAGGACATGATTTAACTTCAAATCCAAATATGAAATTAATTGCTGTTGATCCAGCTGTTATTCCATTGGGCTCACGTGTATGGGTTGAAGGATATGGAGAAGCTATTGCTGGTGATACTGGTGGAGCGATTAAAGGATATAAAATTGATGTTTTCGTGCCAAATAAGGAAGCCTGTAGCAAATGGGGTAGAAAAAAGGTTAAAGTTATCATTTTAGATTAAAGTAAAAATCTACTTTGCAAAAGCAAAGTAGATTTTTTTATTATTAAATGTTAAGTCGAGTTTACATTTTGTAAAGTTTAGCATACAATAATGGTAAGAGGTGGTAAAATTGACCATTTACAATCGAGTAAAAGAACTGCGAGCCCGTTTTCATTTTTCACAAAGTGTATTGGCGGAAAAGGTGGGAGTGACGAGACAAACAATCGCTGCTATTGAAAAGGGGGATTATGTACCATCGTTATTATTAGCGCTTATGATTTGTGATGTATTTGGTATGCAGATGGAAGAAGTATTCGTATTACAAAAGGAGGAGGAAGAAAATGAATAGAATTGGTCTTTCTTATGTCATAAATATAGGTATACTTGTTATAGCGGGTTGGGGGTTTGTTGAGTATTTTCATATCATTACGGAACTTGCAAACATCATACGTACCGAAAAGCAAACGTGGACTGTGACGATGAATATCATGCCAATAATATTGATGTTGATTGTGGCGGTAGGCATATTTGTTGGTTACAAGGTACAAAAGAAGAAATATAAAAAATTATCATTTTGGACATTTCCGTTATTGTTTCCGAGTGAAGATGAGAGAGAAGAAATATTGACCGCGAAAGCGTGTCGAACTACGCTTCTGTCACTATGGTTTATTATTCCTTTCGCAGCTGCCACGCTAGTTTTTTATCCACTATTCAATCGAAACGTTCCAGAATATCCGTTATACCTATTATTTTTCGTTTTACTGATTCAAATAACGATATTTCATATTTCTTTATATCGTAACAAGGTTGTGTAAAAGATGTGCGAAAGAGCACATCTTTTTTTATATTTAAAACTCGGAAAATTTTTCCGCATTTTTACAAAAGCTTAATGAAATGCTACAGAGAGAGTTTACAAATCCTTTTTACAATAGAAGAAGTATTGAAATTGGGGGGATTAGAGAATGAAAAAGGTTTTGCTATCTGGGGGAATTATAGCGAGTGTCTTATGGACAGGCAGTAATGTAAACGCAGAAGTAAATCAAGAAACGAAACAATTTGTTAATAAAATAGAAAATTTACCAAAAGGGAGTATTTCAAATCCGGCATTTCGTGGGCAAATAGAGGAAATGGTAAATAAATTTATTAGTAATAAACATAAGGATACAAAGTTAGAAAGAACGGCTATTTTCCAAATGCCAAGTGGAAAAGCGGAAATCGCTGCATCTTCACCGGACGGTGAGACGTTAGTTGTGACAGAAGCAGATTTAGGACAAATTAGTATCCTTTCAATAGAAAATTTACAGGATATTCAATTGAAAGGAACTGTTAGTTTGAAAGGAATTCATCCAGAAGCAGAGGTAACGAGTGCGACAATTACACCAGATGGTAAGTATGCATTCGTTGCTTTTCGTACAGGCGATAACTTGTACAATGCAAATAAAGGGAAGATAGCGGTGGTAGAACTATCATCGAAAAATATTGTGAAAACATATGAGGTTGGTGTAGGACCGGATTCTATTGCTTTATCAAAAGATGGTACAAAGCTTGTTGTTTGTAATGAGGATGAAGAAGGAGATCCAAATGACGGAAATGAAGTCAATATGAAAAAAACGAAGCGACCGGGTACGATTTCTATCATCACGTTCCCAAGTGGAGATGTATTGCAAGGAATTCCCGATGAGCTATCAATTGATATAAGTCAAATTGGAAACGGAACAGTTTACAAACATGATCCTCAGCCAGAATATGTTGCAATTAGTCCAAATGGAGAAAAAGCAGCTGTTACGTTACAAGAGAATAATGCGGTTGCTATCGTAGATTTACAAGGGCAATACATTGAAACTATATTTGGTCTTGGAACAACAAAGCATAAAGCAGATTTGCAAAATGATGGTGTCGTTTCTTTTCAAGATGAAATAAATGCAAGACCAGAACCAGATGGTGTAACGTGGGATCCATCCGGGCGTTTTTTAATTACTGCGAATGAAGGGGACCTAGGAAAAAATGAATTTAAAGACGGTGTAAAATCAGGTGGACGAAATATTTCTGTATGGAGCCCAAGAGGTTCGTTTGTGTATGATAGCATGAACCTTATTGATGAGAAAGTTGCAGCTGCAGGTTTATATCCAGATAGTCGTAGCAATAGTCGTGGCAGTGAAGTGGAGAATGTTGCGACAGGAACGATACAAGGAAGTCCTATTATGGCCGTTGCTGCTGAAAGAGCGAATGCAGTTCTCTTTTTTGATTTAACGCTTCCGATGTTTCCTGTTTATATTGGTCTTGTTCCATCAGGAGGAAAAGCACCTGAAGGTATCCATAAAATTAACAACCGTAATATATTCGTAAGTGCAGATGAAGCAGATGGAGTATTAAGTTTTTATTCTTTACAGAAATAATAAAGTGAAACTTCCATCAGTGGGGGTCTTACTGCCTGTTAATGCGAGATAAAAACGGCACTTCTCATTTTTGTTTTGGGAGTGCCATTTACTTTGTCTTGCGTATGTTACTTGTATATCTAGCATTCTTACTTTATGATTTTATATAAGAGGGATTTTGTGAGAGAAAGGAATTGGAGTATGAATAAGAAAAAGATTTATAGTTTATTAGCACTTTTATTATTTGTTGTAGGTGGCGTTTTAATTGCAAAACCATTTTATGATGGTTACAAAGCTGGAAAGACGCAAGATCAAAACGTACAAACTATTAAGAAAATAAAGTATGAAAAACAAGAAACGAAATTTGTTGATGCTTCTAAAATAAATCAACCGGATTTAGCTGATGTGGCAAATGCTTCATTAGATAAAAAACAAGTTATTGGGCGTATGTCGATTCCGAGTATTGGATTAGAACTACCGATTTTAAATGGCTCAACAGAGAAAAATTTATTATCAGGTGCAGCAACAGTAAAAGAGAAACAAGAGATGGGAAAAGGGAATTATGCGTTAGCAGGACATAACATGTCGAAAAAAAGTGTGTTGTTTAGCGATATTTCGAAATTAAAAAAGAATGATAAAGTATATTTATATGATAGTGAAAATGAGTATGAGTATGCGGTAGAACAAGTAACACAAGTCACACCGGATAAATGGGAAGTCGTTGAAGATCACGGGAAAAATGAAGTAACCCTTATTACATGTACGTCTGTACTTGATAATTCCAAGAGATATGTAGTATCTGGGAATTTGGTGCAAACGAAAAAAATTAAATAATAAAAAGAAATTCCACCTTCGTTGAGGGGGGAATTTCGTTCTTTTATAAGCGCTTTGTACCAAGTGACTACAAAGAGTATAAAGAGTTATATAAGAAGCGATAGAAAAAGGAGAAAATGCGTAAAAAAAGATGAGGGGCAACCCCTCATCTTTTTTAGTCCATCCATTTTACTAATTTTTTGGAAAGTAATAGTAAGATACATCCTAAGAAAATAGCGACAGCTCCAATAACAGCAAATACTTCTGAATATCCTAATGAAGTTGTAAAGTTTGCTAACTGTCCACCTATAATATTAGCAACACCTGTACTTGCTAACCAAACGCCCATTAATAAAGATGCGAGTTTGACAGGAGCAAGTGCACTTACCATGGATAGTCCGACTGGAGATAAGAATAATTCACCTAATGTATGGAACAGGTAAGTAAAGACAATAAAGAGCAGGTTTGCTTTTTCTGTAATTTGTTGTTCGTTACTTCCAGTTTTTAATGTAGCGACAACAAGAACCATATAACCAATTCCAAGTAAGATCATACCGAGACCCATTTTTGTTGGAATTTTTAAATCACCGCGTTTTGTAGTAGCAAGCTTTGTCCAAAGTGCAGAAACAGCCGGTGCTAATAAAATAATGAATAGCGGATTTACAGACTGAAACCAAGATGTTGGAATTTCCCAACCGAATATAGAGCGGTCTACAAAGCTATTTGTATATAAAGTTAAAGAACTACCAGCTTGTTCAAATCCAGCCCAGAAGAAAACAACAAAACACGTTAAAATGACAATAACTGCTGTATGCTGTTTTTCTTTTTTCGTTAATGGTGTATTGCCAGCTGTTTTGTTGCCTGTACCTGTTTGTAAAGCTGCTGTTGGTTTTTTACCAATATCACCAAGAAAACGATTTGATAATGTTGTAAATAAAATTTGTCCGACAATCATCCCGATAGACGCAGCTAAAAATCCATAGCGGAAACCGTAATGCATAACGCCATCTACTGTTGTTTTAAACAAATCTTCTGATAAATATCCGCAAACGAGTGGAGCAAGGAATGAACCGACATTAATTCCCATATAAAAAATCGTAAAGGCACCATCACGGCGTGGATCGTTTTCTTTATATAATTCTCCGACAAGGGTAGAAATATTTGGTTTGAAGAAACCGTTCCCGATAATAATGAGCGCTAATCCGAGGTATAGTCCTAATTGGCTTTGCAGTGCAAATAACGTAAGGTTACCAATTGCAATTGTTATACCGCCAAGTGTAATCGCTAATCTTCTACCAAGATAACGATCTGTTAAAAATCCACCAATCAATGGGGTGAAATAACAAGCGCCTGTATAAAAGCCGTAAATCGTAAGTGCCCAGCTCTTACTAAAACCAAGGCCACCGTTTATTAAAGCTGTTGTTAAATATAGTGTTAATAATCCTCGTAATCCGTAATAGCTAAATCGTTCCCACATTTCTGTGAAAAAGAGTAAGTATAATCCTGGAGGATGTTTCTTTTTTGGCTGTTGTTCTTTATCAAACTGTAGCGCAGCTTCCATATGTAATTCCTCCTAACCTAAAAAAAACATGGTTAATAGTTTTATATGTTTAATAGTTTACTTTATTAACTTTTTAAAGTCAACAAACGTCATTTTTTTGTAAAAAATTATTCTTATATAGTGAGAGGGATAATTATGTACAATAAAAATCCCCTTTCTATTGAAAGGGGACCTCTTTTATCGAATAGCAGATGCTCCAATTACAACCGTTTCATTTGCTTTTACAGTCGTGTTTTGACGTAGGCGTAACGTAGCTTGCCCTGTTGTATTAGGGGCAATTTGTACATTTACGATTTTTTCAGCGACACCTTGGCTATTTGTCGTAAATGAAAATGAACTACTATAACCGTAAGAAGAAGGCCAAATGCCGTTTTCGTTTTGAACTTTTGCTACTTGTGTGCCACCACTTGTATAAATACCTAGGGAGTAATTATTGTAAGTCGTGTTTGGTAATAACTGATTTGCTTGTATTTTTATTTGAAATACACCGTTGTTTGGAAGAATACTAGTGTGTATAAAGTTATAATCACTTGTTGAGACGTTTCCATCATTATCATTATTATTATTATTGCTATTATTATAGCCATAAGAACCAGGCTTAAATGTACTTGAATTAAACCATTGATATCCTTGGGTAGGAGCGCTCCATGGTTCTGGTTGCGGCTCAGTTGATGCACTTGGTTGTTCAAATGTTTTTAATGGTGTTGGTTTGTCTAATTGTAATCCGTTTACTTGATCTAAGCTTGTATATGTTTCTTTTGTAGAAAGCCATTTTACGATATTTGTTAATAAAGTAGCATCACTTTCTTCTTTATATCCATCGTATGTTTTTTTAGACTGTCCTGTATCTTCACGGACATATTTTGGCGTCGCATCTTCAACTGGCGAAGAGTCACCGATAAAAGCTGCTTTCCCTAAACCAACTTTTGAAACTGCAACGTAAGGGCCTTCAGCGATGCCCCCGCCGTTATATACACCACTATCGACAGCGCTATTCCACTTAGGTAAACCTTCTGGTAAGTAAACAATTCCTTTTGCTAAATTAGGGTTTACAATTGCAATTGTTGATCCAGCATGCATAGCAACAGATGAAACACCTGTAGTAATTCCGAATGATTGATCAGGTGCTACAACTTTATTTGTAGAAACATCGCCAATTGCATTATAGCGAAAGCGTACGCCAAAGTTGTCTGATAACCAATCAGAACTTTCTACACCTTGCATAGCTTGTGAAGATGCTTCTTCAGAAGACATTCCTTTTACTGGAGTTTCCCATGCTCCGCGGCGATACCCGTTGAAAACTTCTGAGGAATCCCAGCGATTTTTATTACGGTCAGCGTTATAATGATCGGCTATAAAAAAGATACTGCCACCATTTTTTACATATTGCAGCATAGCGTCTTGTTCTGATTTTTTATAAGGAATATTTGCTTCTGGAACGATGAACACATTGTAATCTTTTAAGTCATCGTATGTAATAGGTGTAGATTTACGTAGTTCTTTTACAGAGAAGCCTTTGTTTGCAACGCCGTTTCCAAAATCAGAAAATCCCCCATCAATAACCCAATCAGCTGTCCCTGCGGTTTGACCATGCGTATTATCAAATAATACTTTTTTTCCAGCGTTTTCGTTCACAATTTTTGCTGCAATTTGTGGAGCTGGATCTACAGCGCTTTCAGCAAAAGTCGTTGAACTAAATATGGTAGCCATACTTAAAGTCATTCCTGTTGCGAGTGTGAGTTTCAGCCATTTTTGTTTCTTCATAAAAAATCCCCCTAAAGTAAGTTAAGTAAGAGTGCGATTCGCTCAACTAACTATCAAATGCCCCTACGAATAAAAGTGTCCCTGTATTACTTTAACGAAATATAATGAAAGAAAAAAGGGGGAATTTATAAATTTTTGTAAATTTAAGGTGAATTTTGTTGAGAAATATTTTTGTATACAGCAATAGAAGAGAAAAAATCCCTTCCTCATATAAGGAAGGGATTAGTATTACCCGATTTGCGAAGAAGATTTCGATGTTTTATCTGTTGTATGAAATCCCTTTGCATAATAAACAACTACTAAAGCGATGAGCCAAATTGGTCCGACGATTAATGCGATGCGTGTATCCGTAGAATATGCCATAATTCCTAATACTAAAACAAGGAAAGCGAGTGTAACATAAGAGCTAAGTGGATACAATGGCATTTTGTACGTTAATTTGTTTTGCGCCTCCTGTGATAGTCCCTTACGGAAACGAAGCTGCGCAACTATAATGACACCCCAAGTCCAAATTGCTCCGAACGTGGAAATACTCGTTAGCCACGTAAATACTTTTGCAGGAACAACGTAGTTTAATACAACGCCTATTAATAATACGAAAGCTGTTGCTAAAATTCCTTTGCTCGGAATTCCATTTTTATTTAACTGACCAAATTTTTCTGGTGCCTGTTTTTGCTGAGCTAATGTAAATAGCATACGGCCTGTACTAAAGAGACCACCATTACAAGAAGAGAGTGCAGCTGTTAATACAACAAAGTTAATAATTCCTGCTGCTTTCGCAATGCCGATTTGTTCAAACGTTAGTACAAACGGACTTCCTTTTTCACCAATTTCATTCCATGGATAAATTGCCATCATAACGAATAAAGCACCTACATAGAAGATTAAAATACGCCAAAAAACGTTATCAATTGCTTTAGATAATGTTTTTTTCGGATTTTCTGCTTCTCCAGCTGTTACACCAATTAACTCTACTCCTAAATAAGCAAATAGTACCATCTGCAATGATAGAAGAAGGCCGGAAAAACCATTTGGGAACCAACCGCCGTGTGACCAAAGGTTTGAAATTCCAGTCGCTACGCCGCCGTTTCCAAAACCGAATAAAATAATAGCTGCGCCAATTACAATCATACAGATAATTGTGATAATTTTAATTAAAGCAAACCAAAACTCAAGTTCTCCATACACTTTAACAGATAAAAAGTTTAATGCAGTCATTAATACAAGAGCAATTAACGCCCAAACCCAACGTTGAGTTCCTGGGAACCAATATTCCATATAAATTCCTGCTGCTGTAATTTCGGCCATACAAGTTACAACCCATAGGAACCAATAGTTCCAGCCCGTTATATAACCTGCTAGCGGACCTAAATAGTCATGTGCATATTTACTGAATGAACCTGCAACAGGTTGTTCAATTGCCATTTCTCCAAGCGCTCGCATAATGAAAAAAATCGCAAGGCCTGCAATAATATAACCGAATAAAATAGACGGTCCTGCTAGTTTAATAGCGGAAGCTGATCCTAAAAATAGTCCAACCCCAATAGCAGACCCGAGCGACATAAGGGTAATATGTCGTTGCTTTAATCCACGGTTTAAGTTTTCTGTTTTGTTTGTGTGCTGCATAATAAACCTCCTTAACTAATAAGAAAAATATTGTATCCGCTTACAAATTTATTTAACTATTTAAAATTATAAAACATTTCAATCTGTTATGCTACAAAAAAAGACAATGTTTTCTGTACTATATAAACACGTTTTCATGTTTCAACATATAATTTACTGCTAATACAGCATCCCTTTGTTTGAAACAGCGTACGTGGCAGGAAAAGGCCCTGACCGCTGCTATGCGCGGCCGGATGCTCTTGCCTTCCTTAAAAAGAAAGGTTTTTTAACCTGTATATGGTGTTACAGTTAATTTTAAAATTCGAACTATTAGCAATCATATTGACGCTCCTTTTTAGCAATTGATAAGATTAAGTATTATGTTTTTTGTATAATAAAAGATTTAATTTATTACATAGGAAGGATATCTAGCATGTTTCAATTAAAAAAATATAACACTTCTGTAGAGCAGGAGGTTTTGGCGGGGATAACGACGTTTTTTACTTTTGCGTATATTCTTGTCATTAATCCGAAAATTTTATCTGATGCAGGGGTACCGTTTGATCAAGCCTTTACGGCAACAATTATTGCAACAATTATCGGAACATTGTGTATGGCATTTTTAGCAAATTATCCAATTGTTATTGCACCGGCAATGGGAATGAATGCTTATTTTGCTTATTCTGTTGTTCAAAAGGCTGAGGGAATTACATATGTGATTGCATTTTCAGCTGTATTTGTAACAGGTATTATATTTCTATTACTTTCATTTACATCATTTCGTCAAAAGTTAATTGAAGCGATTCCAGACAGTTTAAAGCATGCGATTGCAGCGGGAATTGGTTTGTTTATTGCATTTATTGGTTTGCGTTTGTCAGGTATTATAGTAGATCATCCAACAAACTTAGTTACGATTGGAAACTTCCATTCTCTATCTGTTGTGTTAACGTTAATTGGCTTAGTGTTGGCTGCAGTATTGATGGTATTGAATGTAAGAGGTGCACTGTTTATTAGCATGATTGTGACGGGGATTATTTCCTTTTTCACAGGACAATTAAAGTTTGAACATAAACTTGTAGCAGTTCCACATTTACCTGAGGGAATCATTACATATAACCCTATTCAAGCTGTATCAGATGTAATTGAATACGGATTATACGGCGTGGTCTTTTCATTTTTGCTTGTACTGTTATTCGATACAACAGGAGCGTTGCTAGGCTTAATTAAGCAGGCAGGTTTAAATACAGATAATGAAGAACGACGTTTTGGAAAAGCTTTTATCGCTGATGCAATTGGCGGAACGGTAGGGGCAATGTTTGGAACAAGTCCAACAGCAGCTACGATTGAGTCTTCTGCTGGTATTGCAGCAGGAGGTAGGACAGGATTAACAAGTATTGTTGTGCTTGTTTTGACAATCATTACAGCTTTCTTTAGTCCTGTCATTGCATCTTTATCCAGTGTAGCGGCAATTACAGCGCCTTCTCTTATTATTGTCGGTGGTTTAATGGCGCAAAATGTTCGAGAGATAAATTGGAATGACTTTGAAGATGCGTTCCCAGGATTTTTTATTTTTATTGGTATTCCACTCACATCAAGTATCGCTAATGGTATAGCGCTTGGTTTCTTAATTTATCCGATTTTAAAAATTATAAAAGGAAAAGGAAAGGAAGTACATCCGCTTCTTTATGTCTTTGCACTATTATTTGGATGTCATCTATTTTTATAATCAGTTTTAGGAAAAGAGCTTCTCGCGGGAGAAGCTCTTTTCATCGTTACAAAACAGTAATTGCTTGTTTCCCCATTTGTTCCCACGCTTTTTCAAACTGATCGCGCGGAATACTTTTACGCGGGTTATCTGCCAATGGATCATTTACATATACAGAGTTTTGATCATAACCGATAATAACGGCACTATGTTCATAATATGTAACCATTAATTCCCCAGCATTTGTATTCCACTTTTCAAAGTTGCCCTCATCTAGTGGTTTAAAGGTTGTATTTGCAATAATCCATACTGGAGAACCAGCACTAAGTACTTTATATAAATCCTTCACGTCTCTTCCGGATAAATCAACTGCTTTATCTGGAACATATTTTTGTGCTAATTGAAAAATTGGCTGATGGTATACTCCATAACCTGATTCAGATTTTGTGTAAATATTCCCAACAAACCCTTCGTGTGGATTTCCTCGCACACCGTTTGCTTCAAATGGAACACGAGCAATTTCATTCGCAAGTGTCATTTTGTCCACTTTAATTCCTTTATATTGCAGTAACATTGCTAGGCTCGTCACTTCACAACCACGTTCTAATTCAGGAAGTTGTTTTATAAATGGAACATTTTCAATCATCACTTTGTCTTTCATTTCAAATGAAAAATCCACACGAAGTTCTTGGGTTTTTTGAAAAATTTTATTTTTCCCTGTTTCAATCACACCCATAACTTGCTTATTACATGCTACACCAAAAATAACACCAATACCTAAAATACATACGTATTTGACAATCCTACCCATTTCTCTAACTCCATTACATAATTATTTTCTTACATTTCGAAAAGTGACACACTCTCCATTGTACCTTTGTTTTCGTTAGTTTACTAGAATGAATATATCGATATTATCTTAATATATGAATATATTTTTAATTTTTCCATATAAGTTGTTGTTATACAACATAACCTGTACTCGCTTGTTTCAGAACAAAGTCTATGATCAGAAGCTCTCATCTCCCTTTAAAAAGAAAGGGGGAGGTTTTTAATATACTGCGCTAAAAATTCTAACTTTTTCAAATAAAAAGAAAAATAAATATACATTTTTAGAATATTTTGTTAAAATAAAATATGTTTAACTTAGTTAAATTTCCAATAATCAAGATGAAAATAAGAGGTGAGGGGTATATGATCCAAAAGGAGAAGCAGTCAAATGAACTAAAACGTACGATGCAAAGCAGACACCTCTTCATGATTGCTCTAGGAGGCGTTATCGGAACTGGATTATTTATGGGGTCTGGGCAAATTGTTCATAATGCTGGACCGGGCGGAGCTATTCTTGCCTATTTAGTCGGCGGGTTTGTTATGTATTTAACTATGCTTTGTCTTGGAGAGCTAACAGTTGCAATGCCTGAAGCAGGTTCTTTTCAAAGTTATGCAAGCAAATTTATTTCACCTGGTTTTGGATTTGTCGTTGGATGGATGTATTGGCTAAACTGGGCTGTGACTGTCGGGGTTGAATTAACGACTGTCAGTATTTTAATGAAGCGTTGGTTTCCAGATGTTTCATCTTGGATATGGTGTGTCGTATTTGCTGTCATACTCTTTATTGTAAACGCTTCATCTGCCCGTGCTTATGCTGAAACTGAGTTTTGGTTTGCGAGTGTTAAAGTAATGACGATTATTGTTTTTATTTTACTCGGGGGCGCTGTTATGCTTGGTTTATTAGACTTTAACGGTAAGCCCGCACCAATGTTCCATAACTTCACAGAAAATGGCGGATTATTTCCAAACGGACTTCCAGCTGTTCTTCTTACAATGATTACCGTTAATTTTGCGTTCCAAGGAACAGAATTAATTGGTATTGCTTCAGGTGAAAGTAAGCAACCGGAAATAACAATACCACGCGCTATAAAAAATACAATTTGGCGAACACTTTTCTTTTTCGTTCTTGCAATTACTGTAGTCGTAGGATTACTACCATGGCAAGAAGCAAATCTTGTAGAAAGCCCGTTCGTACTCGTTTTTGATACAGTTGGAATTCCTTATGCAGCAGACATTATGAACTTTGTTATTATTACAGCTGTATTATCGGTGGCAAACTCTGGGTTATACGCAAACTCTCGTATGCTTTGGGCGATGTCAAAACAAGGAATGGGAAGTCCACGCTTCACAAAATTAACGAAAAAAGGGGTACCAATCAATGCCTTAATTTTCAGTTTAATCTTTGCCGGTCTTTCTCTTCTAACAAGTGTATTTGCCGCTGATACGGTCTTTTTAGTGTTAACATCGATTGCGGCTATGGCAGCTGTTGTTGTTTGGATGTCCATTGTTGCATCTCAATTTTTCTTTAGAAGAGAATTTATTAAGAACGGCGGGGATATACGAGATTTAAAATACCGTACGCCGCTTTATCCGCTTGTTCCTATTGTAGCGTTCTCTTTAAACTTTGTTACATTTATAAGCTTAGCGTTTATTCCAGACCAGCGTATTGCTTTATATTGCGGCATTCCATTCATGATTATTTGTTACATTTTTTATAAAGTAAAATATAAAAAAATTGTCACATTTGAACAGCAAAAAAACGTCTCATGAATGATAAACTGAATATATAAAATCTTCTGTTATCTCATTCTATTATGAGATAACTTTTTTCTATTTACTGGATATTCTGGTATAACTTTATTTATCTTAAAATTTTAAAAATCAATATTTGGTTACAAAAATAGTTTACAATATAAGCAAGTTACAAATGTTTTTCATCGTAAAAACAATGCATTTGTGTCTATTTTTTAACAATATCTCAAAAACTATTGCCAACTATAAATTAATAGGTTTATATTGTTTTATTGGCATAGTTTCAATCCAAGGAGAAAGGAGATTTTCAATCGTGCAACTGAAAAAAAGAATTTGGAAGTTGGCTTCACTTCTTCCACTATCATTACTCTTGTTCCTCGGTGGATGCGAAAAAATCGCTGTATTAAATCCACAAGGACCTGTTGCAAAAACGCAGTATGATTTAATTATTTGGTCGCTCATACTGATGTCAGTAATCATTGTAGTCGTATTCGTTCTGTTTACAATTATTTTAATTCGTTACCGTGAAAAACCAGAAAATATGGACTATGAGCCACCTGATATACACGGTAATACTCTTTTAGAAGTTATCTGGACTATTTTCCCTGTTATCATCGTGATTGCATTGTCAATCCCAACAGTAAAAGCAACGTATGCGACGGAAAAGCCACCAGAGCAAACAAAAGATATTAAACCTGTTGAAATTTACGTTACATCTGCTAACTGGAAATGGTTATTCAGTTATCCTGAGGAAGGAATTGAAACCGTTAACTATTTAAATGTACCAGCAGGTGTACCAATTCAATTTAAATTAACTTCTGTTGGTCCAATGAATGCTTTCTGGGTTCCTGAACTTGGTGGAATGAAGTATACAATGGATGGCATGATTATGGATTTATTCCTACAAGCTGATAAACCAGGTTCTTACACTGGACGTAGTGCAAACTTCTCTGGTAAAGGATTCACTGACATGGAGTTTGAGCTTGAAGCGAAAACAAAAGAAGAGTATGACAAATGGGTAAAAGAAGCAAAAGGTGCTCCGAAATTATCCGAAAACAAATATAAAGAAATAATCCAACCAGGTGTAGTAGGGCGTATGACATACTCTAATACACATTTAAAATATGTAGATCCAAAATCACTTGAATATTGTGATTACAACTACTACAAAAACAAAAAGTAATAACGATTATTCCAACAGATTGGAGTGAATATAGTGAAGCTTGATGAATTTTTTGTCACAGGCGATCCGATTATCTACGGTGCGGACGTATCTATTGTTCTTGTGACGTTAGGAATCATTTTTGTGCTGACAAAGTACAAAAAGTGGAGATGGCTTTGGGATGAGTGGTTAACTTCTGTTGACCATAAGAAAATTGGATTGATGTATATCATTTCAGCAATTGTAATGATGTTCCGCGGCGGTATGGATGGATTAATGATTCGTGCTCAGTTAACGTTTCCTGACACAACATATTTAAACGCTGAACACTATAATGGTATCTTTACAACACACGGTACAGTTATGATTCTCTTCATGGCAATGCCGTTTGTTATGGGACTTATGAACGTTGTTGTTCCTCTTCAAATTGGAGCACGTGACGTTGCATATCCTTTCTTAAATGCATTAAGTTTTTGGTTATTCTTCGTCGGTGCTATGTTATTTAACATCGCCTTCGTTATCGGTGGTTCTCCAGACGCTGGGTGGACATCATACTTCCCAATGGCTGGTACAGAATTTAGCCCTGGGGTAGGAAATAACTACTATGCACTTGCATTACAGATTTCAGGTCTCGGGACGCTGATGACAGGGATTAACTTTATGGTAACAATCTTAAAAATGCGTGCACCAGGCATGAAGTTAATGCAAATGCCAATGTTTACTTGGTCTATTTTAATTACATGTGTAATCATTATCTTTGCTTTCCCAGTATTAACAGTTGCTCTTGCATTAATGTCATTTGACCGTTTATTTGACGCTCACTTCTTTACGATGGCGAGCGGCGGTATGCCAATGCTTTGGGCGAACTTGTTCTGGGTATGGGGTCATCCTGAAGTGTATATCGTTATTTTACCGGCATTCGGTATTTTCTCTGAAATCGTAAGTACGTTCTCACGTAAACGATTATTTGGATATACAGCAATGGTTTACTCAATGGTTGCAATCGCAACTCTAAGTGGTCTTGTATGGCTGCATCACTTCTTTACAATGGGTGCAGGACCAGCAGTTAACTCATTCTTCTCGATTTCGACAATGGCGATTTCGATTCCAACGGGTGTTAAGATCTTTAACTGGCTGTTTACGCTTTATAAAGGTCGTATCCGCTTTACAGTTCCAATGCTTTGGTCATTGGCGTTTATTCCAAACTTCGTAATTGGTGGGGTTACGGGGGTTATGCTTGCGATGGCAGCAGCTGATTATCAATACCATAACAGCTACTTCCTAATCGCTCACTTCCACTACGTATTAATCGCAGGTACAGTATTCGCGATGCTTGCTGGATTTACATTCTGGTATCCAAAAATGACTGGTCATATGCTAAACGAACGCCTTGGTAAATGGACATTCTGGATCTTTATGAGCGGATTTAACATCTGTTTCTTCCCAATGTACTTCCTAGGTTTAGATGGTATGACTCGTCGTATGTACACTTACTCTGCAAACCTTGGATGGGGCGGATTAAACATAATCGCATCTATCGGTGCAGTAATGATGGCAGTTGGTTTCGCCTTATTATGCTACAACGTAGTTTATAGCATTCGTCATGGTGAGCGCGATGTAACTGGGGATCCTTGGGATGCTCGTACACTTGAGTGGGCGACACAATCTCCAGTACAACATTACAACTTCGCAAAATTACCAGAAATTAAGCATAGCGATGTATTCTGGGAAATGAAGAAAAATGGTGAGTCTATTATACCAAAACCTGAAGAATTAAAACCAATTCATATGCCAAGCAATTCAGGTGTTCCAATTATTATGTCTTGTTTTATTGGGCTTGCAGGTTTCGCATTAGTATTTAGTTGGTTCTGGTTAGCAATTGTCGGTGGTATTGGTATGTTAGGTTGTATGATCTGGCGTTCGTTTGATTACGACGACGGATACTATGTTAGCGTAGATGAAATTAAAAAGACAGAACATGTTGCATGAGAGGTGAAACGAAATGGCGGCTTTAGATAAAAGCTTACCTCTAGAATATCAATCTGAACAAAGTAGATTGAATATTTTAGGGTTTTGGATTTTCCTTGGGGCTGAAATCGTGCTATTTGCAACACTTTTCGCCTCTTACCTAGTATTAGCTGGTCGTACGGCAGACGGGCCAACACCAGCACAAATTTTCGAAGTAAAGCCTGTTATGATTGAAACACTTCTACTTTTAACAAGTAGTTTCACATGCGGGATTGCAATTCATGAAATGCGTAAAGAAAACAAAAATGGTATGCTCCTATGGTTTATCATTACGTTACTATTAGGTGCTGGCTTCCTTTACATGGAGGTTGAAGAATTTATCATGTATGTGGGCCAAGGTGCTACACTACAAACAAGCGGATTCTTATCTGGATTCTTCGTTCTTCTTGGAACGCACGGTGCCCACGTAACAGGTGGTATCATTTGGGCAACTTGTGTTATTATCCAAATTTTAAAACGAGGACTGACACCAGTTACAGCTCGTAAAGTATTCATTATCAGCTTATACTGGCATTTCCTTGATGTTGTTTGGATCTTCATTTACACACTAGTTTACTTGAACGGGATGGTGGCGTAATAATGGGACAAAACAATACAAATGCTCATAGCGGATTTCCGTGGTCACACGTTTTCGGATTTATTTTATCGCTTGCGTTAACGTTCTTAGCTTTATATGTAACATTAGAGACAAACTTGCCACTTTCAACAATCTTAACAAGCATTCTTGTAATGGCAGTGGCACAAGCGGCATTACAGTTAGTTATGTTTATGCACATGACAGAAGGAGAGGGAGTAATACAAACACTTACAATCGTATTCCACTTTTTCATCGCTGCAGTAACGGTTGTTGGTACAGTTTGGATTTTCTTCTCTATGTAATATGCTTTCAAAAACCTGTTGGGACATTGTCTCAGCGGGTTTTTTTGTAATTATTTCTTAAGGTTCATTTCTGTTTATGGTAAAATATTACTATTATATAACTAAGGAAGTGTCAATACATGTCAATCTCAACTTTAGCCCTTTTATTAATTGGGGAAGTACTTGTTGCAATTATACTAATTGGCTTAAGCATTGAAATTTGGAGTTATGGGTGGAAAAAAACAAAGGCAGTAAAATATTCTTGTCTCTTATTTTCTCTTATTATGGGAACTTGTAGTGTATTAGGACTTTGTGTCGCACCTGCTTATTTCTTTTTACAACTTATAGATAAGAACCTTTGAGTATATTACTATTGATGGTTAGTTAGATATATATACAAGTTAATAAATTCTTTCTTTTAGGGGGGCATCTGGCTGCAGAGAGAAACGGCCAGAGCTTTTTCTATTTATATGTTAAAACAAATAATAACTGTAGTTATCGGAATAGTTTTTATTTTCGTGAGTATCCAGGTTATAATAACAGTTAAATTGGAAGAGGAAAGGATGATTGTATATGGACCTGATTCAAGAAGCATCTATTTCAAAGGAACAGCTTATTCAGTGGAGAAGACATTTTCATATGTACCCAGAGCTTTCTTATTCTGAAGAAACAACATCTCAAATGGTTTATGATATACTGCGAACATTTCCTCACCTAGAAGTTTCGCGTCCGGCGCATAATAGTGTAATGGCACGATTGATTGGTAAGCGACCAGGACGAACAATTGCACTTCGTGCTGATATGGATGCACTGCCTATTGAAGAGGAAAACCAGTTTGATTTTGTTTCCCGTTATAAAGGAGTTATGCATGCGTGCGGACATGATGGACATATGGCGATGTTACTGGGAACGGCATACACACTTTCGAAAAAATATGATCAAATTGAAGGGGAAGTTCGCTTTTTATTTCAACATGCTGAGGAAAATTTTCCAGGCGGTGCACAGGAAATGGTGGACGCTGGTGTGATGGAAGGTGTTGATTGCATTATTGGTGCACACCTTTGGTCACCGCTGGAAGTTGGGAAAATTGGCGTGATATATGGTCCCGCGATGGCTGCTCCGGATGCATTTTCAATTACGATTATCGGGAAAGGTGGACATGCTGGTATTCCGCATGAAACAATTGATAGTATTGCGATTGGTACACAAGTTGTTTCTCAATTACAACAAATTGTCTCCAGGCTCACGAATCCGTTAGATTCATTGGTGTTATCGGTAACGCAGTTTCATGCAGGGACAACTCATAATGTAATTCCTGATAGTGCGACAATTGGCGGGACGGTGAGAAGCTTACGAAATGAGCTTCGAAAGCAAACAGCAGAGCGCATTGAGAAAATCGTAAAAAGTATTACAGAGGCATACGATGCATCTTATACATTTACATATGAATATGGATATCGCCCGGTTGTAAATGAAGAAGCCGTAACAAGTCATGTAGAAAGTACGGCATTGCAGCTTTTAGGAAAAGAATGTGTTGTTCGTTTACAGCCGACAATGGCTGGAGAAGATTTTTCAGCATTTTTACAAAAAGCTCCAGGTACATTTTTCTTTATAGGGGCTGGAAATGAAGAGAAAGGGATTATATATCCCCATCATCATCCACGTTTTACAATTGATGAAGATGCCTTGCCAATTGGTGTAAGCATATTCGTTTCGTCAATTTTGAATTTCATGAGAAATGGAAAATAAGGTAGTGTTTTATCCCGCTATTCGTGGGCAGTAAGACCCCCACCTCAAGATTGAGAGAGAAGCGAAGAAAATAGGTGGGGGTAACTGCCCGTAAAAGCCCGATTGGACGGGCTTTCCATCAGTAGGGATAAAGCCCTCCCACTGATGGAAGGTTCACTTTATTTGAGTTATCCCGTCACTAAGGGATAACTCTTTTTGTATATATTTTCTTTAAGTAGAGAAATCTAACTATATAAATTCGTTTTACATTTTCGAGATTTAAGCCGCTGCTATGCAAAATACAACAGGACCGCTACTGGCTTTCTCCCTTTGTTTTACACCTCGCATGTGGCAGAAAAAGGCCCTGACCGTTTCTATGCACGGCCAGATGCTCTTATTTCCCTCTAAAAAGAAATGGGTTTTTATGTCGCTTTTTTTAACTTATATAACATTTTGAAACGGAAAGTTAGGTGATATATATGATTGAATTAGATACTAACTTATCGAAAATAACAAATGAAATTCGAAATAAGTTAGATTCACCTAACGACTTAATTGTGCGTGAATTCTCTCTTTCGGGGACAAATAATCGGTGTGCAGTCATCTTTTTAGTCGGACTCAGTAATAAAGACATGATTCATCGCTTTATTATTCGGCCATTGCAGTATGAAGAAATTCCTAAACAAGCACCAATTATGCAAACAGTAATGGATCAATTTTTGTCAGTTGGAGAAGTGAGTATTGCAAAGACATTTCCGGATATTATGAATGCGCTATTAGCAGGAGATACAATTGTATTACTTGATGGCATTTCATCTGCAATGATTGTAAATTTTCGTGGATGGGAAAAGCGAGGTCTCGATTCACCTTCTACGGAGACAATCATTCGAGGACCTAATTTAGGATTTATTGAGGATATAAATGTAAATAAAATGTTAATTCGGCGTCACATCCGTGACCCACAACTGCGGTTTCGCTCTTATATTATGGGGAAGCGCTCTCAGAAAGAAGTAACCTTAGTTTACATTGAGGATATTATTAATCCTTATATTGTAGAGGAGTTACATAAGAGAATTCAATCTATTGAAACTGATATTATTTTTGAAACAGGAACGATTGAGCAATTGATACAAGATAATAATTTATCTCCGTTTCCTCAATTTTTAAATACAGAAAGGCCAGATAATGTTGCGGCATCACTAGCGAAAGGAAAAGCAGCTATTTTAGTAGATGGTTCTCCATTTGCATTAATTGCTCCGATGGTGATGATTGATATGTTTCAATCACCGGAAGATCATTATGAACGTTGGATGATTGGAACGTTGTTAAGAGGACTTCGAATGCTAGCGGGCGTGATTGCGATTTTATTACCGGCTATGTATGTAGCTCTTGTCTCTTATCATCAAGGGCTTATTCCCTCTACTCTTGCCTATTCAATTGCTGGAGCAAGAGAAGGTGTCCCATTCCCAGCGTACATCGAGACGCTCATCATGGCGTTCACAATGGAACTGATTCGCGAAGCTGGAATTCGTCTTCCTAAGCCGATGGGGCAAACGATTGGAATTGTAGGAGGCCTTGTTATTGGAGAGGCTGCTGTAAGTGCTGGGATTGTAAACCCGTTTCTTGTCATTATTATTGCAGTCACAGCGATAGCTACATTTTCATTGCCAGTATATAGCATTACGATTACTTTTCGTATTTTACTGTTTGCATTTATTTTAGCTGCTACAGTCTTCGGGTTGTATGGAATTATTTTAGGATTAATTGCATTAGCAATTCACATCGTCAATTTAACGAGTGTTGGAGTACCGTATTCTACACCGATTGCACCTGCTTTTTATAAAGATTGGAAGGAGGATGTGGCTCGTTTGCCTAAAGCGATGTTAAAAGAAAGACCTGAGTATTTACAACCGAAAGATAAAACGTTGCGTTCGAAGGAGAGAGAATGAAGTGAAACCATTTGAGTATGGAGATGAAAAAATTGGTACTCGTGAACTCGGTTTTGCTGTGTCTTCTACCATTATTGGTACAGGTGCACTTTCTATGCCGCGCGTTATGGCAACCCATGCCCTTTTTGCAGATGGATGGGTTCTTTTACTCATAGGTGGATTAACAAGTGCTTGTTTTGCATGGTTCATCATGAAGGTTGCCATTTTATTTCCGAAACAAAATTTTGTTCAATATGCGAGTGTATATGTAACGAAGCCTATCGCTTATATGCTAAGTATGATTTTAATACTAACATTTACAGGAATTACGGCTTATGAAGCGCGAACAATTTCTATTATTTCTCAAACATATTTATTTAACGATACACCTGTTCAGCTTTTGTCTTTTTTTTATTTGCTTGTTGTTGTTTATGGTGTTTGTGGATCTAGGGCAGGATTATTAAGACTTAGTGTTCTGTTTTTGCCGATTGTTTTTATTGCTATTATTTTGTTATCGCTGTTAAATGTTAATTTAATGGAATTTGAAAATGTATCTCCATTTTTTCAAACTAAACTTAGTAAATATATAGGAGGGATCCGAGAAACTGCCTTTACATTTATTGGGTTTGAGGTAGGTTTTTTCTATGCTGCTATACTAAAATCAACGAAAAAGGCCCCTCTGGCAGCAGTGAAAGGGGTTATGGTCACTGTTTTATCCTATATATTAATTTATGTTACTTGTATAAGTGTATTTACGTATTTAACAACTAGCACTTTAACATATCCAACAATTGAACTTGGAAAAGAGATTGAAATAGGAGGCTTTTTAGAAAGGTTTGATGCTATTTTTTTTATCACATGGATTATTACTATTTTTAATACAACTGCATTGTATTATGATGTTGCTATTTTTTTATTTTGTTCCATGTTTCCTGCAATAAAAAAACATACATTCATTTTTATTAGTGCTCCTATCATTTATGTTGTAAATATGATTCCAGGTAATTTGGATGTGATAAATAAGTACGGTACATATTTAGCTTGGGTTGATATGGCTGTTATGTTTGTTGTTACATTTCTTATTTTTATTCTTTATAAAATAAAAGGAGGGGGAACGAAAAATGAAACCTCTTCTTAGCGTAATGAGTTGTATATGTTTTGTTTTCGTTATAAGCGGCTGCTCAGAACGGCAGGAAATTGAAGAAAGAGGATTTGTTGTTGGGGTCGCATTAGATAAGGGGACTAATAAAGGTGAAAAAAGTGAAACGACAACTACTAGTCGTTCTCCTCTTGTAAAAGGAACATATCAAATTGTGTTACCTAGCTCTTTAACGCAGCAGGAAATGAAAGACGGTGAGAAAAACTATATTAATATTAATGCAACGGCCGATAGTGTATTTGCTCAAATTCGTATTATTTCAAAGAAAATAAGCCGATCCTTATTTTTCCCTCATATAGAAGCGCTCATTCTTTCAGAGGACTTATTAAAAAAACCTTTCGTTTTAGAAGATACATTAGATGTGTTTTTTCGTGATCATGAGATGCGCAGGAACATTCGCATTTTCGTCTCAAAAGAAAGAGCGGAAGACATATTAAAACAAAGTGCGAAACCAGAAAATTTACCGGCTAAATATGTAAGTATGATATCAGATCATGCCCGGAAAAATGCCCAAATGTTAGAAGCGGTTCGAATTGGTGATTTACAACAGAAAATGTCTGCTAGCAGAAGTTTTGTTCTTCCAGTCTTAGGACTAACGCGTCAGGGGATTAAAATGGAAGGAGCGGCTGTATTTCGCGGGAAAGATAAAAAGCTTGTAGGTAGACTAAATGGGATGGAAACATTAGGACTAAATTATATGATTGGGAAAAAAGTAGGAGGTTTTTTTAAAATCCAAAGAGGAAATCAACATATTGTATTTGAAGTTCGTGAGATGCGCCGGAAAATTCATGCATTCTTAACGGATCCTACAAAACCTAAATTTGTAATTGATGTATATTTAGCTGGGACATTAGCAGAAGTTTATTTAAGGAAAGATAATAAGGTGATGAATGACAAGGAAATCAGTAAATACCTTGCAAAGGAAATGGAAAAACAGCTACAAAAAACAGTTAAAGTTGCTCAAAAAGATTTGAAAGTAGATGTACTTGGGATAGGGGAGTATTACAAGCGCAAAAATTATAAGAAATGGATAAAAGTTAAAAAAAATTGGGATCAAGGCCAGAATTATTTTAGCACTAGTAATATCACTGTTCGTGTACATCCAAGTATTGAACATACAGGGTCTGTGTTACCGATAAGAAATGAGTAAAGGAGTAGTGTCATGTTTACAACTTTAGGGATTATATGTACGGTTTTAATGGCAACTCTCCCGTATACAGCTTATTTTCTTCATAAGAAAATGCAAGAATATGGTGCGCAACCTTGGCAAAAACAAATGCAGCAAAAAAAGAAACCTGAATAAGGTAGAGGGGACTGAAAAAATCCGTTTCAAAACAAACAGAAGATAACCNNGGTTATCTTCTGTTTGTTTTCTTTATCCCGCTATTCGTGGGCAGTAAGCCCCCCACTGATGGAAGCTTCACTTTATATAACTGGGATTGTTATTCATGACTCAAAGCTGCAATACGTACTATATGAGTCCTAACCAGTTTATTAATTGTGCGGAAAGGAATGTAACAACAATGGCAATTACAGTAGGAATTGCAAATGCAAGAAATGTCCATTTTGCACTTTTTGTTTCTTTATATATATTCACTAACGTTGTGCCGCACGGGAAATGAAGAAGAGAGAACAGCATCATATTTAATGCAGTTAGCCAAGTCCAACCGTGATCGAGAAATAACTGTTTAATTTGTGTTAAATCTTCTAACTCTGTTAATGAACCTGTTGATAAATAAGCCATTAATAAAATTGGAACAACAATTTCGTTTGCCGGTAAGCCAAGAATAAATGCTGCTAAAATATATCCATCAAGCCCGAGTAATTTTGCAAACGGATCTAAAAAGTTCACGATATACATAAGAAGACTTGTGTCTCCAATAAATACGTTTGCTAATATCCATGTTAATACCGCTGCAGGTGCTGCGACGATAACAGCACGTTTTAGAACGTATATGGATTTATCAAGTGTTGCACGTACAATCGTATCCCAAATTTTAGGCTTTCTATAAGGTGGTAATTCTAGTGTGTAGTGGGTCGGGACACCTTTTAAAGCTGTTTTTGAGAGTACCCATGATACGGTTAAAGTTACAATAATACCAATTACAACCATACCGACAACAACACCGGATGTTACAAGTGTTTGCATACCACCTGTATATCCAGCAGCCATGAATAAAGATGCTAATAAAATAAGTGTTGGCCACCTGCCATTACAAGGAACAAAATTATTTGTTAAGATTGCGAGCATACGTTCACGTGGCGATTCGATAATACGTGTCGACATAATTGCAGCTGCGTTACATCCGAATCCCATTGCCATTGTTAGCGATTGTTTCCCATGTGCTCCGGCACGTTTAAAGAGGCGGTCCATGTTAAAAGCAACGCGCGGTAAGTAACCGTAGTTTTCCAATAAAGCAAACATTGGAAAGAAAATAGCCATTGGCGGTAACATAACACTAATAACAGCTCCTGTTCCGCGGAATAAACCGAGAATAAGAATACCATGTAGCCACTCTGGGGCATTCATTGCTTGGAACCAAGTTGTTAAATAATCTTCTGCCCATCCGAAAAATTCAGCAATCATATCAGAAGGAACGTTAGCTCCTGCAATTGTAAGGTAAAAAATAATAGATAAAATAGCAATCATAATCGGGAAGCCGAATATAGGAGAAGTAAAAATTTTATCGAGCTTCTCTGAACGATATAATTTATTTTTATCTGTATATTGAACAGAATCCTTACAAATATGAGCTGAAGCACGATAAATATCACCGACAATTTCATCACGAATGTCTTCTTTAACAAGTGTTTGTGCATGCTGCACGATATAGTCTAACGGAAGAGCTTTACTGGTTGAATGAGATTCCATTCATTACGACCTCCCTTACAAGTGGTTCTTCATGATGTTTTTGAAGAGATTCTAAGAAATTCTTGTCTCCATCTAAAATGCGAAGTGCAATCCAGCGAGTAGGATAAGAGTCTCCAAAAACTTTATATATTTGCGGCTCGAGTTCCTGGATCATCTTTTCTATTTTCGCGTTATAAGTAATTTGAAAAGGAGTAGGAATTAATTTTCTATTTACTACTTTTTCAATTGTATTTAGCAACTGACCGATTCCGATTTTGTTGCGGGCAGAAATTTTCACAACAGGAACTCCAAGCGATTTTGCTAATTTTTTCTCATCGATTATAATGCCTTTCTTTTCTGCTTCATCAATTAAATTCACACATATAATCACTTCTCTTGTCATTTCCATTACTTGCAAGGCTAAGTTCAAATTTCTTTCCATTGCAGTAGCATCAACAACAACAATTGTTACCTCTGGTTTTTCAAAAATAATATGGTCACGTGCCACTTCTTCATCAGCAGAATTTGAGTATAAGGAATATGTTCCTGGCAAATCGATTACAGTATAGAGGTTTCCACGATGTTCATATTCACCTTCAGCTTTTAATACCGTTTTCCCTGTCCAGTTTCCAGTATGCTGTTTTAATCCGGTCAACGTATTAAATAATGTGCTTTTTCCTGTGTTTGGATTCCCGGCTAATGCGATGCGATGTTTCTTCATCGTGAATCATCTCCTATTAAGTTTCCTAATATGAGAGAGCTCTCTTCATTTCGAAGCGCGATTGTGGTATTGCTTACTTGATATGCAGTGGGATCGCCAAGCGGGCTCTTTTGTAATACTTTAATTGTTGCACCTGGAATGAACCCTAAATCTAACAGACGGCGTTTCATCGTTCCTTCTAATTTGATTTTTTCAATTTGTACGAGCTGACCTGTTTTAAAAGTAGAAAGTGGTTGAGTTTTAACCGATGTCATAAGAGTTACCTCACCTCTATTTTTTTAGTACGAGTTCAAAAAGTTTCCCTAGGGAAACTTTTTATTAATATTATACTAGATGATAGTGAATGCTGTTGTCAATTGTTACTTTAGAAATATTCAATCATTTCTTTAATTGTTCCAATTGATCATGTTATTTGTGGGCGGAAAACACTCGAATCTCAAGACAGTGATATATAAGTAAAAAAACGACATAAATGTCGAAACGCGAAAGTGGATATATACATGTTATTTCATCGTGTACTGAAGTTTTAAGTGTTTTAATAGGAGAAACGTAGAATTTTTGTAAATATAATTTTAAGAAGATTGTAGAAGTATATATTGAAATTTACATTCAATTTACATTATTAAAACTAAATTTACAATGGATGCTGTTTCTTAAGGTTTTTCACTTTTTTTTATAGAAAAACAATGAATATATATAGCTTTTTCTAAAGATATACTGTCTTTACTTAAAATTAAAAAACGCTTAACACTGACATAATATTATTATTCTACAATGAATTTGTATTACGGATTATGCACATAATAACGTGGAAATGAAAAGTGATAATTAAATGGGGGTACAAAACATGGTTATGAAAAAAGGCTTGAAATTTTCTTTAGCGGCATTAGTAGTTGCTGGTGCTTTAGTAGGGTGCGGAAAATCAGAAAGCACAAAGGAAACTGCGAAAGGTGGTAATGAAGCGAAGCAAGAATTATCGGGTACAATTACAGCGGCTGGTTCTACGGCACTTCAACCACTTGCAGATGAGGCAGCTAAAGAATTTATGGACAAAAATTCAAAAGTATCAATTACAGTTCAAGGCGGCGGTAGTGGAACTGGAATTAACCAAGTAGCTTCTGGTGCGGTTCAAGTTGGTAATTCCGATGTTCCTGCTGCGGATAAAATAAAAGAAGCAGATAAAGCGAAAGAATTAGTAGATAACAAAGTTGCAGGTATCGCATTTGCGTTAGTAGTAAATAAAGATGTAAAGGTTGATAACTTAACATTAAAACAAGTGCAAGATATTTTCTCTGGTAAAGTTACAAACTGGAAAGATGTTGGCGGTAAAGATGAAAAAATCAATATAGTTAACCGTCCAGCAGCTTCTGGTACACGTGCTACATTTGAAAAAACAGTTATGAAAGATGTGAAAATTAACGATGCTACAGGTACAACACAAGATTCAAATGGTGCAGTAGAGCAAGCAATTAACTCTACACCAGGATCTGTTAGCTACTTAGCTATGTCCTACATGACTGGTGACAAAAAAGGATCGCTAAAAACATTAAAAATTGATGGTGTAGAACCAAAAACTGAAAATATTTCTGCTGGTAAATATCCGTTCTGGTCTTATGAATACATGATTACAAAAGGTGAAGCAAAAGATGCAACAAAAGGCTACATTGATTATGTAAAAGGTAAAGACTTTGAAAAGAAAGTAGAAGAGATGGGTTACATCCCAATGTCTAAATTAAAGCAATAATATAAAGCAGGGCTGGCTGTTTAGCCAGTCCTGTTCATTTCAATATATGAAGTGAGGTTGTGGTCTTGTGATGAAGGGGAAAAAACAAATTAACTACGTAAAAAGTGAATATATTGGAAGAACACTTGTAACGCTTTGTGGTTTATTAATTGTTGCTATTACATTAGCTATTATCGCATTCATTTGTGCAAAAGGAATTCAATCATTTACACAAAGTAATATCTCGATTTCAGAAGTGTTTACATCAACAAAATGGGCGCCGAATGAAGGAAATGGAAGTTTTGGAGCTGTTATTTTCATAGTTGGGTCTACGCTAGTGTCTCTTGGGGCAGTAATCATTAGTGCACCAATTGCGATTGCACTTGCAGTGTTTATGAATTTAATTTCTCCGAAGTTTGGAAACAAGGTGTTAAAGCCAGTTTTAGAAATGTTAGTAGGGATCCCATCTGTTGTATATGGTTTACTAGGGGTTACGATTTTAATTCCGATTTTACGAGATTCATTTGGTGGTGTAGGATTTAGTTTAATTGCCGGTATTATTGTATTAAGTATTATGATTTTGCCAACGATTGCAAGTATTGCTTCTGATGCAATTCGTTCGGTTCCTTTTGAGTATTTAGAAGCCTCTTATGGTTTAGGATCGACGAAGTGGCAAGCGATTAGTCGTATTATTGTTCCTGCTGCCAAACAAGGTATTTTAACAGGGGTTGTTCTTGGATTAGCTCGAGCTTTCGGAGAAGCATTAGCAGTACAAATGGTAATAGGAAATACAATAAAATTACCGGAAGGAATTTATAGTCCAACTTCAACTTTAACGGGTATTTTGACAATGGATATGACAAATACGTTAAATGGAACAGCCTGGAATAATGCGCTATGGACGTTAGCGATGATACTACTTTTGATTTCCTTCTTATTTATTGTAGTAATTCGAGCGATTGGCCAAAGAGGTGAAAGATAACGATGAATGCTAGAACAGTTAATAGTATATGGACAGGTATTTTATATGCAATTGCCTTCTTTATAGTTACTTTACTTGTTTTTCTTGTATATGAAATTTTACAAAAAGGTTGGGGATTTTGGGATCCGAGTTTTTTATTTGGAGAGCCGAGTAATACAAGAGCAGGAGGAGGAATTGGACCTCAATTATTTAACTCCTTTTACATGCTTGTTATTACATTGATTATCTCAATTCCTTTAGGCCTCGGTGCAGGAATTTACTTGGCGGAATATGCAAAGCAAGGTCGTTTTTTAAATTTTGTACGCTTATGCATTGAGACAATGGCTTCCTTACCTTCTATTGTAGTTGGTCTATTTGGATTGCTTGTGTTCGTTACAACGGCAGGTTGGGGATATACTGTTATGGGCGGAGCTTTAGCCTTAACAATTTTAAATTTACCAGGTTTAACACGCGTTTGTGAAAATGCAATGACAGAAATTCCAACGAATGTGAAAGAAGCAAGTCTTGGATTAGGTGCAACAAAGTGGCAAACGATTGTAAGAATTATGCTTCCAACTGCATTGCCGCAAATTATTACAGGTGTAATTTTAGCGGCTGGACGTATTTTTGGTGAAGCGGCGGCACTCATTTACACAGCTGGATTAACATCACCAATTTTAAACTCGGCAGCGGATCTTTCAAGCCCTTCACATCCATTAAATCCATTTCGACCAGCAGAAACATTAGCTGTGCATATTTGGAAGTTAAATTCTGAAGGAATTATCCCTGACGCGAAACTAATTGCAACAAAATCAGCAGCAGTATTAATTATTATGGTATTACTATTCAATATTATTGCGCGCTTTACAGCATCTGTACTCCATAAGCGCTTTACTGGTACGAAAAAATCACGCAAAAGTAATAAAGTAAGAGCAGCATAACGTTTTGTATCCCATATAAAATAAAGAGAGTGTCCTAAAAGTTTGAGAAAGTCGACTTTAAAAGGGCACTCTTTTTTGTTCTGTGAAATATTGAGAGAAAAGAAGCCGTATTCAGAAGTCTGAATACGGCTTTGATATTTTTAAGATTTAGGAACATTTGTATAAGATTCATGTCGTTTTTTACGGTGTCTTCTACTACCGATTTGATCTAGTAATTCGTACATAACGGGTACGACAACTAGTGTTAGTAATGTAGAAACTAATAAACCGCCAATGACTACAACAGCTAAGCTTTTAGATACCATGCTGCCAGCTTGTGCATCACCGAATAATAGAGGAAGCATTGCGAAGATGGTTGTAATAGCTGTCATGATAATTGGGCGCAACCGTACTGAACCAGCTTCTAATAGTGCTTCTCTTGTTGCTATTCCTTTTTCGCGGTTTTGTTGTACACGTTCTATTAATACAATTGCATTCGTTACAACAATCCCGATTAGCATTAAAGCTCCGATAAGAGAGTTTAAATCGACAGGTGTTTGTGAAATAATTAAACCTAAAATCCCGCCTACAGCTGCTAATGGGAGAGAGAATAAAATTGCAAATGGTGCACGTGCTTGCCCGAAAGTAATGACCATAATTAAGTAAACAACACCAATCGCAATTCCCATAACCTTAAATAAATCAGTGAAATTTTCTTGCATCGATTCTGTTGCTCCAGCAATGTTAACTTTCGCTCCATCCGGTAATTTCAAATCTGCAATAGCTGTATTTACTTCTGCGCTTACTTTACTTAAGTCTTCACCTTTCGCTTCTGCTGTAACTTGAATTGTCTCTTTTCCGTCCTTGTGAAATATTTCGGTTTGTATTTGTTTTTCAGAAATCGTTGCAACATCTTTTAATGCGATTAAACCAGTGATTGGTGACAAAATATTTGAGTTTAAAATCGCATCTTTATTAGAAGTTTCTGTTTTTTTATGTTCTAGCATAAGAGTTGTCTTTTCGTTGTCTAGTGTGATTTGGCCAATTGGTGATTTTTTCATTAAAAATGAAACTTGTTGCCCGATGACTTCAGAATTTAATCCGGCCTTTTCTGCTTTTGTTTGATCAACGTTAATAACCCATTCGTTTTTCTCTTCCTCTGTATTCGTTTTTACTTTTGAAAGGCTATTTAAGCTTTTTAACTTTGTAGTAACAAGGTCGGAAGCTTGTTTTAAATCTTTATTATTGTTTGCAGTGATGTTAAATTGTAATGCATTTCCACCACCGAAATTTGAAAAGCTTACTTTTATATAATCAAATGTCGCTGGTTGAAATTGATTTTGTTCTTTTTTTAGGTTATTAATGTATGCTTCAAGGTCAATTCCCTTTTTAAACCCTACAAATATACTTGCAAGATTGTTTTTTGTCGTTTGTCCCCACTTGGCATCTTCTGAAGAGGAACCCATCCGTAATGTAACGTCTTTTACTCGTGAATCTGCAAGTAACTTTTTCTCAAGTTCAAAGGCTTGCTGTCTCCCTTTCTCTAAATCGTAATTAGCAGGGAATGTCATATTAATAGAGAGCATGGTGTTATCATCGGATTTAATGTTCGCTTTTGGGAGTAGAATGTAAGCTGCAATTGAACCAACGAATAATAAAAAAGCGGTAAGTAAAATGATAAATTTATGCGATAACGACCATCTTAAAATGGCTGTATAACGTTTCGTTTCTTTTTGCTCCGTATGTTTTGTTTTCCTTAAAAGTAGAAAAGCCATGAGCGGCACAACTGTTAAGGCTACTAATAAAGATGAAAGAATTGAATATACAACCGCTAACACCATAGGTAACATAAATTCACCGATTCCACCTGCTACAAAACCGATCGGTAAAAAAACAGCGACGGTTGTTAAAGTAGAAGACGTAATCGCGATTGCGACTTCTTTCGTAGCATCAATGATAACGTCTTTTGAGAAAGTATCTTTTTGTAAGCGCCTGAAAATGTTTTCAATTACAACGATGCTATCATCGACAAGACGTCCGACAGCAACTGCTAATCCGCCTAATGTTAAAATGTTCAAAGTAATATTAGATTGATTAAGTAAAAAGAGCGTAAGGAGTATGGATAATGGGATACTAACAATAGAAATTAGAGTAGTACGAATGTTACGCAAGAAAATTAAAATGATAAATGTAGCGGCAATCGCACCAAGCACAACTTCTTTCCCCATACTTGTAACAGCATTTTGGACTTGTTCGTGTGTGGACATAAGTGTTTTTATCGTGAAAGTGTCTTTATATTGCTTACTTATATCATCAACTTTGCTCTCGATTGCTTTTCCGATTGTAACAGCATTTTTGCTTGGTTCTTTCGTAACGACTAGTACAGCGCCGTCATCTCCGTTAATGTGGGAAATTGCATCATGATGTTGTTTTAATTCAATTTTTGCGATATCACTTAATTTTACTTGTGGTGTGAGTGTAATGTTTTTGATCTCTTCAATACTTTTTATTTCTCCAATTACACGAAGGAGATGGTTTTCATTATTTATAGATATTTGTCCAGCTGGTATAGAAGCTTCTTTTCCTTGAAGAGCAGATACGATTTGTGATGTTATGATGTTTTGATCTTTCATTTTAGCGGGATCTAATACAATAGATAATTCTGATGTTGATTTCCCGTAAAACATAACATTAGAAACACCGTCGATATTTTCAAGTTGTGGGATAATTTCTTTTTCAATTTGTTTTTCATCGGCTTTTGTAAAGCCATTTTTCTTTTGGACTGTAATTTGTGCGAGTGGAATCATAGAAGTATTTAGCTGGCTGACAACAGGTTTCGTTACGCCTTTTGGAAGAGGCGTTCCGTTTGTGAGTTTTTCAACTTCACGCGCTGCATCTTTCATATTTGTCTTTGCGGTATACATAATGTCAATCTTTGACAATCCCTCGCTTGTTGACGATGTAATCGTATCGACATGTGAAAGATTTCGAAACTGCTTTTCAAGAGGTTCTGTTACTTCTTTTGTCATTGTTTCAGCATCTAGCCCCTCAGATAAGGTAGTAATTGTTACAAATGGTTGATCCATGCTTGGTAAAAACTCCATCGGTAACTTAGAGCCGGAATAAATACCTAGTACAGAGATGAGAAAAACCATGATGATAATAGCGGCCCTATTTTTTAATGAAAACTTCGTCAATCTTTCCATAAATGAATTCCTCCATAACAGGGTTTGATGGTTTACTGTTTTACTATATAACAAACGGGAGGGATTTAGAGTTAAATGTATGTAAAAATTTTCTAAAAAAAATCTTAAGTGAGGCGTTCTTTGTATAGTTAGCTAAAGGTTTATAAAAGGATTGAATTGATAGCATAAAAAAACTTTCTTTTTTCTTAAAAAAATACTTGTATTAAAAAAAAGAAGATGATATATTAATAAACGTCGCTGATGCACGAAAGCAGAAAGCGAAAAAATAAAAAACTTAGTTGACATTGAATAACTGAAATGTTAGCATAAGGAAGTCGCAATTGAGCGGCGGATAAGTTCTTTGAAAACTG
>NZ_NVOY01000019.1 GCF_002551005.1 Bacillus pseudomycoides
AACCATATAATATGAAGCAATGTTATCTAGTTTTGAAGGAATATATTTTTAAAAATTCCTTTTGACATTCTGAAAAGAATGTGTATAATAATAAAAGTCTGGTAATGATGGCAGAGAGGTCACACCCGTTCCCATACCGAACACGGAAGTTAAGCTCTCTAGCGCCGATGGTAGTTGGGACTTTGTCCCTGTGAGAGTAGGACGTTGCCAGGCAAACGAAAGACGAGTCAGTGGACTCGTCTTTTTTTGTGTTTTACCCTGTAAAAACTGAATTGAAAATCTTCACTGGTGGAAGTTTCATTTTATAATTAGGAAACTTTATATTCCTCATTCATAAAATAAAGAACAGCTGATTAAACGTGAGAAAATATGGATAGGATAGAGAAGGAAGCAAAAGAGTTGCAAAATTTTTTAATACGTATATAATTAAAGTCAAAGATAGTCAAAGTCAATAAAGGTGGAGGATAAATGAGAAATATATCTGATATTATTGAACAATATCTAAAGCAAGTTATTGACTTAAGTAATAATAGTGCAATTGAAATTAAAAGAAGCGAAATTGCTGATAAGTTTGATTGCGTTCCATCTCAGATTAACTACGTTATTAATACTCGTTTTACGCTAGAAAGAGGATTTGTAGTGGAAAGTAAACGAGGTGGCGGGGGTTACATTCGCATTATAAAGGTCAAATTGCATGATGATATAGACATTATTGATCAAATGTTACAAATGATTCAGTATAGTATTGCTCAGTCAAGCGCCGAGAATATAATAAGGCGTTTAGCTGAAGAAGGCATTGCTACAACTAGGGAAGCGAAGCTCATGTTTAGTGTGTTAGATCGATCTGTATTACTAACAGACTTACCACTTCGAGATGAACTGCGAGCACGTATGCTTCGAGCGATGCTTAGAACACTGAAATATAAGTAAGACTTCTTTTAGGAATGATCTATCTTCTAAAGGTTAGTTGAACGAATAAGGTTATAAATTCATAATTCGTTCCTATTGTAAAGGTGGGGAAATACGTTGATTTGTCAAAACTGTAATTCACGATCAGCAACGCTACATTTTACAAAAGTAATGAATGGAGAAAAGACGGAGATTCATCTTTGCGAGCGGTGTGCACAAGAAAATGGATATACGTCTTTCTTTCAATCAAACAAATCTAGTTTTTCATTTCATAATTTATTAGCAGGTTTACTACATGTTGAACAACCTACCCTTGAGAAAGAAACGAATGGCCTTTCGAATACAGATCCGTTGCAATGTTCGAAATGTAATATGACGTATTCACAATTTGCAAAGATCGGTAGATTTGGTTGCTCTTCTTGTTATGAAACATTTAAAGAACAATTACAGCCGATGCTAAAGCGGCTTCATGGTGGGCATACAAGTCACAATGGGAAATTTCCTAACCGTATAGGAGGAAATGTTCATCTAAAAAAAGAATTAGATGAGTTAAAACTAAAATTGCAGGAATGCATACAACAAGAAGAGTTTGAACAGGCTGCAGAATTACGTGATAAAATTCGCAGCTTAGAAAATCAGCTTCGTGAGCATAGAGAGGGGGAATAGTTCTATGTCACTCGATCGTATTATGAACGAAGCAATTAGCCCGTGGATGAGGGAAGATGGTCCTGATTCTGATATTGTTTTAAGCAGTCGTGTTCGATTGGCCCGAAATTTACGAGATTACAAGTTCCCGACTATGTTAACAAATGAAGAAGCGGAGCAAATGATTAAGGTATTTCAAGAAAGGTTTGCTAATCAAACGGTTGAACCTTTTGGGATATTTGAACTTTTACAAATGAATAGCATTCAGCCGTTGCAGCGCAGAGTATTAGTAGAAAAGCACCTTGTAAGTCCAGATTTAGTGGGAACAGAATATGGTGCTTGTTTATTATCTGAGAATGAACAAGTAAGCATTATGCTAAATGAAGAAGATCATATTCGAATTCAATGTTTATTTCCAGGATTACAGTTATCCGAAGCGCTGCATAGTGCAAATCGAATTGATGATTGGATAGAAAGTCAGGTTGAATACGCATTTGATGAACAAGTTGGTTATTTAACGAGTTGTCCTACAAATATAGGAACGGGTTTACGAGCTTCAGTGATGATACATTTGCCTGCTCTCGTTTTAACAGGACAAATGAATCGTATTGTTCAAGCAATTAATCAACTTGGTTTAGTGGTAAGAGGGATATATGGTGAAGGTAGTGAAGCGTTAGGGAATATATTTCAACTTTCGAATCAAATGACATTAGGAAAATCTGAAGAAGATATTGTAGAAGATTTAAAAAGTGTTGTTCAGCAACTTATTCAACAAGAGCGAACAGCGAGGGAATCTATCATGAAAAACTCAGGCGTAGAGCTTGAGGATAAGGTATATCGTTCTTATGGTGTATTGGCAAATAGCCGTTTAATTGAATCTGCTGAGGCTGCAACATGTTTATCGGATGTACGACTTGGCATTGATCTTGGATATATCGAAAGTATATCCAGAAATATTTTAACAGAATTAATGGTACTTACACAGCCGGGAATTTTGCAGCAATATGCTGGTGGTCCACTGCAGCCTAATGAAAGAGATTACCGCAGAGCAGCACTTATTCGTGAAAGATTACAAATTGAACAAAATCGAGCGAAGTAGGAGTGTGATTTATATGATGTTTGGAAGATTTACAGAGCGAGCACAAAAAGTATTAGCATTATCCCAAGAAGAAGCAATTCGCATTGGTCATAATAATATTGGTACAGAGCATATTTTACTCGGTCTTGTACGAGAAGGAGAAGGAATTGCTGCGAAAGCATTGGTTGCACTTGGATTAAGCCCGGAGAAAGTTCAAAAGGAAGTAGAGGCGCTAATTGGGCGTGGTACGGAGATGTCTCAAACAGTTCACTATACGCCACGTGCAAAAAAAGTAATAGAGTTGTCCATGGATGAAGCTCGTAAACTAGGTCATTCTTACGTGGGAACGGAGCATATTTTACTTGGTCTTATTCGTGAAGGAGAAGGGGTTGCAGCCCGTGTTTTAAACAATTTAGGTGTAAGTTTAAATAAAGCACGTCAACAAGTACTGCAGCTTCTTGGTAGTAATGAGACAGCGTCCGGTCATCAAGGTGGTGGTTCTGCTAATGCAAGTACACCGACACTTGATAGTTTAGCTCGCGATTTAACAGCTGTGGCTCGTGAAGGGCGTTTAGATCCTGTGATTGGCCGCAGCAAAGAGATTCAACGTGTAATTGAAGTATTAAGTAGAAGAACAAAAAACAATCCCGTATTAATCGGAGAACCCGGTGTTGGTAAAACGGCGATTGCTGAAGGATTAGCACAACAAATTGTAAACAATGAAGTTCCAGAAACTTTACGTGATAAGCGTGTTATGACATTAGATATGGGGACTGTAGTTGCCGGTACGAAATATCGCGGTGAGTTTGAAGACCGCTTAAAGAAAGTCATGGATGAAATTCGTCAAGCGGGTAATATTATTTTATTCATAGATGAGCTTCATACATTAATAGGTGCGGGTGGTGCAGAAGGAGCAATTGATGCGTCCAATATTTTAAAACCATCATTAGCACGCGGGGAACTGCAATGTATTGGAGCAACAACGCTAGATGAGTATCGTAAATATATTGAAAAAGATGCGGCATTAGAGCGACGTTTTCAACCAATCCAGGTGGATGAACCAAGTCTAGAAGAATCAATCCAAATTTTAAAAGGATTACGTGACCGTTATGAAGCGCATCATCGCGTTTCTATCTCAGATGATGCGATTAATGCCGCTGTAAAATTATCTGATCGATACATTACAGATCGTTTCCTACCTGATAAAGCAATTGATCTAATTGATGAGGCAGCTTCAAAGGTTCGTTTACGTTCTTATACAACACCACCAAACTTAAAAGAGCTTGAATTGAAACTAGAAGAGGTAAGAAAAGAAAAAGATGCAGCAGTGCAAAGTCAGGAATTTGAAAAAGCAGCTTCTTTACGTGATATGGAACAACGTCTACGTGAGAAATTAGAGGATACGAAGCGTCAATGGAAAGAGCAGCAAGGTAAAGAGAACTCAGAAGTAACAGTAGAAGATATTGCAAATGTTGTTTCAACATGGACACGAATTCCAGTTTCAAAGCTAGCTCAAACAGAAACAGACAAATTATTGAACCTAGAAAGTATTTTACATGATCGTTTAATCGGACAGGATGAAGCTGTAGTTGCAGTTGCAAAAGCAGTACGCCGTGCAAGAGCAGGTTTAAAAGATCCAAAACGTCCAATCGGTTCTTTTATTTTCTTAGGACCAACTGGTGTTGGTAAAACAGAACTTGCACGTGCATTAGCGGAATCTATGTTTGGTGATGAGGATGCAATGATTCGTATTGACATGTCGGAGTACATGGAGAAACATTCTACTTCTCGTTTAGTGGGTTCCCCTCCAGGATATGTTGGATATGAAGAAGGTGGCCAGCTAACAGAAAAGGTTCGTAGAAAACCATACTCTGTTGTTTTACTTGACGAGGTAGAAAAAGCACATCCAGATGTATTCAATATTTTACTGCAAGTACTAGAAGATGGTCGTTTAACTGATTCAAAGGGCCGTACAGTCGATTTCCGTAATACAATTGTGATTATGACTTCCAACGTCGGTGCAGATGCATTAAAACGAAATAAACATCTTGGATTTAATGTACAAGATGAAAGTCGTGATTATGCAGATATGAAGGGTAAAGTAATGGAAGAGTTGAAAAAAGCATTCCGCCCTGAGTTCTTAAACCGTATTGATGAAATTATTGTGTTCCATACATTAGAGAAGAAACATATTAAAGAAATTGTTACTCTTATGGTAGAACAGTTAGTTAAACGTTTAAAAGAACAAGAGATTGATTTAGAGTTAACAGATGCTGCGATTGAAGCGATTGCTGATAAAGGATTTGATCCGGAGTATGGTGCACGTCCACTACGTCGTGCGATTCAAAAACATGTTGAAGATCGATTATCGGAAGAACTTCTTAAAGGAGTTGTTGAGAAAGGTCAAAAAGTTGTTTTTGATACAGAAGGGGAAACATTTGTCATTCGCAGTGCAGAAAAGGTAAAATAAGCATAGACAAACAAAAGGGGGCTAAACAATAGCCCTCTTTCTTGTACAAGAAAGAAATACTTTTGTTACACATGAAAGCGAAGTGTAAAAAACGATGGCTAAAAAGAAAACAAAATTTATATGTCAAGAATGTGGTTATCAGTCGCCGAAGTACATGGGAAGGTGTCCAGGATGTGGGCAGTGGAACACCCTAGTCGAGGAGATGGAACCAGTTGTATCATCACGTCGACTTAATTATGCAAATGCAATTCAAACTGAAGTAACGAAGCCTCGTCGTTTGAAAGAAGTGGAAACGAAAACAGAAGCGCGTATTGAAACGAAATTTCAAGAATTTAACCGGGTTCTTGGAGGAGGAATTGTAGATGGTTCTCTCGTACTTATAGGGGGGGATCCTGGTATTGGGAAATCTACATTGCTGTTGCAAATATCATCACAACTAGCAGATCTTGCCTATGATGTCTTATATATATCGGGTGAAGAATCTGCAAAACAAATTAAACTTCGGGCAGATCGCCTTCATGTAAATGGAGATAATTTATTTGTTGTGTCAGAAACAGATTTACAACGAATCGCAGTATATATAGATGAAATGAATCCGTCATTTGTTGTAATTGATTCTATTCAAACGATTCATTTACCGGAAGTAACTTCAGCACCGGGAAGTGTCGCACAAGTACGTGAATGTACAGCGGAATTGATGAAGCTTGCGAAAACAAAAGGAATTCCTATTTTTATTGTAGGGCATGTAACCAAAGAAGGAGCTATTGCCGGTCCTCGTATGTTAGAACATATGGTGGATGCTGTTCTTTATTTTGAAGGGGATCGTCATCATACATATCGAATTTTACGAGCAGTAAAAAATCGTTTCGGTTCAACCAATGAGATGGGGATTTTTGAAATGAAGGAGCTTGGTCTTTCAGAAGTGTTAAATCCTTCTGAAATCTTTCTAGAAGAAAGACCTGTGGGTGTTGCGGGTTCAACGGTTGTTGCCTCTATGGAAGGGACAAGACCTGTTTTAGTAGAAATACAAGCATTAATTTCTCCTACAAGTTTCGGGAATCCAAGAAGAATGGCAACGGGAGTTGATCATAATCGTGTCTCTCTTATTATGGCAGTGCTAGAAAAAAGAGCAGGGTTATTGCTCCAAAACCAAGATGCTTATTTAAAAGTTGCTGGAGGAATCAAGTTAGATGAACCTGCAGTGGATTTGGCAGTTGCGATAAGCATTGCATCAAGTTTTCGTGATAAAACGACTTCCCCAGGCGACGCTGTTATTGGTGAAGTTGGCTTAACTGGAGAAGTTCGCCGTGTCTCTCGTATTGAACAGCGTGTACAAGAAGCGGCAAAATTAGGGTTTCAACGTGTAATTATCCCGAGGAAAAATTTGGGTGGATGGACGATTCCGGAAGGGATTGAAGTAGTTGGCGTATCAAATATAGGAGAGGCTCTTCGATTTGCACTAGGAGGATAAGATATGGAAGAACACAAGCAACGTTCTAAAAGTATTATTAATATTTTGCAGCTTGTTGCACCGGGGACACCGCTAAGAGAAGGAATTGATAATGTGCTTCGAGCACAAACGGGTGGGCTTATTGTACTCGGATACAACGAACAAATTAAAAGTATTGTTGATGGAGGATTTCATATTAATTGTGCCTTTTCTCCTGCTAGTCTATACGAACTAGCAAAAATGGATGGAGCTCTGATTTTAAATGAAACGGGGAGTAAAATCTTAATTGCGAATGGACAGTTAGTTCCAGATCCAACTATTGACTCTATTGAAACAGGTATGCGCCACCGAACAGCAGAGCGAGTGGCGAAGCAAACAAATAGTCTTGTTGTTGCTATTTCACAAAGACGAAACGTAATTACTTTATACCAAGGGAATTTACGTTACACATTAAAAGATATTGGGGTTATTTTAACAAAAGCAAATCAAGCAATTCAAACATTAGAAAAGTATAAGGCTGTATGGAATGAAGGAATAACAAACCTTGGTATTTTGGAATTTGAAGAAGTCGTTACGATGTCTGAAGTTGTACATGTATTGCATAGCGTTGAAATGATGCTGCGTATTAAAAATGAAATCTTTAGTTACATTCATGAGTTAGGAACAGAAGGAAGACTTATTCGTTTGCAGTTAACAGAATTGATTGCTGACGTAGAAGCAGAAGCTGCACTATTAATTAAAGACTATTATCATGAAAAAACACAGGATCATTATCAAATTTTGAAAAAATTACAAGAGCTTGCAAATGCCCAACTTCTAGAAGACAGCGATTTAGTAAAACTACTTGGATATTCTGGACAAACGAAACTAGAAGAAAGCATTACACCACGAGGGTATCGAATTGCAAGTAAAATTTCTAGAGTTCCACCTCTTATTATCGAAAACCTAATTAATCGTTTTAAGAATTTACAAGGAATTTGCCGTGCAACAATTGCAGATTTGGATGATGTGGAAGGAATTGGAGAAGTGCGGGCGAAAAAGATACGAGAGGGTTTAAAACGAATTCAAGAACACTTGTATATGAGCAGACACAATTAAGAATATTACATTGATTTCATAATATAACGACACTCAAAGATTTTTTATATATGATATGATATATTGGTAAATAAAACGAATCATGAAAAAACACGTCCACTTTTGCACTCGACGTTTTGAGTGGCGAAGTAATGGTTAATAATGAGTAGGAGGTGGTTGAATGTTAAAACGAATCGTACAGCTTTTCTTTTTAGTTATTGGAGGAGCGTTAGGGATTTTTCTTATTCCAAAAGTGATTGATATGTTGGGTATAGGTGCAGTACCTTGGCTTGAAGGTTCTTATATTCGTGCAATTATTGGTGCAATCATTTTATTTTTAACAACATTTTGGCTTGTAGATTATATTGTTCAGCTTATTAAACATATTGAGGAAGCGCTTGTAAAAGCACCTGTTACAGATGTTTTATTTGGAACATTAGGATTAATTTCAGGGCTAATTGTTGCGTATTTGATCTTGATTCCGATTCGCGAAATTACCATTCAAGTCATTAGTACAGTATTGCAAATCTTTTTCACAATATTACTTGGTTACTTAGGATTCCAAGTAGGGTTTAAAAAGAGAAATGAATTGTTAGGATTATTTACATTACCGCAACGCGGAGGAAAGAAAAAAAATACGAGCAATGAAAATGAGGAAGTAGAAACGTCAACTTCTGATTGGAAAATACTAGATACAAGTGTTATTATTGATGGTCGTATTGCGGACATTTGCCAAACGAAATTTTTGGAAGGAACAATTGTCATTCCGCAATTTGTGTTAGAAGAATTACAACATATCGCTGATTCTTCGGATGCATTAAAGCGTAATCGCGGACGAAGAGGTTTGGATATTTTAAATCGTATTCAAAAAGAGTTACCTATCCCGGTAGAAATTTATGAAGGTGATTTCGAAGACATTCAGGAAGTCGATAGTAAGCTTGTGAAACTAGCAAAATTAACTGGCGGAACTGTTGTTACAAATGATTTTAACTTAAATAAAGTTTCTGAATTGCAAGGTGTGACGGTTTTAAACATTAATGATTTAGCAAATGCCATTAAGCCAGTTGTACTTCCAGGTGAAGAGTTAAGGGTATATGTCGTGAAAGATGGGAAAGAGCAAAATCAAGGTGTTGCTTATTTAGATGATGGTACAATGATCGTTGTCGAAGATGGTAGAGAGCATGTTGGTTCTCAACTTGATGTACTTGTTACAAGTGTATTGCAAACATCTGCAGGCCGTATGATCTTTGCAAAGCGTAAATTGTTAGAGAAAGCGTTATAAGTAGAGGGCTAAGGCGATGTATACATTAATTATTCCAGCAGCAGGACAAGGTAAGCGTATGGGCGCGGGGAAAAATAAGTTGTTTTTGCAGCTTGATGATGCTCCTATTATTATTCATACATTACGGGCTTTTGAAAAAGATGAACAATGTAGACAGATTATTTTAGCGATTAATGAGAGAGAGCGTTCTTATTTCGAAGAACTTTTTCAAACTTATCATATTCAAAAAGATATCCAATTTGTTCAAGGTGGGAATGAGCGCCAGGATAGTGTATATAATGCTCTTATGTATGTAAGAGAAGGAGAGTATGTACTTGTCCACGACGGGGCGCGTCCGTTTGTAACGAAAAAGATGATTGAAGATGTATTGCAAATGGCGAAAGAAAAAGGTGCTTCTATTTGTGCTGTACCTGTGAAAGATACAATTAAAAAAGTGATGCATGATGCTGTTATTGAAACAGTAGAACGTTCCCGATTGCGAGCGGTTCAAACGCCTCAAGGGTTTCATGTTCCTGTTTTGTTAGGGGCGCATGAGAGTGCAAAACAGGCGGGTTTTCTTGGGACTGACGATGCCAGCTTGGTAGAGCGTCTTTCTAAAGAGGTAGGAGTTGTAGAAGGCAGCTATTACAATATTAAGGTGACAACACCTGAAGATTTAGTGATTGCTGAAAGCTTCTTGCGAGTTTTGCAAATACAGTAGCGATGTTATAATGGAAAAGCTCGGTAGCCACCGAGCTTTTCTGTGTATAGAGTGGAAAAATTGGCGCGCGGACCTTTATATGTCCATGCGAGTAATATAATGTGAAGCTGTTCATAAATAGCGGGATAAAGTGAAACTTCCATCATTGAGGGGTATCCCCACTTATGGAAAGCTCTCACCAATCGGGCTCTTACTGCCCGTTAGAGCGGGATAAAATTTATTAGCGTAGTTTGAGGAGGAATTGGAAATGTTTCGAATTGGACAAGGTTTTGATGTGCATGCATTTGCAGAAGGAAGACCATTAATTATTGGTGGGATTACAATTCCATATGAGAAAGGGTTACTTGGACACTCTGATGCTGACGTTCTTTTACATACAATTGCAGATGCTTGTTTAGGAGCAATTGCTGCGGGAGATATCGGCAAGCACTTTCCGGATACAGATCCTGCATTTAAGGATGCGGATTCAGCTGTGCTTTTGCAAAAGGTATGGGAGTTTGTTACAGAGCAAGGATATGTACTTGGAAATCTAGATTGTACAATTATTGCTCAAAAGCCAAAAATGGCACCACACATTGAAAGTATGCGTGTGAGAATTAGTGAGCTGCTGCAAACAGACATCGAGAATGTGAATGTAAAAGCGACGACGACAGAAAAATTAGGTTTTACAGGACGAGAAGAAGGAATAGCTTCACAGGCTATTGTATTATTACAGAAAAAATAGTTGTTTTTAATTCGTAAGATGGATAATCGTAATTTTTTGGTGTACAATTAAGGAATCTGTTGACATTAAGAATGGAAGGTGTACCAATTATGGAAAAGCAAGTGAGAGTGCGCTATGCGCCAAGTCCAACAGGACACTTACATATCGGAAATGCACGTACGGCATTATTTAACTATTTATTCGCTCGTAGTCAAAACGGAAAATTTATTATCCGTATTGAAGATACAGACGTAAAGCGTAATATTGCTGGCGGCGAAGAAAGCCAATTAACGTACTTAAAATGGCTTGGCATGGACTGGGATGAAAGCGTCGATGTTGGTGGTGAATACGGTCCGTACCGTCAAATGGAGCGTTTAGATATTTATAAAAATTTATATGAAGATTTACTTGAGCGTGGTTTAGCTTATAAATGCTATATGACAGAAGAAGAATTAGAAGCGGAACGTGAAGGGCAAATCGCTCGTGGTGAAACACCTCGTTATGCAGGTAATCACCGTGAACTAACAGAAGAACAAGTAAAACAATTCGAGGAAGAAGGACGCATTCCGAGCATTCGTTTCCGTGTACCTGAAAACCGTGAATATGTTTTTAATGATATTGTAAAAGGTGAAGTATCCTTTAACTCAAATGACTTCGGTGACTTTGTTATCGTGAAGAAAGATGGTATTCCAACTTATAACTTTGCGGTAGCGGCAGACGATCATTTTATGGAAATCTCGCACGTTCTTCGTGGTGATGACCATATTTCGAATACACCAAAACAAATGATGATTTATGAAGCATTTGGTTGGGATGTACCGCAATTTGGTCATATGACGTTAATCGTAAATGAAAGCCGTAAAAAATTAAGTAAACGCGACGAATCAATTATTCAATTTATTGAACAATATGAAGCGCTAGGATATCTTCCAGAAGCAATTTTTAACTTTATCGCATTATTAGGTTGGTCACCAGTAGGGGAAGAGGAAGTCTTCTCTAAAAATGAGTTTATTGAAATGTTCGATGCAGCTCGTTTATCGAAATCACCAGCAGTATTCGATTCGCAAAAATTAAAATGGATGAACAACCAATATATGAAAAAGCAAGACTTAGATCGCGTTGTCGAATTAAGCTTACCGCATTTAGTGAAAGCTGGCCGTGTAAGTGAAAATCCAAGTGAACAAGAATTAGCTTGGATTCGTGATGTGATTGCTCTATATCATGATCAAATGAGTTTCGGTGCTGAGATTGTTGAGCTATCCGATATGTTCTTTAAAGATCATGTAGATTACGAAGAAGAAGGACAAGAGGTACTGAAAGGCGAGCAAGTACCAAAAGTTCTTCGCGTATTTGCAGCAGAGTTAGAAGCGTTAGAAGAAGTAGAACCTGCAACAGTGAAAGCAGCGATTAAAGCTGTTCAAAAGCAAACTGGTCAAAAAGGAAAAGGCTTGTTCATGCCAATTCGTGTTGCAACGACTGGCCAAACACACGGACCAGAGCTTCCAAATGCAATTGCGCTTCTTGGAAAAGAAAAAGTTTTAAATCGTGTTCGTAAAGTAATTGGTTAACATTTTACGAATTTAGAAATATAATAAAAATACTCCAAAATGAAATAAACAAAAGCGACGAGAAGGAGAAGTAGAAAATCATGCTTTTCACAGAGAAAACCACCATTTGGCTGGAAGTGGTTTAAAAGCGGATTTTTGAAGTGCCCCTTTGAGTCTTCTGCTGAACAACGAATGTACTTCGAGATAAAGTAAGCAGAAGCGGTATAAACCGTTATCATGTTTGAGTTTGAGGTCTTTTTAGGCCTAAACAGAGTGGAACCGCGCTAGTAAGGCGTCTCTGTCTATAGACAGAGACGCCTTTTTCTATACATTAAAGGTATGGGGGAAGTTTCACTTTAAACAAAAAGGGGGAACAACGATGTTTAAGAGGCTTCGGGAGGATATTGAAGTCGTCTTTGAACAGGATCCAGCAGCGAGAAGTTATATCGAAGTGATTTTAACTTACTCTGGATTGCACGCAATTTGGGCACATCGTATTGCACACGCCTTTTATAAACGGAAATTTTTCTTTTTTGCACGTGCTATCTCGCAAATGAGTCGTTTTTTTACGGGTATTGAAATTCACCCAGGAGCAACAATCGGTCGTAAATTTTTTATCGATCATGGTATGGGGGTTGTAATTGGAGAAACGTGTGAAATTGGAGATAATGTGACAATTTATCAAGGCGTTACGTTAGGTGGAACAGGAAAAGAAAAAGGGAAACGTCATCCAACGATTAAAGATAACGTGTTAATTGCAACAGGTGCGAAAGTACTTGGATCGATTACAGTTGGGGAAAATTCTAAAGTTGGTGCTGGTTCAGTTGTGCTGAAGGAAGTGCCTGCGCATTCTACAGTTGTAGGCATTCCTGGTCGTGTCGTGATTCAAAATGGCGTAAAAGTAGGGCAAGAATTAAATCATTGTGATCTTCCGGATCCGATTTTTGATAAGTTGAAAGTGATGGAAGAGGAGCTTGAACAATTGAAAAAACAACTAGTATTGAAAACAGAAAGGACGGATAAAAATGACTATTCACATTTATAATACGTTAACGCGTCAGAAAGAAGCGTTTATTCCTTTAGAAGAAAATAAAGTGAAAATGTATGTATGCGGACCAACTGTATACAATTACATTCATATCGGGAATGCAAGACCGCCTATGGTATTCGACACAGTACGTCGTTATTTAGAACATAAAGGGTACGATGTACAATATGTTTCTAACTTTACTGATGTAGATGATAAATTAATTAAAGCGGCGAATGAGCTAGGAGAAGATGTTCCAACAATTGCAGATCGCTTTGTTGAAGCATACTTTGAAGATGTAACGGCACTAGGTTGCAAACATGCGACAGTTCATCCTCGTGTAACAGAAAATATGGATATCATTATTGAGTTTATTCAGGAACTTGTGAATAAAGGTTATGCATATGAATCTGAAGGTGACGTGTACTACAGAACGAAAGAATTTGAAGGATACGGTAAATTATCACATCAACCAATTGCAGACCTGCGTCATGGTGCGCGCATTGAAGTTGGAGAAAAGAAACAAGATCCACTTGACTTTGCATTATGGAAAGCAGCGAAAGAAGGAGAAATCTTCTGGGATAGCCCTTGGGGCAAAGGGCGTCCAGGTTGGCATATTGAATGCTCAGCAATGGCACGTAAGTATTTAGGTGATACAATCGATATTCATGCTGGTGGTCAGGATTTAACATTTCCGCATCATGAAAATGAAATTGCTCAATCAGAAGCATTGACTGGAAAAACATTTGCACGTTACTGGATGCACAATGGATATATTAATATTGATAATGAAAAGATGTCTAAATCGTTAGGTAATTTTGTTCTTGTTCACGACATTATTAAGCAGTACGATCCGCAACTAATTCGTTTCTTTATGTTATCTGTGCATTATCGTCACCCAATTAATTTTAGTGAGGAATTATTGCAGCATACAAGTAACGGATTAGATCGTATTAAAACGGCGTATGGTAACTTAAAGCATCGCATGGAAAGTAGTACAGATTTAACGGATCACAATGAGAAGTGGTTAGCTGAGATGGAGAAATTCCAAGCTGCATTTGAAGAGGCAATGGATGATGACTTTAATACAGCAAACGCCGTAACAGAGTTATACAACTTAGCGAATCATGCAAATCAATATTTATTAGAACAACATACATCAAAAGCGGTAATTGAAGCGTATGTGAAGCAATTTGAAACGCTATTTGGAATTTTAGGATTAGAATTAACGAAAGAAGAATTGCTTGACGAGGAAATTGAAGCATTAATCCAAAAACGTATTGAGGCTCGTAAAAATCGTGATTTTGCACTATCTGATCAAATTCGCGATGAGTTAAAAGAGCGTAACATTATTTTGGAAGATACACCACAAGGTACGAGATGGAAAAGAGGCTAAACATGATTGATGCAAAGCAATTAAATAGCTTAGCGTTAGCGTATATGGGTGATGCGGTATATGAACAATATATCCGCTATCACTTACTTCATAAAGGGACAGTTCGTCCCAATCAATTACATCGTTTGGGGACAAGCTTTGTTTCTGCAAAAGCGCAAGCAAAAGTGGTTTATCATCTATTAGAGACATCATTTCTTAATGAAGAAGAGGAAGCTGTATTAAGAAGAGGGCGTAATGCAAAATCAGGTTCTGTTCCGAAAAATACAGATGTACAAACGTATCGACATAGTACTGCTTTTGAGGCTTTGATTGGATATCATTATTTATTAAATCATCAAACGCGAATAGAAGAGATTGTATTTGAGGCCATTCGTGTATTAGAGAATAAGGAAGGAGGCGCGTAAGCGTGAATAGTGAATATATTATTGGTCGTAACCCTGTAATTGAAGCGCTGAGATCAGGTCGTGATATTAATAAAATTTGGATTGCAGAAGGTGCTACGAAAGGACAAGTGCAAATTGTACTTGCATTAGCGAAAGAAAACAAAATTTTAGTACAGAATTCACCGAAGAAAAAATTAGATCAACTTGTAGAGGGGAATCATCAAGGTGTAATTGCACAAGTGGCAGCATATGAATATGCTGACTTAGAGGACTTATTTGCGTTAGCAGCTAAGCGGAATGAAGATCCTTTCTTTTTAATTCTTGATGAGATTGAAGATCCACATAACTTAGGTTCTATTATGCGTACAGCAGACGCGGTAGGAGCTCACGGTATTATTATTCCAAAGCGCAGAGCGGTTGGTTTAACAGCTGCAGTTGCAAAGGCTTCGACGGGAGCGATTGAGTATGTTCCGGTAGCTCGTGTGACAAATTTATCGAGAACGATTGATGAATTAAAAGAGCGTGGGCTTTGGATTGCAGGTACAGATGCAAAAGGAAAAGATGACTATCGTAATTTAGACGGAAAGATGCCAATCGGCTTAGTTATTGGTAGTGAAGGGAAAGGTATGAGTCGCCTTATTGGCGAGAAATGCGACTTCCTCATCCATTTGCCGATGGCTGGTAAAGTTACATCCTTAAATGCTTCAGTTGCTGCTAGTTTGTTAATGTATGAAGTGTATCGGAAACGTCATCCAATCGGTAAGTAAGAATGAATGATCTTTTAATCGTTGATGGCTATAACATTATTGGGGCTTGGGCAGATTTGAGAAAGCTAAGGGATGTAGACCTGCAGGCTTCACGCGACTTACTTATTGATAAAATGGCAGATTATCAAGGGTATACAGGCACGGAAGTTATGATTGTGTTTGATGCATATTCTGTTTATGGAATCGAAAAGAAGATGAAACAAGCGCGTGTTGACGTGATTTTTACAAGAAAGAACCAAACAGCCGATGAGAAAATTGAGCAGCTCGCAATAGAGCTACGTAATATTAATACACGTATTTATGTTGCGACGTCTGATTACACAGAGCAGTGGGCTATTTTTGGGCAAGGTGCCCTGCGTAAATCAGCGCGTGAGTTAGAGATAGAAGTTCTGGCGATGGAACGAACCGTACGTCATGAAACGAAGAAAACAAAAGAAACACAACCGGCTATGCGAACGATATTTAGTGAAGAAGTTGCAGAAAAATTAGAAAAATTAAGACGAGGAGGGCGTTGAAACATTGACGCTCTCCTTGTGTTTACTGTATAATATTGCTAAATAACTAGCGGTCGGAGGGATCAGATTGGAAGCAGACTTCGTAAGCGACAACAATGTTATATTTAGTGATTTAGAGGATGAAGAGATAGTTGAATTAGTAAGAAAAGGTAGTGTGGATGCGCTAGAGTATTTGATTCATAAGTACAAAAACTTTGTTCGTGCAAAATCAAGATCTTATTTTTTAGTTGGTGCAGATCGTGAAGATATTATTCAAGAAGGTATGATTGGATTATTTAAGGCGATTCGTGATTATAAAGAGGACAAGCTATCTTCCTTTAAAGCTTTTGCGGAATTATGTATTACACGCCAAATTATTACTGCCATTAAAACTGCGACAAGACAGAAACATATTCCTTTAAATTCGTACGTATCTTTAGACAAACCAATTTATGATGAAGAATCTGATCGCACTCTGTTAGATGTTATATCTGAGGCGAAGATGACGGATCCTGAAGAGATGATTATTAGCCAAGAAGAGTATGTTGATATAGAGTTAAAAATATCTGAATTATTAAGCGATTTAGAAAGAAAAGTACTGTCTTTGTACTTAGATGGAAGGTCGTATCAGGAAATTTCAGAGCAATTGAATCGTCACGTGAAATCCATTGATAATGCTCTGCAACGAGTGAAAAGAAAACTAGAACGTTATATGGAAATGAGAGAAACGGCAACTGTGAATGCATCCTCTATTAAGCGAAAGATATAAATACCAATTGAAAAACCATATACATAGAAGCGGTCAGTTCCTTTTGCCGTACATGTACGGATTAAAATAAAGGACGAGAGCAGGTCATTTTTATTTTATAAAGCAGCGGCTTATATGTTAGGAAATAAAAAATGGGTTTATATAGACGTTTTTTAAAGGTATATTAAAATAATAGATTAATATAAAAGAGAGGTTTTTTTCTTCCCTTTTCTTTTTAGAGTAGGTGGGAAGTGTCATTGACATTGTCTTTTATTGTATGATACATTTTTAAGGAAATAATGTTACGAGGTTGGTGTAACAGATGAGAAAAAAAGTTGTACTCGCATGTGAAAAGTGCAATAATCGAAACTATTCTACAATGAAGGATACAAGCTCAGTAGAGCGTCTTGAGATAAAGAAATTTTGCAAAACATGCAATGCGCATATGATTCATAAGGAAACAAAATAAATAATTGTAAGTATGCATTGGAGGTCCCGGAAATGCGTTTGACGAACTTTTTTGGAGATGTAGGCCGCGAAATGAAAAAAGTAAGTTGGCCGAAAAAAGATGAATTATTCCGTTCGACACTTACTGTAATTGCGACAGTTGTTTTCTGTGCAGTTTTCTTTGCAGTGGTAGATATGGGGATTTCTTCTTTAATTCGTTTAATTCTTGAATAAGAAGCGCTTATACATGATATAATGTTAATGTTATTTATACGAACTGTGTAAAAGCCCGGTGAACGGGTTTTTTCATTTGCACAAAAAAATGTACGTCAGGGAGGGAAGGACGGTCGTCCTAAATCAATGGAAAAAAGTTGGTATGTTGTCCATACTTATTCTGGATATGAAAATAAAGTAAAAACAAACCTAGAGAAACGTGTAGAATCGATGGGTATGCAAGATAAGATTTTCCGTGTTATTGTTCCAGAGGAAACAGAAGTGGAAATGAAAAACGGAAAAGAGAAAGTAACTAAGAGGAAAGTATTTCCTGGCTACGTATTAGTAGAAATTATCATGACTGATGATTCTTGGTATGTTGTTCGCAATACACCGGGGGTAACGGGGTTCGTTGGTTCTTCTGGATCAGGTTCAAAACCATCTCCGTTGTTAGAAGAAGAAGTTGTTGTGATTTTAAAACACATGGGAATGGAAAATGAAGTGGTTGACTTTGATTTCGAACTTCATGAGACTGTACGTGTGAATGAAGGTCCATTTGCAAACTATACAGGTGCTATTAATGAAATTGACCTAGAAAAACAAAGGGTTACAGTGCTCGTTGATATGTTTGGTCGCGAAACTTCAGTTGAGCTAGATTTCCACCAAATTGAAAAATTATAAAATGAAACTTGAAATGAATTGTAAAAAGTGATAATATCTTTAAGGTCAGTACGTCTTCGGCAACGGAGACGTTTTTTGAAAAAATTTTATCACTAAAGATAAAATATGAAGTGGGAGGGCAAAAATTAAATTGCCCATTGACCACATCACGGACTTAAGGAGGTGTGTCTCGTGGCTAAAAAGGTAATTAAAATGGTAAAACTTCAAATTCCTGCAGGTAAAGCTAACCCAGCTCCACCAGTTGGTCCAGCATTAGGACAAGCGGGTGTTAACATCATGGGCTTCTGTAAAGAGTTCAACGCTCGTACAGCAGATCAAGCTGGTCTAATCATTCCTGTTGAAATTACAGTATTTGAAGACCGTTCATTCACTTTCATTACTAAAACTCCTCCTGCTGCTGTTCTTCTTAAGAAAGTAGCTGGTATCGAGTCTGGTTCTGGTGAACCAAACCGTAATAAAGTGGCAACTGTTAAGCGTGATAAAGTTCGCGAAATCGCTGAAACTAAAATGCCTGACTTAAACGCTGCTAGCGTAGAAGCTGCAATGCGTATGGTTGAAGGTACTGCACGCAGTATGGGCATTGTTATCGAAGACTAATTCGATTTGTTTTTTTGTAAAAGAGGTTGCGGGTCTGGAATTCCAATTCGCAACCTTTATTATCGTAAATGAATGTCGTTTTTAAATAAAAGGATGGGCGCACATCCTCGATTGTATCGAAAAGAATGCGTAAACGTGGGAGGTTATTCCGCTAAAACCACATTGAGGAGGAAATAAAAATGGCTAAAAGAGGTAAAAAGTACGTAGAAGCTGCAAAGCTTGTTGATCGTGCGGCTGCTTACTCTGCAACAGAGGCAGTAGAATTAGTAAAGAAAACAAACACAGCTAAATTTGATGCAACTGTAGAAGCTGCATTCCGTTTAGGTGTTGACCCTAAGAAAGCTGACCAACAAATTCGTGGTGCAGTTGTTCTTCCGCACGGTACTGGTAAAGTACAACGTGTATTAGTATTCGCTAAAGGCGAAAAACTAAAAGAAGCTGAAGCTGCTGGAGCTGACTTCGTAGGTGATACAGACTACATCAACAAAATCCAACAAGGTTGGTTTGACTTTGATGTAGTGGTAGCAACTCCTGACATGATGGGTGAAGTTGGTAAACTTGGTCGTGTATTAGGACCTAAAGGTTTAATGCCAAACCCTAAAACTGGAACAGTTACTTTCGATGTAACAAAAGCAGTTAACGAAATCAAAGCTGGTAAAGTAGAATACCGCGTTGATAAAGCTGGTAACATCCATGTACCAATCGGTAAAGTATCTTTCGAAGATGCGAAATTAGTTGAAAACTTAGAAACAGTTGCTGATGCTCTTCTAAAAGCTAAGCCAGCTGCTGCGAAAGGTACTTACATGAAGAACGTAACAGTTGCTTCTACAATGGGACCTGGCGTACGCGTTGAAGTTTCTACTATTGCGTAAAAATTGGAAGTTGACTTCATGATGAAGTTCTAATATAATCATCTATGTTGTGAATTTTAATAGTGTACCGTAGACAGTAGGTGCCAATTTGGCTTAATATCCTACCGAGGTGTAAATATACGGAACGGAAATTTTCTGTGACTATATGCCTCCATGTCTATAACTGGGCACGGAGGCTTTTTAGTGCACTTTCGGTACATCTTCTATATAATCTACAGGAGGTGTAATAACATGACTAAAGCAATCGAGGCAAAACAACACGTTGTAACTGAAATCGCTGGTAAACTTAGCGAAAGTAAATCAACAATCGTTGTTGACTACCGTGGTTTAACAGTGTCTGAAGTAACAGAATTACGTAAAGCATTACGTGAAGCTGGCGTTGAGTTCAAAGTTTACAAAAACTCTTTAACTCGTCGTGCTGCAGAAGCTGCTGAACTAACTGAGTTAAACGAATATCTAACAGGACCAAACGCTATCGCGTTCAGTAACGAAGATGTGGTTGCTCCTGCGAAAGTATTAAACGACTTCGCGAAAAATCACGAAGCTTTAGAAATTAAAGCTGGTGTAATCGAAGGTAAACTTGTAACTGTTGATGAGGTTAAAGCTATCGCTACTCTTCCATCACGTGAAGGCTTACTTTCTATGCTTCTTAGCGTTCTTCAAGCTCCAATTCGTAATCTTGCACTCGCTACAAAAGCTGTTGCAGATCAAAAAGAAGAGCAAGGCGCTTAATTTTTTAAAAGATAATTACGTGTTATCGATCAAACAATATGAACTTATTTAATAAGGAGGATATTTACAATGACTAAAGAACAAATCATTGAAGCAGTTAAAAATATGACTGTATTAGAACTTAACGACTTAGTAAAAGCTATCGAGGAAGAATTCGGCGTAACTGCTGCTGCTCCTGTAGCTGTTATGGGTGGCGCTGCTGGTGAAGCTGCTGCTGAGAAAACTGAATTTGATGTAGTACTTGCTAGTGCAGGCGCTCAAAAAATCAAAGTTATCAAAGTTGTTCGTGAAATCACTGGTCTTGGCTTAAAAGAAGCTAAAGAATTAGCTGACAACACTCCAAAAGCAGTTAAAGAAGGCGTTTCTAAAGAAGAAGCTGAAGAAATCAAAGCTAAACTTGAAGAAGTTGGCGCTGCTGTAGAAGTTAAGTAATTAACTTTTGAAGCTTTAAAAAAAGCTCGCTCTCATGCGAGCTTTTTTTTTAACTGTAAAGAAAAGAGGTGGCCATATGGCAGACCATTATTTTTCTAACGATCCTTCTAGTAAAAGTGATCGTAAACGTTGGGAATATACGCTCAGAGGATCTCAATTTCTTTTCTTATCTGACCATGGAGTATTTTCAAAAAATGAAGTGGATTTTGGTTCGCGTCTTTTAATTGAAGCTTTTCAGATGCCGGAAGCCCAAGGTGATGTAATAGATGTTGGGTGTGGATATGGTCCGATAGGTTTATCTTTAGCAAAAGAGTTTCAAGAACGCGTGGTTCATATGGTAGATGTAAATGAAAGAGCGCTCGGGCTTGCGAAAGAAAACGCTGCTAATAACCGAATTGGAAATGTCCAAATTTATCAAAGTAGTGTATATGAAAGTGTGAGCGGGGAATACGCTGCTATTCTATCTAATCCGCCAATCCGAGCTGGGAAGCATGTGGTACATGAGATTCTAGAAAAAGCTGTGGATCATCTTGTGCCGGGCGGAGAGCTTTGGATTGTAATCCAGAAAAAACAAGGTGCACCATCCGCGATGAAAAAATTAGAAGAAGTGTTCGATGTTGTGGAAGTCGTAGAAAAGAAAAAAGGCTATTATATCATAAAATCAAAAAAACGTTGACGGTTATTTTTGGTTGTGTTAACATTATAAAATGCCAATATATGATTTTCTGCGTTGAGGACAATGTATATTTTTGCTTCTCTTGGAAAAGATAGTAAAATCAACAGATTATGAAACAGAATGATGGTTTTCTTATAGAAGCCATTTTTCTTTTTTGAGCAGTTAGAAACACTCAACGTATCTATCTTTTTAGAGAAAAAAGGCTACGCAATTTGTGTTAGTCGTATTTAGTTGTGATTTTGCACATTTTTGTGCATTTATAATACTCTTGATTTGAGGGGTGAAGCAGTTGACAGGTCAACTAGTTCAATACGGACGACACCGCCAACGAAGAAGTTATGCCCGTATTAGTGAGGTATTAGAATTACCGAATCTTATCGAAATTCAAACCTCTTCTTATCAGTGGTTTCTTGATGAGGGTTTGCGAGAAATGTTCCAAGACATTTCTCCGATTGAAGACTTTACGGGAAATCTATCGCTTGAATTTATCGACTACAGCTTAGGTGAACCTAAATACTCTGTAGAAGAATGTAAAGAGCGTGATGTGACGTATGCAGCACCACTTCGTGTAAAAGTGCGTCTAATCAATAAAGAAACTGGTGAAGTAAAAGAGCAAGATGTGTTCATGGGGGATTTCCCGCTCATGACAGAGACAGGAACATTTGTAATTAACGGTGCAGAACGCGTTATTGTTTCTCAGTTAGTTCGTTCACCAAGTGTATACTACAGCGGAAAAGTGGACAAAAATGGAAAACGCGGATTTACTGCTACTGTAATTCCAAACCGCGGAGCTTGGTTGGAGTATGAAACAGATGCTAAGGATGTTGTTTATGTGCGTATCGATCGTACGCGTAAACTGCCTGTAACTGTTTTGTTACGCGCATTAGGGTTTGGCTCTGATCAAGAAATCACCGAATTAATAGGTGATAACGAATACTTAAGCAATACGCTAGAAAAAGATAACACGGATAGCACAGAAAAAGCGCTGCTTGAAATTTATGAGCGTCTACGTCCAGGTGAACCACCAACAGTAGAAAATGCGAAGAGCTTGCTTGTTTCTCGCTTCTTTGATCCAAAACGTTATGATCTAGCAAATGTAGGTCGCTACAAAATTAATAAGAAATTACACATTAAAAACAGATTGTTTAACCAACGTTTAGCTGAAACTTTAGTGGATCCTGAGACAGGTGAAATTTTAGTAGCAGAGGGAACAATCTTAGATCGTCGTACATTAGATCGTATTTTACCTTATTTAGAAAAGAACATTGGTTTTAAAACAGCGAAACCAATGGGCGGAGTGGTAGAAGGCGATGTTGAATTACAATCTATTAAGATTTATGCTCCGGATGCAGATGGAGAGCGCTCTATCAATATTATTGGTAATGCGAATATCGATCGCGATATAAAACATATTACACCAGGCGATATTATTGCATCTATTAGCTATTTCTTTAATCTTCTATATAAAGTAGGAGACACAGACGATATTGACCATTTAGGAAACCGCCGCCTACGTTCTGTAGGGGAATTGTTACAAAACCAATTCCGTATCGGTCTTTCTCGTATGGAACGTGTTGTTCGTGAGAGAATGTCAATTCAAGATACAAATGCAATTACACCGCAAGCGTTAATTAACATTCGTCCGGTTATTGCATCTATTAAAGAGTTCTTCGGTAGCTCTCAGTTATCTCAGTTTATGGATCAAACAAATCCATTAGCAGAGTTAACACATAAACGAAGACTATCTGCATTAGGACCTGGTGGTTTAACGCGTGAGCGCGCAGGCTTTGAAGTGCGTGACGTTCACTACTCTCACTATGGTCGTATGTGTCCAATTGAAACACCAGAGGGACCAAACATCGGTTTGATCAACTCTCTATCTTCGTTTGCGAAAGTAAATGAATTTGGTTTCATTGAAACACCATATCGCCGTGTTGATCCAGAAACTGGACGTGTAACAACACGTGTAGATTACTTAACAGCCGATGAACAAGATAACTATGTTGTTGCCCAAGCAAACGCACGTTTATCTGAAGATGGAGATTTCCTTGATGAAGACGTTGTAGCACGTTTCCGCGATGAGAACGTTGTAGTAAAACGTGAACGTATCGACTACATGGATATCTCTCCAAAACAGGTTGTGTCTGCTGCGACAGCTTGTATACCGTTCTTAGAAAACGATGACTCGAACCGTGCACTAATGGGCGCGAACATGCAACGTCAAGCAGTTCCGCTTATGAACCCAGAATCTCCAATTGTAGGTACTGGTATGGAGTATGTATCGGCGAAAGATTCAGGTGCTGCAGTAATTTGTAAACATCCTGGTATCGTTGAACGTGTAGAAGCTCGCGAAGTTTGGGTACGTCGTTATATCGAAGTAGACGGTCAAAAAGTAAAAGGTGACTTAGATCGCTACAAAATGTTGAAATTCATCCGTTCTAACCAAGGAACCTGTTACAACCAACGTCCAATCGTAAGTGTTGGCGATGAAGTTGTAAAAGGCGAGATTCTTGCAGACGGTCCTTCTATGGAAAAAGGTGAACTTGCACTTGGTCGTAACGTGCTTGTTGGCTTTATGACATGGGATGGTTATAACTACGAGGATGCGATCATTATGAGTGAGCGCCTTGTAAAAGATGATGTGTACACTTCTATTCATATTGAAGAATATGAATCTGAAGCTCGTGATACAAAGCTAGGACCAGAAGAAATTACACGCGACATTCCAAACGTAGGGGAAGATGCGCTTCGTAATCTTGATGAGCGTGGTATTATTCGCATTGGTGCGGAAGTAAAAGATGGGGATCTACTTGTTGGTAAAGTAACACCAAAAGGTGTAACAGAGTTAACAGCAGAAGAACGTCTATTACACGCAATCTTTGGTGAGAAGGCTCGTGAAGTACGTGATACATCATTACGTGTACCACACGGTGGTGGCGGTATTATCTTAGACGTAAAAGTATTCAACCGTGAAGATGGCGATGAATTGCCACCAGGTGTGAATCAACTTGTACGTGCATATATCGTTCAAAAACGTAAAATTTCTGAAGGTGACAAGATGGCCGGTCGTCACGGTAACAAAGGTGTTATCTCCCGTATTTTACCGGAAGAAGATATGCCTTACTTACCAGATGGCACACCAATCGATATCATGTTAAACCCATTAGGGGTACCATCTCGTATGAATATCGGTCAGGTGCTAGAGCTTCATCTTGGTATGGCAGCAAGATATCTTGGTATTCACGTTGCAACACCAGTATTTGATGGTGCTCGTGAGGAAGATGTATGGGGAACAATCGAAGAAGCTGGTATGGCACGTGATGCGAAGACGATTCTATACGATGGACGTACTGGTGAACCATTCGACAACCGCGTATCTGTTGGTGTCATGTACATGATTAAACTTGCACACATGGTTGACGATAAACTTCATGCTCGTTCTACTGGACCATACTCACTTGTAACGCAGCAACCTCTTGGAGGTAAAGCACAGTTCGGTGGACAACGTTTTGGTGAGATGGAGGTTTGGGCACTTGAAGCTTACGGTGCTGCTTATACTCTTCAAGAAATCTTAACAGTTAAGTCGGATGATGTTATTGGTCGTGTGAAAACGTACGAATCGATTGTAAAAGGCGAAAACGTTCCAGAACCAGGTGTTCCTGAATCATTCAAAGTATTGATTAAGGAATTACAAAGTTTAGGTATGGATGTTAAGATGATGTCTAGCGACGATACTGAAATTGAAATGCGTGATACTGATGATGATGATCAATCTGCAGATAAATTAAATGTCGAAGTTGAGACAACGAAGGAATAATTGGGATAACCTGTAGACTAAAAGGGAGGTAGGCCCCTTGATAGATGTAAACAACTTTGAATATATGAAGATCGGACTTGCATCACCAGACAAAATTCGTTCTTGGTCATATGGGGAAGTAAAAAAACCCGAAACGATTAACTATCGTACATTGAAACCAGAGAAAGACGGTTTGTTCTGTGAGCGTATTTTCGGTCCCACAAAAGACTGGGAATGTCATTGTGGTAAATATAAACGTGTCCGCTATAAAGGTGTAGTTTGTGATCGATGCGGCGTTGAAGTAACGCGTGCGAAAGTTCGCCGTGAACGTATGGGTCATATTGAATTAGCTGCTCCTGTATCTCATATTTGGTATTTCAAAGGTATCCCAAGCCGCATGGGACTTGTCTTAGACATGTCCCCTCGCGCGCTTGAAGAAGTAATTTATTTCGCTTCTTATGTGGTAACAGAAAGCGGCGATACACCGCTTGATAAGAAGCAACTTCTTTCGGAGAAGGAATACCGTGCGTATCGCGATAGATACGGAAACTCTTTCCAAGCTTCTATGGGCGCAGAGGCGATTAAGAAGTTATTACAAGATATCGATCTAGATAAAGAAGTAGACTTCTTAAAAGAAGAGTTAAAAACAGCACAAGGACAACGCCGTACTCGTGCTATTAAACGTCTAGAAGTATTAGAAGCATTCCGTAACTCTGGAAATGAGCCATCTTGGATGATTCTAGATGTTCTTCCAGTTATCCCACCAGAGCTTCGTCCAATGGTACAGCTAGATGGTGGACGTTTTGCAACTTCTGACTTAAATGACTTATACCGTCGTGTAATTAACCGTAACAATCGTTTAAAACGTTTATTAGACCTAGGTGCACCAAGCATCATTGTTCAAAACGAAAAACGTATGTTACAAGAAGCGGTAGATGCTTTAATCGATAATGGTCGTCGTGGTCGTCCAGTTACTGGGCCTGGTAACCGTCCATTAAAATCTCTTTCGCATATGTTAAAAGGTAAGCAAGGACGCTTCCGTCAAAACTTATTAGGTAAACGTGTTGACTACTCTGGTCGTTCCGTTATCGTTGTAGGACCGAACTTAAAAATGTACCAATGCGGTCTGCCAAAAGAAATGGCGCTTGAACTGTTCAAGCCTTTTGTTATGAAAGAGTTAGTAGGAAAAGGTTTAGCACACAACATTAAGAGTGCGAAACGAAAAATTGAACGAGTACAACCTGAAGTTTGGGACGTTTTAGAATCTGTGATTAAAGAACACCCTGTACTTCTAAACCGTGCTCCAACGCTTCACCGTCTTGGTATTCAGGCGTTTGAACCTACATTAGTAGAAGGACGCGCAATCCGTCTGCATCCACTTGTATGTACTGCATACAACGCGGACTTTGACGGTGACCAAATGGCGGTTCACGTTCCGCTTTCATCAGAAGCACAAGCAGAAGCTCGTCTTCTTATGTTAGCTGCACAAAACATCTTAAACCCGAAAGATGGAAAACCAGTTGTTACACCGTCTCAGGATATGGTATTAGGTAACTACTACTTAACACTAGAGCGCGAAGGTGCGATTGGTGAAGGTATGATTTTCAAAGATACAAATGAAGCATTACTTGCATACCAAAACGGATATGTACATTTGCATACTCGTGTTGCTGTTGCAGCAAGCTCTGTAAACAACGAAACGTTTACAGAAGAGCAAAACAGCAAACTGTTATTAACAACAGTTGGTAAGTTAATATTCAATGAAATCTTACCGAAATCTTTCCCTTACATTAACGAACCAACAAAAACAAACTTGGAGAAAGAAACTCCAGTGGAATATTTTGTTGAAAAAGGTTCTAACGTAAAAGAAATTATTGCTAGTCGCGAAGAAGTGGCACCATTTAGCAAGAAAATCCTTGGTAATATCATCGCGGAAGTATTTAAACGTTTCAAAATTACAGAAACGTCTCGCATGCTTGACCGTATGAAAAACTTAGGATTTAAATACTCTACAAAAGCTGGTATTACAGTTGGGGTAGCAGATATCCTTGTATTAGGTGAAAAAGAAGAAATTCTACACGAAGCACAAGCAAAAGTAGATACAGTAATTAAACAATTCCGTCGCGGTTTAATCACGGAGGAAGAACGTTACGATCGTGTTATTTCCATTTGGAGTAATGCGAAAGATGTTATCCAAGGAAAACTGATGAAAACGCTAGATAAACGCAACCCGATCTTCATGATGAGTGATTCTGGTGCCCGTGGTAACGCATCGAACTTTACTCAGCTTGCTGGTATGCGTGGTTTGATGGCTAACCCATCTGGACGTATCATCGAACTTCCAATCAAATCAAGTTTCCGTGAAGGTTTAACGGTACTTGAGTACTTCATCTCTACGCATGGTGCGCGTAAAGGTCTTGCCGATACAGCACTTAAGACTGCCGATTCTGGTTACTTAACACGTCGTCTTGTTGACGTTGCACAAGATGTTATCGTTCGTGAAGATGACTGTGGAACAGATCGCGGTTTATTAATTGGCGCAATTAAAGAAGGAAACGAAATTATCGAATCCTTATACGATCGTCTTGTAGGACGTTTCGCAAGAAAAACTCTGAAACATCCAGAAACAGGCGAAGTGTTAGTTCGTGAAAATGAATTAATTACAGAAGATATTGCTCATATCATTGAAAAATCAGGCGTTGAACAATTGTACATCCGCTCTGCGTTTACATGTAACACACGCCACGGTGTATGTAAGAAGTGTTATGGTCGTAACTTAGCTACTGGTACAGATGTAGAGGTGGGCGAAGCGGTTGGTATTATCGCAGCTCAATCTATCGGTGAGCCAGGTACACAGTTAACGATGCGTACATTCCATACAGGTGGGGTTGCTGGAGACGATATCACACAAGGTTTACCACGTATTCAAGAGATTTTCGAAGCGCGTAATCCGAAAGGTCAAGCGGTTATCAGTGAAATCGATGGTGTCGTTGCAGCGATTAATGATGTGAAAGATCGCCAAGAAGTTGTTGTACAAGGCGATGTAGAAGCACGTACGTATGCAATTCCTTATGGTGCTCGTCTAAAAGTAGCTCCAGGACACCGCATCGAACATGGTAAAGAACTTACTGAAGGTTCTATTGATCCGAAAGAATTACTGAAAGTAACAGATATTACAGCAGTTCAAGAATACTTGCTTCGTGAAGTTCAAAAAGTATACCGTATGCAAGGGGTAGAAATTGGTGATAAACACGTTGAAGTAATGGTTCGCCAAATGCTTCGTAAAGTTCGTGTAATCGATGCTGGTGAAACAGACGTATTACCAGGAACGTTACTTGATATTCATCAATTTACAGATGCAAATGCGAAAGTGTTGCTTAAAGGCAAACAACCAGCAACAGCGCGTCCAATCCTTCTTGGTATCACGAAGGCTTCACTTGAAACAGATTCGTTCTTATCTGCAGCATCATTCCAGGAAACAACTCGTGTGTTAACTGATGCAGCAATTAAAGGTAAGCGTGACGAACTTCTTGGTCTGAAGGAAAATGTTATTATCGGTAAACTTGTTCCGGCTGGTACAGGTATGAATCGTTACCGTAAAGTTGATCTTGTGAAAACAGCACAAGAAGAAACAAATGTAGAAAATGACGAGGTTTACGTAGAAAACTAAAATTTTCCGTCGTAAATTTTGCATAAAAAAGATAATCCTAGTTGACATTATGCGTTGCAAAATGTTAATATAAGCAAGGTTGCTCCTTAATAAACGTTGAATGTCATTCAACACGGTATAGTTAGAACGTTGTCGTAGCTTTTAGCAATGCAACATAACATACTTTTTCAAAACTGGATCTCAACATGAAAATGAGTGAGATGCAATTAGGAGCTTCAGTGATAGAAATAACAAGTTAAAACTGTTTTTGTGAGGAGAGAGCATTTGCTCTCCCTTGCAAAAACTTTGTTTTCAACTAATAATGAACCACCTGGATATGTGGTCATACAAACGTGCGAAGGGAGGATAAAATAATGCCTACTATTAACCAATTAGTGAGAAAAGGTCGTACTGATAAAGTATGGAAATCTAAATCACCTGCGTTAAACAAAGGTTTCAACTCTTTAAAGAAAAAATCAACTGATATCTCTGCACCTCAAAAACGTGGTGTATGTACTCGTGTTGGTACAATGACTCCAAAGAAACCGAACTCAGCGTTACGTAAATACGCTCGTGTACGTTTAACAAATGGTATCGAGGTAACAGCATACATCCCAGGTATCGGTCATAACTTACAAGAGCACAGCGTAGTATTAATTCGCGGTGGTCGAGTAAAAGACTTACCAGGGGTACGTTACCACATCGTTCGTGGGGCGCTTGACACAGCTGGTGTTGATAAGCGTATGCAAGGCCGTTCTAAATATGGTACTAAGAGACCAAAACCTGCTAAGAAATAATAAAACTGAACTGAAAGGAGGAACTCAATATGCCTCGTAAAGGACCTGTTGCGAAACGTGACGTGTTACCAGATCCAATGTACAATTCTAAACTTGTAACACGCCTAATCAACAAAATGATGGTTGACGGTAAAAAAGGTAAATCTCAAACAATTCTTTATAATGCGTTCGATATCGTTCGTGAACGTACTGGTAACGAACCAATGGAAGTATTCGAACAAGCTCTTAAGAACATTATGCCTGTTCTTGAAGTACGCGCTCGTCGTGTTGGTGGTGCTAACTACCAAGTTCCAGTTGAGGTTCGTCCAGAACGCCGTACAACTTTAGGTCTTCGCTGGTTAGTAAACTACGCTCGTCTTCGTGGTGAAAAAACTATGGAAGAGCGTTTAGCTTACGAAATCTTAGATGCAGCTAACAATGCTGGTGCATCTGTTAAGAAACGTGAAGACACTCATAAAATGGCAGAAGCTAACAAAGCATTTGCTCATTACCGTTGGTAGGATTCAACGTAAAATAATTGCAAGCATAGACCGCTTTATTTGTCGCTTATGGAAGTGTGGAGAGGGAGAATGCCTCTCCCTTTCAATGGGCGCTCGTTTTACATAATGAGGGTACTGGACATACTGACATATGTAACTAAATAAAGTGGCTTTTTTGCTACTTAAAATAAAAAATCCAATCCATATCAGGAAGGAGAAAGACACCAAATGACTAGAGAGTTCTCCTTAGAAAACACTCGTAATATTGGTATCATGGCTCACATCGATGCTGGTAAAACAACAGCAACTGAGCGTATCCTGTACTACACAGGCCGCATTCATAAAATCGGTGAAACTCACGAAGGTGCATCTCAGATGGACTGGATGGAGCAAGAACAAGAGCGTGGTATCACAATTACTTCTGCAGCAACTACAGCTCAATGGAAAGGTCATCGTGTAAATATCATTGACACTCCAGGACACGTAGATTTCACTGTAGAAGTAGAACGTTCTTTACGCGTACTTGATGGTGCTGTAGCAGTACTTGACGCGCAATCTGGTGTAGAACCACAAACAGAAACTGTTTGGCGTCAGGCTACTACTTACGGCGTACCTCGTATCGTGTTCGTTAACAAAATGGACAAGATTGGTGCAGACTTCTTATACTCTGTAGGAACAATTCATGACCGTTTACAAGCAAACGCACATCCAATTCAGTTACCAATTGGTGCTGAAGATGAGTTTACGGGAATTATTGACCTAGTAGAAGAGTGTGCATACATGTATGCAAACGACTTAGGAACAGATATTCAACGTATCGAAATTCCTGCAGAACATAAAGAATTAGCTGATGAGTACCGTGGAAAACTTATTGAAGCGGTAGCAGAGCTTGATGAAGAAATGATGATGAAGTACCTAGAAGGTGAAGAAATCACTGTAGAAGAGCTTAAAGCTGGTATCCGTAAGGCTACAACTTCTGTTGAATTCTTCCCAGTAATCTGTGGTTCAGCATTCAAAAATAAAGGTGTTCAAATTCTGTTAGATGCAGTTATCGACTACCTACCATCTCCACTTGACGTACCTGCTATTAAAGGTACTCTTCCGGATACAGATGAAGAAATAGAACGTCATTCTAGCGATGAAGAGCCTTTCGCAGCATTAGCATTCAAAATCATGACTGACCCTTATGTTGGTAAGTTAACATTCTTCCGTGTGTACTCTGGTGTGTTAAACTCTGGATCTTACGTGAAAAACTCAACTAAAGGTAAGCGTGAACGTGTAGGTCGTATCCTACAAATGCATGCAAACAGCCGTGAAGAGATTTCAACAGTTTATGCTGGTGACATCGCTGCTGCTGTAGGTTTAAAAGATACTACAACTGGTGACACTCTTTGTGACGAGAAGAGCCTTGTTATCCTTGAGTCTATGGAATTCCCAGAACCAGTTATCTCTGTAGCTATCGAGCCTAAATCTAAAGCTGACCAAGATAAGATGGGTACAGCATTATCTAAGCTTTCTGAAGAAGATCCAACATTCCGTGCTCACACTGACCAAGAAACTGGCCAAACAATCATCGCTGGTATGGGTGAACTTCACCTTGATATCATCGTTGACCGTATGCGCCGTGAATTCAAAGTGGAAGCAAACGTTGGTGCTCCTCAGGTAGCATATCGTGAGACTTTCCGCGCTGCTGCGAAAGTTGAAGGTAAGTTCGCTCGTCAATCTGGTGGTCGTGGACAATTCGGTCACGTTTGGATTGAGTTTGAACCTAATGAAGAAGGTAAAGGATTCGAATTCCAAAACAAGATCGTCGGTGGTGTAGTTCCACGTGAATACATCCCAGCTGTTGGAGCAGGTCTTGAAGATGCACTTAAAAATGGTGTACTAGCTGGTTATCCATTAGTTGACATTAAAGCTGCATTAGTTGACGGATCTTACCATGATGTTGACTCCTCTGAGATGGCGTTCAAAATTGCTGCATCTATGGCTCTTAAAGCTGCGGTTTCTAAATGTAACCCAGTAATTCTTGAACCAATGATGAAAGTTGAAGTTGTAATTCCTGAAGAGTACATGGGAGATATCATGGGTGACGTAACTTCTCGCCGTGGACGTGTAGAAGGTATGGAAGCTCGTGGTAACGCACAAGTTGTTCGTGCAATGGTACCACTTTCTGAAATGTTTGGTTATGCAACGTCTCTACGTTCTAACACGCAAGGACGCGGAACATTCTCAATGACATTTGATCATTATGAAGAAGTACCGAAGTCTATTTCAGAAGAAATTGTGAAAAAAAATAAAGGCGAATAATTGATTTTTATCGATTGTTCAAGTATAACTACTTATGTAAGCTTAGAAAGCGGGGCTTAGGCCCCTTACTTTCTAGTCTAAATATAAAATAATCTATATAACTTAAGGAGGAATTTAGAATGGGAAAAGCTAAATTCGAACGTTCTAAACCACATGTTAACATTGGTACAATCGGCCACGTTGACCATGGTAAAACTACATTAACTGCTGCTATCACTACAGTTCTTGCAAAAGCTGGTGGTGCTGAAGCGAAAGGTTACGACCAAATCGATGCTGCTCCAGAAGAAAGAGAGCGCGGTATCACAATCTCAACTGCACACGTTGAGTACGAAACTGAAACTCGTCACTATGCACACGTTGACTGCCCAGGTCACGCTGACTATGTTAAAAACATGATCACTGGTGCTGCTCAAATGGACGGCGGTATCTTAGTAGTATCTGCTGCAGATGGCCCAATGCCTCAAACTCGTGAGCACATCCTTCTTTCTCGTCAAGTAGGTGTTCCTTACATCGTTGTATTCTTAAACAAATGCGACATGGTTGACGACGAAGAGTTATTAGAATTAGTAGAAATGGAAGTTCGCGATCTATTATCTGAATACGACTTCCCAGGCGATGATATCCCTGTAATTAAAGGTTCTGCTCTTAAAGCTCTTCAAGGAGATGCTGAGTGGGAAGCAAAAATCATTGAATTAATGAACGAAGTTGATGCTTACATCCCAACTCCAGAACGTGACACTGAAAAAGCTTTCTTAATGCCTGTTGAGGACGTATTCTCTATCACAGGTCGTGGTACAGTTGCTACAGGTCGCGTAGAGCGCGGTATCGTTAAAGTTGGTGACGTAGTAGAAATCATCGGCTTTACTGAAGAAAACAAATCTACAACTGTAACTGGTGTAGAAATGTTCCGTAAGCTTCTTGACCAAGCTCAAGCTGGAGACAACATTGGTGCACTACTTCGTGGTGTTGCTCGTGAAGAAATCCAACGTGGACAAGTTCTTGCTAAAACTGGCTCTGTAAAAGCTCACGCTAAATTCAAAGCTGAAGTTTTCGTATTATCTAAAGAAGAAGGTGGACGTCACACTCCATTCTTCGCTAACTACCGCCCACAATTCTATTTCCGTACAACTGACGTAACTGGAATCATCCAATTACCAGAAGGTACTGAAATGGTAATGCCTGGTGACAACATTGAAATGACTATCGAGCTTATCGCTCCAATCGCAATCGAAGAAGGAACTAAGTTCTCTATTCGTGAAGGTGGACGTACTGTAGGTTACGGTGTAGTTGCAACTATCGTTGAGTAATCTTAACTGATATATGAAACCCAAGGGATTTTCCCTTGGGTTTTTTATTTACAATAAATAAAATCTATTTTTAAGTTTTGACGAGTTTCTTCTATAATATATAAATCGCAAAAACTCTCAACCAAAAACTGTAATAAGAATTACAACAGATGAAAACTTGAAATTCGTTAAAGTACCATGTATAATAGCAAAAGTACAGTAAATGATGATGTGCACAAATAAAGTGTTGCATCTAGGCTGAAAACATTGTATAATAAACAATGTTGGTCTTTGACTGCGATGAAGTGGAAGGTTGCTGACACACCCGGCCGCTTTGCCATGGCGAGTGTGTGGAAATTTCCATGGAGAATGTCTATTTTTAAAATAGGCGAACGAAGGAGGGAAAATAATGGCAAAAGAAAAAATTCGTATTCGTTTAAAAGCTTACGATCACCGTATTCTTGATCAGTCAGCAGAGAAAATTGTAGAAACAGCTAAGCGTTCTGGGGCGACAGTTTCTGGTCCAATCCCATTACCAACTGAAAAAACTGTTTACACGATTCTTCGTGCGGTTCATAAATACAAAGATTCTCGTGAGCAATTCGAAATGCGCACGCACAAACGTCTAATCGACATCGTGAGCCCTACTCCACAAACAGTAGACTCTTTAATGCGTTTAGACTTACCATCTGGTGTAGATATCGAAATCAAACTATAATTTATATAAGTTAAAATGTAGGAGGTGTAACTCATGACCAAAGGAATCTTAGGAAAAAAGATCGGTATGACTCAAGTATTTGCTGAAAATGGCGAGCTAATTCCTGTAACTGTTATCGAAGCGACTCCAAACGTTATTCTTCAAAAGAAAACGGTTGAAACTGATGGCTACAACGCAATTCAGTTAGGCTTCGCTGACAAACGTGAAAAATTAGCTAACAAACCTGAACAAGGTCACGCTGCTAAAGCAACTACTGCTCCTAAGCGCTTCATTCGCGAACTTCGCGATGCAGACGTTGAAGGACAAGAAGTTGGTCAAGAGGTAAAAGTAGAAGTTTTCGCTGCAGGTGAAACTGTAGACGTAACAGGTATTTCTAAAGGTAAAGGTTTCCAAGGTGCTATTAAACGCCACGGACAATCTCGCGGACCTATGTCTCACGGTTCTCGTTACCATCGTCGTCCTGGTTCAATGGGGCCTGTTGCTCCGAACCGTGTATTCAAAGGCAAAAAACTTGCTGGACGTATGGGTGGAGACCAAGTTACTATTCAAAACTTAGAAATCGTTCAAGTTGATGTTGAACGTAATTTACTATTAGTAAAAGGCAACGTTCCTGGCGCTAAGAAATCTCTTGTAGTTGTTCGTAGTGCTGTTAAGGCTAGCAAATAATTTTCTGTAAGAAAGGAGGAACCCCAATGCCAAAAGTAAAGTTATATAACCAAACTGGTTCTGAAGTTGGTGAAATCCAATTAGCTGAAACTATTTTCGGTATCGAACCAAACCAAGCTGTACTTTTCGAAGCAGTATTGATGCAACGTGCATCTTTACGCCAAGGTACACACAAAGTAAAAACTCGCTCTGAAGTGCGCGGTGGAGGTCGTAAACCATGGCGTCAAAAAGGAACTGGACGTGCTCGTCAAGGCTCTATCCGTTCTCCTCAATGGCGCGGTGGTGGTACGGTATTCGGACCTACACCAAGAAGCTATGCTTACAAACTACCTAAAAAAGTTCGTCGCTTAGCTATTAAATCTGCATTAGCTACTAAAGTGGTTGAGAACAACATCGTAGTTCTTGAGGATTTAGTATTAAATGCACCAAAAACAAAAGACATGGTAGCAGTTCTTAAAGGATTAACTGTTGAGAAGAAAGCTCTTATTGTAACTGCTGATGTAAACGAAGCAGTTGAGTTATCTGCTCGCAATATTCCTGGAGTAACAGTAATCACTGCTGATGGCGTGAACGTTTTAGACGTGCTTCATCATGATAAGCTAATCATGACAAAAGCGGCAGTGGAAAAAGTAGAGGAGGTGCTTGCATAATGAAAGATCCTCGTGATATCATTAAGCGCCCAGTTATCACTGAACGTTCTATGGAAATGATGGCTGAAAAAAAATACACGTTCGATGTGGACGTTAAAGCTAATAAAACGGAAGTTAAAGATGCTGTAGAAGCGATCTTTGGTGTTGAAGTTGATAAAGTAAATATCATGAACTACAAACCAAAAGCAAAACGTGTTGGTCGTCACGCTGGTTTTACTAACCGTCGTCGTAAAGCAATCGTTAAGCTTACTGCTGACAGCAAAGAAATCGAGATCTTCCAAGGAGTTTAATTCTTGCTAAAGAAGGAGGGAAAATCAGATGGCAATTAAAAAGTATAATCCAACTACTAACGGTCGTCGTAACATGACTACGAATGATTTCGCTGAAATCACGACTGATAGACCGGAAAAATCATTACTTGCGCCTTTAAGCAAAAAGGCTGGACGTAACAACCAAGGTAAAATCACTGTACGTCACCAAGGTGGCGGACATAAGCGTCAATACCGTATCATCGACTTCAAACGTAACAAAGATGGAATTCCAGGACGCGTTGCTACGATCGAATACGATCCAAACCGCTCTGCGAATATCGCATTAATTAACTACGTTGACGGTGAAAAACGTTACATCCTTGCTCCTAAAAACTTAGAAGTAGGTATGGAAATCATGTCTGGCCCAGAGGCGGACATTAAAATCGGTAACGCATTACCATTAATCAACATCCCAGTAGGTACAGTTGTTCATAACATCGAACTTAAACCAGGTCGCGGTGGACAATTAGTTCGTTCTGCTGGTACATCTGCTCAAGTACTTGGTAAAGAAGGTAAATACGTACTTGTACGTTTAACTTCTGGTGAAGTACGCTTAATCCTATCAACTTGCCGCGCTACAGTAGGTCAAGTAGGTAACGAGCATCATGAACTTATTAAAATTGGTAAAGCGGGTCGCTCTCGCTGGTTAGGTAAGCGCCCAACTGTTCGTGGTTCTGTAATGAACCCAGTTGATCACCCACACGGTGGTGGTGAAGGTCGCTCACCAATCGGACGTAAGTCTCCAATGTCTCCATGGGGTAAACCAACTCTTGGATTCAAGACTCGTAAGAAAAATAAAGCGTCTGACAAATTCATCGTTCGTCGTCGTAAAAAATAATGGGGTTGTAGTACGGTTCATTTCTAGAACCGTACGGCAATCACGAAGGGAGGCACCAAAATGGCTCGTAGCTTGAAAAAAGGACCATTTGTTGATGATCATTTAATGAACAAAATTGCAAAGTTAAATGAAACTGAGCAAAAGCAAGTTGTAAAAACTTGGTCTCGTCGTTCAACGATCTTCCCACAGTTTATTGGTCATACAATCGCTGTATATGATGGTCGTAAACACGTTCCTGTATACGTAACTGAAGATATGGTTGGCCACAAGTTAGGTGAGTTCGCACCAACTCGTACGTACAAAGGTCATGATGCTGACGATAAGAAAACTAGAAGATAATGAGAGGAGGCACTTCAATGCAAGCTAAAGCAGTAGCGAGAACAGTTCGTATTGCTCCTCGTAAAGTTCGTTTAGTAGTAGACTTAATCCGAGGTAAGCAAGTGGGTGAAGCGATTGCTATCCTTAACCACACACCAAAAACTGCTTCTCCAGTTGTAGAAAAAGTTTTGAAATCTGCAATTGCAAATGCAGAACATAACTATGAAATGGATGTAAACAACTTAGTTGTTGAGAAAGTTTTCGTTGACGAAGGTCCAACGTTAAAACGTTTCCGTCCACGTGCAATGGGTCGTGCAAGCCAAATTAACAAACGCACAAGCCACATTACAATTGTGGTATCAGAAAAGAAGGAGGGATAATCGATGGGTCAAAAGGTTAGTCCAGTTGGTCTTCGTGTCGGTATCATTCGTGATTGGGAATCTCGTTGGTACGCTGAAAAAGATTACGCTACATTCTTACATGAAGACATCAAAATTCGTGAATACATCAACGTTCGCTTAAAAGATTCTGCTGTTTCTAAAGTAGAAATCGAGCGTGCGGCAAATCGTGTAAATGTTACAATTCACACGGCAAAACCTGGTATGGTAATTGGTAAAGGTGGTACAGAAGTTGAAGCACTTCGTAAAGCTCTTAACCAATTAACAGGCAAACGTGTACACATCAACATTTTAGAAGTTAAGAGAGCTGATCTTGACGCTAAATTAGTAGGCGAAAATATCGCTCGTCAATTAGAAAACCGTGTATCTTTCCGTCGTGCACAAAAGCAAGCAATTCAACGTGCTATGCGTGCAGGAGCTAAAGGTATTAAAACACAGGTTTCTGGTCGTCTTGGCGGCGCTGATATCGCTCGTGCAGAATCTTACAGTGAAGGAACTGTTCCACTTCATACACTTCGCGCTGATATTGACTATGCAACAGCTGAAGCTGATACAACATACGGTAAATTAGGCGTAAAAGTATGGATCTACCGTGGAGAAGTCCTTCCTACAAAAAAGAAAGCTTCTGAGGAAGGAGGAAAATAATATGTTAATGCCTAAACGCGTAAAATATCGTAGAGAGCATCGTGGTAAAATGCGTGGTCGTGCAAAAGGTGGCGCTGAAGTACATTTTGGTGAGTTTGGTTTACAATCTCAAGAAGCATCTTGGATTACAAACCGTCAAATCGAAGCAGCTCGTCGTGCAATGACTCGTTATATGAAACGTGGCGGTAAAGTTTGGATTAAAATTTTCCCTTCTAAACCTTACACTGCTAAACCTCTAGAAGTACGTATGGGTTCCGGTAAAGGGGCTCCAGAAGGCTGGGTAGCAGTAGTAAAACCTGGAAAGGTTATGTTTGAAATTGCGGGTGTATCTGAAGAGGTAGCACGCGAAGCATTACGTCTTGCAGCTCACAAATTACCAGTGAAATGTAAATTCGTAAAACGTGAAGAAAATGGTGGTGAATCTAATGAAAACTAATGATATTCGTGAATTAACCACTGCCGAAATCGAAACAAAAGTTAAAGCTTTAAAGGAAGAGTTGTTTAATCTTCGCTTCCAGCTTGCTACAGGACAATTAGAGAATCCAACACGCATCCGTGAAGTGCGTAAAGCGATTGCTCGTATGAAAACTGTAGTTCGTGAAAGAGAGATCGGAATTAATCGATAAATTGAGGGGAGGTTTGCAAAGTGAGCGAACGTAACCAACGCAAAGTTTACACTGGTCGTGTTGTTTCTGACAAAATGGACAAAACGATTACAGTTTTAGTTGAAACTTACAAAACTCATTCCTTGTACGGAAAGCGCGTTAAGTATTCTAAGAAATACAAAGCGCATGATGAGCAAAACCAAGCAAAAGTTGGCGATATCGTAAAAATCATGGAAACTCGCCCGCTTTCTGCTACTAAGCGTTTCCGTTTAGTTGAAATCGTTGAAGAAGCGGTTATTATCTAAATAGACGAATCGGAATTTTAAGTCCGAAGGGAGGTTTCATAACATGATCCAACAAGAATCTCGTTTGAGAGTAGCTGACAACTCTGGCGCACGTGAACTTTTAACAATTAAAGTATTAGGCGGCTCTGGTCGTAAATACGCAAACATCGGTGATATTATCGTTGCTACGGTAAAACAAGCAACACCAGGTGGCGTTGTTAAAAAAGGTGACGTTGTTAAAGCAGTAGTAGTACGTACGAAGAGCGGTGCTCGTCGTCCGGACGGTTCTTACATTAAATTTGATGAAAACGCAGCGGTTATCATTAAAGACGATAAGAGCCCACGTGGTACTCGTATCTTCGGGCCAGTAGCTCGTGAATTACGTGATAACAACTTCATGAAGATCGTTTCTTTAGCTCCAGAAGTTCTATAATTTAAGGTATTGCCTTGCTAAGGAGGTGCAGAAGTAAGATGCATGTAAAAAAAGGTGATAAAGTACAGGTAATCAGTGGTAAAGACAAAGGAAAACAAGGTGTTATCCTTGCAGCTTTCCCAAAAGAAAACCGTGTTATCGTTGAGGGTGTTAACATCGTTAAGAAGCACTCTAAGCCATCTCAATTAAATCCACAAGGTGGAATTATCACGAAAGAAGCAGCTATCCACGTATCTAATGTTATGCCATTAGATCCTAAAACAGGTGTACCTACTCGCGTAGGCTACAAAGTGGAAGATGGTAAAAAAATTCGTGTTGCAAAAAAATCTGGTGAATTGTTAGATAAATAAGTTCTATATGAAAGGAGGTCCCTTCATTGAATCGCCTTAAAGAGAAATTCCAAAAAGAAATTACTCCTGCTCTTGTGAGCAAGTTTAACTATAAATCTGTAATGGAAGTACCGAAGATCGAAAAGATCGTAATCAACACTGGTGTTGGTGATGCGGTATCCAACTCTAAAGCATTAGACAGTGCTGTAGAAGAGTTAACACAAATCGCAGGTCAAAAACCTGTTGTAACTCGCGCTAAAAAATCTATCGCAGGATTCCGTCTTCGTGAGGGTATGCCTATCGGTGCAAAGGTTACTTTACGCGGCGAGCAAATGTATGAGTTCTTCGACAAATTAGTATCAGTTTCTTTACCACGTGTACGTGATTTCCGTGGTGTTTCTAAGAAATCTTTCGATGGTCGTGGTAACTACACATTAGGTGTTAAAGAGCAATTAATTTTCCCTGAGATTGATTATGATAAAGTAAGCAAAGTTCGTGGTATGGACATCGTAATCGTTACTACAGCGAAAACTGATGAAGAAGCTCGTGAACTTTTAACACAATTCGGTATGCCATTCCAAAAATAATGGAAGCCAACGCTAAGTAGAGGAGGCGAAAACGTGGCTAAAAAATCTATGATTGCGAAACAAAAGCGTACTCCTAAGTTTAAAGTGCAAGATTATACACGTTGCGAGCGCTGCGGTCGTCCGCATTCTGTATACCGCAAATTTAAACTTTGCCGTATTTGTTTCCGTGAACTTGCATATAAAGGACAAATTCCTGGCGTTAAAAAAGCTAGTTGGTAATACCCACAAATGGGAAGGAGGTAAAACACATGGTGATGACAGATCCAATTGCAGATATGCTTACTCGCATCCGTAATGCGAACATGGTACGTCATGAGAAATTAGAAGTTCCTGCTTCTAAAATCAAAAAAGAAATCGCTGAAATCTTAAAACGTGAAGGTTTCATTCGTGATGTGGAATACATCGAGGATAACAAACAAGGTATCCTTCGTATTTTCCTAAAATACGGTGTAAACAATGAGCGTGTAATTACTGGATTAAAGCGTATCAGTAAGCCTGGCTTACGCGTATATGCAAAAGCTGATGAAGTACCACGTGTACTTAACGGATTAGGTATTGCACTTGTTTCTACATCTAAGGGAGTAATGACGGACAAAGACGCTCGTCAGTTACAAACTGGTGGAGAAGTAGTAGCATACGTTTGGTAATTAATATTTAAACGAACGGAGGTGTGACAACATGTCTCGTATTGGTAAAAAGATTCTTGAAATCCCTGCAGGTGTTACAGTTACAGTAGCAGAAAATAATACTGTAACTGTAAAAGGCCCTAAAGGTGAATTAACTCGTACATTCAATGCTGATATGGTTATCAAAATTGAAGAAAACATTTTAACAGTAGAACGTCCTACTGAACAAAAAGAACACCGTGCTTTACACGGAACAACTCGTGCTCTTCTTGGAAACATGGTTGAAGGTGTAACAACAGGTTTCGCTCGCGGACTTGAACTAATCGGTGTTGGTTACCGTGCACAAAAACAAGGTAACAAACTTGTATTAAACGTAGGTTACTCTCACCCAGTTGAGATGACTCCAGAAGCTGGTCTTGAAGTTGAAGTTCCTGCTCCTACGAAGATCGTAATTAAAGGTATCGACAAGCAACGTGTTGGCGAATTCGCTGCTAACGTTCGCGCTGTACGTGCTCCAGAGCCATATAAAGGCAAAGGTATTCGTTACGAAGGCGAAGTTGTACGTCGTAAAGAAGGTAAAACTGCTAAGTAAACCCGTTAGGTGAAAGAAAGGAGTGACAAGAATGATCACTAAACCTGATAAAAATGCGGTTCGTAAGAAAAGACATGCACGTGTACGTGCAAAACTTACTGGTACAGCTGAACGTCCACGTTTAAACGTGTTCCGTTCTAACCAACACATTTACGCTCAAGTAATTGATGATGTAAATGGTGTAACATTAGTAAGTGCGTCTACTCTTGATAAAGAACTTACTCTTAACGGTACTAGCAACACTGAAGCTGCTACTAAAGTTGGCGAGCTAGTTGCTAAACGTGCTGTAGAGAAAGGCGTTAAAGAAGTAGTATTTGATCGCGGCGGTTACTTATACCATGGTCGTGTTAAAGCTTTAGCTGAAGCTGCTCGTGAGGCTGGCTTACAATTTTAATGGTCAAAGGAGGGAAAATAGATGCGTCGCATTGACCCAAGTAAATTTGAACTTGAAGAACGTGTAGTTACGATAAACCGTGTTGCGAAGGTTGTTAAGGGTGGTCGTCGTTTCCGCTTCGCTGCACTGGTTGTAGTTGGTGATAAAAACGGTCATGTTGGATTCGGTACTGGTAAAGCGCAAGAGGTACCAGATGCAATTCGCAAGGCTATCGAAGATGCTAAGAAAAACTTAATCGAAGTACCATTAGTTGGTACAACAATTCCACACGAAATTATCGGTAACTTTGGAGCAGGTGAAGTATTCTTAAAACCTGCTGCAGAAGGTACTGGAGTTATCGCTGGTGGTCCAGTTCGTGCGGTTCTTGAATTAGCTGGTGTACAAGATATTCTTTCTAAATCTCTTGGTACTAACACACCAATTAACATGATCCGTGCTACTGTGAACGGATTAAAAGATCTTAAGCGTGCTGAAGATGTAGCAAAATTACGCGGTAAATCTGTAGAAGAGCTACTAGGTTAAGAAGGAGGGAAAATATAATGGCGAAAAAGTTAGAAATTACCCTCACTCGTAGTGTAATTGGTCGTCCGCAAGATCAACGTGCGACTGTAGAAGCTTTAGGTCTTAAAAAGTTGAATTCAACTGTAGTTAAGGAAGAAACTCCTGCTATTCGCGGTATGATCAACAAAGTTTCTCACCTTGTAACTGTAAAAGAAGCTTAATGATAACTCATCAATATAAGGAGGTGCCTGGGAATGAAACTTCATGAATTACAACCTGCGGAAGGTTCTCGTAAAGTTCGTAATCGTGTAGGTCGTGGTATCGGTTCTGGTAACGGTAAAACTGCTGGAAAAGGTCACAAAGGACAAAACGCACGTTCTGGTGGCGGTGTTCGTCTTGGTTTTGAAGGCGGTCAAACTCCATTATTCCGTCGTTTACCAAAACGCGGCTTCACAAACATCAACCGTAAAGAGTTTGCTATCGTTAACTTAACAACGTTAAATCGTTTCGAAGACGGTACAGAAGTAACACCTGAATTATTGCTTGAGACTGGCGTTATCAGCAAATTAAACGACGGTGTTAAAATTCTTGCAAACGGCGCTGTAGAGAAAAAGCTTACTGTTAAAGCTCACAAGTTCTCTTCAAGTGCAAAAGAAGCTATTGAAGCAGCTGGCGGAACAGTTGAGGTGATCTAATGTTTCGCACAATCTCCAACTTTATGCGCGTTGCTGAGATAAGAAATAAAATATTATTCACTTTAGCGATGTTAATCGTGTTTCGAATTGGCACGTTCATCCCAGTGCCTCATACAAATGCAGATGTACTGAGAGCGCAAGACCAGTTGAATGTATTGGGCATTCTGAATACATTTGGCGGCGGAGCCTTAAAAAACTTTTCCATCTTTGCGATGGGAATCATGCCGTACATTACAGCATCCATCATCGTGCAATTATTGCAGATGGATGTTGTTCCTAAATTTACGGAGTGGTCAAAACAAGGTGAAATGGGTCGTCGTAAACTAGCTCAGTTTACCCGCTACTTTACAATTGTTCTTGCTTTTATTCAAGCAATCGGTATGTCAATCGGTTTTAACGGTATGGCAGGTGGACAATTAATTTTGGATCCTAGCTGGTCAACTTATTTATATATTGCAACGGTACTAACTGCCGGAACTGCATTTTTAATGTGGTTAGGTGAGTTAATTACAGCAAAGGGAGTAGGAAATGGTATTTCTATCATCATCTTTGCAGGTATTACCGCAGCGATCCCAAATACTATAAATCAAGTGTATGCACAGCAGTTCCAAGATGCCGGAGATCAATTGTTCATCCATATCGTAAAAGTTGGTTTAATTTTGTTAGCTGTGTTAGCAGTTATTGTTGGTGTTATTTACATTCAACAAGCTGTTAGAAAAATCCCGATTCAATATGCGAAGCGCGTAACTGGAAACGGTGGTTATACTGGAGCACAAAACACTCATTTACCACTTAAGGTAAATAGTGCTGGTGTTATTCCAGTAATTTTTGCTGTTTCATTCTTGATTACGCCTCCGACTATTGCACAGTTTTTCCCGAATCATGAAATATCGCAGTGGATTATTAAAAACTTTAACTATTCTCATCCAGTGGGTATGATCGTATATGTTGCACTAATTGTTGCCTTTGCATATTTCTATGCATTTGTTCAAGTAAATCCTGAACAGATGGCTGAAAACTTAAATAAACAAGGTGGATATGTTCCTGGTATTCGTCCGGGTAAGAATACAGAACAGTATCTAACAAAGATCTTGTATCGTTTGACCTTTGTAGGTGCGATTTTCTTAGCAGCGATTGCAATCTTGCCTGTTTTATTTATTCAAATTGCAAACTTGCCACAATCTGCACAGATAGGTGGAACAAGTTTACTAATTGTTGTCGGTGTTGCTTTAGAAACAATGAAGCAACTCGAAAGTCAATTAGTAAAACGCCATTACAAAGGGTTTATCAAACAGTGAGTAAGCGGGAAGATTCATCTTCCCTATATGCTCATTCATGAGGGGGAATACAGATGAACTTAATTTTAATGGGGCTTCCAGGTGCTGGTAAAGGTACACAAGCCGAAAAGATTGTTGCCAAGTATAACATCCCTCACATTTCAACAGGAGACATGTTTCGTGCTGCTATGAAAGATGAAACTGAACTTGGTTTACAAGCTAAGTCCTTTATTGATAAAGGAGCACTTGTACCAGATGAAGTTACAATCGGAATCGTGCGTGAGCGTTTGAGTCAAGAAGACTGTGTAAAAGGCTTCTTATTAGATGGTTTTCCACGAACAGTTGCACAAGCTTCAGCTCTTGAAGAAATCATGAAAGATCTTGGCAAAAAGATCAATTATGTTTTAAACATTAATGTGGATTCAGGATTACTGCTAAAACGTTTAACAGGCCGTCGCATTTGTAAAGAGTGCGGTGCGACTTACCACTTAGAATTCAATCCGCCAGCAAAAGAGGGCGTGTGCGATAAATGTGGTGGCGAGTTATATCAGCGTTCTGATGACAACGAAGAAACTGTAGCAAATCGTTTAGAAGTGAATATTAAGCAAACAAAGCCGTTGCTTGATTTCTACGAAGAGCTTGGTTACTTAAAAAGCATTAATGGTGAGCAAGATATCGATAAAGTATTTGCTGATATCGATCTTCTCATCGGAGGCTTAGCGTAATGATTATTTGCAAAACTCCTCGCGAAATTCAGATTATGCGAGAAGCTGGCAAGATTGTTGCTTTAACTCATCAAGAGTTAAAAAAGCATATTGCCCCAGGAATTACAACGAAAGAGCTCGATCAAATAGCGGAAAAAACGATTCTAAAATATGGTGCTGTGCCATCTTTTAAAGGATACAACGGATTTCCGGGAAGCATTTGTGCTTCGGTAAACGAAGAGCTTGTACACGGGATTCCAGGAAAGCGCAAGCTCCAAGAAGGCGATATTATTAGTATCGATATTGGTGCGAAATACAATGGATACCATGGAGATTCTGCATGGACTTATCCAGTAGGAAACATTTCTGAATCTGTTCAAAAGCTACTTGATGTCACAGAAAAATCGTTGTATCTTGGTCTAGAACACGCAAAACCGGGCGAGCGATTATCTAATATTTCACATGCGATTCAAACGTATGTTGAAGATAGTGGATTCTCGATCGTTAGGGAGTATGTCGGTCACGGAATCGGGCAAGACTTACATGAAGACCCACAAATCCCGCACTATGGTCCACCAAATCAAGGGCCTAGATTAAAACCGGGAATGGTCATTTGTGTTGAGCCGATGGTGAACCAAGGAAGACGATATGTAAAAACACTATCTGATGACTGGACAGTGGTAACGGTAGATGGTAAATGGTGTGCACATTTTGAGCACACGATTGCTCTTACAGAAGCAGGATACGAAATCCTTACCACTTTATAGGTAGCTGGCTCTCCGGAATTTCAGAACAGTGTAGAATGTTACTGATTTGAAGAAGGGAGAACATTGAATGGCTAAAGATGATGTAATTGAAGTCGAAGGTACCGTTATTGAAACGTTGCCAAATGCTATGTTCAAAGTAGAATTAGAGAATGGGCATGTTGTATTGGCTCACGTTTCTGGTAAAATCCGTATGAACTTCATTCGTATTTTACCAGGAGATAAAGTTACGGTAGAATTATCTCCGTACGATTTAAATCGTGGTCGTATCACGTACCGCTTTAAATAATATAGCACTCCGTAATCTTTAAGGAGGTTCGAGACATGAAAGTAAGACCGTCAGTTAAGCCGATCTGCGAAAAATGTAAAGTTATTCGTAGACGTGGAAAAGTAATGGTTATTTGTGAAAACCCTAAACATAAACAAAAACAAGGTTAATCAGAAGGAGGTGCATTCGGAATGGCACGTATCGCAGGTGTAGATATTCCTCGTGACAAACGCGTTGTTATTTCTTTAACTTACGTATTCGGCATTGGTCGCACAACTGCTGAAAAAATTCTTGCTGAAGCTGGTGTTTCTTCAGAAACACGAGTTCGCGATTTAACAGAAGACGAATTAGGACGTATCCGTGATATCGTCGATCGTATCAAAGTTGAAGGAGACCTTCGTCGTGAAGTTTCTCTTAACATTAAACGTCTAATGGAGATCGGTTCTTACCGTGGTCTTCGTCACCGTCGTGGTTTACCAGTTCGTGGTCAAAACTCTAAAAACAATGCTCGTACACGTAAAGGTCCACGTCGTACAGTAGCAAATAAAAAGAAATAATAAGTAAAGGAGGTTGAACTAACAATGGCACGTAAAACAAACACTCGTAAAAAACGTGTGAAAAAGAATATTGAAGCTGGTATAGCTCATATTCGTTCTACTTTCAACAACACAATCGTAACACTTACAGATACTCACGGTAACGCGCTTTCTTGGTCTAGTGCTGGTGCACTTGGTTTCCGTGGATCTCGTAAATCTACTCCATTCGCTGCGCAAATGGCTGCTGAAACTGCTGCTAAAGTTGCAATGGAGCACGGTTTAAAAACTTTAGAGGTTACTGTAAAAGGTCCTGGTGCTGGTCGTGAAGCTGCAATTCGTGCTCTTCAAGCTGCAGGTCTAGAAGTAACAGCAATCAGAGATGTTACTCCAGTTCCTCATAATGGATGTCGTCCGCCAAAACGTCGTCGTGTTTAATTTTTCTGTATAGAATTTTCCCTTTTGTCTATAATGGATATGATGCATTATCGAGAAATTTCGTACAGAAACATCGCTTGTTGTGCACAATCGGGAACTGCCTAAGGGGGACTTTCGGTTAAACAGAGGTTTTTCCTTTGTTTAGCCGGAGTTTCGACGTTTTGAAGGAGGGTTTAGTTAATGATTGAAATTGAAAAACCGAAAATCGAAACGGTTGAGCTTAACGAAGATGCTAAGTATGGTAAATTCGTTATTGAACCGCTTGAGCGTGGATATGGTACTACTTTGGGTAACTCCTTACGTCGTATCCTTTTATCCTCACTCCCTGGTGCCGCTGTTACTGCCATCCAAATCGATGGCGTATTACACGAATTTTCGACAGTTGAGGGCGTAGTAGAAGATGTTACAACGATCATCTTAAACTTGAAAAAGTTAGCTCTCAAAATCTACTCTGAAGAAGAGAAGACTCTCGAAATCGATGTACAGGGCGAAGGTATTGTCACAGCTGCTGATATTACTCACGATAGTGATGTTGAAATCTTAAATCCAGATTTATACATTGCAACGTTAGCAAAGGATGCGCATTTCCGCGTGCGTTTAACTGCAAAGCGTGGCCGTGGGTATACGCCGGCTGATGCAAATAAGAGCGAGGATCAACCAATAGGTGTAATTCCTATTGATTCTATTTATACTCCAGTATCACGTGTGACTTACCAAGTGGAAAAGACACGTGTTGGACAAGTGGCAAATTATGATAAGCTTACGCTTGATGTATGGACGGATGGAAGCATCGGGCCAAAAGAAGCTATCTCTTTAGGTGCCAAAATCTTAACAGAGCATTTAAACATCTTTGTTGGTTTAACTGACGAAGCACAAAATGCTGAGATTATGGTCGAAAAGGAAGAAGATCAAAAAGAAAAAGTTCTAGAAATGACAATTGAAGAACTTGATCTTTCTGTTCGTTCTTATAATTGCCTAAAACGTGCAGGTATTAACACTGTACAAGAGCTTGCGAATAAAACTGAAGAAGATATGATGAAAGTTCGTAACTTAGGACGTAAATCTTTAGAAGAAGTTAAGCATAAGCTAGAAGAATTAGGTTTAGGCTTACGTAAAGACGACTGAGGATTTAAATTCATCAACGAAGGAGGGAACTACGAATGGCATACAGAAAATTAGGCCGTACAAGCGCGCAACGTAAAGCTATGTTACGTGACTTAACTACTGATTTAATTATCAACGAGCGCATTCAAACGACAGAAACTCGTGCAAAAGAACTTCGTTCTGTAGTGGAAAAAATGATCACTTTAGGTAAACGCGGAGATCTTCATGCTCGTCGTCAAGCAGCTGCTTACATTCGTAATGAAGTTGCTAATGCTGAGACTGGTCAAGATGCATTACAAAAATTATTCGCTGATGTAGCTCCACGCTATGCTGAGCGTCAAGGCGGATACACTCGTATTGCAAAAATTGGTCCACGTCGCGGTGACGCTGCACCAATGGTAATTATCGAGTTAGTATAATGACAAGCAAAAGGGCAGGACAGTACTTTTTAAGTAACTGGTCATGGCCCTTTTTTTTTAAGTATAGAAGAAAACGTTTATCTTGCTATTTGCGGGCGGTAAAACTCCTATTTCAAGATTCAGAGAGAAGTGAGAGATAACTGCTAGCATGCGCAAGGTTGGTGAGCTTTTCGTCTCCCATGGATGGAAGTTTCACTTTATTTGGCTGAATAATGGAAGAGGGTGTCCACAAGTGAAAAAAGAGAAGCTTTGTGCTGAGAACATATCATTTCAATATCCTCAAGCTGCTTCTTACGCCCTGCGTGACGTTTCATTCTCTTTATATGAAGGGGAATGGGTATCTATTATTGGGCAAAATGGGTCAGGGAAATCAACGCTTGCAAAATTATTAAATGGTTTGTTTTTACCATCAGCAGGAACAATTACTGTAAATGGAACACTTGTTTTGTCAGAAGAAACTGTATGGGATATTCGAAAACAGATTGGAATGGTTTTTCAAAACCCGGATAATCAATTTGTCGGAACAACTGTACAGGATGATGTTGTCTTTGGGCTTGAGAATGCCGGAATGCCCAGGGAACTAATGGTAGAACGTATGAAACACGCTTTGGAGCTCGTGCGAATGGAAGAGTTTCAAGATGAAGAACCTCACTATTTATCGGGTGGACAAAAGCAGCGCGTTGCAATTGCCGGCGTACTAGCACTCCAGCCGTCTATTTTAGTATTAGATGAGGCAACGTCTATGCTTGATCCCCAAGGCCGTAAAGAAGTGGTAGAAACGGTAAGGGACCTTGTTCGTACGAAGGGAATTACAGTTCTTTCGATTACTCACGACTTAGAAGAAGCGGCGCAGTCTGATCGGATTATTATTTTAAATCGCGGAGAATTACTAGAAGAGGGAACACCTGAACACATTTTTCAATCACCGAAAATGCTGCAAGAAATCGGTTTAGACGTACCATTTTCAGTGAAAATGGCAGAATTATTGAAAAGCAATCAAATTCCTTTACAATTAATGCATCTTACAATGGAAAGTTTGGTGAGCGAACTTTGGAGATTACATTCCAAAAAGTAGAGCATCGTTATCAATATAAAACCCCATTTGAAAAACGAGCCCTTTACGATATAGATATTTCGCTTCCTAGTGGTGGCTATTATGCCATTATCGGTCATACAGGATCGGGTAAGTCAACGATGATTCAACATTTAAATGGCTTATTGCAACCAACGAGTGGTGCTGTTCAAATTGGGGAATATAGCATTTCATCTCAAAAGAAAGCGAAAAAATTAAAACCTCTTCGAAAAAAAGTAGGAGTTGTTTTTCAATTTCCAGAACATCAGTTATTTGAAGAAACTGTAGAAAAAGATATTTGCTTTGGGCCTTTAAATTTTGGTGTATCTGAAGAAGCGGCGAAGCAAAAGGCAAAAGATGCCATTCGATTAGTTGGGCTATCAGAGGAGCTATTAGAACGATCTCCGTTTGAGTTAAGCGGTGGACAAATGAGACGCGTTGCTATAGCGGGTGTACTCGCGATGGAGCCTGAAGTATTAGTATTAGATGAACCAACAGCAGGACTTGATCCTAAGGGCCAAAATGAGCTTATGGAGATGTTCTATCATCTTCACAAGCAAAAAAATCTTACGGTGATTCTTGTGACACATAATATGGAGGATGCTGCAAAATATGCAGACAACATTGTTGTGATGCATAAAGGAACGGTCTTTTTGCAAGGAACATCAGAGGAAGTCTTTACGCATGCAGATGAGCTTGAACAAATCGGTGTATCTCTTCCGATGTCGCTAAAGTATAAGCGAGAAATTGAAGAGAAATTAGGAATCTCTATACCGAAAGCCACCTTGTCTTTAGAAGATTTAGCAGATGAAGTCATACAACTGTTTAGAAAAGGTGGGGATTCATCATGCAGCAGCTAATTATTGGAAGATATATTCCGGGAGAATCTGCTATTCATAGACTGGATCCTCGTACAAAACTGTTAATGGTCTTTTTATATGTATTTATTGTATTTTTAGCAAATAATGCAATTTCATACGGCCTGCTATTTTTGTATGCACTCATTGCTTTGTTTTTTGCAAAAGTGCCGATTCGTTATATTCTTTCTGGGTTAAAACCCATTTTGTGGATTTTTTTATTCACGTTTTTTCTGCACATTTTTACAACAAAAGAAGGTGCTGTACTCGTTCAATTTGGATGGTTTTCTATATATGAGAAAGGGCTGGAGCAGGGGATTTTTATTTCTATTCGGTTTTTTGTCATTATTTTAATGACGACCCTACTAACATTAACGACAACACCAATTGAAATTACAGATGGGTTGGAGACGCTGTTGCATCCATTAAAACGCATAAAAGTTCCTGTTCACGAAATCGCACTTATGATGTCTATTTCCTTGCGCTTTATTCCAACTTTGATGGATGAAACAAGTAAAATTATGAAAGCACAAGCTTCTCGAGGTATAGACTTTGCAGGTGGTCCAATGAAAGACAGGCTGAAAGCGATTATCTCGTTACTTGTACCACTATTTATTAGTGCGTTTAAACGTGCAGAAGACTTAGCAATTGCGATGGAAGCACGAGGTTATCAAAGCAACGGATACCGTACAAAATTTCGGCAGTTAGAATGGAAATGGATTGATACATTGACGCTTTTAAGCCTATTTGCTTTAGCGTGTATTTTAATTTTAGTTCGATCGTAATGGAGAGTATGAATATGGAAAGAATAAAATGCACAGTTTCGTATGATGGAATTAATTTTTGTGGATATCAAATTCAACCGAATCAACGTACTGTTCAACAAGAAATAGAGAAAGCCCTGCAAAAAGTGCATAAAGGGGAAGCTATTCGTGTACAAGCATCAGGAAGAACAGATTCCAACGTTCATGCCAAAGGTCAGGTGATTCATTTTGATACGCCGCTATCATTAACAGGAGAGCAATGGATGGCGGCTTTGAATACAATGCTGCCAGATGATATTACTGTGGAGCAGGCTGAGAAAAAAACGTTAGATTTTCATGCAAGGTACGGTGTTGTAAAAAAAGAATATCGCTACCGTGTATTATTATCTAAAAAAACTGATGTATTCCGTAGAAATTACGTATATCAGTATCCATATGCATTAGAAGTAGAATCTATCCGAAAAGCAATTCCTTATTTTATTGGAACACATGATTTTACTTCATTTTGTTCGGCAAAAACTGATAAAAAAGATAAAGTGCGAACAATTTATGAAATAGATTTAATAGAACAAGGTGATGAATTAGTCTTTCGCTTTGTTGGAAATGGTTTTTTATATAACATGGTTCGAATTATTGTCGGTACGCTGCTTAGCGTCGGTCAAGGGAAAATTGCTCCTGAAAGCATTTCAGACATTTTAAAAAAACAAGACCGCCGTTTTGCTGGGAAGATGGTACCGGGGCAAGGCCTTTATTTATGGGAGGTCAACTATAACAACTAATCCTGGTGTAACATTTGCTTGACATTAGAAACTCAAAAGGATATCATAACATATGGTATTGTTTCTAAAACCACGATTAGCCCCGGAAGGAAATCGTGTTTAAGATAAACAATAGATTTTTTCTATGGAAAAGATAACGAGTAGGAGGGAAACAAATGCGTACGACTTTTATGGCAAAAGCTAACGAAGTTGAGCGTAAATGGTATGTGATTGACGCTGAAGGTCAAACTTTAGGTCGTCTTTCTAGTGAAGTAGCATCCATTTTACGTGGTAAAAACAAACCAACATTTACACCACACGTTGACACGGGTGATCATGTAATTATTATTAACGCTGAGAAAATTCACTTAACAGGTAATAAATTAAACGATAAAATTTACTACCGTCACACTAACCACCCAGGTGGACTTAAACAAAGAACAGCTCTAGAAATGCGTACAAACTACCCTGTACAAATGTTAGAGCTTGCTATTAAAGGCATGCTTCCAAAAGGACGTTTAGGACGTCAGATGTCTAAAAAATTAAATGTGTATGCTGGATCTGAGCATCCACATCAAGCACAAAAACCAGAAGTTTACGAACTTCGCGGATAATTAATTAAAGGAGGGCTTACTTTGGCACAGGTACAATACAATGGTACTGGACGTCGTAAGAGTTCGGTAGCACGCGTACGCCTAGTTCCAGGCGAAGGACGCGTTATCATTAACGGTCGTGATTTTGAAAACTATATCCCATTTGCTGCATTACGTGAAGTAGTGAAACAACCTCTAGTTGCAACAGAAACTTTAGGTAACTACGATGTACTTGTAAATGTACATGGCGGTGGATACACTGGTCAAGCTGGTGCTATCCGTCATGGTATTTCTCGCGCTTTACTAAAAGCTGATCCAGAATACCGTTTAACATTAAAACGTGCAGGTCTATTAACTCGTGATGCACGTATGAAAGAGCGTAAAAAATACGGTCTTAAAGGTGCTCGTCGTGCACCTCAGTTCTCAAAACGTTAATTTTTGCGAACTTCAAACCTCAGCCTTTTGGCTGGGGTTTTTTTATGTTCTTCAATATTTTTGTTAGCATCTCCTTCTTTGGAATATTTTAGTGCTACCTTCTTGTGTATGCTTCCTACTGAGAAGTTTAGACTAATACGTACATAGGGAGGTTTTAAGTACTATGAATGTTATTGTGAGTCTGAAAGAAAAACAAAGAGAAAAGCAACTGAAATATGAACGTAAAATATTGCGTGAATTATCATTGCAAACACTTAGAGCAAATATCCGTGATTGCTTTTGTATGGATACATTTCATCGTCATTATGAAGATTATTGTATAGAATTGGGCATTGAGTCTTATTTATTAGGAGCTAGGTATAGTAAGTTTGGGTATTATGGAGAATCGCTTTTAGATGTAAAGAACAGATCATCTCATGAAGAAATTCAATTAACAGAAATGCTGTTTCATTTTTTGACAAGTGTGCCTTTGCGTACTTTGGAAGAAAATGAAGATGAGCAGCTGTATCAATCGTGTCAGTACTTTATTAGCGCTTGGTGGAAACAAGGATATGAGAAGGGTGAGAAAAGATATCGCATGAAGCTGCATTAAGAAAATCATAAACTTTCCTCGTGTCCCATATAAGTAAGTAGAGGGACTAGCTGAAGGGGGGAAGGTATGAAAAAAATTCGGATTATTTCTTTTATGTTAGCAGCGGTGGTACTCTTTTTTTTAGTAAAGCAGGAATTTCAAATTACAAAATCATGGAGAGCATGGAACTTGCCTTTGTCTGGGAAAATTATTGTATTAGATGCTGGTCATGGTGGACCGGATGGAGGTGCGGTTGGCGGGGATGACATTGTTGAAAAAGATATTACACTGGAAATTACCAAAAAGGTACGAGACTATTTGCAGGAGCAAGGAGCACTTGTTATTTTAACGCGCAATGGAGATTATGATTTGGCTGATAAAAGTACGAAGGGATATAGTCGCCGTAAAGCAGAGGATTTAAAAAAACGCGTAGAGATTATTAATAAGCCCGATGTTGATTTTTTTGTTAGTGTGCACTTGAATGCCCTCCCAAGTGGTAGCTCAAAAGGAGCACAAACATTTTACTATCGTTCTTTAGTAGAAAACGAACGAGCAGCGAAATTTATTCAAGCTGAATTACGAACAAGTCTTGAGAATACAAATCGTTCGGCGAAAACAATTTCGCGCGTTTACTTATTGAAGCATGCGAAAACGCCAGGTGCATTAGTTGAAGCTGGATTTTTATCAAATGTAAATGAAAGATATTTATTGAACTCAGAGAAATATCAGCAAAAAGTCGCTGCTGCTATATATCGCGGGGTCTTGCGATATTTTACTGAAAAAGGAAACCCTCCTGATTAAATTAAGGAGGGTTCTTCTTTGTAACGGAGTTTTCCGAAAATATGCTATACTTACAATGAAAACGCATTTATTTTGTTTTAACGGCAATTACATGCTCGTAAGAACTTAATTTTATCCAGGGGGCGGGACAGATTATGGTAACGAAAGAACAAGTAATGGGAGCACTTGAAGGGATTATAGATCCGTTTCTAAATAAAACATTAAAAGAAACAAATGCTATTAAAGAAGTTACAGTAAAGCCAGAAAAAGAACATGTTAGCATTAAAGTTGCAATTGTGAAAACAGGAACAGCGGAGCAAATGCAGCTGCAAGGAACAATTGTAAAATTGGTGAAAGAACTGGGAGCAGCGACAGTAGGTTTACGCTTTGCAGAATTTACTGAAGAGGAACGATTACAATTTTCTCCGCAAGAAGAGCAGAGTGAATCTTTATTATCACCGCATTCTAAAACAACTTTCTTAGCAGTAGCGAGTGGAAAAGGCGGTGTTGGAAAATCAACGGTTTCTGTAAACTTAGCGATTTCTCTTGCCCGTTTAGGGAAAAAGGTTGGGATTGTTGATGCTGATATATACGGATTTAGTGTACCGGATATGATGGGGATTGAAAAACGTCCTATTGTACGCGGTGATCAAATCATTCCGGTAGAGCGTTTTGGTGTGAAAGTTATTTCTATGGGATTTTTCGTAGAAGATAACGCGCCTGTTATTTGGAGAGGTCCTATGCTTGGCAAAATGTTAAATCATTTCTTCACAGAAGTAGAGTGGGGCGACTTAGATTATTTAGTGTTAGACTTACCTCCAGGTACAGGTGACGTAGCATTAGATGTACATTCAATGCTTCCGTCATGTAAAGAAATTATTGTAACAACACCGCATCCAACAGCAGCTTTTGTAGCAGCTAGAGCTGGTGCAATGGCACTTCGTACAGAGCATGAGATTATTGGTGTTGTAGAAAATATGTCTTATTTCGAAAGTAAAGTAACTGGTGAAAAAGAATATGTATTCGGAAAAGGCGGAGGAGAAAAATTAGCAACAGAACTGCAGACAGAAGTACTTGGTCAAATTCCGCTTCAGCAACCAGATTGGAATACAGAAGAATTTGCTCCATCTGTATACGGTGAAGAACATAAAATTGGAGTAATCTATAAACAAATTGCTCAGCAAGTAATTGAGAGAGCGGCAATTGAACAAAAATAACCCTCAGTACGAGGGTTATTTTTGTTCTTTCTTGCCTTCTTCTGATCCGCCTTCTTTTTTCTGTTCACCACCACTTTTTTGCGCCTTTTCAACGCCTTTACTAATAATGTCGATCATTTTCGCTTGAAATAATGGGCTTTCGGCAGTTTCAGTTAAGACTTGCTGTAAATATTGACGGTATTCTTTGCTTTTCATTGTTTGCATCATGATTTTTCCGACTTCTGGATTTTTCATGATTTCTATAACACCAGCTTGATAATCAGGATCTTTTAATAAAGTTTTCATTAAATTTGTTTGTTCTTTCTCGATGCTTTTTGCAAATTTAGTGGCAAACTCAGGGTCTTTAAATACTTTTTCCCAAAATTGCTGTCCTTTCTCTGATATCATAGTATCTTCAATCGTTTTTTTTACTACAGATTCGTCTAAAATAAGAGCTTGTTTCATTTTTTCATCGGTTAGTACATCTTGAATCGCTTTTTTCCCTTGATCCGTTTTTAAAATATCAATAATCATTTTTTTCGTTTGATCATAATCTAATTGGGATTTCGCTTCTTTTTCCTGTGCGCATGCAACGATTCCGATAAAAAGGATGAAAGAGACCGAAATGAGTAGAATCCGTTTCATCAGCCGGGGCTCCTTTCACGTGTTTCTCTTTTTAATATAAATCTCTTAGAAGAATTTATACATATTGATGGCTAGCTTTTTAAAATTGACATTGTTACAATTTAATTAGAAATATATATAATGGGGGATATGTCTGTGAATAGCCGAAATTGGGTACGACTCTTTATGACGACTTTATTTCTTGGGGGAAGTAGTACAATCTTTATCGGTTTTATTTTAGAGTGGGACAAGTACAATGAATTTTTTCAAAATTTCGACGGAAAGGAAATCTTCATGGTTTCTTTTTGGTTGCTTGGAGTCGGTTTTATTTTTAGCGTAATCAGTCAGATGGGGTTCTTTGCATATTTAACAATTCATCGATTTGGACTGGGGATGTTTCGTTCGCCTGCGCTTTGGAATGCAGTACAAATGTTCATAATTGCGTTTGTATTATTCGATTTTGTATATTTGCGCTCTGTATTAATTGCAAATGGGAACGAATCACTGGGTACAAATATTTTTGTTGCCACGGTTCTCTTTTTGTTCGGAATAATTGTTGCTTACATAAAAAGTAAAGAGACGAACAAGAAGGCGTTTGTTCCAGCGTTATTCTTTATGATTGTTGTAACTATTATTGAATGGGTTCCAGCATTGCGTATTAATGATACAAACTGGTTATATTTAATGGTTGTTCCATTGCTCATTTGCAATGCATATCAGGTTTTGATATTGCATCGTTTAATAGGACAAAAAAGCTGATTCCTATATTGGAATCAGCTTTTTTTTCAGAGTGTTGGGAAACC
>NZ_NVOY01000001.1 GCF_002551005.1 Bacillus pseudomycoides
ATCATGCTTGGCATTTGATTATTTTCCATTATCGGCATTATATTTGGTATTTGACTATTTTCCATGATTGGCATTATATTTTGCGGTTGATTACTTTCCATCATTGACATTACCTTCTGTATTTGACTGTTTTCCATAATTGGCATCACGTTTGGCATTTGGCTGTTTTCCATGATTGGCACCGTAATATTAGGTGGGAGTACTTGCGGGATTTCTTTTGTGACATCGGGCATAACAACATTACTTACATTTTCTTTCTTCACTTCTGGGGCAACGATATTACTTACATTTTCTTTCTTCACTTCTGGGGCTACAATATTACTTACATTTTCTTTCTTTACTTCTGGAGCAACAATATTACTTACATTTTCTTTCTTCACTTCTGGAGCAACGATATTACTTACATTTTCTTTTTTAACTTCTGGAGCAACGACATTACTTCCTTTCATTTTATTTACTTGCGGAGCAATTAAGTCGTTCCCTTTTTTAATAATATCTGCAATTTTATATCCTTTTGCGGGTTTAACCGGTGATTGCGGTGGCTGTGGTAAAATGTTTACGGAAAACTTTGTGCTCTCTTTTTGTTTCTCCGCTTTACTAACAGTCGGTTGCTTTTCAATAATAGGTTGTTTTTCCACTGGCTTCTCTTTTTGGATAGGTTGCTCCTTTTGCACTTCTTTTTGTATAGGCTGTTCCTTAAGAATAGGCTGTTCTTTTTGCACTTCCTTTTGCGCTTTTACTTGCATTTCCTTCTGCACTTTTTGTACTGCCGGCTGTTCTGTAATCGGCCCAGCTTGCGGAGTCATTTCTTCCTCTTCTTCTATACCAAGCGTTTTCGGTGTTACTGGAAATTCCTTTTGCTGTACTTCTTTTACATATTCTTTTGGAGGGACTGAACCAGCACCTGGATTTTTTTTAATCGGAACACCGTTAGATGGTACTTTAATCTTCATGCCTGGCATAATTAAATCTGGATTACTAAGCTGTGTATTCGCTTGTTTCAATACGTCAAAATCCACCCCGTACTTTTTCGCAATTTTCCAAAGGGTATCCCCTTTTTGCACGATATGAATTTTCAAATTTTCCCCCTCCTGTATAACTTATCTATATTGAACTCCCCCCACTTATCGGTTACCGCCACTTGAAGTGGGGGATTCCAGTACCTCTTGCTCCGATGACAACAGGTTCCGAAACCTCCTCCGTTCAACAAGAGAAGCTCTCTATACCGTCAATCCGAAGTATCCATAGATGACCCATCTCCGCCCCTGTATAAGCAGACAAAAAAAGGTACGCCCTCTTCCAGCGGCATAGAGGAGAGAACACAAGGCAAGGCAATGCACCCAGCTCCTAGACCACATCATCTGCTCTGGCGAAGGGAGTAAAAGACTGGTACCCTGTGTTCTAATAGGTTTTCTTCATTTTACTTCTTCACCACAAAAAGAACGTTAGTTCTCCTTTATCTCTATTTTATACAAACCAGGAAGCGATTCTAATAAAAATATTAGATTTTTCAAAAAATACATTCACATGAAAATCAGGTAGAAAAAGGAGAAGCAAGAAAGCCCCCGTTCATTCCCTCCTTACCACTGGGTTCTGCCCTTCACACGGTTGAAGAAGGGTTCTTCTGGGATAAAATGATAAAAACGGGTATAAACACAATGATTGCTTCACCACAATGTATGCTCATAAAAGCAAAATTATGTACAAAAGAAAAAGCAACGGAAATCCGTTGCTTTTATACTCGCTCTAACATTCTGTTTAATGCAAGTACCGCTTCTTTCGTTACCTTTTTATCTACTTCAATTACATTTACATGTTCACCGCGCAAAGTTGCTTCCAGTGCCCATAGTAAATGTGGTAAATCGATACGATTCATCGTTAAGCATGGACACATAAATGGATTTAATGAAATAATTTCTTTATCCGGGTGCTGCTGAATAATACGATTAACTAAGTTCATTTCTGTACCGATTGCCCACTTGCTTCCAGACGGAGCTTTTTCAATCATATCAATAATATATTTTGTTGAGCCTGCATAATCAGAAGCTACAACAACTTCATAACAGCATTCCGGATGAACAATAATATTCATATCCGGATGATTTGCCCTTACACTTTCGATATTTTTCAAAGTAAAATTTTGATGAACGGAACAGTGTCCTTTCCATAAAATCACTTGAATATCTTCCATATTCCCATCGTATTCTAATGAATCTGTATGTGGATCCCAAACCGCCATGTTTTCTAACGGTACACCAAGGTCATATGCTGTATTACGTCCTAAATGCTGATCAGGTAAGAATAAAATTCGCTCTTTTTGTGTAAACGCCCATTTTACCATTTCTTTCGCATTCGAAGATGTAACTGTCGCGCCGCCGTTTCGGCCGCAAAATGCTTTAATCGCAGCTGTTGAATTTACATAGGTTAATGGAAGCATTGTCTCTCCAAATAATTGTTGTAATTCCTTCCAAGCTCTCTCTGTTTGTTCAATATCAGCCATATCAGCCATAGAACAACCAGCTCGCATATCAGGAAGAATAACAATTTGTTCATCTGTTGTTAGCATATCCGCTGTCTCTGCCATAAAGTGAACACCGCAAAATACAATATACTTTGCCTCTTTATTACGCGCTGCTACTTGGGCAAGCTGCAAAGAGTCTCCTATTGAGTCTGAAAACTGAACGACCTCATCTTTTTGGTAATGATGTCCTGGTATAAAAAGCTTTTCCCCCAACTTTTCTTTAATTTCACGCACACGCGCTTCCATCTCTTCGATTGACATTGTTCCATAACGCTTTGGTAACATCGTTTCAATCGGTTGCACTGTTTCTAAAATATTCATCAGTGAAGTCCCCCTCTTCCCTCAATCACACTTCAATATTGAAACTAATATCTAACGCTTTAACAGAATGAGTTAACAACCCTAACGAAATGTAATCCACACCTGTTTGACCATACTTTGCTACATTTTCCATCGTGATCCCACCTGAAGCCTCTGTAACAATTGCGCTTGGAACGAGCTTACAATATTCACGTACTTCTTCTGGCGTACGATTATCAAACATAATAATGTCTGCCCCGGCAGAAACTGCTTCTAATACTTGTTCTTCCGTCGCTGTTTCTACTTCTACTTTCACCATGTGTCCCAGCTGTTCTTTCACCGCTGTTACCGCTTTTGTAATCGACCCAGCAAATGCAATATGATTATCTTTAATCATGACACCGTCGTATAACCCAAAACGATGATTATAACCGCCGCCGCATACGACGGCATATTTATCAAACATACGAAGCCCTGGCATCGTTTTTCTCGTATCACAAATGCGCGTATGATTGCTCCCTAATGCCGTAACCGCTTTTCTTGTCATCGTCGCAGCGCCGCTCATACGCTGAATAACATTTAACACAACACGCTCAGCTGTTAATAAAGACGCAATCGGCCCCTGTACAGTAGCAAGGATTTCTCCAGTTGTTACTATGTCCCCGTCTTTTTTATGAAGTGTGACTTCAATTCGATGATCTAATAATGCAAAACCTTCCTTAATTACATCTGCTCCTGCAAACACACCTGTATCTTTGACCAGAAACGTTCCCTTTGCTTGCAGATCGTTTGGAAAAATAAGCTGCGATGTTACGTCTCGCTCCCCAATATCTTCTAGAAAAAATTGTTTCAATGCCTCTTTTACTTTTAACGCATTCATAGTACCCCTCTTTTCTTACGCGAATCGCAATACATTCTTTCTCATCACAATTTCATGTGTCTTATTACTACGATTTGGAAAGTCACTGCGATAATGACCGCCGATACTCTCTTTTCTTTGCAGTGCAGCTTTTGTTAGTAACTGACAAACCGTTAACATATTGATAATTGTTATTTCCTCATTTGTAAGATTTTCATATGGAAACAGTTTGTTATATGTTCCATACTGTTCTAACCATTGCTTCGCATACAATAAGCCTTCTTCTGTGCGAACAATTCCAACGTAATCCATCATCATCTCTTGTATTTCTTCTTTTTTTGGTAATTTTATTTGTTGTAGATCACCTTTCACTATTTCATTGTTACCCACGATTCGCGGCCTACTATTTTCTAAAATGTGTTCTCCGACACGTTTTCCAAATACAAGACCTTCTAATAATGAATTACTCGCAAGGCGATTGGCACCATGTACACCATTACATGCCACTTCGCCAACTGCATATAAACAATTAATTGACGTTTCCCCGTCACAATTTGTTTTTACACCACCCATATGAAAATGAGCGCCTGGTACAACTGGAATAAAATTATCCTGAATAGCCACGCCATGTTTTTCACATAAAAAAGCGACCGTTGGAAACCGTTCTTCAAAATTTGCAATAGATGATATATCTAAGTGCACCCTTTCACCTGCTAACATTTGTTCATGAATGGCACGCGCAACTACATCACGCGGTGCAAGGTCTTGTTGTTCATGAACATTCGTCATAAAGCGCTCTCCTTTTCCATTTCGAAGAATAGCTCCTTCTCCGCGTACCGCTTCTGATACAAGGCCGCAGCAAGCACCGTTTACATGCAACATCGTTGGATGGAACTGTACAAATTCTAAATCAACAAGCTCTCCGCCAGCTCGATATACCATCGCTAAGCCATCACCTGTAACAGTACAATCATTAGAAGTAAATGCATACAGTCCTCCAATACCACCCGTTGCCAATACGACACTCTGTGCGTAATACTTTTGTATATTCCCTTCACTATCACGTGCTATAACACCGTGACAAGTTTGATTTTCTATTATAAAATCCAAGACCATTACATGTTCAACAACTGTTACATATGGAAGTACTTGCTCTGCAAGATGTGCTAATAAATTTTTCCCGGTTGCATCCCCGCCCGCATGTAAAATACGGCGTTTTCGATGCGCTCCTTCTTTTCCAAGGTGCAGTCCTCGTTCATCACCGTCAAAGCGCATCCCGTTATTTAATAATGTTTGCATTTCTCGCGTTCCATGCTCTACTAAATAGCGAACCGCTTCCAGATTGTTATAATGGCATCCTGCTGTAAGCGTATCTTCATAGTGGTCGTCTGGATGATCAGTTGAAGCAACCGCAGCTGCAATCCCGCCTTGTGCTAAATTTGTATTGTTGTTTCGCCCTGTTTTCTTTGTGATAATCATCACATTCTTTTCGTGGCAAATAGTTTGTGCAACGCGCAGCGCCGCAACCCCGCTTCCGATAATTAAGACATCTGCATTTGGCATTTTCATTGCCCCCTACTTTACACTTTTCAACTGTCTTGACACCTATATTTACATATATTTAAAATAATAACAAGAACTTTTTAGAAAACGACAAGAAAATCTTATACAGAAAGGGCTACGCTCTATGATATATATGGACTATGCTGCAACAACACCTATGAGTAAAGAAGCATTAGAGACATACACAAAAGCTGCTGAACGTTATTTTGGAAACGAACAAAGCTTACACGATATTGGCGGAACTGCCTCCTCTTTGTTGCAATCTTGCCGCCAAACATTGGCGACGATGATCGGCGGGAAAGAACAAGGTGTTTTTTTTACGAGCGGCGGATCTGAATCGAACTATCTTGCCATTCAATCATTACTAAATACTCGAAATGGCAAACATATTGTTACAACACCTATGGAACATGCATCAATCCGAAATTATTTTCGCCTTCTTCAAAAGCAGGGCTATGAAATTACTGAAATTCCGGTTGATTCCTTTGGCATGATTCGACTTGAAGAACTCGAGCGCGCGATTACAAAACAAACCGTACTTGTAAGCATTCAACATGGAAACTCTGAAATCGGTACGATGCAACCAATTGCCGAAATTGGAGCTATTCTCAAAAAACATAACGTCTTATTTCATACAGATTGCGTACAAACATTTGGAAAAATACCGATTCATGTAGAAGAAATGAATATTGATAGCCTCTCTGTTTCAGCGCATAAAATTTATGGGCCGAAAGGAGTCGGCGCATGCTATATCAATCCGCAAGTTCGTTGGGGAGAAATGTTTCCAGGAACCTCTCATGAAAGAGGATTTCGCCCCGGCACCGTGAATGTCCCGGGCATCGCTTCGTTTATTACAGCGGCGCAGCTCATATTACAAAACTATCAAGAGAAAATGGGCCGTTTACAGGAATACCGAACATACTTTATCAAGCAATTACAGGCTCTTTCACCCGAAATACAAATTGAAGGTCATTCTACTTCTTGTTTACCGCATATCATTGGGGTTACAATAAAAGGAATAGAAGGTCAGTATACAATGCTAGAGTGCAATCGTCGCGGCATTGCGATTTCAACAGGAAGCGCTTGTCAAATTGGAAAACAAGAGCCTTCTAAAACGATGCTTGCGATTGGCAAAGAATATGACGAGGCGAAGCAATATGTCCGTTTTTCATTCGGACAACAAACAACAATAGAACACATCGATGCAACGATTCATGCAATTGCAGAAGTTAGAAATCAATTCAATAGAGGTGTTAATAGAAAATGAATCAAAATGATCAAAAAAAAATTTTAGGTGAGGAAAGAAGACAGCTCATTTTAGAATGGCTCCTCGCTGCAAATAAACCATTGTCCGGCAGTGAATTAGCAAAGAAAACAAACGTAAGCCGCCAAGTTATTGTACAAGATATTTCTTTATTAAAAGCACGAAACGAACCTATTATTGCAACAGCGCAAGGATATTTATATTTGAAACCAACAGAAAAACAACATACCTTTGAGCGTATCATTGTTTGTCAGCATCAGCCAAATGAAGTTCGTAAAGAACTCACGCTGCTTGTAGACCATGGCGTTACAATTAAAGACGTAAAAGTGGAACATCCAGTATACGGAGATTTAACAGCTTCTATTATGGTAAGCAATCGCTTTGAAATTGAGCAGTATTTAAGCAAGATTGAAAAAACAAATGCAACTTACTTATCACAGCTTACAAATGGGATTCATTTGCATACAATTGAAGCAGATTCGCTAGAAAAGTTAAATGCTGCTTGTGAGGCGTTAGACCAGGCCGGATTTCTTGTTCATTAAAAAACGCACAGAGAATTTTACTTTCTCTGTGCGTTTTTTATTTTCATCATGCTACAATAGAAAAAATAGTGGGAAGGGAGAAAATATATGGGAATCGAACTTATTCATTTTAGCATCGGGAAGCCAAAAACAATGCAATATGCAGAAGATAAAGAAATGACAAGCGGCATTTGTAAACAGCTTGTTGAAGATGCTTTTTTATCAACAGATGGATTTCGAGGAGACGGTGTTGCGGACTTACGCTTTCACGGCGGGCCTGATCGTGCCGTTTGTGTTTATCCTTATGAACATTATGATTTGTGGGAAACCGAGTTTCGTACATCACTTCCTTCATCTGCATTTGGGGAGAATGTAACAGTTACAAATATGCTAGAACAAGATGTTTGTATTGGAGACATTTATCAACTCGGAGAGGCAATTGTTCAAGTGACGCAAGCAAGAATTCCATGCAGTACAATTTCGAAACGACTCGGTATTCCTAGCATCTTACCTCGCATTATTGAAACTGGCTACACAGGATACTTATGCCGCGTTCTGCAGGAAGGAACGGTCCGTAAAGATTCACAAATTACATTGCTCGAACGTCATCCGCACCAAGTTTCCATTTTATTTGCGAATGAAATCTATTTCCGGGGGAAAAAAGATATAGAGGGAATGAAAAAGATTATTGCCGTTCCTGAACTCGCAGAAGATTGGCGAAAATCATTAATGACACGACTTGAGAAATTAACTTAAAGAATCCCAATGCATACGCAATGGGATTCTTTTTCATACCCAATAAGAAGAATAACTCCCAAGTAATGTAACCGAAAAACCAAGTGCTTCTAATTCCATTCTCACTCCTGGAAGCAGAACATCATCATACTCTTTTTCGACATCAATTAAGAAAAAATAATTGCCAAGTCCTGTTTTCATTGGACGAGACTCAATTTTGGAAAGGTTTAATTTCCTCCATGCAAATGCGGATAATACTTGATATAACGCTCCTGCATAGTCTGAAGGTAACGTTATCATAAGCGTTGTTTTCGTCCCGTGGTGCTCTCCATTTCTCGGTATTTTCACGTGCTCGTTCTTATGTAATACGAGAAAACGTGTATGATTATTTTTATGGGTATGAATATCATGCTGAACAATAGATAATCCATACTTTTCTGCCGCAGCCTCATTGGCGATTGCCGCAATTTTTTCCTCTGGGTGTTCCATCACAAATTGTGCAGCAGCACTCGTTGATGTCATATCCCGCACGGTCACACCTTTTAATTCTTGATTCAAAAACTTATGACATTGCGCAATCGCATGCGGATGAGAATGCACCGCATATACATCTTGCCAACGTTTTGCGTGCTGCGAATGAACGAGTAAATGTTGCTGGACAGGTACTGTAATTTCCCCAACAATCGGCAGCGTTTGCTCATGCACAAGATAGTCAATCGTAATATTTACAGAGCCTTCAATCGCATTTTCAAGGGGGACAACTGCAAAATCAACAACCTCATTTGCTGCTGCATCTATACAATCTGGAATCGTTCGATATGGTACATGTTCAGCCTCAGGAAAGAAGCGACTCACCGCCATATTTGTAAATGTTGCTTCTGGTCCTAAATAGCCAACTCGAATTGTCATCTTTTCCCCTCTTTTCGTTTTCTTACTGTTATATCATAAACACCTCTATTCTTCTACTTGTTTTTCGAAAATTACAACAAAAAAGACTAGCAAGAGCTAGCCGATATGTTTCATATACTCTTTTTGTGCAAAGAAGAAATAGAATGTACATGCGATGAGATAAATAGCAATAACCTCTAAAACGAGCCAAGATGATTTTATAAAAAAGGCCTTTTGGCACGTATGTAAAGCAACTGCACTATGTACGCTTCCTAATAAAACTGGAAAAAAGAATAGAGTCCCTAATTGCCAACGTGAAATCTTATGTATTTCTTGCTTTGTCATTCCGATTTTCAGGAGAGCTTGATATTGCAAGCGGTCATATTCAATATTATGAAACCATTTAAAATAAACTGTGCTACAGGACGCTAGAAAAAAGAGGATACTTATGAACGAGCCGACAAATAATACTAGATTCCCTCCGTCTTTCGTTGCCTTATATATGTACATATTATTACGAATTACTGATTCTGTTCCTTTTAAAATGTGAGATTGTAATTCTTCACCTAATCTTTCTGTATTGTTCCAATCTCGTAAATCATATCCGTTATATACATATTTTTCGTGATTAGGAACTTGACGAGAAAGCTTCTGAAAATCTTGATTGTGCATAACGAGGAATCTGCCGCTCCGCTGACTTGTATCACTATTAAAGGCATTCCCTTCATATGCTCCGTTATATGTAAAGCGATATGTTTCCCCTAGTACTTTAAAATGTATATATTTCTTAGGATACTTAGGAAGAAGATCATAATTACTATAATAAATAAATGTCACTGTTCCCTCTTTCGGATGAATCTGCTTCTTCGACTGCCTTTTCGCTTCTCTATTATATTCATCTTCTCCAATCACAGTCGCATAAGACTCTTTACCAGTATCTAATTGAACTGTTGCTGGGATTCCAATAAACGTTACGTAACTAAAATCATTGACACCGTGCTTACGCAATAGCTTTTCAACCGTTTCTTTCTCCATTACTTCCCTAGAGTCGATTCCTTTTTCAACATAGGAAAAAGCATGCGGCTGTTCATAGCGAAATAGTTCTCTCGTATTTGAAAAAAACAAATAAACAGAGCCTGTCGCCGTTACTACTATCGTTGTTAATATAGATAAAATAAAGAAAAAGCGCCGATTGTCTTTCACTGTATGTAACAACTGATTGATAACGAATAAATACGGATAGCGATACATGACACTCTGTCTCTTTTTAATTCCTTGTAATACTTGAATCATGCTATGCGTACATACAAAATACGTTCCAACTGTTGTTAAAATAGAAACAGGTATAAAATAAAGAGCAATGTTCTCCATCGTCACTTTTATTGTTAACCAATAACTGATACCTATACAGGCAAAACCAAACCAACAAAGCCACTTCTTACTTCTCGTTTCTTTTTTTCCTTCTTGCATTTCTTTTAATAAATGAATAACTTCTATTTTCCATATGCGCAGCGCACTAAAAATGGATAAAAGAAGAAAGATAACCCCATATGTCATCATCGTTATCACAATCGCTTTTGAACTAAGCACAAACGGCAATTCAGTCGGCATATTAAGTAATAAACTAAAAATCATAAAAAATAGCTTTAAAAATAACGTCCCAATCCCAATGCCAAAAAAGCTCGCGAGGAAGCCCACTACCATTTGCTCCATGATCATCATCCATATAATATTTACTTTCGTAGCTCCCATTAATATGAATAACCCAAATTCTTTTTTTCGAGACTGTATAAAGATCGAACTAGAATACAGAATAAATATAATTGAGAAAGCAATTACAATTACATCGCATACAATTAGGCCTGCCTGTATCCCCTCATACAGATTATCCGTTCTCATGTTAGGATGCATAATAATGGATGTATACATAAAAAAAGCAAAAACTGAGAAACAACTACTTAAGAAAAATATTTTGTAGTTGTGCCAATTCCCTCTAACATTTTGAAAAGTAAGTTGATAAAACTTCACCTTTCTCCCTCCTAAAACCCGTTACACACATAAAAAGCTAGGAAGTCCTAGCTTTTTATGTGCTTTAAATATCCTCTTTGTGCAATTGCAAAATATAATGCTGATGCTAGTATATATGCTGTAATAATAACCGCTCCTGACTTCCATAAGTCTAAATACAGCATGTTCCCTAATGTATATAATGCAAATCCACTATGCAAAACACCTACCAAGATAGGAATGAAGAAAATTGCTCCCATTTGCCGAACTGCAATTTTACGAATTTCTTGATCCGTCATACCAATTCGTTTTAATGAATGGAACTGAATACGGTCTTGTTCTTTATCATTAAACCACTTAAAGTATGTCATGCTGCAAGCAAAGAAGAAGAACAGTATTGTTATGAAGAAGCCGATAAACATCGTAATCGCACCGTTTTCTTTTACACTTTGATAAACAAGAATAGAATTATCAAAATTCGCTTTTTTATCATCGGCGATATGACCTTTCAATTCCTTCACGAGAGCCTCCGTATCTTTCCAGTTCTGAATATAATAGCCGTAATACATCATCTTTTCTGTATCTGGGACAGCAGCTGCATACTTGGCGTAGTCTTGCTCATTTACAACTAATAAATTACTAGTATTAAATATCGCTTTTGTATATGGCTTATTTAACTTCAGCTCATACGATTGATTTTGTACTTTAAATGTAAACGGCTTCGTTGCATCAAATTTCATGAGTTCATTCATCATATCCAACACAACCATTGTGCCAGTTCCAGGCTTATTATGAATCTCCGCTTCCTGTTGCTTTCGCGCTTCTGCATTAAACTCTCGCTCAGAGATAATTCCTAAATCAAATTCTCGGTCTTCGTTCATCACTTTCATATGAAATTTTCCTGGTATTTCTGTTACAGTTACTTTTCGCGCCTGTTCAAAATTATGTTTTTTAAGCAGTGATTGCAATGTTTCTTCTTTCACCACTTCATGAGAGTTTACCCCTTTTTCTTGAATGGAAATAGCATGCGGAGAATGCTGCACTACTTTTGCACTCATATCCTCAAAGAAGACGTATAACGTCCCCATTGCCGAGGCAACAATTGCTGTGATGATCGAAACAACAAATAGAAAACGTGCGTTATCTTTCATCTTATAAACGAGATTACTAATAACAAACAAATTCGGCTGCTTATAAAAAAGCGACTTTCTTTTTTGCAATGCTTTTAATAGAACAACACTTCCTTGTGTGAATAAAAAATATGTTCCGACAATTGTCAAACCAACGATTGGAAGGAAGTACACCGTAAGGTTCATGAATGTTACTTGAAAGCAAAGAACGTAAGCAACGATAATACTTAGTAATCCAGCTATAAATAGCCATCTAAACGAAAACGGCTCAACTCTTTGTTTTCTTGCGTCGCGAAGTAAATCAATAATTTGCAATCTCCATATCGTCCATAATCCAAATAGTGATAAAACGAAAAAGAGAACGAAATATACACCGGCAGTAATTGCGATTGCTTTTCCATTCCATACAAATGGCAATGCTTTTTCAATTCCAACTACAGCACTTACTGCTTTAAAAAAGAGTGGTAAACCGAGCATACCGAGGGCAATTCCACCGACAATTGAAATGCAGCCAAGAATCATTTGCTCTCGCATGATCATTCTTCCTAACTGTCCTTTTGTCGCACCAATTAGAGTAAACAACCCTAGCTCTTTTTTACGAGCCCGTAAAAAGATGGAGTTCGAGTACAAAATGAATAACGCTGAAAATAAAATAACAATATAATTACACGTCTCTAATCCTTTTTCAACACGCATTTTCTCACTAACATTACCATTCACGACATCTGGATGATAAATAAACGAAGCATACATAAAGAACACAAAAATCGATAAACAGCTACTAATTAAAAACGCTTTATAATTACGCCAATTTCCTTTGACATTATTAAACGCGAGCTGGCGAAAGTTCATGGTATTCTCCCCCTAGCATCGCAAGTACGTCTAATATTTCTTGGAAAAAGGCTTGTTTTGTTTCTCCTTTATGAATCTCTGAGAAAATTTCACCGTCACGAATAAATAAAATACGTTCACAATAACTGGCCGCAACAGGATCATGCGTTACCATTGCAATTGTCACTTTCTTCTCTTCATGAAGTTCCTGCAGAGCACCCATCAATGATTTTGCTGATTTGGAGTCTAAGTTTCCTGTCGGTTCGTCAGCTAAGATTAAAGTTGGCTGATGGATAATAGCACGTGCTGCTGCCGCACGCTGCTGTTGACCGCCTGATACTTCGTACACTTTTTTATGTAAAATTCCCTCTATGTTTAGAAACTTTGCAATTTCTAATACTTTTGCATCAATTTCTTTCACAGGACGATTTGCCATTACAAGTGGCAAAATGATATTTTCCTTAATGGATAACGTATCAAGTAAGTTAAAATCTTGGAAAATAAATCCTAAATGTGTACGACGAAATGCTGCAAGTTTAGCAGCACGCATTTGACTAATTTCTTCGCCGTTCATATAAACGTGACCTGATGTCGGCTTATCAATGGTTGCTAATAAATTTAAAAGCGTTGTTTTTCCGCTCCCTGATGGTCCCATAATGCCGACAAATTCACCTTCTTCAATTTTAAAGTTAATATTATTTAGCGCTGTCGTTGTTACCGATCCTTTTGATTGATACACCTTTGTCAAACCTTTTACTTCAAGAACACTCATTTCGAATCCCCCTATATGTTTTCTTCTTACTCTTACTATAGAAAAAACGAGAGAAAGTAACGAGTGATTTCCCTTACAAAACGGTTAGTTATCTTACAATTTTGTCATTTTCCTCATCATTTGATGATATCCTTTATCTTTTGAGAATTGGAACGTAAATGTTGTTCCTTCCTTCTCTATTGATTGTACAGAAATTCCATGGCCAAGATGATCACAAATTTGCTTTGTAATATATAAGCCCATCCCTGTCGCTTCTCTCGTTTTCCGTCCATTGATCCCCGTAAAAAACGGCTCAAAAATTCGCTTTATATCCTGCTTTGGAATGCCTATTCCGTTGTCACAAATATGCAATGCAATAACACTTTCTGTTTCTTCGATTTGAAATGTAATCTCTTTTTTCTCTTTCTCTGTAATTCTTGTATACTTCAAGGCATTCATCACAATTTGATTAATTGCAATACTGAGCCACTTTTGATCCGAAGCTACCACGTACTGTTCTTTCTCAAACAGAACTTTCGGATATACAGCATATTGGATGAATGTTTTTTTATGTTGATTAATACTGTCACGAACAATATTCACGACATTGACTTCTTCTATTTTATAATCTTTCCCAAACTGCTCTAGGCGTGCCATGTGCAATGCTAAATCTAATCCATGTAAAATACGATTATTTTCTTCCCGAATACTTTCAATCGTATCTCTTGCTTCGCGGTGCGTTTGTCCAAGTTTTTGCAGCAATAATTCAATGACAGATACAGGCGTCTTCATTTGGTGAATCCACTGATTCAGAAAGATCGTTTGCTGTTCTCCTTTTGCCTGTTGTTCATGGATTTCATTCATATATTGTTGTCTTAAGAGCGAAAAAGCTTCCACAATTGCTTCTTGTTCGTATGTATAAGATGAACTGACAGATAAAGAATGATGCAACTCCTGTCCCTCTGCAATATAATGTTCTACCTTTTGTAAAAAGGCTCGTCTTTTCCGATAATCATGTATCAGAAAGAAAGCAAAAACGACAATTGATAATAACAATCCATATAGCCATGTACTCCAATTTATAGATTGTTTCTGTAAAAAAGATTGCAGTTGCAAGACAAGACCAAATAGAACGATACTCATCACGTAAGAAATAAGTAATGCGGTGCGGTCCATCACATATTTTTTAAGATTCATGTTCGTTCACCCAATTCGTTAAGAGCGCATATCCATAGCTCCGCTTCGTAACAATGGCATCCGTAATTCCTATCTCTTCTAATTTTTTACGAACACGCTTTACATTTACGGTTAATGTATTATCATCAACAAAAGCAACCTCATCCCATAATGCTTCTAGTAACTCTTCTCTCGTTACATATTGATCCGCTTGCTTCATTAAGCATTCTAATAAATAGTACTCATTTTTGGTAAGTTCTACTTGCTTTCCTTGCCACTCTACCATGTGCTGCGCTTGATATAAAAGCAATCCATTCACGCCAAAATAATCATTTTCTGCCCCTGAAGCATATTCACCATACACACGGCGCAGCGCACTTTTTACTTTCGCCATAACAATATCTAAATGAAACGGCTTCGTAATGTAATCGTCACCGCCATTTTCAATCGCCATTACTTGATCCATCTCTCCTGTACGTGCAGATACAAAAATAATCGGCGCGTTGGAAACAGTACGAATTTGACGGCACCAATAGAATCCATCAAAATACGGTAAATTAATATCAAGTAAAACTAAATGCGGGTTTACCTTTGCAAATTCATCTTTTATATACCGAAAATCTTGTACACGAAATGACTGATAACCATATTTATCGAGGTGTCCTTCTAAAATATCACCAATTTTCAAATCGTCTTCTACAATTAATATTTTATACATATCATTCCCACTCCCTTATAAGAAGTACATGTAGACACCATTGCTTTTTGCCCTGCACCTACCCTTTTTCCATTATAAGGGGAAATTCCCATTTGAGAAGAATTTTTTATTTTGGCACAAAAAAAGACCGCCGAATTTCGGCAGTCCTTAATCGATAAATTCAAATTCATATTCAAGAATTTTTACAATATCGCCGTCTTTTGCACCGCGTTGGCGCAGCGCTTCATCAATACCCATACCGCGCATTTGACGAGCGAATCTACGTACAGACTCATCACGAGAGAAGTCTGTCATCTTGAATGTTTTCTCAATATCATAACCAGAAATCACAAATGTACCATCGCTTTCACGTGTAATTTCAAATTTAGAGCCTTCACCCTCAAATTTGTACATTACACTTGCATCGGATTCATCTACAACTTCGTGTATTGGGAATTCTGGTGTTGTTTCGATAAGATTTGCTACTTCAAATAGTAAATCACGAACACCTTGACGCGTTACTGCAGAAATTGGGAAGATTTTCACTTCATCGCCCACTTTTTCTTTGAACGCTTGTAAATTTTCTTCTGCATCTGGCATATCCATTTTGTTTGCAACAACAACTTGTGGACGCTCTGTTAGACGCAGATTGTATTCTGTTAATTCATTATTAATTGTTACGTAATCCTCATATGGATCGCGCCCTTCTAGACCAGACATATCAATCACATGAATGATAACGCGTGTACGCTCAATATGACGTAAAAATTGATGTCCAAGCCCAACACCTGCGTGCGCACCTTCAATCAATCCTGGAAGATCTGCCATAACAAAGCTGCGTCCATCACCTGTCTCAACTACTCCAAGATTTGGAACAATTGTTGTGAAGTGATATTCAGCAATTTTTGGACGTGCTGATGATACAACAGATAATAATGTTGATTTACCGACACTTGGGAATCCAACAAGACCTACATCAGCTAACACTTTCAATTCTAGTACTACTTCACGTTCTTGACCTGGTTCGCCGTTCTCAGCAATTTCCGGAGCTGGATTCGTTGGCGTCGCAAAACGTGAGTTACCACGACCACCACGGCCACCTTTTGCGATAACTGCTGATTGCTCATGCGTTACTAAATCCGCAAGAATTTGACCAGTAGCTACATCTTTTACAACTGTTCCCGGCGGAACCTTTACAATTAAATCATCTGCTTTACGGCCGTGCTGGCTTTTACTCATTCCATGTTGACCGCGATCCGCTTTAAAATGACGCTGATAGCGGAAATCCATTAATGTACGTAATCCTTCGTCTACTACGAAAACAACATCGGCACCTTTACCACCATCACCGCCTGCTGGGCCACCTTTTGGAACATATTTCTCACGACGATACGCAACCATTCCGTTACCGCCATCGCCGCCTTTTATATATATCTTGACCTGATCTACAAACATTATCTCACCACACTTTTTTCTAATAGTTGTAATATAACCGAGATTTCTTCATCTCGCACTGTATAAGAAATGGAAAACCATTTATTACGTTGATGAGCAAGCCACTCTTGTATCTCTTGTACATTGGTTAGCTTGCCACGAAAATCAAAAAAGAAACGAGCATCCTCACCTTCACATTCAACTGTGATACAAACATAATTTTCAACATAAACGTCTAAACTATGCTCAAGCATTTGGAAAAATTGAGCCGTCCATCTAGATACTCTTTCATCTAGATGCGATAAGTTATGTATTTCTCCTAATACTTCGTACTCCAACAAGCACGGGTGCTGTTTCCAATTATATGTTAAAATCCATTCTGAAAACGAGGGCATAGAAAGCCCCATCAGATTCGATTCTTGTCTCGCTTCTTGGACAAAACGATCGATGAGCCCATGAATTTCTTCCACTCTTCCGAGCGAAAGATTTCCTTTAATCATCTGCATACGATTAAGCCAATCATGTCTTGAGTGACGTAACGCATCTATAATTGTCCATTCTTCTTTCATTCATATACCCCTTTAATATAGAAAAACTCTAACCTGCACTCAGGTTAGAGTTTTCCGTGAGTTTCTTATGCTTCTTGAGCAACAGGATATACGCTCACTTGTTTGCGGTCACGACCAAGACGCTCAAAGCGTACTACGCCGTCAACTTTTGCGTATAATGTGTCATCGCCACCACGACCAACGTTAACACCTGGATAAATTTTTGTACCGCGTTGACGGTAAAGAATTGATCCACCTGAAACGAATTGACCGTCTGCACGTTTAGCACCAAGACGTTTTGACTGAGAGTCACGACCGTTCTTTGTACTACCTACACCTTTCTTAGATGCGAAAAACTGAAGATCTAATCTTAACATACGTTACACCTCCTGCACTTTTTCTATTAATCGGATATATTTTCCGTAATCAAGTTCGATCGTTTTAAGCGAAACAACCATACCCTCTAACAGAAAACATGCTTTTTCTTTTGTAGAATCATCTAGATCACTAGGCAATTCATACATCAAAAATCCACCATCTTTTCCAAGTTCAATAGTTGCTTGCACATTACAAAGTGATTCCACTGCATTTATTGCACCAAACACAACCGCTGTCGTTGCAGCACAGACAAGATCTTGTCCATGCGGAGCGAAGTTGGCATGTCCGGTCATTTTAAATGATTGGATACTTCCTAATTTCGTGCGGTTAATCGTAATTTTAATCATGACAACCCGAATTAAGCGTTGATTGCTTCAATCACTAATTTCGTGTACGGTTGACGGTGACCTTGTTTTTTACGATTGTTCTTTTTCGCTTTGTATTTGAAAACGATGATTTTCTTAGCGCGACCTTGTTTTTCAACTTTCGCAGTAACCGTTGCACCTTCTACAACTGGGCTACCAACTTTAACAGTTTCGCCACCAACGAAAAGAACTTTGTCAAAAGTAACAGTTTCACCAGCTTCTACGTCTAATTTCTCTACGTAGATTGCTTGACCAGCTTCAACTTTAATTTGTTTTCCACCTGTTTCGATAATTGCGTACATAATTGCACCTCCTCATAATTACTAAGACTCGCCAAAACGAGGTAGACATACAATGCCTTTTAGGAACCTGTCCTGCGCGGTTGTAGTATATAGCAGTTTAGGTGCTATAAACTATAACATAGAGATGTTATCACGAAACACATCCTATTGTCAATGAATCTTATACTAACTATTTTTTCCGCGCGCTTATCTCTTCCTTCGTTCCAAAACGTTGAATCGTGTAACGCGCTGCTTCATCATCAATAAAATAAATTTGAAAAGATATATTGCGCTGCATTTCTTTCTCAAAAAAGATTTGCTGCACATTCGGATGAGCAGCGATTAGAACAGCTTCGTCATCTGTTCCATTATAAGCAATGAGTTCTCTCTCTAACTCATATGCTACCGTTTCATGCGATAACACATAACCGCTGCCTTGACACATTCTGCAATCTGTTAATAGCATATCACGAAGCGATTGTTTTTTACGTTTTCTTGTTATTTCTAAAATACCAAGCTCTGTAAATCCTAATACTCTTGTATAAGTGTGGTCTTTTTCTAAGTGTGACTTTACGATTCCTCTTATTTTTTCCTTTTCCTCGCGGCGCTTCATATTAATAAAATCAATTAAAATCATCCCGCCAATGTCACGAAGTCGTAACTGCCGTGCAATTTCTTTTGCTGCTATTTCATTTGTGCGCAGTACTGTATCTTGTAAATTTTGTTTTCCGGTAAATTTACCAGTGTTTACATCGATTACCGTCATCGTTTCCATTTGTTCAATGAGTAAATTTGCTCCATTTGGAAGCCACACTACTTTTTTCAATGCCTTTTCAATTTCACGATCAATTCCATATCGAGCAAATAACGGCGTCTTTTCATGAAAGAAAGCAACTTTTTCTGCACCTATTTTTCCTTCTAATTCTTGTATCATACTGCGCTGATCTACAATCACTTGCGAAATCGTATCTACTGGTATTTCTTGAAGGATTCGATCTAAAAAACTAGACGGAGAATACACGAGAAGCGGTGCCTTTCCTCGTTGTTCTTGTTTTTTCACAAGTTCAAATTGAGATCGAAGGCGTTGCATCTCTGCTTGTACTTCTTGTATTTCTACTTTTTCACACGCAGAACGGAAAATAAATCCTCCTGTTTTTTCTAGCGCAAGAAGTTGTTCTCTCTTTTTCTCATCTTTTATTTTCCGGGAAACGGCAAAAACCGTGTCATAGGGCATATATACAACATATTTCCCGGTGAATTCTATGTTTGCTGTAATTTTTGGCCCTTTCGTATCAATCGCTTCTTTCACAACTTGTACAAGAAGCGATTGCCCTTCATGTACTCGCATAGATGATGGCACATTTTCATATGACAAATAAGCATGCTTCTCCAAGCCAATATTGACAAAAGCTGCGTTCATCCCGGCGATTGTTCGCATGACGCGACCAATGTATATATTTCCAACAATTTGTTCTTGTTCATTTCGTTGCCATAAGAGTTCTACAACCTCTTTCTCTTCTTCAACAGCAACTCGTTTTTCCGAACCGGTGTAATTTATATATAACGTCTTCAAAGTCTATTCCTCTCTTTTATCCTTTTTTTATACAATATTAAAGGTTAGTGTTATCGTCAACACTAACCAATTAACTCTTCTACAGATGATGCTGTTCTTTTTTCTGTAAAATATGCGTAAAGCAATTCATTTTCATCTAGCGTGTATTGATTTTTATGATCTCCATTTATAATAATTGAATGCTTATATCCCCTTCGAAACTGTGTGAAAATATGATACAAACTCGTTTCCCTTTGAACTGTAATTGCTGTAACCTTGGCAATTTCTCGTTTCTTTCCGTAATACCGCTCCAATAAAAAACGCATAAATGCATAACGACGTTGTTTCCACTCTTGAAATAAAGAAAATGCTAAATAAAGAAGTAACGCCCACATCATTGCATTCTTTCCATTCCAAAAGAGCTGTAGCCCTAATATAGTACTAAGACATACAATTGAAATTCTCATCATAATATTGTGCGCTTGTAAAAATGGAAAGCGATACGATAATACGTTTAGTACAATTTTCCCTCCATCAAGAGGCCAAATCGGTAATAAATTAAAAAATAAAATGGTCATATTGTTCCACAGAAAAAAATTGTAAAAGTTTTCTCCCATCCAGCCTACCGTGTACAATGAATAGGCAGCCGCTACCATCCATACATGTTGAACAGGCCCTGCTATAATAACAATCATTTCTTCTTTTAACGGCTTATTCCCATGCTCATCAAGCTCAGCTACCCCGCCAAATGGCAAGAGCTGAATCTGTTTAATGCGCCATTTAAAATGAGCGGCTGCTATCGCATGACCTAATTCATGAATAAAGACAATGAAAAATAAAATAAGCACCTCTTTAAAACGAGCTGTAAAAACCGCAATTGCTATAACGCCCCAAAACAACGGATGAATGGTAATCTTTGAAAAAATCTCACTATATTTATTCAAAGGAAATCACCTGAATTGGATCAATAAATTTTTCATTCTTTTTGAACGCAAAATAAAATTTTCCATTTGCAACTGTTCCAACTTTTTGCTTTTTCGCTACATAATCATATAGCTTAACTGATGTTTCTCCTAAATTTCCGTACCAAGATTCCGTACCATCTGCATGTTGGATTTCAACTGTATTTCCAAACTCCTCTTTTTGACCAATCGAGACAACAACGCCCTCATTAACTGATTCCACAACGGCATTCGCGTCTGTTTGTACAAACACACCTTGTCCGTTTGCCTGAAAACTTTGCGTTACTTTTCCTGAAGCAGGAACAGCGTAATTCTTTTCTTTCTGCGTTGTTTTCTTTTCACTAGAGGGTAAAAAAGATAGCGGTTTTCCAAACTTTGATTCATACCACTTCGACACAGATGCAAATTGAAATTCTTCTTTCATTACTTGTTTAACAACTGTACGTGGGCCTTCAAAAGAATTTGTTGTGTTTTTAAATAAGATGGCTACGACAAGAACAAGAATAGCAGATAGCAGCAGCTTAAAGAGAAATATTTCCTTTCGGAAGATAGGCTTTGTCTTTTCTCCTTCTTCAACAAGAAGCGGTGTATAGTCTTGTTCTTCATATAAAAACATTTCATCCTCTCTTTCCTGCTGCGCTTTTCTCTTCTCAATACGCTTTTTAATTTCTTCTACTCGTTTATCTCTCATCCTGACCCCTTCCTCTTTCCATCAGTTTGTACATATGTATGAGTTGTCCGGGAAAGATATTCATGGGAATGCTTTTCTCCTAGAAGGTCAGAGCGTATACGAGCAGCTATCCTTAAAACAAAAAAAAGCACTCCACATATATGCGAAGTGCTCTTAACGTATTCCGAAGAATTTTTTCATTTTCGTAAATACTGATTCTTTTTCATTTTCAAGCGGTTGCAATGGCACATTTTCTCCAAGCAAACGTCTTGCAATATTTCGATAAGCAATGGATGCCTTTCCACTCGGCTGCAATGCTACAGGCTCTCCTGTATTTGTTGCTCGAATCACCGCATCATCATCTTCAACGACCCCAAGTAATTCAATAGACAAGGTACGTACAATTTCATCTACATCCAACATATCTTGTTCATGTAGCATATGACTGCGGACACGATTGATAACTAACTTAGGCGGCTCGATATCTTCTTTTTCCAATAGTCCGATAATCCGATCAGCATCACGCATTGAAGATACTTCTGGTGTTGTCACAACAATTGCTTTATCAGCACCTGCCACAGCGTTTTTAAAACCTTGTTCAATACCGGCCGGGCAATCAATTAATATGTAATCATAATCTTGACGTAATTGTTGTATTAATTCTTCCATTTGTTCGGGTGTTACTGCCGACTTGTCACTCGTTTGTGCTGCAGGTAATAAATAAAGTTCATCAAAGCGCTTATCTCGAATAAGAGCTTGAGGTAAACGACAACGTCCTTCAACAACATCAACAAGATCATATACAATACGGTTTTCCAATCCCATTACTACGTCTAAATTTCGCAAGCCGATATCTGTATCAATTAAACATATTTTTTTCCCAGATAACGCCAAGGCTGTACCAATATTTGCAGACGTTGTAGTTTTACCTACTCCGCCTTTTCCAGATGTAATAACTATTGCCTCTCCCACAGCTATACAATTCCCCTTTCTAACCTTGTTAAATTAGGTCTAAGATGAGTGAGAAGTTGAATGCGATCGACAACAATGTGATTGTTCTCATTAATGTAGGCACATTCTGCCCCTTCCGCCCCGTCTTCTTTCTCCTCAGGAGCGCGCATTGTCACATCGCTAATCCGAAGCTGCATTGGATTCATAACAGAAGCTGCTATAACAGCTTCTGCATCCCCATAATATCCAGCATGTGCAATTCCTCGTAATGCTCCAATAATAAAAATATTTCCTCCAGCGATAACCGTACCGCCTGGATTCACATCTCCAATCAATAATAAATCGCCTTTTACATGCAATATTTGACCTGAGCGAACAATTTTTGAAACAGAAACAATTTCTGTTTCTTCTTTCCATGCCACCGCTTGTTCTTTCGTTACAACATCACTCTCAATAGAATCTACGACTAAATTCTTTTTATTACGAATTAACGTGCGCAACTCTTCTTGTTGGACCTCTGTTACATAACGATTTCCAACCCTAACCTGTACTTCAATTAAAGAGCGTCCATCACCCTCGTAATAATGAGTGGAAAGCTTTTCGTCAAGTTCTTGCAGTAATTCACGAAATGAACAGGAATCATCCAGATGTAATGCTAAACCATCTTTCGTTCCTTTTATAGTCACATTTTGTTGCTTTTTTTCTGTCACCAATGCTCACCCCACCGATTTAATTCGACATAAAATCAGAAAATCCTTTTTTCTTTTTCTTCCATAGCGTCGGAAAGACGTAAAAGATATCGTTGCAGTGGGAAGCAAAACAGCAGTAAAAAAATTCCGTTCAACAACAGCGTCGGAAGAAGACGATCTGTGAAAAAGATATGCGCTGGCATATGAACACGACCAATTAACGTCAAAAATCCATACACATAATACTCTAGCGCAGCAATGCTCGCTAATACAATAAAGAACACGATAAAAAGGTTCACTTGTAAAATTCGCATTGCCTGGTAGACAAGATACACTAAAATTGGATAAGCAAATATATACACACCAACTAACTCTGTATGTACGATATCAAACAAAAAACCAAATAATAGCCCATAGTAAATACCATGCACAGAATTAAAGTAAATTGCAATAAAGCATAAAACAATCATTAAAAAATGCGGTGCTACAATTGTATTCTTCCAAAAAAGACTAGTTGGAACAATAGTAGAAAACATATTCTCCAATACAAATACGAAAAGAAGTAGAAGAGGAAGAATCGCTTTTTTTAAAATCTCCATCTCTTCCCCTCCTATTTCCCTAAATCTACTGTCGACATAGTCCGTTTGGCAACCATAACATTGCTAACATCACTTAAGTCTGCTGCAGGCTTGATATAAGCTGTTTGTGTTAATCCGTACTCATCCGCTGTTACCTCAACGATTTGTCCAATAACCAATCCATCTGGGAACACACCGCCAAGACCAGAAGTTACAACTGTTTGATCCTTCTCTACTTTCACACCAGATGGGATTTTTGTGAAAACAAGCTGCTGCTTCTCTTTATCGTACCCTTCAATTAATCCGAAAACATTACTATCTCCTCGGACAACAGCTGAAATACGATTTGTTCGGTTTAATGAGCTGATTAACTCAACTGTTGAAGTAAACTGTGAAACACTTTTTACTTTTCCAATTAAACCTTTTGATGTAATAACAGCCGCATCTTTTTGAATGCCTTGTTGTGCACCTTTATCAATCCCGATTAAGTCATTCCATTTATCTGGATTGCGAGCAATAACAGTTGCTTGAATTGGTTTAAAATCACTAAGTGTATCTTTTTTTCCAAGAATATCACGAAGTTCTTCATTTGTTTTTTCTAATTCTTTTACTTTTACGGACAGCTCTGCATACTTGTCCAATTTTGATTTTAATTCTTTATTTTCTTCATACGTGCGCTTTACATCTTCTACGTTCTCAAAGAATCCGGCAACATAATTCGCTGGCTTTTGAAATACACGTTCTACAACTCCTACGGTATCCTTTACAAACTGCTCTGGCCACGTTAGATTTTTCCGTTCTTTCAATGAGATTCCGATCAATGCCACGAGAAGAATAATACTAACTAATAAAACAATTAATCTTTTGTTTAAGAAAAACTGTGGCACGTTCACACCCTCTTAAATTCACTAATTTTTTGTGTTGAAATAATGGATTTTATCGAGCATTTTTGAAAAGGTCGATGTTATCTAACGCTTTACCTGTTCCAATTGCTACGCAATCTAATGGATTTTCTGCAACAAGAACTGGCATATTAGTTTCTTCGCTAATTACTTTATCTAAATTACGAAGCAATGCACCGCCACCTGTTAAAACAATACCACGATCCATAATATCCGCTGCTAATTCTGGCGGCGTTTTTTCTAATGTATTTTTTACAGACTCAACAATTGCATCTACAGTATCTTTTAACGCTGATGCAATTTCTTCTGGGCGAATCGATACTGTTTTTGGTAATCCAGTCACTAAGTCACGACCACGAATATCCATTGGCTCAACACCTTCTGGCTCGCCAGCAGAACCGATTTCTAATTTTAATGCTTCTGCAGTTCGTTCCCCGATCATTAAATTATAATTTTTCTTAATGTACTGAATAATCGCATCGTCCATTTCATCACCGGCAACACGAACAGATTGGCTTGTTACAATACCGCCAAGAGAGATAATCGCTACTTCTGTTGTACCACCGCCGATATCTACAACCATACTACCAGTTGGTTCCCAAACAGGTAAATTCGCACCAATTGCAGCTGCAAATGGTTCTTCAATTGGGTATGCATCGCGTGCACCTGCTTGACGAGTTGCATCGATTACTGCACGTTTTTCAACCGCTGTAATACCAGATGGTACACATACCATTACATATGGCTTACGAGAGAAGAAACCATTTGATTTCTGTGCTTGTTGAATATAATATTTCATCATTGTTGCTGTTGTTTCATAATCAGCGATAACACCGTCTTTCATCGGACGAAGTGCCACAACATTTCCAGGTGTACGACCAATCATTTGTTTTGCATCGTTACCAACTGCAACAATTTGCTTTGTGTCTGTTTGCAATGCCACAACAGATGGCTCGCGTACAACGACACCTTTCCCTTTTACGTATACAAGCGTATTCGCTGTTCCTAAGTCTATCCCAAGGTCACGAGTAAAACCACCAAATCCAAACATATTCTATATCTTCCTTTCTAATTTTGACAAATTGCTCATTTTTCTTCGATATTATTATATTTATATAAAACATAACGTTTTTACATGTTCTCTGTTATAGTGTAGACGAAAGCCTACAAAAAACTCATAACTCACATTATAAAACAAAATAAAGAAAAAAAATAGTCTTAAATATGACCTTTATCTTTTAAACTAACGAATTTATGGTCACCAATAATAATATGATCGAGAATTTCAATCCCAATAATTCTCCCGCATTCTACAAGTCTTTTCGTGACTTCAATATCTTCTCGGCTTGGCGTGGGGTCTCCGGAAGGATGATTATGAAGACAGATAATAGAGGCAGCAGCGCGGCGAAAAGCTTCCTTGAACACCTCGCGCGGATGCACAATCGAGGCATTCAAACTTCCAATAAATACTGTTTGTCGATGCATCACTTGATTTTTCGTATTTAAATATAAACATACAAAATGTTCCTGTTGTAAAAAGCGCATCTCCTCCATCATATAACGTGCGCAATCTTCTGGATTACGAATGCTATATCTATTTTGATACTCTAAGCGTACCATTCTTCGTCCAAGTTCAAAAGCAGCAATAAGTTGGGATGCTTTTGCCACCCCAACGCCATGAATGCTTGTCATCTCTTCAATTGTTGCATCTTTTAACATTCGTAATCCGTCAAAGTAATGCAAAATTCGGTTTGCTAATGTTAAGACCGACTCCTCTTTTGAACCTGTTCGAAGTAATATAGCGAGAAGTTCTGTGTTTGATAAGCTGCTTGCTCCTTCTAGCAATAAACGCTCCCGTGGTTGATCTTCTTTCACAACATCACGAATGCAGCTCATATTCCAGCCTCCTTTACATATTAAATTGTTTCAACTCGCGCACAACACGTGCAATCGGCAAGCCAACAATCGCATAAAAATCACCTTGTATATGCTGAACAAAAATTGCACCTTTTCCCTGTATCCCATAGCTACCTGCTTTATCAAGCGGTTCTTTCGTTTGCACATATGCATGAATTTCTTCTTCAGTTAATTTCCAAAACGTTACTTCTGCACGCTCATAAAATGTCACTGTTTTTTCTTTTGAAATAAGAGCAACTCCTGTATACACCTCATGAGTTTTTCCTGATAAGAATTGTAACATTTCTTTCGCTTCACTCTCATCCTCTGGTTTTCCTAGAATACGCGACTCGAAAGTAACGATTGTATCAGCACCAAGCACAACACAGTCTTCGTAATCCTTTGCTACAGCAGACGCTTTTTGCAACGCAAGTGACATCACGATATCATGCGGTGATGAATACGCTCCAATCGTTTCTTCTACATCACTAACTACAACCTCAAATGGCATATCCACAAGCTCAAGTAATTCTTTACGCCTTGGTGAACCAGACGCTAAAATAAGTTTTTTCATACGTTCTCCTTTCATTTTTAAAATTAGCAGGAAGACACAGCATAACCATACTAAATGTATAGATTCTCCTCAAATTTTAAAAATATCATTTTTCTTTTAAAAAAATACAAAAGAAAGGAAAAAGCACCACCTTGCTTTTCCTTTCCTCAGTACGAATAAGTAATAGAAAAAAGCACCCACATGCTGATGGTGATTTAAATCTCATCTCATTATTATACGTTTTTGTTTTTTTGTGAAACTATTTTTTCATAAGAAAGAAAGCTATCTACTAAGACTTGCTGTAATTTCGTCATTGTTTCCATATCTTGTTTCTCTTCTTGTATTGTTTGCACCGCCACTGATGCATACGTAAACAACTTTTTTAAATCATCCCGCTTTAATGCTACTTCTTCTTTTTTTATTGCTTTCCATTCAGTTTCAATCTGTTCTATATGCGCTTTACTTATTTTGTTCCCGGACTGCATTGCAGCGGTTTGTTGCAATAGTTTCCCAAACAACGATTGCAGCTTTTCCAAAAACGCTCCATATTCTTGATCCTGTTTTAAAAGCGCTTGATCTGTAATCTCCCATTTCTTTTTCACAACTGATATATCTTTTTGTTTATATTGCGTAATTAGCTGCATAACAGATTGCTCATCATGTGCCATGCCAAGAACGAGTAAATATTTATCCCCTGACTGCATAATTGCTCCAGTGACTCCATTTTCTTGTAACTCCTTTAATGATGCCTGTCCCTTTTCTTTCGAAGAAAAGACTCCGCCCTGCACAAAATAAATCGTCAGCGGCGCTAAAGCAGTTGGTGCTGTTTTCTCATTTGTCGGTTTTTTTGTTTCTTTTTTCTCTGTAACATTTGCTTCCGGGGCTGTCGTTTCGCGAACCGCTTCTTGTCCTGTTAGTAAGTGCAGCATTCCCATTCCAAACCCTGTCCCAATTACAATCGCTGTAGATACCGTGAAAATAAATCGATTACTCCATCCTTTTTTTCCTTTACGTATAGATGCTACATGTTTTTGAAACGACACAACATTATTTGTCACCGTATTCTCCGGGAGCGTCCAATCAAACTCTTCTTTTTTTGTTTCCTCTTCTTTCTTCTCTATATAATTTGCTTCCGTTCCATTCACTTTAATTGAAATTGGTCGCGATTGTTTGTCCATACCCCCACTCCTTACTTCTTATCGTTGCCAGCATCGTATCATACTCGTTTCAAAAAAAAACGAGATACTTGTCAAAGAGATTCGCCAAATTATCCTATATTGTTATCCTATATGTATGCTTGCGTCTTTATTTGTAGAACAAAAAAACTAGACAGCTTATTTCTGTCTAGTTTTTTGAACCACATATTTACGAGCTTCGGATATGAAATAAAGAGAACCTGTTAGCAAGAAAACATCCTCTTCTTGTAAAGAATCCATTGTCGCACGGATCGCTTCCTGCCAATTTTCAAAAATATGTTTTGATTCTCGCTTTGAATGGGCAGCAAGAGCTTCGGCAGAGATAGCACGATCAAACGTGAACGTTGTAAAAATCATTTCATCTGCAATTGTTTCTAATTGTCCAACCATTTCATCCAGTTGCTTGTCCCCAAGTGCTGTAAATAAAATAACAATTCGTTTTTCACTGTAGTGTGCACGAACAGTTTCTACAAGGCTATGTATGCCTTCTGGATTGTGTGCTCCATCAATAATGACATGCGGGTGAGTAGAAAGTTTCTCAAAACGCCCAATCCAATATGCTTCAGCTAATCCTTTTCGAATATGCTCTTCATCAATTAAAAATGCTTGATATACGTTTAAGTATGACATCGCCATAAGTGCCAGTGCAGCATTTTGTACTTGATGCTGGCCTTTCATAGAAATGAAAAGACCTTCATACGTATGGAATGGAGAAGAGAATGTAAACCGTTCTCCTTCTTTCTCTGAAGAATGATGTTCTACTTGAATTTGATTTCCTAGTTCATATAAGTTAGAACGTTTTTCATTGGCAGCTGTACGGATGACTTCTAACGCTTCGTTTTGCTGCACGCCAGTTATAATAGGAACACCTGATTTTATTATTCCCGCCTTTTCAAATGCAATCGCTTCTAACGTATCTCCTAAAATATGCATATGATCATGGCCAATATTTGTAATAATTGTTAGCGCAGGGTGAATGACATTCGTTGAATCGAAACGTCCTCCAAGTCCTGTCTCAAGTAAAACGATGTCACACATATTCATCTTTGCAAAATAATAAAGCGCCATAACAGTAATAATTTCAAATTCTGTCGCTTCCCCTAAATTTGTTTCATCTAACTTTTCCACAACAGGTTTGACCATATTTACAAGATCTGCAATTTCTTGATCTGCAATCGGTACACCATTCACACTAATCCGTTCATTAAATGTTTCAATGTACGGAGAAGTAAATGTCCCTACTCTGTACTCTGCCGCCTGTAACATATAACGCATATATGTGAGCGTAGAACCTTTTCCATTTGTTCCCGCAAGATGAACACATTTTATATGACGCTCCGGATTTCCAAGTTCCTCTAACATCCACTCCATGCGCTCTAACCCTGGTTTTATACCAAATTTTAAACGGCTATGAATCCAGCCGATTGCTTCTTCATATGTATGTATCACGTATGCCATTCCCCTTCCCATCAAAAACGAACCAAAGCAAAAGATTGCTTTAGCCCTATTATACTCAAATAGGACAATCTTTGCCGTGGTTCGTTATTTAAAATAATTTATTTTTGCAAATCTGCTAGACGTTGGCGAACTGCTTCGCGTTTTTCTAGATAATCTTGCTCTTTCGCGCGCTCTCCTTCAATAACTGCCGCCGGAGCTTTTGCTACGAATCCTTGATTGGAAAGTTTCTTCTGTACACGCTCTACTTCTTTATCGAACTTCTCAAGTTCTTTTTCAAGACGTGCTTTTTCTTCATCAAGGTTGATTAGATCAGCTAACGGTAAGAATAACTCTGCACCTGATACAATTGCTGTCATCGCTTTTTCCGGTGCTTGTAAATCCGTTTGAATTGTTAATTCACTTGGATTACAGAAACGCTCAATGTAAGAGCTGTTTTTCGTAAGTTGTCCTAGTACTGCTTCGTCTTTCGCTTTAATTTGCAATTGAACTTTTTTGCTCATTGGCGTATTTACTTCCGCACGGATATTACGAACAGAGCGAATGATATCAACTAGAAGGTGCATTTCTGCCGCTGCTTCTTTATCTTGTAAATCTTCGCGAACTGTTGGCCATGCTGCTACTGTAATAGATTCACCTTCATGAGGTAAATGTTGCCAAATTTTCTCTGTTACGAATGGCATGAATGGGTGTAACAGGCGCATTGTTTGATCTAGTACGTATGCTAAAACAGAACGAGTTGTTTTCTTCGCTGCTTCATCTTCGCCGTATAATGGAAGCTTCGCCATTTCAATGTACCAGTCACAGAAGTCATCCCAAATGAAGTTGTATAATGCACGACCAGCTTCACCGAACTCATATTTATCCATGTTACGCGTTACACTTTCAATTGTTTCATTTAAACGAGTTAAAATCCACTTATCTGCAACTGATTTTTCACCAGTTAAATCAATATCTTCGTATTGCATGTCTTCCATGTTCATTAATACGAAACGAGATGCATTCCAAATTTTATTAATGAAGTTCCAAGTAGATTCTACTTTCTCCATGCTAAAGCGTAAATCTTGACCTGGTGCACTTCCTGTTGATAAGAAGAAGCGCATTGCATCTGCACCGTACTTCTCAATAACTTCCATTGGATCAATACCATTACCTAAAGACTTACTCATTTTACGTCCTTGCTCATCACGAACTAGACCATGAATTAATACGTCTTTAAATGGACGCTCTCCTGTAAACTCTAGACCTTGGAAAATCATACGAGATACCCAGAAGAAGATGATATCATATCCTGTTACAAGTGCATCTGTTGAATAGTAGCGTTTGAAGTCTTCATCATTTTCGTTTGGCCAACCAAGTGTTGAGAATGGCCATAACGCTGAGCTAAACCATGTATCAAGTACGTCGTTATCTTGGTTCCAATTTTCGATATCAGCTGGAGCTTCTGTACCTACGTATACTTCACCAGTTTCTTTATGATACCAAGCTGGGATGCGGTGTCCCCACCATAATTGACGAGAAATACACCAGTCATGAATATTTTCCATCCAGCGTAAGTATGTGTTCTCAAAACGATCTGGTACGAACGTTACTTTTTCTTCTTCTTTTTGTTGCAGAGCAACAGCCTTTTCTGCAAGTGGTGCCATTTTTACGAACCATTGTGTTGATAAGTAAGGCTCAACAACTGCCCCGCTACGCTCACTATGACCTACCGCATGCATATGAGGCTCGATTTCTACTAATACGCCAGCTTCTTGCAAGTCTTTTACTAATTGCTTACGGCATTCGAAACGATCCATACCGTTATACTTACCAGCTTTTTCGTTCATTGTTCCATCTTCGTTCATTACTAAAATGCGTGGTAAGTCATGACGGTTACCTACTTCAAAGTCATTCGGATCATGAGCTGGTGTGATTTTTACAACACCTGTTCCGAAATCTTTCTCTACATACTCATCAGCAATAATCGGAATTTCACGCTCTACGATTGGAAGTGTAACCGTTTTTCCGATTAAATGTTTGTAACGATCATCTTCCGGGTGAACTGCTACTGCTGTATCACCAAGCATTGTTTCTGGACGAGTTGTCGCAAGACGAATGTGACCAGAACCGTCTGTTAATGGGTAATTCATATGATAGAATGCGCCTTGCACATCTTTATGAATTACTTCAATATCAGAAAGGGCAGTGCGTGTCGCAGGGTCCCAGTTAATGATATATTCACCGCGGTAAATTAAACCTTTTTCGTACAATTGAACGAATACTTTATTAACCGCATCAGATAAGCCTTTATCTAATGTGAAACGCTCACGAGTGTAATCTAATCCTAGACCAACTTTCCCCCATTGCTCGCGAATGTGAGAAGCATATTCTTCTTTCCATTCCCATGCTTTTTCAAGGAATTTCTCACGGCCAAGATCGTAACGTGAAATACCTTCTTCACGAAGTTTCCCTTCTACTTTTGCTTGCGTTGCGATACCCGCATGGTCCATACCAGGAAGCCATAATACATCGTATCCTTGCATACGCTTTGTACGTGTTAAAATATCTTGAAGTGTTGTATCCCATGCATGACCTAAATGCAGTTTACCTGTTACGTTTGGAGGCGGGATTACAATTGTATACGGCTGTTTTTCCGCATCTCCTTTTGCTTCGAAATATTTGCCTTCAAGCCACCATTTATAACGGCCTTCTTCAACGGACATATGATCATATTTAGTTGGTAAATTTTTTTCCGTGTTTGACATATTTTTCCCTCCTCAAAAAAATAAAAAACTCCCTCATCCAAAAGGACGACGGAGATCGTGGTACCACCTTTTTTTACAGGCGTAAATAGATACACTACACCTGTACACTTAACATCTGTAACGGGTTACCCGGTTTCTCCTACTTTCAGTGCGAGTTCAAAGAAACTGCTCAAGGGCGACCTTCCAACACTACCATCTAAGAAATCTCACAGCAATTGATTTCTCTCTCTGAAGATGTAGGACGTTGTACTCTTCCCTATCAACGCATTTATATATACGTTTTAAAATTATAATATACCTTATAGTCTAAAAAAGAAATGCGCAATCGTCAATAAGCTTAACCAAGTTTTTTATAACATATGCAAAGAAAATAAAAAAAGTGCAGCACAAGCACATTAGATGCCCATCCTACATATTGTAATATCACATTTCCACTTCTCTTATGATTCCATTCTAGAGAAGGTTGTAATACGGAGGACAATTATGCGACGCTATCGACGCACGTACAAATTCTCATCCCCTTCTTGGATGAGAAATTTGCAAACGATGTTTTCAGATTTTGCAATTCCGCTTACGATTTTCCAAGGCATTCGTACTTTGCTGCTTCCTACGTTTTTAGATTTTGTTATTCTTGCTATTTTTATCGCGGCAACGATTCGTTTACATTATCAGCCGTAACCTCTTCTTGAGGCTACGGCTATTTTTTTACTGCGCTTGTTGCTCAGCAGCTTGAAGCTGTGCCACGAAATATTCAATATTGCTTATAAGCCAATGTGATTGTTGGAGCATTTTCACATCATGTAACTCCTTTGTTTTATTACGAGTATTCCGGGCATTTGCATAGGCATTCACTTGTTTAATAAATGGTTTGGGATACGCTAAATATGCAAGCATAAGCAGCTTTTCTTCTTTCGTAAACGCAAAATTCTTTTGGTATATTTGGTACCATTCATATCGATCATTTCTTGCAATTGGATACGTGTTAAAGGAGCGCGAGTAAAATTGAACAATATCTTGAACCGGAGTAGCAAACTGCGCATCTTCTAAACTAATAAAATAACCGTTCCGCTGATAATCGAATAAAAAATGATTCATGGAAACATTGCCATGAGTAAATGAAATACGTGTTTTTTCTTTTTCTTTCATCGCTTCATGCCATTCTGTAAATTGTTTCTTTGCAAATTCATGAGCACGCATCACTTGATGAAAGTAAGTACAATATTGCAATTCAAACGGAGACATATACCACTTCGCTTCTGATTCAACTAAAAACTCCTCTAGTAACACGCTGTCTTGTTCCCAGCGATTTGAAATCGTATCAAAATGTCCTTGAATTGCTTCTTCTGTCACTTCTTCTTCTCGCACTGTTTTTTTATGCATCATTGCAAGTGTTTGAAACATTTTATGATACTGATCATTCTCTTCTCCTTGACTCTCTGCACTTTCAAGCCAAGGCATTAAATAATAACTATGCTCACCATCACTTAAAACATGCCTTCCATCTTTCGTATGATAAATTGGGGCAAAATTCGTAAATCCTTTTTCTCGTAAAAACTGAACATAATACATAAAATTGCTTCGTTCTAATTTTTGAGGAGGTAATTTTTTTAACGCATATGGACCTTGGTTCGTATAAATTTTGGTTACATTCCCATATTCCTCAATATGCTCAGGATCTAATTGATATAGCTGCAAAATAGACGCATAACGCTCTCGTAATTCCATGCCCATACGAACAACGACCCTTTCTACAGGAGCGTGAAACAGAAAAGAGGTGAGGAAGATTTCTCTTCACTCACTTTGCTTTTGCCTTTGAGACTGGTATATATAAAATTTGTCCTGCTGTTAAATACAAATCATCGCTTTGATTGATACGATGTAAATGTTGCACGGAAGTATCATATCGCTCTGCAACAGATTCAATCGTGTCACCTTCTTGCACAAAATATAGTCGTAGCTTTGTAAATTCATCTTGTGGTTGCTTTGAAAATAATTTTGTTAAATATAGCGCGTTTTCATCCCGCTGCGAATATAAAACTTCTTCTTGCTCTTCCTCATCAATATTTTGTATTTTCGCTCCTTTGTGTCCAAAGACCAATTGCGGCGCGGCAACTTCTTCATGTCTTTGTTCTTCCTGTTGTCTTTGTTCCACTTCTTCGCTTTCTTCCTCCTCATCTAATTCAAGCTCCGGTTCTTGACGAGCTTCTAGCTGAAATGGCTCAAAAGCATAATCTTCCCATTCATCAGTCTCTATCACTTCTTCTTCTAGTATCTCTTCTTCTACTGTTTCTACTGTTTCTTCCACTTCACGCTCTTCGTCACGCAATCCATGAATTGAAATATCCGCTAAAAGCTGCAAACAACCATTTTCTAACAGTTCATAATCAAATTCTTCAATATCCACATACAAATCTTCAGCTTGCTTCACGCGACCGCGTGGAATGGAAATCTCCAATGGAAACGAATGCACTAATTCATTTACCCCATCATCGCGCGTTTCCACATAATCTATCGTACGTGCTGGTGATAATTCTCGTAATGAAAACGCCTCTGTTTCTTCTTTCGGGATATATTCTCCTGTCAAATCTAGCTGTCCAAATACAACAATTTCATATTCACGCTCTTCTATAGCAACATCAGGATCTAATGAAATCGAAAGTAATTCACTGACTTCCTGTCCTTTTTGGAACCATACAGATTCTTTCAACGAAAACCGCAATGAAGTTTGTTGATCTGCTGCCACTTCGTATCCCCCTCTCAAACTATATGTCATTACAGGTTTATGTGGGGAATAGAGACTTTATGAATAAAAAAATTACTGTGCCCAAAAACCAAAAGTGACTTGCACTCGTCTTCTCTCTTTATTTTCACAACGGACGTGGCTAAAAAAGGACCTGACCGCTTCTACGCGCGGCCAGGTCCTCTCGTCTCCCCTAAAGAAAAGGGCTTTTTTACCCTTTTAATTTTGACATAGCAATTTCTGCTGCAGCAATCGTTGCTTCAATATCAGCGTCGCTATGTGCTGTTGATAAGAACAAGCCTTCAAATTGAGAAGGTGGTAAGAATACACCTTGTTCTACCATTTCACGATAATACGCCGCAAAATATTCTAAATTGGACGTTTTTGCTGTTTCGTAATTGATAACTTTTTCATCTGTAAAGAAAATACCGACCATAGAACCAGCACGATTGATACAATGCGGAATACCATATTTTACCGCCACTTCACGTAAACCTTCTTCAAGTATTTCCGCTTTACGTTCAAATTCTTTATAGCTTTCTGGTGTTAACTGGACAAGCGTTTCATATCCTGCTGTCATTGCTAATGGATTACCAGATAATGTACCAGCTTGATAAATTGGTCCGCTCGGTGCTACTTGCTTCATAATTTCAGCTTTACCACCATATGCTCCGACCGGAAGTCCGCCTCCAATTACCTTCCCTAAACATGTTAAATCAGGTGTTACCCCAAAATATCCTTGTCCGCAATTATAAGCTACGCGGAAGCCCGTCATCACTTCATCAAAAATGAGAAGTGCCCCGTATTCTGTTGTCACATCACGAAGACCTTGTAAAAACCCTGGAAGTGGTGGTACAACACCCATATTTCCAGCTACTGGCTCTACAATGATACACGCAATATCATCACCGAACTGTTCAAATGCATATTTCACGCTTTCTAAGTCGTTATACGCAACAGTAATCGTATTTTTCGCAACGCCTTCTGGCACACCAGGGCTATCAGGTAAACCAAGCGTAGCCACACCAGAACCAGCTTTAATTAAAAGGGAATCACCATGTCCGTGATAGCAGCCTTCAAATTTTAAAATTTTATTACGCCCTGTATAACCGCGCGCTAAACGAAGTGCACTCATTGTCGCCTCTGTCCCAGAGTTTACCATGCGTACAATTTCAATAGACGGAACGCGGTCGATTACAAGCTGTGCTAATTTATTTTCAATTTCCGTCGGCGCTCCGAAGCTTGTTCCTTTTTCTACTACCGCTTTTAACGCTTCCACAACCTGGTCGTTGGAATGACCGTGAATAAGCGGCCCCCACGATAGTACATAATCAATATATTCATTTCCATCAATATCATAAACTTTAGAACCTTTTCCGCGCTCCATAAATAACGGATTCATACCAACAGATTTAAAAGCACGCACTGGGCTATTTACACCGCCCGGCATTAAATCTTTAGCTGTTTCAAATGCTTCAATCGATTTCTCAAAACTTTTCATTATCGTGCGCCTCCTTCTTGTAACCATCTCGCTGCGTCTTTTGCATGATACGTGATAATTAAATCTGCTCCCGCACGCTTCATGCTTAATAATTTTTCAAGAACAATGTCTTGTTCATTAATCCAACCATTTTGCGCCGCTGCTTTAATCATTGAGTATTCACCGCTCACGTTATATGCAACAACTGGAAGGTTAAAGTTATTTTTTACATCACGAATAATATCTAAATAAGAAAGCGCTGGCTTTACAATTAAGAAGTCTGCTCCTTCCATCACATCAGATTCAGCTTCACGAATAGCTTCTAGGCGATTTGCCGAGTCCATTTGATATGTTTTACGATCACCAAATTGCGGTGCACCGTGTGCAGCATCGCGAAACGGCCCGTAAAAGGCAGACGCATATTTCACTGCGTATGACATAACCGGAACATGCGTAAAACCATTTTCATCTAACGCATGACGAATAGCTGCTACAAACCCATCCATCATATTAGATGGTGCAATAATATCCGCCCCTGCTTTCGCTTGACTTACTGCTGTTTTCGCAAGCAATTCAAGTGATGCATCATTTACAATCGTTCCGTCTTCAATTACACCGCAATGTCCGTGGCTTGTATATTGACATAAACATGTATCCGCAACAACAACTAGCTCTGGAAACTGCTCTTTAATTTGTGAAATGGCACGTTGTACAATTCCGTGCTCACAATAAGCGGAAGAACCAACTTCATCTTTTTCAGCAGGTAAACCGAACACAATAACAGAGCCAATGCCTAAATCAACAACTTCTTGCATTTCTGCTTGCAGATGATCTAATGAAATTTGATATACACCTGGCATAGAAGGAACTTCATTACGCTTATTTTCTCCTTCTAAAACAAAAATCGGATAAATGAAATCTTCTGTATGTAAATGTGTTTCACGCACAAGGGCACGCATATTTGCACTTTGTCTTAAACGACGATGACGGTTAAATTGTAAAGGATTCATAACTTTTCCATCTCCAATTCTTAAAGTTTCACTTTATTATATTTTCTGAAATGCATTGTAACATAGCTTCAATTGTATATTCTGTCGGAACGAGAAGATTTTGAAAATACTTCCGGGCTTCTCGTTCTGTAACAGGACCTATACAAGCAATTGTACATCCTTTTACCCATTCTCTCCAGTTTTCACCTTCAAGCAATGCAAGAAAACTCTGTACGGTTGACGGGCTCGTAAAAGTAATCACATTAATTTCTCTCGATTGCAGAGCATCGATAAGTTGTTCGCGCATTTGCAGATGGACTGTTGTTTCATATACAACAAGCTCACGGACAATTGCACCGTGATTTCGCAGTGCCTCTCGTATTACATCTCTCGCTAAATTTCCTTTTGGCAGTAATATACGAGTCCCACTTCGTATATTATTCACAAATTCCGTCGCAAAAGCTTCAGCTACAAATGTAGTTGGTACAAAATGAACATCATAGCCGCGGTGCTCTAATTCTTGTTTTGTCTTCACACCGACTGCGGCAATTTTCATAGTATGCGGCAATGGTTGTTTCACACCATCTAAAAAAAATTTCACACCATTTTTACTTGTGAAAACAATCCAGTCGTATGTGATTAATTCCTCACGCACTTGTTGAAATTTCTCATAGACAGCCGCTGTTATATGTAAAAGCGGAATTTCCACTGGAATTCCGCCATGTTTTTGCACTGCTACACTCATTTGCTTCGCTTGTTGCCTAGCTCTTGTAATTAGCACTGTTTTTCCGCAAAGGGAGGTCATATTGCTAATTTTTCTCCTGATTTGCTGCGGCAATCAGTTCCTTTGCTCCTTGCTCGATTAACATGTCTGCTGCTCGCTCTCCAACTTCCCCTGCATGTTCACCAACAACAACTTCTTTCAATAAGACAGTGCCATCTGTCGATCCAACAAGAGCCGTTAATTCAATTTGGTCATCTTCTTTGAGCGTTGCATATCCAGCAATCGGAACTTGGCAGCCTCCTTCTAGCTTATGTAGAAATACACGCTCTGCTTCTACTGTTCTCGCTGTTACATGATCATTTAAATGACTTAATAATTGTAATAAATCCGCATCATCCTCACGGCATTCAATAGATAGCGCACCTTGCCCAACAGCTGGTACACATACCTTTTCTTCTAAATACCCTGTAATCATATCATCCGCCCAGCCCATTCGCTTTAGTCCTGCAGCAGCTAAAATGATTGCATCGTAATCTTCCTCTTTTAGCTTTCGTAGTCTCGTATCAATATTTCCACGAATCCATTTCACTTGTAAATCCGGACGAACAGCTAACAACTGTGCACTGCGGCGTAAACTACTTGTACCGATTACTGCTCCTTCTGGTAACTCATCAAACAATTCCCCATTTTTAGAAATAAACGCATCACGCGGATCCACACGTTTTGGAATACATCCAATTGTTAATCCCTCAGGAAGTACCGCTGGCATATCCTTCATGCTATGAACAGCCATATCAATTTCTTTTGTTAAGAGCGCATGTTCAATCTCTTTTACGAACAAGCCTTTTCCGCCTACTTTCGAAAGTGTCACATCTAAAATAACGTCACCTTTCGTTACAATTTCTTTCACTTCAAATTCATATGGCAATCCTAGCGCCTTTAATTGATCGATAAACCAATTTGTTTGCGTTAATGCCAATTTACTTTTTCTTGATCCTACAATAATTTTGCGCATATTTTTCTCTCCTCATTATAAGTGGTTCATCACCAAAAGACGGAGGTGACATATAGATAGATGTACATTCCACTCCGAGTGTACGCTTTCCGTTCCGTTTATCCAAAAGGCAACCCTATGTTACGGTGATAAACCTTATAAGTACCAAAAATGGAAGTTCGATAAACTACTAAATAAGAAAATATTGATTAACATAATAAGAAATGCTCCAATATTCCAGCTCGCAATTTTCTTTCCTTGTAAAGTATCTGATCCGCGTAAATAAATACCTGTACAGTATACAAACAAGACGATGAAAGATCCGATTACCTTTGCGTCATACCAGTGAAAATTATCTAACTTCGTATATCCCCACATACACCCAAGTAAAATGGCCAATAAAAAGAACGGTACAGAAAATAAATTTAAACCGTATGACATAGAATCCAGCTTTGGTAAATTTCCTAACCGTCTTAATCTTGCATTCCATTTTTTTTGTTTTAATAAACGATATTGAATTAAATACATAATGGAAAAAATAAAAGAAACTGTAAATGTCGCATAAGAAACAATCGCCATACCAACGTGCACATACACAAGGCCCGAAACTAATTGATCGGCTAACACCGGCGACATTTTTCCAAGTGGCGTAAAAATAGAAAAAGCGCTTACGCCAAACGCAATCATATTTGTGAAAAAGACTAAAAAGTCAATGCGCATAAATCGGTTAATCATTAATGATAATGTAATTAATAGCCATACATAAAAATAAATACCTGATAATAACGTTAAAATTGGATTAATTTCCGCTTCTGTTGCTCGAAGTAACATAAATATTGAATAAAGTACCCATACAACAGAAAGTAACCAAAAGGCAATTCGATTTGCCCTTCGGTTACTTTGAAAATAATCTATGAAATATAAACTAACGCTGCAGGCATATAAAAGAATGGCAATATGATAAATAATGCTATTGTTTAAAACACCCATCCGTTTATCCTTTCCATTACAAAGATGGAGCGGATACTGTCCACTTCTCAGCTTGCTTCCATTCTGCTTCGCTCTCTTCCACTACTTCTTTCGCATTTAAATCGAAAATTTTCGCAAATAGAGCGAGTTTTTCTTTCGCATCTTCTTCAACCGCTAACTCTTTCGCAATTAAAATCGGATCTTTTAACAATTGATTAATAATACTTTTCGTATGTTTATTAATCACTTTTCGTTCCCGCTCTGTTAACGTTGGAATTTTCCGTTCAATACTTTGCATTGTTTCACTTTGAATCGCTAATGCTTTATCGCGAAGTTCCGAAATTAACGGTACAACCCCAAGCGTATTCAACCATGACTTAAATAGAATCATTTCTTCTTCAATCATAATTTGAATTTTCTCAGCTTCCTTTAAGCGCTCAGCACGATTCGCTTCCACAACACCTTGTAAATCATCAATATCATATAAGAAAACACTTTCTAACGTATCAATTGCTGGATCAATATCACGCGGCACTGCAATATCTACCATAAAGAGCGGACGACCACAACGCATACTTTCTACTTTGGACATCATTTCTTTCGTAATCACATATTCAGTAGCCCCTGTTGAGCTAATTACAATATCAGCTTCTAACAGCGCGCATTGCAACTGCTCCAACGGCTTTGCAAGTCCCATATATTTTTCTGCCATCGTTTCTGCTTTTACAAACGTACGATTCATAACAGTTACTTTACGAGCACCGCTCCCGTACAAGTTCTGCAGTGCTAATTCGCCCATTTTTCCCGCACCAAGAATAAGAACATGGCAATTTTTCAAATCACCAAAAATTTTCTTTCCAAGTTCAACAGCTGCATAACTGACCGACATTGCATTGCCACCAATTGTCGTTTCAGAATGTGCACGTTTCGCTAATGTAACGACTTGTTTAAACAATTCATTAAATATCGTTCCTGTCGTTTTTAGTTCTTGCGCAAGTAAGAAGCTATTACGAATTTGTCCTAAAATTTGCGTTTCTCCAACTACCATTGAATCTAATCCACATGTTACGCGGAATAAATGATCTGTCGCACCGTCTTGTTCATATAAAGATAGGTACGGTGCGATTTCTTCTATTTCAAGCTGAAACCAATCAGCCATAAATTTCTTAATATAATAGCGTCCTGTGTGTAACTGGTCTACTACAGCATAGATTTCCGTTCGATTGCAAGTTGATACAATGACATTTTCTAATACACTTTTTTGTTTTTGCAACGTTGTCATTGCTTTCTCTAACTCTTCTGCCTGAAACGTTAATTTCTCACGAATTTCTACAGGGGCTGTTCGATAGTTAACACCAACAACAAGAATATGCACGCAGCATGTCCCCCTTCAACCGATTTTTCATCTTATCTACTATCATAATACAACTTTTCTCTTATAAATCTGACAATCGTGTGAACACCTTCTCTTTTTTCTTCCTTACTTATCTGACAATAATCCATCTCCCTCGATAAGTAAAGAACGAAAGGTGAGGAAAACTTTTCATAAAAGAGAATGTTTTTCGTTTCCTCGCTTAACTAACCTCTTCTGAAAAGGAAACTCCACTTTATAATAATTATAAAATAATAACTCTATCTGTACGTTACCAAAAAAAATTGTCGGAATCAAGTAATGAAAACTATTCCATACCTACAGAAAGACTAACTTTCCTTAGCTTCCTTCAATTGAATGAAAATATGTATGATTATGCCAAACGATAGATTTTCCTTTTGTTTGACATTTCGTTTTTTTTATTTTATATTGATTTTACAAAATTAAATTGTGCACAATCTAAAAAGGAGAGATACTCATGCATGAGAACCCTTTACATCTAGATAATCAACTTTGTTTTTCTATTTACGCTTGTTCTAGAGAAGTTACACGTTTTTATCGTCCTTATTTAGAAGAAATGGGAATTACGTATCCGCAGTACATCACTTTGTTAGTATTGTGGGAACAAGACGGAATTACAGTAAAAGAAATTGGCGAGCGATTATTTTTAGATTCCGGTACATTAACGCCTATGTTAAAAAGAATGGAAAGTTTACAACTTGTTAAACGTGTTCGCTCGAAAGAAGATGAGCGAAAAGTATGTATTGAACTAACAGAGCAAGGGACTGCTTTAAAAGAAAAAGCATGTTCATTGCCAGAAACAATGGCATCACATTTAAGAATTACAGCAAAAGATTATACAACTTTATTAATTCAATTAAATAAATTAATTGAAACAATGAAAACAATTAATGATAGAAAAGGGGAATAACAATGGAAACATTATATACTGCTACTGTAACAGCAACAGGTGGACGAAACGGGAAAGTCATTTCTGAGGATGGTGTATTAAACCTTGATGTCAAAATGCCAAAAGCATTAGGCGGTATGGGCGGCTCAGCAACAAATCCTGAGCAATTATTCGCAGCAGGTTATGCAGCTTGCTTCGATAGTGCATTGCAGCTTGTCATTCGCACAAAACGCGTAAAAGTAGAAAGTACAGAAGTAACTGCTCACGTATCAATTGGCAAAGATACAGATGGTGGATTTCGATTAGCTGCCACATTAGATGTACGTGTAGCGGGCGTATCTCACGAAGAAGCAAAACAATTAGTCGAAGTTGCACACGGAGTATGCCCATACTCTAAGGCAACAAGAGGAAATATGGAAGTTACATTAAACGTACTATAAAGTGAACCTTCCATCCGAGGGGGGCTTACTGCCCACAAATAGCGGGATAAAACAAAAAACGTGTGACAATCGTCACACGTTTTTTGTTTTTGTAAACTTATGAATGGCTTTCCACGCTTCTTCTTTCCCAAGACCTGTTTCTGAAGAAAATAATACGACTTCATCTCCTGGTTCTACATCGAGCGTTTCTTTCACAACTTTTAAATGCTTTTGCCATTTTCCTTTTGGAATTTTATCAGCTTTAGTTGCAATAATGATTGTTGGAATTTCATAATGTTTTAAGAAATCATACATCATCACATCATCGTTCGTCGGCTTATGACGTAAGTCAATAACAAGAACAGCTGCATTTAGCTGCTGTCTTGTTGTGAAATACGTTTCAATCATTTTTCCCCATGCTGCTCGTTCTGATTTAGATACTTTTGCGTAACCATAACCTGGTACATCCACAAAATGCATCATATCATTAATGATGAAAAAATTTAGTGTTTGCGTTTTTCCTGGTTTAGAAGAAATACGCACTAATTTTTTTCGATTTAAAATTTTATTAATAAAGGATGATTTTCCTACATTTGAACGACCCGCTAATGCGATTTCTGGTAAATCTCCCTCAGGATATTGTTCTGGTTTGACTGCACTAATGACAATCTCAGCTTTTGTTACTTTCATTTTTTCACTCCTACTAATGCGTGCTCTAGTACCTCATCTAAATGAGAGACTGGCACAAACGTAAGGTTTTCCTTTACGCTTTCTGGAATATCTTCTAAATCTCTTTCATTTTCTGCCGGTAAAATAATTTTCCTTAAACCTGCACGATGTGCGCTCAACGTTTTTTCTTTCAATCCACCAATCGGTAACACGCGACCACGAAGTGTAATTTCACCTGTCATTCCCACTTCTTTACTAACAGGAATACCTGTTAATGCTGAAATAAGAGCCGTTGCCATCGTAATCCCCGCTGATGGTCCGTCTTTTGGCACCGCACCTTCAGGAACATGAATATGAATATCATGTTTTTCATGGAAGTTAGGGTCAATATGTAGTTCTTCTGCACGAGAACGAATATAACTAAATGCCGCTTGTGCAGATTCTTTCATCACATCACCAAGTTTTCCTGTTAAAATCAATTTCCCTTTACCCGGGGATACAGATACCTCAATCGCAAGCGTATCTCCGCCAGCTGATGTATACGCTAAACCTGTTGCCATACCTACTTGATCTTTCGTTTCAGCTTGACCATAACGGTATATACGTTTTCCAAGTAATTCGGTAATATTCTTCTCCGTGACAACGACGCGCTTACGTTCTTCCGTTACAATAATCTTCGCTGCTTTTCGGCAAAGCTTTGCAAGCTGACGTTCTAACGTACGAACACCCGCTTCACGCGTATAGTAACGGATGATTTCAAGAAGCGCTTCATCACGCACTTGTAAATTCCCTTTTTTCAATCCATGTTCCTTCAATTGTTTCGACAATAAATGTTCACGGGCAATATGTACTTTTTCAAGTTCTGTATAACCAGCAATAGAAATAATCTCCATGCGGTCAAGAAGCGGACCTGGAATGCTCGCAAGCGTATTAGCAGTTGCAACAAACATCACTTTTGATAAATCATACGGCTCTTCAATGTAATGATCACTAAAATTATGATTTTGTTCTGGATCTAATACCTCTAATAATGCCGCTGAAGGATCACCACGGAAATCATTGGACATTTTATCAATCTCATCTAATAAAAAGACGGGATTTATTGTTTTTGCTTTTTTCATCCCTTGAATAATACGGCCTGGCATCGCACCAACATACGTACGACGATGACCACGAACTTCCGATTCATCACGTACACCGCCAAGTGATACACGAACAAAATTACGATTCACTGATGTCGCAATTGAACGAGCTAACGATGTTTTCCCAACCCCAGGAGGACCAACTAAACAAAGAATAGGCCCTTTTAACGAATTAGTAAGCTTTTGTACTGCTAAATATTCAAGCACACGTTCTTTTACTTTTTCAAGCCCATAATGCTCTTCATTTAAAATATTTTCAGCGCGTGCTAGATCGATACGATCTTCCGTTGCTTCCGTCCAAGGAAGAGATAATAACCAATCAATATAATTGCGAATGACCCCGCTCTCCGCTGAACTTGCCGGCAATTTCTCATAACGATCTAGCTCTTTTAATGCTGCCTTCATCGTTTCTTCCGGCATCCCTGATTCTTCAATCTTTTCGCGAAGCTCTTCTACTTCGCCGCCTTTTCCTTCTTTATCACCAAGCTCTTTTTGAATAGCTTTCATTTGTTCACGTAAGAAGTACTCTTTTTGTGTACGTTCCATAGAACGTTTTACTTGTTGACCAATTTTCTTTTCTAAGTTTAATAACTCTTTTTCATCTTGAATAAAAGAAATAAGTGTATGTAATCGTTCTTTCGCTGCAGTGATTTCTAAAATTTGTTGCTTTTGCTTCATTTTGAGCGGCAAATGAGATGATACGAGATCAGCTAATCGACCTGGTTCCTCAACATCAACAACTGTCGCAAACGTTTCACCTGAAACTTTCTTAGACAGCTTAATATATTGCTCAAAATACTCAATTAATGTACGCATAAGCGCCTTTTCTTCTAAATCGCCTTCTTCTTCTTCACTTAACATGTGGACATTAGCTGTAATTACATCATCTTCTTCAATGAACTCTGTCATTTCTACTCTATGTAAACCTTCAACAAGGATACGCATCGTCCCATTTGGCAATTTAAGCATTTGCTTCACTTTTGCTAACGTACCTACTTTATAAACATCATCTTCTTTCGGATCATCGATATTCACGTCTTTTTGCATTGCTAAAAAAATTACATTTTCATCCATAGCCGCCTGCTCAAGTGCTTTAATCGATTTATCACGTCCTACATCAAGATGCAGAACCATCGTCGGATATACGAGAACGCCTCTTAATGGTAGGAGGGGCACGATTCTTTCGTTTACATTCATATTAGACATAGCACCTCCATAAATATCTTTGTTTCCCTATTTTATATTACAATAAAGCCTTATGCAATCGCAGAGACTTGATACGTTGTTTCCCGTTCAAGAAAAAGGACTTCGCTTAAGCATATAACGACTTTAGCGAAGTCTAGAATATTCGAGTGATTTAACTTTCTTCTTAACGAGAACTGCCCCATTTGATCTGCTAACACTTTTCTTCAAATCGATTGTGCATCATCTTCCTCGAAAGAGAGCACCGTATCGTCTGTTCGCCCTATTTTTTCTTGTATACAAGCTAATGCAAATACTTCTTTTAATTTTCGGACAGGAGCAATTTCAATACCTTTAATTGTGTAAAGAAGAGGCTGCATATTTTCTGCTGGGATGAGCACTTTCTTTGCCCCAGCCTTTTTTGCTGCTTTTACTTTCGCATAAACACCGCCGACTGGTTTTATTTCCCCGTGAATACTAATTTCACCGGTCATCGCTACTTCATTATTGACATACATGCGATGAACGGCAGAATATACACCTGTTGCAATTGCGATGCCGGCAGATGGACCATCAATTGGAACACCACCCGGAAAGTTAATATGTATATCATATCCTTCTGGTAATAAATCCAGGGAACGAAGGACAGTTACAACATTATCAACAGAACCTTTCGCCATACTTTTACGGCGAATCGATTTTGATTGATTGCCGATACTCTCCTCTTCAACAATCCCTGTTACCACAACAGAACCTTTTTCTTTTGCCGGAATTGCTGTTACTTCAATTTCGAGTAGTGCTCCTGTATTTGGCCCATATACAGCCAATCCATTTACAAGACCAATTCTCGGAATTGGATATATATGTTTTTCGTATTTGGGCGTCAGTTGACTTGAATGAATCACCCATTCAATATCTTCATCCTTTATGGAAGAGCGCCCTTCGTTAATCGCCATTCCAGCAGAGATTTGTACAAGGTTAATGGCTTCTCTTCCATTTCGCGCGTACATTCCAATCATTTCTACGCCTTGTTTTCCTATCTCCATACCTACCTTTTCAGCAGCGTTTTTAGCTACCGCTTCAATCTCTTCTGTATCTAACTCACGAAAAAAGACTTCTAAACAACGCGAGCGAATCGCTGGAGGAATTTCCTCCGGTGAACGTGTTGTTGCGCCAACAAGACGGAAATCAGCTGGTAATCCCTTTTGGAAAATATCGTGTATATACGTTGGAATAAAGGAATTTTCCTCACTATAATATGCACTTTCCAAAAACACTTTGCGATCCTCCAGCACTTTTAACATTTTATTCATTTGAATTGGATGAAGCTCTCCAATCTCATCAATAAATAAAATACCTCCATGTGCATCTGTGACCGCTCCTTTTTTCGGTTGAGGGATACCCGCTTGTCCCATCGCACCAGCCCCTTGATAAATCGGATCATGAACAGAACCAATTAACGGATCAGCAATCCCTCGTTCATCAAACCGAGCTGTTGTGGCATCAAGTTCAATAAATGTTGCATTCGTGCGAAACGGAGACTTCATATTTTTCTTCGCTTCTTCTAATACGAGCCGAGCTGCTGCTGTTTTCCCAACTCCTGGTGGTCCATATATAATGACATGCTGTGGATTTGGTCCGCATAAAGCTGCTTTTAATGATTTAATACCATCTTCTTGTCCGACAATATCGGAAAATGACGCCGGACGAACCTTTTCAGCCAGCGGTTCTGTTAAAGAAATTTCCCGCATTTTCCGAAGTTGCTCTAGCTCTTTCTTTGATTCTCTATCAATTGAAACTTTTTGTGTTCGCTGGTTTCGAAGTAAATGCCAAAAATACAATCCGACAATTACACCAAAGACTAGTTGAACGATTAAAAAAATATTTGTCCAGCTCATATTCATTTCCTCCCGCTATGTTTTACTCTTCAGTATCCCCTGGGAGGAAACACGCTAAACATAAGAAGAAACAGCAATTATATAATTGCTGTTTCTATCGTTTATATTCCACTTCATAAATAATGGGGGCCAAAGCCCCCATTATTCAAAACACTTTATGCAGATGTTTTTGTATCTTGCTCAAGTACAGTACCATCTTGCAGTACTAATTTTGGCGCAGCATTTTCTGTTACTGTTTCTTTTGAAATCACACATTTTTCAATGTCTTTACGAGATGGAAGTTCGAACATCACATCTAGCATTAAACCTTCAATGATAGAACGAAGTCCGCGTGCACCTGTTTTACGTTCAATTGCTTTTTTAGCAATTTCAACAAGAGCTTCGTCTTCAAACTCTAATTCAACATCATCAAGCTCCAATAACTTTTGGAACTGCTTCACAAGCGCATTTTTCGGCTTTGTTAAGATGTCAACAAGAGCACCTTCATCAAGTGGCTCTAAATTCGCAATAACTGGCAGACGACCAATAAATTCTGGAATTAATCCGAATTTTAATAAATCTTCTGGCAATACATGCGATAAAACATGCTTTTCTGTTACATCAGCATTTTTCTTCTCAGAACCGAAACCAATCACTTTTTCACCAAGACGGCGTTTAATAATTGGTTCAATACCATCAAATGCACCGCCACAAATGAATAAAATGTTTGTTGTATCAATTTGAATAAACTCCTGATGTGGATGCTTACGACCACCTTGAGGCGGAACGCTCGCTACAGTTCCTTCTAAAATTTTAAGAAGTGCCTGTTGCACACCCTCACCAGATACGTCACGCGTAATTGACGGATTTTCTGACTTACGAGCCACTTTATCAATCTCGTCAATATAAATGATTCCTTTTTCTGCTTTCTCTACATCATAATCAGCTGCTTGAATAAGTTTTAATAAGATGTTTTCTACATCTTCTCCTACATATCCAGCTTCCGTTAAAGATGTTGCATCAGCAATTGCAAACGGAACATTTAAAATACGCGCTAATGTTTGAGCTAATAACGTTTTACCGCTACCTGTTGGCCCAATTAAAGAAATATTACTTTTCGCTAATTCTACATCATCAATTTTGCTGCTAGAATTAATGCGCTTGTAATGATTATATACCGCTACCGCTAATGCTTTCTTCGCTTGATCTTGTCCGATTACGTATTCATCTAAAATTTCACGAATTTCTACCGGCTTCGGTACATCTTTGAATTCTACTTCTTCATCTTTTGCAAGCTCCTCTTGCACGATTTCTGTGCAAAGTTCTATACATTCATCACAAATGTAAACCCCAGGACCTGCCACAAGTTTTCGAACTTGTGTTTGTGTTTTACCACAGAAAGAACATTTTAATTGTCCTTTTTCATCATTAAATTTAAACATATTTTCACACCCCTTACAAAGTGCTAAAACCTTGCCTTCGTATGTACACGATAAATGTATCGTATGTAAATACATATTATGTCACTACGTGGCGAGAAATACAAATAATATGGTTAGTTATGTACAAATAAAAAATTTTTAAAACTTTTAAAATATGTATATTCGACTTTTGAAGAATCATTTCCTTCTTCATAACAAAATGTTTTACAAATATATTTATATTTATAAAACAAGGCACGAGCAATGTCGTGCCTTGTTATTTTATTATGCAGTCTTGCTGTTATCTACTAAGAAATCTACTGCTTTACGAACTTGAAGTTCTTCTTTTACACCTTCAACGTTACCAAGAGCTTGTTTCACAGCGTCTACTGGCATGTTGTACATTTCAGCCATTTTTTCAACTTCTGCATTTACTTCTTCATCTGTTGCTTCAATTTTTTCAGCTTCGATGATAGCTTCAAGAACAAGGTTAGTTGTTACGCGTTTTGCAGCGTCTTCTTTCATTTGTCCTTTTAATTTCTCTTCATCAGTACCTGTGAATTGGTAGTAAAGTTCTAAGTTCATACCTTGGTAGCTTAAGCGTTGCTCGAATTCACGAACCATACGATCTAACTCAGTTTCGATCATAGCTTCTGGAATGTCGATTTCTGCATTTGCAGAAGCTTTTTCTACTACTTCGTCACGAACTTTGTGTTCAGCTTCTTGCTTTTTGCTTACTTCTAAGTTTTCACGAATTTTTGCTTTTAACTCATCAAGAGTTGCAACTTCTTCGTTTGCATCTTTCGCGAACTCGTCATCTAAAGCAGGAAGTTCTTTCACTTTAATTTCATGAATTGTTACTTTAAATGTTGCTGGTTTACCAGCTAGTTCAGCTGCATGGTATTCTTCTGGAAATGATACTTCCACGTCTTTTTGTTCGCCAGCTTTTAGACCAATTACTTGCTCTTCAAATCCTGGGATGAATGTGCCAGAACCAATTGCTAAAGAGTAGTTTTCGCCTTTTCCACCTTCAAATGCTTCGCCATCAACGAAACCTTCGAAGTCGATTACAGCTGTATCACCGTTTTCTACAGTGCCGTCTTCTTTCACTACAAGCTCAGCTTGACGCTCTTGTAAAGATTTTAATTCGTTCTCTACATCTTCGTCAGTTACAGTAGCATCCTCTTTCTCTACTGTTAAGCCTTTGTATTCGCCTAATTTCACTTCAGGTTTTACAGTAACTTTTGCAGTGAAAATTAAGTTTTGACCTTTTTCGAATTTCTCGATGTCGATTTCAGGATGAGCAACTGGGAAGATACCAGTTTCATCGATTGCTTCTCCGTATGCTTTTGGTAAGATGATATCTAAAGCATCTTGGTATAAAGACTCTACACCGAAGCGTTGTTCGAATAGAGGACGAGGCATTTTTCCTTTACGGAAGCCCGGTACGTTAATTGTTTGTACTACTTTTTTGAACGCAGCGTCTAAAGAGTTATTTACTTCTTTAGCATCAACTTCGATTGTTAACACGCCAACGTTTCCTTCTAATTTTTCCCATTTTGCAGCCATTTATTCTTTCCCTCCAACTGTAATAATGTATGCACATACCTTTAAAGATCGAGGCCTTTATTGTTTCTTAAAAAGAAACAATAAAGGCAAACTGATAAATTCAGCCTTTTATCCACTATGAAAAGCTTTGGACACACTTCTCAATCTACTATTTGTCGAAAAGACAAATACGGTATATTTTGTTCGAGAATAATATGAAACATATAAGTAAGAGAATATTTGTTTCTATTCTCTTATAAAAAGGCAAATTTAAGCCTTTTGCAACCCTTACATTATAACATAGAATACTCTCGTTTCAATAACTGAAACATTCTTTTTCATTATACTGGCATAAACCCTTCTTTCTCAATACGTAAAAACCACTGATATGCAATATGATATTCTTCCAGTGTAATACCATACTCATGAAGAAGTTCCTCTTCATGAATTGGCATTCCAAAGCGTTTCCTTCCAACTCTCTCTAAAACAGCCGCCCATAATTCATCTTTGTCTGTTAATAGAGGAAACGGGAAAAGACTTGTCTGCATTTCTTTCCAATATGTAATAATTGCCCCATACATCGATGGATTATCATGCTCTAATCGCTCAGACAATATATGTAACACTTTTCCTGTATCATATTGATTATAAGCCAAATTAGCCGGTATAACTGTTATTGTCTCACCAAACTTTTCTATATCTACCTTCTCTTGTATTCCAAAGTCCATTAATATGTATAAGATAGAAGTTTTAATATACGGGTGTTTCGTTTCATCTACTAAAAATGTACGCAACGTCGGCAACGCCTTCTCGACATGTTTAGTCGCAAGACGGTTCACCGCGCGCAGCTGCTCCCCGTAGTCACCAGTCAGCAAAGCATCCGCAAACACAGGTTCATCAAAAGATAAACCGTCATCTATCTCCACTACTGCTTCTTCACTCTCTAGCATACCCTTTGCAAACAAGGCAAGTTGTGCTAATTTTTCCTTTTGTTCTACTGTTATTTCTTTCGTTTGTAAAACAGACTGCACCGTTTCAATAATACCTTCATAATCATTTGTCTGTACTAAAATCGTAATATACGTTTCAAGAATATCTTGAAATAAAAACTCCCCTGTTTCAAGCAATTTCTCACATCGCTCTTTCGCTTCTTTCATTTCCTTTAATTCTAGCAAACAAATAACTGAAGCTAATTCTGATTGCTCTGTCTGTGCTCCGTATTGGCGCAACATTTCGAAGTTTTTTAACGCATCTTCAAACCGACGCTCACGCAATGCAATAAATCCTTCATCGGTATATCGTGCTGACAATTGCGGAAACAATACGACCGTACTTTCTTTTTTATCCATACGCTCGCCTCTTTTTTTAGATTTTCAATTCACTTTAAAGTTAATATAACAAATGACAGTTCGGAACACAATAATTGCAATCTGTTCGTTCTTATTGAGAAAATCTCGATTTCTGTTATACAAAAATCGAATACATCAGCGGGAAATACGAAAGTAGAAATTTCATGAAGAAATAAAGTGAAACTTTAANNTTACGGGCAGTTTTCTTCCCGCGCTTCCACAGTCTTTACTGCCCGTTAATGCGGGATAAAACAAACTCTCTGCTGCCGATGCGGAGAGTCTACTGGAAAGCTTTTATAATAGTAGGATATATAAAGAGGGTTATGATTTGAAGAACAATAAACGTCATCACAATGATGCTAAAAAAGAAAATAAGCTTACTACGTTTCATCAACAACATAATAATGATGATTGTCCCGATGATTAAACAGATGAAAAGTATACTTACACTTGAGCTTAATAATCCACTTGGAAACATGAATAATAAGATTACACTACAAACTCCAATCATTCCTAATAGCCATTCCATTCTCTGTCCCCTTAAATCTTTATTTATGCTATTAACTGTTTTACAACCTCGATCATGTCAGTCAGTTTGTCATACGCAACAACTCCAAAAGCAACTGTTAATGCCGCTACAGCTAATCCTTTCATCATTTTTTCCTCCTCGACTCGTCTTTGTTACCTTTATTATAAAATATTTAGAAATAGTTACCATCGAACTACCTTACATGTACCTTACAGAATTGTAAGATTTCTCAAAAATCATTTCTCTCATGTTATAATATTTTTGAAATAATTTAAAAATTTCAAAACGAAAGAGGAATGATACTATGTTTAAAAAAGTTGCAGCTGATATGCTTGGCCTAAGTGATATTGGATCCGTTATTACTCCTGCCGATTACGATAAAGTAGATGCCGACGATTATGTGATGCATGAAGAAAATGAAAAAATATATTTTTTAATCAAATCAAAAACAGACGAGTATTGCTTTACAAATACCGCTCTTATTCACGTTGACGGAACGAGTGCGATAAGCAAAAAACGTACACTTCGCCGTTACAATTACAACACACATAAAATTTCGAACGTCCTGCTTGAAACAGCTGGAACCGTCGATTTAGATATCGAAATTAAATTTACTATGGGCGGGGAACATTACTCCATTGATATACATAAAAAACATATTGAAGAAGTAAAAGATTTATATAAAGCACTTCTAAAAATTGCTGAAATCACTCACGAAAATGATATCGCAACGCAATACGCACATAAAAGTCTAGAGATGGCATCTTCTACATTAGGTAATGCAAGAAATGCCGAAGTAGATCTTGCAGCGCAGTTTAAAGAGATTAATCAAATTGCGTTCAACTGGCTTGTGGATACGAAAAAACAATATAATGTAAAAGATTTTGGGTTTGTGTTTGAGAAGTTTATTAACAACTAATGTAGCAACACAAATGATATTTACACAGTCTGTCCAGTCCTCCCTACTGTTTTATAAATTCCATGCACAGAATTTTATTTCTATCAAAGGGGTACATAGGGGGGAGCAGGGGCAGGAGAGGTATGGGGTTAGTGCCTGAAACAAATACATAATAAGAATATCTTAGTGATAAAAAAATACAAACAAAAAAGAGCTTTTTAGCTCTCTAACACCTTGTCTATCTGTAACCCTTTCTGCATAACCCCTTCTATATAATCATTTTCTTTTGACAGCCTACTCTCTACCCTTGAAAGCCTGTCTCTTATCTCTGTCAGTTCATCTCCAATTCTATCCTCTCCCCTGCTAAATCCTGATGCCAAATCTCCTTTAAGCTCATTTAAAGCAGATAACAGTTGTTTTCCTACGCTTTCTTCCTCATCTTTTATATCCTGTAATATCCTCTTTAACTTTTTATTATACATTTCACTATCAATATGCCCCTCATTTAATAACTCTTCTAATCTCTCCAGTCTATTATGATGATTAATAGGTTGATTATTAATCTCTATCCCTAACCTTTTATATACCTTATAACTTTTAGTCTTATATTCTCTATAGGTTATTCTGTACTTACGGTATTCCTTACTGTATTTCTCAAGTTCCTTATCCTCTAATAACAGATCTAGCTGTTCATTAGTTAAACCCATTAATCAAACCTCCATCACAATTAAAATTACAACTCCCCCAAATAAAAAAAGAGCTATAATCTAGCTCCTTTTTATTCAGATTTGTGCTCTTTACTTTTTCTCTTTACTGTTTCTCCAATCCAAAGTAGTCAACAACTTTTCTTTAGACAATTGGATTGCTTTTTTCTCATTTAAAATCTCCTGAGTTTCTTTGTTATAAATATCAATAACATCAATAGCAATAAATACCTGCTTGGACATTGAATTATAGAATTTAATTATTTGTTCAATTACCTCTTTTTCAATGTTTTTGAATAAGAAAGAATCATGAATTATAAAAGGTATATGAGTTAATGTAAAGATAGCTAAATCAAAGATTATTAAGTTTGTATATGCTTTCCCAGTTCCTGTATTTTCAAAGAACTTATAATCATATGTACTATAAGATAATTCTAATTCTGGAGCAGTTCTTTTATCCTCATGAATAAAGTCATTTACCTCTTTTATTTTAGCATTAACCTCATTCTCAATATTTTTAACTATCTCTGATTTTATCTCATCAAGCTCTACTATTTTAGCAGAAATGTTTAGTTTAAAACCGTCCAATTTATTATAATAATTATTCTCCAATTGTAAACTTTTCAACCTTGAGGAATGTTCAATTAGATTTTCTATGAATAAATTAAGCTTCTCATCAGGATTTAATAGTTGTTCTAATTTTTTATTTACCTTACTAATCTCATCCTCAATATTTTGGATTTTTCCTGTCAATTCTTTTCTTGCATTTTTCACCTCATTGCTAAGTATTGAACTAATACCCTCATGAAATGATTCTATATGCTCCAACTTTTTAATATTCACATTTGGAAAAAATTCTAAAAGACTTTCGAAGCCCACATCTGTGGATTTCCTTACTGACCTTAACCTGTTTAACCTAGATTTATAATATTCACGCTCTTCCAGTAAATCCTTTTTCATTTTCCTATATTCAATTAGTTCATCAGACACCATATCTGTGATATTGATGGAAGGACTATATGCACTCCTCCCTAACTTTTCAATTTCAGTACTCAGAAATTCTATCTCTTTTATATTTTTTTCATATTTTCTTTTAGTTATCTTTGGTATTAATTCTAGTTTTCCAGCTTTATTTAAAACTGTTTTTGAATCCTCTAACTTCTTTAATTCTTTATCTTGTTCTTCTATAGGCTCATATTGATTAAAAAGTTTAATTAAATTAGTTACAGTTACAATGTTTTTTTCAGAAGGATGATTATGCAAAGGTCTTTTCACATTGTAATTATTTTTACCCCAGATTCTAGAGAATACACTAACTACAGCTCTAAAGTTTAATTGCTTTGATTCCAAAACATAATGCTCTTTTAATTCTTTGGTAAATTGGTTTACATTCATTCCATCTAGCTTTTCAAATTTTTTATTACTTCTATAAACAAGATTTGGCTCTTCTGTTCCTCTAATAAAGTGATATTCCACTTCTTTAAATTTAAAAGTGAACCAAAAATCATGATGACCTAAATTTGCTACAACATCACTGTTATGTGAAATATAGGTATTTCCACCAAACACAAAATCTGTAATCATGAGTAAAGTAGATTTACCAATAGAGTTTGAGCCTTGAGCATCTCCTAACACTACATTTAAACCTTTATGAAATCTTATTGCTTTCTGTTGAAATATTGAACTTCTAATCTCCGTTAACATATGTAACTACCCCTTTATGAAAATCCACGTTTATTACATCCAGTAGAAATAATACATCCAATGAATATATAAATTCATCTATCTCTCCAAAGTAGTCCTGTGTACTGAAAAATAACTCTGTTATAGTCATTTCTCCTTTAGATACATACTCAAGAATAATAGTCATTTTCCCAATAATACACTCACTAAAACTTATTATTTTGCTAGGTACTAACACTAAAACACCTCACAGTTCTGAATAAAAAATGAAATTATTATCCCACATGCCCCTAATGAACTATTTCCAGTTTTTTTTGATAGCCATTCTGTAAGTTGGGTATATATTACCTCTTGAGAAGATTCTATTCTACTTAAATTGTTGTAAAAAGAACTGACTTGTGATGCTATTGCATTAAAAGATTTTGGGTATTGACTATCTAGTTGAACAAACTGTTCCTTAATATATAAATAATATTCAATAATTTCATTTCTTATCCTATTTTTAGTTATTCTTGCTAATGTATCATCTGCCTTTTGGTCTAATTTCAAAGCTTTCATACTTAATGTTTTAACAGAACTTTCATTAAACTCTTCTACAAGCATAGTGATAATCTCTTTTATTTCTATTTCAATTTGATAATCATGATATTTTGCTCTTGTCTCATTTTTAGTCAATATATTTGTTTTAATACTAAATAGCTCCCTATACTCTTCAACAGTTCTAGGATTATCAAATTTTTTATGACAATCACCACATATAGCAATAATATTATTAAGATTATTCACATCTGAGTGTAATTTTTCTTCATCCTTTAATAATTCTATTTCCTCTTCCGTTGGATTTAGAGGATAAATATGAGCTCCTTCAAACAACTTTTCATTTCTCCCATTTTTTTCATACATTAAAGGCTTAGTACATAATGGGCACATATTTTCAACCTCAGCTAAGAGAATTGCATTTTCATTTGGAGTCAACTTTTTTCTTTTGGGCTTCATTTAGATACACCATCCTTAAAACTACAATACAACTTATATAAAATTCGACAAAAACAACCATAATCCTCCTTTTTATTTATTTTTTTACAAAAAGAGGAGTATAGCTCTATTGCTATAACTCCTCTGACTCTAAACTTCAATTTTCCCTAAGCACACACCATAACCAAAATAAAGAAAATATAGCTAAAGATTTAACAATGTAAATTCATCCTATAAATAATCCCTTAAGTTCTTTGCCACTTCCTCAACCTCTAAATCAAGATACTGAGTTGTGACTACCAAGTTAGAATGCCCTAATGCTTTAGAAATCAGAGAAAAATTTGCCCCCTTATCTAACAAACTCTTTGCATACCCCCTTCTAAGGGAATGGGAGTTAATATTCTTTAAACCATACTTATTACCATATTTATTTAACTGCTTTGAAATAGCATTATTGGTTGATTTAGTATTTAAAGATGTACTGTACCCCTAGATGTAATAAATACATAAGAATTTTGCTGTCCATAATAGCCTCTTATTTTACCATTCTGTTTAATCAAAACTTTTAACAGTCTTAATACTCATCATAAATAGGTAATTTTAAAGCTTTGTGATTCTTTAAAATTGTACCATCCATCAGAATAGCTATTCTATTCGCACGTACATATCAATGGCATGTGATAAACGAATAGAATTCCAGGTTACAATTATTTTTTTCCACAACTGCTATACAACTCATGATGAGTTAAAATAATTTGATTGCGTATTTTATTTAAGTGTTCATGTAATTCCAGTTTTATCTGGCTTCCTGTTTGACTTTCAAAACTACGACCTAACTCTATTCCTTTTTCTGTCAGTTCTTTACATACATCATGAAATAAATTTTGATTTTTTCGAATCATATATTGTTGCTCGTGTATCATTTCACTTACCTTGAATGATACTTCTGCTTTTAACAAGGCTCGTTCCATTTCTGTTTCCAAACGTTTTTTAGTAGCTTGTAATTCATCAATTACATGACCTGCAACATCTTTTGCTGCATTCTCAATTTCTTTTTCAATCTTTTTAATTTCCCCCATAAAATCAATCATGCTATCTAATCACCAATCCTTAAAATTTTCTGCTAACTGGCCATCTTTATCTCGTAATGATTTTGCTGCATTAGCAATTCTTTCTCCAAAATTGTCCAATTGCTTTTGTTCTTTTTGTAAGAGATGGATTAATTCTTCAGCCAAATCAACATCGTAAAAATAATCTTGTCCATTTCTTCTTGCTTTAGCAATTTCAGTAATTGATTCATCTACATCGCGTTCACTTAACAAATGATATTTTCCACCTGATCCTATCTCACGCTTTAATTGTCTTTTCAATTCACCAATAGCTTCTTCTTCTCTTTCTTGAAACTTTTCTATATTTCGTGCAATATGTAGTAGTGTATTACTAATTGCTTGGATTTCTTCTGCTTGTCTAATAATTTCTTCTGGTTCTAATTGTAATCGAACATTCCCATTTTCGTGGAACATGTCTTTAAAAGTCTCCGTTGGGTGTTGTCCCATAAATACCGCCGCAAGAACGCTATCAGTTCCATTACTTTTAGTTGTAAATTGTTTACCAATCACAGGTGCTCCAAACTGTGTAAAGTTTCCTACAGCATCTTTTTCATGAGTATAATCAACAATTTTATCTTCCAATTCTCCAGAATCTACTCTTTTTTTTGCTTCATTACTTAACAATCGATACACGTTAGGTGCAGCATATGTTGTTGCATAACAATTCATTTCTGCCGCTACATACTGAGCTTCCGCTGCACCCTTACTATGTCCTGTAGTGTGAATAGAAGTTGGCTTATATTCTCTCTTTACTTTCTTTACAAATTCCAATGAACTATCAAATGATGTAGGTACATTTTCGCCTGCCACACCAAAGTTCTTTTTCTGTCCAAGTGTAATCTGAATTATATCTGTAGTTTTATCTCCATCAAATCCTCCAAACTCTGTACCACGGAACGCAAAAATTATATTGTCATAATGTTTTTTATTTGGTTTATACTCATCTACAGGTACTACAGCGATTGCTTGTAACCCATTTTTAACCTTTGTTTCATTTGCATTAAATGCCTCTAGCACAACCCATGTTTTATCGTTACTTCCTTCTATCTCCATCTCTTCCTTTAAATAATCCTCTTTATAAACAATACTTGAAAGCTCAAAATAATCTTCATCTGTTGCAATTGGATTTTTTTTCAATCCATTCATACGTATCAACTCATTTCATGATATATTTTAATTATCTTCAAATATAAGGGGAGCTCAAATGAAGAAGAAATTAATTGTTATTTTATCCATTATTTTCATTATAGCAGGAGGGTATTTTACTATGGAATACTTAAAGCAAAAAGAAAAAGAAGAAAAGTTTTGGAAAACACAAGAAGCGCGAGTAGAAAAGTATATTCGTTATAATATTAAAGACGTACAATCAATTACTTTCACAAAACATGAAGTAAATCCGATGGGAGTTCCTTCTGTAGATGGGTATATAAACAATAATAAAGAATTGAATTTTTCAGCTAGTATTAGTACTACAAAAGATTTTGAAAACAAATTTTCACGTTCTAGAGAATTAGGAAAACTAGTAAAAACCCCTACAAAATCTGTATCAGAAATTGAAAAAGAGGAAAAAGAAAAGAAATAAGTACACACTGTATAACAATACAGATAAAACGCAAAGAGACATGATTTTAAAAACCGATTCTCTAAATACTTAGAAATCGGTTTTCTTCTATATATCTACATCAACATCAAGCAAGCCCTTTCTTTTAGTCAAAACAAAAACCCCCTATATCATTTAGTATCAAAGTCAATAACATATGTAATTTCTTACATGACCGTTATACTGACAGTTTCCCTAAACGATATAAGAGGTAAAAAAAAAGAAGTGCACTCATGCACTTCTTTGTAACGTCCCAGGAGAGATTCGAACTCCCGACCGACGGCTTAGCTTACCACCATAGCTTTCGCTACCAGCAAATACTGTTTGTAGTCTGGACTATATCTTCACCATTTCAGGTGCGACACGTGTAGTCTCTACGGAACCTCACGATGATTTTCATCATACTTTAGAGTCTTTACCATCAAGGAAATTCCTCGATCATTCAAAACCCCTCAATCTTCTTAGAAGATCGTAAGTTTCCTCGGTATTACCATCAGCCGTACTGTTAAGGCTTCACCGATATAGTGTCGTCCACTTTATAGGTTCTTGTTTCCCTATAAAGGCTCCTATTCTTGAAGGCCGTTGCTCTATCCTGCTGAGCTACTGGGACATGGAGCGGGTGAAGAGAATCGAACTCTCGACCAGAGCTTGGAAGGCTCTTGTTTTACCACTAAACTACACCCGCATGATATGAATTTTTTTCTAATTGCCTCATCGACATTTCTCATTATATTACCAATAACAATGAAAGTCAACATCATTTTTAAAAAATAGGGTGAAGAATTTTTCACCCTATTTTAAATGTTTTTTGTGCTACGATTGCTCCTTCTAAAGTAAGGAAACGTATGTCTATTTGTCCATCTTGTATTTCGAGCAACGCAAATGTTTTTTCTCTACGCGAACGAGGCAAGAGAATGCTTCCTGGATTGATAAACAAAACATCATCTATGATTTCTGCTCCTAATACATGTGAATGACCGAAGCAAACGACATTGGCCTCTGCTTCTTTCGCACGATATAAAAGGGTTTGCAGCGTCATTTTAATATTGTATAAATGTCCATGCGTGATAAGAAACCGTGTATTTTGTACTTCTGTGATAATATCATTTGGAAAGTCTCCAGCATAATCACAGTTTCCTTTCACTACATGAAACCCTTCTAGTTCAGCGTGCTGCGATGTTAATTCTGAATCACCGCAATGAATCATCACATTGACGTTTCCCTCGTACTGTTCTTTTAATTGCTTTAGCTCTTTCACAGAACCGTGACTGTCGCTCACAATTAACGCCTTCATCGGTTTCGCTCCCTTATTATTCTTCTTCCCCTAAAAACCAGACTGGAATTTTTTCTTCTAATTTACGAAGCGCACGTCCGCGATGACTAATTTTATTTTTCTCATCCGACGACAATTCCGCCATTGCACTTTTGTACTCTTCTACATAAAAAATAGGATCATACCCAAAACCATTTTCTCCGCGCTGCTGCTCTAAAATCTTTCCTTCACACGTTCCATTTACAATCAATGGTTGTTTATCTTCTTGCGGGAATGCAACAGCTAACGCACAGTAAAAACGTGCTGTACGCTTCTCCATTGAAATATTCTTTAATCCGTCTAACACTTTTTGAATGTTAGCTTGGTCATTCTTTTCCTCACCTGCATAACGAGCAGAATGTACTCCCGGTTTCCCTTGCAACGCATCTACAATTAAACCAGAATCATCGGCAATGACAATTTCATTTAGCTGTTTACACAGATGTTCCGCCTTTAAAATTGCGTTTTCTTCAAACGTTTCACCAGTTTCCTCTACTTCTTCAATATGAGGAAAATCATAAAGTGATTTTACTTCTAAATCAAACTTTTCAAATAGCTCCGCAAATTCGCGTACTTTCCCAGCGTTCTTTGTTGCTACGACAACTTGTTTCATATTTCCACCCCTATTCCATATGAGTAACAATATTACCTAATGCTTCTTTTTGCATTTCAACAAGCTGTAAAATCCCTTGTTCTGCTACATCAAGCAACTCGTTCAATTCACCGCGGCTAAATGTTGCTTCTTCTCCTGTACCTTGCACTTCAACAAAGTGTCCTTTTCCTGTCATAATGACATTCATATCAACATTCGCCTTAGAATCTTCTGCATAATTTAAATCTAATACAACACCATGCTCATCAACGATTCCAACAGACGTTGCCGCCAAGAAATCTTTCACTGGAAGTTTTGACACTTTCCCTGCTTCCACAAGCTTCTCAAACGCTAATACCATCGCTACATACGCACCAGTAATAGAAGCTGTTCGCGTTCCGCCGTCAGCTTGAATGACATCACAGTCAATCCAAATTGTTTTTTCACCAAGTGCTTCTAAATCAACAACAGCACGCAATGCTCGTCCAATTAAACGTTGAATTTCCATTGTACGTCCCGTTATTTTCCCTTTACTTGATTCACGAATCGTACGCTGTTCTGTTGCACGAGGGAGCATCGAATACTCTGCTGTAACCCACCCTTTTCCTTCACCTCTCATAAACGGAGGAACTCGATCTTCAATCGTTGCCGTACAAATCACCTTCGTATCACCAACTTCAATCAGTACCGAACCTTCTGGATGTTTTAAATAATTCGTATGAATATGTATACGGCGCAGCTCCGATGCTTGTCTACCATCTACTCGCATAAAAAATAACCCCCTTGTAACTACTACTTGTTAGTATAGCCCATTCAAAATTTATGTTATGTATCACAATAAGAGAAGGGGAATTAGATGTATTCCCCTTCTCTTCCTACATTCAGTATATCAAATTATTTCTGTTTAAAAACCACCTGTATTCACGTTTTGTGGCCGAGCGACCGGTTTTATTAATTTATCACCTTTTTCTGTAACAAGATTTGCCTTTCCATTCACTTGAATGGACACATTTTCCACGCCTTGTTTTTCAGTTAAAGATAATACAAGCGACTGCAGTACATAGTTAGAAATCGCACTTTTATCTTTATTCGCATAAATATTTTCATTAAAGTTCAATGTCACTGTTCCCTTTTCTAGTTTTGGTTCATTGATTAACCTCACATCTGGATTAAAATCATATGTTAACGCCGATTTCTGCGACGGTCCTTTCACAAGTTCTTTTACAATTGTCGCTACTTCGTTTTCTTTCCCTTCGGCAACGCGGCGCGTTACTGGTACATAATAACCTTGTTTATTATTTTGCGCTATGAAATACAGCGTAATTGGTTTTGTATTTGCAAGATCCGCAACTTGCTCATCATCAAAGTTAATACCATTCGCTCGGCTTAATCCATTACCAATCGACGTTCCAGCAACAGGCATTTTCGTTAAATCTTTCCCATTCATGCTGAACTTCACATTCTTTACTTCTTTAAACTGTGTTAATGTCCAAGTAACCGCTTCTACAATACGACGCTCTTCTTCTTTTTTATAGTTTTTCAGTTCTTTTGAAAAATCAACAACTGCAGTCCCATCCTTTTGCAAATCAATTTTCATTTCTGTATCCGCTGGGAGCACAGCTTGAAATCCATTTGGCAATACATTTGTTACTGGTCCGTCTTTCACTAAATATTGTAATGACTGCTTAATTACTGCGTTATCTTTCGGAGCGGGTAACTGCACCGTTTGCGGCACAACATAACCATTTTTATCTACAAGATATAAATCTAATTTTTTCGTTTCCCCTTGTTTTGCAGTTTCTTTCTTTTCACCACCCGTATACGTTACTTTCTTAGGCGGATCAATTTGCTCTGTTGCTTTTTCCTTACTAAACAAACCGCATCCTGCTAATAAAACTGTACTTAATGTAGCACAAACAATCCATTTGAAAGTCGATCTAGGCATATGCTTTCCCCCTAAAAAATCTAAGTTTGTACTATATGTATACGAGCCCGAGTTTCACTTTAGAACAAGCGATGACAACTTATCTTTTCAAAAAACGTTCACTATGTCATTGTCAAAATCTTATTTTCATTAATTGAAGCCCCCTCTTTAAAGGAGCAGCATGCTAGTAGCTAATGATGTGCAATTTTGAACAATTTATGAATCCTCCACAGATGTGATAAATATCACATCTCCTTATTTTCCAAAACTTTTATAATACAAGTATAAAAGTTTGTTAAACATTTCACATAAAAGAAGGGAAATGAATATGAAAACACGTTTAGTCATGATCGGGAATGGGATGGCCGGAATACGCTGCATCGAAGAGATTTTAAAACAAGACGATACTTTATATGACATTACCATTTTTGGTGATGAACCGCATCCAAATTACAATCGCATTATGCTTTCCCACGTTCTACAAGGAAAGACAAACATGCAAGATATCATTATGAACGAATACAATTGGTACGAAGAAAATGATATTACGTTGTATACAAATGAAAAAGTGTTACAAATTGATCGGGAAGAACAAGTCATTGTTACAGAAAAGAATCGTATTGTTATGTACGACAAACTCATAATCGCAACAGGATCCAGTGCTTTTATTTTACCTGTGGAAGGTGCAAATCTTCCCGGTGTAACAGGTTTTCGTACAATTGAAGATACACAATTCATGATGGATACCGCTAAACAATATAAAAAAGCAGTTGTCATTGGTGGTGGATTACTCGGTTTAGAAGCCGCACGAGGACTTATTGACTTAGGAATGGACGTACATGTTGTTCATTTAACATCACACTTAATGGAGCAACAACTCGATGCTAAGGCAGCTTCACTACTGCGTGAAGATTTAGAATTACAAGGTATGAAGTTCCTCATGGAAAAGAGAACAGTAAAAATTCTTGGTACAAACCACGTTGAGGGCATTCAGTTTGCAGATGGCGATATTGTAAAATGCGATTTAATCGTCATGGCTGTTGGTATACGCCCAAATACACAGTTAGCAAAAGATGCTAGTTTACTTGTGAACCGCGGTATTGTCATCAATGACTATATGCAGACAAATGATACATCCATCTATGCGGTTGGTGAATGCGCAGAGCATAAAGGGATTGCTTATGGTCTTGTTGCACCGCTCTATGAGCAAGGTGCTGTATTAGCAAAACACATTACAAATACACAAACAGATGGATATACTGGCAGCATCGTCGGTACACAGCTGAAAGTTGCAGGATGCGATTTATTCTCTGCTGGTCAAATTTATGAAGATGATAGGGCAAAAGCAATCTCCATTTTTGACGAGTTTACACGTTCCTATAAAAAGGTACTCATCCGGGACAATAAAGTTGTTGGTGTTGTTTTATATGGTGATACAACTGACGGAACACGCCTCTTCAGCATGTTAAAAAAAGAAGAAGATATACAAGAATACACATCAGCTTCTCTTCTTCATAAAGCTGGTGAAGATAACGGACTTGACATTGCAAATATGAGTGCTGATGAAACGGTTTGCGGATGTAATGGCGTCACAAAAGGAGCGATTGTTCACGCTATTTTAGAACAAGACTTAACGACATTTGAAGAAGTAAAAGGGTGTACAAAAGCTGCAGGATCCTGCGGTAAATGTCGCCCAGTTGTGGAACAAATCTTGTCTCATACACTTGGAGATAACTTTGATGCTTCTGTCCAAGTTGCAGGTATGTGTGGGTGTACAACCTTATCTCGCGATGAAGTTGTAGCAGCAATTCACGAGAAAGGGTTAAAGTCACCGAAAGAAGTACGAAACGTCCTTAATTTCTCGCACGAAGAAGGCTGTTCAAAATGCCGTCCTGCACTAAATTACTATTTACGGATGATTTGTCCAGAGGAGTATGCCGATGATAAAGCATCCCGCTTCGTTAACGAAAGAATGAATGGAAATATTCAACATGACGGAACATTTTCTGTTATTCCACGTATGTACGGCGGCGTTACAACAGCAGATGATTTAATGAAAATTGCAGAAGTTGCGAAGAAATACAACGTCCCGCTCGTGAAAATAACAGGTGCAAGCCGCATCGGTTTATATGGTGTTAAAAAAGAAGATTTACCAAAAGTGTGGGCTGATCTTGATATGAATTCTGGCTACGCCTATTCGAAGTCTCTTCGCAATGTAAAATCATGCGTCGGATCCCGCTTCTGCCGCTTCGGTACAAAAGATTCATTAGGACTTGGCATGTTGCTTGAGCAGTCATTAGAAATGGTAGATACACCACATAAAATGAAAATGGGTGTAACAGGTTGTCCGCGTAACTGTGCAGAAGCATTAACGAAAGACTTCGGCGTCGTTTGTGTTGAAAATGGCTTCCAGCTTTATATCGGAGGTAACGGCGGTACAGAAGTACGTGAAGCTGAGTTTGTAATGATTGTCCCTTCGGAAGAAGATGTACTTCGCATCGCCACAGCGTACGTACAATACTATCGTGAAACTGGTATTTACGGCGAACGCACAGCTCCTTGGGTAAAACGAATAGGCTTAGATCAAGTAAAAGAAGTGCTGCATGATGAAAGTATGGTCGCTATATTAAATGAACACTTCCAAACAGCACGAAATACCTATGAAGAAGCTTGGGGACAAGCACTAGAAACACAATCACTAAAAACGATGTATGAAGTAGAGAGTGTAAAATAAGGAGCGATTCATATGTTACTAACGAAAGAAAAAATAAAAATTATGCCTGCCGCAGATCTTCCTGTACAAATCGGTAAGGAAGTTCGCATAAAAGACATGTCTATTGCCTTATTTCGCCTAGCAAACGGCGACATTCGCGCTGTAGAAAATCGGTGTCCTCATAAAAATGGACCATTAGCGGAAGGAATTGTTTCTGGCGAATTTGTCTTTTGTCCGCTGCATGATTGGAAAATTTCATTACGAACAGGTGAAGTACAAAAACCTGATGATGGCTGTATTCAAACGTATGAAGTACAAATTATTGATGGCGATATTTATATATACATGTAACTTACACAAGGAAGCCCCTTCTCGGCTTCCTTTCCAGTAAAAACAGATGAGGTGTAGAGATGAACGGATACGTATATTTAGTTGGTGCAGGACCTGGTGATGAAGGACTTATTACAAAAAAAGCAATCGAGTGCTTACAAAAGGCAGATATCGTTTTATATGACCGCTTATTGAATCAAAATTTACTTCGCTATACAAAGTCAACATGCGAACTTGTCTATTGCGGAAAAATGCCAACAAATCATGTTATGCGCCAAGAAATGATTAACACGCATTTACTTCAATTTGCCAAAGAAGGTAAGACTGTTGTCCGCTTAAAAGGAGGAGATCCTTCCATTTTTGGCCGAGTTGGTGAAGAAGCAGCCGCTTTAGCAGCAGAAAACATTCCATATGAGATTGTACCAGGTATTACATCTAGCATCGCCGCAAGCGCGTATGCCGGCATCCCTCTCACTCATCGCGATTACAGTAATAGCGTGACATTACTAACTGGTCATACAAAGGGACCAATTCAGGATCATGTCAACTACAACTCACTCTTAAATAGTGATACCGTTGCCTTTTACATGGGTATTAAAAACTTACCGACCATTTGCGAAAACTTACTGCAAACTGGAAAGAAACAAGATACACCAGTAGCAGTCATCGAATGGGGTACAACCGGAAGACAGCGAGTTGTTACAGGTACGCTCTCCACAATTGTTGATAGCGTCAAAAAGGAACACATTTCAAATCCTTCCATGACAATTGTTGGGGATGTCGTATCCTTACGTAAACAAATCGCTTGGAAAGAACATAAGCCATTACACGAAAAAAAAGTTTTGCTCGCCTCTTCATCAAATAAAACAAGTAAAGCAGAGCAAAAATTACAAGAAGCCGGAGCAGAAACTTATCAAATTCCAACTTTCAAAAAACGAGATTACACGTTAACACAGGAACAACTCCGTGAAATATTTGATGCCAAGCGCCTCGTTTTCTGTTCAGCCGAAAGCGTAGCGATCTTGTTACAATCATGTGCACAGCATCGGAAAGATATTCGTTCCTTACAAGGAGTTCTCCAGCATATGAATCATGCTGCCGAGGAAGCACTTACGAAATATGGACTCTTCAGTGAACAAGCAAGGTTTTCTACAAAACCAACTGTATATCTAGGACGAAATATAAACCGAATTGCTGTTATTCATGAAAAAATCGGTCCTGGTTCTTATATAATGACACATGAATATAAAATAGATCATCGTTTTGATGAAATTCATACACGTATGCTCTCTGAATTTACATGGGATAGCATTGTATTTGAAGGGCGCGCCGCAATTGATACATTTATAGCAGAAGTTAAGCGCCTAGGTTTCATGCATATTGTCAATTTACCATTCTCGTATACAGATGAACTAACTTTACAGTACGCAAATAAAGTCGGATTCCAAAACATCGATTATGAATTACAAGCGATTTTTAACGAGAAAGAAGTGACGGCGCAATGAAAGGAATTGTTTATATTGGGCACGGCAGTCGATTACAAGAAGGCAATGAGCAATTCATCCACTTTGCCCAGTCCGTTATAAAGGAGCGAAGTGAAAGTATTCAAAAAATCGGCTTTCTTGAACTCACAACACCAACTGTCCAAGATGCGATTACTGAAGCGATTTTAGATGGAGCAACTGAAGTTTTACTTGTCCCTGTTTTATTATTTGCAGCGGCTCATTATAAACGTGACGTTCCTTTCGAAATTGATCAAATAAAAAAGCGCTATCCGCATATTACATTTTCAGTTGTACCACCATTTAGTACACACCCGCTCATGATTGAACTTGTAATCAAAAGAATACGTCAAGCTATACCTATACAAGATAGCGAAATTCTACTCGTCGGCCGAGGTAGTAGTGATTCTCAGCCTATACATGAATTGCAACAAATCGGAGCAGCAGTTGAGCGAAAAATCGGCATACCAGTTTCCTGCTCTTTTTTAACAAAAGGAGCACCTTCTTTTACCGAAGAACTTGATCGTATAGCCGCAGCGGCTCAACACGTATATGTCATGCCATACCTTCTCTTTACTGGATTATTACTTCGGAAAATTGAGCGCCATGCACACACATATACGAACGTTACAACATGTAACTGTCTTCAATTTGATCCCTATATGAAGTCCGCATTATTAGAACGAATGGAGGAATATGTACATGTGTAACTTATATCCCCTTATATGTAATCTACAAGGCAAGCGTGTTGTCATTATCGGTGGCGGCAAAATTGCATACCGAAAAGCGTGCGGATTACAGGATACAGGAGCCCTTGTCATCGTTGTGAGTCCGGACATTTGCGAGGAAATGAAGAAACTCTCCTATATTACATGGAAACAAAAAGCATTTACAGATGAAGACATAAAAGATGCCCATCTCATTTATGCCGCAACAAATTATCACGATGTAAATATGAGGGTCAAACAAGCAGCGCATGATTTTCAGTGGGTTAATATCGTAAGTGACGGCACACAATCATCTTTTCACACACCTGCCGTTATTCGAAATAATGAGTATATTGTAAGTATATCTACTTCAGGGAAACATCCAGCATTTGCAAAACGAATCAAACAAGAACTAACAGCTGTTCTTCCGCAACTTATCAAGTGAAACTAACCATCAGTTGGGCTAGTTAAATCAATCGGGCTCTTATGAACAGTATTGACTCATTCATCTTTAAACTATGGTTTTCAGTCAAACAAAAGACCAGCCTTATTCAAATACACATTGAATAAGGCTGGTCTTTATATATTCTTCTTCCCTTACTAGTTACATAAACAGTAGCTTTATAAAACGATATGCTTCACGTTCTCAATCGGTTGTCCAAACCATTTTGAAGCAATTTCTTTAAACACATCGATTTCTCCTGTTGTTAAGAAAAGATGATCACTTTGCTCTTCTATATCATATAACATCTTACTATGATACAAAATCGTACTTACTTCACGAGCTGTTTCATCACCTGAACTAATCAATTGTACAGAATCGCCCATAACCCGCCCAATAACTGGTCCTAAAATCGGATAATGTGTACACCCTAAAATTAATGTATCAATTTCTGTTTTCTTCAATGGTTGCAACGTTTCTCTTACCACTTCGTACGCCATTTCACTCTCAAAATTCCCGCTCTCTACAAGTTCAACAAACGGCGGACAAGCTAAACTCTCTACTAATACGCGGTTGTTAATCGATTTTAACGCGTATTCATATGCACCGCTTTTCACTGTTCCAATCGTTCCAATTACACCCACATGGTACGTATTTGTCACTTTAAGCGCAGTACGCGCACCTGGGTGAATAACACCTACAACCGGAATAGGTAATTTCTTTTGCATTTCTTCAAGTACAACTGCCGTTGCTGTATTACAAGCAATTACAAGCATCTTAATATCCTGCGCTAGTAAATGCTCTGTCATTTCCCATGTAAATTGTATTACTTCTTCACGAGATCGCGGACCATACGGGCAACGTGCTGTATCTCCTAAATATATAATTCGCTCTTTCGGTAATTGCCGAATTAATTCTTTCGCTACTGTTAAACCACCAACACCTGAATCAATTACACCAATCGCTCTATTCAAAACAATCGCCCCGTTTTCTCTTTCATAATCTAACTGTACATTTCCAAACAGTGCACTCATTCATAGAATAATAGAAGGTTCACCTTATGTACATGAATAGACCTTTTCATTTTCCTCCTTTTCCTAGTAATTTGCAAGATACAAAAATAACCGGCTTTTCTTTACATGAAAGCCGGCTTCATCCTTTATAGTTCAAGCTCTCCCATACGAAGGAGCTCGACAACTGCTTGTGAGCGTCCCTTAACTCCTAGCTTTTGCATTGCATTTGAAATATGATTACGTACGGTCTTTTCACTAATGAAAAGTTCACTTGCAATTTCTTTTGTTGTTTTATCTTGAACGAGTAACTCAAACACTTCTCTTTCTCTTTTTGTGAGCAACGGTTTAGATTGATATTCTTTTTCCTTCAATTGGTATAACCCTCCTTGCTTAAGCCAGAGCTGTATATGTGTAAGTTGGGTGTTTATTTAGTCAAGATATTGTATGAATAGAAGCAAGGCATGGTGAATACAAATAAGCAGAAATTGCATGTATTTATAAAAATTATTTTCACTTCAACAAGCAGTATCCACTAACGCAGGATACTGCAGTCATCTTCTCTCTAAAAGCGCAATATAATTCGATAGCTGCTGTTCATCGCTACTTGAAAATGATGAATCACGAAAAGGAGAGACGTTCATGTCAGAAAAAAGATTGTGCAAATCTTCAACAGATAAAGTGTTTCTCGGGGTATGCGGTGGTTTAGGAGAATATTTCGGTGTGAGCACAAGTATGATTCGCATTCTTTGGCTAATCGCTATCTTATGTTTCGGAACAGGTTTTTTAGCTTATTTCATTCTTATATTGCTCATGCCAAGTTCTTATGAATAAAGGCACTGCTTTAGCGGTGCCTTTTCTATATTTTATTCTCCTTTTTCCAAATTGTTTTTTGTATTGACAAAGAAGAAGATATGTAACTATAATAGTTACATAAAAGTTGTAATCAAACTAGTTACAACTAATTCGCAGATAAATACCCTTTTATATAAAACAAAGCGAAAAGGAGAATGAACATGAAACTTGCAGTAGTAGGCGCAACTGGTAACATTGGAAAACAAATCATTGAGGAAGCTTTAACACGCGGACACGAAGTAACGGCGATTGTGCGTGATGCATCTCGCGTAGAAACAACACATGAAAATTTACATGTTGTAACAGGTGATATCTTCCATGCAAACAGCATTGGAAAAGAAGCAGCAAATCATGACGTATTAATTAGTGCATTTGGTCCTAAACATGGTGAAGAGGAGAAACTTGTAGAAGTAACACATTCTTTATTACAAGCAGCAAGACAAGCTTGCGTCTCTCGTCTTGTATCAGTTGGAGGTGCAGGTAGTTTAGAAGTAGCCCCTGACTTACAAATTGTGGATACACCAGACTTTCCTGCGGATTGGAAACCAATCGCATTAGCGCACCGCGATGCATTAGAAGTATATAAACAGTCGGACTTTAACTGGACAAATTTAAGTCCTGCTGCAATGATCGAACCAGGGGAACGCACAGGCAAATATGTAACAGGAACAGATCAATTATTAACAGATGAAAACGGTGAAAGCCGCGTTTCTATTCTAAACTACGCTGTTGCTTTATTAGACGAAGTAGAAACTCCTCAATTCCTACGTCAACGCTTCACAGTGCGTAACGCTTAATAAAAAAGAACCTAGCCTNNAGGCTAGGTTCTTTTTTATTGTTTTATTTTTTCTTCTAAATTCGTAACCAGCTGTTTTACTTTTACATTTGCAAGTACATTTTCCATCGCTTCTTGCGCTTGCAATAATATAATTTCTAACACATTTTGAATGTTTGCTCCAACCGGACATTGTACGTTTGGATTATCGTGAAAAGAAAATAAATGTCCTTCTTCCATAACTTCAACCGCTTTGTATACATCAAGTAACGTCACTTCATCTAAATCCCGTGCTAAAGAAGTACCACCTTTTCCAGCTTGTACATCAACAAGTCCTGCTTTTTTTAGCATCCCTGTAATTCGGCGAATAACGACTGGGTTTGTATTGACACTACCAGCAATCCATTCAGACGTACAACGTGAAGTTTTATCAACTGCTAGCAATGTTAACATATGAACAGCCACCGTAAAACGACTACTAATCCCCACTTGTATTCCCCTCCTTTATACCATTCTCTATCATTCATAAAAAAATAACGTACCTTTTATTATATACCACTTTCTTTCGTTATATAAAGTGAAACTTCCATCAGTAGATAAAATAAAAGCATTCTAAAGACAGAGAAAAAATCCTGATTTACTTATGAAAGAATCAGGATTTTTCCAAACTAATGACGCTTTATAAATTTAGCAAGATCTTTAAACTTCACTTTATCGGAATAGCTCATAACACCGTTTACGTAAATGCGACTTGTAATAAAGTTTAAAAGGAAGATTGTCGCAAGTAATAACGATAAGGCAATGCTAATTTCTAAAGTACCAGCTTCTCCAGCTACAACCCGCGAGAATGTAACCATCGGTGTAAAGAAAGGAATATATGAACTAATCACAACAATTGTACTATTTGGGTCTGATAGTGATTTCATGCTTATGAAAAACGCTGCCATAATTAAAATTGCGACTGGAAATGATACTGATTGTAAGTCTTCTGTTTTAGATACAACAGCTCCAGCTGCCGCATACATCATCGCATATAATAAATAGCCAGTGATGAAAAATACAATAAACAGACTAATAACTTTTGCATCTAACTTCGCAAAATCAATCGGAAGACCAAATAAAGACGCATTATCTAAATCTATCCATCCAATTAAAACAGGAACGAGAACACCACATGCAAGGATAGCGATTTGCAGTAACGCTGTTGTAACAACAGCAAGAATTTTAGCGTACATCATATACAGTGGTTTCACTTTCGAAAGCATAATCTCCATAACACGAGAAGATTTTTCTGATGCGATATTCATCGCAATAGTATTTCCGAACGCTATGATAAACATATACAGTACAAATATAAACACATATGCAATACCGAAAGAGGAAGCACGATCTTTTATCGCTTCTTCTTTCACCGAAATATCTGTTTGTAGCTGCTGCGCTACATCAGACTGTACCTTATGGTTCGAAAGAATCACTTGTGTATATTGCTGTTTTAAATAACTTGCTATAATAGTAGATGTTTCTTTACTCGGAAAACCATTGTACATATACGTTACTTCGGGTACTTCATTTTTTTCTGTAACGTAAAAGAGACCATCTAACTCCCCTTCTTCAACTTGCTTATGAACTTTTTCTAACTGTTCTTTCTTTTCTACTCGTATTTGGGCCGATGGAAGAATTTTATTTAGCATCTCTTCTTGCACAGTATATGTAGAACTATCCATTACGATTGCCAACTTATCTTTATCTTTGTTTTTGTCCTTATCAGAAGTAAAGTGATTAAAAGCAAAAATCCCAAATACTATTAAAAATAAAATCCCACTTGTAATTAGTGACTTTTTAGAAAGAAATGATTCTCTAAAATAAAATGAAAACACATGAAAAAATTTACGCATTCTTATTTCGCCCTTTCTACAAAGATTTCATTTAAGGTCGGTTCTAGCATTTTAAACTGACGTAAATGCACACCTTTGTCTTGTAGTTTTTGTAAGATTGATAGGGCTTCTGTATCTTCCTGAACTTTAATATAAAGATAACCAAGACGTTTCTCATACACAATCTGTAGTGTTTGCAATGCTTTTTCATTTTCTTTATTATCTTCAATTGTTAAGTTTCGAAATCCGTATTCTTTTTTTATATCACTTAAGTGACCCTCTACAACCGCTTTGCCTTGCTTCAAAATACACACATGCTGACAAAACGATTCAACTTGTTCCATACGATGACTTGATAAAATAATAGTTTTCCCTCTTTGAATTTGTTCTTCAATAATATTTGCTAGCATTTCAGCATTTACGGGATCTAATCCACTAAATGGTTCATCTAAAATGAGTAACTCCGGGTCATGTAGAAGCGCTGCAATCAATTGAATTTTTTGTTGATTCCCTTTCGACAATTCCCCTGCAACCTTATACTTGTATTCAGGGATTGCTAATCTTCCTAACCAAAAATCAATGGCTGCATCTACTTCTTTTTTTGTCATTCCTTCTAATCTTCCAAAATAGCGAAGTTGATCAATTACTCGACTTTTCGTATACAAACCTCTCTCTTCAGGAAGATAACCAATTGTTACACCACTCTCTGAGATTTCTTTCTCATCCCACGTAATATTGCCCCCATTTGGTGTTAATAAACTTAACAGCATTTTAATGGTCGTTGTTTTTCCTGCACCGTTTCGTCCTAGCAGTCCTAATACTTCACCTTTCGGCAGAGTAAGATTTAGATGATTCACTGCAACGTTTTCACCAAACTGCTTGGTTAATTGTTGAATCTGCAATGTCATACTTTTCTCTCCTTAAGTTTTATAAATTTAATAACATGGTTCATCACCAAAAGACGGGGGTGACATATAGATGTACACTCTACTCCGAGTGGACGCTTTCCGCAGGAGTCGCCACTCTCCGTTCCGTGTATTAAAAATGATTCATTTTCAAAAAAGCAATCCCGTGTTACGGTGATGAACTAATAATATGCAAAATACGTATATTTTTACCATATTTTATTATAACATCGCACATACTAAATTATATACGTATATCAATATGCAAAATTGCATTTATTTATTTTGTTATCACATTATCGTGATATAATTAATAGGTAAAATATATATTTTTTAGGAGGACACCATGAAAAAGAGAACATTAACAACACTGTTATCTGTTGCATTGTTATCTACAACTTTAACAGCATGCAACTCGACAGCAGAACAGACATCAGCAAAAGCAAAAGAAGAAAAAGTCCAACTAACAGATCAACAATTGATGGCTGACTTATGGTATCAGACATCTGGTGAAGCAAAAGCATTATACCACCAAGGCTACAACATCGGTACACAAAAGCTAGATGCAGCTCTTGCTAAGGGGACAAGCAAGAAACGAGCTGTTGTTCTAGACTTAGACGAAACTGTTGTTGATAACAGCCCACACCAAGCAATGTCTGTGAAAACAGGAAAAGGCTATCCTTATAAGTGGGATGACTGGATTAATAAGGCAGAAGCGGAAGCTCTTCCTGGTGCAATTGACTTCTTAAAACATGCAGAATCAAAAGGCATAGATATTTACTACATTTCAAATCGTAAAACGAATCAATTAGATGCGACGATTAAAAACTTAGAACGTATCGGTGCTCCTCAAGCAACGAAAGAACATATCTTACTACAAGACCCGAAAGAAAAAGGAAAAGAAAAACGTCGTGAACTCGTTTCATCAACGCATGATATCGTCTTATTATTCGGTGATAATTTATCAGACTTCATTGGTTTTGATGGATTATCGACGCAAGATCGTAATAAGAAAGTAGAAGAATTAAAAGCACAATTTGGCGAGAAATTTATCGTTTTCCCAAATCCTATGTATGGTGACTGGGAAGGTTCTTTATATGACTATGACTTTAAAAAATCTGATGCAGACAAAGATAAAATTCGCAGAGACAACTTAAAATCATTTGAAGATAAAAAATAAAGGGTGGCACAATGCCATCCTTTATTTTTTATCTTTTATAAGCGGTAAAATGAATACTTCTACCCGTCTATTTTTCGCTCTTCCTTCCGGAGTGTCATTCGATGCGACAGGACGATATTCTCCGTAGCCAATCGCACTAAATTTTTGCGGAAGCAATTGTTTGTTTTTGAGCAGTGCTTGCATAAAATTAACGGCCCGCTGCGTACTTAACTCCCAGTTAGAAGCAAAATTCGCATTCGAGATTGGAACATTATCCGTATGTCCTGATACAGTAATTTCTCGAGGAGATGCTGCAACTAATAAGGAGGACATCTCTTGTGCCATATTCAACGACTCTAACTTCACAGTAGCTTGTCCAGAATCAAAAAGTGCGTTATCTCGAATTGTTACCATTAATCCACGTTCTGTGAGCTCTGTATTAAATGAAGATTGAAGTCCCTTTTCTTCAATGTATTTATCAATATTTTTTTGTACTTCTTTTAATTCATTCATTTCCTGCTGCTTCACTTCTGCCTCTGCTTTTTGCTTAATTTTTTCAGATTCAGGGCGCGTTTCCTTTAAATCTTTGTCAGATATGGGCTTTTGTTCACTTAAAAACTCTTTATTCCCTGTTCCACCTGAAAGTTCTTTCTTAAAAGCAACTGCCATTTGTTTAAACTTCCCTGCATCAATACTACTCATCGCAAACAAAACGATAAATAATGCGAATAACAAAGTTAACATGTCTGCGTACGGAATTAGCCAGGTCTCATCGATATGATCTTCATGTTTTTTTTTCTTCTTCTTTCTTCTACTCATCTTTCTTCGCTCCCTGTTCTAGCTTTTTACGCTCAGTTTCAGAGAGTGCACATAGAATACGATTTCTCATAACAAATGGATACGTACCAGCTTGAAGCATTAATAAACATTCAACCATTAAACGCTTCTTCTCAATTTCTTGTGCAGACTTTTGCTTTAATTTGTTTGCAAATGGATGCCACAGCACATAACCAGAAAAAATACCAAAAATTGTTGCAATAAACGCACCAGAAATTGCATGACCTAACTTATCAATATCTGCTAAGTTCCCCAATGCAGCTACAAGTCCAATTACAGCTCCTAAAACACCGAGTGTCGGTGCGTATGTACCAGCTTGAGTGAAAAGGGCAGCTCCTTTTGTATGACGCTCCTCTATCGCTTCAATTTCTGATTCTAATATTTGTTCAAGGTCATCTACTGACACACCATCGATAACAAATTTCATACCCCTCATTAAAAATTCATCTTCTACTTGATCTAACTGTTGTTCTAAGGATAAAATGCCATATTTTCTACTTTCCGACGTCCAATGTACAAATAATTCCAATATCTCTTCATAAGTCATCTCTTTTTTATTCTTTCCGAAAATGATTTTGAATAATTTAGGAATTCTTTTTAATTGATTCATTGGAAAAGCGATACATACCGCTGCAGATGTACCCACAAAAATGATCATAAATGCCGCCGGATTTAATAAGGCGTTAAGCGGGGCCCCTTTCAAAAACATTCCTACTACAACAGCAACTATCCCAAGGATAATTCCAATGATTGATGCCAAATCCATTCTTTGTTCCCTCCCAATTTGTTCGCTACAAAAAGCTATATAACTTTAAATCGCTAAATCGTTCTATAAGTATATATTACATAAAAAATGGAGTTAGCGAAAGGTTATAATTGTGTCAATTCAAAAAAAAAGGAATAATAATCGACTTTTTTTTACAAGTTTTTTTCATTTTCATTACTTCACGACTCCTTTGTTCCTTTTTATATAAGATAGATTTATAATGTATAAAAGATATTTAAGTACGAGCATGTTAGAAAGGAATACATCGGTCAAAAATGATGAAAAAAAGAATTATAAAAAGGACCCTTTTAATTTCGATTGTTATTCTCATTGTTGTTTCTTTAATAAATGTTCTTTCCAAACCTTTGAGAAATAACCAAGCAGAAGCAGTTGAAACAAAAAAGCATACTGAACATCCAAAAGAAGAGATTCCTCCGTTCCCAAAAGCAAGTGCAACAGCTAAAAAAACAGATGATCAATTTAGCCTTGTCAATAATCCTGATTCATTACTCGTGTTAGTCAATAAGCATCGAAAACTACCAGACTCTTATACACCAAATGATTTAACAAAACCAAATGTTCCGTTTTCAAACCCGAAAGATAAAGAAAAAACATTGCTTCGCAAGCCCGCAGCGGATGCTCTAGAAACAATGTTTGAAACGGCCAAAAAACAAGGTTTTGAACTTACAGCTGTATCTGGTTTTCGCTCTTATAAACGACAACAGTCATTACATAACACATACGTAAACCGGCAAGGAAAAGAAGCCGCTGATGCGTTAAGTGCCATTCAAGGAACAAGCGAGCATCAAACGGGGCTTGCTATGGATATTAGTTCTAATTCGGCAAATTTCCAATTGGAGCCTGTATTCGGAGAAACACCTGAAGGAAAATGGGTAGCAGAGCACGCTCACGAATTTGGATTTATTATCCGTTATCCGAAAGATAAAATAAACATTACAGAGTATGCTTATGAGCCATGGCATCTTCGTTTTGTGGGCAATCCGCATGCTACATATTTATATACGCACCACCTGACATTAGAAGAAGCAACGGAAGACAAAAAATAAGAGAGTTTTGTACTCTCTTATTTTTTTAATCTAATAATCTTTGTTTCCATTCTACTGACCAAGGTACTCCTTTTCCAGTTTTTTTAGAAGCCTGTACCATCGCACCACGTCCCACTAAACAAATCTCTTCCGCCTCATTTTTCACCATATAGTGTAAATCTAAAGATGAGTTTCCGATATTTCCCGCTTTTACATACACTTTTAAGTTCTTGTCAAAGAACACCTGTTTCAAAAAATTACATTGTAAATCCGCTACTACAATCATTGTTTCTGATGACTCATGCACCCATTCTTGCATAAAACCGAGTTCTTTAAAAAATTCAATACGAGCTTCTTCAAAATAAGTAAATGCAACACCGTTATTCATATGCCCAAACATATCTGTCTCACAAAAACGAACCTTTATAGGAATATAAAATGAAAATGCACTCGCCCACTCTTCAAAGTTTTCAATATAATGAATCTTCTTCACAACCATCCATCTCCTTCTCATATACTCCCTTTAATATTATTTGATTTTTCGGAAATTTAAAATCAAAATACACCGCTTTGCAAAACAAAAAATAACCTGCACTCGTTTCATCTCTTTGTTTTACCAACGTTAGTAGCAGAAAAAGGCCTTGACCTCTTCTATGCATGGCTAGATGCTCTCGCCCACCCTAAGAGAAAAGGGGCTTTATGTTGTGTTTCCAACTTGTCTTTATATAACTACAAAAATTGCCTCTTCAAACTGAAGAGGCAATTAAAATTAATAGTTATTGTCACTACCAAAGAAATCTTTAAAGGATTGAATCGTTGTATCACGGTTTAATGCAGCAATCGATGTCGTTAATGGAATTCCTTTTGGACAAGATTGTACACAGTTTTGTGAGTTACCGCAGTTTGCAAGTCCTCCATCACCCATGATCGCACGTAAACGATCCGCTTTATGCATTTCACCCGTTGGATGTGCATTGAATAAACGCGCTTGTGAAAGCGGTGCTGGACCGATAAAGTCAGATTTGCTGTTTACGTTTGGACATGATTCTAAACATACACCACAAGTCATACATTTCGATAATTCATATGCCCACTGACGCTTCTTCTCTGGCATTCTCGGCCCTGGACCTAAGTCATACGTACCATCAATCGGAATCCATGCTTTTACACGCTTTAACGCGTTAAACATACGACTACGATCCACTTGCAGGTCACGAATAACCGGGAATGTTTTCATCGGTTTTAAACGAATTGGTTGTTCTAGTTTATCAATAAGTGCTGTACATGATTGACGTGGTTTTCCGTTGATTACCATCGAACATGCACCGCACACTTCTTCTAAACAGTTCATATCCCAAGCGATAGGTGTTGTCTTGTTCCCTTTCGTATCAACAGGATTACGACGAATTTCCATTAATGCCGAAATAATATTCATATTTGGGCGATATTGAATTTCAAACTCTTGATCATACTCCTGTGAGTTTGGGCCGTCCTGTCTTGTAATAATAAGGCGGATTGTTTTCTCAGACATGTTGCTTATCCCCCTTCTCTTCTCCCTTAGCAGCTACGTCGTGTTTTGAAGAATAATCGCGCTTACGTGGTTGGATTAATGAAATATCAACGTCTTCGTAATGGAATGCTGGTGCCTGTCCTGCTCCCTCAAACTTCGCCATTGTTGTTTTTAAGAAGTTCTCATCATCACGATCTGGGAATTCTGGTTTATAATGTGCACCGCGACTTTCATTACGGTTATATGCACCAATTGTAATAACACGAGCTAATTCAAGCATATTTGCCAGTTGACGTGTAAACGACGCACCTTGGTTGCTCCATTTCGCTGTATCGTTAATGTTAATGCGTTTATAACGCTCCATTAACTCTACGATTTTCGCATCTGTATCTAATAATTTTTTATTCTCACGAACTACTGTTACGTTATCTGTCATCCATTCTCCAAGCTCTTTATGAAGAACATATGCATTTTCATTGCCATCTAACGTTAAAATATTGTTGAATTTTTCTGTTTCAATTAATTCGTTTTGCTCATATACAGAAGATGAAACAGCATCTGATGATTTTGAAAGACCTTTCATATATTCAATTGCATTTGGTCCCGCTACCATACCGCCGTAAATCGCTGATAATAATGAGTTAGCACCTAGTCGGTTACCACCGTGCATAGAGTAATCACACTCACCTGCTGCAAATAATCCTGGAATATTTGTCATTTGCTTATAGTCAACCCATAGTCCACCCATTGAGTAGTGAACCGCCGGGAAGATTTTCATCGGTACTTTACGTGGATCGTCACCCATAAATTTTTCATAGATTTCAATGATACCACCAAGTTTAATATCAAGCTCTTTCGGATCTTTATGAGAAAGGTCAAGATATACCATGTTTTCGCCGTTAATACCAAGTTTTTGCTCAACGCACACATCGAAAATTTCACGCGTTGCAATATCACGAGGTACAAGGTTTCCATATGCAGGATATTTCTCTTCAAGGAAATACCATGGTTTTCCGTCTTTATACGTCCAAACGCGGCCACCTTCACCACGTGCAGATTCACTCATAAGGCGTAATTTATCATCGCCTGGAATTGCTGTTGGGTGAATTTGGATGAACTCACCGTTTGCATAATGTGCACCTTGTTGATATACAGCAGATGCTGCCGTACCTGTATTAATAATAGAGTTAGTAGATTTTCCAAAAATGATACCAGGGCCCCCTGTTGCCATAATTACGGCATCAGCTGGAAAACTTTTAATCTCCATAGATTGTAAATCTTGCGCCACGATTCCGCGGCATACGCCTTCGTCATCTACAACAGCGCGTAAGAAATCCCAACCCTCATATTTCGTAACAAGACCTGCTACTTCATGACGGCGTACTTGCTCATCTAACGCATATAATAATTGCTGTCCTGTTGTTGCACCAGCGAATGCTGTGCGGTGATGCTGCGTTCCACCGAAGCGGCGGAAGTCTAGTAATCCTTCTTCCGTACGGTTAAACATAACACCCATGCGATCCATTAAGTGAATAATACCAGGTGCTGCATCGCACATCGCTTTTACAGGAGGTTGGTTCGCTAAGAAATCCCCTCCATAAATTGTATCGTCAAAGTGGATCCATGGAGAATCCCCTTCACCTTTTGTATTTACAGCACCGTTAATGCCGCCTTGTGCGCATACAGAGTGAGAACGTTTCACTGGTACTAAAGAAAATAGTTCTACATTCACGCCTGCTTCCGCTGCTTTAATCGTTGCCATTAAGCCGGCTAATCCACCACCAACTACGATAAGTTTCCCTTTCATGCTCTCCCACTCCTTACAAGTTTGCTAGATTCGGATTAATGAACGCAAATAACGCGCTCACTCCTACGTATGATAATGCTAAGAAAATTGCTAATGTTACATACGTAGAAATACGCTGTGAACGTGGTGATACTGTGATACCCCAGCTAATAAAGAATGTCCATAATCCATTTGCAAAGTGGAAAATAGCTGATACAACCCCAACTAAATAGAAGCCAAACATAAATGGATTGCTTAAAATATCTGCCATCATATCATAGTTTACCGTTTGTCCGAGCGCAGCTTGAATGCGAGTTTCCCAAATATGCCAAGATAGGAATATAAGTGTAATTACTCCAGTAAATCGTTGCAGAACGAACATCCAGTTGCGGAAATAGCTGTAAGATGTTGCATTGTTCTTTGCTGTAAATGCGATATATAAACCATATACAGCATGGTACAAAATCGGTAAGAAAATCACAAAGATTTCTAATGCGTACCGAAACGGAAGCACTTCCATGAAATGAGCAGCATTATTAAAAGCCTCTGCTCCTCTTGTTGCAAAATTGTTAATTACTAAATGTTGCGTCATAAAGACGCCAATTGGAATGACACCCAGTAACGAATGCCACTTGCGAAATGTATACTCGCGGCCTTTCATGTCCCCATTACCCCCTCGAATGTTTGACTGATGTTTGTCGCATTACTTTATAACAATAGCATTTTACCACTATTGTTATAAGAAAAACTGAAAAAATTATTCGCAATATTTCAGCATAATTTGATAACATGTTCATTTTACTCCTATTTTTGTCGAAGCGTCAAGAAAACGTATACATAATCAGTATATAATTTTTACATTCTTTTTTTCATTCTCTATATCAGATTTTTCCCAAAGAAATAGCTGTGTTTATATATATAAAATGGTATATAATATTGGCAGTATAGAAAGTGGGGAATATTGTGAGTACAAAAAGAATTGAGAGCGAATCTTTACAAAATATTTCAATCAATGCGTTTGCCTATGAATTGCTTCGTGAAGAATTACTTCCTGATTTAATAGGGAAAGAACTAGATGCCATTTTATATTGGGCCGGCAGAAACTTAGCACGAAAATACCCGTTAGAAACAATTGATGAAATCATCCAATTTTTCACAACAGCCGGTTGGGGCGACTTAACAATCATTGAACATAAACGTCGTGAAATGCACTTTAAACTAACAGGTGCTCTTATTGAAGAACGTGAGCAACAAAAAAGACATTCTTCTTACCAATTAGAAGCTGGTTTTATCGCTGAGCAAATTCAAAAGCAACGCAGTGTGATTGCGGAATCTTACGAAGAACAGAAAAAGCGCTCTAGCTCTGTTACATTTCTTGTGCAATGGGATGTAAAAGATCCTGTCGAAGTATAATGCACATTCATCGGTCAACTAGACATGACGTCCAGTTGACTTTTTTTATTCCTTTGTAGGAGATGGCAGTTTTACTTTCTCTATAATATAAACAGTCACTTTCTATTATTTGTGACATTCTTGGATTACAAAAAAAAGAAGACATTGCCAATTACAATGTCTTCCCTGTTAAATACGTATGAATGGTTTCGGCTATTTTTTGCGGCATTCCAGCTTCTATAATGTCTGTAACAGACGCTTCTTTCATTTTCTTAAGAGAGCCAAAATGTTTTAAAAGTGTTTTCTTCCGTTTTTCTCCGACTCCTGGTATATCATCCAATGCCGATTGAATGACAGATTTCCCATGAATTTGACGATGAAATGTAATCGCAAAGCGGTGCACTTCGTCTTGAATACGCTGTAATAAGTAAAACTCCTGGCTGTTACGCTCTAATAAAACAGGTTCCGGCGGTTCACCGATTATTAAATGTGACGTGCGATGTTTATCATCTTTCACGAGCCCTGCTGTTGGAATAGAAAGACCGAGTTCATTTTCCAACACATCACATACTGCAGCGAGATGACCTTTCCCACCATCAATTACAATTAAATCTGGAAGTGGTAAGCTTTCTTTTAAAACACGTGTATAACGACGGCGCACAACTTCACGCATCGATTCATAATCATCAGGTCCTTGCACCGTTTTAATTTTATATTTACGGTACTCTTTTTTGGCAGGTTTTCCATCGTTAAATACAATCATCGCGGAAACCGGATTTGTCCCTTGAATGTTAGAATTATCAAATGCTTCAATTCTATGCGGCGTTTCTATCCCTAGCTGTTCTCCTAATTTTTCGACCGCCTTAATGGAGCGTTCTTCGTCGCGTTCAATTAAATAAAATTTTTCATGCAGTGCAATTGTAGCATTCTTACTCGCTAAGTCGACAAGTTCCTTTTTCTTGCCCCGTTTTGGCTGCGTTGCTTCTACGTCTAAAAACTTTCCAATCAATTCATGATCAATGCTGCTTGGTACAACAATTTCTTTCGGTTTAAAGTGATTATTTTGTTCGTAAAATTGTCCGATAAACGTTAGAAATCCTTCTTCCGGATCATCATAAATCGGAAACATTGAAACATCCCGTTCAATCAACTTTCCTTTTCGAACGAAAAATACTTGCACGCACATCCAACCTTTATCAACCGCATAACCAAACACATCACGGTCGACTAAGTCGCTCATAATCATCTTCTGCTTTTCCATTATTGCGTCCATATGAGCAATTTGATCTCGCAATTCTTTCGCTCGTTCAAACTCTAATTTTTCTGATGCCTCATACATTTTCGCTTCCAATTCCGAACGAATTTCTTTATGTCCACCATTTAAAAACTTAATAATTCCATCGACAATTTCTTTATTTTGTTTATCCGTTACCTCTTGTACACAAGGAGCTAAGCATTGTCCCATATGATAATACAAACAAACTTTATCTGGTATATTTGTACATTTCCGAAGCGGATACATACGATCTAACAACTTTTTCGTTTCATGAGCTGATTGTGAATTTGGATATGGACCAAAATATTTCCCTTTATCCTTTTTTACATTTCTCGTAATAAGCAAACGCGGCTCTTTTTCAGCTGTAATTTTAATAAATGGGTATGTCTTATCATCTTTTAATTGGATATTATACTTTGGATCATATTTTTTAATTAAATTTAACTCTAAAATGAGAGCCTCCAAGTTCGAGGAGGTGACAATATATTCAAAGTCAACAATTTCTCCAACAAGACGGAGTGTCTTTCCATCGTGTGAACCAGTAAAATATGAGCGCACACGATTTTTTAACACTTTCGCTTTTCCAACGTAAATAACTATACCCTGTTTGTCTTTCATTAAATAACAACCAGGCTGATCTGGTAAAATTGCTAATTTTTCTTTTAAATGATCGTGCACGCTACTTCCCCTTTCTTACTTCTTCCACTCGTATAAAATTATTTTATTATAAACAGGATCAAATAACGGGTTAGAACGAAAGACGGCAACTTCTTCTACCTGTCCTTTTATATCGATCCCTTGTTTTTGAAACCCTTCAATTAAATGATTCGTAACGTATATTGTATCATCCTTATGATATTTTTTATCTTGTAAAAAATAGTCATATGTGTAAAAGCGTTTATGTTCATATGGTACATGCAAATATTCCATAACCCGTGTCTCTTCCCATGTATATACGATGAACGACTGCTGTTTTTCTTGTAAATACGACGCCAACTGATACGTTGCAGGTACAGCTTCTTTTTGTTCTTGCATAAGCGGTATACTAACAACAAGTTGAAACGTCGCAAATAACAGCAGTAAAATTCCGCTATGTCTTTTTAACCATGAAATAGCCAGTACGAAAAGTACTATCGCTACAATTGGATAAGAATGACGCGGCTTATCGATATTTTGCCCAAGTAAATTCCAAAGAAAATATACACTGCCAAGCGCTATAAATAATTTCGGATAGCAACGTATGTTCTTCCATTGTAAAACAAAAAGAAGTAAAAAGAAAAGAAAGAAACCTACAAGAACGTACGAATGAACACCGATTCCTGCAAATACAATATTCTCGGAAAGCAAACGAAATAGACGTGATATAAGCGGTTCACTCGTTTCTGTAACCGCACCGCCCCATTCTGTAAAATGCCCTTCTACAAATCCGAACGAAATTTTCCATAATCCCGCCAAGCCGCCGATATTCCAAATAAGTGCTCCAATCCACACAATTTGCGAAAGAACAGCTGTGCAGCATATGATAATAAACCGCCATTTTTCTTCATGCCACTGCTGCCACACTAATACAATAAGCGCTATTCCAAACGGTGCATAGGATACACGTATTCCCATCAATACCGCGAAGAAAATGACCGGCCAAAATTGAGCTCGAAATTCATTCGTCCGAAATGCTCGATCTACACTCCACATATACCACCATAACACTGCTAATGCTGCTCCTTCTGACATTGGCTGCGTTACTAAAATGGAAAAATAACCGCTCGTTTGCAGTGTAGCTACAACAATAAGGGCACTCGTTTTACTTACATAACGACGTGCAATCCAATACATTGGAAAAGCCGCAGTAAGTGCCATAACCGTATTAAAGATCCCTAACGATTGCACAGGGTTTTCTATAAAAAGATGCGTCATCATTCCCCCTAAAATAAAAAACGGATAACCCGGGAAATGAGGTTGCATCGCTAATATGTCATATTGCTTTAGCGCAAGCGAAAAGTCTACTTCATCCCACGTTGCGGCAAACGGACTTGCATAAAAAAATCGAATAACAATCGCACTCGAAAACAGAAGAATTGCCCATATACGTAATACTCGTTTCATCTCATTTCCTTTCTGCAAAAAAAGTACAAGGAATATTCCTTGTACTTTTAGCTTACTGATTTATTTGCTTCGACTACTGTTCTCTTTTTTTTAACAGGTTTTTTAAAGACAATTAACATATAAAGGACAACAAAATAACCGATATATGCAAGGATTTCTTCAAGCGATGGCATCGATGAATATCCTAAAAATGCTTTTAAGAAAATACCGATATCACCGGAAAGAAGCGGTGCAGTACCATGATCACGCAAGTAATGATCATAATCAATCGGATGCTCTGGAAGCAGCCACGTAATATCGTAGACGTGCGGCATCACACTGCCAAGTATTTTTAAATCTTGCATCATGGAAATTCCTTGCACAAGAAGTCCCGCTGCAATAAAGACGATAAATACTCCCGTTACTTTAAAGAATACTTTTAGTGAAATACGCATCGTTCTTTTAAAGAATAAGTAGCTGACAAGAGCTGCAACAAGCACTCCTGAAATTGCTCCCCAACCTTGCATTGCCGCTTCAATATTTCCACCTGTAATCGCGGCAAAGAAGAACACCGTTTCAACGCCTTCTCGCAGCACAACAAGGAAGGAGTGTACGACCATTCCAATTACGTTTCCAGCCGTAATATATTTGCTCATTTTATTTTCCATGTTGGCTTTCATATTCTTACTATGTTCGGCCATCCAAAATACCATTTGCGTAAGCAAAATAGCGGAAATGAACATAATTGATATTTTTAAATACATCTCACTTCCCATTGCGGCAAAGCCAGTAAACACAACTTGGAAGACAAGAGCAACAAGATAACTTGCTACAACCGCAAGGCCTGCTCCTACCCAAACATATTTCACATACTGCTTATTATCCGTACGTTTTAAATATGTAGTAATAATTCCAACAATGAGCAATGCTTCTAATACTTCACGAAATGTAATGAGAAATGCCTGTAACTGCATCGCTCTTCCTCCTCATTCTTACTTACGTTTTCGTACTGCGTATACAATAACTCCAACAAGTATAAGTACAATCACCACAATTGGAGCCCAGTTTTTCCATTTACTTAAATCTGTCCATTCTGTTTTGCCTGCGCTTTTTGAAGCTTCTTCTTTTCCGCTCGCATCAAAATGGCCAACTTTGAAATCTTTAATTTTAAATTCTTTTTGTAAACTTGTTAAAATAACATCTTTACTTTTCTTGAAAGCATCTTGATTTGCTTCCTTTTGTCCTACTCCAAACAATCCTGGATTCCCAAGAGACTCCAGCGCTTTATCAAACTCATCTTTTAATTTTGTATCTAACTCTTTATTATGCTGTGCAACAACTGGTGATACCGCTTCGTATGTTGCAAATGCTTTTGCTAATAAACGTTTACTTGTATCATAATCTTTAAATTGTTCATCAACATTTGTTAAACGACGATTAATATTCAGAGCAAGAATTTTTTGCATATCAGCAATAAGATCTTCTTTATTTTTCTTATCAAAATCGTTCATAATTGCTTTCGTTGGTTCTTTACCCATGTGCTGATCAATTTCTTCTCGCACATTTTCATACGCCTTCTTAGCTTCTGTAAAGTTTGGCGGATTTTCATCTAACTTCGCAACCATTTGCTTATATGCCTCTGCAACCTTTTCTTCGTTCGGATTTCCGTACGAATAAGCAAATGCGGTTGGATTTACCGAGAATAGTAAGAAAATACCGACAAATAATGAAGTAATTATTTTTTTCATAAACGCTCCTCCTAAAAAGATGATAATAATTATCACTTTCAATGTCAAGAAAAGAAATACTCACTATGAGCATTTCTTTTCTCCTACTAATACATGCGCTTCATAATCAACTCTAACTTTCTCTACGGGACGTCCCATCTCTTTCCAAATCGCGGGCAAAACGCGCGTCATATACTTACGAAACGAAATAAACGACTCCCCTGTTTCACGTACTTTATACGTAATCGGTACTTCTTGAACTCGAAATCCCTTTCGCACTAAGTTTAGTGTAATCACTTGTGCATAATTGTAATCATGCACAATTTCTCCGTGCTCCATCGCTTGCCGTGAAAAAGAACGCATTCCTGATTGACCATCACGAATCCATTTACGCAGCAAGATACATTGCAGCATCGTAAAACAATAGTTTCCAAGCCGTCTATGCAGTCTCATACCGCTAATGGTGCCGCGAAAACGCGACCCCATTGTATAATCTGCTTTTCCTTCCAATATGGGCTGCAATACATTTGGAATTTCATCTGCTGGATATTCATCATCCGCATCAATCATCACACTAATATCAGCTCCCAATCGATAGCTCTCCTTGAGGCCTGCTCGAACAGCTGCACCTAAACCGCCATTTTTTGCAAACGAAACGATATGATCGGCCCCTGCTTCTTTTGCAACTTCTACCGTTCTGTCTGTTGAACCGTCATCAATGACAAGAACTTCTACTGTTATACTCGGATGAAAATGACGCGGTATTTTTCGAATAACATGCGAAATGGAGTCTTCTTCATTTAGGGCTGGTATAAACACAATTACTTTCATTTCTTTTCCTGCTCCTTTAACGCTTCCACTAACACAGGACCACGGCTATGTGATGGATACGGTGCCCCTAATAAATAAGCAAGTGTCGGTGCCATAGAAACGAGACTTTTCTTCTCTTCTATTTTCACACCTTGTTTAATATGAGGACCGTACATAAAGAATGGCACAAAACGTTCTCCCTCATCTAAATGACCATGACCACCAATTCCATCTGCCTGTCCATGATCAGCGCAAATAATAAACGTCGTGTTCTCTGCTTTTCCTGTTTTCTCTAAATGCTCAATAAAATGTTTCACATGCTGGTCTGCTTCATAAATTTTTTGTAAATACTCATCATATAATACGCCGCGGCTATGCCCCGTTTGATCTGTTGAAATAAGCTGTACAATAAAAAGATCTGGGTCTTGTTCATCCATGATTTGTTTCGCCTTCTCCATAATCTTCCCATCTACAACATCATTTTTCATAACAGCTGTAAATGTCTCAACATCGTCACCAAACGCATCAACTAAATGCGCAACAGCTAGCATTTTCCCAGTTTTATCTATTTTTCGAAGCGAATCAAAAATACTTTCTACATTCACACCATGCTTCCAAACCATGTTCGATTTAATGCCATGCTCAAACGAATATGTCCCTGTAAACATAGATGAGAAACATACAACAGTACGAGCTGGATACACTGTTTCCATGTTTAAAAACTCCGTCCCTTTTTTTCGAAGAGAATCTAAATACGGTGTATGCGCTGCTTCAAAACGATCTTTACGCATACCGTCAATCACAATGACAACTACTTTTTCATTCAGCGCTTCTTTATTTTCAGGCACATTTTCCGTGTAAGTTGGAATTGCTTTTGGCTGCCAATCAAATAAATTACGATGTAAGATAATTGTATACAGGGCAAGGGCACCGTAAAACGTAAGAATTGTTTTCCAATCTATTGCACCTAGCGTACCGCCCTCTTGGAAGAAAAGGTAATAATAATACCAAAGCGATAACAATAGTAAAAACTTTGGCATTTGCTCCTGAGCATTACCACTTGTAGAATCACTATTCTTTAACACGAGTTTCCAAAAGCGTGTAAAGTTTAGCCAAGACGTTCCAATGCGCAAATGATAATATAACGTTCCCCAAAATAGGATTGTAAAGAAAAAATATAACCCTAATGCAAATAATAGTAACGGTATATGTACCGTTTTAAAGACGATTAAATAGGCAACGAACGGTAGCCATAAGTAATTTCGTAAAAACAACGGAAAATCAAACAAATAATATAAAACGAGCAGCGGAACAATGAATAAAAAACTACTAAAAAAAGCTGGAACAAAACCCGGTTGTCCAAACTGTGAAATAGAAAACAACAAAAATGTGCCGAATACAAAAATCGGTGTAAATGGTTTCCCTTCATTTAGTAGGTTCCAACAGCGCGCCGCTACTTTTTCAAATTTTGACGCTTTCTTTACTTCTTCCAACGATTGTCTTCTCCTTTCTGACTGAAAAATGAGCGTAATTCCATCGGATACAATAGTAATAACATTACGCCCACACCATAAGAAAATATAAATTTAAAACCATGACTCATTAACGACCATTGATATGCATCAGATTGCTTGGCTCCTACTGCTTGCAATGCAAATGTCATAACGGTCTCATACGTACCAATTCCGCCAGGTGTTAGTTGAAACACTTGTCCAGCAATGGTCACGCTATTTACCCAAACTGCTTGCAAAAATGATAAAGGCTTAGCGATTTCATAAATTACAAAGCCCTCGCAAATCCAGCTCAGTATAATAAGAAAGAGAATCATTCCACCTTGTAGAGTAAATAATGACTCTTTCAGTTGCTTCCACTGCTTTTCTGCAAATTGAGGTACTTTCTTATATAAGAGAAATAACAGCACGCTTCCTATACAGACACACGCAAGAATAACAGGAACATTAAGTAAAATATTTCTCCATAATAGTAACATTCCCGTTGCCCCAAACAGACCGAGAATAAACAAATCTAGTATACGAAGTACAACGACAGATTGCGTTGCCTCTCCTAATGTTACTTTCTTCTCTTTTGTAATCACAGCAATGCGAACAGCATCTCCCACTTTTAGCGGAGAAACATGATTAATGAATAAACTGTACAACAGTCCATATAACGCCTCTTTCATCGTAATACGATGATGAAGGTACAATTTCCACGCATATGCGCGAAATAAAAAAGCGATGCTATACATCATAACGAGAAGCATAATGGTATACGGCTGTCTCCATAAATCCTGAAAATGTTTCCATAATGAGGATGCTTCAAACGACCGCCATGACAAAAGTAAAAAGATACATAGCAAGAAAACACCGAAAACATTAAACAATATTCGGATATTGTTTCGCCCAAGCAACGGTTCGCTCCAACCCTTCTGCAAAAGATACACGCGGCCTATACCCAAGTTGTTCTTGCGCTTTTGAAATATCTGCCCACGTTGATGTTACGTCCCCTTTTCTATGTGCTTCTTGCCTTACACGCATAAACGGGAAATGTATTTCTAACTGCGTGAGTAATTCTGTCATTAAAATAGGCGCGTTAGATCCAAGGTTATATACATCACTATGATGTGATTGTAATGTAAGAGCAATTCCTTCTGTAATATCATCGATATACGTATAATCACGGCCTGTACCTGTTCCGTACACAACAATTTCTTCCTCGTTTAATAACTTTCGAATGAAGCTTGCAACTGCCATATCCGGACGTCCCCACGGTCCATACACAGTAAAGAACCGTAAAATATTCATTTGAAATCCGTACATATATTGATACGCATGACAAAGAGATTCTGCACCGTATTTGGATGCAGCATACGGTGAAAGAACACGACCGTTTGCCATTTCCTCTCGTAAAGGCATTCCTGTCTGCTCCCCATATACAGAAGAAGACGATGCAAAAATAACATGCTTCACATTTTCTTCTCCGGCACAAGTTAATACGTTGCTTGTCCCTTTTATATTAATATCAACGTAAGCACCTGGTATTTCAAGCGATGGTCTTACGCCTGGAAAGCCCGCTAAATGAATCACCGCATTGACTTTTTCTTTCTGCATCACAGCCTTCACATCATCTTTTTGCAAAATATCACACTCATAAAATGGGATCTTTCCGGCTTTCTGTACTTGCTCTAATTGAAAAAGCTTTCTAGACTTTGCATAGTAAGAATGAAAATTATCAAGAAGCACAACTTGCTTACCTTGCCCTAATAATTTCAACGCAAGGTGACTTCCGATAAACCCCGCTCCTCCAGTAATTAATACTTTCATTTTGTTCACCACCTTCTACAACCCTATGCAAAAGAAGAAACCTTGTCAAGACAAGGTTTCTTCAAAAGAATATAGACGTTTCTGTTTTATTTCGCTGTTTCCACAACTTTATTTAATGTGGATTCAATTTGCGGCAATAACTTGTCTGCATCCTCTTTCTTCTTCGCTTTTACTGCGTCTAAATAAGATTGTGCTGTTTTTGTTAACTCTGCTGTTTGCTGCTCGCCAAGTACTGTTTTTAAATCATTTTCAATCATGTTAATGAATAAAGCACCTTCTAATGCTGTAACAGGACCTTTATCTTTTCCAAAGTTTTCTTGGCTCTCTTTATATTCACCTAATGCAACTTTTGCGAATCCACGTACGAACGCTTTATTTACCGCTTTTGCATCAACTGTTTTCACATCTGTTTTTAAATCAAATTGTTTTAAAATAAAGTCTGCTTCTTCAGGAGCTGCTTTTTTCACATACGGATAGACAGCTTGATAAAATGCCCATCCCTCCGCTTGCTCAACTTTAGCATTTTTCTCATCTTTCTTTGCTTCTTCTACCATTTTTGTAGCATAACCGTGCGGCTCAGCGCCCGTTGCAAAGTAGAATGTTTTCATTAACGTTTTATCTACAACTTGCTTGCCAAGAGAAAACGCAAGTTTATCGCCTTTATCAATTGCTGCGTTCATTTCATCAAAGCCGCCTTTAATTGTAGAAGCCATTTGTGTACCGTATGCCGTATCACGCTTTCCAACTGTACCTTCTACACCTTTATAAAACGCAAGTGCTTCTTCCATTTCTTTTTTCACTTCATCTTTTTTACCCCATTTTTCATCTACTTCTTTGAAATCATGGCGCATAGATTGGAAGAATTCTTTTTGCATTAATTTATCAAATAGTTGTTTTACAACCATTGGTTCCATTTCTTTCTTTTTCCCTGCTTCTAATGCAGCTGTAATTGTTTGATCAATTTGCTCGCTAAATTCTCCATCACGTTGTTGAACAAGAGGTTGTAATTTTTCTTTATATAACTTTGTTACTTTATCAAAGTCAACCTCTTTGCCGTCTTTTGCTTTTTCAAGCTCCGCTACTCCATCTTTGTAAGCTTGTACAAAATCTGCTTCTTGTTGTTTTGTTTCTTCCTTTTTAGCAGTTTGTTCTGTCTTTTTCTCTTGTGCTTCAGACTTTTTCGTTTCCTCTTTCGCACAACCTGCAAAAAGTAAAGATGCTACTGCTGCTGCAGATAATACTTTTAACTTTAACGTCATGGATTACGTCCCCCTAGAACTCATTGATAGTGATTTTCATTATTGATAGCTTGATTATAAAAGCAGAGATAACAAGTGTCAACAACATTTTTGTATCCGTTGTCATATTTACACAAGGTAATTTTAACCAATATAAAAAGCCCAGCATCATCTGCTGGGCTTTCGGAATTAGAAGTGTTTAGATACTAATTCAGCTAACGCTTCTTTCGGTTTGTAACCTAATGCTTGATCAACCACTTGACCATCTTTTAATACAAAAAGAGCTGGGATGCTCATTACTTCGAATTTACGAGCTGTTTCTTGGTTTTCATCCACATCTACTTTTACTACTTTTACTTTATCGCCTAATTCTGCATCAATTTCTTCTAATACAGGAGCAATCATTTTACAAGGGCCGCACCAAGGTGCCCAAAAATCTACTAATACAACACCTTCGCTTGCTTCAGCTGCGAAAGTTTGGTCAGTTGCGTTTACAATTGCCATGTTATTTCCTCCTTTATGAACTTTCTAACCAAAGTATATCATCATCTTATATACGTGGCGAATAATATGTATCGTTAAGTATTTTAACAAATAACTCAACCTTTATACTAACAAAAATTCTTTCGAGCGAAAAAGCGAGAAGCAGGGGACCTCTCGCTTTTCTTTATTTATATAGGGGTAATTACTTACTAGGAACTCATTATACGCAACTTAAGAATGTACTTTTAACTTTTTAAATTCTTCTGTTAGAAGCGGTAATACTTCAAATAAGTCACCAACGATGCCATAGTCAGCTACTTTAAAAATATTCGCTTCTGGATCTTTGTTAATTGCTACAATAATCTTTGAGTTAGACATACCAGCTAAATGTTGAATCGCACCAGAAATACCGCATGCAATATATAAATCTGGCGTTACAACTTTACCTGTTTGCCCAATTTGCAGTGAATAGTCGCAGTACTCTGCATCACAAGCTCCGCGAGACGCACCAACTGCTCCGCCAAGCACATCTGCTAGTTCTTTTAACGGTTTAAAACCATCTTCACTTTTCACGCCGCGTCCGCCCGCAATAATTACTTTTGCTTCAGAAAGATCGATGCCTTCTGCTGTTTTACGAACAACCTCTTTAATGACTGTACGTAAATCTTTTACATCGACTGTCATAGAAGAAACATCGCCTGTACGCGCTTCATCTTTTTCAAGCGGTGCAATATTATTTGGACGAATTGTCGCAAATAATACACCATCTGTTACAATTTTCTTCTCAAATGCTTTACCAGAATAAATTGGACGTGTGAACACAACATTACCACCAGCCACTTCTAACGCTGTCACGTCAGAAACAAGACCTGCCTCTAATTTCGCTGCAAGTTTTGGTGATAAATCTTTTCCTAACGCTGTATGTCCAAACACAATTCCTTCTGGCTTTTCTTCTTCATACACTGCTAGAAATGCTTGCGCATATCCATCAGATGTATACGAAGCTAATTTATCGCTTTCAACTGTCACAACGCGATCTGCACCGTAAGAAATGAGTTCTTGTGCGAATGAAGCGACGCTTTCACCTAGTAAAAGACCGACAACTTCCCCGCCTTCTGCAATTGTTTTTGCGGCTGCTACTGCCTCAAATGAAACGTTACGTAAAGAACCGTCACGAACTTCTCCCATTACTAATACTTTACGAGCCATATGTTTTCCCTCCTGGATATCCTAGTATTTTTTAAACTACTTTCGCTTCTGTATGCAATAGCGATACAAGTTCTTTTACTTGATCTTGCAGTTCGCCTTGTAACACTTTTCCAGCATCTTTCTTAGGAGGTAAATAGATTTCAATTGTTTTTGTTTTCGCTTCTACATCATCTTCATCTAAATCTAAATCATCTAATTCTAAAGTCTCTAGCGGCTTTTTCTTCGCTTTCATAATACCTGGAAGCGATGGATAACGCGGTTCATTTAAACCTTGCTGCGCTGTTGCTAAAAGAGGTAACGATGTTTCGATGACTTCTGTATCCCCTTCTACATCACGCTCGATTTTTACGTTTGTACCGTCAATTTCAAGCTTTGTAATTGTTGTTACATATGGGATATTCAGCGCTTCCGCTACACGTGGCCCAACTTGTCCAGATGCACCGTCAATTGCTACGTTACCAGCTAAAATTAAGTCAACATCTTTCTCTTTTAAGTACTCAACAAGCACTTTTGCTGTTGTATATTGATCGCCATTTTCAACATCATCTTCAATGTTGATCAATACCGCTTTATCACAGCCCATCGCAAGTGCCGTACGAAGTTCTTTTTCACTATCTTCACTGCCAACAGTAACGACTGTCACTTCACCGCCTTGCGCATCTCTTACTTGAATTGCTTCTTCAATCGCATATTCATCGTAAGGGTTGATGATGAATTCCGCTTCGCCATCGTAAATTGCACCGTTTTTAATTGCGATTTTTTCTTCTGTATCAAAAGTTCGTTTCATGAGTACGTAGATGTTCATTCTATTTACCCCCTTGTTTTTTTAAAAGGAAAATTTGGTTAATTATAATATTCTGTTAATTTATATTAAAAAAACAGAGAACTACCTGCCGCTAAAAGAAGGCTTTCGTTTTTCTAAGAACGCTGCTACTCCTTCTCTTCCATCTGCGCTAGTGAACACTTCACCAAATAACTGCGCTTCATGTTGTACTCCTTCATAATAATGAGAAGACTTCATTGTTTGCAGCAACTCCAATACAGCGCGGACAGATGCTGCGCTTTTTCCAGCAATCTTTTTCGCTACTTTCAGCGCCTCTTCTAACAATACTTCTTCAGGGAATGCTCGGTTTGCAAGCCCAATCTCAGCTGCTTCCACACCTGAAATCGGATCGCTTGTTAACATCATTTCACAAGCTTTCGCTTTCCCAACATAACGTGGTAAGCGCTGCGTCCCCGCAAATCCTGGAATCAATCCTAGCGTTAACTCCGGCAAACCGATTTTTGCAGTCTCACTTACAAAGCGCATATGGCAAGACATCGCAAGTTCTAATCCCCCGCCAAGCGCTGCACCGTGAATTGCCGCAATAATTGGCTTTGAGAATTTTTCAACACGTTCAAAGATCACTTGTCCATGTTGCGATAATTTCGTTGCCTCTTTTGCTTCTTCAACAGAAGTGAACTCTTTTATATCCGCTCCCGCTGAGAAAAAGCGGCCTTCCCCATGAACAAGTACAACGCGCACATTCTCATCCGTTTCCACTGCATCAAGTAGTTCACCAACTTCACTAATAACTTGTGAAGACATCGCATTTGCTGGCGGATGATTAATCTTTACAATTGCTATGTAATCCTCCACCGTTACAGATAGGAAATTCAAATGTACTCCCTCCCCATTAATTGCGGTAACCACAAGCTGCTACTAATAGCTCATGCACCGTTTTCGAAATTGCGACCAAATCATATTTATGATCGCTCATTACCCAGTTGGTGACAACTTCATCTACTGTTCCGAAAATCATTTGTCTTGCCACGCGAACATTTAAATCCGTACGAAATTCTCCTTGCTTGATGCCAATTTCTAAAATTTCATCAATGACTTGCAAGTACCCTTTCAACACTTCATTAATTTTGAGGCGTAAGTCTTGGTTGGATTGACGAAGTTCTAGTTGCGTAACGATAGCAAGAGGGTCATTTTGGGAAAGTAAAGAGAAGTGTGTTTCTACCAACATAAATAACTTCTCTACAGCGCTTTCAATTCCTGCTGTTTTTTGCCGAATTGTTTCGATAAATTCTCCCATCTTCTCCTGGAATAAAGATATCAATATATCTTCTTTATTTTTGAAATATAAATATATCGTTCCATCGGCAACACCAGCTTGTTTTGCTATTTTGGAAACTTGGGCTTGGTGGTATCCATTTTCTGCGATGACAATCACCGCTGCATCAATAATTTGGTTATATTTAGGTCGATTCTTTTTCACAGTACTATCCCCTTCAAGAAGATGACTGAATGATGATTCATTCACATTTTAATAATACTGACTATTTCAAATATTGTCAATGCTATTCACTCAAAAAAAGAAAGGGCATTAGCCCGTTTGCTCATCATCTTGCTTTTGCAATTCCTCCTCAACTAGCACACGACGCAAAATCTTCCCAACAGTCGTTTTCGGTAATTCTTTTCGAAAGTCATATACTTTCGGCACCTTATACGCTGCTAAATATTTGCGAGCAAACGCATTTAATTCTTCTTCTGAACATGTTACACCATCTTTCACAACAACGAACGCTTTTACCGTTTCACCGCGATACGGGTCAGGCACACCAAGAACAACCACTTCTTGCACCTTTTCATGTTCATATAATACTTCTTCTACTTCACGCGGATATACATTAAACCCACTTGCCACTATCATATCTTTCTTCCGATCTTTCACATAAAAAAAGCCGTCTTCATCCATATAGCCAACATCACCCGTATACAGCCACCCATCTTTCAGCACCGTTGCTGTTTCCTCCGGCTTATTCCAGTAGCCTTTCATCACTTGCGGGCCTTTCACAGCAATTTCGCCAACCTCACCTACCGGCAGCGGTTCACCTGTTTCTAGTGAAAGAATACGCGCATCTGTACTTGGCCACGGCACACCAATACTTCCAGGCACTCGTTTTGTCCATAAAAAGTTACCATGTGTAACTGGGGACGATTCTGTTAAACCATATCCTTCTACAAGTTTACCACCTGTCACACTTTCAAACTGTTCTTGCACTTCAACTGGAAGAGCAGCTGATCCGCTAATACATGCACTAATAGAAGAAACATCATATTTATGAAGTTCAGGATAGTTTAATAGCGCAATATAAATAGTCGGCGCGCCAGGAAATAACGTAACGCGATGTTTTTTAATCGCCTCTAATACCATTTTAATATCAAATTTCGGAATGAGGACCATTTTATACGCTTCCATAATTGACAGATTCATAACAGCTGTCATCCCATATACATGAAAAAACGGCAATACTCCGAGAATAACCTCTTCACCTGCCCGGCAATTATAAAGCCAATGAATTCCCATCCTTGTATTAGATACAAGATTTTTATGAGTAAGCATAACGCCCTTTGGAAATCCTGTCGTTCCGCCTGTATATTGTAAAAGTGCCAAATCTTCTTCTGGATCACACGGCACATCTACCGCTATATCTTCTGCAAGTTCAATAGACTTCCAAACGTGAATATTCTCACTTTCTTTTACATGAACAACGAGATTTGTTTGTTTCTTCTGTACAAATGGATACAATAAATTTTTTGGAAATGGTAAATAATCGGCGATGCGTGTCACAATGACATGCTCGATATTCGTTGAGGACTGAACATTGCTGACTTTCGGAAATACGATATCGAGACAAAGAATAACTTTCGCACCTGAATCATGAAGTTGATATTCAAGCTCTCTTTCTGTATAAAGCGGATTCGTTTGTACGACAACACCGCCAGCTAATAATGTTCCGTAATAACCGATAACACCTTGCGGGCAGTTTGGCAGCATAATCGCAACTCGGTCCCCTTTTTCTAACCCTAGCTTGCGAAGATAATTGGCAAATTGCCTAACTTTACGATCTAGCTCTGCGAACGTAATATCTTTCCCTAGGAAATGAAGCGCTTTCTTTTTTGGATATTGTAAAGCAGCTTCCTGCAAATACACATGAAGAGGCTTCATATCAAAGGAAATCGTGTGCGGAATTTCCTTTGGATAATTTTGCAGCCATGGTTTTTCCAATTCGAACTCCCCCTTCTCTACATTATAAAAGCGTAATTCCTCCGCTTTAACGGCACGCCCGTTCTAAAATAAATGAATGTGTATTCATGTTGCTTATTTTCATTATAGTATAGGGATTGCCTCGTTACAATCATAATATTCAGACTATTACAATCCTATTACCACCCTACAAATATTCTCCAGCACACAAGTGTAATTACTCCCGTTAATAACGAAAATACAACTTGCCTTTTCCATACGCCTACACCAAATGCTACAATCCCTGCAACTATATACTCAGGACTCCACAATCCTCCCTTTTTATGAAACAGAACAAGCGGAATTGTTAATGAAGCAAAAATACCAATTGGAACAACCTTCAACCCTCTTTCCGCCCACTTTGGAAAAGAAATACGGGAACTTAACAAGAGCATTGGAAAACGAGTTACATATGTCAGTAAAACCATAATACAAATCGATACAAATAACATACTATTCACGATGCATCACCCCTACAATTACAGCACTAACGGTACCAAATACAACTGCCAACGTTGTTCCTTCTATATAATACCCCGCACATGCAGCCGCTCCAGAAATAAGCGCAACAACTGCATAAAAGCGAGAAACAATACTCGTTGCTAAAAACCCTAAAAACGTTGCAACAAATGCAAAATCAAGACCATATTCTTCTGGACTCGAAATAAAGGTACCAAAAAACAATCCCGCAAGTGTACTTACATTCCAAATGACATAATCTAACGCACCTGCTCCGAAATAATAAGGTAAACTAGCCTTATTACCTTTCGCTACATACGCAGACTTCAAAGCATACATTTCATCATTTAGCATCCATGCCATCATCATTAACTTACCGGTGGGAACATTACGGAGCGCCGGGCCTAACGATAATCCATATAACATTTGTCTAACATTTAAGAGCGTCGTAGACAAAATCATTGGCCATCCAACCACTCCTTGCGTAATAAATCCTATTGCTGCAAATTGTGAGGAAGTCATATTTAACAGCAACACTTCAAGAACGCCTAATCCCGTTTGTCTCGCAAGAATACCAAAAATGAGTCCATCGACAACACTTGCAGAGGCAATCGGTAAAATGTACTTCATTCCTTTTAAAAACTCCTGCCGCTTATCATGTACTACGATTTTTTCTTTCTCTATCCCATCTTATCCCCCCATTCCTGATCGTTACATAGAAAAAAGATGTGTGTCATGAACCACACATCTCCCCATCATTATAATTTCAAGACGGTTATGTTATTTCCTTTTAAAAATATTATATTTTACGAGTTTAAAGTGACATTTCTACTTTAAATTAAACATTTATTTTCGTAATTTGTTCGCTTTAAAACAATATGCAATATACGGCATTCCAGGGAAAACTAAAATCACCAATGAGACAAACCCTAAAAAACTAGCTATATTTCCAACAATTTCAGGCATCCAATTGTTAGAACTCAAAATACTAAGTAAAAAGAATATAACAGTAGAAACCAGAAGTGGTAACGCAACTTTCCCCATCAACTTCTTTTCTCGATCGTATTTTTCAATAATAGTCGTTTTGTCCGAATAAATTGGTTTTGTTCCGACAGGTGCACAAAATATGTGAATTGCATTTGCAGATGAACAAACGTGAGACCATCCCGCTTCCTCAAAATACATAAAGTATTCTTCATCTGCATCCTGTTGATAATCGAGTGAATATTGTATGTTTTTAGGTTCATCTTTTCTTAGCTTATAGCCAAGCGGAGCAAATCCTTCTAAGATCCATCCTTTTTTTGCATATTCATCAAGCTTTTTCATTTCTTTTTCTTCGTAAAATGCTAATCCACCACTAGAAATATATTTTGTTTTCTTCATGTTTATATGCCCCCTTTTTGTTTCAAGATTTCTTCCGCATGTTTAACCATTTCTCGTCTGCGCTGGACTTCTTTCTTTAGAAGTTCAATCCCCTCTTCTGTTGCTATATATGTCTTTTTTTTATCTTCATCATCAAGTAATTTAATTAATCCAGCTGATAATAGTTTTTTTATTGTCGTATACATCGAAGCAGGTCCAATTGAAATACGATTATTTGTCATCGTTTCAATTGTTTTCATAATCAAATATCCATGTTTTGCATCAACTAAAGACAATAAAATGTAGTAAGAAGTATCTGTAAGCTCGCCCGTCTCTAATGAATCATTTCTTGCCATTTTATTTACCCCTCCTCACATATATCATTAAACGATATATCATTAAATAGAATATATCATTTAATGATATATACATCAACTTTGCATTTAATAAAAAAAGATTGATTAAAACCGAGCATGATTGGCTCATTTTAATTAATCTTTTTAAATCTCTATGTGATGGCTTACTGTTACGCTAGTGAGCTCATTTCATCACACCAGTACATGAGCATAAGACTGCGATTTTCTGTTTAATTCTTCATAGGAGCCTTCTTCCACAATAAATCCATCTACTAAAACAATAACTCTATCATACAAAGGAAAAGTTTCCCGCTCAACATGGTGCGCAACTGAAACAACCGTTAAATCTCTATCATGTAGAATAATATGCTCAATATCACGAGCTGTTTCCTTATCCAAAGAAGACCTCGCTTCATCCATTAATAATAGTTGCCTATTACGCAAAAAGGCGCGAGCTATCTCTATACGTTGCCTTTGACCGCCAGATAAATGTTTCCCATCTTCTCCAACGTTATAGTGTAACCCTTTCTCCTCAACAACTGTTCCTAATCCTGCACGGGAACAAGCGAATAAAATTTCTTTATCGCTGTAATCGTCCCCTAATGCAATATTGCTCCGTAACGAGTCATCAAACAAAAACGTCTCGTAAATTTAAATACTAGAAGGAAACGACAAAACTTTCACGAATTTACCATTTGAATCTAACCATAGGAGGTCTTTCTATGTTCCAAACTGTAGAAGGTTTTTTAAAGACGTGGAAATACGAAGCAGATTCAACACAAAAAGTATTAGATGTGCTAACTGACGAATCACTATCACAAGAAATTACACCAGAAAACTGGACGTTGGGGCGCATTGCATGGCATATTGTGACAGCTATTCCTGTCATAACATCAAGAACAGGTTTAAAATTCGAAGGAGAAACGAAAGATTATCCTGTCCCAACTTCCGCGCAATATATCGCGGACAGTTATCGTCAAATGAATGAAGCATTTACTAAGGCATTACAAACACAATGGACAGATCAAGATTTAGCAACGATAAATGATTTCTTCGGAAAACCAATGCCAAATTCAATCTTTTTAATGACTGTCATTAATCATCAAAACCACCACCGCGGGCAAATGACAGTCCTCATGCGCCAAGCAGGATTAAAAGTTCCTGGCATTTACGGTCCAGCAAAAGAAGAGTGGGCTCTAGCTGGAATGGAAGCTCCGAAGATGTAATATGTGCTTATGAAATGAAAACGAGGTTCCTCTTTTTTGAGGAACCTTGTTTTTGTTCTATGAGAACAAAACAAATTTCTTTGGTATCATTTATAATGGATGTAAATGAGTATTGGAGCTGAAACACATGGATTATATAAGTTATTTACGAAATATGGTTGGACATGAAAAAGTAATTATGGTGGTCGCAGGTTGTTTTGTATTGAATGAAAAGAATGAAGTACTTCTGCAATTACGATCTGATAACGGCAAGTGGGGACAGCCTGGCGGATTTATGGAATTTGGCGAGACAGTTGAAGATACAGCAAGGAGAGAAGTGTTTGAAGAAACTGGTTTAAAATTAGGTAAGCTTGAATTCTTTAATGTGTATTCTGGAAAGAAATATGAAAGAACGCTATCTAACGGTGATCAAGTTGCCTTAGTGAAGTTAGTTTATATTTGTCGAGATTTTCAAGGAACATTACATACTGATAACGACGAAAGCTTACAGCTACAATTTTTCCCATTAGATAACTTGCCTGAACTATGGCAGAATCAACAAGAAGTTTTTGACGATTTATTAAAATTTATGAAAATAAAGAACTAATTTTTCCTATCAAGTAGACAAAAGATTCATATGGTTATGTACTCACCTGAGTTCGATATTCTATCAGACTCAGGTGATTTCGTTTTTCTTGCAATCGTTCTGAATCATCACCTATTTTAAAAGCATTCTAATTCCATTTATAACTATACTTGCCATCCCTATCCCCACTAAAAGTAAATAAAACTTCTTCTCTGGATTTCTGTAATACAAAACTCCCCCTATTAAAAGCGCTATAAGCCCACCTACTAAATTAAGTACAAGTAAATCCATAATCGTTCCCCCTAAATAGATCTTCAACATATAAGTCTTTTCTATGCAAAATACAACATGACTGCTACTTGCTTTCTCCCTTTGTTTTAACCTCGCATGTGGCAGATAAAAGCCCCGACCGCTTCTATACGCGGCCAGATGCTCTCGTCTCCCTCTATAAAAAGGGTTTTATGTCGCCTTTTTAACTTGTATATACCTTTTATCTGTAAAACTAAATCGCATCCTCTTTTTCAATGTCTCGAATTGATAAGTAGGCAATTATTATTCCAACAGCTGCAAGGGCAAGTTGAATGGGAATAGTCATGACCATCGAGAACCCTGGATTATAAGAACAAGCGAATGAAACCACAAGTAATGACGATACAATTGTGATGGGAACAGAGTGCTTACGCATCCCGAAATATAGTGGAATTAAACTTGTACCTGCAGCGGCGATTGCAAATGGAATCATGTTGATTGCTTGCTGTATCCAGTCAGTAAATGTGATCGAGTATGATATAAACGAAAAGTATCCGTGTAAAACAAAGACGGCACTTGTCACAATCGTATTAGATAACCAAATTGTTATAAATGTGAGTATAGCTATAATGGCTAATTTACTAGCAATGATTTTCTTCCGCTTGATCGGATAAGAGAACATGAGCATGATTGTCTTATTTTTATATTCTTCAATCACTAATTGCGCAAGTAATACTGCCGCAAACACAATAAATGTTGCCCGCACCATTGCCCCTATCAATAAAAAAGCATCCTCAGCATTTGTCATAATTACATCCTTTTCTACTTCCTGAATATAATTCATGAAAATGAATAAGGCCGTAATAATGATGTTGGCAATGAGCGCTCCTTTTACATACCAACCAAATTTAAATTTTTTCATTTCTAGCTTCATGAGGTATAGCATATCGGCCGCTCCTCCTAGTTCATCTAGTTTATTTAAACAAATCCACTTTCTCTATTTTTCTTACGGTCATATACGCAACCAATAGTCCGACACAGGCTAATGTAATAGGAATGAAAACAATATCATACAATGAAGAATTGCCACTTAAGCTAGAGGTTAGTAGTGACATAATAATAACCCCAGATACAATCGTTGTCCGCACGGAATACTTTTTCATGCCAAAATATAAAGGAATTAAACTAATCCCTGTCGCTGCTATAGCATTCATTAATAATTTAGATGCATTTTGCATAAGAATTGTCATCGTTAATGGCTCTGCTATGACTGAATAATATACATTTAATATATAAAAGAAACTAAAAATTACAATGTCACAAATAACAATCGAAAGAAATGTAAAGATCATAATAATGAACAATTTTGCAATCATCATTTTTTTACGATTAATCGGATACATAAACATGACTGTCATTGTCTTTTCTTGAAACTCTTGAATTATAAATTTAGCAATTAAGCTTGCCCCAAATATCATAAATGTTGCTTTCACAAAAATATCAATAAACCGAAAAGCGTCATCGTAACTTTTAAATTCTCCATCAAGCATTATTAATATAACGAAACCTAGCATAACAAGAAGCGCTATAAAGGCCCCTTTAATGACTGGCCATAATTTAAATTTAACAAGTTCTAATCTTATTAAATTAAGCATGAATACCCTCTCCGTTCATAAGATTTAAGAAGTACTCTTCCAATGAACTATGCTTTTTATTGATACTCTCAATTGCTATATCATTCATAATTAGAGTTTTCGAAATGGCTTGCTGCGTCGCGGTCATATCATAAATACGAATCATATTTTCACTCATAATTTTATAATTTGTCAGACGCAGTTTATTTTCTAACATATAAGCTGCTCGTTTCACATCTTGAACAGTGACTTCAATATACTCCGTTTGTTGTCCATTAATACTTTTCATCGAAACTTCTTTTATTAGCTTCCCATTTTGAATAATGCCAATTGTATCTGCCATTTGTTCCATTTCACCTAGAATGTGGCTAGACACTAATAGCGTAATTCCATATTCTTTACAAAGCAGTTTAAATAATTCTCGTAACTCTTTAATGCCGATTGGATCTAAACCATTGATTGGTTCATCTAAAATTAACAACTCTGGTTTTGTTGTAATCGCTCTTGCGATCCCTAAGCGCTGCTTCATCCCAAGTGAAAAATCTTTTACTTGCTTATCATCCACATTGTGTAAGTTTACAAGATCTAACGCTCGGTCAATTGCTTTCTTGTCATAGTACCCCATATATTCGCAGTGTAAATTCAAATTCTCTTTAGCTGTTAGTTTTTCATAAAAAATCGGATATTCGATAATTGTCCCCATTCGCTTTAGCACTTCATATGAAGTATTTGTTAATTTCTCACCGAAAATCTCAATCTCACCGCTCGTCGGTTTAATTAAATTCGTGATCATTTTCATAATTGTTGTTTTACCAGCACCGTTCGGCCCTAGAAATCCATATATTTCGCCTTGTTTCACATGCATATTCACGTTAGAAATCACTTCTTTACCCTGAAACACTTTCGTTAATTGATTCGTTTTCAATACGTACGTCATCTTCCATTCTCCTTTCGATCCCGTTCTATATTTATCCCGCTATTCGTGGGCAGTAAGACCCCCCACCTCAAAATTGAGAGAATCGAAGAAGATAGATGGGGGATAACTGCCCGTAAAAGCCCGATTGGTGAGGGCTTTCCATCAGTGAGAAAAGCGTCACTGATGGAAGTTTCACTTTATATAATAAGAAATGAAATTCTCTTTTTTCTTACCTATTTCTTACAAATTCCTTAAGTTAAAAAAGCTTGTAGAATTGCTCTTTCTACAAGCTAAAAATTGATTCTTCTTAACATAGCTGTAAACACTGTTTTCTCATAGGGTGTACTAGACAGATGAATTTCTCCCCCTAACGCTTCTACAAGACGCTTCGTAATCGTAAGTCCAAGTCCGCTGCCTTGATACAATCGATTTCGTGAATCTTCTAATGTGTACATCCGTTCAAAAACTTTATCGATATGAGACTCAGAAATTCCTTTTCCTTTATCCCATATATCTACGTACACAAATTGATCATCGCTTCGCAGTGTAATCCCTAATGTTTTTCCGTCTCCCCCGTAAGCAATTGCGTTTGAAATTAAGTTATTCATAATTCTTCCGATAACTTCTGTATTCCCGTGCGCATATATCGGTGTTTCCGGTATATCGATATGAACGTCGAATCCTTGTGTTGTTAATAAATCATAAAATGACAGCATATGTTCCTGACAAATTTCATTCATATAGACCCGCGTCATTGCAATCTCTTTATCGTCAGATTCTAATTTGGCAAGATCGAAAAATTTATGAATAAGATCTAACACTTCTAACGTTTTCGTATGAACTTTTTCTAGTAAGACCTTCCGATCTTCTTCACTTATCGTTTTATCTACATTTAAAATTTCCACATAACCGAGAATAACAGTAAGCGGCGTCTTTAAATCATGCGAAATGTTAGAAAGCATCTTTCTCATAGAAATTTCCAGTTTTGAGTGCTTCGCAATTGTTTTTTTCTTTTCTTCCAACAAATAATTGATCGCTACTAATAATAACTTCAATTCTTTATCATCTGTCACAACTAATAAATTTTCACTCGTTTGCTTTTCCAAAATTGCGTGTAATTTTTCATATGTATAACGTAAATTCGCACTTCGACTTTTTCCCGTGCGATATTGAAAGTAAATGACACCAAGTAATAAAAAAATAATAGCCGTTAAAAATAAAACCATTCTATATCACTTCCAGCTTATAACCGATGCCCCATAATGTCTTAATGTACTGCGGCTGAGAAGGATCGTCTTCAATTTTTTCACGCAGTCTTCTCATATGCACATTAATGACATTCTCATCACCGTAATATTCTTCATTCCAAATTAAGCTATAAATTTGCGCCTTCGTAAACACGCGATTTTGATTGGTCGCAAATAGCTTTAAAAGCTCAAACTCTTTCGACGTAAGTTTAATAGTTTCGTCGTTTTTTTGAACGATAAAATTAGCCGTATCCATTTTCAAATTCCCAATCACAATCATGTCATCTTGTTTTTGCTGCGGAGCGGAATATGTAGTGGACCGGCGGATTCCAGCCTTCACCCGTGCCGATAACTCAATCATAGAAAACGGCTTACAAATATAATCATCTGCACCAAGCCCAAGCCCTAATGCTTTATCCAAATCCGTATCCTTTGCTGACATAATTAAAATCGGAACAGAACTCTTTTTCCGAATCCTATTCATCACTTCTAAGCCATCTATTTTAGGCATCATAATATCAAGAATAACTAAATCAAACTGATCTTGTGAAAATTTAGCAAGCCCTTCCTCTCCATCCGAAGCTACTGCTACAACAAATCCCTCTTTCGTTAAATACCCATTCACCATTTCTTGAATAGATATATCGTCTTCTACTAATAAAATTTTATGTTGCACACCATCACCCGTTTTCTTGAAAATTTATACTTATATTGTAATATGGTGGTTGAATTTGGTAAACGGGATATGTGATCGGATAAGACATGTATTTTTTAATTCCACCTTAATTATCCAATCAAATAAATTAAATTTTGAATATATTATTACAAACATTTCATTTAGAGGTGAGGGAATGACTCTTAGTAAAAAAATGTTGCACACTACTAACAAATTTGATGATACGTATCAAATTGATGATACTCATCATAATAGTCAACACTTTCCAAAGTTAGGTGAGAGTCAAGAGAATGATGCAAGATTACAAAATGGTACTGGTCTATCAAATACATCAATGGCTAAAATTTATACAACGGCTTTAGCTACTACATTAGAAAATGTAGTAGTACTGGCCAAAGAAAATTTAGACAAAGATAATAAAATAATTGACGGATTATGGATTGCACGTCTGTCTGGAAAAAATGAAATTTGGAGCGGTATACCTCTTATTAGTGCAAATGCTGCTGGCCCTTCTTCAAGTGGGCACTTGATAGTTTCATTTAAAATAGCTGGTCTTGGGGATAATGTGACAACAACAGCTACTGCAAGTGCTTATATAACTACTATATACGCTTGCATAAACAAAAGCGGCAACTTCCCTGACAATCTAAAAATCACTGAAGTGAGCGGCCTCGTTTCAGCATCAGCGGGATTTACCACAGAAAAAAATGAGAAAGTTACTAAAACTCTTACACTATATTTACCTGCCATAACATTAGAGTGCCCTCTAGGACAAGAAATGGTTCTTGTCTCGGTTTCCTACACAAATGTTCAGGTCTCAGAACCCAATGTAGGAACAGAATTTATTGAAGGAATATTCGAGAGAATAATTTTTGAGATATAACGGAACTAAAAAAGGAAAATAGTTCATTTAGAAAATTCGACATCCATCTCTGTTTTACTCACTATTTTTTCTTATGTACTTAAAAATTTCCACCCTTGACCCTTTCGCTCCTCCTTGGACAAGCATATATTATATTATCATTGCTAAGGAGGTGAGATTTTATGGCTAACGCTCATTTCATTAACGCAAGTGCTGCTGGACCTTCTTCAAGCGGAAGCTTGTTAGTTTCATTTAAAATAGCAGGTCTTGGAGATAATGTGACAACAACGATTACTGCAAGTGCTGATGCAACTGCTGTATATGCTTGCATGAACAGAGGAGGAAACTTTCCTAGCGATCCTAAAAAAACCGAAGTTAGCGGACCGGTTGAAGCATCAGGTGAATTTACTTCAGGGAAAAATGGACAAATTACGAGAATGCTTACATTAAACCCACCTGCCGCAACATTAGAATGCCCAGGAGGACAAGTGATGGTTCTTGTATCAGTTTCCTACACAAATGTTCAAGTCTTCGAACCTAATGCTGGACTACAATCTATTCCAGGAACATTCGAAAGAACTTTCTTCGAGATATAATAGAACTGAGAAAGAAAGCATATTCATCTCACGATCGATATCACTGATTATATTGATAAAAGAGACTCTATGTAGTCTCTTTTATTGTTTTTCCGTACCCAAACTACTTAGGACCGTCAAACTTCCAATACTCTTGTTATGTGAACTACTACATGTTGATCTTCTAAAAACTTCTCCCTTCCTTGAATAAATACAAATGTCTTCTACTAATAAAATTTTATGTTGCATACCATCACCCATTTTTCTAGAAAAATTTATATGTATAATTCAACTTGATGATTTGTAAATAAAATATACAGAGTGAATTACATATAAATATAACCATGTTCCTATCATTCTTTTATCCCAACTAGCATGTAGCATCGTTCCTCGTTTCAATTCCTCATATATGAATACAATTACATTCAAATGGATTTCATATCCAAAAATCAAAATATTCAATATTCTCATTAATCAGACAAGTATACAAGCAAAAAGGACACAATTTCATATAATTGAATTATATTCTAAAAGAAAGGAGTTTTATTATTCTTGTCAGCAAAACACTTTAATCCTTATGTGTATCCTGCTCCAGCTCCAAAATACCCAAGGGAATCCGCTGTATTTACGACAGGACCTATATGGAGAAACCCTAATACTGATGTCGTGATCGTCACGCTTTTAAATGAAGATTTCAACATGCCCCAAACCGTCACCGTATCCGTGTTAGATTGGCAAAATACGTGTAATCCAGCTGAAGTTGCCAAGTCTGCATTTTTATGTGGACAAGTCGTCAATCCACCTTTAAACACCACACAAACGATTCAATCTCAGCAAAGCAGCAGCGTTCCGCCCAACAATATTCAGCCGATTCTTACACCGTTTACGTTTACCATTCCTCCGCGCAATGTTCTCACGATTCACGCAGTTCTCCCAAATTCTTTTCAGCAACCAAGTCCTTGCTACGAAGTACTTGTGACTTCTCAACACGGACCTGCTAAAAGCGTCATCACGAACACATTTGGAGTCAATGCTGCAGGTGTTCCGCAAGAAGAAAATACAGTCTTGCATGATCAATTTCCACCTACTCCTGTCACCTCATATGGTCTCCCACATTATCCTTATGCTCCTCTTAGCCCTGTCACGCCATAAGGGAACAGATTATTACAGATCCACAATTTAGAGATACGAGTGAAAAGCCCCTTCAGTTCATACACTGAAGGGGCTTTTTGTTAAGTAAATCGATATATAGACTATGATTCGTTTTAACGTACTTCCAAAAGAGGTCCTTTACGACAACTTTTCCGCTCTCATATCCTAAGCTTCTTTTTTCTCCATAATCCAGCTTCATTTCTTCACCTAACAATGATATGATGGAGTTCACTATGAATGTTTATAATTCAATGTATATAAAAGGAGATTTCATATGTCAGAAAATAAAAAAGTAAGCCTAGCAGATGTAATGCGTGAACAACTTGCGAAGAAAAAGCAAGGAAACGGAAATGGATCAACTGCTAAAACTCAAAATCAAGCAACGAAGAAGCTACAAAATCAACAAACGAAGAAACCGAACAATCAACGCAGACGCACAGGTGTATAAATGAACGGACAAAAACGCGCAAATATATCGCCTGGTCTAGAAGTTGACATTGTACTAAAGCAAGATCAGCGTACGGGGAAATTAACAAGAGGGATTGTGAAAGATATTTTAACAAACTCACCTTCTCATCCACATGGTATTAAAGTACGTTTACAAGACGGACAAGTTGGCAGAGTACAGCACATTGTGTAATAAGAAAAGGAGCTCATTTTATAACTGAGCTCCTTTTTGATGTCTTCTATTACTAATTTATAAATCCATTTTGATTTTTCAGCGTATAAAGCACTGACTGCTTCTATGCGCGACCAGATGTTCTCGTCCATCTAAAAAGAAAGAGGTTTTATTTCATTTTTTTGATAAACACAACTTTTAAATAATCACCTTCTGGAAACTGCGAAATAGTCCGGAAGTCCTCTGGTAATGAATGTTCTTCTAACACTTTATACTTGCCATTCATTTCTTTAAATGCTGTATCAATGAAGCCTTTGAACTTTTTCATACCGAAAGTACTGCAATTTGTAGAAGCTACAATAATACCGTTATTTTCTGTAATCGCAATTGCTTCTTTTAATAAGTTTTTATAATCTTTTGCAGCGCTAAATGTATATTTTTTTGAACGCGCAAAGCTTGGAGGATCTAGAATGACCATATCAAACTTCAGCGCTTTCTTTACTGCATATTTGAAATAGTGAAATACGTCTTCTACGATAATATCTTGCGCTTCATAATCAACGCCGTTCACGCTAAATTGCTCAATTGTTTTACTTAAGCTGCGGTTCGCAAGGTCTACGCTTGTCGTCTTTATTGCTCCGCCAAGTCCTGCAAAGACAGAAAACGCACCTGTATAGGAGAACATATTCAAGACTGTCTTGCCATTTGCATATTTGTCGCGAATTTGCTTTCTAACATTACGTTGATCCAAAAAGACACCGACCATTGCCCCGTCGTTTAAATATACCGCAAAGTTGACCCCATTCTCTTTGACGATAATCGGAAACTCTCCGCGTTCTCCTGTTACGAAATCGTCTTCTTCAATATATTGTCCCTTTGTATCAAAGCGCTTTTTCTGATAGATTGCTTTAAATGTAGTCACATTCTGTAAGGATTCGATAATCTCTTTACTAAATCGATAAATCCCCTCACTGTACCAGCTAATCACGTAATACCCATCATAGTAATCAATGATTAAACCGCCGATTCCATCACCTTCACCATTGAACACACGAAATGCTGTTGTATCTGGATCCTCATAAAAGTTTTTACGTTTATTTAAAGCAGATTTAAACTTCTTTTCAAAGAAGGCTTGGTCGATTTGTTCCTGTTCTTTTCTTGTTAGAATCCAGCCATATCCTTTATTTTGCTTTCCATAATATCCTGTACCAATAAACTTATTTTTGTCATCTACAAGTTTTACGATTGTACCTTCTACATTTACATCCTGTAAATTTATAATCGCTTCTTTCGCAATAAGTGGGTAGCCACTTTTTAACTCATTTATATATTTCGTCTTAACCTTTAAAATAACTTCTGTTTTCATTTTTATATCCTACCTTTCCATTCCAATGCTTTCTAGCTATTAAGAAAGGCCCTATACGAAGTCAGAAGTTTTGTCACAACCTATCTTATGTATGAAACCACTCTATGTTAGAAGCATAAAAATAAAACAGAGCCGCTTATATAAGTATCACCAATAAACGGTCCCTTCTAACTATACCACGTTATTCTTTTGCCCACACACCAAGCTCTTACCCTTTTTTATGAAAAAAATTAGGCGTAAGTACTTGATTTGGATAAGGCTTATGATAAATATGCGTTGCTGCAGGAGATACAGGTGGAATTAACCATACCCAGTTCCCTGTTACTAAGCGACCGCATATTGCTTCTTGTTTCTCAAATTGACTGAACTGCTGCGCTGCTGTGTGATGGTCCACAATGGTTACTCCTTGTTTTTTGAAAGAGTGTAAAACAGCTACATTTAACTCAATTAGTGCTTTGTCTTTCCAAAGTGTACTGTTTCTCGACATATCTAATCCCATCATCTCCGCAATAGCTGGAAGCAGATTATAACGATCATGATCAGCTAAGTTGCGTGCACCAATCTCTGTTCCCATATACCAGCCGTTAAAAGGAGCAGCTGTATAAGAGATACCGCCAATTTCTAAACGCATATCAGAGATCATCGGAACACCGTACCATTTTGCTTGTAAAGAGGAAAATGGATATTCTGGATGCTCTAACTGCACTTCTTTTACATACTCTTCTGGGATTGGCCTATACACTGGATCGTTTCCATCAATTGAGAATACGAGCGGCAGCACATCAAAATGTGTTCCTTTCCCACTCCAGCCAAGTTCTTGACAAAATGATGAAAATGATAGGGAATGAGAATCGCCGATAATACCTTGCTCGGTTTCATATCCCGCATAGCGAATTAATTGGTGGTTATAAATTCGAATTTGATCTTGCTCATTTTGATATTGTTTAAAAATAGTGATCGTAGGTAGGATTTTCCCGTCGTTTGTTGCATATTGAATATGATGAAGCAGTGCCCCGTATATCCCTTCTGCATCATTTACATCACGCGCATCTAATACGTGTAGTTTATTCCAAAACAGACGACCGATGCAGCGATTACTATTTCTCCATGCCATTCGCGCCCCGTGAACAAGCTCCTCAAAAGTATGTTCATACGTTCCTGTCATTTGTATTTCAGATTCAATTTGTGATACTCTATCTTGTATTTCATGAGCTTTTTCTAGTTCGTTGTAGCAATCTGTAATAAAATTAGTTGCTTCCTCTAACAGTCTTTTTGTTGTAATCATAATGTCTCCTTCTATTCCTGTATAACATTCTCTATTATACATAACATCTTCTACTCGCGCCTAGAAAACAGACAATGAAAAAGAACACCAAAAACGGTGTCCTCTTCCTTATTTCGCAAAAAACAGCAAATATATAACTCCAATAATAAAAAACGTTCCGCAACAAGCTAACAATACTTTTGCAAGTTTGTCCATAAACATAGCCGTTTCCCCTTTGCTTCGTTTCCTATTTCAGTTCTACAACTGTAACACCAAGGCCGCCTTCGCTCATATCACCATATCGGAAGCTTTTCACACCGCGATGTTTTTTTAAGTAATCTTGTACACCTTGACGCAATGCTCCGGTTCCTTTTCCGTGAATAATTGAAACGCGCGGATAGCTTGCAAGCTGCGCATCATCTAAATATTTTTCTACACGTGCTAGCGCATCTTCAAAACGTTCACCGCGAAGATCGAGTTCTAACGAAACGTGATAATCTCTTCCTTTTACCGCTGTCACTGCTTTTTTCTCAACAGGATTTGGTGTATTAATATATTCCATATCGGACTCTTTCACTTTCATCTTCAAAATTCCGATTTGGACGTTCCATTCGTTGTCGCTTACTTTTTTCAGAAGCTGACCTTTTTGACCAAACGTTAATACTTTTACTTCGTCGCCTGGTCTTAATACTTGTTTTGGCGCTGTATTTTTCACTTTTGTTTTTTGTTTTTTCACAAGCTCCGGCGCTGCCCCTGCCAAGCGGCTTTTCGCTTCAATGAGCTCATGATCTTTAATATCAGCAAGCTTTGCTTTTCGCAATTGACGAAGTTCACGAATAATTTCTTCCGCTTCTTTCTTCGCCAATTCGACTTTTTCTTCGCCTTCTTTTTGTGCTTTTAGTAATCTTTCATCACGCTCTTCGTTAAATTCGATAATTTGACGTTGCAGTTCTTTATGAAGTTTTTCGGATTGCTTACGAAGCTCTTCTGCTTCATTCCACTCACGCTCAGCGTTCTTTTGGCTTTCTTCAAGCTTCGCTATCATATTTTCTACTTTATTTGATTCTGTACCAATATGACCACGAGCACGATCAATTACACGGTCAGATAATCCAAGACGTTTTGAAATTTCAAATGCGTTGCTTCGCCCTGGCACACCGATTAACAATTTATACGTTGGGCTTAATGTGTTTACATCAAACTCCACACTCGCATTAATGACTTGCTCACGATTATAGCCGTATGCTTTTAACTCAGGGTAATGCGTCGTTGCTACAACGCGCGCACCACGGTTATATACTTCATCTAAAATTGAAATGGCAAGTGCAGCCCCTTCTTGCGGATCTGTCCCTGCTCCTAATTCATCAAACAATACTAAGCTTTCAAAGTCAGCTTGTTCTAAAATATCAACAATGTTTACCATATGAGATGAGAATGTACTTAAGCTTTGCTCAATCGATTGCTCATCCCCAATATCAGCAAACACATTTTTAAACACACAAATTTCGGACTCATCTAAAACAGGAATGTGCAAACCAGATTGCGCCATTAAAATACAAATCCCTACCGTTTTTAATGTAACGGTTTTACCCCCTGTATTCGGTCCGGTAATAACAATTGTTGTAAAGTCTTTTCCAAGCACAATATCATTTGGCACGACAACTTTCGGATCAATAAGCGGATGACGCGCTTGACGTAAGTTCATATAACGCTCATTATTCAAAATTGGCTTTGTTGCTTTTACTCGTTTTGCATAGAAAGCTTTTGCGAAAATGAAATCAAGTTCTGCCACAATATCAACGTTCTCTAAGATAATATCAGCCTCAACTGCTACTTCTTCTGTTAACATCATTAAAATGCGTTCTACTTCTTGTTTTTCTTTCACGCGCGCTTCTTGAAGTGCGTTATTCAGTTCTACAATGACTTGCGGTTCGATAAATAACGTTTGACCAGAAGCAGATTGGTCATGAACGATACCACCATATACACCGCGATATTCTTGTTTAACTGGAATTACATAGCGATCGTTACGAATTGTTACAATTGCATCTGACAACATCTTCTGTGCGTTTGAAGAGCGCGTCATGTTTTCTAACTTTTCACGAATGCGACTTTCTGCTGTGCGAATTTGCTGGCGGATACCACGTAGTTTTTCACTCGCACTATCAACTACTTCTCCGCCATCACTAATACAATTTGTAATTTTCTTTTCTAAATCATATAAAGATACAATGCGCGCTACATACGTATCTAAAATCGGCAGTTCCACACCATTTTCAATCATATCTTCAATAAATCGTTTCATCTGGCGACTGCCATACATCGTACTTGCAATATCTAAAAGTTCATGCGGACTTAACATACTACCAATTTTCGCACGCTTTACATTTGGACGAACATCAAAAATCCCGCCAAGCGGCACATGTCCTTTTAAACGGATGACTTTCGCAGCCTCATCTGTTGTTTCCTGCATTTCTACCACTTCTTCGTAATCTGTGCTTGGCACAAGACCTTTTACTTTATCTCGTCCAAGTGAAGAAGCAACGTGTTCAAGTAATTGTTCTTTTACTTTTTCATATTCTAATACACGCAACGTTCGTTCCAACATAGTTGCACGTCCCCCTTGTGTTACTTATTACGCTTAATATAATCTAATAAACGTTCAATATCCCACGTGTTAATGACTGTATCTTTTTGAATCCAACCTTTGCGCGCAGCTGCAGCGCCAATTTCCATATCCTCTAACATTTCAAGCGTATGAGCATCTGTATTAATGGCGATTTTCACACCCGCATCTTGCGCTTGCTTTAGCAGCTTCGCACTTAAGTCTAAACGGTTTGGATTTGCATTTAATTCAAGTACTGTATTTGTTTCTTTCGCAAGCTCAATTAATAAATCTGTATCAACATCATAGCCTTCGCGGCGACCAATTAAGCGGCCTGTCGGATGCGCAATCATTGTTACATGATGATTTTCAATTGCAACGCGCAGGCGCTTCATAATTGTTTCACGGTCTTGTGAGAAACTAGAATGAATGGCCCCGATCACATAATCAAGCTCTGCTAATACGTCATCATCAAAATCAAGTGTTGCATCTGGTAAAATGTCCATTTCAATACCGCGTAAAATAGTGATATCCGGATACTTTTCATTTATACGTTCAATTTCTTTTCCTTGTTCACGAAGGCGCTCTTTCGTTAATCCATTGGCCACTTTCAAGTACTGAGAATGATCCGTAATCGCCATATACTTATATCCACGAGCACGGCATGCTTGTACCATTTCTTCAATAGAAAAAGCACCATCACTCCACGTTGTATGCATATGTAAATCACCTTGAATATGAGAGAACTGAACGAAATTCGGATATTGCTCAATTAGATCAATCTCTTTTCCATCTTCACGTACTTCTGGTGGGATGAATGGAAGTCCAAAGTGTGCAAAAAATGCTTCTTCTGTTTCGAATGTCTGCACTTCTCCCGTTTCTAAGTTTTCAATGCCGTATTCACTAATTTTCTCGCCCTTATCTTTGGCAATTTGGCGCATTCTTACATTATGGTCTTTTGAACCAGTGAAATGGTGAAGAGTAGTAATAAATTCTTCCGGCCTCACAAGACGGAAATCGATTGAAATATCGTACTCGTACTGAAGGCGTACAGAAACCTTTGTATCACCGCTTGCGATCACTTCAATCATATTATCAAACTGCAGTAAATGCTCGCGTACTTTTTCTGGTTCTGTTGTCGCAATAATAAAATCCAAATCTTTCACTGTTTCACGAACGCGGCGTAAACTACCAGCACGAGAATAGCGAATAATTTCTGGTATATTCGACAATTTCCTCTCTATTTCCCCGGCAATAGGAAGTACCATTGCTATCGGAAGGCGTTCTGGTCGAGAGCCAACCTGCGCGATTGCCTCTAATATTTTCTCTTCCGTTTTCTTACCGAACCCAGCAAGTGCTTGAACTTGCTTTTCCTCGCAAGCTTTCTTTAATGTTTCCATATCTACAACGCCAAGTTCTTTATATAACTTCGCGACTTTTTTTCCGCCAAGACCTGGTAATTTTAAAAGCGGTAATAAGCTGCTCGGCACTTCTTTTTCAAGCTCTGTAAGCACTTCTGATGTTCCAACTTCAATATATTCTGCAATAACGGCCGCTGTCCCTTTTCCAATGCCCGGTATTTTTGTAAAATCTTCAATTTCTGAAAGGCTGCGATCATCGCTTTCTAACGCAGCTGCTGCTTTACGAAATGCTGATATTTTAAAAGGATTTTCCCCTTTTAGTTCCATGAAAAGTGCAATCGTCTCAAGTAGTTTAATCACTTGTTTTTTATTTACTTTCATTCTTCTCCCGCCTTCCCATCATAGAAAAAAACTTCTCTTTCTAAAGAAGAGAAGTTATACTTTGCTGCCTGTCTGCCATAATTCCTTAACTTTTTCAGAAAGAATCGGTGTATCATTTACTATTACTTTGCTTATTGTTGATGTATTAAGCGACGTTTGTACTTGTTGAACCGGAAGTACCGTACCGATCACAATTAATACAAACAATATAATATACACTTCTAAAAAACCTAAAATCGCTCCACCTAATGCGTTAACCTGTTTCACAACAGGGATTTCTGTAAACATGTTCAAAAGCTGTCCAAGCAATGTTAGTGCGATTTTTGTAGTGATAAATAACGCAATAAACGCAATGGCTTGGTAAAAGACTGTTTCCATGCTATTTGCATCGATCCAATTCGGCACATTTACTTCTTGCTTAAATGGATACGGAATAATTTTTTGCAATGCAGGTGCTAAATCTTTGCAATACCAATATGCTACAAGATAAGCAATAATAAAGCTTGCTAATTTTACAAGTTGTAGTACTAGACCTCTTCTTAAACCAAGAAGAAATCCCATAACAAGCAGTAAAATGATTATAATATCAACCATGTTATTCCATTCCTTTTTGTCTCATTCTTTCTTTCAGCTTTTCATTTTCTTCTTTTAATTTTATATAATCATGCACGACATTGACTGCTGTCAACACCGCCAATCGATTTGTGTCAAGCGAAGGATTCTTAGCATTCAGTTCGCGCATTTTATCATCCACAATCGCCGCGACAATGCGTATATGACTTGTGCTTTCATCGCCAACAACTGAATATTGTTGACCGTAAATTTCTACATTAATTCGACTTCGATTTCCCTTTTGTTGTGACAACTTACTGTCCTCCAATCCCGTACAGAATCCTAAAGATTATCATACCATGAAAAAACATCATATGGAAACAGAAACAACAATTCGATATGATAAAAATATAAATAATGAAAAAGGAGCAACCATTTTGTCAAATTCTATTGTTATTCAAGTAAGCTCTGCGGTTATAGAAGACATGAAAACAAGGTACGCACAAGCAATACAACCAAAAATCCCTCAAGGTGGTGTCTTCATGGCAAAGGTTCCATCTTGCACAATTACAGCCTATAAATCAGGGAAAGTCATGTTTCAAGGTGGACGGGCGACAGAAGAAGCGAGTCAGTGGCAAGCAAATGCCGCGCCCCCAAAAGCTTCTGTCAAAAAAAGTGTAGACAATCATGCCTACGCACCACCAGCTTCTATCGCTACCATGTCTATTCTTGGTTCAGACGAAGTCGGAACAGGAGACTATTTTGGACCGATGACAGTTGTTGCGGTATACGTCGATGCGACGCAAATTCCATTATTAAAAGAACTCGGCGTTAAGGACTCAAAAAACTTAAACGATACACAAATTTGTGAAATTGCAAAACAACTACTAGCAGTTGTTCCTTACAGCTCTCTTGTTCTGCATAACGAAAAATATAACGAAATGTTTGAGAAAGGCCATAATCAAGGACAACTAAAAGCACTGCTTCATAATAAAGCTATTACAAACTTATTGGCTAAAATGACACCAACGAAACCAGAAGGCATCTTAATTGATCAGTTCACACAACCGACTACATATTATAAATATCTAGCCAAACAAAAAAACGTTCAGCGCGAAAATGTCTATTTCGCTACAAAAGGCGAAAGTGTACATATCGCTGTTGCAGCGGCTTCCATTTTGGCCCGTTATTCATTTGTGAAACAGTTTGCTGAACTAAGCAAAAAAGCAGGCATGAAACTTCCGAAAGGCGCTGGGAAACAAGTCGATATCGCAGCAGCGAAATTGATTCAAAAGCTTGGGAAAGAAAGATTACCTGAGTTTGTGAAATTACATTTTGCGAATACGGAAAAGGCGTTTCGATTGTTGAAGAAATAGTTATTTCCCAGTATGGACAGGATGCGTATAGGCTAAACAAGGAGCTCATTCAATATTTCGGCGCTTTTTTCGATATATCGGCGCTAACGCATCATTTATCGGCGACTTTTACAATATATCGGCGCTTCGACACAATTTAAAGACATTCCGACGATATTCGACATACGAGTGGTCGATCCGCTAAACTGGATCACACAAAAAAGTGAAATGAGCTGACTAAAAAATAGACTTTAGTCAGCTCATTTGTTTTTACTACTCTGTTTTAAACTTCTCTGCAACTTTTTTTGAGACTTCTTTTAAATCATAAAACTCAACACGTTCTTTCTCTGGCGTATCTTTATGCCCAATTACAATGTCTCCGTCATCTTCTACCCAAACAAAGTATTTTCCAATTGATCCATCACTATAATCAATAGACATATTGTAATGAATAGCCAATTTAGCTGCTTCATCTAGTGATAATGTTTTCGGCTCATCACCGTTTTCCGCCAATCCAACCTGCTCCATCGCAGATACAAGTTGTTTCATGTCTTCTGCTTTTTTCAATACTTTCGTCCCTTTTGGTTTCGTAGATGTCAGCTGAATTTCCTTTATCTCTTTTCCTTGAAACGTAACAACCTCTGCCTCTTGTGATGTTGGAACTACTTTTTCTTGCTTCTCATTTCCACATGCACTTAAACTGATTAGCATGATTGCTAAGAAACATACCATTCTTTTTTTCATAAATTCAGCTCCTTTCACTTCTACGTAATTTTTCTCTTTACATCGCATCTCTTCCTGCCGCTTTTTAATAAGTAGAAAAGAAAGCTATGCTTATGCACTCAGTTTCAATAACGATATGTTATATTAACTCCAAATATATGAAACAAAAATTCCTCCTTTACTTTCATTCACATTAACGCTAAGTATTATTCTTTGAAATTTTCCGAGGAACGAGTCTGTTCTTCACTGACATCCCACAAACGCTTTGCAGCATGCATATCCAAGGCAGGCTCAGATGGTGTTTTCACTTGCTTCTCAGCATAGTAATGGCCGTTATGGCTGATAATGTCAGGTGATTCCGCCAACCATACCAATGTTTCAGCACCCTGCTCAGGGGTACGAGAGAAAGGTTTCATTACAGCCATGGTTAAGCGAGCTAACAGTCCATTGTCCTGATTAAAATTCGTCGCCACCAGTCCAGGATCGAAACAATAGGCTGTGACACCGGTTCCCTCCACCCGTCTTGCCAGCTCAGAAGTGAACAAAATATTAGCAAGCTTTGTCTGACCATAACGCATAGTAGGACCTCCCATTGCCTTCTTAAAGCTACGATAGAGACGCTCTGCACCTAGATCTTCGAAGTCGATTCCCTTCTTAGCCATCTTATGACCATGGGATGCGGTTGTGATGATGCGAGCGGGTGCACTTTCCTTCAGCCGATCAAGAAGCAAAGTAGTAAGTAGAAATGGCCCCAAATGATTAACCACCCAGGTCATCTCCAACCCGTCATTCGTCAACTGCCGTGTTTGAAACAAGGCGCCGGCATTATTAATCAGTATATCTATTCTAGGACAATGAGCTAAGATATCAGCAGCTACCCGACGTATGGAATGCTGGGAAGCCATATCAGCTATAAATATATCTACCACTGCACTTCCATTCGTTGAAGCCTTAATTTGAGTCACAATGTCATTTGCTTTATTCTGATTACGTGCAACAATTCCCAGCTTCGCACCTCGCGCTGCAAGCGCCTTAGCCGCAGCTAGCCCGATACCACTAGTTGCACCAGTAATTACTACATACTTGCCAAGCACCGTCCACTCTGGATTCGTTGTTATTCCCTCCATTGTCCCAAAACCCTCCCTCTATCTCAGTAAGTTATTCATTTTACTATATATGAAATTTCAGGACGACTATGAACAACAAATTTTCAAATACTCTCACTAGATTGGATTTACAGATAATAAATAAAAAAATGCGAGAGTTTTTCCTCCCGCATTTTTATTGTTTATTATAATCTTAAAACTCCGCAGAACCTGGTGTTCTTGGGAATGGAATTACGTCACGAATATTTGCCATACCAGTGATGTACATTAAGAAACGTTCGAAACCTAGACCAAATCCAGCATGTTTTGTACCGCCGTATTTTCTAAGCTCTAAGTACCACCAGTAGTCTTCTTCGTTCATGCCTAGTTCTTTAATTCTATCTACTAAAACATCCATTCTTTCTTCACGTTGACTTCCGCCGATTAATTCGCCGATGCCAGGAACTAGAAGATCAGTAGCCGCTACTGTTTTACCATCATCGTTCATACGCATGTAGAATGCTTTAATATCTTTTGGATAATCTGTTACGAATACAGGGCGCTTAAAGATTTCCTCTGATAAGTATCTCTCGTGCTCTGTTTGTAAGTCAATACCCCATTCTACTGGGTATTTGAAGTCTGCACCTGATTCTTGAAGCACTTTAATTGCTTCTGTATATGTGATGCGACCAAAGTCAGAGTTGATTACGTTATTCATGCGCTCAAGAACTGTTTTATCAACAAAGCTGTTGAAGAATTCCATTTCTTCTGGTGCATGCTCTAATACGTATTTCATTGCATATTTCAGCATATCTTCCGTCAGATTCATTACATCTTCTAATTCAGCAAATGCAATCTCAGGCTCCAGCATCCAAAACTCAGCAGCATGGCGAGTTGTGTTTGAGTTTTCAGCGCGGAACGTTGGACCAAATGTGTATACATCACGGAACGCTAATGCATACGCTTCAGCATTCAATTGTCCACTTACTGTTAAGTTTGTTTCTCTGCCAAAGAAATCTTTTGAATCGTCTACTTGTCCATCTTCACCTTTTGGCACGTTGTTCATGTCATGCGTTGTTACGCGGAACATTTCGCCTGCACCTTCAGTATCACTTCCTGTAATAATTGGTGTATGAACGTGAACAAAACCGCGCTCTTGGAAGAACTGATGAAGCGCAAAAGCTGCAATAGAACGCACGCGGAACGTTGCTGAGAATGCATTTGTTCTTGGACGTAAATGAGCGATTGTACGTAAATATTCAAACGTGTGACGCTTCTTTTGTAACGGATAATCAGAATCTGATAATCCCTCGATCTCGATTTTGTCCGCTTTAATTTCAAACGGCTGCTTTGCAGTTGGCGTTGCGATTAACGTTCCCTCTACTTTAACAGAAGAGCTTAATGGAAGCTTCGTAATTTCAGTAAAGTTATCTAATTCTGTATCGAAGACGATTTGAACGCCTTTAAAGAAGCTACCGTCGTTTAATTCGATAAAACCAAATACTTTTGAATCACGTAAGTTACGAATCCAACCTGATACTTGTACTTTTTGGTCTACATATTTATCAGTTCCTCTATATAGACTTTTTACTAATGTGTTTTCCATAGTGAAATTCTCCTTTACTTATATTTAAATACAAAAAAACCTTCCATCCACAAAGGGACGAAAGGTTAAACTTCGCGGTACCACCCAATTTGTCATAAAGACCAACTCTAACTCGTATGTATTACATACTTCCCGGTTTGTAACAGGCCGGATTCCCGTCTAAGTCTACTCTTGAATATACAATTCAATTTCGGTTAGCAACTCCAAGGTGTTCTTCACATATACCGCCTCATCAGGCTCGCACCGTCCCTGACTCGCTTTGGATTATAGTATATACTACTTTTCCTTATCATCGTCTTTCTTTTGTTAAACTAAAATTAATGTACTACATTCCTTTGAAAGATGCAAGTCGTCTTTAAAAGACTTACACTTTCAAAGAAAATGCCGTCCCCATATGCGCTTCAATCATCCGAACATGTCCATCTGTTTTTGAAAATGACGGTATGTAGCAAAGCTCATAGTGTAATGAATTCTGATCCTTCGCCCACACAAGTTCCATCTCCAAATCACGAACGTAAATAGCTTTTGCTTCTCCCTCAGAGAGTATTGGCTTATCGTTTAGCTCATCTAGTTCCTTTTCAAAGCCATCAATTACTTGAAACTCTAAAATCTTCCCAGATTGCTGACCAACTTGAATGACCATACTGTATGTATCTACTCTTTTACCACGATGCAGAGGATGGAACCAAAACCCGTACTGCGATTCACAATTTTCATCTTCCCATACACAATGATGTGATGAATGACTTCTCTCTATTAGGAATTGTTCGTCAGCTTTAGGATAACATGCAAATAAAAATTGAAGTGCACACTCTCTTGCTTCCTCTTCTGTTATGACTTCTTTCTTCCCATCTTTCTGTTCATTATTGATTACACTTATACACTGAAATGTTTCTTGATGAAAACATACTTGAATGGTATGAAACGGCGTTCCTCCTTCCACTTCAATATCATTAGCGTAATCTTGCTTCGTCCAAAGTTCCGTTACTTTATCCTCTTTACGGTTCATATAAACTTTTACATATGTATCATCTAAGCCAATTAATTTTAAAATCTCTCCATTTTGTACAGTGCGGTTCTCTAAGTTATAAAACTGCTGAATGAATCCATTATTATTCTCATATGTATGTAGTTCTCCGTTTGCCCCTATATCCATAACGTGATCTTTTGGTGCATAAACGAGGTGATATGCATCATCTCCATCTGCAAACACTTCCGTACTAGCCTTCGCAAACAGCAATTCAAATCGAAGCGCTTCAATGAATTTTTCTTTTGCTTCTTCTTTTGGAATAAGCTCTTTCGGATACTGCACTTCACACGCTTCTCCTTCAAAAAGGAAATAGTTAAAACGCCCATCCTTTGCAATCTCAAGCATCACACTAGCATCTGGAAAAGATAAGCTGTATCGTTCATCTCGCAGTTCATAGGAAAGTTGGAACACGTTTTCCACTTCAATCATTTTTATAAAATAGATAGATTCAACGATATTAGGGGCAAATACTTGTAAAATAGATTGTGCAATCTCACAAACTTCATCATGGGATAATGATACACATCTTACTTTCTCTAAATCTCGGCACGTTTGAAAATGCTTTAATCCACCTTTTCCATCAATTTCATAACATGCTACTAATTCTCCTGTTCGCCGTTCAAACACATTAAACTCATTCTCACCTTCTTCTGAGGTGACCGCAAATAATTGTATGTTCTCATTCATTTTTAAAAATAATTTTATTTGTTCAACTATGTTCGTCATTTGAAATCCACACACACCCTTTCTCTTATAACTATTATAAAGTGAAACTTCCATCAGTGGAGAGTTTTTTCATCTCCCACTGATGGAAAGCCCGTCCAATCGGGCTTTTACTGGCAATTATCCCCCACCTATCTTCCTCGCTCCCTTTAAATCTTGAGGTGGGGGTCTTACTGCCAGTTAATGCGGGATAAATAAAAGAAACCCTTTCATCCACGATAGTAATGAAAGGGTTTCACTTTATTTCTTTTTTAGTTTTATCTCTCCAAAATTTCTAGTTTTTAGAGTTATATTTTCTATTTCATCGTAAGAAGTGATCGGGAAATTTGCGGAGATGATAGTTTTATTCCCTTCAACATTCATACTATAACCTTTAGACTTATACTCTTTTCCTGCTTCATCTATCATTTTCATATCTATAAAAGTATTTTCATCCTCTACTACTTCATTAACCGAAAACGTTAAATTGAGCGAAGTTGGATTTGCCTTCGCAGATACAATGTGTATGTTAGACGTTGTTTCTACTGATCTATAGTCAATCGTTGATGTTGTTCCTTCTTTCGTCTTGTCACTAATCGATAAATTCCATGTTCCATTAATTTCTTTCCGTTCGTCATTCTCATAAAAAACCTTAATGCTCTCTATTTCTAACACAGCATCTATCAATTTAGGAATGGACCCTCGGTTCGATTCAAACACTACATCATATTGTACTTTTCCGTTCTTCCCATCTATAAATGGATTTTTATCTTCCGCATTAGACAAATACATATTTTTACCTTTCAAAGGCTTTGTATCTGGAATATTCTCCATAATATATTCACCATCACCATTTTTTAACCGATAATCAAAAGACACTTCCTTCACTTGTTTCTTGAATATACTTGTATCCTCAAATACCAATTGAAAACTAAATCCTAATTTATTCTCGTCAGCAAAATAGCGATCCAGTGCTACTCTGATTCCTTTATCAGCAGCTGTACTATTGCTTTTTTGTGAAAATCCTTCATCAACTGCTCTCTCAATTCCTTTATCATTAAAATGAAATAATTTGTTTATATTAGCTCGCACATGCTCATTTGTAAAAATACTACCAGCTATCATAAAACAACAAGCGGCCACCGCAAATTTTCTCCACATCACATTTCTTTTCTTCTTCTTTGCTTTCATGCGTATCACATCATATGAGTGATCTAAAGACTTTCTAACAATACTAGGTATTTCTTTTTCCTCATGTAACACATGCTGAAATTCTTTTTCGAAGTTATTTTTCATTTACACTCACTCCTTCACCACTGTAATAATGATTACGCAATATCGACTTGGCTCTGGAAAGTCTTGATTTAATCGTTCCTTCTGGTTCTTTTAAAAACGCACTCATTTCTTTAATGCTAAGCCCAACGATATAATATAAAACGATTGCTATTTTATAATCCTTATTTAAACTATTTAACGCATCTTCTAGTTCTATTTTCAAAAATTCATTTTTGTTTTGTTTTTGCTCAACGTGCTCATCTACTAACGTAATTTTTTGTCTTTTGTTTAATATACCGTTGCATGTATTAATTAATATTTTACAAATCCATGTGTTAAAGTACTCGTCATTTTTGAGTGTATGTATTTTCTCATAAGCCACTGTGATTGCTTCTTGCATCGCATCTGCGACATCCTCATCTTTCTGCAACAATCTACTTGCGACTTTGTACAACACATCTTCATAGCGCTGCACAAGAGAAACAAAAGCTTCTCCATCTCCCTTTTTTGCCTTTTTCACCAAGGCTTCCAGCTTCCCCATTTAAGAACCCCCTTGCTAACTCATTTCAATATACGCTTATTTTTCTGTTCTTTACATCCTATTAGATACAGAAAACCAGTATTTGGTTGCATTCGATTTTTCTTTTTCATAAAAAAGAGGCCTATCACTCTTATCACGAGTGACAAACCTCTCAAATTCTTTATCCAACCCCGCACCAATTCTTCCTTCTACCACTCTTAATACCCCTATGACAATAGTTCGTTTTTTGTAATTGATTCTTAAAAACAAGCATCTACAATTTAGAAAACATATTCTACACTATACGTGAATAAAAAAAGTGAGGAAATATAAATGAATCCATATCATGATAAAGAATCCGTTACAAGCACACCCTTTTTTCCTTTTGTCGGTTTACCGGGGCTTCCTGAGATTCAAACATTAGGAAAATCACCAAAAATGATAATAGCGATACAATCATCAAAATCATCCGAGGCAAAAGCAATGTGCTACAGACAAATTGTAGAACATAAAATCCAGTTAGTTCCCCCTGCCAAACAAGGAACCATTCAAGTAGATAAACAGTTATTTACTAATATCGAAAAGGTTTGTTCCGAAGCTGTTGTCATCATTGGCTTTATCCGTAAAACAATTACTTACACAGCTGTCATTCATAACGAAGAAGTCCCGAATTATAGTATTCAAGATGATGCTCCCTTCCAGTGTCTTATAGAATCGGCAGATATTAAAAAAAACGATCAATTTGGCATAACCGAGCAGAACATACTGAGTGAAGTTTTCTCTCAAGAAGCCAATTTGGGACAATCAAATGACCCTCAAGTGTATGAGCACACCCTCGTTTTCAATTTAATAGAAAAAGATATTATAAAAATTTCCGTACAAATGATTACCTAACAAATCTATACTCTTTCATCTCAAATAAGAAAAAATATAAAATGGGAGCCTTGTCCAAGATACGGTCCTATACAAGAGTCGCATATCTTTCATAATCTATCTAGAGAAGATAGTCTCCTGTTCAAACAGCTAGTTTAAGAGAAATGAACAGAGTGTATCCTAAAAAACAAGGAGGAATATGTAATGGTTTGTCCCCTCGCTAACCCAACAACTTGTTGCCAAGTTGTTGTTGAGCACACTACACAACTTGTCCCCCCAGCACTTGAAAATACCGTTACCTTTACAAAAACAGTTGAGGCTACGATTGAAAATGTAGTTCCCGAAAAAGTTGTCGTTTGTGGCGTCATTCATAAAACGCTAACTTACACTGCAGTTTTAGAAGACGGCACCCTCGTTCCAGGGTTTCAGATTCACGACGATATCCCTTTCCAATGTGTTATTGATCGGGAAGATGCCAATGAAGGCGACATTTTTGAAGTAACTGGCGTGACGATTCTTGGCGAAGTTTCTTCCCAAGAACAAAATTTCGGAATTATAAACGGTCTGCGGGTTGCTTTTAAATTCAAAGAAAAAGAAATCGTCAAAGTTTGTGTTAGAAGATTACCAGTTACGGGTACAGAAGTAGCGCTTGGATTAGGTTTTACAAGTGCAGATTGTAACGTTCCGGTTGTTGCACCAGGCCGTTTGTTAGTGAATGGCATTGGTTTCGCAGGAATACCAGTATTTCTCACAATACAAGGTCTCGCAACCGTTTCCCCAGCTACAGTTTTTACAGGCCCAGATGGATTCTTTAGCACAAATGTCACCGCGTTTGGACCTGGAGATATCACACTTACAGCTTCTGGTACTGTAAATGGCGTTCCTTTTTTTGGACAAGTAACCACACTTTCACCTTGTGTCTAAACAGTTTAAGTAAAAAATCTCAACAAAAAAGCAGCCACAAGGCTGCTTTTTTATTACTTACGTAACTCCGCACCAAACTTCTCTTCTACCGCTGCTAATACACGGCTATGTGCTTCTGTTACTTCTTCATCTGTTAATGTACGTTCTGGATCGAAGTAATTCATAGAGAATGCAAGCGATTTTTTGCCTTCTTCCATTTTTTCGCCTTCATATAAGTCGAATAATGTTACTTCTTTTAGAAGTGCTCCGCCTGCCTCAGCAATTACTTGCTTCATTTCGCCAGCTTTTACTTCTTTCGCTACTACAACAGCCATATCGCGTGTCATAGATGGGAAGCGTGGAATTGTATTGTAGTAAGTTTCTTCTGCATTTGCACCAAATACTTTTGCAAGTGACAGTTCGAATACATATGTTTCTCTTACATCTAATTGTTTTTGTGCTTCTGGGTGTACTTGACCAATGAAACCAATCACTTCGCCGTCGAGTAGAATGTCAGCTGTACGTCCTGGGTGCATACCTTCACGTTTTGCTGGTACATACGTAATGTTCTTAGATACACCAAGTATGTCAACTAACCCTTCTAGTACACCTTTCATAACGAAGAAGTCAACAACCTTCTTCTCCCCTTGCCATTGATGCTGAAGAGCAACTCCCGTCATAATACCCGCAAGATGTTGTTCTTCTTTCGGAAGTTCACCTTCTACTGTTGGTAAAAATACAGAACCTACTTCATATAATGCAACGTTATCTACTTTACGAGCATTATTATATGCTACTGCTTCTAATAATTGCGGCACTAAGCTTAAACGAAGCTGACTGCGTTCTTCACTCATTGGAAGCGCAAGGTTCACAGGTGTTTTTTCATTTGATTCCACCATATATTGTTTTGCTTTTCCTGTGCTTGTTAATGAATACGTAATCGCTTCATATAAACCAGCAACTTCTAAATAACGGCGTACTTTACGACGTTTTATTTGTGCTTCTGTTAATTTACCACGTGTAATTGTACCAGTTGGTAATGTTGAAGGAATGCGATCATATCCGTATAATCGACCTACTTCTTCTACTAAGTCCTCTGGAATTGTAATATCAGGGCGACGTGCTGGTACGCTTACATGGAATGTGCCTTCGACTTCTGTGAATAGGAACTTTAAGTTTGTGAAAATTGCGCTCACTTCACTCAATGAAATGTCTGTACCTAATACACGGTTAATTTTTTCAACTGTAACAGATACTGTACGTTCTTCTACTTGTAAGTTATCAACTTCTACAACGCCTTCTAACGCTTCGCCATCAGCATATTTTGCCATTAATGCTGCTGCGTGTTGAATCGCTTCGAATGTACGAGTTGGGTCGATACCTTTTTCAAAACGTGCACTTGATTCACTGCGAAGACCTAAGTCTTTTGATGTGCGGCGTACTGTTTGACCTGCGAAATATGCAGACTCAATTAATACGTTTACTGTATCGTTATCTACTTCAGAATCCGCTCCGCCCATTACACCGGCAACAGCTAATGCTTTTGTACCGTTTGTAATCACAAGGTGATGAGCTTGTAATGTACGCTCTTGATCGTCTAACGTTGTCATCTTCTCGCCTTCTTTTGCAAGACGAACAACGATTTCTTTTGATCCTAATTTATCATAGTCAAACGCATGTAACGGTTGGCCGTATTCAATTAAGATATAGTTTGTAATATCAACTACATTGCTAATTGGACGAATGCCAGCTGCCATGAGGCGCGTTTGCATCCAGATCGGTGATGGACCAACTTTTACGTTTTTTACCATTTTTGCAATATATAATGGGTTTTGTTCCGTTGCTTCTACACTTACAGAAATATAATCAGATGTTTTTTCTGCTGCTTCTTGTAAGTCTGCTGCTGGAAGTTTCACTTCACGGCCGTAAATTGCTGCTACTTCGTATGCAACACCTAACATATTTAAGCAATCTGCGCGGTTCGGTGTTAATCCAAGTTCAAGAACTTCATCATGTAAGTTTAAGATTTCAAGTGCATCTGCACCGACTTCCGCATCACTTTGGAAAATGAAAATACCTTCTGCATAGTCTTTTGCAACTAATTTGCCGTCAATGCCAAGCTCTTGTAAAGAACAAACCATACCGTGAGAAGCTTCACCGCGTAGTTTTGCTTTTTTAATTTTGAAGTTACCAGGAAGAACAGCGCCAACTTTTGCAACTGGTACTTTTAAACCTTTCGCAATGTTAGGAGCACCGCAAATAATTTGAACTGGCTCCTCTTCACCGATGTCGATTAAGCATTTGCTTAACTTATCAGCTTCCGGGTGTTTTTCGCACTCTAATACGTGACCAACTACAACACCTTTTACGCCTTTATTTAATACTTCAACGCCTTCTACTTCGATACCGCTTTTCGTGATTTTATCAGCTAATTCTTGTGCTGTTACATCTTTAATATCTACATACTCTTGTAACCAACGATATGATACGAACATTCTTTATCTCTCCTTCCCTTACGCTCGTTTGAATTGTTGTAAGAAACGTACATCGTTTGTATAGAAATGACGAATGTCATCAATGCCGTACTTTAACATCGCAATACGCTCTGCACCCATACCGAATGCGAAGCCTTGATATTCTTTTGAATCATAACCAGCCATTTCAAGAACGTTTGGATGAACCATACCTGCACCTAAAATTTCAATCCAGCCAGTTCCTTTACATGTGCCGCAACCTTTTCCATGACACATCATACAAGAAATATCCATTTCAACAGATGGCTCTGTGAATGGGAAGAAACTTGGACGAAGGCGAATTTCACGGTCTTCACCGAACATCTTCTTCGCAAATGCTTGTAATGTACCTTTTAAATCGCTCATACGAATGTTTTTATCGATTACAAGACCTTCAATTTGCATGAACTGATGAGAGTGCGTCGCATCATCATCATCGCGGCGATATACTTTACCAGGGCAAATAATTTTGATTGGACCTTTTTCTGTATTCCCCTCCATCGTTCTCGCTTGCACGGAAGATGTATGTGTACGAAGTAACATTTCTTCTGTAATGTAGAAAGAATCTTGCATATCGCGGGCTGGGTGATCTTTCGGTAAGTTTAACGCTTCAAAGTTGTAATAGTCTTTTTCTACTTCTGGACCTTCAGCAACTTCATATCCCATACCGATAAATAAATCTTCAATTTGTTCCACAACCGCTGTTAATGGATGGTGGCAACCTGTATTTACAGGACGTCCTGGCAATGTTACATCGATTGTTTCAGATGCTAATTTCGCTTCAATTACTGCTTTTTCTAAATGATTCACTTTTTCTTCTAAACGCGTTTGGATAGCCTCGCGCACTTCATTTACTAAAGCCCCCATACGTGGGCGCTCTTCTGGAGATAATTTCCCCATGCCGCGCAGTACTTCTGTAATTGGGCCTTTTTTTCCTAAATACGCAACGCGTACATCGTTTAAGCCCTTTAGCTCTTTCGCTTTTTCAATAAGCTCTAACGCTTCTTGCTTTAGCTCTTTTAAACGTGCTTCCATTTGGAACCCTCCTAATTTTAAAAATAAAAAAACCTCGCTCCCTAAAAAGGGACGAGGTAAATTCGCGGTACCACCCTAAATTGACAGAACGAGTCTGCCCACTTAATTCGTTATAACGGTTTGTTAGACCGGAACGCCTTTACATACAATGGTCCTGGCGTCAACTCCAGAGGTGAATTCACTTCCGTCTACCATAAGAATGCTTTCAGTCTATGACATTCTCTCCCTAAATGGCGATTTTGCAAGCTACTCTTCTCTATCATCGTTTTTTAATATTTCACTTCCACCTATTATAAGAAGTTTTTTAGCGATTCGCAACCGGAGTTTGTAAATAATACGTTAAAATACCTGCAGCAACCGCAACATTTAATGATTCTGCTCCTCCGTAAATCGGAATGTATAAGTTCTGCTTACATTTCGCAAGAAGCTCTTGGCGAACGCCATTTCCTTCATTACCTACAATTAATGCAAAGCTTCCCGTCGGTGCTACTTCACCGTATGGAACCCCATTTTCAAGAGCTGTTCCGTATACAGGAACGTTCTTTTCAGTTAACTTGTCTACCCATTCTTCTAAGCTTCCTTTTACAATCGGTAAATGGAATACAGACCCTTGTGTAGAACGTAATACTTTACTGTTATATACATCGACGCATCCTTCTCCAAGAATAACAGCGTCAAGTCCAGCTGCATCTGCGGTACGAATGATTGCCCCTAAATTACCCGGGTCTTGCAGGCCGTCTAATAGTAGAAACTTCCCATTTGTAAGAGCGATTTCTTTTTCATGTTTCTCACAAACCGCAAATACACCTTGCGTCGTTTCTGTTTCACTTAGCACTTTTACAACCGCTTCAGCCACAATATACATTTCTACATCAGCAACCGTCCAATCTTTCGGAAGATCTGTCTGATCTGAGACGATTAGCTCTGTTGCAACGCCTGCTTTTAAAGCTTCCTCTACTAAATGGAATCCTTCTACAAAAAATAATCCTTTTTTATCGCGTTCTTTTTTCGTTTGCAGCTTCTTCCACTGCTTTACGCGCGGATTTTGTACTGAATCAATGTTTTTCATAATATGTATTTCCCTCTCTTCTTGTCTTCTCATTATAGCCTATTTTTCATACATATTTACATAAAAAAGAACAAAAACTAACGTTAGTTTCCATTCCTAAAAAGAGGTGAAAGTGATGAACTTTAATTTACGCGGTGCTGTATTAGCAAACGTATCTGGAAATACACAAGACCAATTACAAGAAACAATTGTCGATGCGATTCAAAGCGGGGAAGAAAAAATGCTTCCAGGCCTTGGCGTATTATTCGAAGTCATTTGGAAAAATGCTGATGAAAATGAAAAGCATGAAATGTTAGCTACGCTAGAGCAAGGATTAAAAAGATAAGCAAGAGAAAGTCACCTTAGCATGAGAAAGCTAGGGTGACTTTTATGTTATAAAAAGACATAAAAAACCCTTTCTTTTTAGCGGAGGACGAGAGCATCTGGCCATGCATAGAAACGGTCAGTTCCTTTCCCTACCACGTGCAAGGTTTAAAACAGAGGGAGCAAGCAAGTGCAAGTCATGTTTTATTTGCATAGCAGCGACTTCTAAAGAAAAGCGGAGCCGACTGTTTAGACCCGTTGGCTAAGGTTCTTTCACACAGAAGGTGTTTTTACCTTCTCGTGTGGAAGGTTTTTAGAAATGAGGGTTTAGGAGGCAAAGCTAGACAAAGATAGCGAAAAATTAACATGGATTTATATAACAATGGAACCCACCATTTTTAGAAACTGTTCCCCCTTAACTTCCTCTTCTCATAAACATTTCTACTTTACTAATACAAGATGATGAAGTAAAATGTTCGAAATATACTTATGTCGATCTATTCGTTTCCATCATATACAGCAATGAATAAAAGGAGTGAATACTTTATGCGCCGTGTTACACTTGAACAAATTTTCAAACATCCCATCACACAAAAATATGTAAACCGTTCTGGAATGGTTCACGCGATTGCTGTCGCTTACCATGCGTTCCAATTAGCAAAAAAGCATCACGCCTCAGTCGATGCAGCTACAAAGGCCGGTTTTCTTCATGATATCGGTCATTACACATGGTATCGTGATGGAGAATGGGACTATGAATTATATAAAAAGAATGATATACACGCCATTAAAGGAGCGGAAAGAGCTCATAAATTACTAATCCGATCAGGAGAGCACCCAAAACAAGCAAAGGAAATTTCTGTTGCTATTCTCCTGCACACTGATTCTTTTCTACTAGAACAAACACTTGAGAGAACACCTCTCCAAAATATTATTAAATGGGCAGACGAAGCAGATGAAGAACCAGGGGGAACACATCACTATCGAACACTCTCTTATGAAAAAGCACTGCAAGCAATTCAGCGATTAGATGAGATGGTAGATCGTGAATTACAAGTTCAACAATCAGCGTCCCATGCTCATATTTCTACCAATAAAAAAGCAGAACAAATATGTTAATTAATAACAAGACAAAAATCGCCTTAGTAAATGCTAAGGTGATTTTTTACTTTGATTATAAAATTTCATACTATTATGTAACATTACCTCCTGGAACATTTCATCCAAATATGTATAATTTTATATATAAACACATAGAGAGGATTCGATATATGCAACATTCTGTACAACTTACACATGATCAAAACCATTCTTTATCATGGGGACAATTTATTGGCTCTGCTTTATTTGCTTTTTTTGGGGCAAGCACTATAAGCGGCTTATTTGTAGCTCTTCCGTTTATGATTTACAGCGAAGGCATTTCTGACAAAAAAACAAGTGCCCTATATAGCTCACTTGGAAATACCGGAAGTACTTTATTCCAACTGCTTATTTTATTATTATTTATTTTTAAATACGAACCCTTAAAAAAACTATTATTACCTGTTTTCAATTTTCAAGCGCTCCAAAAAGTTCGTACATATGTATACTTATTTCTTTTCTTCGCGCTTAGCATTGCTATAAATGTATTTATTATTTCTAAACTATTTCCTCATGCAACACAAGAACAAGATGTAGCTTTAAACTTAGAAAATTTAAAACAATATAGAATTCTATTAATTTTAGGAAGTGCAATTTTCATCCCTATTTTTGAAGAACTTATTTTCCGCGGAATCATTCTTCAATTTTTCCAGCAGTGTTTTCCATTTTGGATAGCAGCAATTGGATCAAGCTTCATCTTCGGAATTGCCCATACATATTCTCTAGGTGTTATGGTCAGTGCTTTTATGATGGGTATGTTTATGGCTGTATTATATAAAAAAACAAATTCTATTATTCCTGCTATGTTATTTCATATGATGAATAATACGCTCGCGTTTTTATAATAAACAAGAGGTACACAAAGTCAAATTACCATTATTAAAAAGGAGCACAACTTTGCAAACACATGTACAAATAGAACAGCAAACTAAAATATCTTGGCTTGAATTTCTTGGAATCCTGTTAATGATTATTCTCGTTATTCCAATAATTAACGCAGTTTTCACCATACTACCTATCGAGTTATATGGATATGCTCGCCCAAATACACATAAATCTCTACTTGAATCACTTGAAAATATTAGCTATGAATGCATAGCCCTATTCTTTTTAATACTATATATCGTGAAATATAAACCACTTAAAACGTTAGTATTACCAGCTATCGATTTTCAATGTTTAAAATCTTTTCGTACGTATGCCTACGTACTCCTTTATTATGCTATCGGTGTATTTATCGACCTTGTTATACTAGATAAATTTTTCCCTAATTCGGTACAAGAACAAGTAGATGCACTAGATTTTGCTACGTTAGAGCAGTACAAATTCTTACTAATTCTTGCAGTCGGATTACTTGCACCAATTAAAGAAGAACTGATATGCAGAGGCATACTTTTACGTTTCTTTGAAGAGAAATTCACATTTTGGCCAGCTGCTATCATCTCAAGTTTATTATTCGGTATCGCCCATACGTATTCAGTTGGAATTATGGTAAGTGCCTTTATTACCGGTCTCTTTGCTTCTTTATTATATAAACAAACGAATTCTATCATTCCAGCTATCTTGCTTCACATCACAATTAATACATGTTCCTTCTTGTACTGAATGAAACGCCATTATGGTTGCATAATGGCGTTTCATTTTTTATTTGATTATTACCTCAAAAGTTTCCTCGTTTAATACCCTCTTATCTCTTGGCCTTCCTCTTTTTTCTTTCACAGACATAATATCTGGCGTAAAAATAAGCTTTTTCATTTCGCTTCCTTAGTTGCTTTACAACATTTTCTTCTGTAATTTTCATGTGTTCCCTCCTCTCTTAAATGCTTTACACTTATTATTTCGATTGTATATTGTTCATTTCTATCAGTTATCCATAATTTTTATTATATCCAAGATAAACCCTATATTGTAAAATATAACTTATCAAACAGGAGGTTTTTTACACATGCCAATCTTCACCATACTTTGGATTTTTTTCGTACCCGTTCTTGCTCTATGCGGCATTGGCGGGGGAGTATTTTTTATTATAAAAGGAATTGTACATAAAAAATGGTTTATTCTTCTAATGGGCATCGTTTGTTTATCACTCGTTCTTCTGCCAGTTATTTTTGCAGGGATTGGAAAGGATGCACAACAGTCTCTCCCACTTTCAACGTCTATGTACTGGGGGATGTTAGCTATTGCTAGTTTATTAGCAGGCATTAGCGGGGCACGCCATCAAATAACTAGCATTAAGCGTGTAGGGATTACGGTATGTTCGCTTGTTGTAGCAGGAATATTTTTTTATGAAATGATGTAATTTCCTTGAAAGGAGAACATAGTTTGAAAAAATTCGTCTTGTTTTTTTGCTTATTATTTTTAGTAAGTTGCCAACAAGAGTCTCTTCCAAAAATGACTGTAAAAGTAGATGGGCAATCATTAGAAGTATATGAAGGAAGCTATTGCTGGGGATCGAAATGTGTGGATAAAATTGATCCTAAGCAAATAGCGGCCAAGCATAAGCCAATTATTGTCCCTAAAAATAGTAAAGCCGTCTTCTCTATCAACTCAACTAGAAGACAGAAATCCATTGATGTTACGATGTTTCATAACGGGGCTTTTCCTGTCAAGTTTAGGTCGTTTACTATCATTAACCATCCTCCAAGAAATTGGTGTTCCACTCTTCGTGATAGGAGGCGGAATATGCGCTATTCAATTATGGCGGAAACAGAAAATAAACAGTATCATTCTGCTTATTTTAATTTTATGTACTATTATCGTATTATTCATTTAAAACCGTTCGAATAAAAAAGCAGAGATTATCTCTCTGCTTTTCTGTTCGCCTTATTTCCTGGTTGTAAGAAAAATGATAAGACTAATGCAATGGCCGTTAAGATTGTCGCAATCCAGAATGCATCATTAATTCCGTTAATAACGGATAACTTCGAAACTTGCCCAAATAGCATTTGTGAGCCTAATGCGTTTCCTGCCTGAGCTGATCCTGTCATTGCCGCAACGCTTTGACCCATTTGCGATAGTTTGTTTACGATAATTGGATTCGTTGTTGTAATTGCATTTGCGTAATCTGCCATATGATTTGTCGTTTGCTGCGTCATAATTGTGATTAAAAGCGCAGTTCCAATGGAGCCGGCAACTTGTCTTGATGTATTTTGCGTTGCTGTTCCATGAGAAATAAGTTTCATTGGCAGAGCATTCATCCCCGCTGTCATGATTGGCATCATGATAAATGACATCCCAAACGAACGAATAATATAGTCTCTCATAATTTCACTATAAGGTGTCTCTAATGTTAAATGTGTAAATTGATATGTTGCGTATGTTGTAAGGATTAATCCAAAAATAGCAAGTGGTCGAATGCCGTATCTATCAAATAATTTCCCAGCAAATGGTCCCATCATTCCCATGATTAAAGATCCTGGCAGAAGGAGTAACCCTGAATCAATTGGTGTAAATCCACGGATGTTTTGTAAATATACAGGTAGCAATATCATCCCGCCGTATAATGCCATCGTAACAACTACATTGATTAAAAGAGTCGAAGTAAATGCCGAATAGCTGAATACACGCAGGTCTAACATTTTATTGTCAGTCGTTAGCTGTCTCCAGACGAATAGACTGATTCCGATCATGCCAATCACCATCGTAATGATAACTTCCGCACTGCTCCAACCTTTATTCCCTGCCTCACTAAAACCATAAAGCAAGCTGCCAAGTCCAATACTAGAAGCAACTACACCAAAAGTATCTAGTATTGCCTTTGTCACAGGTTGTTTCAGCCTAAAATATTTTAGTGCTAATACGATAATAAGTAAACCAATGATAAACATAGCATAGAATATAACATTCCATGTGTAGTTTTGAATAACCCATCCTGTAATTGTTGGCCCAATGGCAGGTCCTAAAATCATCGCAATACCAAGCAGTCCCATCGCAGCCCCGCGTTTATGAGGCGGGAAGATGGTCATGAAAATATTCATTCCGACCGGCATTAAAATACCAGCACCAACCGCTTGAATAACACGTCCTGTCATCATCATCGTAAAGCTTCCAGATATCGCACAAATCATCGAACCTGCTGTAAAGAACAGCATAGCCGCTAGAAATAAGTTTCGGTACGTAAACCGGGAGACTAAAAATGCACTAATTGGCACTAATACCCCGTTCACTAACATAAATCCTGTTGTAAGCCACTGTGCGGTAGATGTCGATACATTAAATTCATTCATTAATGCTGGCAAAGCAACGTTAATTAATGTTTGATTTAAAATTGAGACGAACATCCCGAAAATAAGAACAGCTAAAACAACTTTTACGTTAAATTCAGGGAGCACTGTTTGAGAACAAGAAGCTTTCGGCTCCGTATCTTCCGCTTTTTGTTCTTGTTTTGGTTGTTCTTGTTTTTCACCTGTTTCTTCTTCCGTAACTTCCGGTATTTCTTGTGTTCTTACTACCTCTTTTTTATGATCTGAAACCCCTTGTGCTTGAACTGGTGTTTCTATCCCTTTTTCTTTTTTTCTAAATACACGATTTACAATAATGAACACGACGATACATAAAAGAGCGTATCCTACAATTAAGATCGAGGACATATTTCATTCCCCCTTACTTATGAATCCGAACTGTGACATTCATGCCTGGGACAATATTTAATGATTTACTATGATCTAATGAAATCTTAACAGGAATAACTTGTGTTACTTTCGTATAGTTCGCTGTTGCGTTGCTAGATGGTAACATAGAGAATGTATTTGCTGTTGTTAAGCCAATTTGTTCTACTTTTCCTGTTAATGTCGTATCAGGATATGCATCTACATATACATCTACTTCTTGCCCTTTTTGAATCTCATCTACGTCTGTTTCTTTAATGTTTGCCGTTACCCATAAATCACTCATATTGTAGGCATATGCAAGCGGTGTTCCTGGTGCAATATATGAATCTTGCGTTGCATTTGATTGAACAAGCGTTGCATTTGCTGGAACTGTAATATCTACTTCTTGCGCAGTACCACCAGCGTTACTCATTACAGAACCTACTTTATCACCAGCATTATAATTTTTCCCTACTTCTGCTTTCCAGTCTGTTAATTTCCCTGCGACTGGAGAGGCAATAGGTACAACTTTCCCATCAATTTTTGCATTGTCTGTTTTTAAATAATTTGTTGATTGATTGTAATAATAATAACCAGCAAATCCGCCGCCAACTAACACAATCAGTGTAACAATATTAATGATAATCATTCTCCGAATTTGACTCATTGTTTTCCTCTCCTTATTTCCAAGATTAATTGAATTTCTAATAAGTCCGTCTCTCTTTTTTATTAATAAAGTTGACCATTCATATTATTAAGGACTAATTAAAAAAAGACCCTTTTTCCACGCACAAAATACCCTCCTTATTTTGTGCTAAGAAAAAGAATATCGTTTATAATTATAAATAATTCAGTTCGAATGACAACCGACAATTTATTTCAATATGTTGTTTTTCCGACATTCCCATATATATATGTTGAAAAAATATAAAAAAACAAGCAAGGAGAACGAAAATGTCTATTAAAAACTCAAACGATCCACGCGTAAAACGAACGAGACAGGCAATACGTGATGCCCTTATATCTTTAATACACGAAAAAAGTTTCGATAGCATTACCGTTCAGGATATTGCTGAAAAGGCACCTGTAAACCGCGCAACCTTTTATAGCCATTATAATGACAAATATGATCTACTAGACAGAAGCATTGAAGAAATGCTAACAACATTAGCAGACATTCTCAAACCGGAAAAATTAGATAAGAGTGAGTTTAAACTTACCCTTGATACTCCTCATCCTGTCTTTCTATCTTTGTTTAGTCATATTGCTGAGAATGCTTTCTTTTATCAAGTGATGCTTGGAGAGAATGGGATTCCGAAGTTTTCCTCTCGAATGATGAAAGCAATTCAAACGAACTTACTTCTTAGCCTTTCTATTTCACAACCTAATGACGATAAGTTAGTTGTCCCACGTGACATCCTCATTAGTTATGTATCAGGTGCACATTTAGGAATGGTCATTTCTTGGTTAAAACAAAATATGCCATATACACCTCATTATATGGCCTTACAGCTAGCTCGTTTAATCATTTTAGGTCCGTATACAGCGGCTGGATTAGAGCAATGAAAAGAGCGAAAGGAATGCCCTCTCGCTCTTTTTTCTATTAATCAAATGTAATGTTATGTACAGCCTTTGCATCAAGACGTTTCACAACTTCTACAATTAACCTCACTGTGTTTTCATAGTCATCACGATGCAACATTGCTGCATGAGAATGGATATAGCGAGTCGCAATTGTAATCGCCATCGCTGGAATACCGTCCACAGAAATATGGATTGCTCCTGCATCCGTTCCGCCGCCAGGAATCGCATCGTATTGATACGGAATATTTAATTCATCTGCTACGCCAACAACGAAGTCACGAAGACCTTTATGTCCGACGATAGATGCATCATATAAAATAATTTGCGGGCCATCACCCATTTTTCCTTGCGCTTCTTTTTCACTTACACCTGGTGTATCACCAGCGATTCCAACATCTACTGCAAATGCGATATCAGGTTGAATATAATGTGCAGATGTTTTTGCTCCGCGAAGACCTACCTCTTCTTGTACAGTTCCAACACCGTATACAATGTTTGGATGTTTTTCATCTTTTAATTGTCTTAAAACATCGATTGCAATTGCGCAGCCAATACGGTTGTCCCATGCTTTCGCAAGTAACATTTTTTCGTTTTTCATTACTTGGAATTCGAAATATGGTACAACTTGATCTCCTGGGCGTACGCCCCACTCCAGCGCTTCTTCTTTACTAGAAGCACCAATATCAATAAACATATCTTTAATATCAACTGGTTTTTTACGAACTTCAGCTGGTAAAATGTGCGGTGGTTTTGAACCAATGACACCTGTTACATCACCTTTGCTCGTAACAATTGTTACGCGCTGTGCTAACATAACTTGTGACCACCAGCCGCCAACTGTTTGAAAACGCAAGAAACCTTTATCATCAATTTGCGTAATCATAAAACCGACTTCATCTAAATGACCAGCTACCATAATTTTTGGACCATTGCCGTCACCAATTTTTTTCGCAACTAAGCTTCCTAAGTTATCTGTTGATACTTCATCAGCAAACGGTGCGATATATTTCTTCATTACTTCACGAGGCTCGCGTTCGTTTCCAGCAATCCCCCGTGCATCTGTTAGTTCTTTTAGCATCGTCAATGTCGCATCTAGTTTTGTCATTGGACAATGTCCTCCTTTTTCTTCATCTCTTCAATTATACAAGAGCGGAAAAGAATGTTCAAAAAATTTCATCAATATCCTTCTGTTTGACGTTGATGATTTACTTCATTTTTATCTACATACGCTTTCTCAATCTCTTCTTGTTCAAAATCAAGCGCTTGTCCTAAACGAAGATAGCTCGTAAACAATTCAATGTAATTTGTAATAGATGGCTGCTCATTAAAGCGAATTGCTTTCGCATATACATCTAAGAAAATTTCTACTTGCGTTTTATTTGTTAGTGCACATTTATAAAACAAGAAATTTTTATCAATTCCCAAATCGATTCCAATAGATAAAATAAAATGCAGCCCATCTACGTATTCTTCTAGTACAACTTGACGCTCAGATGCTGGCTTGTTACTCCAATATTTAAAGCAGCGTGTTTCATTTGCAAGTTCACCAATTTCCACAAGAAGTGCTAGCATTTTTTCTTTTAATAATTTTTTCGGTTCTAAATTATGTTCTTTCGTAATACGATCATCTAATTCTTTTTGTAGTTTAAATAATTGTAGTAAATCCAAAACGTATTCCTCCTTCAATATCGAATAAGCTTACTCGATATTGCTCCATTCTAATGGTAAATATAAACAAATAACCTAGTTATATTCTTACATTATAACAGCGCTAGTTTCGTGTGGAAAGACAAGATTGTCTAAAGTCAAGTTCCCATGTTGCAGTATATTTCATGCAAATAAACATAAAAAGCCAGAGAACCTCTCCGACTTTTTATGTTTATTCTTCTATATTATTGTATCTTTTATTCTCACTTTGTCATATCTAATACAACACGCCCATTAATCTTTCCTTCTTTCATTTCAGCAAATACATCGTTAATTTCATGAAGGTGACGCGTTTCAATGATTACTTTTACTTTTCCTTCCGCTGCAAATTGCAGTGCTTCTTGTAAATCTTTACGAGTCCCAACAATGGAACCAACAATCTTTACAGCATTTAACACTGTATCAAAAATTGGTACTTCCATCATTTCCGGCGGTAAACCAACTGCAACACATGCTCCGCCTCGGCGCACCGCACGGTAAGCTTGGTCAAATGCAGGCTTCGACACAGCTGTACAAATAGAAGCATGTACACCATTTACTTGTTCATGAATCCATAGCGCTGCATCCTCTTTTAACGGATTTACCACTAAATCTGCCCCTAATTCTTTTGCGAGTTCAAGCTTTTCATCAACTGTATCCACAGCTACAACGTGTAATCCCATTGCTTTTGCATATTGTACTGCTAAGTGTCCAAGTCCGCCAATTCCAAAAATAGCAACCCACTGTCCAGGTTTTGCTTCCGATACTTTTAGCGCTTTATATGTTGTAACACCTGCACAAAAGAGCGGTGCAGCGTCAATAAAGCTTAAACTCTCAGGCACTTGCATGACATAATCCGCTGCCGCAACGCAATATTCCGCATAACCGCCATCAACAGAATAACCAGCGTTATGTTGATCTAAGCAAAGTGTTTCTCTTCCTGTTAAACAGTATTCACAATGGCCACATGCTGAATATAGCCATGGAATCCCAACACGATCACCAACTTTTAAATGTGTAACACCTTCGCCAACTTCTTCAATCACCCCAACACCTTCATGTCCTGGAATTAATGGAAGCTTCGGCTTTACTGGCCAATCACCGTGCGCTGCATGCAAGTCAGTATGACAAACGCCGCATGCGTGAATATGTACAAGTACTTGATTTGGACCTGCTTTCGGTTTTGGTACATCCTTAACCTCTAATTGTTCTTTAAATTGGTTTACAACAGCCGCTTTCAAATGAATTCCTCCTTCAACCCGCTTTTTGGAAAAGTTTTCATTTCCATATTAAAGCATTTTTATTTACCAAAGAGGAACTTTTTTGGTTATTATTTGAAATTTTTATGAATAATAGGATTTATTCTTTCATGATAAATAATAAAAAAATCCTTAGGAACAATGTCCTAAGGATTCTTGATTAATTACTTGTTTAAAGCAGTTTTAGCAGCTGTTGCTAATTCAGCGAAAGCTTTTGCGTCATGAACAGCTAGGTCAGCAAGCATTTTGCGGTTTACTTCGATACCAGCAAGCTTAAGACCATTCATTAAACGGCTGTAAGAAAGACCGTTCATACGAGCAGCTGCGTTAATACGAGTGATCCATAATTTACGGAAGTCACGTTTCTTTTGACGACGGTCACGGAACGCATACATTAAAGATTTCATTACTTGTTGGTTAGCAACTTTGTATAATGTATGTTTAGAACCGTAGTAACCTTTTGCTAATTTAATAATTTTTTTACGACGTTGACGAGTAACCGTACCACCTTTTACTCTTGGCATATTATTTCCCTCCTAGATATCTATCTGAACAAAATATGAATTACATGTTGTCAAGCATTTGACGAATACGTTTGAAGTCACCAGCGCTTACTACACCAGCTTTACGTAATTTACGTTTAGCTTTTGTAGATTTGTTAGCGAATAAGTGGCTTGTGTAAGCGTGAGAACGCTTTAGTTTACCAGATCCTGTTTTTTTGAAACGCTTTGCAGCGCCGCGGTGAGTTTTCTGTTTAGGCATAGTGATTTCCTCCTCTATTTATTACTTATCATTTTTCGGTGCTAAAACTAAGAACATACTGCGTCCTTCCATTTTTGGCTTAGATTCAATTGTACTAACTTCAGCACAAGCTTCAGAGAAGCGATCTAAAACACGTTGACCGATTTCTTTATGAGTAATAGCACGACCTTTAAAGCGAATAGACGCTTTAACTTTGTCGCCTTTCTCCAAGAATTTAATAGCATTGCGAAGTTTTGTGTTAAAGTCATGTTCATCAATTGTTGGACTTAAACGAACTTCTTTCATACTAATGATTTTTTGATTTTTACGCTGCTCTTTTTCTTTCTTTTGTTGCTCAAAGCGGAATTTTCCGTAGTCCATAATACGGCATACTGGTGGTTTCGCATTTGGAGCAACTAATACTAAATCAAGATTTACGTTTGCAGCCAGATCTAATGCTTCTTGACGAGACTTAATTCCAAGTTGATCACCATTTGCACCAACTAAACGTACTTCACGTGCACGAATTTGCTCGTTAATCATCATGTCCTTGCTAATAGTAAGCCACCTCCAAGGTTTTATGGGAATACGTTTTGGGAAGGAAGAACCCAAACAAAAAAGTGCGGGCATACAACACCCACACTTATAATATCTCTAGTAAGAAATACTTACCTGTCAACTGCTTTCGCGTCAATCAGGTGAGAAGCGGGTGCTTCTACTTGTTCCACAAATCCGTATTCTATTATCCTTGATGATTTTACCATAGGACATAATGCATGTCAAGAAGCTCTACTTCTTAAGTAACAACAAAAAATATTGTAACAAACAAAATGAATACATGCAACATTTTTTTATACAAAGTAGTCTTTGGTTCTTATTACCAACTATAAGCGTACAAAAAAAGCCGCGGACGAACCGCGACTTTTTCTTATCGTTTTCCTTCAACTTTAATTAAGTCAATGAAAGCATCTAATGAGATTGTTTCTGATTTTTGTTCACCATATTTACGTACGTTTACACCAGTTTCAGCAACTTCATTGTCACCTACTACAAGCATATACGGAATTTTTTGCATTTGTGCCTCGCGGATCTTGTAACCAATTTTCTCATCACGAGTATCCACTTCAACACGAATACCAGCACGTTGCAATTCTTCTTGTACTTTCTTCGCGTAGTCTAAATGTACTTGCGGAGAAACTGGAATTACTTGTACTTGAACCGGCGCTAACCATGTTGGGAATGCACCTTTGTACTCTTCAATTAAGAAGGCAACAAAGCGTTCCATAGTTGATACAACACCGCGGTGAATAACAACTGGGCGATGATGTTTACCATCTTCACCGATGTAAGTTAACTCAAAGCGTTCTGGAAGTAAGAAGTCTAATTGTACAGTTGAAAGTGTTTCGTCTTTTCCAAGCGCAGTACGAACTTGCACGTCAAGTTTTGGACCGTAGAATGCCGCTTCACCTTCTGCTTCATAATACTCAAGACCCATTTCATCCATAGCTTCTTTTAACATTGATTGTGCTTTTTCCCACATTTCATCGTCATCATAATACTTTTTAGTATCTTCTGGATCACGATAAGATAAACGGAATGAATAATTTTCCAAATCGAAGTCTTTGTATACCTCTAAAGTTAAGTTTACAACGCGTTTTAACTCTTCTTTAATTTGATCTGGACGAACGAAAATGTGTGCATCATTTAAAGTCATCCCGCGTACACGTTGTAATCCAGATAGCGCACCAGACATTTCATAACGGTGCATTGTTCCAAGCTCCGCAATACGGATTGGTAACTCACGGTAGCTGTGGATATCGTTTTTGTACACCATCATATGGTGAGGGCAGTTCATCGGACGAAGTACTAATTCTTCATTATCCATTTCCATTGATGGGAACATGCCGTCTCGGTAGTGATTCCAGTGACCAGAAGTTTCATAAAGGTCTCGGCTTCCTAATACTGGAGTGTATACGTGGTCATATCCTAAACTTACTTCTTTATCAACAATGTAACGCTCGATAATACGGCGGATTGTTGCACCTTTTGGTAACCAAAGCGGTAAGCCTTGTCCTACTTTTTGGCTATTTGTGAATAATTTTAACTCTTTACCTAATTTACGATGGTCACGCTCTTTCGCTTCTTCAAGCATACGTAAGTGCTCATCTAATTCTGCTTTTTTCACGAATGCAGTACCGTAAATACGTTGTAACATTTTGTTATCGCTATCGCCGCGCCAGTAAGCACCTGCCACGCTTAACAATTTAAACACTTTAATTTTCCCTGTAGACGGAAGGTGAATACCGCGGCAAAGGTCGAAGAATTCTCCTTGTTCATAAATTGAAATAACCGCATCTTCTGGAAGATCGTTAATTAATTCTAATTTTAGTTCATCGCCAATTTCTTCATAACGACGAAGTGCTTCCGCACGCGGTACTTCATGACGAACGATTTCTAAGTTCTCGTTCACAATCTTTTGCATTTCTTTTTCGATTTTTGGGAAATCTTCAACTGTAATCGCTTCTTCCATATCGATATCATAGTAGAAGCCGTTTTCAATTACAGGCCCAATTCCAAGCTTCACATCTTTATATAAACGCTTTAATGCTTGCGCTAATAAGTGAGCTGTTGAATGGCGTAAAATGTATAGCCCATCTTCAGAATCTAATGTAATGATAGAAATTGCACCATCTTGCTCAATCGGTGTAAGTAGGTCTACCATTTCCTCATTTAATTTCCCTGCAATCGCTTTTTTCTTTAAGCCAGGGCTAATAGAAGCAGCAATGTCTTCAGTTGTTGTTCCTTTTGGAAATTCCTTCACAGCTCCGTCTGGAAATGTAATTTTTACTACATCTGCCATCTTTCGTCACTCCTTTTTCATAGTCAAAATAAAAAACACCCATCCCTATAAAAAGGGACGAGTGTTGAATTCGCGGTTCCACCCTTGTTCCAGCTAACACATTGTTAACTGCTCAAGTTCATGATAACGGCACTTGCCGTCAGCAATTACTAGACATTCGTTCACTGCTGAAGTTCAGAGGTGGTAAGTAATAATCTCGTATTAAGAAGCTCACAGCCTAAGGCTTCTCTCTCTGGGAATCGTAGATAACTACTCATGTCCTCATCGTAACATTTTGATGTATTTTCGTGTATGTACGTAATTATATGCTCAAAAATTTAGAAAATCAAGAGCGTTCCCTCTATTTTTAAATTTTGTCACATTCTTTTCAAATTCATGAAGCGCATATAACTGCACTCTCTCTTGAAATACATTTTGAATCGTTACAATCATATTATGATCTTGTTCTTTCGCATACAGATGAATTTTTTTAGGCGCGATTGACAGAAGCGGTGCCATAACATTCGGATCAATGTATAAATCTTTTTGAGAGAGTAATTCTTCTTCTATATATTGAACAAGTTTTTCTTGTTTTAAACGTCGCCCCTTTTCATCATAAAAAATACAACTATCATTAAACACAAGATGCAAGCAAGATAAACGTGATTTTCGAATGCTTACTTGTTGGCGAAGTGTTTCTACGAACATTTGATACTCTTGTTCTAACTTATATTCATCGATCGCCATCTCCGCCGTTCGATATAAAAATTCATTGTACTTTCTCAAGCGAAAACGAATATATGCTCCAAACGAAAAAGACATTGTATCATGCATCCAGCCTTGCAAAGAAGAAAGCACCAATTCTTTCTCTCTTTCCTTCGAAGGTGCATCTATTAATCCTTTTCGTTTCCCTTTTAAAATAGAATGAGCCATATGTAAAATTTGGTTTCGTTCTTCTCGCTCTTCATAATAAAATTTATCTTTTAAAATCGCGCTTATCCATTCATCTTGTTTTGTATTGATAATATATTGCATAAATACAGGAATAACCACTTTATCAATATATTGCGACTCTTGTATTGGTATATGAACAATTACCATTTGTTCGTACAAATAAATGCTTATTTCTTCATATATATGATCTGTCCTTTTTTTAAGCTCTTTATATATAACAATAGCGTCATTTTTTTCTTCGAAGCAGATTTCAATCACTTTTGTCCCCCCTTTTATAATTCTTGCTATTTCCATATATATTAGGGGAATGTACAAAAAATGATACAAGCTAGCACGAATTTTTCATATTCATAAGCTATTTTTATTGTATAATTTTACTAAAAAGGTTTTAAAAGGGGCGATACAATATATACGAATACAAATTTGTAAAAATCGAACTAAAATCCGGTCTAATGGCAACTAAACCAAAAGAAGATTATCAAGCAATTATTACAGAACATGCTAAAGAGGGTTGGCGCTTCGTCCAAATTTTCGCCCCTAGCACAGCAGGAACTGGATTTGCTGCATATTTCGAACTTATTTTCGAACGAAAACAAACAGTATAAAAAAAAGAGCAAGCTCACTGCTTGCTCTTTACGTATGCCTACGGTTTTTTCCGCCAATCGGAATCGGCTTTGCTAAATATTTAATACGCTCCATAATGCGAGCTGCTTTCATTTCTTCTTCTTCTCCGCGCTGTGTATACGTTAAATGATGCTCCAATTGTTTAAAATCAAAGTTAGATGTGAAAAACGTCGGTAAGTTCTCCAGCATACGGAATTGCAAAATCGCTCCAAGTACATCATCGCGTACAAAACTTGACATCGCTTCCGCACCAATGTCATCTAACATGAGTACCGGAACACGTTTTACCGCATCAATTTTTTCGCTAATTGTATTATTCTGCAATGAGCTTTTAATTTCACGCAAAAATTCTGGCAAGTAGACAATCATAGAACTAATTTTGCGTAGTGCTAGTTCATTGGCAATCGCCCCTAAAAGATATGTTTTCCCTACTCCAAATGACCCATAGAAATATAGCGCCTGCACTTTTTTCCCTAACTCATATTCACTTAAAAATTCATTTGCAGCACGAATCGCTTGAATACGCGGCTCTAAATCGGATGGATCTAATTTTTCCATCGAAGCTTGCAAAATATCACTTGGCATATACACACTTTGAATCAGTTTCTCATGCTTTTTCCGTTCATCATAAGCCACTTTTCTTACGCAGCGATCGTATTGAATATCAATCATCTTCCCTTGAATAATAAGCTTCGGTTCGTATCCTTGAATCATGTTTTTACATGATTCTAAGTTTGGGCAATCTTTACATCCAACGCTTTGCCCAATGTACTCATATAGCTTCACAAGGCTGCGCTCAACCATCGACATTGTTACTTCGCCTTGATGTTCTTCTATAAATGCTTTCACACGTGGATGCGCCATTACCTCTTCTTTTAATACTTCATATCTATTCTTAAAATTTTCATTTTGCATTAACTTCGCAAATGTATTTTGAATTGGTTCCATTTCTTCACCTCAAAAGGAGCTCGCCTCTGTTAGTTTCGCTTATATTTTTTCAGCTCTTCCTCTAACTTTTTACGCTCTTCTTCTAATTTTCCCTGCTCTTCACTACGATGTGATGGCTCGCTATCTTCTGTTTGTTCCTTTAACCAGTCTGGTACAAGTTCTTTACGAACCGTTTTCTTCGTTGTCTTTCCTTTTTTCTTTGTTTCTGCCCATTCTTGATATTGACGATTTTCCTCTTTCGCAAGACCCATCGCTTCCGTTACGGTTGTAATTTTTTTACGGGCCCAGTGTCCGGCAATTTTCTCTACATACGATTTCGCCAACTTCATATCAGAACGAAGCATTACATAATAAATAAGTACATTTACAACACCTGGCGTTAACTTCTGCTTCAACATAACATCTTCAATAATTTGCAAATCAGCCTTCGTCGGCTCAGCCCCGCCCGAAATTTCTTTTAATAACTCTCTTGGTGAAATTTCCTCTAGCTGTTTAATGAGCATCTCTTCTTGTGTTGTCGGTTCTTTCTCCTTCATCGTCCGCGCATGCAATGGCTGCGTCCGCTCACTAAACTTAGGAAGCGCCTGTCCATTCTCAAATTGGTACCAATCACGCGCACCTTTTCGCAATCGTTCCATATCAATTGTATTATGCTCCGTAACAGCACCAAGAACAATATTTTGCATGGATAACGGATCAATACCGTATACGTAAGCTAATATAAGCACACATTCACGCATTTGATCCGTAATTGCTTTGCGCGGCACAAGCGCTGATAATCCTTCTACAAATAATGAAAAATCAAAGAAATCATTCCAAATTTGAGGTACATTCCCCTCTGCTCTGCTCGGCATTACAGTTGTGTTTGGTATAAGCAGTTCTTCCTTTGCATGCTCAACTTGTCCTGGATTAAAAGAACCAAACACATCATTAAAGGATCGTGTTGCATTTTCATATGAAGCAAAGTCAAATTCTTCTTCTAAGAAATACTGCTTTACTTGATTATATTTCGCCTTGCTTAGGCGGTTATATAAAAAAATACTTAATACAATATCATCAAAAAACTGTTTTGGCATAAGCGGTGGCTGTAACTCATAAATAAACATGCGAATATCTTTTTCCTTTTTCACATACACATTTAAAAGTCCTATCGCCTCTAGTTTTAGACGTTCTTCATAAATATCCGGGAGCTGCATTTGCATTGTTACCATAATAGAATGGTGTGTATTTTCTTTTCCAAATAAACGGTCCTGCTCTAACTCTCCCCACAATGTCATATATAGGCTAAAAGCTTTACTGCCAATTAGCGGTTGATATAACATTGTCAGCACTTTACGATCATAGTTGCTGAGCAGCCCTCTTGCACTTACTTTATAACGGTCAATTGGCAACAGTTCCATCCATAACTGTCTTTCCATCCTTGCAAATCCTTTCTGTCATCCATTCTTATTATCATTATGAGTGAAAAAAGAGCTAATAGCTTACGCTTCTAGCTCTTTTATTTTCGTTCTTTTTGAAGAATATCTTTCAACTCTTCAATAAATACGTTCAAATCTTTAAATTGTCGGTAAACAGATGCAAAACGCACATATGCAACATCATCAATATCACGAAGCGCTTCCATGACCATTTCACCAATCATATCGCTTTTTACTTCTGACATTCCTAGGTTACGCAATTCCCGTTCTACATGTTGCGTGATTTCTTCTAATTGTTTTAACGTTACAGGCCGCTTTTCACACGCTTTAATTAAACCACGCAAAATTTTCTCTTTGTTAAATTCTTCTCGCGTCCCTTCTTTCTTTACAACAATAAGCGGCGGCTCTTCGACGCGTTCAAATGTTGTAAAGCGATTGAAACAGCTTTCGCACTCTCTTCTTCTGCGAATTGATCGTCCTTCGTCAACCGGACGCGAATCCAATACTCTCGTACCATTGTGAAAACAGGATGGACAACGCAATCCATTCACTCCTTTACAATTTAATTTTATCTTAACAAAACTAAAACATTATAAACAAGGATTTTCTCTTCTATATTATAAACACTTAATCAAATATACTTATGTATCAACAAATTTCTTCTTATAAAATAGATATAGAAATACTAAAAAGAGGTGTATTATACACCTCTTTACATTTTAAATCAATTATCTTCTTTTTTAAAGAGCTTTTGTCTCTCTTTGTTTAATTTCGAAGCTACCTGTACCACGAGGAAGTTCAATGCTCTCTCTCGTTTTTGCTCCTAAACCTTCAGCGATGTACTCTGCAGCAACATTTGGATCAATGCGGTCACCACAAGTATATACATCAATACTTGCATAACCATGCTCCGGAAAGCTGTGAATTGTTAAGTGAGATTCAGAAATAATTACAACTCCACTTACACCTTGTGGTGCAAATTTATGGAAAGCAACCTCACGTACTTCAGCGCCTGCTCGAAGTGCTGCATCCACAAATAATTTTTCGATATAAGGCATATCATTAAGCTTGTCGAAATCGCAATCCCAAAGTTCCGCGATTACGTGACGACCCATAGTGTCCATAGTATCCATTCTACAGTTCCCCCTTGTTAATTTAATTTAACTGTTCGAATTGAAAACTAATTTGCAATTTGGCTTGCTCCACTACCACGGGGGAAAGTTAGTCCAGAGAGGTCCTAACCCTTTAAGCAGTGACTACCACCTCAGCTCTTAAGTTTACGAATGTTAGTATACTTTGTTTATTTTTATTTTGCAACAACAGTTTTTTATTTTTTTTGATGACATTTTCCCTTTTATTTTTCTAAAAAAATAGAATAGATCCGAAACCACAGTAATCATAGCTGTTCTAGGTGATTTACACAGAAAAAATATGTAATATTTTTCTATTATAAAAAGAAAAAAGGACAGGCTAACGCCTGCCCTTTTCTCATCTATTAAATATGTTGTACGTTTTCTTGTTTCGCAAATTGATCTACAACAAGCTTTACAAGGTCTACAACACGACGAGAATAGCCCCATTCGTTATCGTACCAAGCAAGTACTTTTACTTTTCGATCGCCCATTACCATTGTAGATAAACCATCGATAATTGCAGAATGCGTATTTGTATTAAAATCGATAGAAACAAGCGGCTCATCGCTAAATGCGACAATTCCTTTTAATGCACCATTCGCAACATTCATAAATGCTTCATTAATCTCTTCTACTGTTACGTCGCGCTTTACATCTACAACTAAGTCAACAAGAGATACATTTGGCGTCGGAACGCGAAGTGCCATACCATGAAGTTTTCCATTTAAATGCGGAAGAACTTTTGCTAACGCTTTCGCAGCACCTGTCGTTGTTGGAATGATTGACTGCCCGCAAGCGCGTGCTCTACGTAAGTCTTTATGTGGATTATCAATATTTTTTTGGTCATTTGTATATGCATGAACTGTTGTCATTAAACCGTTTTCAATTCCAAACTGCTCATCTAACACCTTTACAACAGGTGCTAAACAGTTTGTTGTACAAGATGCATTTGAAATAACGGTATGTTTTGTAATATCAAGTTGTTCGTCGTTTACACCAACAACAATTGTTACGTCTTCATTTTTTCCTGGTGCAGTTAAAATAACGTTTTTCGCACCAGCTTCTACGTGAAGACTTGCTTTTTCTTTAGAATTAAATTTACCTGTCGCTTCTATTACAATATCTACTTCCATTTCTTTCCAAGGCAATTCTTTTGGATCGCGGTTGTTTAAAAGGCGAATCATTTTACCATCTACTAATAAATGATCTTCAAACGCTTCTACTGTACCATCAAATTTACCGTGAACTGTATCATATTTAATTAAATGTGCTAACGTTTCAGATGGGTAGCTCGCATTAATCGCTACAATTTCGAATGCGCTTTCTTTTACTGCCTGACGAAACACCATTCTCCCAATACGTCCAAATCCATTAATTGCCACACGAATCATAATATGTTATCCCCCTTGATTGCGTTATACTATTTATCTCCAATCCCAATAATAGTATAACACAAAAAGAGGATATGTCACTAAACAATTTCACCATTTTCAAATTTTTTTATTTAATAATGTTCCATTCCATTAAAATGTTACTTAATTGTGCTTTCGTCTCTTCTATTGTGCCATTATTATTAATCACTTTATCTGCTAATGCTATTTTCTCTCGCAATGGCATTTGCGAAGCAATTCTTGCTTTTGCCTCTTCTTCTGTAAAATTATTGCGTTCCATTAACCTTGTCATTTGCGTTTCATTGTCCACATAAACGAGTAAAATTTGATCGACAAGACTTGTTAATTTACCCTCAAATAAGAGTGGAATATCGAGCACAACCGCTTGCGCATTTTCTCTTATGTATCTATCCTTTTGTGCATTCATTTTCTTTCGTACAGCTGGATGCACAATACCATTTAACAGCAACCTTTTTTCTTCATTATGGAATACAATGCTGCCAAGTTTCGGGCGATTTAATTCTCCATTTTCCTCAAGCACTTCTTTTCCAAATGCTTTTACAATTTCGTTATACGCTTCCTTACCAGGCTCTACAACTTCCCTTGCAATAATATCTGCATCAATGACTGGAATGTGAAAACCTTGAAACATTTTTGATACCGTACTTTTTCCACTAGCAATGCCGCCTGTTAATCCAATTACAACTGTCATCATAATCCCCCTTATAATAAAAGACGTGAAACAATCGTTTCACGTCTTTTACATTTTCCAAATCCCAATAATAATAAGTAATACACCTGGTAAAAACGTGAATTTTTGTAGCCATCGCATATTTGATAATACGGTCCCTACTTTCATTCCGCTGAACAAAAATAGCGAGCTCATTACCGCAACTAATCCTGCCATCATGAACGGGGAATATCCAAGTAAAGAGGCACCAATCCCAGCTCCAAATGAATCCAATGAAAGTGCCATACCAAGGAGGAGTGCTTCTATTCCCGAAATGATCCCAGACTTATCAAAATCAGCAACAGTCGGTTTTCGTAAAATTTGAATGACAAGACCGAGAGACGCAATTTCTAAGTTCCATACTTTTTCTTCTTGCATTGCATCCTCTTTTTTATCACTTTGAAAAAATTGATACAACACCCACGCACCGATTACTACAAGAACGAACCCTCCAATTCTTTTCGCCAGCACCGGTGAAAAAATTTGAGCAATCATATGTCCGATTCCCATTGAGAGTATCATCACAACAGCTGAACAAATCCCAATTACAATAATTGATTTCAGTGGAATACGAACATTCCGGAGCCCGTACGTCAGTCCTACACTACAGCTATCTAAACTTAACGTAAAAGCTAATAAAATAAGAGAGAAATAATGATACATCGATAAGCTCCTTCCCTACATATAGCTTTGCTTATATATATGACAAAAGCCTATCCGATGTTATTGTGAAAAATAAAGTGAAACTTCCATCAGTGGTTTTTTTCATCCACCACTGATGGAAAGCCCTCACCAATCGGGCTTTTACGGGCAGTTAGCCCCAACCTATCTTCTTTAGAAAAGCGGAAGCGGCTCGCTCAGAATCGCAGGACGTTGGAGTCCCTGACAGAGAGGCGTTTTTTGCCTCGTCCGAGGGGGCGAAACGACCGGAGATTCTAGCCGTTGGAGCTAGACAACGTTTCTCTTTGAATCTTGAGGTGGGGGCTTACTGCCCACGAATAGCGGGATAAAATGATATTGCTGTCAGTAAATCTTTTTACCGTTGTTTCGTTTGTTTAGCTTTTCGGCTGACAAGCCGGACAATAATGTGTACCACGCCCGCCAACAACTGTTTTTTCAAGCAAAGTGCCGCATGTTATACATGGCTCACCTTTTCTTCCGTATACATAAAGACGCTCTTGAAATGAACCAATCTTTCCTTGTGAATTTACATACGTACGAATCGTACTTCCACCGCGTTCTACCGCTTCCGATAACGTTGAAACGATTTCTTTATACAACGTTTCAAATTCTTCATTTGTTAAAGAAGACGCTTCTCGCTCTGGATGAATACGTGAACGAAATAACACTTCATCTACATATATATTACCAAGGCCCACTAAAATACGTTGATCTAGTAAGGCAACCTTTACTTTCCGAGCAGTTTTTCGCAATTTTTCTTGTAAATACACAGATGTTAACTCAGTTGAAAAAGGTTCCGGCCCTAAATCCGCAAGCGGCATAACTGTAAACTCTGTACCTTTTTTAAATAGATGCATCGTGCCAAATTTCCGTACATCTTTGTAACGAAGTTCTGTACCGTCTGTAAAACGAAAACGGACGTGTGTATGCTTATCAACTGGATCGTCACTTTCGCTTTGCATATACTTCCCTTCCATTCGCAAATGGGACACAATGACGTAACGGGTTACATATATAAGAAGAAACTTGCCGCGGCGCCTAATCTCTTCAATCGTTTCGCCGCGTAGCATCTCTTTAAAAAGTTCGGCGTCATCTGGTTCTTTCACTAAATTGGGATATGTTACAATCACTTCTTCGATTGTCTTTCCTTTGACGAGCCCTTCTAGCGTTCGCCTTACATTTTCTACCTCTGGTAATTCTGGCATACTATCACTTCCTTACTTTGCGTCATACCACGTTGGACCGTATGAATAATCAACCTTTAATGGAACGGAAAGCTCAATCGCATGCTCCATAACTTCAGGTACAAGCTTCTCTAACTTCTCTACCTCTTCTTGCGGCACTTCAAAAATAAGTTCATCGTGCACTTGCAGAAGAAGACGTGCTTGCAATCCTTCTTCTTCTAATCGATCCGCCATAATAATCATTGCTTTTTTAATAATATCAGCAGCACTTCCTTGAATCGGTGTATTCATTGCAGTCCGCTCTGCAAAGCCGCGCACATTAAAATTACGACTCGTAATTTCCGGAATGTAACGACGGCGATTTAGCAATGTAGATACATAGCCTTTTTGTTTCGCCTCTTGCACAATATCACTCATATATTCTTTGACTCCTGGAAAACTCTCTAAATACTTTTGAATGAAATCAGCTGCTGCTTTTCGCGTAATACCTAGGTTTTGTGATAAACCGTAGTCACTAATTCCATATACAATTCCGAAGTTTACCGCTTTCGCTTGACGTCTCATATTAGAGGTTACATCATCCTTTTCAACACCAAACACATCCATCGCTGTTTTTGTGTGAATATCCATATCATGTTGGAACGCTTCAATTAAACCATGATCCTTAGAAATATGGGCTAATACACGTAATTCGATTTGAGAATAGTCTGCCGCAAATATGATCCAATCTTTTTCTGACGGAATAAACGCTTGACGTATTTTTCTACCTTCCTCTAAACGAATCGGAATGTTTTGTAAGTTAGGTTCCGTTGAGCTTAAACGCCCTGTTTGTGTTAAAACTTGATTAAAGCGCGTATGAATTTTAGACGAATCTGTATACACGACTTTTAATAATCCTTCGATGTACGTAGAATTTAATTTCCCTAACTGACGATAATGCAAGATTTTCGGAATAATTTCATGATGCTCCATTAATTTTTCTAACACATCAGCCGATGTAGAATAACCTGTTTTTGTCTTCTTAATAACCGGTAAGTTTAAAGTTTCAAATAAGATGACACCAAGCTGCTTCGGCGAGTTAATATTGAATTCTGTTCCTGCAAGCTCATAAATTTCTTCTTCCATTTTCTTTAGCTGCGTAGCCAATTCATCACCCATAGCGCGGAGACGATTCGTATCAACTACAACGCCCTTACATTCCATATCTGCTAATACGCGGCAAAGCGGCATTTCCAGCTCAGTAAATAATTCGTACTGCTCATTATTTTTTAACTCTTCAACAAACGATTGCTGTACATCATATAACACATGTACTTTTCGTGCTACGTGTTCCGCGACAACTTCCAGCTCTGGTACAGCACGTTTTGCACCTTTTCCGTACACTTCCTCATCTGATTGCACAGCATGCATATCTTTCATTTTCGCAACAGCACGGAAATCTTTATCTGTCTCTGCTGGGTCAAGTAAATATGCTGCAATTAATAAATCAAAATCAATTCCCTTTATTTCATAGCCTTTCCACTTTAACGAAACAATTGCACGCTTTGCATCAAATGTATACTTCTTCATTTCCGGATTCGCTAACCAGTCCGTAAAAGCTTGTGATGAAAGAGCAATATCAGCCGGAACAAAGTAACATCCATTTTCGTTTTGAACACCAAACCCTTGAATATCCGCTGCGTGATAATTATCTTCTTGCACTTCTACAATGATTGCGCTATCCTGCTGCAACATTTCCTCGGTTACTTCTTCTACAATTTCAAATGAAATATCATCTAGCTCAGCTGCAGGTGTTTCTACAACTGGTGCGCCTAACTTCGTTAAGAGAGAATGGAACCCTAAGTTCTCGAACATTGGGATTACATCGCTATTCTCATATCCGTTATAAGCAATATCTTCTATATGAATTGTAACTGGTGCATCGGTAATAATTGTTGCTAACTCTTTACTCATCAATGCTTGTTCTTTATTCTCTTCAAGCTTCTCTTTTAATTTCTTACCGCTCACTTTGTCTAAGTTTTCATATACAGCCTCTACTGTTTCAAATTGTGTTAACAATTTAATAGCTGTCTTCTCGCCAACACCAGGGACACCTGGGATATTATCTGATTGATCTCCCATTAACCCTTTCATATCAATAATTTGCTTTGGCGATAAGCTGTATTTTTCAAATAACGTTTCTTTCGTATACTCATCTACTTCTGTAATTCCTTTACGCGGAATACATACGCGCGTATTGTCTGAAACGAGTTGAAGCAAATCTTTATCTCCTGAAATCACTTTTACTTCAATACCTTGCTCACTCGCTTCTTTCGCCAATGTTCCCATAATGTCATCCGCTTCGTAGTTCTCTAATTCGTAGCGAGACACATGAAATGCATCTAACAATTCACGAATGAATGGAAACTGCTCTGATAATTCTGGTGGCGTTTTTTGGCGACCGCCTTTATACTCACTAAATGTATTATGACGAAACGTTGTTTTCCCTGCATCAAACGCAACGAGCATATGCGTTGGTTTTTCTTCTTCTAAAATTCTCATTAGCATCATCGTGAAACCATAAATGGCATTTGTATGTATACCTTTATCGTTATTTAAAAGCGGCAACGCAAAGAATGCGCGATACGCAATGTTATTTCCATCAACTAAAACAACTTTCTTTTCCAAATGGAACAACCTCCCCGTAAAAAATTAAAACGATTTTTCAATACAATAGAAAAAACCGTTGTTTTTCTTCTCTCTATATTACCACGACTCAAAGAGAGAAGAAAAACAACGGCTTTCTTTATAACTATATTCAACATAATAAGTGGAAATTATTTTGTCATATAAAAGGGAAGTGACGAGAATAAGCTTCCTTATCCTCGTCCCAAACTACTCCTTGGATGAAGGGGTTTTCATGTATTATAGTAACAGACCTTTATTAATATAAAATGAAGTTATTGTTAATATAATGTAAACATCTATTTATCCCGCTATTCGTGAGCAATAATACTCCCACCTCAAAATTCAGCGAAAGCATTGTCCAGTTCCAGTGGCTAGAATGTTCGGTGGGAGATAAACTGCTCGTAAAAGCCCGATTGGTGAGGGCTGATAATCAGCGGGGGATAAAGCCCCCACTGATTAAAGTTTCACTTTATTATACTTTTGAAGAGTAACAATAAATGTCGTTCCAACCCCAATCTTACTTTCTACAGTAATCATCCCATGGTGCGCTTCAACTAAATGTTTCACAATAGATAACCCAAGTCCTGTACCACCCGTATTACGACTGCGTGCTTTATCAACGCGGTAAAAACGTTCAAAAATACGAGGAATCTCTTCTTTTTCTATTCCAATACCTGTATCTGACACTTTTATATATACGTTTTCGCTATCATAAGAAAACTTAACAGAAACAGTTCCCCCAGCTGGCGTATATAGAATTGCGTTATTCATTAAATTAATAAAAACTTGTTTTAATCGTACTGCATCACCTATGACAGAAACATGTTCATTCACATCAACATGCAAACGAATGTCTTTATCTACAGCTTTATTATTTAATATCATCCCAACTTCTTCTAGTAGCTCTTTTAAGTCAACGACACCCATATTTAATTGAAACCCTTGTTGCTCAATTTTCGATAAATCAAGTAAGTCTTCAATTAACGCTTGCATTCGGTCGCTTTCTTTCAAAATAATATGTAAGAAGTGCTCACGAAACTGCTGGTTTTCCATCGCTCCGTCAAGTAATGTTTCTGAAAATCCTTTAATAGATGTAATTGGTGTTTTCAGCTCATGCGAAACATTCGCCAAGAAATCTTTACGCATTTGCTCAAGCTTCTTAAGCTCGGTAATATCATGAAAAACAAGGACAATACCTTTCCATTCATGGTTCGTTCCAATAATAGGAGCACCGTACACTTCAAAGTGTTTTCTTTCAATTTCAAGAGGCAATAACATTTGTTTTCGTACTTTAACCTCTGTCATAAAAATTTCTTCCACGAGTTCAACAATTTCTTTATGTATAAACGCTTGATAATATAAACGTTGCAAATACTCTTCATCTGTTACATGGAAAATCTCTTTATAAGAGCGGTTAACAAGGCTAATATAACCACGGCTATCAATTAAAATCATACCGCTTCCCATATTTTCAATAAGTGTATGCAACCGATCTTGCTGCATTTCTTGCTCTAATGTCATCTCTTGTAAATTACGCGCTAAAATGTTCATTGCTTTACTGAGCATTCCCGTCTCGTCTGAATGATTTTCATAAGCACGCGCTTTATAGTTCCCTTTCGCCAATTCGATAGCCACTTTTGTAACAGACTCAATCGGCCGAATATAGTGTGCTGTAATTTTCATCCCAAGAAATATAACAACGAGACAAGAACTAATAAAGCCAACAATTAACAAACCCCACATTTTCGGATGCACAGTTTTTAAAGATTCTATAGAAGCGTTATTAATGAGATACCCTTTCTTCCCCTGTGCATCTTGAATAAAAGTCGCATAATAATAAGGATATTTATCCTTTGTTTCCTTCATCACCACTGTATGCGTTTGTTTTCTCGCTTCAGGAAGAAGTTCTTCTATTACTTCTTTCTGTAGCACCGTCTGCTCTTTCACAGTAGTATATTGAACTTGTTTTTGTTCATCTAGAAACGTTACGTATAAACCGAAATGCTCTTCTATTTTCGAAAATACATTTGGGTTCTTTAGAACATGATCAATTCCTTCCACCTCAACGACAGAAGCAATATACTTTGTTTCTTTCTCGATTCTCTCATGGACATGATCAACATAAAATCCTTCAAATACTTTTTCAATCAATATCCCTGTTCCAACAACAATAAGAACAATCAGAGAAATAAACGTAAGGAGAAGCCTTGAGCGAAATTTATTCATCTCCCTTTGGCTCCTCCAATTTATAACCTAATCCACGGATTGTTTTAATATAAGTTGGTTTTTTTGTGTTTTTTTCGATTTTGTCTCGCAAGTGACTAATGTGAACATCAACAATACGTGTATCACCAGCAAAGTCGTAATTCCACACTGCACTTAACAGCTGATCACGCGTTAACACACGGCCTTTATGTTTCGCTAAATATACGAGTAATTCAAATTCTTTTGGCGTAAGTTCTAACTTGTCCCCTTTAAAATATGCTTCATAAAAATCTGGTAAAATTCTTAATTCAGCAATGATAATACTATTTTCATCTTCTACTTCCTGAGCTTGTTCATCATTAATTTTCGTACGGCGCAAAATCGCTTTTACACGCGCAACCACTTCTCTTGGACTAAACGGCTTTGTCATATAATCATCCGCTCCAAGCTCAAGACCTAATACTTTATCAAATTCATCATCTTTTGCAGTTAACATTAAAATAGGGATCATTATACGCCCTAGACGCAGTTCTTTACAAACTTCCATGCCATCCATCTTCGGAAGCATTAAATCTAATATAATGAGATCAGGGCGTTCTGTCTGCGCTTTATGCAGCGCTGTTTCCCCATCCATCGCTGTTATGACCTCAAATCCTGCTTGCTGCAGATTAAATTCGATTAAAGTTAAAATAAACTCCTCATCGTCTACGACCAAAATTCGATTGCTCATTCTATTCCTCCAAGTTATAGGCTTTAAACCTTCCTCATCCTAATATCCTTCCCCGATATTTCCATCATACTAGAAAACAAAAACCCTCTCAATACAATTGTGCTTTGAAAAATGCGACTTTATTCCCTACCTCACAAACAGTCCCCTACTGACTGCTGTTTTACTTTATGTTACCCTTATACAAGAAAATGATAAAATACATTTTCCTACATTGTTAAGCAGTGTAGGCTTTGTTTCCAAAAAGGAGTATTTTTTGGTTGTTTAAAGGTTTTGACGAGAAAGATAGATTTTAAACTACAATAAGGAGATTATAAACGTGTTAATAATCGTTTTAGCAATTGCTATTTTAGTACTAGTATTACAAAAGAAGAAGTTACAACAGGCGGAGAAAGTGAGTGCATATGTCGAAAAATTAAAATGGACTTGCATAGAATAGAAAGGAGCTATTATGTTCAAAGCATTTATTATCTTTTTTCTTGCAGGCTTAGCTGAAATTAGCGGCGGTTATCTCATTTGGAAATGGCTGCGCGAAGGCGGTTCTATTGGCATTGGAATCATCGGAGGAATTATTTTATTTTTATATGGCGTTATCGCTACGTTCCAAGTTTTCTCTAGCTTCGGAAGAGTGTATGCAGCTTACGGCGGTGTGTTTATTATCATGAGTTTACTGTGGGGCTGGTGGGTTGATAAGAAAACTCCCGACTTATTCGACTGGGCTGGAGCTTCTGTTTGTATCGTTGGCGTATTTATTATGTTATGGCCGCGTGGGTAAAAAAACGAAAGCTGTCCCAAAAGCACTGCTTTTAGGACAGCTTCTTTCATTAAAAATTATCCAGCGACCTTTCAAATATCGTCGTTAAATGATGCGGCGGTGCTACTTTTAGTAACCCTGTTATAACTTCTTCTTCCTGCTCATTGTACGCAACCATTTGCATTTCAATTAAATGATCTTCTGGGTAAACGGAAACAACTTCAAAATGAATTTGCAGCGTTGCGTAGTGATATACAGGCTTTTTAAATTCGATTTCTTGTCTTACGACATGACTTCCTGGGCCAGGTAAGTATTTTGTAACCGCAGTTGTAACAATCCCCGTTAACATAATCGTTGGTACAATTGGTTTTTCATACGGAGTTTGGGATGCGTAATCATGCTGAATATATAACGGATTCGAATCATTCGTTAATCCTAAATATAATAACAAATCTTTGTCTTCTATTTTCTCTGTAACGGATAACTTTTCTCCTACTGTAATTTCATCCATTTTACGACCTAATTTGCTTCTTTTCTTTAACATGATACAATCCCTCCGATCGATATTTTCATTATCCTACTCGAAGTGGTATATTATACGAATCTTTATAAAGATGAGAGAACATTCGCTACAAGTCTATGTTTTATAGTGTAGGATACCCATTTGTTAACGCTTTCAAATTATTTCACAAAAATATCCTTCTAATAGTGGAAAAAGATTCGGGAGCCCCGAATCTTTTTCTTTCTTTTTTTATCCCGCTATTCGTGGGCAGTAATACTCCCACCTCAAAATTCAGTGAAAGCAAAAAAGCTAGGCGGGAGATAAACTGCCCGTAAAAGCCCGATTGGTGAGGGCTGATAATCAGTGGGGGATGAAGAAAACCCCCACTGATTAAAGTTTCACTTTATGCAAGAACTTTCATTACACTGCGTATAGATTCTACAGAACGATCTAATCCTTCTTTTTCTTCCGGAAGAAGATCTAATTCAATAATCTTTTCGATTCCGTTACCACCAAGGATAACTGGAACACCTAAGTAAAGATCGCTATAGCCATATTCACCTTCAAGGTATGCAATAGCCGGTAAAACGCGGCGTTGGTCTTTTAAGATTGCCTCAGCCATCTCTACTAAAGAAGCAGCTGGTGCATAGTATGCACTACCGTTTCCTAATAGATTTACAATTTCACCGCCACCTTTACGAGTGCGTTCAACAATCGCATCTAGGCGTTCTTTCGGAATTAATGTTTCAAGCGGAATACCACCTGCATAAGAATAACGAACAAGCGGCACCATCTCATCACCGTGTCCACCAAGAACAAATCCTGTAATATCTTTCACAGATAGATTTAATTCTTGTGCAATAAATGTACGGAAACGAGCTGTATCTAATACACCAGATTGACCGATAACGCGCTCTTTCGGGAATCCAGCTTCTTTAAATACAGAATATGTCATTGCATCAACTGGATTTGTTAATACAATAATAATTGTATTCGGAGAATATTTCGCAATTTCCTGCGTTACACTTTTCATAATTTTAGAGTTTGTTGCTACTAAATCATCACGGCTCATACCTGGCTTACGAGCGATACCTGCCGTAATAATTACAACGTCAGAATTAGCTGTATCTGCGTAATCAGATGTGCCGATAATGTTAGCATCGAAACCTTGTACAGGGCTTGCTTCTAACATATCTAACGCTTTCCCTTTTGTTGGATTTTCAAGTTGTGGAATGTCCACTAATACAACGTCTGCTAATTCTTTTTGCGCTAATAAGAATGCTGCTGTTGCCCCTGTAAATCCTGCACCGATGACTGAAACTTTTTTGCGTTTGATTGTCATAATTTCTCCCCCACTTTAAATTATGCGTTTTTAATAACCGCTGCGTCCATATTGTTAATTAGGGCGTCAGCAAATTCGGAACATTTCACTTCAGTTGCACCTTCCATTAGACGTGCGAAGTCATATGTTACCACTTTTGAAGCAATCGTTTTTTCTACAGAATTAGTAATTAAATTCGCTGCTTCATTCCATCCTAAATGTTCTAACATTAATACCCCTGAAAGAAGAACTGAAGATGGATTTACTTTATCTAAACCTGCATATTTTGGAGCTGTACCATGTGTCGCTTCAAAAATAGCATGTCCCGTAACATAGTTAATGTTAGCACCAGGTGCAATACCGATGCCGCCAACTTGTGCTGCAAGTGCATCAGAAATATAATCGCCATTTAAGTTCATTGTTGCTACAACGTCGAACTCGCGTGGACGTGTTAAGATTTGTTGTAAGAAAATATCTGCAATTGAGTCTTTTACGATGATTTTCCCAGCCGCTTCTGCGTCTGCCATCGCTTTATTCGCAACGTCTTTTCCTTCTTTCTCAACAATGCGATCATATTCAGCCCAAGTAAATACTTTGTCGCCAAATTCTTGTTCTGCTACTTCATAACCCCAGTTTTTGAAAGCACCTTCTGTAAATTTCATAATGTTACCTTTATGAACTAATGTAACAGAAGAACGTTTTTCATTAATTGCATATTGAATCGCAGCGCGAACAAGACGCTTTGTACCTTCTTCAGAAATTGGTTTAATACCAAGTCCAGAAGTTTCTGGGAAACGGATTTTCTTCACACCCATTTCATTTTGTAAAAATGCAAGAAGCTTTTGAACCTCTTCAGAACCTTGCGCATATTCAATACCAGCGTAGATATCTTCCGTATTTTCGCGGAAAATAACCATATCAGTATCTTCCGGACGCTTAATAGGAGAAGGGACCCCATCAAAATAGCGAACAGGACGTAAACATACGTATAAGTCTAATTCTTGACGAAGTGCTACGTTTAAAGAACGAATTCCGCCACCAACAGGAGTTGTTAACGGTCCTTTAATTGCGATTAAATATTCGCGAATCAATTCTAATGTTTCTTCTGGTAACCACTCACCTGTTTGATTAAATGCTTTTTCTCCAGCAAGCACTTCTTTCCAAACAATTTTCTTCTCACCATTATATGCTTTTTCAACAGCCGCCTCTAACACGCGAGATGCTGCTGCCCAAATATCTGGTCCAATTCCATCTCCTTCAATAAAAGGAATGATTGGATTGTTAGGTACATTCATAACACCATTCGTTACGGTAATTTTTTCTCCTGTAGTCAATGTGATTACCCCCATGTTTGAAATTTCATATATATGAAACTGAGGGATAAATCCCTCAGTTCAAACCACAAATTAAATTTAAATATTTCAATCATTATATCTTTACGAAAAAGTCAGATTTATGAAAGCGCATTATACTCTTTGTCCAATTGGTACATAGCGTTGGTTAATCGGACCAGTATAATCTGCACGCGGACGAATTAGGCGGTTATTTTCATATTGTTCTAGAATATGAGCTAACCAACCAGACATACGACTGACTGCAAAGATTGGTGTAAATAGATCATGATCAATTCCTAAGCAATGGTACACAGATGCAGAATAAAAATCTACATTTGGTGGAAGATGTTTTGCTGAAGTTACAATCTCTTCAATTTTAATAGACATATTATACCACTTCTCTTGTCCTGTTAGCACGCATAATCGCTTAGACATTTCGCGTAAATGTTTTGCACGTGGATCACCATTGCGGTATACGCGATGACCAAATCCCATAATTTTCACTTTATTGTCAAGTGCATTATGAATATATGATTCTACATTTTCTTCTTCGCCAATTTCCATTAGCATCTTCATTACGTTTTCGTTTGCTCCGCCATGAAGTGGTCCTTTTAAAGCACCAATTGCTGCTGTAATACCGGAATATACATCAGAAAGTGTAGCCACACAAACACGTGCTGTAAAAGTAGATGCATTTAATTCATGATCCGCATGAAGTACAAGCGCTTTATCAAACGCTTCAATTTCAACTTCATTTGGCTCACGATCATTTAACATATATAAAAAGTTTGCAGCTAATGATAAATCTTTACGAGGTTCGATAACAGGTAACCCCTTGCGAATTCTCGCAAATGCTGCAACAAGAGTTGCAACTTGCGCCTGTAGTTTAACCGCTTTCAAATAATTGGACGCCTCATCCATTAATTCAGCACTCTCATCATACAATGATAGCATGGAAATTGCTGTACGTAAAACTGACATTGGATGCACAACTGTTAAATTTGTGTGTTGTAAATATTCCAAAATATCTTTTGGCACTGCCGCATGCTCGGCTAACTGTGTTTTTAATTCCTCTAATTCTACTTCATTTGGAAGTTTGCGATGCCATAATAAATATACAACTTCTTCAAATGTAGCATTTTCAGCTAAATCATCGATATTATATCCCACATAAGTTAATGTATCATCAATAATAGAACTTACAGATGATGTTGTTGCTACTACCCCTTCTAAACCTCGGATAACAGTCATTATAATCTCTCCTTTTCCTCGAAATTTCTCCCCAACCTAATACTTTTTTCTCAATTAAATGTGTGTTCCACTGTTTAAAAAAGTGAATGAGCACCCGTTCACCTCTTAAACAAGTGAAATACACAATGGCACAATCATTACCATTTTTACATCTATCTATCGTCCCACACTTTGTAGCACGGGCGTGAGCTTCTCCCCGAACCCCCACGCCTAAAATGACACATAGTGAGGAAATATAATTTCGGAGAGCTTTCCTATAAAAACAGCATAAAACAATATTAACAAAATTATTTCATGTTATTTTTATTTTATCTGGTGTAGGTCTATGCTGTTATGTAACTCGAAGAAGTGCCTTAAGTACATTATAAACAATTATCTGACTTTTGTGAATGGATAGAATTCGAAAAATTTATATTAAAATAAATTTTTTTATTTAAACATCTGTATAATGTTCATCACAGCGTAGGCAATTCCCGCTCCAATTAACGGTCCTACCGCCACTCCATTAAATAGTGCTACCGCAAGAATTGTTCCAAATACAAGAGCGGTCGTAATGTGCGGATCATGCGCTAAAAGTTGCACACCGCCCTTTGCAAGAAGCGCCACTGCAATACCTGAAGCGAGAGCAATCCAAGCATAATAAGATTTCGTTGCTTCTACAAGCTGCTTAAATCCAATTTCTCCTGTCGCAATCGGGACAAGGACCGCAATTGTTATAACAGTAACCCCGAGGTTAATTCCTTTCGTTTGCAAATAAGGGAAAATCTTATCTCCTAAAAACGTCCACTTCAGCAAAAATAAAACGCCAACCGCTACTGTTAAAGATTGATTTTTTACGATAAGTCCAATAAGAAGAAGTATGAATAAAAATAAAGTCGACTGACTAATCATGATGTCACATCCTTTCTGAAAATAATGAAGAGCTCTCAAATATATCCCTTTTCTAAAATAAAAAAAGGAATTAACCCTTCAAATAGAGAATCGTTTCCACTTACACCAAAAGTGATCACTTTCCTTTTCTTTCTTATAAGAACAAGGTAAAATAAGAAAGAAATAATCTATATTACATCATACCATTTACAAAAGAGGCATGAAAGCATCTCATCATTTGATGTGTACTTTCAAGTGAATAATTACACAAGCTTCGCTCATACGTAACATTTTTATAGAGGAGGGAAAACACCTTTGAATCGAAATTCACTCTACATAGCGCTTCGACTTCTCTTTGTTATTGCAGCAACTATATTAGGAATATGTGCGCTTTTGTATATAGCAGGTCTTGTCTATCCATTTATTATCGCTTTTGCAATTGCATATTTGATCAATCCAGTTGTAAACTTTCTCGATCGAAAACTACGATTTCCCCGTGCTTTGTCTGTCCTAATTAGCCTCATTCTTGTGTTTGGCGCTATCGTTGGGCTCGTTACGTATCTTGTAACAGAAGCTATTTCCGCAGCAACATATTTGTTACAAATCGTACCAGAAAAATTCCCGTCTCTAGTTCAATATTTACAGGAATTTGCACTTACCAATATTATGCCACTCTACAACGATTTAATTGCTAAGTTTAACCATCTCGGTGCAACACAACAAAGTACGATTACAACAAACATTCAAAATCTCGGTGCAGAAGCAACGCAACAAATGAAATCCATTTTGACAGCCATTATTAGCGGATTAACAAACTTCATTAGCGCTCTTCCGACCACCTTAACTGTTCTTGTATTCGTCTTGTTAGCTACTTTCTTTATTAGCTATGACTGGCACCACCTTGCCCGTAAAATAGAAAAGTTTTTACCTAATCGATTACACGGTTATGGAAAAACAATTTTTGTTGATTTACGAAAAGCTTTGTTTGGATTCGTAAAAGCGCAATTTACTCTCATATCCATGACTACCATTATCGTTCTAATCGGCCTTTTAATTTTGCGTGTACCGTACGCAATTACGATTGCTCTTATTACAGGCGTTGTGGATTTGCTTCCATACTTAGGAACAGGTGCTGTTTTCGTTCCATGGATCATTTATGTATTCTTTACAGGAAATACTGCCTTCGCACTTGGTTTACTTATTTTATATATCGTTGTCATTGTGCAGCGTCAATTAATGGAACCAAAGGTATTATCATCTAACATAGGACTTGATCCACTGCCAACATTATTTTCTTTATTTATCGGATTTAAACTATTTGGTTTTTTAGGATTAATTATCGGTCCTGTCACACTCGTTTTATTAAATACATTGCATAAAGCAAATGTATTTAAAGATCTTTGGAAGTTTATAAAAGGGTAATAGCTACATCACCTAAAACAAGGAGAAGTTCCTCCTTGTTTTTTTATTTATAAAAATGAATAAAAATACTATATTTTCCTTCGTTTTTCTACAAGTGAATAAATATTCATCTGTTTTTTCGACAAAAAATAACACTTGAAGAGTTTTTCTCTCTCAAGCGTTATTTTTGCACAATAATTGTATTGTTTCGATTTATTTTTCGTTCCATCCATTTGATGATCATATATTTCACGGGCTTCCTCGTTGCTGGAATCAGTAAAATCATTCCTACACAATCCGTTATATAGCCAGGAATCATTAAAAGTATACCGCCAGCAAAAATACAAATTGCATCCAATACCGCATCGCCCGGAAGCTCACCTCTACTGAGCCGATATTGAATATCTCTCCATACAGCTAATCCTTGCCGCTTTGCTATATATGCTCCAGTTATACTCGTTAGCATAATAATACAAAATGTCGGCCATAACCCAATCCACTGACTTGATCCGATCAGCACCGTAATTTCTAATGCTGGAATTAAAATAAACAAGAAGAGAAACACTTTCATTCCTCTCACCTCTTTTTCTAAATCTTTATATTTTCAAATTTTGTAAAAAAAAGAGAAGGATTTGCATCCTTCCCCACATATTATTACTTATAGCACTTCCGCATGTCCATTATATACAATTCCACGTGCTGCATCAACTGTTACTTCTTGGCCACTTTTTAGCGTAGCAGTTGCAGTTGTTACACCAACGATAACTGGAATACCGATTGATACACCAACAACCGCTGCATGGCTTGTTAATCCGCCTTCTTCTACAACAAGTGCTGCTGCTTTTTCAATCGCAGGAATCATATCTTTATCAGTGCTTACTGTAACAAGAATAGAACCTTCTGTTACGTTCGCTATTGCTTCCTCAGCTGTTTTAGCTACAACAACTTTACCTTTTGCCGTTTTACGACCAATTCCTTGTCCTTTAGCGATTTGTTCGCCAACAACATGAATTTTCATTAAGTTTGTTGTGCCAGTTTCAGCAAGCGGTACACCAGCAGTGATTACAACTGTATCACCAAGACCAATCATCTCTGCATCCATAGCTGTTTGAATCGCTGTTTCTAACATTTCATCTGTAGATTTTGCTTTTTCTTCTGCCATATACGCTCGTACACCCCAAGATAGCGCAAGACGACGACATACTTGTTCATTAGATGTTACAGCTACAATTGGAGATTTCGGACGATATTTAGAAATCATTTTTGCAGTATATCCACTTTCTGTAGGAGCTACGATTGCCGCTACATCAAGTGCAAGCGCTGTATGTGCAACAGATTGACTAATTGCATCTGTGATTGAGTAAGATTGCTCTTTAAGACGTTTTTGGAACATATCTTCATATTGCAGTGATTTTTCAACACGAAGTGCAATATTCGCCATCATTTTCACTGCTTCAACTGGATATAAGCCTGCTGCTGTTTCACCAGAAAGCATGATTGCATCTGTACCATCGAAAATAGCGTTTGCTACGTCACTTGCTTCCGCACGTGTCGGACGAGGGTTACGTTGCATAGAATCTAACATTTGCGTTGCAGTGATAACTGGCTTTCCTAATACGTTACATTTTTTGATTAGACGCTTTTGTACTAACGGTACTTCTTCTGGTGGAATTTCTACACCCATGTCACCGCGGGCTACCATTAAACCGTCAGAAACTTCTAAGATAGAGTCGATATTATCGATACCTTCTTGGTTCTCGATTTTTGGAATAATTTGAATGTACCCTGCGCCGTGTGCTTCTAATAGCTCACGAATTTCTAATACGTCAGATGCTTTACGTACGAAAGAAGCTGCAATGAAATCAACACCTTGCTCAATACCGAAGACGATATCTTGAATATCTTTTTCCGTAATACCAGGAAGTTTAATACTTACGTTTGGTACGTTTACACCTTTTTTATTTTTTACCATACCGCTGTTTAATACTTTTGTGCGGATATCGCCGTTTCCTTTTTCAATTACTTCTAACTCAATAAGACCATCATCAATTAGAATGCGAGAACCTGGGTCTACATCATCATAAAGTCCTGCATAAGTTACAGAGAACTTTTCAGCAGTTCCTAACACTTGCTCTGTAGAAATAACAACTTCTGCACCTGTTTTTAGTTCAGCTTGTCCGTCTACAAAGTCATGTGTACGAATTTCTGGACCTTTTGTATCAAGTAAGATCGCTACAGTTTTACCTGTTTTCTTCGCAGCTTCACGAATCGTTTTAATGCGTAATCCATGCTCCTCATGACTACCATGAGAGAAGTTTAAACGACAAACGTTCATACCTGCTCCAATTAATTGTTCTAACTTCTCAATACTTTCACTAGCGGGACCGATCGTACATACAATTTTAGTTTTGCGCATACCGCACCTCCAAATATTTCTGAAAACGTTACCATTTACTTTATATTACACCAATTAGATTGATAATTCTTTTGATAATTGATACATCTCTGCATCAATTTCATGTTTTTTCGCTAATGCTTCAATAATATCATGATCAACAAGTTGGTTATTTTGAATGCCTACGCAGCGGCCACCTTGTCCTTCTAATAAAAGCTCAACTGCTCTTGCACCAAGACGACTCGCTAATACACGGTCCATCGCACTTGGAGATCCTCCGCGTTGCACGTGACCTAATACTGTAACGCGTGTATCAAAACTAGTCGCTTCTTCAATTTGTTTACCGATTTCAATCGCGCTGCCAACGCCTTCAGCTACAACGATGATACTATGTTTCTTTCCGCGTTCACTACCACGTTTTAAGCGAGCGATTACATCATTCATATCATAATCTTCTTCTGGAATTAAAATTGTTTCTGCACCGTCTGCTAAACCAGCCCATAATGCGATGTCACCTGCATGGCGACCCATTACTTCAATTACATATGTACGTTCATGGGATGTAGCTGTATCACGAATTTTATCAATTGCATCGATAACAGTATTTAAAGCTGTATCAAAACCAATTGTGAAATCCGTACCAGGAATATCATTATCGATTGTACCAGGTACACCAACACATGGGAAACCATGCTCTGTTAATTTTTTCGCACCTTGATAAGAACCATCTCCACCAATAACAACAAGTCCTTCAATACCAAATTTCTTTAATTGTTCAATCCCTTTTAATTGTCCTTCTAGTTCTTTAAACTCAGGACATCTTGCTGTATATAATTTTGTTCCACCGCGATGAATAATATCACCTACAGAACCTAATTCTAATTTCTCAATATGACCCGAAATTAATCCTGCGTATCCATGATAGATACCATACACTTCTAAATCATGATATATTGCTTTACGAACAACAGCACGAATAGCAGCGTTCATTCCAGGTGAATCTCCACCACTTGTTAAAACACCAATACGTTTCATTAGTACTCACCTCATAAAGATTATTTGCCTTATAATAAAATAACATGAAGAAATACAAAATGACAATGGAGAAGATGTGTCTTTTTTCATAAGAAAAACGTGCATTCGCGAGATGGAACGCACGCTTTTTCTATTTTACCCCAATGGAAGCGTTTGAAAACGAAACTTGCCCAATTTTCATAAATTTTTCGTAGCGATTTTCGACTAGTTGTTCTTTCGAAACGTCTTCTAATTGTTGGAATGTCTTCTGCAATGTACGATTTATATATTCCGCTTGCTTCACTACGTCGCGATGTGCACCGCCGCGAGCTTCTGGAATAATTTCATCAATGACACCTAATTCTTTCAAATTAGCTGCTGTAATTTTCATCGTTTCTGCAGCTTCTTTTGATTTCGTAGCATCTTTCCAAAGAATTGTCGCTGCTCCTTCAGGCGAAATAACCGAATATGTGGAGTTTTCTAGCATGTGTACATAGTTACCTACGCCAAGTCCTAACGCACCGCCACTTCCTCCTTCACCAATTACGATACAAATAACAGGTACAGTGAGTCCAGCCATTTCAAATAAATTGCGTGCAATTGCTTCACTTTGCCCACGCTCTTCAGCTGCTTTTCCTGGATATGCACCCTTTGTATCAACAAAACAGATGATTGGACGATTAAATTTTTCAGCTTGCTTCATAAGACGTAATGCCTTACGATATCCTTCCGGATGAGGCATTCCGAAATTACGGCGAATATTTTCTTTCGTATCTTTCCCGCGTTGATGACCGATTACTGTAACAGGCATCCCGTTATATTTCGCAATCCCGCCAACAATTGCTGCATCATCACCAAATAATCGATCTCCGTGACATTCAAAGAAATCAGTAAATAAGCGCTCAATGTAATCCAGTGTTGTCGGTCTTTCGGCATGACGAGCAATTTGAACACGGTCCCACACTTTCAAGTTACCGTATATTTCTTCTTCTAAGTGCTCTAATTTTCCTTCCAAGATACGAATCTCTTCACTGAAGTCCATCTGGCTGTTTTTCGTATACTCTTTTAACTCGCTAATTTTATTTCTTAGCTCAACAACTGGTTTTTCAAATTCTAATTCTGCCATGACGCCACTTCCTCCCCTTGATGAACTTCTAAAATCTTACGGAGCGTGTCTCTCATATCATCGCGATGCACAACTGCATCTAATTGTCCATGGTCCAATAAGAACTCTGCCGTTTGGAAATCCTCTGGCAATTTCTCACGAACCGTCTGTTCAATTACACGACGACCAGCAAATCCAATTAATGCACCAGGTTCCGCTAAATTATAATCACCAAGTGAAGCAAAGCTCGCGGAAACTCCACCTGTCGTTGGATGCGTCATAATTGAAATGAATAAACCACCTGCATTGCTATGTTTTTTCAAAGCTATACTTGTCTTCGCCATTTGCATTAAGCTTAAAATACCCTCTTGCATACGAGCTCCGCCTGATGCAGTAAAAATAATAAACGGCGCTTTCATTTCATATGCTTTTTCAACAGCACGCGCAATTTTTTCACCTACAACAGAGCCCATGCTTCCCATTCGAAACCTTGAATCCATAACCGCAACAACAACAAGCATATCTTCGATTGTTCCTTCTCCTGTCACAACCGCTTCATTTAATCCGGTTTTTTTACGATCACTCTCGAGTTTCTCCTCATAGCCAGGGAATTGAAGCGGGTTTGCCGAAATCATTTCTTTGTCATATTCACGAAATGAGTTTTCATCTAACAAACTTTCAAGACGCTCCCATGCATTCATCGGGTGATGATAGCCACAGTTTACACATACTTTTAAATTTTTCAGAAGTTCTTTCGTATACATGATTTTTTTACATTTCGGACACTTTGTCATGACACCGTCCGGTACATCTTTTCGTACCTGCTCTGAAGGAATTGCAGCATACTTTTTCTTCTTTAGGAATAAATCTCGTAGCAAAGTTTGACCCTCCTTTAGGTGATAAAAGAGCTAAGGTTAACGAGTAAGAAAATGGGGCTAACACCTAAATCAATTGGTGTTAGCCTTATTTTCTCAATTTGCCTTATAACCCGTCTCTTTACGTTTAACTTTAAACGTTATCTTGCAGAATTTGTGTCAGAACGTGTCATGGTTATTTCGACAAATTTTGTATAAAGTAAACATTTATCTTGCTTATTCATACATGTATAAGCAAGATAAACTCACAAATGAAACTGTATATTTTCCATTATCTCATCGTACAACTCTAATGCTGTTTGTTCTTGTTTATTCTGTAATGCTATATATAGCTTTTCATGTAGCTCTCGCGCGTTTAAATGAACATCACAAGAAAGCGTTGAAGCGTAGTCACGTACAATCATCCAAACACGATACATTAAATAATTATCGACTTGTTCTACAAGCATTTTTAAAAAGGTTTGATGAAATACTGCGACAGATGATTGTTCATCAGAAAAAATTTTTCGAAGTGCCTTTAAGCTGCATTCTGCCTGTGTTTGACATAAGACACGAATCGCGTCTTTCTCAAGCAATTCTTTCGTTTGTAACAAATCCCGCCGTGTCTTTTCATCTTGTAATACGAACGGTGCAATTAATTGCACCAGACCGTTTTCATAAAAGTTTCGAATGAACGTTCCTTCACCGCGCCGCGTTTCAATTAGACCTACTAGTTCTAACGATCTGAGCGCTTCACGAACAGATGAGCGTCCGACATTTAAACGTGCACTTAGCTCACGTTCAGATGGAAGGCGGTCGCCCGCCTTCAATCCATCTTCTTGTATGATCAAACGAATTTTTTTTACTATTTCTAGATATACTTTTGTTTGTGATGATGCCAATGAACATTCCTCACTTATTCTTTGCCGATAATCGCTAGATTTCTCGTTCTTTCAGCTATTTCCTGCGGATCAACTTGACGGCGAGCAACACCTGTTTCCATCGCAGCCTTTGCAACGTACGCTGCTACTTGCGGTGCTACGCGTGCATCGAATGGAGCTGGAATAATATAATTAGCATTTAACTCTTCTTCTGATACAAGTCCAGCAATAGCTTGTACTGCTGCCACTTTCATTTCTTCGTTAATTTGCGTTGCATGGACATCAAGAGCACCGCGGAAAATACCAGGGAAAGCTAACACGTTGTTTACTTGGTTTGGGAAATCTGAGCGTCCCGTACCGACAACTGCTGCTCCAGCTGCTTTTGCCATGTCTGGCATAATTTCTGGATTTGGATTCGCCATCGCAAAGATAATTGCATCTTTGTTCATAGAACGAACCATTTCTTCTGTTAATGCGCCTTCTGCGGATACACCGATGAACACATCTGCATCTTGAATCACTTCTGCTAATGAACCTTCTACACGATTTTTATTCGTGTATTTTGCAACTTCATTTTTCACAGGATTCATACCGACAGGGCGTCCTTCAAAAATCGCACCTTTCGTATCGCACATAATAATGTCGCGTACACCGTAGCGATATAAAAGTTTAATAATTGCAATACCCGCTGCCCCAGCACCGTTTGCAACAACTTTAATATTAGACATTTTCTTTCCAACTAGCTTTAATGCATTCACAAGACCCGCTACTGTTACAATCGCTGTTCCGTGCTGGTCATCGTGGAATACAGGAATATTTGTTTCTTTTTTCAAACGCTCTTCAATAATAAAGCAGTTTGGTGCTGCAATATCTTCTAAGTTTACGCCGCCAAAAGTTGGCTCCATTAATTTTACAGTTTCAACAATTTTATCTACATCATTTGTATTTAAAGCAATTGGAAATGCATCTACACCAGCAAAGCTCTTGAATAGTACAGCTTTACCTTCCATAACAGGAAGTGATGCTTCCGGTCCAATATTTCCAAGACCTAATACAGCCGTTCCATCTGTTACAACTGCTACCATATTGCCCTTCATTGTATATTCGTATACCTTGCTCTTATCGTCATAAATAACTTTACATGGTTCTGCAACCCCTGGAGAATACGCAAGACTTAAATCTTTTGCATTTTCTACCTTTACTTTTGATACGGTTTCTAGTTTTCCTTGATGCACTCTATGCATGTGAAGTGCTTCTTCACGTAGTGTTGACAAACGATCCACTCTCCTCATATTTTCTTGCTGCATTACATTATTCATTCTCCAAAGTGGTCTGACCACGAATGCTATTACTACTATAATCGAAATGATAGGAAATTGTCCATTATATTTTTACAACGACATTTTCCTTGCCGACTATCTCATATAGCGCTTGTAAACATTCTTCACTTGGATGAATGGATAAGTTACGAGATAATTGTACCATCTTATGCTCTTTTTCATAATAAATTAGTACTTTCGCAAAACCTGAATAGTTAAACAATATTTTCGTGACATTGCTTAACAGCCTTTTTTCATACTGTGATGGTATTTTCACGTAAATAGAAGCGTCTTTCATTTCCTCGTAAGTATCCATCTCCTCTAACGGATACAACCCATTTACAATCCATTGGAGCTTATTGTTTCGCTTTTCAATTGTCCCTTCTATTAAAACAATTTCTCCTTCTTGTAATCGCTCCGCAAAATGGATATACGTTTCAGGAAATACAACCCCTTCCATTTCATGATTTTGATCACAGAACGTGATAAACGCCATCTTTTGTAATTTTTTCGTCCGAATTACTTTTATATTTGTCAAATATACAATGACCCGTTGCACTTTTCTTTGCTGCTTCATCGCCCCTGCAAGTGTTGGGATTTCCAATTCCTTAACAAGCTTTGCGTACTGTGCAGTTGGATAACTTGTTAAATAAAAGCCTAGCGCTTCTTTTTCCTTATTTAACTGCTGGATAAAAGTTAGCTCTGCCTCTTGTGCATACTCTGACTTCGGCACAAGCTCCTCACCAATTTCCCTTGCTAAGCTCGCGTATTCTAACGCACCCTTAATACTGTTAAATAAGGCGGAACGCGAAACGTTAAAATCATCGAAACAACCGGCCCAAATCATCGTTTCTAAATTGCGCTCTGTCACAAATTTTGCCGGCATGCGCAAACAAAACTCAAATAAATCTTGAAACGGCTTTTTATTTCTTTCTTCAATTACAGCGTTTACCGTCGCCATCCCTACATTACGAATCGCAAGTAAACTATACCGAATCGCATTTCCTTCCACTTGAAACTCATGACTGCTCTTATGAAGAGACGGTGGCAAAACGCGGAACCCTTTCCGCTTCGTTTCCCGAACATATTGTACAATCTTCTCTTCATTTCCAATTGCGCTTGATAATAATGCTGTCATAAACTGAAGCGGATAATTTGCTTTTAAATAAGCAAGCTGATATCCAATCATACTATAAGCAACTGCATGACTTCGGTTGAATCCATAATTGGCAAATCGAACAATTAAATCATAAATTTGCTGGGCAGTTTCTTCATCATATCCATTTTGCAAGCACCCTTTCACGAAGTGCGTGCGCTCTTCGTCTAAAATATCACGATTTTTCTTACTTACGGCGCGGCGTAATAAGTCAGCCTCACCAAGAGAAAATCCTGCTAAACGAGAGGCAATTTGCATAATTTGCTCTTGATAAACGATAACACCATACGTATTTTCTAAAATTGGTTTCAAATCAGGATGCAAATAATGAATGGCACTTTTTCCATGTTTAGAATCAATAAAAACTGGTATTTGCTCCATCGGTCCTGGGCGATATAATGCGTTAACCGCAACAATATCTTCAAATTCATTCGGTTTTAGCGAACGCAGAACATTCCGCATTCCACTTGATTCGAGCTGAAAAATTCCTGTCGTATCCCCTCGTCCAAGGAGTGCAAATGTATTTACATCTTGAAGAGGCAATTTCCGTGTGTCTAAACTTGTCCCTATTGTCTTCACAATAAACATGCGAATATTTTCAAGCAATGTTAAATTACGCAGACCAAGAAAGTCCATTTTTAACAGACCAAGTTCTTCTAATACTTCTGCTGAATATTGCGTGACGTATACATCATCATGGCCGCCTTGAATGGCAACACTATTTGTAAGCGGCTCTTCACTCATAATCACTCCGGCTGCATGAATAGACGTATGACGCGGCAACCCTTCTACACGCTTTGCAATATCAAATACCCTTTGAAAAATTAGGTTACTTTGTAGATAACTTTGTAATGATGGCGATTCTGCGTAAGCTTCTTCCAACGTAATCCCAACTTTAGACGGAATATGTTTTGAAAAAATATCAATTTCATTTGGCGGCAGTCCCATTACTCTTGCAATATCACGAATTGCCGCTTTTGCTGCAAGTGTTCCAAACGTTACAATTTGAGCCACGCGCAGTTCTCCGTACTTATTTTTCACATAACGAATCATTTCATCGCGGCGAATATCTGGAAAATCAATATCGATATCAGGAAGTGTAACGCGCTCTGGATTTAAGAAACGTTCAAATAGTAAATTATATTGAATCGGGTCGATGTCTGTAATTTCCAGCACATAAGATACAAGTGACCCAGCTGCCGAACCACGGCCTGGTCCTGTTAAAATGCGCTGCTCGTGAGCGTATTTCATAAAGTCCCATACGATAAGAAAATAATCACTAAATCCCATCCGAGAAATGGTATGCAGCTCATGATTTAAACGCACTTTATGCACATCTGTCACCGTTTCATAACGCTTCTTCAACCCTTCTTCACAAAGACGGCGTAAAAATTGATCAGATGATTCATTTGTTGGTACCGAGAACTTCGGCAATTGATTTGTATGAAACGGAATTTCTACGTGACAGCACTCCGCAATACGTAATGTGTTTTGAATCGCGTCTGGCATAGAAGCAAATAACACCTCCATTTCAGATGCTGATTTCATATAGTATTGATCAGTCTGCAGGCGCGGCCTGTCCGAATCAGTCATTTTTGTCCCATTATGAACAGATAATAAACACTCCTGCACAATTGCATCATTTTGTTTTACATAACGAATATCATTTGTCGCTACAAGCGGAATCTCAAGTTGCTGCGCAAATGGTAGAAGCTCTTCTTGAAGCAACAATTCCTCTTGAACGGCATGGTGCTGCACGCTTATATAAAAGCTGGCAAATATATTTTTATACATATTTGCTACTTCCGCAGCAACCTCATATTTTCCTTGCAATAAAAGCTTTTCAATTTCTCCATCTTTTCCAGGAGAAATCGCAATTAATCCCCCTGCATAATGCGCAAGCCATTTCTTTGGAATACCCTCTTTTGACTTTGTCATAATGCTACTAGAAATTTTAAGTAAATTTCGATACCCAGTTTCGTTTTCTGCCAGTAAAATAAGCGGATAAGACTGATCCTCTTCTTCATTCCATATCGAAGCTGTTAAACCGATAATCGGCTGAATCCCCGCTTTTTTACAAGCTTTATAAAACGGTATCACACCATACATCACATTTTCATCTGTAATTGCTAATGCCGGAAATCCTAGTTCTTTCGCTTGATGAACAAGCTCATCTATTTTACAAGCACTTTTCAATAAACTATAAACGGTTTGACATTGTAAATGCACAAACTTCACTTTTATACCCTCTCTTTACCTATTTGACTACTTCCTATTATACGTGAAATCAAAACATACTTCCCCTTCTTTGTCCATATACATGAAAAAGAAAGGAGAATGATGATGGAAGTGAACCAAAGCTTTTTCTCTCTTCTCATTACAAGTTATTTTATCGCTCTTGGTGTTATGATTGGCGGTTCATTAATTGGCGGAATCGGTGCCTTTTTAGTAGGAAAACCACCGCTCACAATGATTACACAATTTGCAGAGAATTTACGAATTTGGGCTCTCGTCGCTGCCATTGGCGGAACTTTCGATACATTTTATAGCTTTGAACGCAGCTTTTTTGGAGGAGATACAAAAGATATTGTGAAACAAATTCTCCTTATTTTCTTTGCTACAGGCGGTATGCAAACGGGTCTTACGATTATTAGATGGATTACACAGGAGCACATATGAAAGTCCCGAGCTCTATCTCTAATAGATGGAAACTCTTTTTAGGCGGCGCTGCTGTGGGCGGGATTTTGAGCTGGATTATTTTTTTATACATATATGGCGTGTTTCAAGAAGAGCAAACAAAAACACTCGAAAAACAACAAACGATAATCAAAAAACTAACAGATGATTTACACGTACTAATTGAAGATCAAAAAAAAGAAAATGAAAAAAACAAAAAATTGTTAACCATTCAAGAAATTGAAATTGAGATTGCAAATCACGAAAAATACAATTTAGACACGCTAACAGTGGAAACATTACAAACTTCTATTCGCGATGATCTCCGCCACTTGCTTACCCAAAACATTCAAAGCGTCGCAAACAATAAAGAACTACTAAAGAAGGTTATTGAAAATAAGGTATATAAATATTACGACCGTGTCTATCGATTTGAAATCGAAACTGTTTCATTTGATACCACACTAGAAATTAGCGTCAAAATAAAACAAGAAAGGTAGAGCCCCCTCTACCTTTCTTCTTATTTACATAATTCACGTAAGTCTGCAAAAATACGGTCCGCTTCTTCCCAAGAAAAAGCTTTTGCTCCGGACGCCATCGGATGCCCGCCGCCGTTATATCGCATTGCTAAAGTATTAATAACCGGACCTTTTGAACGAAGGCGAACACGAATCACATCTTCTTCCTCTAAGAATAAAACCCACGCTTTTAATCCTTCAATATTTCCAAGAGCTCCAACAACTCCTGAAGCCTGATTCGGAAGCACATCAAATTGCTCTAATACTTCTTTTGTTAGCTTAACGTATGCTGCGCCTTCTTCAGTCATCGTAAAGTTTTGTAGGATATAACCATTTAAGCGTGCAATACGCTCATTCGTTTTATACATTTCATCATATAATGCTGGGAATTCAACGCCCATTCCCACAAGCTCAGATGCATAACGAAGTGTTTTTGAAGATGTGCTTGGGAATAAGAAACGTCCTGTATCACCAACGATACCAGCTAAAATAAGACGTGCCGCTTCTTTTGATAACGTTAATCCTTTATCCTTACCGTATAAATAAAATTCATAAATCAGTTCACTTGTAGAACTAGATGTTGTATCTACCCAAACAATATCACCGTATGGATCTTCATTCGGATGATGGTCAATTTTAATTAACTGCTTTCCTTTTGTATAACGCTGATCGCAAACACGCTCTTGGTTTGCTGTATCACAAACAATGACAAGTGCCTGTTCATACGTAGCATCATCAATTTCATCCATTACGCGTAAGAATGCTAAAGACGGTTCATTGTACCCTACCATATAAATCTTTTTCTCTGGAAACGACTCTTGCAGCATCGTACCAAGGCCGCACTGCGAACCTAATGCATCTGGATCTGGACGAACGTGACGATGAATGATAATTGTATCAAATTGCTTAATTGCTCCTAAAATTTTCTCATGCATATGTAAAATCTCCTTTTCGGCCAATTTATTCCTATTATAGCTCAAAACACTTCATACAGGTGGAGAATTGAATTACAATGAAGAAATAATATACAAATAGATGGGGGATTGGGCTCATGCCAGTATTAGTCTTTTGTATTATCGTTACATTTATGTTGTATCTCTTCTACAAAACAAAATATTTTCGTACAAACCGTTCGATGGAGAAAGGATGGCTTGCTGGAAAATCAGCCATTGCACTTGGAGTATTTGTTGCCTTATTTGGCGCAAATCAATTTTTTTTAGAAATTTCAACGGCCCGTATTATCGTTGGCGTTTTATTTGTAATCGTTGGGGGCGCTAGCATCTACAACGGCATTCGCCAATATAAACATTTCTTACCACTTGCGATTGAAGAGGCAGAGCAATTACAAAAATAATGCAGTGAGATGAACACCTTTCTAAACGATTTTTTCAACCGTATCCAATATAAAAAGCGTTCATTCTTTCAGCAATATTCGCTGAAAGGATGAACGCTTTTTTATGATTAACGATGACGCAATTTATATATATAACTCGCAACAAGAGATGATGGTAAATTAAACAAACTTCCCTGCAAATTGAAATGTGCTTGTTCTTCTTCAAATGACATCTTTTCATATAATTCATTTTGCGTGAGTCCTGTTCTTTTCATTCTTTCTTTCAAACCAGATATATAGGAATATTGAATTGGAATCATAATGAGAAAGTAAAAAAGTGCAATACTTCCGAAAAAGATACTAGCAAATAACATATACACCATTCCCTTTTTCTCCCATTATAACACACAACATAAAATTCAGATATTCATTTATACAAGAAAAGCTACCCTTACTGGCAGCTCTCCCTACTTAACGATCAATCAATTGAACCATAAGTAATGCTTTTCCAACAACACTACTCTCGTGACGTACTTCTACTTCAACCTTACCAAATTTACGTCCAATTTCTAATACTTTCGGATGGACGGATACAATGTTGTCAATTTGAACCGGTTTTACAAAGTAAATGGTTAAATTTTCAACAATTATGTCACCTTTTTTCAGCGCGCGCAGGACACGGTTGGTCGCTTCTGTCACAATTGTTGTGAATACGCCGTACGACAAAGTTCCAATCGAATTTGTCATTTGCGGAGTAACAGAAAAATGATATGCGTGATCTTGTTTCGCTTCTTTCTGATTCACAAATTGATTTGTTACAATATCATCAATCGTTTCTCCAACTTGCGGCTGACGCTGAATCATTTGGAGTGCTTGAAGCACATCTTGACGACTAATAATCCCTTGCAATGTATTGCTATCATCAACAACAGGAAGAAGTTCAATCCCTTCCCACACCATCATACGTGCCGCTGCTGCAACAGACATTTTTCCGTTTACAGTAAACGGCTGTTTTGTCATTACTTTTTCAATTGGTGTGTCTTTTGCTACACCAATCATATCTTTAGACGTTACAATACCTAGTACTTTATTTGCTTCATCTACAATCGGATAACGGCCATGCATCGTTTCTTCATTATACTTATGCCATCTTTCTGCTGTATCATTTGGCTGTAAACAGATCGTCTCTTCAATTGGTGTTAAAATATCTTCAACAAGAACAATTTCTTTTTTTATAAGTTGATCATAAATAGCACGGTTAATAAGCGTGGCTACTGTAAATGTATCATAGCTGCTCGAAATAATCGGGAGCTTTAACTCATCTGCTAATTTCTTCACATGCTCTTCTGTATCAAATCCACCTGTAATGAGTACAGCCGCCCCTTCTTCAAGTGCCAATTGATGTGCTTGTGTACGGTTTCCGATAATAAGTAAATTTCCAGCTTCTGTATAGCGCATCATCGCTTCTAGTTTCATTGCCCCAATTACAAATTTATTTAACGTTTTATGTAAACCTTCTCTTCCGCCAAGTACTTGACCATCAACTATATTAACAACTTCCGCAAATGTTAGCTTTTCAATATTTTCTTTCTTTTTTTGTTCAATACGAATTGTCCCGACCCGTTCAATTGTACTTACATACCCTTTATTTTCCGCATCTTTAATCGCACGATACGCTGTTCCTTCACTCACGCCGAGCTCTTTTGCAATTTGGCGCACAGAAATTTTATGCCCAATTGGCAAACTGTTGATATACTCCAAAATTTGGTTGTGTTTCGTAGCCAACTAATTTCACCATACTTTCTTTTCCCTAAATTCTTCATGTGTTGTATTTTTAGTATACTATATTTTCAAAACTGTTACACTGCATGTTTCTATATCTGTACTATTTTTCTTATAACAAATCCATACAAATTTCTTACAATAATGTAATTTCCTTGTCACTTCATTCGATGGTTTGTTTCATTTCCTTATCGTACAATGAAATCAAGAAATAAGAGAAAAGGAGCGATATGATATGAAAAAAGTTTTCAACATCATCGGTGCGGTATTGTTAGCATTTGTGGATGGAAAGAGAGTAGCGATAGAATTAAACAAAACAGCAGAAATAGAAACAGACAAACCACAATCTAACAATGATATAACAAATATAACATTTACATTATACCCTTCTCACACATAAAAACCTTCACTTTGCCGCGCAAAATGAAGGTTTCTTTTTTTACAATTCAATACCTTCCCCAGCTTCCAATACTTTTCCTACACTGCTGGTTAGTTTCTCGACAAATTGCTGCGGATCTTGTTCGATAACTGGGAATGTATTATAGTGCATCGGCACAACAACTTTTGCTCCGACCCATTCTGCTGCGAGCGCGGCATCTTCTGGTCCCATTGTAAAGTTATCCCCAATTGGTAAAAATGCCACGTCAATCGCATGACGAGAGCCAATTAATTTCATATCAGAAAACAGTGCTGTGTCTCCAGCATGATAAATTGTTTTTCCTTCTGCCATAAAGACAATTCCAGCTGGCATTCCTGTATATGTAATTGTTTGATTCTCTTCATCTACGTAGCTAGAACCGTGAAATGCTTGTGTAAACTTAACTGTTCCAAAATCAAACTTGTGAGAACCACCGATATGCATTGGATGTGTTTGAACACCTTTCCAGCCTAAAAATGTCGCAAGTTCAAACGGTGCAACGACGACCGCATTGTGTTTCTTCGCGAGTGCTACTGTATCTCCAACATGATCACCGTGACCATGAGATAGGATAATCGCATCTACTGTTACATCTTCAACTTTTAAATCTGTTTTCGGATTGCCTGTAATAAACGGATCAATTAAAATAACCTTTCCATTCGTTTCAATTTTCACAACAGAATGACCGTGATAGGATACTTTCATCTGCATATTCCTCCTTTGTTTTCATTCCACCTCTTATTCTACACGATTTCATAATTTCCTGTCTTTTCAAACATCGATTCGCTTGTCAGAATACTTTCACTCGATGTAAAGTTATACATGTAATGAAAATTTCGGAGGTGCGAATCTATGAATACTAGATTAGAAAAATTAATGCAATGGCTGCAAGAACAAAATACAGAAGCTGCATTCTTAACTTCTACACCGAGCGTCTTCTATATGACGAATTTCCACTGTGAACCGCACGAAAGACTACTTGGCCTATTTGTATTCCAAGAAAAAGAACCAATGTTAATTTGCCCCAAAATGGAAGAAGGCCATGCGAGAGGCGCTGGCTGGACTCATGAAATTATTGGGTATACAGATACAGACAACCCATGGGATATGATTACAAAAGCAATTGAAGCACGCGGCATTGATGCAGGTGCAGTAGCAATCGAAAAAGAACATTTAAATGTAGAACGCTACGAGCTCTTATCACAATTATTCCCAAAAGCAACTTTCAGATCTGCTGAAGAAAAAGTACGCGAACTTCGCTTAATTAAAGACGAAAAAGAGCTTGCGATTTTACGCGAAGCTGCTGCGATGGCTGATTATGCAGTTGAAATTGGGGTAAACGCCATTCAAGAGAATCGCAGTGAACTTGAAGTACTTGCAACAATTGAGCATGAATTAAAGAAAAAAGGCATACATAAAATGTCCTTTGACACAATGGTACTAACAGGTGCAAACTCTGCACTTCCGCACGGCGTTCCTGGTGCAAACAAAATGCAGCGCGGTGATTTCGTCCTATTTGACTTAGGTGTAATTATTGACGGCTATTGCTCTGATATTACACGTACAGTTGCATTTGGCGAAATTTCAGACGAACAAAAACGCATTTATGAAACTGTATTAAAAGGTCAATTAAACGCTGTTGAATCATGTAAACCAGGCGCAACATTTAGTGAAATTGACCGTGCTGCTCGTTCTGTGATCGCAGATGCTGGCTACGGCGACTTCTTCCCGCACCGCCTTGGTCATGGACTTGGCATTAGCGTTCACGAATTTCCAGACGTAAAAGAAGGTAACGATTCTCCATTGCGAGAAGGAATGGTCTTCACAATCGAACCAGGTATTTACGTACCAAACGTAGGCGGCGTTCGTATTGAAGATGATGTATATATCACAAAAGATGGCGTAGAAATTTTAACGAAATTCCCGAAAGAATTGCAGTTTGTAAAATAATTATCGTTCTATATACATGCAAGTTAAAATAACGACATAAAACCTCTTTCTTTTAGAGGAGGACGAGAGCATCTGGCCGTGCATAGAAGCGGTCAGGTTCTTTTCCTGCCACATGCGCGGTTTACAAGGGAGCAAGCAAGTAGCGGTCATGTTGTATTCTGCATAGCAATGATTTATAAAGAAAAGCGGAGCCGACTGTTTAGGCCCGTTGGCTAAGGTTCTTAGACATGAGGGCTTAGAAAGCAGAGCTAGACAAAAATGTCGCAAAATTAAAATGGATTTATATAATACAAAAAGAAGGTGCTTTAAAAAGTACCTTCTTTTCTTTCACTTATTTTTAATTGGATTAGCACAAGAATGATTGATATGACATTCATAAAAACAGCTATCGACATGCAAAACCCACTTATAAATCCACTGATAACTCCTTCATGATACCGCTCTGTATACCAAGACAGGCAAGTTAAACATATGATCGTACAAACAATTCCATATATTCCTTTCATCATAACTCCCTCTCATCTATTGCTTCTCAACTGTCACTCCTCGAACAGCCGCTTTCACATAAGGTACTCCTTGCAGTTGTTTGAGTGATTCTGTTGTCCCTGTCACGACTACACCGTAGATTGGTAGGTCTTTTGGAGGCATTTTTTTTATTTCTTTATAATTCTTACCATAATAGTCTTTAAATCCACCTATACTATTATCATCTGTTAAAAATCTCATTGAGCTAAGAAACTCTTCACTATTTCTCTTTATATCTTTCTGCACATCTTCCATCTTCTTCGCATGACTACCTTTAAATCCAAACACATTGAAAGACATCACAGCGTTTAAAACCCCACCGCTCTTAGGGTCGATTAGTCCCACGTAAGAATCTCCCTTTTTTTCATCGTATGTATCTACCCAAAACCAAGCTGGTTGTATATCTTTCGGTAGCATGTTAACAACTTCCTCTGTTGTATACGCTTTATCGAAAGACAACGCAACTTCAGCCACTTTACTTTGCATTTCTCCTATGTTCTCTAAATCATTTACATAGTTTACATATTTCATAAACGGTAAATAAAAACGCATTTCTCTTTGCATCGTTTGTCTGTTATAGTCTGGCATATTTTCAAAGTCATCTTTCTTATTTGAACGTTCTTCATCTAATATTACATTACCATTATGATTTACCTGACTAACCTCCCACATAGAATACTCATATATTTCGTCAACCCATTTAACTGGTTGGCCAGCTATATTTTTGTACGAGCTATACATCACGGTACCGCCCATTAACCCCGTACTTAATTCCGTCTGTGTATACACTCTCATATTAGGTCCCTGGATATTATGTAATGCATTTACTTCTCGGCCCATTTTTTTATAATTTTCTTGTGTAAAATAAACTATAATACTAAAAGTCCCAACAAGAACAATAATCGTAGCACAAATAGATATAATCCAATTTCGTAACAAATGCTTCCGCTTGGCCTTTTTCATCAAAGCTTTCATCTGCTTATCATCCATATTTAAATCAAAATCTTTACGTCCCATCTACTTTCCTCCTATACAATTCTTTAAATTGATTTCGCGCCCTATATAAATTTGTTTTGACCGTATCTTCTTTCATTCCTAATAGATTTGCAATTTCTTTATAGGAGAGCTCGTATTCGTACTTTAGTAATAAAATGTGTTTGTAATCTTGGTTCATCGTTTCTAAAATTTCTTGTACTTCCCCTTGTAGTTCTTTCGTTAGCATGACGTCCTCTAGTGATTTTTGACCTATGAGTACAGCTGATTCAAGCGCAATCGGATTTAAACGTTTTGTTTTTCTATATATATCACGGTGGTGATTAATAGCAACGCGAAACAGCCATGGAGTCAATCGATCTAGCGGAATATCTTCCATAAATAGCAGTGCCTTATACAATGTATCTTGCACAATATCTTCAGCTTCTTTTGTTTCAACGCCAAGCTTTCGTAAATAGTGATATACTGCTTTTGATTTTTCTAATAACAGTACTTCGTATGTATCATAATTCATCACTCGCTCCTTTCTATGTACTTAACGTTTGAATATGTAAAATGTATACAAACTTTATAAAAATTTTTCAAATATATAAATCTAAATTAAAAAACCGACATAAAACCATTCTTTTTCGGTGGGCGAGAGCATCTGGCCATGCATAGAAGCGGTCAGTTCCCTTTCCTGCCACATGCAAAGTAAAACAAAGGGAGAAAGCAAGTGTAGGCTCCTTTTTTTCTGTATAACCACAATCTATATGTCGAAAAATTTGAATGGATTCATAGAGAAAAGCACATCAAAACTCGATGTGCTTTTCTGTACATTCTACTCTCTTATTTCATAGCAACTCGTACATTCTCCGGAATCATTACAACTTCTGTCCTCATATCAACAGGAGGCTCCTCTTCACCGATACATTCATACCAGAACTCCAAATGTTTCTAATCAATCTCATGCTGTGATTCTTCTACGTATTTACCGCCTTCACCTTGAACAGAGTACCAATATAAGTATTCTTCTCCGTTACCTATTTCCCGAAAAATTGTCTCTACGTACATTTTTTCGTCGTTTCATGTCAACAGAACGTCTTTCATATGATCATTAATCCGCTCATCCACTCATCAACGCGATTACTCTTTCCTTGCTGTACTTTAAATCGAGTTCACTCAACTTACATTCATTCCCTCGCCTTTTTTATGCACTTTTCTTATATGTGCATCGTTTATTCACATCGCTAAAAATCACTTCTAAATTGTTTCCATCTCTTTTCATTTGCTGTTTTGAGATGAAGGAATTTCCGTAGTCAAGAATATATGAATCTCCTTTATTCTCTTGTTTATATGTCCCTTTATATTTATCTTCTTTTTTCTGGTCATTTGTATACATCTCTACAAAATGATAAATAACGTCCTTTTTCTCTTCCTTTTTTGTAACCGTTTCAAATTTATAGTATACCGGACATTGCTTTTGTTTATTTTGAGACAACTCCCATGTCCCATCTATTCCATCATTTCCACACGCACTTAACATAGCTGTACATGCAGCAGTAAATGCAAATCTAAAAAACGTCCTACCCATTCTTTTTTCGCTCATTTTATATGTCATCCTTAATTATGAATTATATGTATAGATCTATTTTGATTTTTCAACATCAAAGTTGCTGTTATGTAAAACAAAAAGTTACATGCACTCATTTGCTCGTTTTGTTTTAACATTGCCTGTGGCAGAAAAGGGCCCTGACCGCTCCAAGTATGGCCAGCCGCTCTCGCCCATCTAAAAAAGTGGTTTTTATGTTGGTTTTTCAAATCGTATTTATATATATTGAAATTAGCAACACTAAATCCATATTATACCACGTAAATTTCTTCCTCAATTAACAATTCCCCTAAAATTTTCTCTAAATTAGTATTTATATTTTTCAATCACTTCATCGCATATCAATTATCCGGAAGTTGAGATCTATTCCACGATAACTGTATCAGCCTCTACATCTTCAAAACAAAGATTTACAGTACGTTTTAATGCTCTTGTCCGGTGAATGGTTCCCGCTGGAATTAGCAACGTATCATTTGGCTTCAAAGTAATCGTTTTTTGATTTTGAAAATCAATCAATAGCTCTCCTTCTACTACCATAAATAACTCATCTGAATTCGAATGAAAATGCCAGTCATATTCTCCTGTAAAAACAGCAATGCGTAAACAGTGATTATTTACATTTGAAACAACGAAATTTTTATGATTATCTGTGATATGTTTCGTAATCTCAATTGAACTACCCCCACCTAAAATCCTAACAGATTTTTGAGGAAGGGGATTCCCAAAAGGGACAGCTAAGGCAAAATGCTTAGTAGACCATACCCATTCAACAAGGTATGGGTTTTCTGCTTTCAAACTTAGACAAACCTTTTACTTCCAAGTCGGTAAAAGCCCCTGGAGGAAAAAGTTCGTTCACAGAACGAATCTTGTTATGGTTCGAAAGCTCCATCTGATAGAATGTGTGAACACGCAAATCAGACAGGATGCCAGACAGCCACTTCCATTGCGCCCAATGATGCAGACCTACCATCTTCTCCGGTAATAGGGAATACAAAATTGGTGGAAGTTTTTCTTTCAATCCCATTGCTCTTCTAGCAATGACATAAGAAGCTGTTTGGTGAATGCTGATACCAAAGCGTTTCATATATTTGATTTTACCAATTTGAGAAGTGTACGCCGGATTTACCTCAAATACTGCTACACCCATCTTCTCAGCACGGCTTTTAATAGCTGAAATCATCTTTTTATAAGCAAACATGCTTATCATCATATTTGCTTTTTTATTGCCATAAGGGTTCTTAACCTTTCCTTTTGTTGTGTTTAATTTTTCTACAACAATCGGTTTGTTTGCTTTTACAGCAATATCAACTAATGCAATGGCTTCTGCTTCAATCATTTTCGTAATTTGTTCTAATATTTTACCTAAAATATCAAAGGATAATACACCCATTTTTATGAGTTGTCCTTGTTTATTGATGTTTGACCAAGCGAAGTGGTCAAAGTTACAGTCTATTCCAATGACACCATCAGATTTGCTGAAGTTTTTATTTTGGTTCTCTTCAATATCTATTAAACATTTAAAAATGTAGTAATCCCCGTGGTCTTCAATTGTCCAACTGATTGGTTTTCCTGCATTCTTTTTATCTTTGCAATTCCATTGGTTTTGAACAGCTGCATTCACTTGTTCTTGTCCATACGGAAATGTAAGGTTAGGAATTTCAACTGCAACAGCATTTGGTGTTATAAAGTATAATGATTGTGATTCCGTATTGTATGTAAATACAAAGTTTCCTGATTTCGCATCTTTTCGACCTGAAATCAGCATTTGATTGTAACGGGCCGCTTCAAAATCCTGCACCCAAAGTGTATGATTTTGAACATAAGTATCTACAGTATGTTGTGCTTTGAAGAGTTTTTTACTCCCAAATACAACAGAAGAAACTTTGTTTTTTAAACTATGAAGTAGTTTTTGTAGTCTATCCAACCGAAATACAAGGCTACCTAAACGAGACCGAAGTGTTTGAATACGTACATCTAAATATTCATGCTCAAATTGATAGGCATGATAGTAAATATCCGTTCTCGTTTTAAATTGCACAACAAAATATTGTCCCCTTTGTTGTTCTTTGGACGTTTTATTGAACGTTGGCTTCCCTTTGATAAAAGATGTTTTCATTTTATTCAGTACTGTCAAATCTGACTTGGTTTTCTTAATCTTCTTTTTTACAGCTTTCATTTGTTCATTTTTATTTTCGATATACAATTTCTTCAATTCTGTCTGAGCAGAAAACAGCGCATTGGCTTCCTGCACAGCACTATTTGCATAATAGTCATTCAGACTAAATCGTGATTTTAAAGTAATTTGCATACTATCAGAACGTTTAGAGCTGCCAGAACGTTTTTCTAACACTTGCGTTTGAAAAGCGAAATGCTTGGCACGGTTAAATACGAAAAGAGCATGTCCAATAGCTTCAACATATTTCGGATTCAGTGCATTCTTATAGATACGAATTGAAAAATATGCTTTTTTCATTGGACACACTCCTTTCTTGTTTGGTATACACAAAGTATATCAAACAAGAACATACGTTTCTACTTATATGCTAAAATAAACAAAAAAGCGATTCATCTCCCACCTACCGTTTCACGCTTGAGATGGGGGTCTTCTCGCCAGATATGATAAACTATTTGCTGTTTCAAAATGGTTACCAGTAGCCCGGGCAATGAGTGGAATGCTGAAAGAGTTATATGAAAATAAGGAACTAGGTTTTCTCGGTACAGAATCTTTCTTCAACGGCCGTACCATTTTACAAATTCAATATTGGAAGTCATTTGAAACCCTTGAACATTATGCACGCCATGCTTCCTTACATGTAGATGCTTGGAAAAACTTCAACCTAAAAGCCGCCAAAACGAAAACAGTTGGTATTTTTCATGAAACATATGTGATCGAGAAGGGCCAATATGAAAGTGTATATGTAAATATGCCGCGTTTTGGGTTAGCTAAAGCAGGAGAATCTGTTCCTGTAAATAGGCAACACGAAACGGCCCGAGCACGTATGAAATAATAATAAAAGCGACTATCAGCCGATAGTCGCTTTACAGTCTTTCTTATGATAAAGCAGGTGCTTTTTCAAGAAGCTCTTTTGCATCGGCATATTGTAAGCCATGTGCTTCTGCAACTGCTTCAAATGTTACGTAGCCATCTAATGTATTAATACCTTTTAATAAGGCAGTGTTATCTAAGCAAGCTTTTTTGTAACCTTTGTTTGCGATTTGTACTGCGTATGGTACTGTTACGTTCGTTAACGCAATTGTTGATGTACGCGGAACCGCACCTGGCATGTTTGCAACTGCATAGTGAACAACGCCATGTTTTTCGTAAGTCGGGTTGTCATGTGTTGTAATGCGGTCAGTTGTTTCAAAAATACCACCTTGGTCAATTGCGATGTCAACTACAACAGAACCTGGTTCCATAGATTGAATCATTTCTTCTGTTACAAGTTTTGGCGCTTTTGCACCTGGAATTAATACGGCACCGATCACAAGGTCAGATTCTTTTACAGCTTCTGCGATGTTATATGGGTTAGACATTAATGTTGTTACTTGGTTGCCGAAGATATCGTCTAATTGACGAAGACGATCTGGGCTTAAGTCGATAATTGTTACATCCGCGCCTAGACCAACAGCAATTTTCGCTGCGTTCGTACCAGCTTGGCCACCGCCGATAATTGTTACTTTGCCGCGTTTTACTCCCGGAACGCCAGCAAGTAAAATACCTTTACCGCCTTTATTTTTTTCAAGGAACTGTGCACCAATTTGCGCAGACATACGGCCTGCTACTTCGCTCATAGGTGCAAGTAATGGTAAAGAACGGTTGTCTAATTGAACTGTTTCATAAGCGATACCAACTACTTTGTTGTCAATTAATGCTTTTGTTAATTCTGGTTCTGGAGCTAAGTGTAAGTATGTGAATAAAATTAAACCTTCGCAGAAATAGCCGTATTCACTTGGAATTGGCTCTTTTACTTTCATAACCATCTCTTGATTCCAAGCTTCTTGTGCTGTTTCTACAATTGTTGCGCCTGCTTCAACATACGCTTCATCTGTAAATCCAGACCCTAAACCAGCACCTTTTTGAACAAAAACTTCATGACCGTTGTGAACTAAATGAACAACACCCGCTGGCGTCATTGCTACACGATTTTCATTGTTTTTAATTTCTGTTGGTACACCGATACGCATTGGAAATTCCCCCTTGAAATTATAAAAATTACCCCTGACTAATTTTATAGCATCTATACTTTTAGAAAACGCTTTCTATACCCTTATATTTTATCATACATTTTCATTTTTTGACAAAAACAACACAAGTTGTCCGATAGAATTTGTCTAATTTTGACGATGTCGATGAATGACATCAACTGCTCCTGTTACTTCTATAACGGTGCCCGTAATCATATCTGAATCTTCCTCACATAAAAAGGAAATTGTACGAGCGATATCTTCCCCTGTACCAGAACGCCCAATCGGTGCACGAGAATCAGGTAATGTACGCGCCGTCGCAATTGTCGCTTCTTTCATATCACCAATAATATCACCGGGACATATCATATTTGATGTAATTCCATATTCAGCTTCTTCATAAGCAATTGTTTTCGTAAGCGAAACTAGTCCAACTTTTGCAGCCGCAAAAGCAGAGCGATATACCCATCCTGGCGCACTATCCGCTCCTTGAAATCCATAATTCACAATGCGACCAAATTTTTGCTGGCGCATAATCGGAACAACAAGCTTTAGTAAGTGAAATACGGCCGTTAAATTACCATGAATCATTTCATTCCATTCATCATCTTTATATTCAACTAACTTTTTACGCTCGAATACGTAAGGACCTGCATTATTAATAAGAAAGTCAATACGGCCAAAACGTTCCATCGCTTTTGTTACTACTGTATGTAAATCTTCTTGTTTCGTTACATCCGCTTGCACAAATTGCATGCGATGCGCAAGATTTTCATATTGCCGCTTTAATGTTTCTACCGCTTGTATATCACTGCGATATGTCACTGTTACCGAATATCCTTTATGTAATAAACTCTCTGTTACTTTCTTCCCTAAACCTTTTGTACCGGCTGTAATGAGCGCATGTCTCACAAACATAAGCCTCCTTTTTTCTTGCTATATTTCATATGTAACAACTTCTTTATACAATTACAACTAAAATGTTTGAAACAGAGTTTTCGAAATTCTGTAACGTTTCTGTCAAACACTTTTCCATAATTTACTTTATAATAAAGATGTAAAGAGTTATAACGCTTATAAATCGGGGAGGAATCGTTCATGAATACTACATATACAAATATTTTAATCGCAGTTGATGGTTCTAAGGAAGCTGAAAAAGCATTTAAAAAAGCAATTCAAGTTGCAAAGCGTAACGATGCTACATTAACAATCGCTCATATCGTTGACGTCAAGGCTTATTCTGCAGTAGAAGCATATAGCCGTGCAATCGCAGAGCGCGCAAATTTATTTGCTGAAGATTTGTTAGAAGACTACAAAAAGGTTGCACTAGATGCAGGACTTACAAAAGTAGAAACTGTATTAGAATTCGGTAATCCAAAATCAAAAATCTCAAAAGATATTGCACCAAAAAACAAAGTTGATTTAATTATTTGCGGTGCAACTGGTTTAAATGCAGTAGAACGTTTCTTAATCGGTAGCGTCTCTGAACATATTATTCGCTATGCGAAATGCGATGTCCTTGTTGTTCGCGGCGAAGAAGAACAAGGCGAAATTTAATAACTATAATAAATCAGCACCAAGCCTCTATGTAATGGCTTGGTGTTTTTTTCATTCCTTTGAAATAAAATTGTCTTCTGCGGTTATGATAAGAAAAAAAGAATGGGGGAAATAACATGGAAAGTTCTGAGCGTATTATACTTGACCTAAATGGCCAGGAAATCGACATGGTAGAAACAATTTGTGCCCACTTTAAAGAAAAACACGGTGTAGAATTAAGTCACGGTGCACTATTTCGTGACTTAATGGACATCGAATATATTCGCATTACAGAAGGAAAACACAAATACGACTGAAAAATATAGACGCTAGGTTGCTTATATTATACAAGCAACCTTTTCCTTTATGCATACACTATATATATGTCCAAGCATAAAGGTGTGATTATTTTTGAATAATGAAAAGGAAAAAACCAGCGAAACTACAGTCAAAAGCAAACGCACTACTCCATTTATAAACTTATGTATCTTTACTCTTCCCGGCTGTAATGTAACAGAAAAACAAATTAAGCAGCAAGTTGAGTTAGCAACAAAAATATGGAATATACAATTTGTTATTACTAGCATCACAACACTGAAAGATTTTTCAGTTCGAACGAATGATACTTCATTTCGAAAAAAACAAAGTAAAAACATAAAGCACTTATTTAATGAAAGAAAATACCTCTTTCCAAATCCAAGCAGCATTTCAATCTTTTATACAAACGCAAAACACCTCTCAAGTAATACAACGGGACGATCATTCCCTTCCCTTATGACACAAAGCCGGTTTAATCATATTATTCTCACAAAATCTGCATTAGAAAATACACTTGCGCATGAACTCGGACATATTTTATTCTATGCTCATCGAAAACTACAAGGAAAAAATCCAGATACAAACTCTTATCGAACACATAGTCTAGATTCTAAAAATATTATGTTTGGAATTGCCACAACCCGTAAACGGCAAACAACATCTCTGCAAAGAATGAAAGCATTAGAAAGTACATTAATTAAATATATGTAACAATCATGAAAACCCCCGTGAAATATTACATGTTCACGGGGGTTTCTACTCGCTCTTTCGCTTTTTGAAGTGCTTGCCCAATTTGTTCGAATCCTGTACCACCTGCACTATTTCTTCTTTTTACTGCGGCGTACGGCGAAAGGACTTCGTATAAATCCTCCTCAAATAATGGGCTCATCTCTTGATAAGTTGTTAACGGTAGATCAAGTAAATATACACCTTTATTAATGCAAAGAAGGACAAGCTTTCCTACAATTTCATGCGCCTGACGAAATGGTAATCCTTTACTCGCTAAATAATCTGCGATCTCGGTCGCATTTGAAAAGTCTTGCGTAACAGCTTTCGCCATATTATCTTTTTTCACTGTCATCGTCTCAAGCATACCAGCCATTACATGTAAACAGCCTTTTACTGTACGGACTGTATCAAACATGCCTTCTTTATCTTCTTGCAAATCTTTATTGTAAGCAAGAGGCAATCCTTTCATAACTGTTAATAAACTAAACAAGTTGCCGTATACCCTTCCTGTTTTCCCGCGAATGAGCTCTGCCATATCCGGATTTTTCTTTTGTGGCATAATGCTACTGCCCGTTGCATAACAATCGCTCATTTCAATAAACTGAAATTCCTGACTGCTCCATAAAATCAATTCTTCACAAAAACGCGATAAATGCATCATTAATATAGAAGCATTACTTAAAAATTCAAGAATGAAATCACGGTCGCTTACTGCGTCTAAACTATTCTCATATATCCCATCAAAGCCGAGTAGCTGTGCACTATATTCACGATCAATCGGGAATGTTGTCCCAGCAAGTGCCCCGGCTCCGAGCGGCGAAATGTTAATACGCTCTAGTGAATCTGTAAGACGATTTGCATCACGTTCTAACATCCAAAAATACGCAAGAAGATGATGCGCAAAAGAAATTGGCTGCGCGCGCTGTAAATGTGTATATCCTGGCATAATTGTTTCAATATGTTCTTCTGCTTGCACTGTAAGTACAGTCTGCACTTGCTTCACTGCCTCGATAATATGCTGCACTTCATTTCGTAAATACAAATGCATGTCAGTTGCGACTTGATCATTACGGCTTCTTCCTGTATGGAGCTTACCGCCAACTTCACCAATATGCTGAATTAACATTTTTTCAATGTTCAAATGAATATCTTCTGCTTCAACAGAAAATGCAAGCTCCTGCTTCTTTGCCTTTTCCAGTAAATATTGAAGGCCGTTTTTAATTTTTTCTCCTTCTTCCGTTGTCACGATGCCGCATTTCACAAGCATCGTCACATGCGCAATACTTCCTTCTATATCTTCTATTGCTAATTGCTGGTCAAAGGAGATGGAAGCTCCAAACTCCTCGACCCACTGTTCAGCCTGCTCTGTAAAGCGACCGCCCCAAAGTTTACTCATGCCTCCACCTTCTTTTGACTCACTTGGCTATATACTTTTGTTGGTAAACCAAATAATGAAATAAATCCAACTGCTGCATCGTGATTAAATTCATCTTCTACTGTATATGTTGCTAATTTTTCATCGTATAGAGAATAATCCGATTTACGTCCTTCTACAATTGCATGTCCTTTAAATAGTTTGACACGTACTGTACCTGTCACATGTTTTTGCGTTTCTTGTAAAAAGGCAGCAAGGGCATCTTTTAAAGGCGAGAACCATAAACCGTTATAAATGAGATCTGTTAATTTTTGTTCAATCATCGGTTTAAAGTGCGCTACTTCTTTTACAAGCGTTAAATCTTCTAATTCCTTATGAGCAGTAATTAACGTCATCGCTGCTGGGCATTCATACACTTCACGCGACTTAATACCGACAAGACGATTTTCTACGTGATCAATGCGACCAACCCCATGCTTACCAGCAAGAGAATTTAACGTTTTAATTAATTCCGCCAAGGGATACGCTACACCATTTAATGTTGTTGGCACTCCTGCTTCAAACCCAATTTCTACAAATTCAGGTTTGTTTGGTGTATTCTCCAGTGCTGCTGTCATTTCATATGCTTCTTCTGGCGGCGCCGCCCATGGATCTTCTAAAATTCCACATTCATTGCTTCGTCCCCATAAGTTTTGATCAATGGAAAATGGACTGTCTAAATTAATCGGAATTGGCACATCGTTTTCTTTTGCATAGGCAATTTCCTCTTCACGTGACCATTTCCATTCACGCACTGGTGCAATTACTTCTAAATACGGATTTAACGCTTGAATCGAAACTTCAAAACGCACTTGATCGTTTCCTTTTCCCGTACATCCATGCGCAACTGCACTTGCCCCTTCCGTCTCTGCGATTTCTACCAACTTCTTCGCAATTAACGGACGAGATAATGCAGATACAAGTGGATATTTCCCTTCGTATAACGTATGGGCTTGCAGTGCTTTTAATGCATATTCATTGGCATACTCTTCTTGCACGTCAATCATATACGATTTAATCGCTCCAACTGATAATGCCTTTTCTTTCACAAATTCTAAATCTTTTCCTTCCCCTAAATCTAAACAAAGTGCAATCACATCGTACCCTTTTTCTTGTAACCACTTAATCGCAACGGAAGTATCAAGGCCTCCGGAATATGCTAATACAACTTTCTTGTTCTTCATTTTACATCCCCCCAAAAAGAATATTTATTCACTTTTATTAATATTAATTCATAATTTATCATCTTTTTAAAAATGGTGCAAGGGATATTTGCAAATTTTTTTTTAACAATTCCATCGAAGTTCGTTCTCTTTTTCGATACAATGGAAGCAGAAAATGGAGGGGAGAGGCATGAAACAATATTTCACATATAACGAACATCTAGGAATTGAAATACCTGATTTACAAGAAGAATGGGACGAGATTCCTACAACTGTGCAGCATGCCATTTTATTAAAGTGGGAACAAATTCGCGGGAAAATACCTGACCGGATTCAAGAGCTTGAACAGACCATTAATACGAAACAGAATAAATTAAATAATGAAGAAAACTTTGAGCTTTCTTGTAAACTGAATACAGAAATTGCCGATCTCGCTTCCATCATTAACGACCTTTGGCTTTGGTATCGTCTCACTCAAAATGTTTCTGAAGGGAAGGCACATCAGTAATACTTATTTGGAGTTTACACATTTCATTCTTACATACAATTTATTTTATAGGAGATTTAAAATATACTTTGGAATGTGAGGTCTGCCAGTAAAAGTAGAAGGATCTATGGAGGCAAAGAATGATTTCCTATTTTTCATACAATTTCTTCATAATTGCTTAATTCGTTTCTGCTGGCAGATTTATATAATCTTATTACTTCATTGTTTTTAAATTTTTAACACTTCTCTAGACACATTTCCCACCAATCAAACTATTACGGACCTCTTTTTCTACTACATTTTCCGCAAACGCTTTCAAAGATAGTTAAATAAAAAAGAAAGCTTCTTCAAATACGATGCACTTAAATGAAAAAGCGTATGGAATATTATAATGATGTTGTTTCCAGCTAAGGTGAATGTATATTGTTATTCGTATCTTTCTTTACAGAAATAGAATGCATACTTTCTTGGTAAGTAGCACTTTCCATCAAACGATAGACTAAATCATCTAACTCTTGGCTGCATACAACTACCTTTTCATGATTAAATCCGTACATTCTTACGAGAATAGTTAGTTCCTCTCTTTTTTTCTCTATGCTTGCTTGTATATCTATTATTTTCATACGAATCTCTCCAGTCATCCCCTATATGACTCGAATTATAGGAAATATTCACTTTAAAATGAATATTATGTAATTAATTAAAGTGAATTTCTATATTGATACAGATTGAAAGACAGACATAAAAACCTCTTTCTTTTTTGGTGGGCGAGAGCATTTGATCATGCATAGCAGCAAATTATATGTAAAAAAATTAAAATAGATTTAGATAGTTTACAGCGTACAAAATTTCATTTTCATAACCAAAAACCTTCGACAGCAAATATTAGTTTATTACACCTTATCCTCTCATATTTACGAAGTATGTAGGTTTTTCTTTGCCCATTTGCAGTTTCCAACAACATACATTTTTCAAAAGTATGATATAATAGTATAAAATCTTTTACAGAAAGGATTTAGATATCATGATCGCTCGAAGGAGCATGTGGCATCGAAAAGACGAATCTTACACGTAGCGTATTTTTTTGCTTAGATATTTTGTCTAGCGAAAAAAATACGAAAGTGGGGAAATTATGATTGCCCGAAGGATAATTTGGCAACGAAAAGATTCTTCTTACACGTAGCGTTTTGTTTAGGTTGTTTGACACTTACTAAACAAAACCTAGAAGAGAATAGGATTGCTAAATAAAAAATCCTACTCTGAGTTTTGTTTAGTCTATTTTAGGCCTAAACTAAAACGAAAGTAGGGAGAATTGATGGACGAGAGGATTATTCGTTATTTCTTCAGTGATATATAGCGTAGTTAGACGTATGTAAACTAACTGCTGCTATATAGGCGTAGTTAGTTTATGAAAAACAAAAAACTACTAACTACGGAGAGAAGGAATAACGATGGAGAACATCCAAAGTCGACAATTTATTAAAGAAATTTTTATGGTTTTACTTGGTTCATTTATTTTAGCTACCGTGCTATATCACATTCATTTTCAAAACCACTTAACTGAAGGTGGCTTTGTCGGAATCGCACTGTTTTTACAAAACTTTTTTGATATTTCACCATCCATTTCAACTGTTTTAATGGATATTCCAGTCATTTTACTATGTGCTACATTTTTAGGTAAAAAAATGGTCGGCTATTCATTTATCGGTTCAATTTCATTCGGAGTGTTTTATTCTTTAATGGAAAATTATTCTCCGTTTACGGTTGATTTATCTAATTATTTATTTGTAGCTGCAGTAATAGGCGGAGCTTTAGCTGGGGTTGGACTTGGTTTTATTTTACGATTCGGCGGTGCAACAGGCGGAGATGAAATTTTAACAATTGTATTGAGTAAAAAAACGCGCTTTACAGTCGGGCAAATTTTCTTCGCTTTTGACGTAATTGTCCTTGCACTTTCACTATACTATTTAACATGGACTCAGATTGCCTTTACGATTCTTTCCTTTGCTGTACAGGCAAAAGTACTAGATTTAATTTATTATCCAGCAAAGGAAAAGAAAACAGTGGCAATTCCGTTACCAAAACAACATGCAACAAATTAGAAGCGAAAGGCAACCGCCTTTCGCTTTTTATTTTTGGCGTAAATAACGCATTTGATAAAATCGATTCGCAAATTCTGTCACACTCCGCGTTAACCGGTAATTCGCCGCCGATCCAATCGCAATTCCAAGCACTGGCACACCTTGAAACAACTTACGGCGCAGTGAATAAATAATGAACGTTTTCAAAATTTGCTTTAGCAGCACTTGGACAGATGCTGGATTTAATACTTCCTCTTCTCCCTCATAAAAGAATGGAGCTGATTCTTCTTGCTCTAACTCTTGCTGTAAATTGTACCAAGCATACTGCTGCAAATGCGCTGGCAATATAGCCGCATGAAACACTTTTAACGCTAACATCATTTCATACGGTTTATTCACATCATGGCCAAATGATGTGGCGATAAGCTGCACGGCTTTCACATTTAAAGCAATCAATACAGGAAAATCTGCACTTAATAATAAAAAGCCGCCAATTCCTGTTATTCCTCCTTGCACGAAAGAATATAAACGATGACGAGCTGTTTGTTGCTCTGCTATGTATGTTAATTGATGAATGGATAGTTCTCTCATTTCTTCAATATGTTCAATAGAATCATCAAACACACGCGCCGCCCCCAAAATCCTCCCGCGTGCATCGAGCTGCGACTGCGAGCTTTGCATGAACGCATGTAAATGAAAGAGCCATCCATCTGCTTTTGAAAAAAATTCATTTCGTTTCTTCTCTGGCAACTTCGAAAATGTACGATTTAACCATTTATCAAACATTTGCTGAAAATCCGTTGATTCGTGTTGCACCAGTTGCTGCTCCCAGCTTTTTAGATCATGTAAAATTCGTTCCTCTCCCTTTGACAGCATACAAACATCCCCTTGAATTATTTTTCTACATTGTAATATATTTGCTGTGAGAGGCCGTACGCCCTGTTTTTTTCTGAAAAATATGTTATTTTCAAATAAGTCGCAATGAAAAAGGGAGGGATGTTATGTATCCGCGTGCAAAAGCATTAGGCATTATTAAACACAATGATTGCATCCTCGTTGAAGAATACAATAGAAAACATGAAACTGGTGAGAGATATTATTATAGGCCACTTGGAGGAACAATTGAACTTGGGGAATACGGGGCGCAAACTGTTATCCGAGAATTTGAAAAAGAACTTAGTGTCACTGTAGAAATCAGTACATACTTAGGTTGTTTAGAAAACATTTTTCAAATAGACAATACAATTGGCCATGAAATAGTCCAATTATATTCTGCACATTTTTCAAACAAAGAACTTTATAAACAGAATCGATTCACAATAACAGAAGGAGATACCATCTCTTATGGTGTATGAGTCCCCATTGAAACATTTTTACAAGGTGAAAAAACATTATACCCAAACGGATTAACGGAACTACTTTCAAAAAAATAACAGAAAAAAGACGGGAATCATCCCGTCTTTTCATCATATATTAACCAATATTTCCAAGACGTACTACGTCACGAGCAATCATAACTTCTTCGTCTGTTGGAATTACGATTACTTTTACTGGAGAGTGAGGGAAGCTAATGAATGCTTCTTCACCACGGAAATTGTTGCGTTTTGGATCGAAGTATACGCCCATAAACTCAAGACCTTCTAATACACGCTCACGAATTAGTGCACTGTTCTCACCAATACCAGCTGTAAAGATGATTGCGTCTACACCTTTCATACGAGCTGCATAAGAACCGATGTATTTATGGATGCGGCCGATAAAGATCTCTAGTGCTACTTCTGCACGGTGATTTCCTTCTTCTTCCGCTTGCTCAATATCACGTAAGTCACTTGAGAATCCAGAAAGACCTAACATACCACTTTTCTTGTTTAATACGTTAAGAACTTCATCTACAGATTGTCCTGTTTTCTTCATAATATATGGAATTAACGCAGGGTCAAGGTTACCAGAACGTGTACCCATTGTTACACCAGCAAGTGGAGTGAATCCCATAGACGTATCAATTGATTTTCCACCTTCAACAGCTGCGATGCTTGCACCGTTACCTAAGTGACAAGAAAGTAAACGTAAGCTTTCAAGTGGACGACCTAATAATTCAGCTGCACGCTCTGTTACATACTTATGAGAAGTACCGTGGAAACCGTATTTACGGATGCCGTATTTCTCATAATATTCGTAAGGTAAGCTATATAAGAAAGATTCTTCTGGCATTGTTTGATGGAATGCTGTATCGAACACTGCTACTGAAGGTACGTTCGGAAGAACTTCTTGGAACGCTTTAATACCAACAACGTGTGCTGGGTTATGAAGTGGTGCTAACTCACTTAAAGCGTCGATTTCTGCTAATACTTTATCATCAATTAGAGCAGAATCTGGGAATTTTTCACCGCCGTGTACAACACGGTGACCGATACCACTAATCTCATCAAGAGATTTCACAATTCCATTTTCAGTTAATTTGTTAAGTAACATATTAACTGCTACTCCGTGGTCTGCAATATTTGTTACTTCAGTTTGTTTTTCACCGTTCACAGTAATTGTGAAGATAGCATCTTCTAAACCGATACGTTCTACTAAACCTTTTGTTAATACTGTTTCACTTGGCATTTCGAATAATTGGAACTTTAAGGAAGAGCTTCCTGCATTAATCGCGATGATTTTTGACATCTAGTCTTTCGCCCCTTTTTCTCTAGCTGTGTGGAATCCCTCCACAAACCGCTCTATTTTATGTCTTTAATTTTTTTCAGATAACAGAACCGTTTCACTGATAAAAATTTAATACTCACGATTTTAATTTAAACATCGTACGACATATATTTCAAGTGAAAAAATTGTAACACGATCATTTTTTTTATATTACAGATTGAATGTTTTTAATTCCGCCACTTATATATATTACTTAATTTTGTAAACAATATAAAACTGTACTATATATAAGTATCCCTCTGTTATATACGCACAGTTTTTAGTTTTTCTCAACAAACCAACCATTAATTTGCTGCATAATGTTCTCCAGCGCTTGCATATTAGAGAATTTCGGTAATTCTACTAATAGCGCTTGTTTTGGCATATTTATGTTTTGCCCTTTCTTTTGGAGAACAAATATACTTTTTGCATTTTTTTCATTCTTAAACATGGAAACAGGTAACTGTAGTAAACCTTGTACAAAACATGTTTCTTTAATAAATGCATGAAGCTTTGGTGCTTGATCACTTTCAAAAATGAAGTTTGGCACTAAGAAAAATAAATAGCCGCCATCTTTTGTATGTTTGACACTTTGTTCAATAAAAAGATGATGTGCATAAGACATACCTTCGTCTGCTTTTAACGTATATTCGCTTGCACCGATTTCATTTGGATAATAGCCGATCGGTAAATCACACACAACTGCATCAACTGGATCAATATAAAGAGAAGCTAATCCATCTTGATTAAAGAACTCGACCGCTTGCTTTTGTAAATTTGCATTGACTAATGCAAGTTTAACAAGCAAGTCATCCACATCTACTCCAAAGCCACTCATCGTTGTACCTTCTAGACAACCATTGAAGATTGTCGTCAATAAATTACCCGTTCCAACTGCAGGATCTAGTACAGTTATTTCCTTTTGATCCTTCATAAATTTATGGAACAAATAACTCATAAACATCCCAACTGCATCAGGCGTCATTTCATGATTTGCTTGTACGCCGTCTTTCATCCCTTTTAAGATGGCAAGTTGAAACGCTTTGCGAATTTCTTCGCCTTTATAGTTTTCTTCATTAAACTTGCTATATTCACGCTCTAATCGTTCAATTGTTGGTTCTTCTAAGCCTTCTTGTAAAATTGTTCCTTCAAATAAATTATCACCTGTCTCTACAAGTGCTTCTAAGTACGTTATATTTAATTCTTTACGTAAAATTACGGCAGAAGAATCAAAAATAGAAAATAATGTTTCTACTGTTGAACTCACGAAAATTCCTCCTTCAAACTAAAATACACATAACTTATATCATACCACATTCTAAATTTTTCCCAAAAGAAAAAGCGACCCCTTGAGAAGAGATCGCTTGCCTATATTACTTCGCAGCTTTTGCTGCTTCTAATGCTGCTTCGTAATTTGGATGGCTTGTACCTTCGCTTACGTATTCTACGTAAACAACTTTGTCGTTGCTATCTACTACGAATACTGCACGTGCAAGTAAACGAAGTTCTTTCATTACAACACCGTATGCCTCACCAAAAGAAAGGTCGCGGTGATCAGAAAGCGTTACAACGTTTTCTAAACCGTTAGCTGCACACCAGCGCTTTTGAGCAAATGGTAAATCAACGCTAATTGTTAATACTTTTGCGTTTTCAATGCTAGCTGCATCTTCATTGAAACGACGAGTTTGTGCATCACATACACCAGTATCAATAGATGGTACAACACTAATCAATTTCACTGCGCCTTTATATGTTTCTAAAGTTACCGGAGATAAATCATTTGCTAACACTTGGAAGTTTGGTGCTTGATCGCCTACTTTAACTTCTGTGCCAACTAAAGTGATTGGGTTTCCTTTAAACGTTACGTTTGCCATTTGAAAATCCTCCCTTTTCTAAAAAACAAAATATGTACAGTGTAAATGATAGATGTTCAGTAAACAGAATGCAACTGAATCGCTCTGTTTTTAGAAAAAAGAAGAAGCTGATTTCGGTATGGTTCAATTCTAGAAGATGGACAATGCACATGCCGAACATTGTCGAAGAGTCTTTATATTGTGTCGAAGCGCCGATATATCATAAATATCGCCGATAAATGTAGTACTTTCGCCGATATCTGGCGAATTATGGACGATATATCAATAGGCACGTAAAAAAGCTGACTCAACAGACGTTTATTGAGTCAGCTCTTCTGTTTCTTATATTTCATACTCCGGCTGTTCATCTTTTTGCTTATTCATCATTTCTTTCACCTTATCAACTGCTTGCGGTGCTAATTCCATGATTTTATCAAGTATATGCGTCTGTTTATCTAAATGAAGTACTTTCACACCTTCACTATTTACAATAAGAAAAGCAACCGGGTTAATGGAAACACCGCCGCCGCTACCGCCACCAAATGGATGATGATTATTATTTTCCAGTTTCCCAAATTCACTACCACCTGCCGCAAAACCAAAGCTTACTTTAGAAACTGTTAAGATGACACTTCCATCAGGTGACTGAATTGGATCACCAATGATTGTATTTACATCAATCATATGATTTAAATGCTGCATCGCGGTTGTCATTAACCCTTGAATTGGATGTTCCATATAATCCCCCCTATATTTATCCCGCTATTCGTGGGCAGTAATACTCCCACCTCAAAATTCGGCAAAAGCAAAGAAGTTAGGTGGGGGATGAAGAACCCCCCACTGATTAAAGTTTCACTTTATTGCTGCATCGCATGATCTGTCGGAATAACTCCTTGCTTCTTCAAAAATATAAATAGCTTAATTACTGCCTTAACTGCACGATATATACGAAACGAAGCCGTTAATTCACAATGTGATGCTACAGTTTTCCCTTGAAAAATCGGAGTAATTTCAAGTTGCGGCGCACCAATAATTTCTGCATATTGACCGGCAGCGCCAACAATGATTCCTTTTACTGACCATGCATAGCCTGTAATAACTCCAGTACTCGCTGCATCACCTGTTCCAATTTGCGAATACCATCTCCAATTATTGATTTTCACTTTTTGCAGAAAATCTTTAATCATAGTATGGATTTCTTGTAGCCTTTTTATAATCTCCGCTGCACTGTCAAGCAATGCCGCAAATTTCTCCTCGGTTCCGCCTTCCTCTTCTGCTTTGTCAATTTTTTGACTCGTTTTCCTTTGCTGCTTTTCAATCCGTTCTAGCACATCAAATGTATAATGAATCATCCAAATTTTTATTTGAAGCAAACATTGCTTTTCTGTTTCTGTATATAACAAACTAATTTTCAGCGATAATTTCGATAACAAAATAAGTAAGATAAGCAAAATAAGTATTCCAATTCCAATCACCAGCCACTTCATCGTACCATCCTTTCATTTCGTATCCATTATCGACACGATATGAAAAACATAAACGAAATTGAAAATATAGATTTTTCTAAAAACAGAAGGATTATTCATATTTTTATCGAAATATAGTATTTGAACATATTATTTACTGCATGGAGGGATACAAAATGGAAGATCGTCGCAATTTATTTTTCTTTTACGGTGATGATAAAGCAACGCTTATCGAAAAAATGAACCCAGTATACGACATTTTAAAGGAAAACGGATTTACAATACTAGACCACCCAAAGCACGCAAACGCTATCATTAGTGTTGGCGACGACGGTACATTTTTGCAGGCTGTTAGAAAAACAGGATTTCGTGAGGATTGCTTATACGCAGGGGTTTCGACAACAGATGATATTTCCTTTTACTGTGACTTCCACATCGATCATGTCGATAGTGCCCTTCAAGAAATCACAAAAAATGAAATTGAAGTAAGAAGATATCCAACAATTCAAGTAACTGTCGATCATGACACATCTTTTTATTGCTTAAATGAATTTTCACTGCGCTCTAGCGTGATTAAAACATTTGTGTTAGATGTGTACATCGATGATTTATATTTTGAAACATTCAGAGGGGATGGCTTAGTTGTTTCTACTCCAACAGGAAGCACTGCATATAATAAATCACTAAGCGGCGCTGTCGTGGATCCATTAATTCCATGTTTCCAAGTAAGTGAGCTTGCTTCCTTAAATAACAATACGTACCGGACACTTGGCTCTCCATTCATCTTAAGCAACAATCGTACATTAACATTAAAATTAACTCATAATGGTAAAGATTATCCTGTCATGGGTATGGATAACGAAGCACTTAGCATTAAACAAGTTGAAAAAGCAGTTGTTCGTTTAAGCGATAAGCAAATCAAAACAGTAAAACTAAAAAATAATTCGTTCTGGGAAAAAGTACAAAGAACGTTTTTATAAAATGAAACTAACCTTTTGCAGTGTTTTTCTCCAAAAGGTTAGTTGAACCAATCGNNTTACGGGCAGTTTTCTTCCCTGCTCTTATCCAGCCTTTACTGCCCACGAATAGCGGGATAAGAAATAAAGGCGGCTTGTGCCGCCTTTATTTCTTGTATACAACCTCACCATCCACAACCGTCATCACAACGTTTATCTCTTTTATTTCCTCTTCTTGCATGTCAAATATATCTCGATCTAATACAGTAAAGTCCGCTTCATACTCCGCTGCAATTTTTCCTCGGCTTGCTTCTTTTCCAATCGCATATGCGCTTCCTGTTGTGAACAGTGAAATAGCTTCAAATACTGTTAACCTTTCTTCTGGCATGTAACAGTTTCTATCCACAAAGCTCTTTCTTGTTACAGCGCTATATATACCTAAAAGTGGGTTCACCTGCTCGATTGGTGCATCTGAACCGCCCGCACAGGGTAAACCAGCAGCAAGGAGTGTTTTCCATGCATATGCATACCGAAGACGCCGCTCTCCTAACTTTTCAATAACAGATGGAAAGTCAGAAGAAACGAAGACAGGCTGAATATCTAAAATTGCCGGGAGCTTCTTCATGCGCTGGGTTAACTCTTCACGCGCAAGCTGACAGTGAATAATGCGGTCACGCTGCCCTTCTTTTGGCGGATGCATTTCAAGCGCATCGATTACATATTCAAGTGATAGATCACCAATTGTATGAATTGCGACAGGCATATGGAATTCTCGTGCTTGTTTAACGAGTTCCGCAAGTTCAGTACGGGAAAAGATAGCAACGCCATTCGTTTCTTTTGCATCTTCATACGGTTCGCTAAGAAGCGCTGTTCGCCCGCCAAAGGAACCATCCGAAAAGATTTTCATCGCTCCAAACTCAATATAATGTGTATTCTCATATTGCTCACGTTCGTGCGCTACTTCATGATGGACGAGAAGATGCGCTTTAAACGGTAAATCTCGAATCACTTCCGTAAAGGCATTGTATGTTTTTTGAAAACCGCCATAGTAGTTTAAGTCTTCTGTATGGCCGCCAACTAGTCCATATTGCCAACAATCTTGAATTGCAGTTTGCAGTGCCTTCTTTAAATAAGCTGCATCGATGTCTGGTAGAATAGGGGCGATTAAATCTTGCGCTTGTTCATACAATAATCCTGTGAATTCACCATGTTGATCGCGGCCGATTTTCCCGCCTTTCGGGTCTTTTCTACCTTGCATAATTTCAGCTTTCTCAAGAATATAAGAGTTCACCAACGTTACATGACGGCAAACGCGTTTTAATAAAATAGGATGATGACGTGATAAATCATCTAAATCCCGTTTATGTACATCTTTTCGGTCTGTAAAATTATTTTCATTCCAGCCCTCACCAACAACCCATTCTCCTTGCTTCATTGTTTTCACTCGCTCCGCGACAAGGTTTAGTACTTCCTGATAAGATGTGCATGCTGATAAATCTAAACGAAGTAATCGTTCTCCGTGTCCAATAAGATGCATATGGCTATCGACAAAACCAGGGAGCATTGTTTTCCCTTCTAAATTGAAGAACTGTTTCGGCTGATACGGTTCCTCTAGTTCTTCTTTCTTTCCAACAGCAATAATTTTACCGTTTTCTACGTAAACAGCTTCTACGACTCTTCCGTTTTCTTCCATCGTATAAATCTTTCCGCCATGCCAAAGTTCTCCCATTTTTTCTCCCCCTTTTTTAGCTATGAACATTGTTTGTGACACCCGTTAACCTTTTCGAAAAAATAATAGGTGCATCCACACATTTTTCATTTTTATATTCAACTTTAATAAGAGCAATTTCACGAATAATCGCATGTATTTTCTCTATTCTATTTGTACAATACTGAAAAGCTTCATGAAACTTTTCTTCTGTTAAATGATTGGCAATTGTACAATGCGGAATCCAATTGTTAGGAAGATATAATGAAGATGGATTGTCGCTATATTTTTTCATTTCCTCATGGAAATTACGATGAAAATCCAATAACGTTTTTGTAGGTACAGGAGATAGAAATACTGTCTTAGATGCTAAAAATGTTCCCAATGTGCTTAGCGTTATAGGAATGTTACTCGTCCCATGTAAAACTTGATTCATGTCTTCTATAAAAGATTTTGGCTCAAGATTTTGATAGCTAGCGATTGTAATATGTGGCCTTCTATTAGGAGCTTCTTTAGAATAATAAGAAATCCCGCTTCTGCACAACTCATTCCATACTGCATGTATTTCTTTTTCTGCTGTTTCATCGAATAAAGTAATTACACCGTACATCCTCTCTCCCCCTAAACTTTACCCTTATAATAATTTAATTCCCTTAATTTTCTTATAATTCCATTATAAAACAACTCCTTCCATTAAACAAAAAAACCAATTCTATCATACCTTTCGAGAAGACTCCCACCTCTAAACATATGTGAAGGTGGAGAGGTGAATCGAAAAAAATATTTTATGTTCAAGTGAAAAAGACAGAAACGTACGTTCTCTTTTGGTATAATATCCTTAACAAGGAGGTGAAAAA
>NZ_NVOY01000020.1 GCF_002551005.1 Bacillus pseudomycoides
GGTCCTTGAGGTCCAGTGTCGCCGGTAGGTCCAGTTATTCCAGTGGGCCCTATTTGAGGTAAAGGAAAGGCACATGGAAAGGGTATGTGACAATCCTTTTTAAATTCACTCATTTTGAAACCTCCCTTATAAATTAACTACCAATTAATATTTATACTTTAACAATTTATGAGTAAACAGACACACGGGTGTAAGGAAAAAAACTATAATAATTACATAAAAGGTTTTAAGAGCAAGCCTTTATTTTACATTCCATACCAAAAAGAGCACTATATATAAGTGCTCTTCGGATCAAAGCTCTTAGTGTAAAAGAGTACGTGATACTAAATGTAATTTTTTCATGGGCGTGAAGTATTTGAACAAAAAAGCTATTAGTAGGGAACAAGTTTAAAAGGGAACAACACTTGACATGTTAATAATTATGACTGAAAGTTACTTTCATATTACTATTATTGGAATTTTAATTCCAATAATGGTTGTTGAGAAATAAAAAATTATTTGGCACAACAAAGCAGCTAGCTGAAGTAGCTAACGGCTCCATTGTACGCTTTTAGAAGTAGCATAGGATACAACTATAGTATAAACGGATATCGAAATATTATGCAGGAAAGAAAACTAAACAAAAATTTCATTTTGTAAAAAAGGGGAATGGGTAAATGGAAGTTGATAAAGTGTTATCAAAATTGTGGCACCTTAGAGGTAACACAGACGGACTAGTAACTCGTGAAAAATATGAAAAAGAAGCTAAAGATACAGCTTATATGGCCATAAACACTATAAAAGGTTTACAAGAAGAAATAAATGAATTGAAGATCGAAGTAACAAAAGAAGATATTAAACGTGTACAGGCTATCTTAGATCGATCAGAAGATTTATGTGAAGAACATGCAGATGATAAAGAGTGGCTTATGGATAAATTCATACAAAGAGCAGCTAGCAAAAGCTAATTATAGAAAAGGGGAATGTATATGAGTAAGACTCTAGATGTCTTGCAGGACGCAATTATTTTATTAATAGAGATTAGAGATTGGATGTATGTTGTTCCAAAAAATGAATCAAGAGGATTTAGTACTGGCAAAGAATATTGGTTTAACTATGAAGACTTTAAGATGTTTAGAACATCAGAAGAAGTAGGTATAGCTGTTAAAAATGATGCAGGAAACTTCGAACGCTTCAGCTATAGTGAATTCTTATCATTCTTTGAGCGCAAATAAAAGAGCAGCTAGCAAAAGCTAACTGCTCTTCCGAAGAGAGGTATTCAAGAATAGCTGTAATGGGGTAGCTTATGTGTAGTATGTGCAGATGGTGAAATATTATACGAAAAAAAGCAGTCGGCAAAAGCTAACTGCTCATCCAAAATAAGAGAGGTATTCAAGAATATCTGGTAGCTATGGGGTAGCCTGACTGTAGTATGTGCGGAATTTGAAATGCTATACAGGAAAAAATAAATAAAGAGCACTGTTTTATAAGTGCTCTTTTAAGAAAGGTGCTATATGATCCTCAATAAAATATATGTTTTATATTTGTAGAGTTGCAGGGGAAGTGAAAAAATTTGTTCTAATTTAACTTAAAGAGCAGCTAACAAAAACTAACTGCTCTCTAAAAAGAGTTAAAAGAAAGAACACTGGACTAAGCTGCTAAAACAGCTTATCTATAGTATGTATTGCTGATGAAATATTATACGAAGAAAAGCAGTCAGCAAAAGCTAACTGCTCGGCCCAAGGGGAATCGGAGAAAGATTTCAATAATGGGTTATCTACAGTATTGACGGGATTTCAAAATTTATGCGGAGGGATGAGAGAAATGAACGAAAAAGAGCAGCTAGCAAAAGCTAACTGCTCACCCTTGGAGAGGGAAAGGCCTACAAGTTGTGAATTCTAGGAGTAGCCTGTTTGTAGTATGTGCAGATGGTGAAATATTATGCCGAGGTAAGTATCAATTTAATAAGAAAAGACACTCAAATTGAGTGCCATTCTTTTAGCGTCAGCAGCCAAATCCACCTCCAAAACAACTACAACCGATTATGATTAATAAGATAAATAGCACAATCAGTAAGGCGAATCCGCCGCCGAAGCCACAACAACCAGCTCCAAAACCCATAATATAGTCCTCCTTTATAATGAGGAAACAAAAAATGGAGTCGATGGTTACGGACATTTCGGTGGATTTACATTACATTATGTGATGTGAAACTAAAGAGTGCCTGTATGTAAAAAACTTCTTTAGCAATGCCTTTTTAATACAAAAAGAGCACCGTTTACAAGTGCTCTATTACAAGGAGGCGCTATAAGAAGAATTTGGATGTTAAAGGCTACAAATTAAGACGAGACTTAATATAATATATGTTTAACTTTTGTAAAGTTGCAGGGGAACTGAAAAAAACTTGTCCAATTTGAAAGTAAAAAGAGCACCCTATATAGGGTGTATTAGGAGTAAGAAAGCATAAGGTATATGACTTGATATAATATATTCTTGTTCTGTATAAAGGTGATAAATCAGTTTTATTTAAAGAGCAGATAGCAAAAAACTAACTGCTCTCTAAAAAGGGTTAAGGGAAAGAAAACTGGACTAGCTGTTTAACAGCTTATCTGTAGTATGTATTGATGGTGAAATATTATAGGAAAAAAAGCAGCTAGCAAAAGCTAACTGCTCAGTCTCAGGGGAATTGGAGAAAGTTTACCATGTCATTAATAGTATTGGCGAAATATTTATTTTAAATCCAATTTACTGAAAGTAAACGCCCCAACTGATAAAAAGGTTGCGCCTACTGCAGAACCTAACCAGTCTCTCCAGCCTAATGTATTTAAAGGGGTGTCTATTAAATCCATAATTAGAAAGATAACAAACGTTAACAGACCGAATGCTAAGCATCCCAAAAATGTTTGGAAAGATTTTATTATTTTCTTTCAAAACTTGTTCATATAAATCATCCTTGCTAATATCTTGTATTTTTATAAATAAATTATTACATGTGTAAAAAATTTAAAGTATAGAATATGCAATATTGCATATTAAAACTCAACAAAATAATCCTTTTATAGTCCTACTGGAAGAACCAGCGGACATCATTCTATGGAGCGATATTAATATCGTTCTGTAGTTTGGTGTCCGCTTTTTTATTTTACAAGAGGTGATGGAATGAAGTGCTTTCGTGATCAGTTACGAGAATGGAAGAAACAGCAACAGAAAAAGAGGCCAAAACGAAAAGAAGAACAATTAAGTGTCCGCGATATAGAGGAATTAATGGGAATGTATCGACCAAGATATGTACGTAATCGCGGTGGAGCGTTCAGACAGAAGTAATTAAAAATAAAAAGGAGTGGTCTTACATGATTAAACAATTATCTTTCTTACCAAAAATCGATAGAACAGCAACACAGGAACGTTTGGAAGGTGTTCTTGAAAGTGTACGTATATATAGACAGTTTGGAATGATTCGAAAAGAAATGAAAGTCACTCCTTCTTATGAAGTTCGAGAGCACGGCCCTACACATGCAGTTGGTAATCCATTAGAAGATGTTGCGGTAGCAAATCTACAGCAAAATAAGCGTGAAGAATGGCTTGAAAAGATGTCATTTCGTATTGACCAGGCATTGAGTCGTTTTGGTAATGGTCAATCAGGAAAGAACCAAAGAGATATTATTATCAAACGATACCTTGAAGATGATGATGTATGTGATTATATGATTTATAACGAAATGGGAATGAGTGAGCGGACATACAGGCGTGTTAAGGCAAGAGCATTCTATAAGCTTGCTTTTGCACTTAGATTAGAAGTTTATGAGCAAGAAGAGCAAGCGGGAGGTGATGGACAATGAATTTTGTTCAGCCTATCCGTGATCCAGAGCAGATACAACAAATAAAAGAATATCTTAAAGAAAAGAGTGAACGTAATTATATCCTGTTTGTAATGGGAATCAATACAGGCCTACGTATTAGTGATATCTTGAAGCTAAAGGTTGGTGACTTAAAAGGGAGCCACATTTCAATGCGTGAAATGAAAACAGGTAAGCAGAAGCGTATTCAAATTACTGCAGCATTAAGAAGAGAGTTGAAATGGTTCATTGAAGAGAGAGAAGATCATGAGTACTTAATTAAAAGCAGACAAGGTAGTAACAAACCGATTGGTCGTAGTATGGCATACAAAATACTTAGAAGTACAGCAGCAGAGTTTGGTTTAGATGAGATTGGTACACATACATTACGTAAGACGTTTGGATATCACATGTACATGCAGACAAAGAACATAGCGTTGCTTATGGAGATATTTAATCATTCATCAGAAAGAGTAACACTTAGATATATAGGGGTAAACCAAGATGCAATGGATAAAGCGATGACTAAGTTTAAGATTTAGTAATTCGCTTTTTATTTATGTAGATGGGCAGGTATAACATAAAAAGTATCGAATAAATACATTCAATAGTATTGTTTGCTTTTGATATGAATATTAGTTAAAGATACGTTAATTACATTCCAGTCAGTAACCAAAAAGGTGATTAAATAACAGAGGAGCAACTTACATGGAAAATATATTAAAAGTATCATCAAAATCAAATCCCAATTCAGTTGCAGGCGCAATCGCAGGCGTATTAAGAGAAAGCGGTAATGCAGAAATTCAAGTGATTGGAGCTGGCGCTACAAATCAAGCGATTAAAGCCATTGCTATTGCAAGAGGATTCGTAGCTCCTAGTGGTATTGACTTGGTTCTTATTCCAGCGTTTCACGAGGTTTCAATCGATAATCAAGAAAGAACAGCAATCAGACTAATTGTAGGTCCTAGAAAATCTAGGTCTTAGAAGAGACCAACAATATAAGAATATTTGAAAAGACCGATAGAAGTCGGTCTTTTTCTTTTTTTTACTTATAGTTAACCATTTTTATTGTGTTGTGTAACTCAAAATAGAAAGTCTTATAAAGTTAATGATATCAATGGATTCAGCATTCCAATCAGTTACACAAAATATAAGATATGGGTAATTAGTTATTAATCTTAAAAACTATAGGAAAAGGTGATCAGGAATGAAACTTACACTCGCAGAGGAAATGGAGATATTTATGGAATCTATGGCCGCAATGAGGTTATGGAAAAAGAAAAGAGAAATAAGTCAGCGTAAGCAACGTATCAAGAAACGAAAGTCGCAGCAGAAGAATTGGAAGAAATGGAAAAGAAGAAAATAAAAATTAGTGGCAGAGTCATGACCGTTTTTTGACCGCAAATATGCCGGTTGATTTGGATTTATCGTGTTATATTTGTATTGTGAGAAATGGCGGAAATAACATGACTCACAAAGATACTTTTATAATTAAACGGCCCTTTTGTCATTAAGTCCTTGGTTTTCGACAGCTTCGATGTTGCAGATTGAATGAACATTGAAGTATTGAAGAGCTTTTGCTCTTCTTTGAACTGATGGAAGCAGCGTATTACTATAATCATCGGTTGAAAGAGGTGTGAAAACTCCTTAACCAAATATAATGAAATATGAAGCACACATGACTTGTCTATTTATGAAAGACCGTTATCCGATTGAGGTAGCGGTTTTTTTACTTTATTTGATTGAGAGTAAAAACTTCATTTACCGTATTTATAGTAATAACATAAAATTTTGACGAAAGGGCAACTGGTACACGGTTGCTCTTTTATTATGCAAAAGTGTATAAGTCGTGTAAGAGTTGAAAAAATAGTATATTATCTTTCTCAATGTACATATTAAGTAAAGTGTTTAACATACATAAAAGGCGGGGTAATATGAGTGAAAATAAGAAAAATGAAGAATTGAATAAAGTGAAGAAGTATTATTTTAATGAGGATAATCAACCAGTAGCTGGTATAGAGTTAACTTTGCCGTCTGATATAGGAAGCTTGTTAGATCCGAAATCAGATAATGATGAAAGTAGAGAGGGTAATAATGAATAAGTTTAATCTAAGCATCCATTCGGGTGCTTTTTCACATTTTGCAAAGGTCGAGCATATACTGCTTGTACACCGTTTAACTTTAGTTAAAAGGAATCTCGTAATCCCAATTCTTGCCCTTACCCAAAGAGGAGCGCTTGCGGAAACAGGTGCTCTTCTTTTTGTTATATAAAAAAAGAACCTAAGGAAGCTAGGTTCTGAAAAAAAGGTAAGAAAATGGTTTGATAATAACTTGAATAGTTTAATAAATGTCCGCATCTAGATAATACAATATAGTTGGAATATAATCAAGAGTTTATTGTGAGGTGGTTGTAGCAATCGATGAAAGAGTATAAAACAAAACAACAGAAGCGAAAGTTTTATGACAGTGTTGAATGGAAACGACTGCGAGAAGAAGTAAAGAATCGTGACAATTACGAATGCCAAGAGTGTAAACGCAATGGTCGTGTTCGTATTGATACAAATGAGTATAGCAAACATGCAAGGCGTAAGAAGATTCAACTTGTTGTCCATCATATCAAAGAGCTTGAACATCATCCAGAACTTGCATTAGAAAAAGATAATCTTGAAACAGTCTGTGTGGATTGTCATAACAAAGAACACGGAAGAATGTTTGAAAAGAAACAGAATAAATGGAAACACGATGAAAAATGGTAGAAAAATAGTTTTAAATACACCCCCGGGTCAAAAGTTTTAGCTTTTTTGGGGAACTGGGGCACCGGAGGAGGGGGTTAACTGTCAGGTTTTTTTCGAAATTTACGCACGTAAGGGGGGGGGTAGATGGCTGTCAGTATTACAAAATTGAAAGAACAGCTAATGAACAGTATTGAAATTACAGATTTAGTCGAGGTTGAAAAAGTAGAACGATACATTGATCTAGTTAAAGCATTCAGAAAAATAAACAGAACTGTCAATAAAGAAGGCGAATCGGTGACAGTCAAAAACGGATCTCAAGTTTTTGTTAAAGCCCATCCTCTTATAAGTGAAAGGAATAAAATTAACAGTTCTTTAATTGCGCTAGGAAGAGATATAAAGTTTGTTTGTAAACCTAATATCCCTAAGGCTGGTTATAGTAAAAGTGATTTAACATGATTAGGCAAAAGTACATTGATGAATACATTGAACTTTATCGAACTGGAAAAATAAAGTTCAACAAAGAAAGAGAACTGTTAATTGAATATCTAGAAAAATACGTTTTAAATAGGGACGATTTGTATTTTGACGATGAAATGATTGAGGATTGTATCAACTTCGGTGAGAAGTGGTATTTTCCGTTGCAGCCATTTCAAAAATTCTTAATAGCATTCGTCTTTTTATTTTATAAGAAAAATGGACGTGTATTTTATCGTAAATTCCTGTGGATGTTAGGACGTGGTGGCGGTAAAAACGGTCTAATTTCTGTTATTATTCACTTTTTAATTAGTGAATTACATGGCATTCCAGAGTATAACATTTCAGTTGTTGCGAATAGTGAAGAGCAAGCAAAAACGAGCCCTGACGAAGTTCATAAATGTGTGAAGAAAAATGAAGTCTTACAAAGAGCCTTTAAAACAACGTTAACTCAAACAGTTTCAAAGGCTACTGAAAGTGTACTGAAGTTTAGAACTTCAAATGGAGATACAAAAGATGGCTTGCGTGATGGTGCGGTTGTATTTGATGAAATACATCAATATGAAAGCAATAAAGATGTTCGCGTTCATATCAGTGGTTTAGGGAAGAAGAAAAACCCACGTGAGTTTTATATTGGTACAGATGGATATGTACGTGATGGTTTCTTAGATAAGCAAAAAGAAAAAGCAATGAAGGTTTTAAACGGTGAAGCACGTCCGAATGCTATCTTTCCTTTCATTTGTAAATTGAATGACGAAACAGAAGTAGATGATCTTGATAATTGGGAGCTTGCGAATCCCATGTTATCAAAGCCTCTAAGTGAGTATGCCGAAGGATTGCTTGAAACGATCAAGGAAGAATATGAAGATTTAGAAGACGATCCAAGCAATCGAGAAGAGTTCATGACAAAGCGTATGAATTTACCTGTTACAAATTTAGAGCGTTCTGTTGCAAAATGGTCAGAAATTCTTGCTACCAACCGAGAATTTCCTGACTTGTATGCTCAAGAATGTATAGGTGCATTAGACTTTGCGAGTATTCGAGATTTTGCGGCATGTGGTCTTTTATTCAGACAAAATGGGGAATACATTTTTAAAACTCATTCCTTTGTTCGAAAGGAATTCGTCGATATCTATTATGGATATTCTAAAAAAGCAGGCGAGTTCAAAAAACAGAAATTTGCTCCAATAAAAGAATGGGAAGAACAAGGCTTGCTAACGGTTGTAGACGAACCGACTATTAATCCTCAACACATTGTTGATTGGTTTGTAGAAATGCGTGAACAATATGGTATTAAGAAAATTATAGCTGATAACTTCCGAATGGAAGCGATAAGACCTTTATTGGTAGCAGAAGGTTTTGAAATAGAAGTTATAAGGAATCCTAAAGCAATTCATAGTTTACTAGCACCTCGTATTGAAATGGCATTTGCAAATAAACAAATTATTTTTGATGATAATCCTCTAATGCGCTGGTATACGCAAAACGTATTGGTTGTCATCAAGAGTGATGGAAATAAAATATATGAAAAGAAGGAACCTGTGCGAAGAAAAACTGACGGATTCCAAGGTTTTGTACATGCTCTTTATCGAGCAGATGAAATACGAGAATCAACGGAATTTGTAATAGGTGATATCAAATTCTAGTAAAAGAGGGTGAGAACAATTGGATGGCTGGATGGAGTATTAAACAGAAATAAAGAAATAGCATTTATGTTTGATGTAGACATGTTTGTGGATGCAGCAAATAGAGTTCACATGAAACGATTGGCAGTGGATACCTGTATAGCCTTTTTAGGAAGAACAATTAGTCAATCGGAATTCAGAGTGAAGAATAAAAAAGAATTTGTACAGGATGAGCTTTACTATCGCTTGAATGTTAGACCAAACAAGAATATGACAGCCAGCACCTTTTGGGAAAATTTTATTCACAAGCTTATTTATGATAATGAATGTTTAGTCATACAAGCTGATGATGGTGATCTAATAATTGCGGATGACTTTCAGCATAATGAATATGCTGTTTTTGAAGATATATTTACGAATGTGACGGTGAAAGACTATCTTTTCAAAAGAAGTTTTAAACAAAGTGAAGTTATCCATTTGAAATATCGAAATGATAAGTTATCAACGCTTATAGATGGGCTTTTTGCTGACTATGGCGATTTATTCGGTAGAATATTAAACTCCCAAAAACGTAAAAACCAAGTTCGCGGCACAGTTGATATGGATATGATTGGTGCTAAAACGCAAGAACAGGTAACAAAGTTACAAGAGTTTATAGACAACATGTATAAGGCAATTGGTAATAAAGATATTGCTATTGTTCCGCAACAAAAAGGAATTGAGTACAAAGAAATATATAATGGCTCCGCTAATGGTCCTAGTGTGGACGAAATAAACAAAGTAACAAATGGTTTCTTAAATCAAGTTGCAATGGCTATTGGTATCCCAACATCTTTGTTATATGGGGATATGGCGGATGTAGAAAAGCAAACGAAAAATTACATGCTTTTCACAGTGAAACCTTTGTTAAAAAAGATATCAGATGAAGCAAACGTGAAATTCTTTGAAATGAATGAATATCTTGAAGGACAAAAGATTGAGGTTAAAGCTGTTTCTTACCAAAGTATATTTGATCTTGCAACAAGCATTGATAAGCTCATTTCTTCAAGTGCATTTACAGGGAATGAAATTAGATTAGAAGTTGGATATGAATACTCAGATGATCCAAATCTAAATATCCATCATATTACAAAAAACTATACAAAATTAGATGAATCTGAAGGAGGTGAGAAAACAAATGAAACAGATGAAACGTAAATTTGGTTTTAAGAATCAAAAATACAATGAGCAGTTAGCAAACATCCCACATAATTTTACTGTAGTCCATGATGAAGATAATGGAGTTAGTGAATTGACGATTTACGGAGATATTGGTGAATCGTGGTGGTGGGAATCTACTTCTGCAGCTGATATTGATAATGCTTTGAAAGCAGCAGGAAATAACGATTTAGTTATTCATCTTAATTCCCCTGGCGGCAGTGCTTTTGATGGGATTGCTATATACAATCGTCTAAAGTCGCATAAAGGAAAGGTTAAAATCCATGTAGATGGATGGGCCTGTTCAGCGGCATCTGTAATAGCGATGGCAGCAGATGAATTAATCATGGGAGCTGGATCGATGTTGATGATTCATGAGGCTTCTACAGTTGTATGGGGCAGTAAAACGCTTATGAGAAAAGAAGCCGATATGCTAGAGAAATTAGAGGATGGCATCATAGATATTTACATGACACGGGTAAATATTGAACGTGAAGAAATTCGTAATATGGTCAATGAGGAAACCTGGTTTAGTGCAAACGAAGCTGTTGAAATCGGCTTTGCCACTACTACTGCAACAACTGTGGAAGACAACACGAATGAGGAACTTGCACAATTAAAAGCTCAAATGCAATCAATGCAAAATGAATTAGATCAGTATAAGAATCAATCAAGAGAGCCTAGTCCTGCACCTGTAAAAAACAGTGGGATTAAAGGGCTCTTTTTAAAATTATAAAAAATGGGGGAAACACATAATGGTCATTAAATTTAATAAATCTGAAGCATTTAATAAAGCGAAAGTAAAATTAACGGATGCTTTAACAAGTTCAGAAAGTACAGAACAGGAACAATCAACTGCTTTTGAAAATTTCTTTGATGCAATGCAAACGGACGTAATTAATACAGTTCGTAATCAAGTAAATGATGAAATGTTAGATCGTTCTATTCTTCAACAACGTGGTCGAAACGTATTAACAGCAGCAGAAACAAAATTCTTTAATGCAGTTGTACAAGAAGGTGGATTCAAAGACGGTTCTATCCTTCCAGTAACTACACAAGAACGTGTATTTGAAGATTTAGTTAAAGAACATCCATTGCTTGATGCTTTAGGGCTACAAGATTTAGGGGCAGTTACGAAGTTCATTTATTCTGATGCAACAAAAGCGTATGCATGGGGCGAATTATTCGGTGAGATCAGAGGACAAGTAAATGCAGCGTTCCGAGAAGAAAAAATCGGTCAACTTAAATTAACTGCATTTGCAGCTATTCCAAACGATATGCTTGAACTTGGACCAGAATGGGTTGAACGTTATGTTCGAACTTTATTAGTAGAATCTTACTCAGCAGGTTTAGAATTTGGTTTTGTAAATGGCGGTGGATCAGTAGCGCATCAACCTGTAGGTTTAATGAAAGATGTAAATGCAACTACAGGCGCGGTTACTGACAAAAAATCATCCGGCACATTAACATTTGCCCCTTCTGAACATGGTGAAGTAATTGCTGGTGAGCTTTATGAAGTAGTAAAAGCTTTATCTATTGATGGAAAAGGAAAATCTCGCAAAGTTTTAAATAATATTGTAATGGTTGTCAATCCTGTGGATGCTATTGGTGTACAGGCTCGTAATACAATTCAAACAGCTAATGGTCAATGGGTGATGGCATTACCTTATAACATTCAAACTGTAGAGTCTGAAGAGGTTCCAGTTGGTAAGGCTTTATTCTTTGTAAAAGACCAATATATTGCAGCGATTGCTGGTGGATACAAACTTAAAAAGTTTGATCAAACGTTAGCGATTGAAGATGCTACACTTTATACAATTAAACAGTTTGCTAATGGTAAACCAAAAGATAATAAAGCGGCACTTGTTTATGATTTAAAGATTTCATTTACACCACCAGCAACTAAATAAGGAATGATGTGAATGAATACAGTAATTTTAAATGAAATATTACAGCAATTTAAAGAAAGGATGCGTTTAGGTGATGATGAAGACGATAACCTAAAACGTATCCTTTCTACATCTAATAAAGCTTTAATCAAAGTTTGTGGAGATTATGATCTTAATGATGACGAGGTGTTCAAGGAGTTAGTCTTTGAACGCTCTCGTTATGTTTATAATGATGTAATTGAGTATTTTGACAATAATTTTTTAAGTCAGATTAATAGTCTTAGCATCGAAAAAGCATTAGAAGAAATTAAAGTGGAAGGTGAATGATATGCGTCCATTTCAGTATAAACCACCATTAAATTCTGGGGATTTTAGAAATCGAATCATCATTGAACAACCAATAGTAATCGAAGATGAACTAGGCCAAACGAGTGAAGATGAAATAACATGGAAAGAGTTAAAAAAAGCGTGGGCTATAATAAAAACGCTAAAGGGTTCTGAATATATTGCAGCTTCAGCTTCGCAAGCCACAAGAATGTATCGATTTATAATTCCTTATACTCATGGAATTACAGAAGAAATGCGGATTAATATAAAGGGACGTATCTTCGATATTATTGAACCATCAATAAATGATGATGAACAAAATAAAACATTAACTATAATCACCAAGGAAAAAGTGAGGTGAAGGTTAGTGGTTAGCATCGACAACTTAGCAAACGAAATCGCTAAACAAGTAGAGTTATATACAAGGGAAGTAAAAGAAGAGGTAGAACAGGCGGCTGATGATGTAACGAAAGAATCTGTAAATAATTTGAAAACAGCGGGTGGATTTGACGATCAATCTGGTGATTATCGCAAGGGATGGACACGTAAGAAAGTAAAAGGTGTATGGGTTATTTATAATAAAAAATATCAACTTACACATTTACTAGAGCGTGGACATGTAATTAATGGTGGTACTGGCAGAGCGCGGAAATTTCCACATATTGGACCAGAAGAACAGAAAGCCATCTCCGAATTCATAGATCGCGTTGAAAGGGCGGCGCAGCGATGACCTTAACTGAATTTAAAAAGGTACTAGAGGCTACAGGTTATCCTGTGGCTTATTCGCATTTCACCGCAACACCTGGTAATCCTGTACCATCACCACCGTATATTTGTATCCTTGTGGATGGCTCATCTAACATGATGGCTGACAATAAAGTCTATCACGAAATAAATGATATCAATATTGAGTTTTACACAATTAAAAAAGATTTGGTTGCAGAGGCCAAGCTTAAAAACGTTCTAGATGAACATGAGATTCCTTATGAATCACCATTTGAGACGTTTATTGAATCTGAGAAATTATATCAAAAATTTTATGAAGTGAGGTTGATTTAAGTGAATGAGAATAAAGTGACGTTCGGCTTAAAAAACGTTTATTACGCACTTTTTGATGTGAAGGATGGAGTAGTTACTTTCAAAACACCGACTCCAATACCAGGTGCAGTTGAATTAACGTTTGATCCACGCGGTGATTTAATTGAGTTCTATGCTGATGACATGCTTTATTATTCTGCAAGTAATAACCAAGGTTATGACGGAACATTAAATATTGCTACTATTCCAGAGCAATTCGCTATTGATGCGCTTGGTGAGCAATTAGATGCAGAAGATGGAGTATTAAATGAGCTAGCTGATGCGAAAGGAAAATCATACGCATTACTATTTGAATTTGATGGCGATGTGAATGCAACTCGTCATGTTATGTATAATTGTTCAGCAAGTCGCCCAACCATTGCATCTAAATCAAAAACGAATTCCGCAGAGCCTAATACAAATGAACTTAAATTTGTATCTAGTCCTATTGATATCAATGGAAAACGTATGGTTAAAACAAAAACGACTTCTAGAACAACTCAAACAATTTATGATAACTGGTACAAAAAAGTGTATGTAAAAACACCGGCAGCACCAAAAGGAGCGTAATGTAAATGGAAAAAACGATTGTAGTAGATGGTAAGCAAGTACGATTAAAAAGCACAGGTGGAACTCCTAAGCGATATAAAGCACAATTCGGAAAAGATTACTTTTCGGACCTAATGAAACTGTATCCATTAATAAAATCGGATGTTAATGATTTAGATAATATGGATTTCAGTTTATTGGATATGGATGTTTTCTATAACTTTACTTATGTATTGGCAAAAACAGCAGATCCAACAATCCCTGATCCGATTACTTGGCTTGATACATTTGATGAGTTCCCAATCTATGAGATCATTCCAGAAATTCAAGATATGTTAATGGCTTCTATGCAATCTAAAAAAAAGATGTAAGTGATGAGCAAGGAGTTGACGACGGAGAAGGATTTACAACCGAAACATTCCTTGCTTTATGTTATAAGTGCAAGCTTACAAGCGCAGATTTAGAGGAAATGACAATCGGTATGTGCCTTGATTACATTAGTGAATATATCGACTTGCAGAATCCGCAAAAAGAAACGGTGAGAAAAGCTACACAAAAAGATTACGATTCATTCTAAAAATGACTACCTATACAACGGGTGGTCATTTTTAGTTTTGTAAAAAGGTGGTGAACGTGTGGATAAATCAATAAAAGGAATCACGATACAACTTGGCGCGGATACAAGTAAATTAGGCAATGCTCTTAAAGATGTTACAAAGCAATCTGTAGCTCTATCTCAAGAATTGAAGCAAGTTGAGAGAGGATTGAAGTTTAGTCCTGGTAACACTGAATTACTTGCACAGAAACAGCAATTATTAGCTGAACAAGTAACGGTAACAACTGAAAAGCTAAATAAGTTGAAAGAAGCACAAACGCAGATCAATCAGAAGTTTGCAGAAGGCAAGATATCACCAGAACAATATAGAGCGTTCAACCGTGAAGTAATCGCAACGGAAAATCACCTAAAAAGCTTACAAAACTCTATGCGAGAGATGGAAGCTGAAGAAGGACGTATAGCTAATTCCACAAGACAGCTAGAAGCATTATTTCAAGCTACAGGGACGAGTGTAGACAACTTTTCTAGCGCTTTAGGTGGTAGGCTTGTCAACGCAATTAAAAGCGGTACAGCTTCATCTAAACAGCTTGACGATGCAATTAATAAAATTGGTGTTGCAGCACTTGGGACAAGAACAGACCTTGAAAAGATGAAACAGATTCTTGCAACTATTGACGATGGAAACTCAATAGAAAATGTTAAAAAGGATTTAGCTAAACTCTCTCAAGAAGCTGAACATGCAGGAGAGAAGTTCAAGAAACTTGATATTGATTTAGAAAACGTTTTGGGTGCAGCGGTTGCTGGTGGAGGTTTAGAAAAAGCGATTGAAACAGCTATGGATACATCTAAATTAAAAACGAAAATTGACATATCTTTCAATGTTCCCGAAGAATCTAAAAAATCAGTAGAAGCAGCTGTAAGAGGTATTGAAGCATATGGAGTTGATGGAGCGGAGGCACTTGAAGGTGTTCGTCGCCAATGGGCATTAAATAAAACGGCTTCTGATGAAGCAAACACAGCTCTTGTGAAACAAGCAGCAACCATTTCTCAAACATATGAGGGTATTGATTTTACTGAGTTAATCCAGGAAACAAACGAGATTGCCTCTGAACTTGGGATTTCTCAAGAAGGAGCGATGGGTATGGCTGATGCGCTATTGAAAGTAGGCTTTCCGCCAGAGCAACTAGACATTATCGCCGAATATGGTGGTCAGTTAACTCGTGCTGGGTTCAAAGCTGAAGAAGTGCAAGCAATTATGGAAGCTGGGGTCGAGACTGGTACTTGGAATATTGATAACCTTTTAGACGGTCTAAAGGAAGGACGCATTCAATTAGCTGAGTTTGCTCAAGGTGCAGATAAAGCTTTAAAAGAAGCACTTGATGGGTCAGGGATTGCGACTGAACAAATCGAGAAGTGGGGACAAGCAGTATCCGCCGGTGGAAAAGAAGGTTCGCAAGCTATGGTAGAAGTGGCTAAAGCAATTGATGCGATAGAAGACCCTGTTAAAAAGAATCAAGTTGGGGTTAAAGTTTTAGCAACTATGTATGAAGACCAAGGGCAAAATATAACTAACACTTTAATAGATGCTTCAAAAAAAACAGTAGATTTCAAGAAAAACCAAGATCAACTTAATGAATCGGTGAAAAAACTTGACGCTTCACCAGCTGTAAAATTTCAGAAGGCGATGGCTGATTTAAAAATAGCCCTCGAACCAGTTTTAGAAGTAATTACGAATGTAATTAGTAAGTTAGCTGAATGGATCTCTAATAATCCTAAGTTAGCAGCGACATTAACAACAATTGCAATGGTCATAGGTACTATATCGGGAGCAATATTAGCACTAGCACCATTTGTTATAACTTTGATTAGTATCATAAAGGCTGTCGCGGCTGCATTAGAAATCGGAGCGTTAGCGGCAACTGGGGTTGTTGCCATTGTGCCTATTATCATTGCTGCAGTTATCGCACTAGTTATAGCTATCGTTAAAAACTGGGATACGATTAAGAAACGAACAATTGAAATATGGAATTCAATCATAGAGTTTCTTTCTAACTTGTGGAATGGAATTGTAGAGAAATCCTCGGATATTTGGGGGAAAGTCGTAGAAGTCACGATGAATGTTTGGAATGGAATCAAGGATTTCTTTTCTGAGCTTTGGGCCGGTATAGTAGAGCTATTTACAACTACTGTGAATGGCATTCGTGATTTCTTTATTCAAGCATGGACAACCGTATCAGAATTCTTTATGAGTATATGGAATGGTATTGTCGCGTTTTTAACACCAATTCTTCAAGGGATAGCGGATTTCTTTTCGATGGTTTGGAACGGGATTTCAACAGTTATACAAGCAGTTTGGAATTTCATCACACAGTATTTGCAGACGATCTGGACGGCTATTTTATATTTTGCCACTCCAATATTTGAAAGTGTAAAACAATTTATTGTTGATACTTGGAATACAATTAGTACTACTACAAGTGCTGTATGGCAAGCGATAACAGATTTCCTATCATCATGTTGGAATGGACTTGTTAGTTTTGTTACATCAATCTTTGAAACTATAAAGAATTTCATCATATCAGTATGGAATACGGTAAGTTCAGCAACAAGTTCGGTGTGGAATGCAATAGTTGGTTTCTTAACTGGATTATGGAACGGGATCGTTTCAGTTGCCACAACAATATTTAATGCAATTCGAAGTGCAATTGAATCTGTATGGAATTGGATTAGTAGTACAAGTAGTAGCATATGGAATGGTATTAGTTCTGTATTATCAAGTGTGTGGAATGGCATTAAATCAACAGCATCATCCATTTGGGAAGGGTTAAAAGAAACAATTATGGGTCCTGTCCGTTGAGTGACTGGTGCAGTTACTAGTGCGTTTGACGGAATGAAGTCAGGGATTTTGAGTGCATGGGATGGCATAAAGTCAGGTATCAAAACAACAATAAATTTCATCATTAAAATGATTAATAAATTCATAGATGGATTTAATACACCAGCGGATGCCTTAAATAAAATACCTGGTGTTGATGCACCAAAAATTCCACATGTTCCAATGTTGGCCACAGGTGGTCATGTTCTTGGAGATGGGCAATTTATTGCTGGTGAAGCAGGACCAGAGTTATTTACGAAAAGAGGGAATAAGGTATCGGTTACGCCACTATCATCAAGAGAGAGATCGCTTGGTATCACAGGTACAATTAAAGAATTAGTTGCGAATATGAATCGTACGATGGCTGGTAATATACAATCACTTAATGAAAGTGCAATGCGTGGAATGAATGTTTCATATGCTAATGCAGGAATGTATGGCATGGATTCAACTCCAAAAGATGTAGTTGTACAAGTTACTGTAGATCAACCTGTAATTGTGGATGGCCGTATCGTACAACGTTCTGTACGAAAAGAAGATTTAAGACAAGATAAAATTAACTTTCTGAAAGGGAGGGAATGATAAGTATGCCAGATACATTGTTATTATTTAAAAATGGACAGACTTGCTCCCTCAAGAAAGATCACAATGTCGAAACATTGGAATTAACAGTTGATCCTCCAAAAAAGGAAGCACAGAAAACAAAAATGAATGGAAAATTTGGGGTCCATTATTACAATAAAAGCTACACAGAACGAGGATGCCAGCTTAGAGTCCTAGTTGACACGATGGACATAGAGGGTGTTTATGAGAAACGGAATGAATTGTATGCCTTATTTGGAAGGCTAGAAGACTTTTATATCATATATTCAAGAGAACCAGGTATAAGAAGACGCGTTGAGTATCAAGACATGAAAATCAACCGTCCGCCTGGTTCTTTAATGTTTGAAATTATTATTGAATTCTCAATACCGGATGGTTTCGGGGAAAGTATCTTTAGGTCAACTGACATAAAAGAATGGGATACTAATAAATTTGCTTGGGGTATGAATTTGGAGTGGGATGATAAATATGATTACACATTTAAAGAAAAAATGTTCCATTTTAAAAACGTTGGAACGATGGAGATTAACCCGTCTCAGCACGACATAACATGGCGGATTAAATGTGATCCACGATACTTAAAGATTACGAACTTTACTACTAATGATTCATTGACTATTTACAATCCTGGTGCAGTGTCACAGGGGATCATTGTTATAAAGGGACTTCACATAGAAGATGAGTATGGCCGGAATCTTGTACGTCATGCTGATGCAGGTGAAATACATCTTGCACCCGGTATAAACCAAATTAAAATCGAATCATCTTCGTTTCATTGGTGTGAGATTGATACGAAATTCTATTATTTATAGAAAGGAGCGAATGCCATGAGTTTAGCAAGACAATATTATGTAAATAGTGCTGTATCTGCTGATGAACGGAAAGAATTAAATTTAGAAGTAGAAAATATATATTTGGAGCTTGTGAACAACAACAATTTTATTGTTAGGGTTCAACAAGCTCTTTTAAGTTTAGCAACAAAAGAAGCAGCCGATGTTGCTAATTTATTAGCATTAATAGCAAGTGGAAATACAGATACTTTAAATACAGTGAAAAAATTAATCTCAGATTTTCTAGCGGCCAAACCATCAAATTTTGATGAGGTAGTCGCAGCGAGATTAGGGGAAAAGACTTTATATGATTTGAATCAGAAAATAAAAACAAAACTAGATAACACAGATAGTTTTCAACGAGTTAAATTAACAGATGATGATGGTTATTCTTTTAAACTTACAGATGCAAGTGATCTTAATTTGATTACTAAAGCTGGATTTTACAGGGGATTCGAACTTAAAAATTCTCCAAAAGAGAATAATTACGGTTGGTATATCCAAGTGTATTCGCATAATGTTGGTGATTTTGCTTGTATGCAAATTGCATACTGTCTTCACAATGCAGATGATAACAGCCCATACGTCCGTAAGAAAGTTAAAGGAACTTGGACAGAATGGAAACAACTTGGTTTAGCTGGTGCGTACGATGATATTAAGAATGAGGTCAATAAAGTTAAAGGCATTCATCCTTCGTTAGATGTAGCAATCAGGTCCATGATTCCATACAACAGTGTTAATTATTACGCAGACTTTCAAAAGGCATTAAATGAATCGGCAGGAAAAACGCTAGATATTCCTGCAGGGACATACACAATTGGTGATTTGGAACTTCCAAGTAATATTAATATTCGTGCTGATCCAAATGCTTTCTTTATTTTAAAGGCAGGAAGTACAACATTCTTTACTAATAAAGATACAGTTAACATCGGCGGATACGATAAGACAAGAAACATCGTTTTTAAAGGTGGGTTATTCGATCTTAAAAAGCTAAAAGATGCAAAAGCATTTGTATTATCACATTGCCAAGACGTTGTGATTGATACAAAAGTTATTAATGGTGGCGAGTCCCAATCATATGTCGCTTTGAATGCTGTGAAAGATTCAAAAATAGACATAGAAGCTGTGGATTGTACAGCTACAACAGCGGTTGGTGCAACAGTAGGTATTTATGTATTCAATGATAAAAACGCGCTCACAAATCAAAATGCGAAGCCTTACGACCTTACGCCATGCGACAACGTATTAATTAATCTGAAATTGAAAAATGTGAAAAAGGGACTAGCTGAAATTGCGCCAGTAGATAAAGTGATTCATAAAAATATCACTTATAACGTACAAGGTGAAAATGTGTTAGAAGAGCTTGGATTGTTCAATAATATGTCCTATTTCAGAACTGAAAAAGTAATTGGGAATGATGTCGGCCACGGTCTAGTATTCCAGATTTTAAATGATACTTGCGAAGATTTCACAATCGAAGGCGTGAACCTTCGAAACGGGAAAAGCAAAGAAACATCCCGTGGTGTGTGGTTTAAATCCAAAGAAGGAGATAATGCACCCCAGTATAAAAATGTTCGTATTTCTAATCCTGTCGTTCGAACTTTTAATAAAGGAATCGTAACGGAATATGGATTTAGCGCTAAAATTACCAATCCAGACGTACAAGAGTGTTGGGAAGATGGTATTTGGAATTACTTCACTCTTGATTGGGGCCTAAACGGTGGAACGGTTAAATATAATAATAAATTTGGTTGGGATTCCCGCGCAGACGTTCACATCGGAGAGTTAGCAATCTCAAATGGAAATAAAAAAGTATTTAGATCAATTCTTTCAAATGTACAAGTTAGAACATTACGAGTAGAGAACCTACAAGATAGTATTATTGCAAATGTAATTATCAAAGGTGGAGGCTTCTCACAAGTTGGTTCTAATCACAATAATAAAATCGATTATTTAGAGGTTGGTTGGTAATATGAAGCGAGTAGAAAGACCTAAAATTGAACAATTATCAACGGGTGAGCAATTTCATTTAGTTGATATGAAACTATTTGAGGTAATAGAGGGCAAAAATGAACCGTCCTCTATTCGCTTCGAAGTTCCAGATACAAATATGAATAAGCGTGTTTATTCATATGTAGAAGATAGGAATCTACTTATCTTTGAGGGCCAATACTACATTATTCTAGTCAATCATCAAGATGAGCTTGGATTTAAAGATTGTGACGCGATACAAGTAGGTGCTGAACTATCTTTACAAACACAAGAAAAAAAGGTTACAGGTTATTTATCTATTGATGAAGGGCTTGCCCACACTTTTGAAGGAAGTAACTTCAAATATATCAGTCGTTGTTCGAAACAAATTCAATTGCATTTCGATAATTTCGGTGGCGAAAGTCGAATGAAAATGATCCGAAAGCTACTGGAACGATTCGATATTGAATGTATTTTCGATAATATGACTGTTATCTTTGCGGATAGAATCGGTAAAACAACAGACAAGTTATATAAGTTTGGTTATAACGTAAATGCCATTAAGAAAACAACAGATGACAGTAATTGCTCATTCTCTGTTTTATTACTTGGCCATACACCATCTAAAGAAGAGGGTGAAGGGAAACAATTTACGTATTATTATGAATCACCTCTTAAATACAAAATGCCGGAACTCATTCGTTATCGACAAGCTGAGAATATTGAGGATGACAAAATCAAAAATGAAGAAACAGCGAAAAAGCGTTGTGAAGAGGCTGTAAACGACATCCCGATTGTTTCTATCACTGTGGACCACAAAGAGGCAAACTTCGATGATTCAAATGAACCTAAAGTTGGTGACCGTGCAATCCTTCAACATCATAAGTACAATATGGATTTTGATGTGCGCGTTGTAAAACGGACCCGTTATCCATTTGAAGAAACGCCTAATATTTATGATTTTAGTAATAAACGAGAAGAACTTGTGGACCGTACCGAAGAGCAAAAGAAATGGACTTCCGATATTCTTTCTGTTGTAAAAGAGTTAGATCAAAAGCTATTAGAGCAATCCAATAACTATACAGACCGTATCAATGAAAAAACAGATAAAAAAGCAGAAGCAGCCAAGCAAGAAAGTGAAGCAGCTAAGAAGCTTGCAGAGCTTGTGAAAGAAAATCAAAAGAACTTTCAAACTACAATCATTGAAAGTAATACGGCACCGACGACTAATCTTGAGCCTGGCAAAACGCTTTGGCTAGATACTTCAAAAGGTAAGCCAGGGGTGCTGAAAAAGTGGAACGGTAAAACATGGGATGTAATTGTTCCTGATGTGGACGGTATAATCAAAGCTTCTGAGGAAAAAACGAACAAAGAAATACAACAGATTATATCTGATATGCAAGATAAGGCCGATAAAGATTGGTTGAATGAGCAATTAAAAGATAAAGCTGACAAAAGTGGTGTTTATACGAAAATAGAAAGTGATAAGAAGCTTGAAGGCTTTGTTAGCAAACAAATATACGAAACAGATGCACAAGGGAATATTAAAAAGTTTAGCGATATTGGAACTAAATTTACTCAGACAGATACGGCTATTAGTCAAATGGCTACAAAGCAAAGTGTCACTGATCTTGGTAATAATGTATCACAAGTTAGTAAAACAGCTAATGAAGCAAAGCAAACAGCAGAAGGTAACACCCGTACTATCAAGGATATCAATACAACTGTGAATGAACAAAAAACAGCCGTTGGAAATCTGTCTAAAAAAACAACTGAAATCGAAGAAAAAGCCGGGCGGATTACTGAAAAGTTAACGAGCGTTGAGCAGAAGCAAGGTCAATTTGAACAGAAAGCGGCTGAATTAACTCGTACAACCGAGTCCATTAAACAGAGTGTAGAAAGCATTTCTAAGGTACAAACAACACAGGGAGAACAACTCAAACAAGCTAAAGCTACACTGGAAACGCAAGCAGAAGCGATTAAAGGAAAAGTAACGATTACCGAAGTTGGTAACTATGTTAGCAGCATAGGTATGGATAATTTAATAAGGAACGCATTATTGAAAACAGATTCAAATCATTGGTCCTTAGCGCCTAATGTTATTCGTGATACCAATGTTACGTATAACAGTTCTTACAGCATTAAAACAGACCAGACTGGATTAACGGCTGATAATTGGCGCGGCGGCATTAGTGAGAAAGTTAAAGCTGCAGCTGGTGAAGATTTTGTTATATCTGGTTGGTTTATGACCGATGATAAAAGCAAAATCGACAAGGGAGCAAGAATAGAAATAGAGTTTTATAACACTTCTGGAAGTAGAATTGTAGCTAATAGTTTTGATATTCCTTTAGAAAACAACGTTTGGAAATTCGCAACAGGAACCGTTAAGGCGCCAGTAGGAACAGCAGCTGTTGATGGTAGGTTTTATGTAATACGAAACGGAAGACTTTGGGCATCTAGAATGATGTTACAACGTGGAATGAAGCCATCGGAGTTTACCGAGAATGCAATGGACATTGTTGGGAAAGATGAGTTATTAAGCCAGATTGCAGAGAAAGTAGCTACAGCTGATTACAACAAGCAAACAGAAATTTTCACAAGAGAGTTTGCGGCTACAAAAGAAGGAATCCGTATTGCTGCTAAAAAAGAAGAAGTATATACACGTGTGGAATCTGATAACAGATATGCTACAGGTGCTTATGTAAAAGAGATGGAATCACGCATTGAGATTACTGAAAAAAGCATTCAGAGTACAGTTAAAGTCGGTAATATCATCTCAAGTATTAACCAAACAGCTGAAAAGATTCAAATTGAAGCGAAGCGTATAAACCTAATTGGTGCGGTAACAGCGGAAAGCATTGCTGGTAAATTGCTTGAAGGTATTACTATTAGAGCAATCGACCCGAACAATAGTAATAACTTTACAGAGATGTCGAATGGTAGAATCTTTACACAAGGGTTTCAAACTCCAGCTGAATGGAATCGATGGGCAAAGAGATTTGTTACAGGTTTAGAAAAGGGACTTTTTTATAGTAAGGGTTATAAAGAAGACGGCTCGTTAGCGAATTCTATAGACATTGCTTCATGGGGATTGAACCTTAATGATGGTAATGATACTGCACACTATGGAGCACAAACATTTACTGTGTTGGATAACGGTCAACGAAAATCTGTTACCGCAAAGTCTTATGATTCAACGCTAGGATGGAAACCATCGTTGACCCTTGATAACCCTCAAAATGCAGAATTTGCAAAGATAACGTCAAATGCACTTTATTTTTATAACATGAAAAAAAACTATAAGAATGAATGGATTACTGAGGATATTGGTTCGCATATAACGTTATATAAGTCAATGATTTGTTGTGACGATCATTGGAATGGGTATTTACAAGTCAAGAATAGCAGTGGTTCGAATCACAGTGGTGTCGTAGCAACCGAATATAAAACTACTTCCCAACGAAAACTTAAAACGTATATAAAAGATTTACAGTTTGATGCTCTTCAAAGTGTTTTAGATTTAAAAATTAAAGAATACTATTTCAAAAATGATATAGCTAAACTGTATGAAATGCGTGAACAGAGAGAAGAAGGACAAGCGCCTTACACATTAAAAGATATTCCTAAGCGATACGGATTTATGGTTGATGATTGCCCATTACAGTTTACTGATGAGCAACGTGATGGTATCAATTTATACGGTTCTTTATCAGTTACAATAAGAGGCTTTCAGCAGTATGTACAAAAAACAGACGATAGACTAAATCAAATAGAAAAGGTGATTAATAGTGAAAATAACAGCAGATCAGGAACTTTACGTAAAAGTGGTAGAAGAACAGCTAAACGCAGCCACCCAAGAGAAAAATATTTATTTGGCTCGCGTCATCGAGTTAGAAGCGGAAAATCAAAAGTTAAGAGAAGAAAATGAGAAGTTGAAACCAAAGTCTACTAATAAGTAAGGCTTTTTTATTTTGATAATCACTTAAAATAATAAATTGCAATATATAATTATTATGTTATTATTTTAAACGTTATGTCTCACAAATTATTACATAGGAGGAAAACTATGAAAAAGAAATTTATGTTAATGTTGCTGCTGTTTGCTTTGGTGATAGGATTAAGCCCTCGTTCAATAACGCAGGCACAAACCACTAACACGCAAGGTGATCAATTTGAACAAGGGAAATATGATTTACAAGCTGAATCTCCTTTCGGGCATAATTGGAACAGGAATTCACCTTATGCTGGAACGGATATTAATAAGATAAAGTGGGAATATAAACTTTACAATAAAGGTGTTCCATACGCTTCTAACAAGCCAGCATTTTCAGCACAGCCAGCAATTGGACGTGATGGAACTATCTATGTAACAAATTGGAATTACAAGTTGCACGCTTTAAATCCAGATGGTTCAGTAAAATGGGAGAAGGAAAATATAGCAACATCATATAGCACGCCCGTTATTGCTGAAGATGGAACTATTTATGTTGCTGGGGGTACTTTAACTGCTTTAGATCCGGATGGTTCAATTAAATGGCAAGTGAAAGGGAAAGGCTCATATACTAATATTCAAGATACTCCTGTTTTGGATTATGACGGAACAATTTATGTACGCAATTATAACACAAAACGATTAGAGGCCTATAATCCAGATGGATCAAAGAAGTGGTCATCGAATGAAATAACGGTTGGCTCGATTGGAACTAATTCTATGCTCATTTCAAAAGATGGGACGATCTATACGTTAGTTTCGGATCTCGGGAATAAACATCTGTATGCTCATGATAAAACCGGTAAGGAATTATGGCATAAATATGTTTGGGGGGAATACGACGGTAAGGGAATTGCTTTAGGCAAAAATAATGAAATATTTGTAAATACACAGGACAAATTATATGTTTTTGATAAGAATGGGAACATAGTGCATCAATGGAAAGAAAAAGATAAAGAAGTATTGCTTTCAGCACCTACGATTTCTTCTACAGATGGAACAATTTATGTGGGTGGGAGAGGTTATATTTACGCATATAATCCAGACTATTCCTTAAAGTGGAAATATCCAATTCCAACTAAAAGGGATGCTAAGGAGGCACCTGTAATCGATAAAAATGGTGTCATTTATTTTAACACATTTGGTGAAATATATGCCCTAAACCCAGATGGGACGTTGAAATGGGAAATGCCTAGATCAACAACATATTTTAATTCGACTTCTTCTAATAACTCAATAACAATTAGCAAAGATGGTACTATATATCTTTTAGGTAGTAAAACGAATAAGGATCCATATACGGACGACGGTTATGCGTCCTTAATAGCAATCGGAGACTCTTATACAGATAATGTATGTACTAAAGAAAGCACTTATATGGAAGTACTGAAATCACTTCGAGCAAAAAGTAAGAAAGCAAAATTAACAGAAGATGAAAAGAAAGAAGCGCGTGATATTTTAAAAGAATTATCCGACGATCTTGATAAGAAAGATAACTAAGTTCGATTTTTTTAGAATTTAATAGCTTGTAAAAAAGAGAGGCAAATGTCTCTCTTTTTATTTTGGAAAAGGAGGAAAATCAATGAATCAAATTAGTGTGTTAGTAAAATCGTTTATAGCAACATCGGGTGCATTTATCGGTTACTTTTTAGGAGGTTGGGACGTGTCACTGAAAATTTTAGTTACAATGTCAGCAATTGATTATGCAACAGGGATGATTGCTGCAGGGTATAACGGAGAGTTAAAAAGCAAAATTGGATTTCGAGGCATTGCCAAAAAGGTAGTGCTTTTTTTATTGGTCGGAGCTGCTACTCAAGTAGATGCTGCGGTCGGTAGCAACAATGCAGTACGTGAGGCAACTATCTTTTTCTTCATGGGAAATGAGTTACTTTCTATTCTCGAAAATGCTGGTCGTATGGGTATCAAGTTACCATCTGCATTAACAAACGCTGTTGAGATTTTAAATAGTAAAAACAAAGGAGAGAATGAATAATGACTAAAAAAATTATCGATATTTCAAAATACAATGACGAGATTGATTGGGATGTAGCTGCTCCTAATATCGCTTTGGCAATCTGCCGTGTGCAATATGGTTCAAATAAAGCAGACTATCTTTACAAACAGCATGTAGAAAATTTAGAAGCTCGTGGCATTCCACATGCTGCATACGCATATGGTTGCTATGTATCTGTAGAAGATGCAATTGTGGAAGCGAAAGACTTCATGGATCGTGTTAGCCCTAATGCTAAATTTTTAGTGTTAGACGTAGAAGATGATACATTATCTAGCTGCGGTGGTACGAACCTGGCAGAAGCATCCCAAGCATTCATAGATACATGTAAAGCCGCAGGGTGGAAAGTAGGATACTATGTATCTCATCATATGTACAATTCCTATGGATTACAAAATGTACAAGCTGATTTCCTCTGGATTCCTCGTTACGGAAAAGAACCAGCTTATGCATGTGACTTATGGCAATACGCTGATAATGCGACAGGTGGATATGTAGAAGGTATTGGTAATTGTGATGTAAACAAACTTATTGGCGATAAGTCGCTAGAATGGTTTATAGGAAGTGAGTCTCAACTTGTTCCTCCACAAGAAGAAGTTTTAGGATACCTTACAACAACTGCTGATGTAGCTAATATCCGTAAAGAACCTAATGTAAATGCACCTATTATGCGTCAAGCAACAAAAGGACAAGGTCATACGTATTATGAATGGTCTTATGATGGTTCTCATTTCTGGTATCGAGTAAACCCAGAAAACTGGATGCGTGATGATACAGCAAGTATCAATAAAGACGGTAAATTACAAGGTGTTGTATGGATAAATGGTACTGACATCAATTTACGTAGAGGCGCATCAACTGGCGACCCTGTTATGAATAAAATTACAAAGCGTTCTGCTTATGACGTTCATTATCGTTACGAAAATTGGATTTATGTAACGGGCGAGGGCGTTGAAGGTTGGATGTATTTTGATGAGGAATATGTACATTGGCTTAGATAATAAAGGGAACCGACTTTTGTATTTTTATTTTTTATGTAATGAGCCCAACACTATCAAGCTAATAAAACAAAGTACCTTCTAAAGTGAAAAAATACGCTATTTTTTCTATAAAATTATAGGGAAGGATGGCGTAGGGGGTAGTTAATATTCTTAAGTTGATGGGTATATGATGTGATTCTAAGTAATTTAAACTATATTTGAGTAAAACTTTATTAATTATTAGGAGCTTGTCCATTTCGCTTTCTCTCTTTTTTTCATAGTTTATATAAAGTTTGATAGAAAGGGGGAACCGAAATGGTAATAACTTGTATTGCTCAAGTTAACGATCAATTTTTCCTAGTTACCGAAGTTGATGGAGTTGAAATTAGAGTTCGTATTTCAGCTCAATTGGCAGCAATTTTGAAGGCATTAGGTGTACCATCATGCGAATAGTAAGTGATAAGTGAGATTTCTTCATATTGAATGAAGGTGAAGGCGTTGAAGGTTGGATGTATTTTGATGAGTCTTATGTGAATCGGTTGAGATAACTAACAAAAAGCCCTGATGAAGTAGAGCATCAGGGCTTTTTGTTGTTTGATAAGATAACGGCTATCTAATCAAACTTTTGTTATGACATTACAAATACAAAAGTGAGTTGTGTTAAAACACTATATAAAGATAACATATTATACCTATTATTGGAAGTGTTTTTGTTAATAAAAGTAAAACAAATTAAATAATGGAGAGAGTTAACTCTTATAAGTCGGCTCTTTTTTTATGTACATATAAAATCACAGTCGTCACATCATTCCAAAGGTAAACAAAGACTAGTCACATAAAAAAGAATAGCATCAATTTGATTGGCTATATTGTTTCTTTTCCTTTTATAAACAAACTTTTCCTTTTTTTGCTATAATTAAATTACAGAAAACTCACGGGATTTACGAACGTTTGTTTTGTTATTTAGCCTGAAGAGTGATAATATAGGAGGTATAGTTTAATGAAGAATGATGTAATTGAATATGTTAGGTTTTCAGAGTTGGATGTGAAAGATTCTTTTTTTTCAAGTCTAGTAGCTGATTATGAGGGGTTTGAAAAGTGGTTTGAGAAAAAAACAACTCAAGATGAGTTGGCTTATATTCTTAAGGAAGATGAATTACAGGGCTTTTTATATCTTAAAGAAGAAATTGAAGCTGATTATACGATTAATCCGAGATTTGAAAAGAAAAGACGTCTTAAAATTGGTACTTTTAAAATAGAAGCACATGGGACCGTTTTAGGAGAACGATTTATTGGTTTAATTTTAAAGAGAATGATTGAAGAAGATTATTTAGAATGTTATGTAACTGTTTTTGAAAAACAAAAACCATTAATTAGGCTATTTGAGAAATATGGTTTCTCTCTTTGGGGAACAAAAGAAAATGGTGAGTTGGTTTATGTAAAGTCATTAGAAGTGAATAATGATATTTATAAAGACTTTCCGTGTATTCAAATAGAAAATAATAATAAGTTTTTACTTTCTATTTATCCTAAATACCATACAAAGTTATTTCCCTATTCCAAGTTACATACAGAAAAAGGTCATAAAATAGAAGATTTGTCTTTTACAAACACTGTTGAAAAAGTTTATTTAGCAGGTATGACTGGAATGGAAGCAATTAAATCTGGAGATATAGTTGTTATTTATAGAACTGCTGAGTATGGAAAATCTGCTGAGTGGAGCTCTGTTGTAACTTCAGTATGTACAGTTGTGGAACGAAGAAATATTAGAGAATTTGATACAATTGAAGATTTTACTAAATATTGTGGGAAAGGAACAATATTTAGTAGAGGCGAATTAGAGGAACTGTGGAGTTTAAAAAAATACCCTCATATTATTAAAATGCTTTATAATATATCATTATCTAAACGAATTGTTAGACATGACCTGATTGAAGAAGGGATAATTGATAGAAAGGACTATGCAGGATTTATTCCACTAACAAATTTACAATTTGAAAAGATTTTAGAATTAGGTGAGGTAAATGAAAGTTTTATTATCGATTAAACCAGAATTTGTACAAGAAATAATTTTAGGAAAAAAAAGATTTGAATACAGAAAAAGTATTTTTAAAAGAAAGGATATTTCTTCGGTTGTAGTTTATGCAACTAAACCATACGGTAAAGTTGTTGGGGAATTCGAAATAGAAGATATACTAATGGATAAACCTTATAATATATGGAAAAAAACAAAAGACTACTCTGGAATAACGAAAAGTTATTTTAATAGTTATTTTGAGGGGAGACAAACAGGATTTGCCATTCAAATCAAAGAGTTTAAAGAATATGAAGTACCTTTAGATCTACTTGATTTTGACAACACTTTAAAGGTAGCTCCTCAATCGTTTTGTTATACAAATGGAGGAATATAATAATGGATTATATTTTTTTATCAGGTATACATGGAGTAGGAAAGTCAACTTTGGCTGCGAAATTAAAAAATGTGATAGATATTAAATCTTTCTCTGTTAGTGATTTAATTAGAAAAGCTGGTAAACGTATAAATACCTCTACGAAGAATACGAACGGTATTGCACAAAATCAAGAATTATGGAAAAATGAATTAAATAAGCAAGATAATGATGGTTCGATTCTGTTGTTAGATGGACATTTCTGTTTATTAGATCTTGAAAAAAATATAACTGCATTACCCTTCGCAACTTTTAAAGGTACTCATATGACAAAAATTATTTTTATGCAGGATAAACCTCAGGTAATAAGAGAAAGATTATTGAAACGGGATAACAATGAATACTCAATTGAACTTTTAGCAGAATTTCAGAATTCTGAGATGCGACAGGCAATTAAATATTCAGAGGAAAATAACATTAAGTTATTTATTTACGATGAAAATGCATCTTTCTCAGACTTAATAAATTTTATTACTAGGTAAAGTTTCATACTTAGAGGTGATTAACACTATGCTACATAATTTGAAAATAAACAAAGAATTTTTTTTACCTGTTTTAGAACAAATTAAGACTTTTGAAATTAGAAAAAATGACCGAGATTTTCATATAGGTGATAAAGTTGTTCTCAATGAATGGGATGATGAAAAGAAGCAACATACAGGGCGGAAAGTTAATGTAGAAATCACCTATATTACAGATTACGAACAAAAAGATAATTATGTAGTTTTTAGTTTTAAATTAATACTGTAACCTTTTTAGAATAAATTATTATGACAACTCATAGGGGTTGTCTTTTTTTAGACGTTTTTGTTTGAATAAATATATCATGTGTAATCTTCACACATAAACTCATCGTCAAAGAAAAACTTAGTCATTAGATTATCTACAATACCGTTAAAATAAATGTACATGGAAGAAATAAAGAGCGGTCGCTTATTTTGTTGTTACCCTATTGGTGTAAACTTGATGCGCCTTATGGCAACAAAAAATATTTATTTTGTGCCGTTTGGGCAAGATGCACCGCATAATAAACCGAACTCTATGGTAGCGCGTATGGAATTACTGCAAGATACAATTGTTGAATCGTTGGAAGGAAAACAACTGCAACCTGTAGTTGTAGAAAAATTCAAGTATATGAATTAACAATCAAAAAACAGACAATTTTTTTCATGAAACCATCATTCTTATCGCAGAATATGATAAAATTAATTCTATTAAGAATGAGAAGGAGTATTTGTTACTCCTTTTTATTCTAAGTATAGAAGGATTGGTACCTAGAAAGGGGCATAGTGATGGAAAAGAAAAAATCTTTTCATGTCGCTGTAGTTGGAGCAACCGGCGCAGTTGGTGAACAAATGTTAAATACTTTAGAGAAACGTAATTTTCCAATTGGAAAGTTATCGTTACTTTCATCTAAACGTTCTGCAGGTAAAACGCTTTTATTTAAAGGAGACGAAGTAACGGTACAAGAAGCTACTCCTGAAAGTTTTGAAGGAGTGGATATTGCACTCTTCAGTGCGGGTGGATCTGTATCAAAACAATTAGCACCAGAAGCAGCAAAACGCGGTGCAATCGTTGTCGATAATACGAGCGCGTTTCGCATGACAGAAAATGTTCCGCTTGTTGTACCAGAAGTAAACGAAAAAGATTTATTAGAGCATAATGGAATTATTGCAAATCCAAACTGTTCTACCATTCAAATGGTAGTTGCTCTTGAACCAGTTCGTCAAAACTTTGGTTTAAAACGAGTAATCGTTTCCACATATCAAGCTGTATCAGGAGCAGGTGCGGCTGCAATTGAAGAGCTTCATGAACAATCACAAGCCATTTTAAATGGTGAAGAAGTAAAAGCAAATGTTTTACCAGTAAAAGGTGATGAAAAGCATTATCCAATTGCATTTAATGCGATTCCACAAATTGATAAGTTTGAAGATAATGGCTTTACATTTGAAGAAATGAAAATGATAAATGAAACAAAGAAAATTATGCATATGCCAGATCTTGAAGTAGCGGCAACATGTGTCCGCTTGCCGGTTGTATCAGGTCACTCTGAATCGGTGTATATTGAAGTGGAAAAAGAAGGTGTAACAGTAGAAGAGCTGCGTACCCTGTTAGCGAATGCAGAAGGAGTTGTACTGCAAGATAATCCAGCAGAACAAGTATATCCAATGCCAGCAACTGCAGTTGGTAAAAACGAAGTATTCGTTGGTCGCATTCGTAAAGATTTAAACAATGATAAAGGATTCCATCTTTGGGTCGTATCTGATAACTTATTAAAAGGTGCTGCATGGAACTCTGTTCAAATTGCAGAACGATTAGTGAAATTACAATTAGTGTAAACGGCTAAAAGAAGGTGCAAAAATGAAAATTATTGTCCAAAAATTTGGTGGTACATCTGTACGTGATGAAAATGGTCGGAAACACGCCCTTCACCACATCAAAAAATCATTGAAAGAAGGCTATAAAATTGTAGTTGTTGTATCTGCGATGGGTCGCAAAGGTGAGCCATATGCGACTGATACATTATTAAGCCTTGTAAGTGAAAAACAATCGTTTATTTCAAAACGTGAACAAGATTTATTGTTGTCTTGTGGTGAGTTAATTTCGGCAATTGTGTTTTCAAACATGTTAAATGAAAATGAAATTAAGGCGGCAGCATTCAATGGTGCACAAGCTGGCTTTATTACAAATGATGATTTTACAAACGCTAAAATCATTGAAATGAACTGTGAACGTATACGTAAAGAATTAGAAGAAGTAGATGTAATTGTCGTAACGGGATTCCAAGGGCAAACGAAAGAAGGAGATACGACAACACTTGGACGCGGTGGAAGTGATACATCGGCGTCGGCACTAGGTGTTGCGCTTCATGCCGAATATATTGATATCTTTACAGATGTAGAAGGTGTGATGACAGCTGATCCTCGTATTGTAAAAGATGCGCGTCATCTTGAAAATGTAACATATAATGAAATCTGTAATATGGCATATCAAGGTGCAAAAGTTGTTCATCCTCGTGCTGTTGAAATTGCGATGCATGCAAAAGTACCACTGCGTGTGCGCTCTACGTATTCTGATAGCGAAGGTACTCTAATTGCAGCGTACGATGGTGCAACAAAAGGTCGTGATGTACAAGAGCGTCCTGTAACTGGCATTGCTCATGTTTCCGATGTAACGCAAATTAAAGTGTTAGCAAAAGACGGGGCATATGATTTACAAACAGAAGTGTTCAAAGAAATGGCAAATGAAAAGATTAGCGTAGATTTGATCAATATTTCTCCTACCGGTGTTGCATACACAGTTAGTGATGATGTTGCAGATCGAGCAGTTGAAGTGCTTCATAAGCTTGGATATGATCCAATTGTAACGGAGCACTGTGCAAAAGTATCTATTGTTGGAGCTGGTATCGCAGGTGTTCCAGGTGTTACAGCGAAAATTGTTACATCATTAGCTGAAAATGGAGTTCAAATATTGCAATCAGCAGATAGCCATACAACAATATGGGTACTTGTGAAAGAAGAGAAACTTGTAGATGCTGTAAATGCACTTCATCGTGCATTTGAGCTTTCAAAAGAAAAGCAACTGAAATTATAAGGAGTGAGACCATGAGAGATTTTGGGACAATTGCAACAGCGATGGTCACACCGTTTGATAAAAATGGAAACATCGATTTTGCAAAGACAACAAAATTGATAAACTATTTGATTGATAACGGGACAACATCAATTGTTGTAGGAGGAACAACAGGTGAATCTCCTACATTAACATGTGAAGAAAAGGTAGCGTTATATCGTCATGTCGTATCTGTTGTCGATAAAAGGGTACCCGTGATAGCTGGAACTGGTAGCAACAATACACATGCTTCTGTGGAGCTTACGAAAAAAGCTGAAGAAGTAGGCGTAGATGCGATTATGTTAGTTGCACCATATTATAATAAACCAAGTCAGGAAGGTATGTATCAGCACTTTAAAACAATTGCTGAAAGTACAAAATTGCCGATCATGCTATACAACGTTCCAGGTCGATCTATTGTACAGATTTCTGTCGATACAGTTGTTCGTTTATCACAAATTCCAAACATTATTGCAATCAAGGATGCGGGTGGCGACGTATTAACGATGACAGAAATCATCGAAAAAACAGATGATGATTTTGCTGTTTACAGTGGTGATGACGGATTAACATTGCCAGCTATGGCAATTGGAGCAAAAGGTATTGTATCTGTTGCTTCTCATATTATTGGTAATGAAATGCAAGACATGATTGCAGCATTCCAAACTGGTGATATGAAAACAGCGCAAACGCTTCATCAATTGTTAGTAAGAGTGACAAATGCATTATTTATGGCACCGAGTCCAACTCCTGTGAAGACGGCATTACAAATCGTAGGATTAGACGTTGGTTCTGTTCGTTTACCTCTTCTACCATTAACTGAAGAAGAAAGAACGCAATTACTTGAAGTTATACAATCTATTCCTCGCTAATAGGAAAGTGGCTTAGTGATATTTGCTAAGTCACTTTTTGTGTTTTATCCCGCTATTTTGAAGATATGATTACCGTTTATAAAACATTTTTACTACCAGACGGTTTACTTTACTGTTACCCAGTTTATTGTCTTATACATATTCTTCTCTTTTCTTTCTTATAATTTAACTTGTGTTCTATTTCTTATATCAGTTATAATATGGCTAAGTAGCTTAGTACGGGTATGCTTAGCAATAATGGAAAAACTTTACGGGTTATCGGATTTTGTATGAATTTACATAAAACATTTGATTTATATAATGAAAGAGAGGTGGAACCTGGTTTAAAAACAAAAAACGTGATAAGACCTTCGTTTTAGATGTTGAAAAATGATGGTGGAGTTTCCCCTGGTTTCTCTACAATGTTAGTGGGATCAGTTTTTATACTATTTTTAAACCAGGCAACAACATGAAGAAGAAAGAGATAGATACTGTAAAAGTATTCGCTCTCGGCGGAGTGGGCGAAATTGGAAAGAATATGTACTGCGTGGAAATTGATTCTGAAATTTTTATTGTGGATGCAGGACTTATGTTTCCAGAAGAAGAGATGTTTGGAATAGATATTGTTATTCCTGATATCACATATTTAGTGGAAAATAAAGAGCGCGTAAAAGGGCTATTTTTAACACATGGCCATGAAGACCATATTGGTGGTATTGTTTATGTGTTAAGAAAATTAGATATTCCAGTTTATGGAACGAAATTAACAAACGGTCTTGTGAAAGAAAAATTAGGAGAAGCGGGCATGTTAGGCCGTGTTGATTTAAGAACGATTGATTCTAATGCTACTGTTGAGTTCGATACAACAACGGTTTCTTTCTTTAAAACAACACATAGTATTCCAGATGCTGTGGGTGTTTGTTTCCATACATCACAAGGTGCAATTGTATATACTGGTGATTTTAAATTTGATCAAACTCCTATTGGGAATAATGGTTCAGATATTGGGAAAATGGCGCAAATTGGCAATGAGGGTGTACTTTGCTTACTATCTGATAGTACAAATGCAGAGCGTCCTGGCTATACAGGATCTGAGAGAGAAGTCGGTATAGAGATCTCTAAAGTATTTTATAATTCAGAAGGCCGTATTATTGTAGCTTCATTTGCGTCTAATGTTCATCGTATTCAACAAGTTTTTGATGCGGCTTATGAAACTGGTCGTAAGGTAGCAGTAGTGGGACGAAGTATGGTAAAGGTAGTTGATATTGCATATAATCTAGGCTATTTGAATATTCCAGACGGTATGTTAATTTCACTGCAGGATGTTGATAATTATCCTGAGAAAAAGGTGGCAATTTTAACGACTGGAAGTCAAGGTGAGCCAATGGCTGCCCTTTCTAGAATGGCAAGACAAGCTCATAAACAAATTTCAATTCGTAAAGGTGATACAGTCATTATTGCAGCATCCCCAATTCCAGGGAATGAAACATCTGTCTCAAGAACAATTGATTTACTATTTAGAGCAGGTGCGGATGTTGTATATTATGGAGAAAAGAAAGTCCATGTTTCTGGGCACGGTAGTCAAGAAGAATTGAAGTTAATGTTGAATTTAATGAAACCGAAATATTTCGTGCCTGTACATGGTGAGTTTCGTATGCAAAAAGCGCACGCCCGTTTAGCTCAAGATGTTGGAATTCATTCGAATCGTATTTTTATCACTGAAAAAGGTGAAGTAATCTCCTTTACAGATGGTGTAGCGAAACCAGCAGGGAAAGTTCCAGCTGGAAATGTATTGATTGATGGATTAGGCGTTGGTGATGTTGGGAATATCGTGTTACGAGATCGGAAAATGTTATCGCAAGACGGCATCTTAGTCGTTGTTGTAACCCTTGGAAAAAATGAGAAAAAAATTATTTCTGGACCAGAAATAATTTCGCGAGGATTTGTTTATGTTCGTGAATCTGAAGCATTAATTGAAAAATCAACTGATATCGTACGTACAATTGTAGAACAATCTATTAAAGAATATTCTATTGAATGGTCAACGTTAAAACAAAACATTCGTGAATTACTTGGACAATTTTTATTTGAACAAACGAAGAGAAAACCGATGATTTTACCAATTATCATGGAAATATAAGAGAAGGCTGCCTATTTATAGGCAGCTTTTTCTTTCATCCTCTGTCGAATGAAATTTATAACTTAACAAATAATAGTTATATACGTGAGAAAGGGGATACGACATGATAGAGCGTGATGAAATGAAAAGTGAAGAAAAAGAGCCCAAGACAAAAGAAGAGACGAAAGAAGCTTCTGTATTAGAGAAAATTCAGCAGCTTGGACAGACAAATGTCCCGCAATTAAATGAATCGCGTATTCATTGTTTAACGATTATAGGGCAAATTGAAGGGCATGTGCAATTGCCACCACAAAATAAAACGACGAAATATGAACATGTTATTCCGCAAATTGTAGCAATTGAACAAAATCCTAAAATTGAAGGGTTATTAATTTTGTTAAATACAGTTGGAGGGGATGTGGAAGCTGGGCTCGCGCTTTCTGAAATGATCGCTTCGCTTTCCAAACCGACTGTATCGATTGTACTTGGCGGAGGTCATTCTATTGGTGTGCCGATTGCGGTATCAACAGATTATTCATTTATTGCAGAAACAGCAACAATGACAATTCACCCTATTCGTCTTACAGGTCTTGTAATAGGTGTTCCACAAACATTTGAGTATTTAGATAAAATGCAAGAACGTGTTATTCGTTTTGTAACAAAGCATTCCAAAGTAACGGAAGATCGTTTTAAGGAGTTAATGTTTGCAAAAGGGAATTTAACGCGAGATATTGGTACAAATGTTGTAGGTTTGGATGCGGTGAAATATGGTTTAATTGATGATGTTGGAGGGATTGGCCAAGCGATCAAAAAATTAAATGAATTAATTGATGCAAAAACATCAACTGAACAAGGTGGGGCGTTGCTACAATGATTTTATATACGATTATGCCAGAGCAACTCGTGTATCCGATGGATCATAGTGAATTTGCGAAACAGAAAATTATTCATGTAGATGGTATTGATATGGTTGTGGAAATGGGAAATGAAAATAATTATTCTGTTGTACGTGTATTAAGTACAAACCCCCAACATTTTTTACAATATGAACCTGGGCAGAAAATATCCTTTTCGTAAAAGCAGGATTTTGTTTATGAGCTATGGTATAATATAAAAAACAAGAGGGTGAAGCAGCCGTGTGTGTAGGCTGCTTTCTTCAGTTTATTCTGTAAAATTCTGTTTGAGTGGGACTATATTGATTCTGTGAAAGTTATATTTTTGAATGAGAATTTGAGGTGAAGAAATGGCAAAACAAAAGCAAAGAGGGACGAAAACAAAAGCAAGACGTACCATAAAGCCAACTTTGTACTACGAAATCGTCGGTTTGACTCTTTTTGCGCTCTCCATCATTACAATTATGCAACTAGGAGTTGTCGGAAAAGCATTCGTGCTATTTTTTCGCTTTTTCTTTGGAGAATGGTACATACTTGGAGTGCTTGGGGTTATTGCACTTTCTATAGCGTTTGTTATAAAACGAGAATGGCCGAATTTATTAAACAAACGATTGATTGGTCTATATTTAATCGTATTAGCTATATTGATGTTTAGTCACATTACATTAGTTAACCTTTTAACAAAAGATGGGGCAGTACAAAGTTCATCTGTTATTGTAACGACAAAAGATTTGTTCTTTCATGAAATGAAAAAAGGAGTCGACTCAGTACATTTAGGCGGGGGAATGTTTGGGGCTATTATGTTTGCGACATGCTACTTTTTATTTGATGAGGTTGGCGCGTACATAATTGGAATGATTCTCATTTTGCTTGGTGTATTATGTATTACAAATAAACATATAGGAGAAGTACTTGCGCCGATTGGACGTATACTTAGACGGCAATTTCAAGTGATGCAAGGTGATTATAAAGATTGGCAAACGAAACGGTCTGCTGAAAAAACTGAAAAGAAAAAGACATCTCGCACGCGGAGTGAACGTCATGTGCAAGAGGCGCCGGAGTTAGTAGAGCATATAGAAGAAGCGGATGTAGCGCCGCCGATTATATCAAACTTTACTGAAAACTATGCAACGCCGGATCCAATAAGTGAAGAACCTCCTGAAGCAACTCAAGAGGATCCTTTGCCGATGCAAGAAGAACAGTCGCAGCGGAAAAAAGGTGAAAAAATTGTTGAATCGCTTTCCGGAGAGACGACAGCACCGCCAATGCATTTTTCTCATGTTGAAAATAAAGACTATAAGTTGCCGTCTTTAGATCTATTAAAGTTTCCGAACAATAAGCAAGTGACAAATGAGAATGAGACGATTTATGAAAATGCTCGTAAGTTGGAACGAACATTCCAAAGCTTCGGTGTGAAAGCGAAAGTAACAAAGGTTCATAGAGGGCCAGCTGTTACAAAATATGAAGTATATCCTGATATGGGGGTTAAAGTTAGTAAAATTGTTAGTTTAAGTGATGATTTAGCACTAGCTTTAGCGGCTAAAGATATTCGAATTGAAGCACCGATCCCAGGGAAATCAGCTGTTGGTATTGAAGTGCCAAATTCAGAAGTTGCAGTGGTTACGTTAAGAGAAGTATTGGATTCGAAAGCAAATAATCATCCGGAAGAAAAGTTATTAATTGGACTTGGGCGAGATATTACAGGTGAAGCTGTATTAGCACGTCTAAATAAAATGCCCCATTTACTCGTAGCAGGGGCAACTGGTAGCGGAAAGAGTGTATGTATTAACGGGATTATTACAAGTATTTTAATGCGCGCTAAACCGCATGAAGTCAAACTTATGATGATTGACCCTAAAATGGTAGAATTAAATGTATACAATGGTGTTCCGCATTTATTAACGCCTGTTGTGACAGACCCGAAAAAAGCGTCACAGGCATTAAAAAAGGTTGTCAATGAAATGGAACGACGTTATGAATTGTTTGCGCATAGTGGAACACGGAATATTGAAGGATACAACGAATACGTTAAACAACATAATGAACAATCTGAAGCGAAGCAACCAGAACTTCCGTATATTGTTGTTATCGTGGACGAGTTGGCCGATTTAATGATGGTTGCTTCTTCTGATGTTGAGGATGCGATTATGCGTTTGGCGCAAATGGCACGTGCAGCTGGTATTCATTTAATTATTGCAACGCAGCGTCCATCTGTAGATGTTATTACTGGTGTTATTAAAGCCAATATTCCATCGCGAATTGCTTTTGCGGTTTCGTCTCAAATTGACTCAAGAACGATTCTTGATACAGGAGGAGCAGAGAAATTGTTAGGACGAGGTGATATGCTGTTTGTACCAATTGGTGCTTCTAAGCCAGTTCGTGTACAAGGTGCATTTTTATCAGATGATGAAGTAGAAAAAGTAGTAGAGTATGTTGTTGCGCAGCAAAAAGCACAATATCAAGAGGATATGATTCCGCAAGATGTACAAGAAACGAAGCAAGAGGTAGAGGATAATTTATATGATGAAGCAGTGCAACTCGTTGTAGACATGCAAACTGCATCAGTCTCTATGTTACAGCGCAGGTTTCGTATTGGATATACGCGTGCGGCTCGATTGATTGATGCAATGGAAATGAACGGTGTTGTCGGTCCATACGAAGGAAGCAAGCCTCGTGAAGTGCTGGTAAAAGATATTCAAGAGAAAAGTTCGTGATAAAGTGAAACTTTAATCAGTGGTTTTTTTTTCATCCCCCACTGATTATTAGCCCTCACCAATCGGGCTTTTACGGGCAGTTTACCTCCCGCCCGCGCCACTGACAGAGAGGCGCTTTTTGCCTCATCCGAGGGGGCGAAACGACCGGAGATTCTAGCCGCTGGAGCTGGACAATGCTCTCGCTGATTTTGAGGTGGGAGTATTACTGCCCACAAATAGCGGGATAAAGAAGCCGATTAGAAAGAATTCTAGTCGGTTTCTTTAATGAATAAAAATGATAACGCTTACTATCGGTAACTTTTAATTAGAATACGAATGGTTGTATATATTTTTATTCCAACGTTCGATTTTTTTGTTTGATTGTATTGACAGCAATCATATCAAATGGTACGATTACTTCGAAATCAAAATAAACCTCATATAATCTTGGTAATAAGGTCCATAAGTTTCTACCTAGCAACCATTAATTTGCTAGACTATGAGGAAAAAGTGTCAATACAAGGTGTATAGCAACTTTGTTCCTAACTTTTTCAACATATGAGAAATTCAGCATATGAGAAATGTAAGGTGCAAAGTTTTTTTTATAGGTTAAAGAAAGAAAATTTCATTTAACGAAATTATTAGCACTTATTCGACAAATTGCAACTTTCTTATTTTTATTTAGGGGAATTCATGATATATTAATTGTGGAAAAAAGAGAAAAGAGAAAAGAGGTCTTACATCAGAGGTCGAATAAGTGTAGTGCGAGGGGAGTCTTATGTCAGTAAAGTCAGATAGTCGACATTTGTATTTACGAGTGATTGACCACATTAAAGAAAAAATTAAAAGCGGGGTATATAAAGAGAAGCAAAAGCTACCGTCCGAATTTGATCTAGCAAAAGAGTTAGGCGTTAGTAGAGCGACCTTACGAGAAGCACTTCGAATTTTAGAAGAAGAAAGCGTTATCATCCGTCGGCATGGTGTAGGAACGTTTGTAAATGCAAAGCCGTTGTTTTCTTCTGGAATTGAACAATTATCTAGTATTACAGATATGATTACTGGTGCAGGAAAAAAGCCAGGTACATTATTTCTATCATCAGCAGTAGGGAGCTTAACGGAAGAAGAAAAAGAAAAATTTAATAGTGAAGATGGTTTTGAAACACTTATGATTGAACGCGTTCGTACAGCAGATGGGGAACCTGTTGTTTATTGCGTTGATAAGTTACCAAAAGAAGTTCTTCCTGATTTGTCAGAATACAAAGAGGAATCATTACTTACGGTCATACATAGAAATACACATAAACGCATTACATATGCTGTTGCTCATATTGAACCTCTTGGCTATCATTCTAAAATATCACCAATTTTAGAATGTGGACCGGAAACAGCATTACTTGTGTTAAAGCAAATGCACTATGATCAAAACGATGAACCGATTTTATATTCTATTAATTATTTTCGAGCAGACAAATTTAGCTTCCACGTGTTAAGAAAACGTATGTAGATTGTGCCCATTTTAGGGGGGTGACAGCAAGAAAATAGGGACATGATTTTGTAAGTAACTAGATACATATTTTAGGAGGGGTTTTTAGTATGAAGAAAAAAGCTGGAGTTCTATTATCATTAACGTTAGCAGCAAGCACAATTTTAGGAGCTTGTGGAAACACAGATAAGTCAAGTGAGAATAAAGAGGGAAAAGACAGTAAAAACTTTAAAGTTGGTATGGTTACAGACGTTGGAGGAGTAGATGATAAATCATTTAACCAATCTGCTTGGGAAGGTTTAACGAAGTTTGGTAAAGAAAACAAGTTAAAAGAGAATGATGGATACCGTTACCTTCAATCTGCTAAGGAATCAGACTATGTTCCGAACTTAACAAAATTTGCAGAAACAAATTATAACTTAACATACGGAATTGGATTCTTAATGCAAAAATCGATTGAAAAAGTAGCGGATCAATTTCCAAAAAGTCAATTTGCACTTGTAGATGCGGTAGTAGACAAAAAGAACGTAACGAGCATCGTATTTAAAGATCATGAAGGTTCTTTCCTTGTAGGTGCAGTTGCAGCGATGTCAACAAAATCAAATAAAGTTGGTTTTATCGGCGGTGTAAAAAGCCCATTAATTGAAAAATTTGAAACTGGCTTTAAAGCTGGTGCTAAATTTATAAATCCGAATATTGAAGTTGTATCTCAATATGCAGAAGCATTTGATAAACCAGAAAAAGGTTCTGTATTAGCTTCAGCTATGTACGGTCAAGGTGTTGACGTAATTTATCATGCATCTGGTGCAACTGGTAACGGTGTATTTACAGAAGCGAAAAACCGCAAGAAAAAAGGTGAAAATGTTTGGGTAATCGGGGTTGACCGTGACCAAAACCAAGAAGGTATGCCGGAAAATGTAACATTAACTTCAATGGTAAAACGCGTTGATGTTGCGGTAGAAAAAATTTCACAAAAAGCACAAGATGGTAAACTTGAAGGCGGTAAAACAGAATCATTTGGATTACAAGATGAAGGTGTTGGAATTGCGAAAACAACTGACAATGTGAAAAAAGTAAATCCAGAAATTTTAACAAAAGTAGAAGAATTGAAAAAGAAAATTGTAAGTGGTGAAATTAAAGTACCTTCTACTCCAGATGAGTATAAAACATTTGAGGCTTCTCTTAAAAAATAATGGTAGATCAATAGCAAAGGTTAGTTCTAAGAACTAACCTTTGCATATATAAAGAACTTTATCCTGTTAGGAGGATTAATATGGAATACGTAATTGAGATGAATAATATTACAAAAGTATTCCCAGGAATTGTGGCGAATGATGATATTACGCTGCAAGTGAAACAGGGAGAAATTCATGCTTTACTTGGAGAGAATGGTGCTGGGAAATCCACACTTATGAATGTTTTATTTGGGTTATATCAACCAGAACAAGGTGAAATTAAAATTAAAGGGGAACCTGTAAAAATCACCAATCCAAATGTAGCGAATGATCTTGGGATTGGTATGGTACATCAGCACTTTATGCTAGTACATAATTTTACAGTTACAGAAAATATTATTCTCGGAAATGAACCGAAGAAAAGTGGGAAAATTGCTATTGACGAAGCTGCTAAAGAAATTAAAGAGTTATCTGAGCAATACGGATTGTCGGTAGATCCATATGCGAAAATAGAGGATATTTCTGTTGGAATGCAGCAGCGTGTAGAAATTTTGAAAACGCTCTACCGCGGAGCAGAGATTTTAATTTTTGACGAACCGACGGCTGTTTTAACGCCGCAGGAGATTCAAGAACTTATTCATATTATGAAAAAGCTTGTGCAAGAAGGGAAATCTATTATTCTTATCACACATAAGTTGAAAGAAATTATGGAAGTATGTGATCGTTGTACAATTATCCGTAAAGGAAAGGGTATTGGAACGGTAGACGTTGCAAATACAGATGAAAACAAGCTTGCAGAATTGATGGTCGGACGTCAAGTGAATTTTAAAACAGAAAAGTCAGACGCCAAACCACGTGAAAATGTACTTGAAATTTCCAATCTTGTTGTGCACGATGCACGTCATTTACCTACCGTAAAAGGACTTGACTTAACTGTTCGTGCAGGAGAAATTGTTGGTATTGCAGGAATCGATGGGAATGGACAAAGTGAATTAATAGAAGCGATTACTGGTTTACGAAAAGTTGAGTCAGGCTCTATTACGTTAAGAGAGAAAGACGTAACAAATTGGCCCGTTAGACGGATTACAGAGGAAGGTGTTGGACACATTCCTGAAGATCGTCATAAGCATGGGCTTGTTCTTGATTTTTCTATCGGAGATAACATGGTACTGCAAACGTATTATAAAAATCCAAATTCTAAAAAAGGTATTTTAAATTTTACAAAGATTTATGATAAAGCAAAATCATTAATTCAACAGTTCGATGTTCGTACACCGAGTGAGCATACACCAGCACGAGCATTATCTGGAGGAAATCAGCAAAAGGCAATTATTGCTCGTGAAGTAGATCGTGATCCAGATTTATTAATTGCTGCGCAGCCAACACGTGGTTTAGATGTTGGGGCCATTGAGTTTATTCATAAAAAGTTAATTGAACAGCGTGATAAAGGAAAGGCAGTTCTGTTGCTTTCTTTAGAGCTTGACGAAATTATAAATGTAAGCGACCGCGTCGCTGTCATTTATGAAGGGAAAATTGTTGATATTGTAAATGCAAAAGAAACAAATGAGCAACAGCTAGGTCTGTTAATGGCTGGGGGAAAGAAGAAAGAGAAGGTGAACACAAATGGCTAAAAAATTTTTAACGGAGCGAACAATTAACATTTTAGTACCTGTATTATCCGTTATTTTTGGTTTACTTGTTGGAGCCATTGTCATGATTACGAGTGGATACGATCCAATAGTCGGCTATGCCGCATTATGGGATGGTATGGTCGGAAATCCACGTGCAATAGGTGAAACACTCCGTACGATGATTCCGCTTGTTCTTGCTGGTTTATCAGTAGCATTTGCCTTCCGTACAGGTTTATTTAATATCGGGGTAGAAGGACAATTGCTAGTGGGATGGCTTGCTGCTGTTTGGTTCGGTTATGCTGTTTCTTTACCAGCCTTCCTCCATATCCCATTATCGATATTAGTTGCAGCACTTGCTGGTGGACTGTGGGGATTTATTCCTGGATATTTAAAAGGGAAGTTTAAGGTAAATGAAGTTATCGTTACAATTATGATGAACTATGTTGCCCTTTATGTAACATATGATGTTATTAAACGTTTTTTACATGAAGGAAATGAAAAATCGTATGATGTACAAGCGAGTGCGTCTTTAGCTTCTTCTTGGTTATCATCGTTAACAGGAGGCTCTCGTCTGCACTGGGGAATCGTTGTCGCGATTGTTGTAGCACTTATTATGTGGTTTATATTAGATCGTACAACATTAGGTTACGAGCTTAAATCGGTTGGTTTTAATCAACACGCTTCTAAATATGCTGGAATGAAAGTGTCACGTAATGTTGTATTATCAATGACAATAGCTGGTGCATTTGCTGGGATTGGTGGTGCAATGGAGGGGCTTGGAACATTCCAAAGTATGACAGCGATGTCTTCTTTTACAGGAATAGGATTTGATGGTATTGCCGTGGCTCTTCTTGGTGCAAATAATGCATTTGGTATTTTGCTATCAGCACTATTATTTGGTGGATTGAAAAGTGCTGCGCCGCAAATGAACTTTGAGGCGAACGTTCCATCTGAACTTATCAATGTTATTATTGCATGTATTATTTTCTTTGTAGCATGTAGTTACATTTTACGATGGGCACTTTCTCGTTTTAGCAAGGAGGGGAAATAAATGAGTTTCCTAGATATTGTAGCCATTCTTGTCACAGGTATGTTATATACGTCAGCACCACTTATTTTTACAGCGCTTGGAGGCGTATTTAGTGAACGTTCTGGTGTTGTTAACATTGCATTAGAAGGTTTAATGTTGTTTGGTGCGTTTGTTGGTGTAGTTACAACTTTATTAATGGGGGATACATGGGGAGCGATGACGCCGTGGATTGCGCTTGTTTTTGCAGCGATTGGCGGGGGATTATTTGCACTTCTTCATGCGGTTGCATCAATTACATTCCGCGCTGATCAAGTTGTCAGCGGAGTAGCGATTAACTTTTTAGCGTTAGGATTAACAGTGTTTGCGATTAAAAAGATTTTTGGAAAAGGACAAACTGACTTTATCCAATATCGTATTGAAAAAATTGATATTCCTGGCCTTTCTGATATTCCTGTTATTGGAAAAATATTTTTCTCTGATGTACCATTAACCTCTTATATTGCAATCATTTTAGCATTTGTAGTTTGGTATGTGATTTATAAAACACCATTTGGTTTACGATTACGTGCTGTTGGGGAACATCCGATGGCAGCTGATACAATGGGGATTAATGTTTATAAAATGCGCTATATTGCAGTTTGTTTATCAGGTATGTTTGCTGGTGTTGGCGGTGCTGTATTTTCAACATCTATTTCAAATAACTTTTCTGGGGCTACAATTACAGGGCAAGGATTTTTAGCGTTAGCAGCAATGATTTTTGGAAAATGGCATCCAATTGGAGCTTTAGGTGCAGCGTTATTTTTTGGATTTGCACAGTCACTTGGTGTTGCAGGTGGTACAATTCCTGTTTTAAATCAAATTCCAAGTGTCTTTTTAACGATATTACCATATGTATTAACAATTTTTGCACTTGTTGGTTTTGTTGGACGTTCCGAAGCTCCGAAAGCGCTTGGAACACCATATGAAAAAGGAAAACGTTAAAAGCTCGTACATTAGTGCGAGTTTTTTTACATACAATAACGTTAATACATGAGAAAATTTGCATTTTCTTTTGTGAAAACTGTATATTGAAGAAGAAAATTCCTTTTTAGAGGAGGTTTACAAATGGATCTTATAAAACAAGAAACGCATGAATTAGGTGGATTACGTGTACATATAATTCCAACAGAAAAATATAAAACGAATACATTTGTGTTACGGTTAAAGTCACCGTTATGTGAAGAAACAGTAACAGAACGGGCTTTGCTGCCTTATGTATTACAAAGTGCTACAGAAACACACCCGTCTGTCATTCGAATTCGTCAATATTTAGAGGAGTTATATGGTTCGTCATTAGCTGTTGATGTGAGTAAAAAAGGTGAGGATCATGTTATTTCTATTTATATAGACATTGCCAATGAAACATATTTACAAGAAGCGCCGCCGCTCTTTGAAAAAGCGCTTGCGATGCTTGCTGATATTTTACTAAGACCAGCAACAGAAGGAAATGGTTTTTTACAAACGGTTGTAGAAAGTGAAAAACGTGCACTCGTGCAGCGGATTGAATCTACTTTTGATGATAAAATGCGCTATGCAAATGAACGACTCATCGAAGAAATGTGTAAAGTAGAACCGTACCGCTTAAGTGCAAACGGTCAAAAAGAGCGTGTTTCTAAGATTACAAACGAATCTTTGTATCAATATTATAAAAAAGTAGTAGATGAAGATGAAATGGATTTATATATTATAGGTGATATTGAAGAAGGGGCTCTTGACCTTGTGAAACGGTACTTCTCTGTTTCTAAACGTGAACCGAAAGAAAGAAATGTATTGCTTCATAAGAAAAATGAAGAAGAACAAGAGGTTGTAGAAAAACAAGAACTAAAGCAAAGTAAATTAAATATTGGATACCGCACATATATTACGTATCGCGACGAAGACTATTTTGCTTTGCAGTTATTTAATGGCTTATTTGGTGGTTTTTCGCATTCGAAATTATTTGTTAATGTACGTGAGAAAAACAGCTTGGCATATTATGCTGCCTCTCGTTACGAAAGTCATAAGGGACTTCTGTTCGTAATGTCTGGAATTGAAGGGAAAAATTATGAAAAAGCTGTTACGATTATTAAAGAACAAATGATAGCGATGCAAAATGGTGATTTTACTGATGAGGAAATCGTACAAACAAAAAGTGTAATTAAAAATCAAGTTTTAGAGACAATTGATACGCCGCGCGGTCTAGTAGAACTTCTGTATCATGGAATAATTGCAAATTATGACCGCCCTGTAGAAGAATGGTTAACAGAGATTGAACGAGTAACGAAGGATGAAATTGTTAAAGTAGCCCATAATATTCAGCTAGATACAATTTACTTCTTACATGGGACGGAGGGAGTTTAAGATGGAAAAAATCGTTTATGAACAATTAAAAGAAACGCTGTATTACGAAAAACTGTCCAATGGTTTAGAAGTATATATTCTCCCAAAACAAGATTTTAATAAAACGTATGCAACATTTACGACAAAGTATGGTTCTATCGATAATACGTTTGTGCCACTTGGAAAAAATGAGATGCTTCGTGTGCCGGATGGAATTGCGCATTTTCTAGAGCATAAATTATTTGAAAAAGAGGATCACGATGCGTTTCAATTATTTAGTAAGCAAGGAGCTTCTTCAAACGCATTCACATCGTTTACAAGAACTGCATATTTATTTTCTTGCACATCAAACGTTGAAAAGAATTTAGAAACATTGTTAGATTTCGTGCAAGATCCATACTTTTCTGAACAAACGGTGGAGAAAGAGAAGGGGATTATTGGGCAAGAAATTCAAATGTATCAAGATAATGCCGATTGGCGTTTATATTTTGGATTAATTGACAGTTTATATAGGAAACACCCTGTAAAGATTGATATCGCTGGAACAATTGATTCAATTAGTGAAATTACGAAAGATTTACTGTATGAGTGTTATCATACATTTTATCACCCAAGCAATATGTTGCTATTTGTTGTTGGTTCGATTGATCCAGAGAAAACGATGGAATTAGTGCGTCAAAATCAAGCGAAGAAAAATTATACTGCTCAATCTGAAATTGCACGATCTTTTGATGAAGAACCAGAACAAGTAAATGAGAAAAAAATGGTTATTACAATGCCGGTACAAACACCGAAATGCTTAGTTGGTGTGAAAACACAAGACTTGAAGCGACAAGGAGAAGACTTGTTAAAACAAGAAATTGCTTTAACGCTTATGTTAGATTATTTATTTGGAAAAAGTTCTACCCATTATGAAACATTGTATAATGAGGGTTTAATTGATGATACGTTTTCGTACGATTATACAGAAGAAAGTAATTTCGGTTTTGCGATGATTGGTGGGGATACGAAGCACCCAGATGAATTAGCAAAGCGAATAACGGATATTTTACTACAAACGAATTATGATGAGCTGTGCGGGGAAACGTTAGAGCGTGTGAAAAAGAAGAAAATAGGTGGTTTTTTACGTTCGCTAAATTCACCAGAGTATATTGCAAATCAATTCACACGATATGCATTTAACGGCTCTAGTCTGTTTGACGCATTATCTGTTTTGGAAAGTGTATCAATTCAAGATTTACAAACAGTTGCGAAGAGCTTTTTAGAAGAAGAGCGATTTAGTATTTGTCAGGTACTTCCAAAGAAATGATGAAGTAGAGAGAGGAAAAAGATGAAGAAGTTTGCATTAGTTACCGGGGGAAGTGGAGGAATCGGCTCTGCCGTTGTAAGACGATTAGTAAAAGATGGCTACGCGGTGTATGTTCATTATAACCAAGGTGAAAAGAGAGTTCAGCAATTAGAACAAGAACTTAAAGATATTATTCCCGTTCAGGCTAATTTATCAGAAATAGATGGTGCTTCGGAATTATGGTCGCAAATTCATCATCCAATTGAGACGATTGTATATGCAGCTGGGCAAAGTATTTTTGGATTAACGACAGATGTTACAGAGGAACAATTAAATGGGATGGTGGAGTTGCAAGTGAAAAATGTATATAAACTTGTTTCATTTGCACTTCCCTCAATGATTCGAAATCGAAGTGGGAATATTGTTGTTATTTCCTCCATTTGGGGACAAATAGGTGCTTCATGCGAAGTGTTGTATTCAATGGTGAAAGGAGCGCAAAATTCATACGTAAAAGCATTGGCGAAAGAGGTTGCATTAAGCGGTGTACGGGTGAATGCGATTGCTCCAGGTGCAATTGAAACAGAAATGATGCGTGTATTTTCGAATGAAGAAAAGCAAGAGATTGCAGAAGAAATTCCGCTTGGCCGATTAGGGGTAGCAGAAGAAGTTGCAAATACAGTTGCATTTGTAGTTTCTTCTCAAGCATCTTATATAACAGGTCAAATCATTGGAGTGAATGGGGGCTGGCATTGTTAAATGCTTAAAGTAAGGAGTATTGTATTTTGCATTTTGTGCGTACATAAAAAAGAGCATAGTGGCAAATAGTAAATATGACTCCATTACTTAATAGTGAGGTGCTTAACGATGTCAGTATTAGATAACTTTGAACAATGGAAAGGCTTTTTAGGAGAGCGTTTAGACCAAGCACAAGGAAAAGGCTTAGACGGCGGTGCAATTTCTGATATGGCTTATCGCATTGGGGATTATTTAGCAAATGAAGTAGAAGCGCGTAATGACCAAGAAAAATTATTGGCGGAGCTGTGGAAGGTTGCAGATGAACAAGAGCAACATATAATTGCAAATTTAATGGTAAAAATGGTCAAACATAAGTAGTGAAAAGAGAGGAAGTATCCTCTCTTTTTTTGTCGATTTTGAGAATCCTTCAATTAAATCGAGTTCTCGATTGTACATTTCACTTTCCTATTAGGGGAAAATCATATAATATAGTACGTAGGTGTAAAGTAAGCAAGGGGAGTGTCATCAAATGATTGAATGGTATTTTGAGTATGAAATACATAAAAACCGACCTGGCTTGCTTGGTGATGTTTCTTCGTTAATCGGTATGCTTGGTATTAATATTGTTACAATTAATGGGGTAGACAATGCTAGGCGCGGACTATTATTAATGTGTGAGAATCAAGAACAAATTTCTAGACTTGAATCAATTCTAAATACGATGGATAATATAACTGTAACGAAATATCGTCCACCGAAGCTTCGCGATCGATTAGCAGTTCGGCACGGAAGATATATACAGCGAGATGCGGATGATAAGAAAACATTTCGTTTCGTTCGTGATGAGTTAGGTTTACTTGTCGATTTTATGGCGGAACTTATGAAAAAAGATGGCCATAAATTAATTGGAATTCGTGGAATGCCACGCGTTGGAAAAACAGAGTCCATCGTTGCTGCAAGTGTTTGTGCAAATAAACGTTGGCTTTTTGTATCGTCGACTCTTATTAAACAGACGGTACGCAGTCAATTAATTGAAGATGAATATAATGATAATAATATCTTTATTTTAGATGGAATTGTTTCAACGAAGCGCGCAAATGAACGACACTGGCAGCTTGTTCGTGAAATTATGAGATTGCCAGCAACAAAGGTTGTAGAGCATCCAGATGTATTTGTGAGTCAGTCAGAATATACACTTGATGATTTTGATTACATTATTGAGTTGAGAAATGATTACGATGAAGAAATTCAATACAGTCTAGTAGATGAAATTGAACAAGGAAATCAAAATAATTTTTCTATGTTCGACTTTTAAAGAAATATTGAGGTGTTAGCATTGACAGAATTAGGACAAAAGCTGAAAGAAGCACGAGAATTGAAAGGTTTTTCCATCGATCAGCTGCAGGAAGTTACGAAAATTCAAAAACGCTATTTGATTAGTATTGAAGAAGGAAATTTAAGTATATTGCCTGGGGATTTTTACGCACGTGCCTTTATAAAGCAATATGCAGAAGCAGTTGGGTTAAATGGAGAGGCGGTACTAGAAGAATATAGACACGAAATACCGCAGTCGGTTTCTCATGATGTTCCGCAAATTTCCACGGGACAAAAAGCACAGGAAACTGTGCAAAGAGCAGCGACATCACCAATTGCAGATCATATGCCTAAAATTTTAATTACATTGCTTGTTATTGCTGTTGGTGTTGCAATTTGGTTTGTGTTTCAGTTTGTTTTAGGTAAAAATGACGATGGTCAAGTAAAACAAACGAAAAATGCACAAACAGAAGTGGAAAAAGCAGAAAATTCTCCTCTTGATCAAAAGAAAGAAGAAAAGAAAGAAGAGAAAAAAGCAGAAGCACCTCAACAAGCTCAGCAACAACAAAATACAGCTCAAGAAGAGATTAAAGTTGTTGAAAAAAATGGGAAAGAATCTACATTAGAACTAAGCCATAATAAAGAATTTAAGGTAGAAATTCATGCAAAAGGTACAAGTTATGTAGATATTAAAAACGAAGGTGATAAAGTACTTTATACAGGTACTTTAAAAAAGGATGAAACACAACAACAGGATTTATCGTCAGAACACGTTGTTCGTTTAAACATTGGTAGTGCGCCAAATGTTGAAATCAAAATTAACGGTAAAGTTGTTGAATTCCCACAAAATGCAGAAGAAATGTATCATCAAATTTTGGTGATTAAAAACCTAGGAGAACAACCTGCACAATAATAGTCATCGTTCCGATGACTTTTTTCAATGCATAAACCGTTTTTGACATGATGGAGGAATAGCTGTGAATTTACCAAATAAAATTACTGTATCAAGAATTTGCTTAATTCCTATATTTTTAATTATTATGCTCGTTCCGTTTGATTGGGGAGTATATACAATTGGAGATGTAGAATTGCCAATTCAGCACTTAGTTGGAGCTCTTGTTTTTATTATTGCTTCTGCGACAGATTGGATTGATGGCCATTATGCAAGAAAACATAATCTTGTAACGAATCTAGGGAAATTTTTAGATCCTTTGGCGGATAAATTATTGGTATCTGCAGCATTAATTACGCTTGTAGATTTACATTATGTAGCGACTTGGATGGCGGTTGTTATTATTAGCCGAGAATTTGCTGTTACAGGATTGCGTCTCGTATTAGCTGGCACAGGAGAAGTGGCTGCTGCGAAAATGCCTGGGAAAATTAAAATGTGGATGCAAGTTATTGCGATTTCTGCCTACTTACTTCACGATGTTCCGTTTAATTTAATTCAAATTCCAATTGCAGATATTTCAATATGGATTGCACTTATTTTTACGATTATTTCAGGATGGGATTATTTCTGGAAAAATAGAGCGGTGTTTGTTGATTCGAAATAACGGCTTATGGGGGAATGAAAGATGAATGCGGAGATTATCGCGGTTGGTACAGAGCTATTGCTTGGGCAAATTGCGAATACGAATGCCAAGTTTTTATCAGAAAAACTAGCATCTATCGGAATCGATGTATATTATCACACTGTTGTAGGGGATAACAATAATCGCTTACGCCGGGCAATTGAAATTGCTCAAAAACGTGCAGATATATTGATTTTTACAGGTGGTTTAGGACCGACAAAAGACGATTTAACGAAAGAAACAATTGCCTCCTCCTTGCAGGAAGAGCTTGTATATGATGAAGTAGCACTCAATTCCATTGTTGATTATTATAAAAGAACGGGAAGAGAGTTTACCGAAAATAATAAAAAACAAGCTCTTGTTTTAAGGGGAGCGACTGTGTTTGCTAATGATCATGGTATGGCTCCGGGTATAGGGTTATGTAAGAATAACAAGGTGTATATTTTACTCCCTGGACCGCCTAAAGAAATGAATCCAATGTATATAAGTTACGTAGAGAATTGGCTTCTTCCTTTTACATCTGGTGAGAATCTATATTCTCGTACTCTTCGATTTTTTGGAATTGGAGAATCGCAATTAGAAGCAAAGGTTCAAGATTTAATAGATGCTCAAACGAATCCGACCATTGCTCCCCTTGCTTCTGAAGGAGAAGTAACGCTTCGCCTAACAGCAAAGCACAATGATGCAAAAGAAGCTGAAGCTTTAATAAATCATATAGAAGAATTGATTTTACAAAGAGTAGGGTCATTTTTTTACGGATACAATCAAGATCTTCTTCATAAAAAAGCAATTGCTTTGCTCAAACAAAAGTGTTTAACAGTTGCATGTGCTGAAAGTTTAACAGGTGGCTTATTTGGTGATCGTATTACTGAAGTTGCCGGTGTATCTTCTCTGTTTAAAGGTGGCGTAATTTGTTATAGTAATGATGTAAAACAACATGTATTACATGTGCCAGAAAAGACTTTACAAACAGATGGAGCTTTTAGTGAATCTTGTGCCCGTTATCTTGCTGAAAATGTGAAAAAACTAATGCAAACGAATGTTGGAATTAGTTTTACTGGAGTAGCAGGGCCAGGGGCGTCTGAAGGAAAAGAGCCGGGGACAGTGTTTATTGGTTTAGCCATAGATGAACAGCCGACGGTAGTTATTCCCCTTACATTAAGTGGAAGTCGTCAACAAATTCGTGAACGAACTGTTAAATATGGATTTTATCATCTGTATAAGAAGCTAGAAGAGATATAAATCTCTTCTAGCTTTTGCTATTTTATATAGAAAAATAGAGGGTTTCCTCTACTGGAAAATAAAAAAACGAATAAACGTTCGATTTTTGTTGGCATAATGGGGAGAAAATATGTATAATAAGATTAGCATTTAAGTTAAGGAGGAATTTTTGAATGAGTGATCGTCAAGCGGCATTAGATATGGCGTTAAAACAAATAGAAAAACAATTCGGTAAAGGCTCTATTATGAAACTAGGAGAGCAAGCGGAACGTAAGATTTCTACTGTACCAAGTGGTTCATTGGCACTTGATGTTGCCCTTGGAGTTGGTGGTTATCCACGAGGCCGTATAATTGAAATTTATGGACCTGAAAGTTCAGGTAAAACAACTGTTTCTTTACATGCGATTGCAGAGGTACAGCGTCAAGGCGGACAAGCGGCATTTATTGATGCAGAGCATGCAATGGATCCTGTATATGCACAAAAACTAGGTGTTAACATTGATGAATTATTATTATCTCAACCAGATACCGGAGAACAAGGTCTAGAAATTGCTGAAGCACTAGTACGAAGCGGGGCAATTGATATTATTGTTATTGACTCGGTAGCAGCACTTGTTCCAAAAGCAGAGATTGAAGGAGAAATGGGTGACACTCACGTTGGTTTGCAAGCACGTTTAATGTCACAAGCTCTTCGTAAATTATCTGGTGCGATTAATAAGTCAAAAACAATTGCAATTTTCATTAACCAAATTCGTGAAAAAGTTGGGGTAATGTTTGGAAATCAACGAATGGTTGCTTAATCTTTATAGATTAAGGAGTTTACTATGGGTTTCCCTTGCTAGTGATAGCATGTTCAAAAAACCTTGTGAACCTTATTGCCTAAGGGTGTAGCTATACAGCTGCTAACGGTGAAGCCCTCCAAATAATAGGGTAATACCGTGCCAAGCTTCAGAATGATATGAAGAAGGTGTAGAGACTACCGAAAAGGACTTTTAAAGTTAACTGAGTAGGGTACGGCAGAAGATAGGCTCCTGCTGGAAGTGCAAGGCTCTCTGTAAAGAGATGAAGAGATAGTCCGCGCTATAGAGATGGAAAATCTATAGAATTATGCCAGAAACAACTCCAGGTGGACGTGCGTTGAAATTCTATTCAACTGTACGTTTAGAAGTACGTCGTGCTGAGCAGTTAAAGCAAGGTAACGATATTGTTGGTAATAAAACAAAAGTGAAAGTAGTAAAAAATAAAGTAGCGCCTCCTTTCCGCGTTGCAGAGGTTGATATTATGTACGGAGAAGGAATCTCGAGAGAAGGCGAAATTTTAGATATGGCTTCTGAACTTGATATCGTTCAAAAGAGCGGAGCTTGGTATTCTTATAATGAGGAACGCTTAGGACAAGGGCGTGAAAATGCGAAGCAATTCTTAAAAGAAAATCCAGAAATTACAGATGAAATAGCATTCTTTATTCGTGAGCATCATGGCATTGGTGAAGAGGGTGCATCTGGAAGCGGAGAAGATAAGACTCTTCTTGATGATTAAAAGACACGGTTTCGTGTCTTTTATTTTTTTTATTTTTCTCTGGTCTATAATAGTCAATTTCAAAGTTGTATTAAAAACATAGAAAGTAAGTGGAGAATAACCTGGTGGCATCTGTCCAATTGGTTTCACTATATAAATCCATTTTGATATTTCTTCATAAAAGTCGCTGCTATACCAAATACAGCACTACTAGCTTTCTCCCTTTGTTTGAAACCTCGCATGTGGCACAAAAGGGGTCTGACCGCTTCTAACACGGCCAGATGCTCTCATTTCCCTCTAAAAAGAAAAGGGCTTACATGTTGTTTTTTCAATTTGTATTTATATAATTATCAGAGAAAGATAAAAAAATCTCACGAATGGTAGTTTCACTTTATGGTAGGTAAAGAAAGTAAAGGTAGACAATGCTTGACAATGAAAATAGCGGTAGATACAATGATAATGTATATTTTTTCTTATATTATATACGACACACTCTTCTCAAGAAGAGAAGTAACATTCGGAGAGGACGTATACTTTCCGAAATAAGCATATGTCTGTTTAATTGTGAATTGAAGAAAGTCCCTTGAAAAGGCGGGACGAAGGTCATCGCTGTACGTTGCAGATGCAAACAATGTACATCCATGCAGTCTTTTTTCATTCATAGCAAGAGGAGGTGAAATTATGAGTAATGAAGTTTGGATACTCATCTCCATTTTGCTGGCCATCGTCAGTGCAGTTGTTGGGTTTTTTGTTCGAAAGTCCATTGCAGAAGCGAAGATTAACGGTGCGACTAATGAAGCGAAGCGCATTGTAGAAGATGCAAATCGTCAAGCAGAAGCACTGAAAAAAGAAGCGCTATTAGAAGCAAAGGATGAAATTCATACACTTCGTACAGAAGCGGAATTAGAAATTCGTGACCGAAGAAGCGAGTTGCAAAAACAAGAAAATCGTTTAATGCAAAAAGAAGAGAACCTTGATCGAAAAGATGAATCGCTTGAGAAAAGTCAGCAATTATTAGAAAAGAAAGAGGAATCTCTTGTAGCAAGACAACAGCGGATTGAAGATTTGGAAAGCAAAGTGGGAGAGTTAGTACAAAAACAGCAAGATGAATTAGAGCGTATTTCTAACCTAACACGTGATCAAGCAAGGGCTATTATCTTAGAAAAAGTTGAAAATGAAATTTCGCATGAAATCGCTGTTATGGTAAAAGAAACTGAGGTACGTGCAAAAGAAGAAGCGGATAAGAAAGCGAAAGAGATCTTATCTTTAGCTATGCAAAGATGTGCTGCTGATCACGTTGCCGAAACAACGGTTTCAGTTGTAAATCTTCCAAATGACGAGATGAAGGGTCGTATTATCGGACGTGAAGGCCGTAATATTCGTACGTTAGAAACGTTAACGGGTATTGATTTAATTATTGATGATACGCCAGAAGCGGTAATATTATCAGGTTTTGACCCGATTCGTCGTGAAACTGCTCGTATTGCTTTGGATAAACTTGTACAAGACGGACGTATTCACCCAGCACGTATTGAAGAAATGGTTGAAAAATCAAGACGTGAAGTGGATGAGTATATTCGTGAAGTTGGGGAACAAACGACTTTTGAAGTAGGTGTACATGGATTACACCCAGACTTAATTAAGATTTTAGGTCGTTTGAAATTTAGAACAAGCTACGGTCAAAACGTCCTAAAACACTCAATGGAGGTTGCTTACTTAGCTGGGCTAATGGCAGCAGAACTTGGTGAGGACGAAAAGCTGGCTCGTCGTGCTGGTTTATTGCATGATATCGGAAAGGCAATTGACCATGAAGTTGAAGGTAGCCACGTTGAAATTGGCGTCGAGCTTGCGACAAAATATAAAGAGCATCCAGTTGTTATCAATAGTATTGCATCTCATCATGGGGATACAGAACCGACTTCTATTATCGCAGTTCTTGTGGCTGCGGCAGATGCACTGTCAGCAGCAAGGCCTGGAGCGCGAAGTGAGACGCTTGAAAATTATATTCGTCGTCTTGAAAAGCTTGAAGAGATTTCCGAGTCTTATGAAGGTGTTGAGAAATCCTATGCAATCCAAGCTGGACGTGAAGTTCGTATCTTAGTGAAACCAGATACAATTGATGACTTAGAGGCTCATCGTTTAGCACGTGATATTCGAAAACGTATTGAAAATGAACTGGATTATCCGGGACATATTAAAGTTACCGTTATTCGGGAAACTCGTGCAGTTGAATATGCAAAATAAAGTGGTGGTGTTGCACCACTTTATTTTTTTGTGCCGAGAATGGACACAATATAGAAAAGCTTGTAGAATCGGAAGTGATTCACGAAATAGGATGATGTGAGAAAATCCGTATTTTTTATAAGTGAAGATTGTAGTTTATGAGAATAAACTGCGAAGAATGTATAGATGGAAAGGGTAAGAATAATGAGAATTTTATTTGTTGGGGATGTAGTAGGCTCGCCAGGAAGAAAGATGATTCAAGATTACGTGCCTGCGTTAAAGAAAAAATATACACCTACAGTTACGATTATTAACGGAGAAAATGCTGCAGGTGGACGTGGCATTACAGAGAAAATTTATCGTAATTTTTTAGAGTGCGGTGCACAAGCAGTTACACTTGGAAACCATGCGTGGGATAACCGTGAAATTTTTGAATTTATTGATGATGCAAAGTATCTTGCAAGACCAGCAAATTTCCCAGAAGGAACGCCAGGGAAAGGACTTATTTTTGTAAATTGTAATGGTGTAGAAGTAGCGGTAATTAATTTACAAGGCCGTACATTCCTGCCACCAATTGATTGTCCATTCCGAAAAGTGGACGAATTGATTAAGATCGCAAAAAAACGTACGAACATTATTTTTATTGATTTTCATGCGGAAACGACGAGTGAAAAGCAAGCGCTTGGATGGTATGTAGATGGACGTGCTACAGCAGTTGTTGGTACGCACACACACGTTCCAACAGCGGATAATCGTATTTTACCAGATGGAACAGCTTATATTACAGATGTTGGGATGACAGGTCCATATGATGGAATTTTAGGAATGGATCGCGAAGCTGTGCTGAAGAAATTTTTAACAAACCTTCCAGTACGATTTGAAGTAACGAGTGGAAGAACGCAGTTAAGTGCCGTGCTAATTGATGTAGATCCTAATACAGGAAAAGCGAAAAAAATTGATCGTATTTTAATTAATGATGATCAACCATTTTTTGAATAAAACGCATAAAAGTTAGAAAAGAAAATATATTTTAATTTTTTAGAAAAATTATGAATTTTTAGCAGGAATATGAATCATTGCTCGTGAATATAAGTAAAAAGTGAACTCAATCGCTAATATTTTTTAAAGAAACGAGGAGGAAACGAGCAATGGAAATATTAAAAGTTAAAGCAACTTCGGTACCTAACTCTGTAGCTGGTGCACTTGCTGGAGTCATTCGTGAGCGTGGTTCAGCAGAAATGCAAGCAATTGGTGCAGGTGCATTGAATCAAGCCGTAAAGGCAGTAGCAATTGCGAGAGGATTTGTGGCGCCGAGTGGTGTGGATTTGATATGTATCCCAGCTTTCACAGATATTATGATTGATGGTGAAGAACGTACAGCGATTAAATTAATTGTAGAGCCTCGTTAAATTGGATGACCTGTTTGCACTTGCAAACAGGTCATTTTTATCCCTCTATTTGTGGACAGTCAGCCCCTCAACTTAATGGGCAAGGAGGGGGGATGAAGCTTACCGCTAATGGAATACTCATTTTCTACAAGAAGATTTTGTTTTCCACCCGTAACAATACAATAAAAAATAAGAATGTTTTAGGAAGAAAGGATGAGGAGCATTGAAAATTTTTGATGCGCACTGTGATGTATTGTGGCAGTTATGGATGGGGAAAGGAAAGCGAACTTTTCAAAATGATTCTTCTTTACATATTACATATGATCAGTTAATAAAAAATGGTAGTAGTATTCAATGCTTTGCGATTTATGTACCGGAAGAAGTTTCGTATGAACAGCGATTTGCAGTTGCATTAGAGATGGCAAATATATTTCATGAACAAATTTTGGCACTTCCGAATATAAAATGGATTAGGACAAAAGAAGATATTCAACAATTAGGAACGGATGATATAGGAGCGCTTTTAACTTTAGAAGGATGCGATGCAATTGGAAAAGAATTAACGAAGCTAAAAACGTTGTATTATCTTGGCGTTCGTTCTGTTGGACTTACTTGGAACTATGCGAACTTAGTTGCGGATGGAGCGTTAGAGTCTCGAGGTGGCGGCTTAACACTGTTTGGCGAAAAAGTAGTAGAAGACTTAAATTGTTACAAGCTATGGACAGATGTTTCTCATCTGTCAGAGGAAGGGTTTTGGGATGTAATGGAGCTTTCTAATTATCCAATTGCATCGCATTCAAATAGTTATGAGTTATGTCCGCATCCAAGAAATTTAACGAATGAACAAATTAGAGCATTAATTCAAAAAGATGGAATGATTGGGATAACATTCGTCCCAATGTTTTTGGCTGCAAACAAGTCTGTTTGTACAGATGATATATTAAGGCATGTAGAGCATGTATGTATGCTTGGCGGTGAGAAGAATATTGGATTCGGATCAGATTTTGATGGAATCACGGAAACAGTCGTACATGTGGAGAGGTATGAGCATTATGAATATGTCATAAATGAACTATTAAAGCGATATAAAGAAGAGCAAGTAAATAATTTTATATATCGTAATTTTATACACCATATTCCGTTTTAGATCATTGCTATAAAAGTGTTTATTGAAAAGTTATAAAATTCGGAAAAGAGAGCGGTGAAATTGTATCAAATTGTTGCATTTTTACGGTTGTAGGGCTAGAATTGTAAACGAATTAAGATTATGCGAAACATTCATTGAAATTAGAAGACGTATAATTTGTGTTCATTGTAGTTTCTTGTTTTAAAAAGTGCTAAACTAGTACTGTAAAAAAATACACTACAATGTATGCAGTTAAAGGGGTGTAGGAAATGATTAGTCAACTTTCATGGAAAGTTGGAGGCCAACAAGGTGAAGGAATTGAAAGTACAGGAGAAATCTTCTGTATTGCATTAAACCGACTAGGTTATTATTTATATGGTTATCGCCATTTTTCATCACGAATTAAAGGTGGTCATACAAACAATAAAATTCGCGTAAGTACAACAGAGGTACGCGCGATATCAGATGATTTAGATATTTTAATTGCATTTGATCAAGAAACGATTGATTTTAACTTCCACGAACTACGTCCTGGTGGAATTGTTGTTGCTGATGCGAAATTCAATCCAAGTATTCCTGAAGGTACAGATGTAACTTTATATGCAATTCCATTTACGGATATTGCTTCTGAGCTAGGTACATCTTTGATGAAAAACATGGTTGCGGTTGGAGCGTCTAGTGCGGTATTAGGGCTAGATGAAAAAGTGTATTTAGAAGTTGTAGATGAAATTTTCGGTCGTAAAGGAGAGCAAGTTGTTCAGAAGAACATGGAAGCAATTCAGCGCGGCTCTCAATATATGAAAGAATTGCTCGGCGAAAAAGTAAATATGATGCAACTTGAAAAAGCAGATGGAAAAAAACGTATGTTTATGATTGGGAACGATGCAATCGCATTTGGTGCAGTAGCTGGCGGTGCGCGTTTTATGTCTGCTTATCCAATTACACCCGCTTCGGAGATTATGGAATACTTAATTAAGAAGCTTCCAAAAGTAGGAGGAACGGTTATTCAAACTGAGGATGAAATCGCTGCTTGTACGATGGCAATTGGTGCAAACTATGCTGGTGTACGTACATTAACAGCTTCAGCTGGTCCTGGTTTATCTCTCATGATGGAAGCGATTGGACTAGCTGGGATTACAGAAACACCTCTTGTAATCATTGATACACAGCGTGGTGGACCAAGTACGGGATTACCAACAAAACAAGAACAATCTGATTTAATGGCAATGATTTACGGAACGCATGGTGAGATTCCGAAAATCGTTATGGCACCAAGTACTGCTGAAGAGGCATTCTATGATATTGTCGAAGCATTTAACTTAGCTGAAGAATATCAAGTTCCAGTTATCTTTTTAACAGATTTACAACTTTCTTTAGGTAAACAAACAGTAGAACCGCTTCAATTAGAAAGAGTTGAAATTCGTCGTGGTAAACTGGATTTACATGCTGAGTTACCAGAGCGTGAAAATAAAGCATACTTCAAACGTTATGAAGTAACAGAAGATGGTATTTCCCCACGTGTTGTACCTGGTATGAAAAATGGTATTCACCATGTAACAGGCGTAGAGCACGATGAAACTGGAAAACCATCTGAATCAGCATTGAACCGTAGTGCACAAATGGACAAACGTTTCCGTAAAATGGAGAATATTAAGTTTAATACCCCTGTATACAAAAATGCAAAATATGATGACGCTGATGTATTATTAGTAGGCTTTAACTCAACTCGTGGCGCAATTGAAGAAGCGATGGAACGTTTAGAGCAAGAAGGATTAAAAGTAAATCATGCTCATATTCGCTTAATTCATCCATTCCCAACGGCTGAAATGCTGCCGCTTGTGAAAAATGTAAAACGTGTTGTCGTTGTAGAAAACAATGCAACTGGGCAGCTTGCTAATATTATGAAGATGAATCTTGGCAATGGGGAGAAAATTTCTAGTCTGCTGAAATATGATGGAAACCCGTTCTTGCCAAAAGAAATTTACAACGAATGCAAAAAAGGGGTTGTTTTAAATGGCAACATTTAAGGACTTTCGTAATAGTGTAAAACCAAACTGGTGTCCAGGTTGCGGTGACTTCTCAGTACAAGCAGCAATTCAGCGTGCAGCTGCCAATGTAGGTTTAAATCCTGATGAATTAGCGGTTATTTCTGGTATCGGTTGCTCTGGTCGTATCTCTGGTTATATTAACTCTTACGGTGTTCATAGTATTCATGGACGTGCCCTTCCAATTGCACAAGGTGTAAAAATGGCAAATCGAGATTTAACAGTTATCGCATCAGGTGGTGACGGTGACGGTTTTGCAATCGGTATGGGACATACGATTCATTCTATTCGTCGTAATATTGATATTACGTACATTGTTATGGATAACCAAATTTACGGTTTAACGAAAGGTCAAACTTCACCACGTAGTGAAGCGGGCTTTAAAACGAAAAGTACGCCGCAAGGATCAATTGAGCCAGCGCTATCTGTAATGGAGATGGCATTAACTGCTGGAGCAACGTTCGTAGCACAAAGTTTCTCTAGTGATTTAAAAGAATTAACACAGCTAATTGAAGCTGGTATTCAACATAAAGGTTTCTCTCTTATCAACGTATATAGCCCATGTGTAACATATAACAAGGTAAACACGTACGATTGGTTTAAAGAGAATTTAACAAGACTTAGCGAAGTAGAAGGATATGATCCATCTAATCGTATGCTTGCAATGCAAACATTAATGGAAAACAAAGGTTTAGTAACAGGTTTAATTTATCAAAATAAAGAACAACCTTCTTACCAAGAACTTGTAAAAGGTTATAGTGAAAAACCATTAGTTCATGCTGATCTGCAAATGGACCAAAAAATGTTTGATGAGCTTGTAGCAGAGTTCATGTAATAGATGAAAGGCTATCGAAAATTCGGTAGCCTTTTCTGATACAAAATTACGATTAAGTCCTTACATAATAAGGTGTATTTTGTTTACTATGAAAATTCAGAATGATAAAATAATAAATAAGAGTCATATTATATGAGCTCCTCGTATCCCCCTTAGTATCAAGTGAAATCGTTCATGAATCCAAGCCATCTCTATTGTTTAATTTGACTGAACGCTTTATACTATAATAATGTGTATAGGAATGAAGCGATATGCTTTTTTATAAAAACAACTTAAACAACTAAAAGTTAAAACTTTGTATATGTAAGGTTGAAAGGAGATTATTCATGAACGAAGAGCAACGATTAGCAGGTCAACAAGCAACTTCAACTACTAAAAAAGCAGAAAAAGATTACAGTAAATATTTTGAAAGTGTATATCAGCCACCTTCTTTAAAAGATGCGAAAAAACGTGGAAAAGAAGAAGTTAAAATTGAACGTGACTTTGGCTTACCAGAAGAGTTTCGTAATTTTGGTGCTGGAAGAAAGTTTTATATCCGTACTTATGGATGTCAAATGAATGAACATGATACAGAAGTAATGGCTGGCATCTTTACGACGCTTGGATATGAGCCAACATTCTCTACAGAAGATGCAGATGTGATTCTACTAAATACATGTGCAATTCGTGAAAATGCTGAAAATAAAGTATTCGGGGAACTTGGTCATTTAAAATCTTTAAAACAAAGAAACCCTGATCTTTTAATTGGTGTATGTGGTTGTATGTCACAAGAGGAATCTGTCGTAAACAGAATTATGCAAAAACATCAGCATGTAGATATGGTATTTGGTACACATAATATCCACCGCCTTCCATACATTTTAAAAGATGCTATGTTTGCGAAAGCGACAGTTGTTGAAGTATGGTCAAAAGAAGGAGATGTCATTGAGAATCTTCCAAAAGTACGCCGCGGGGATATTAAAGCGTGGGTAAACATTATGTACGGATGTGACAAATTCTGCACGTACTGCATCGTACCGTATACACGTGGTAAAGAGCGTAGCCGCCATCCTGAAGACATTATTAAAGAAGTACGTCATTTAGCGGCAAATGGTTATAAAGAAATTACGCTACTTGGTCAAAACGTAAACGCATACGGAAAAGACTTCGAAGATATGAAATATGGTTTAGGAGATCTTATGGATGAACTTCGTAAGATTGACGTAGCACGTATTCGTTTTACAACAAGCCATCCGCGCGACTTTGATGATCATTTAGTTGAGGTACTTGGAAAAGGCGGCAATTTAGTTGAACATATTCACTTACCGGTGCAATCTGGAAGTACGGATATGTTGAAAATTATGGCACGTAAATACTCACGTGAACATTATTTAGAACTTGTACGTAAAATTAAAGAAGCAATTCCAAATGCAGTACTAACGACAGATATTATCGTCGGTTTCCCAAATGAAACAGATGAACAATTTGAAGAAACGATGTCGTTATATCGTGAAGTAGGCTTTGATAGTGCATATACATTTATTTATTCACCACGTGAAGGTACACCAGCTGCAAAAATGCAGGATAATGTACCGATGGAAGTGAAAAAAGAACGTTTGCAACGTTTAAATGCATTAGTAAATGAATTTTCTGCGAAGAAGAATAAAACGTATGAAGGGCAAATTGTTGAAGTACTTGTTGATGGAGAAAGTAAAAATAATCCTGATGTACTTGCAGGTTATACACGTGCCAATAAACTTGTAAACTTCGTAGCTCCAAAATCTGTAATCGGTCAGCTTGTAAAAGTGAAAGTAACAAAAGCAAAAACTTGGTCTCTAAACGGGGAATTGGTTGAGGAGCCGATCGAGGTGAAATAATAGATGAAAATTTTTACAAAAGATGAAATTGTAGAGCAAGCGAAAGAATTAGCAAAAATGATTTCTGAAACAGAAGAAGTGGATTTCTTTAAACGTGCAGAAGCGCAAATTCATAAAAATGAAAATGTAAAACGTACGATTGATGAAATTAAAGCTTTGCAAAAACAAGCAGTAAATTTACAGCATTATGGGAAATGGGAAGCGTTAAAAAAGGTAGAATCGGATATTGATGCGCTGCAAGATAAACTGGATGAAATTCCAGTTGTCCAACAGTTTAAATCTTCTCAAACATATGTAAATGATTTATTGCAGCTTGTCGCAAGTACAATTTCAAACACCGTCACAGATGAAATTTTAATTTCAACTGGCGGCGATGTGTTAAAAGGAGAGACAGGTGCTGAAGTAGCAAATAAGAAAGGCACTTGCTAAAAAAGATGTCGAGCTCGACATCTTTTTTTTGTTTCATTTCGAATAGGTGATGGCCCAGTTCGTGTTTGTAGCAGTGTCAATGATTGTTTTCGATTTCTGAAAATTAGAGGTTTTCTATCATACCTTTCGAGAGGACTCCCACCTCTAAACATATGTGAAGGTGGTGAGGTGAATCGAAAAAAATTTTATGTTCAAGTAAAATGATGGAAACGTGCGTTCTTGTTTTGGTATAATATTCTTAACAAGGAGGTGAAAAAATGACAAC
>NZ_NVOY01000021.1 GCF_002551005.1 Bacillus pseudomycoides
TTTACGAAAAGTAGTCCCGAATGCATGGACAAACGGGATAGAGGGGTTAGGCGTGAAACATCTCGCTAGTGTGTTAACTCCACTGACGTTAATCGTCCGTTAGGTCGAAACGTTAGAAACCCCCACTTCAAGCTTTGGTAAGTGGAGGAGTATTCATTTGTAGAAAACTCTTTAATGGATCTATGAAAAACAAAAAAAGCTCATAAAAATGATCTGTATATCAAACCCATATTGGTTCAATACACAGATCACTTAGACAATAATTATAAAATAATATAATAGCGATAAATCCTACTTACATTACTGCTTTTAAAAGGTCTGCTACTAACGGAATTACTGCACCTAAAAATTTTAAAACTGCCATTGCGATTTCCATGAACAAGCCCTCCTTTTTCTGAATATTTAATAATTCATACTTTTATTATATTTTAAAATAACAATATTTACAACCTATTTCGATATGCAATATTTCATAAAACAAAACAGTTTATTAATTAAGAAAGTAAACTCATTCATATCCAAACATTTCAGTACAAAAAAGCGAAAAATTATAGACATTTTCCGCTTTTTTGTTTTTTTACCACAATCCGTATATTATAATATAAAGATAAATAAGAAAGATGTGGTGTATTAGAATGTTTCTAAAAAACAATAAAATTAGTACAAAACTGAATGCATTAATGATTACAGCTAGTATCGCATGTATTCTCTTATCAATTATGGGATATAGGGGGCTAATAAAGACAGGCCATGCTTCTAAAAGTATGTATGAAGAAAGATTACTTCCAATTTACTGGATAGAGTCTGTAGAATCTAATTTTCATTATAATAATAAAAATCTTGCAGAACTTCTCCTCTCAGATGACGAAAGTAGAAATAAACAAATATTATCTACAATGGACGGAATACGTAACGAAAATAATAAATTACTAGAAAAGTATGAAGCTACAATCCATTCACAAGAGGAAAAACAATTATATGAGGAGTTCCAAAAAAGTTACCAAGATTTAAAAACAAAAATAGATAAAACAAAAGATTTACTGAAGAACAACGGACACGAAGCAGCTTATGCTTATTACTTAAACGAAATCGATTCAACTACGAAAAATTCAAGTAAGGAAATCCAAGATCTTATTAATTATAATGGTGACCAGGCAAAACAATTACAAGAGAATAACGCTAGCAGTGTGCAAAGTACAGTGCTGATGTTTACTATTATTTCAGTTATATCCGTTGCGTTTATTATATTCATTGGATATATTATTAAATCTGCAATTCAACGTCCAATTACTTTATTACAGCATGATATGAAAGAAGTTGCAGATGGGAATTTAATGATACGTACTTCGTATCAAGCAAATGATGAATTAGGAAATATCGTTATTTCCTTTAATCATATGTTAGATAACTTGCAACAACTAATGGGAAAAATAAAGATAACGGCACAAGAGGTTACTACCTCTACTAATAGCATGTTGCAAAATACAAAACAGGCATCTCAAATCTCTAATGAAGCTGTGCAAATCATTCATGAAGTGAACAAACAAATATTAGGACAAGTTACAAGTATTCAAGAAAGTTCAATCGCAATGAATGACGTAGCAAATGGTGTTCAAACAGTAGCTGAATCCGCATCAACTGTTGCGGAAGTATCTGTCGCTACAACAAATCGTATAGATAGTGGAAGTAAAGTAATTAAGCAATCGATTACGCAAATGAATAGCGTGCACAAAACTGTTGAAGAAACATCTGCAGTGATTGAACGTCTTGTTATGCGTACGCAAGAGATTGATAAAGCGTTAAATGCCATTACAAATATAGCAGACCAAACAAACCTGCTTGCTTTAAATGCTGCAATTGAAGCCGCGCGTGCAGGGGACAATGGAAAAGGGTTTGCAGTTGTTGCAGCTGAAGTAAGAGACTTAGCTGAACAATCAAAGCAATCTGCAAATGAAATTAATACTTTAATTAAGTCCATCCAGCAAGACACGAAAGATACCGTTCGAATTATGAAAAAAGGGCAAGAAGAAGCAAAACAAGGAAGCAATGCAGCTAATGAAGCAGACCAAGCATTTTCAACAATCATGACAGACGTTCATAAGATAGCGCAGCAAATTCAAGAAGTCTCAGCTACAACAGAAGAAATGGCTGCTGGGACGGAAGAAATTAACGCTTCATTATCAGTAGTATCAGAAACCTCTACAAAAGTAGAAAACGATACGAATGTGACTGTAGAAGCAATTCAAACACAGGCATCATCCATTACAGAAATATCAAATCAATCTATGCAAGTAAAGAAACAAATTGAGGATTTAGAAGGACTGCTTGCGCAATTTAAGATTGAAGAATAAAAGCTCAAAAATATGGTGTGAAAAATAGACCTAAAAACATTTTCCTTTTAAGTGGGATGAGAGCATCTGGCCGTGCGTAGAAGCGGTCAGGGCCTTTTCCTGCCACATCAAAAGTTTTAAAAAGTGAGTGTGAGGCTTCTACAAAAGTGCCTACTCTGAGTCAGCAACATATCCATATACAGAAATCAAAAAGAAGATAATCCGCTATATACAATAGGGTGTTATCTTCTTTTTATTTTTCAGTACCCTCAACGATTACATGTCACGTTTTATTCTGCATAGCATTTACAAGAGGGATATATTTTAAACAAACGTTTGATTAAAAAAAGAGAACCTACCAATTGATAGATTCTCCTCTCCAAAATCATTAAGCCAGTTTCTTCTGAGACTCTTTTCTCTCATGACCAAATTGAACCATGAATAAGAATACAGTAGATAAAATACCGCCGGCTAATAATAGAATGAAGCAGCCGTCCCAACCAGAGCGATCAACGATAATACCAATCACTGCGCTTGCAACAAAACTTCCGCCTAAATAACCGAACAAGCCGCACATACCGACTGTTGTACCTACTGCGAATTTTGGTACTAATTCCATTGCACTTAAACCAATTAAAAATTGTGGTACGTAAATTAAGCAACCAATAATGGAAACTGCAGCACTCACAACAAATATATTCGATGCTTGCCAATATACTAGCGTTCCAATAACAACACCAACCATACTAATTACACATAGTGGCATACGTTTTCCTTTAAATAACTTATCACTTAACACACCTACGATTAATGAACTTGGAATTGCCATTACTTCGAAAATGGAGAACGCTGCATGCGCTTCTGTTTTTGTAAATCCTTTAACCGTCGTTAAATAGATTGGTACCCAGTTAATAATGCCGAAACGAATTAAATAGACAAATGCGTTCGCAATACATAAATACCAAATAAATTTGTTTTTCACTACATATTTCATCAAAATTTCTTTTGGTGACATTTTGTTGGCATTGTCTGCCTTCTCAAGATCTTCATAATCATTACGATATTCATCAATTGGTGGAAGACCGACAGATTCTGGTGTATCTTTCGCATTGATCCACATAAGAACTGAAATGACCATTGCAATGATCGCCGGGAAGATAAACACAGCAGATTGCCAATGACTTTCACCGAAAATACCAATTCCAATTCCAACAAGCGGTGCTACAAGCGTCGCACCAACATTATGTGAAATATTCCAAAGTCCTGTTTTTGTACCGCGCTCTTTCTTCGAGAACCACTTCGTCATTACGGTACTACAAGGAGGAGCTCCCATTCCTTGGAAAATATAATTGAACACTAATAATGTTAAAATCATGCCAAATGAAGATGCAAAACCAAGACCAATATTTATAATTGCCGATATGAATAAACCAACCGCAATAAAGCGCTGCGCATACGCTTTATCTGATAAATTTCCCATAAAGAACTTACTTAGTCCATATACAATCGCTGTAACGGAACCTAATAAACCATATTCCGTTGTAGTAAAACCATATTCTTTCATTAAGTACGTACTAGATAACGTAAAGTTACTACGAACTAAATAATACGCTGCATATCCAACCGAAATTCCCAGTAACACACGAATACGTAGTATTGTGTATAATTTGTCAATCATATTTGCTGGCAAACGCTCGATTGCTGGTGCAGGCTTAAGCCATTTAAACATATTATCTCTTCTCCTTTTTTCACTTCTGAGAGAGACGTTGTCTATTCCATAACTCGATGATTCCACTATCTGATACTGACTGATTCATATTTCCAACTGGCTGACCTTGCACTTCTTGCTGCCGCTTTGTAAGCATCGTTGGTACGCCAAACGAAACCTTTTCTAAAATATGCCCCGCTTCTTCTGATAAACAATAATCAATGAATAAATCCGCTATAATACCACTCGGTGCATGTTCTATTTTAGAAATCGCATTCACAGATAACCCTGTTTGCTTTGGTACCTTACTTACAATCGGAAAGCCTTGCTTTTGCAGCATACGCTGGTCTCCTAAGAAATTAATGCCGATGATCGCTTCACCGCTCGCAACATATTCCGCAGGCATATAACCATTAACCGTTACCTTTGCAACTTGTTTGGCAAGCCCTAGCGCATAATTGTTTGCTTCTTCTTCTCCAAACGTATCCAGTAGTGATTGAAACAACGTATACGCTGTTCCTGATACATTCGGATCAGGCATCACGATCTTCCCAGTATAAGCAGGATGTAATAAATCTTTCCATTCTGACGGATACGAAAGTCCAAGCGGTTCTATTTCCTGTTTCCATCGCTCTTTATTAATAGCGATCGCAAGCTGCTCTACTTCATAGCCATACCAATAGCCATCCTGATCCTTTACGGCTTTTGAAATGTTATTGGCATGCTGACTTGTTACAGGAACCGAAATATTCTTTCGCTTCATCGTTTGATGAGCATCGACTGTGCCCCCAATAATGACATCTGCTTTTGGATTATCAGCTTCCGCTTCTACTCTTCTTAACATCTCTTCTGTAGAAAGACGAATAAATTCATACGTACACCCGCGCTCCTTGCAAAAAGACGATAACAATGCCTCGCCAACCTCTTCACGGGCTGCTACATAAGCAACGAGATGACGGTCTTTTAAGATCGGAAGACCGCTCTTATCATATTTAATAGTGGTAGTATCTCGAGAGCAACTAGACATCGCTCCTCCAATTACTAGCAAAAAGAAGAAAAAGGCTATCTTTTTCATGAATGATTCTCCTTTACAAATAATGCTGCTAGGGAGCCTTTCATATACATCACATTTCCATTATTATCGCCGAGATATTGAACAATAAAGTAATCACTATATACAGAAATCGTCAGAATATCCTCGCGTCTATTCTTAATTTGTTTTCCATTTTGATAGGCGGTTATATAGGCAATTGGATTTTTCTGCGCATACAGCAAATTTTGAATTTCTGCATAATCCGTAATTTGTTTCGCTTGCCGGATTCGAGTAAGTATCGGATCCAAATCAGCAGCACGCACATCATCACCTTGCCGCACAACCACTTCCTTTGCATTCGCAAAGAAATCACTAATTCTCTCAGGCGTATAATATAAACTTAACAAATACGTTTGAAGCGCAGAGATCATTGGATCTGTACCAATCTTTCCGTACACATCTGCCTCATACTGAAACAAATCACCTACTGCGAACGTACGCTTATGTCCGTTCAAATACGTTATTTCTCCAGTAAACACTTTCTCTCCGGTATCTGCATGATTCTTTTCCATGCGAATCCGATCAAAAAATGAGATAATCGCATGCAGACGAACTTCATCTGTGACAACGACCTCTCCCCACTTTTCGTGCTTTACTCTTACTTCAGTAGGAACAGATTCATTTGCCCCTTTTAAAACGGCTTGCTTGTCATCTACAATTGTGACGCGATTGTACAACTGCTCTTCAATGAAATAAAACAAAAGGACAAAACAAGTCATACAACAGACAAACAAGAGAACTTGAAATGATAGCCTTTTCATTTCTGCTTACCTCCAAGATAAAAAAACGTTGTTTCGAAAATACCGCATAAATGTTTCATAAATGTATCATTTAATCGCTTTCAAGTGTTTTATATCTTCCATATACCGAGGTAACAGAAATGTGATATACACCATCGTTCCCATATTCTCACTGCTTTCAATCCGCATGCTTCCTCCTTGCTTACTCATAATCTCCTTACAAATAAACAAACCGTATCCGTTCCCGTAACTAGAAGATAACACCTTCCCATGAGAAGAACGATTCCATTCTGCAAGTACCTCTTCATCCATTCCAATTCCATCATCATAAATGAGCAGCTTTGCTTCCTGTTCATTTATAACGGTACTTATCCTTAACTGGGAAGCATCACTATATTTAATCGTATTATCAAATACATTTAAGAAAATCTGCTTCGTCTTATCAAAATCAGCCACAACATATGTAGAATATAATTCATTCACAACCTCGATCTCATACTGCTGCAAGCGCGGCTTTACAATCGAAATGGCTTCATCCACAATTTGCTTTATATCCACAATCGTCGGGGAAACTTCAAACGTACTCGTTCCATACTTCGAAGATTGCAAGAGCTCCTCCACTAAAGAGAGTAAACGCTGACTCTCTACCGAAACATAATGAAGACTTTCTTTCACATCTCGTTCATCCTGCAATTTTGGAATTAAATCGACATAACCAATAATAGCAGTAAGCGGCGTTTTCAACTCATGCGTAATCCTGTCCAAGAAATCCTTCTGTTTCTCCTTCTCTTCTTTTAATTGCGTTATATGCAACTCAATTGCATCGGCCATTGCGTTAAAAGAAGCCGACAACTGTGCAATTTCCACATACTCTGTTAACTCAATTTTGCTTTTATAATCACCATTCGCAAGACGCTTTGCCATTTGCCTTAATTGATCAATCGGCTTATGAAGCGACTTCGCCAAACGAATCGCAAAGAAAATGCCCGCTGCCACTAAACAAATCGATGTCACGACAAATGTCCAGCTCACATTCATTAATACTTCCTTCTCATCACGCAGTTCATCTACAAACCGGATAGCCCCAATCACTTCATTTCCGTAATAAACAGGACTCGAAAACAACAACAACGGAGCTGGGTCACCAATTTCAACAACATAGGCCTTCTTCCCTTGCAGTGAACGTTCAATATCGACATTTCGATACAGCAGTGCTCCTTTTTGCGTATCCGCCACCACTTCTCCGTTCTTCCCGATCATCTGGACACGGACATCCATCCGTTTTGCTAAATAAGAAGCAATTAATAACGAATTTGGCCCAAGCGTCTCCACTTCTGCTTCCTTCTCTATATAATTCATCGTATATATTTGGGCTTCCTCACTTAACTTCTCGAGTGAACTTGCCGCATTCCGGTACATACTCTTTTCAAGCGCAATATAAACCACCATATAAAGAAGAAACAAAATGGGAATCAATAACCCTACTATACCAAGCACCATATTTCGTTTTAACGACATCCAATCACCTTTAACAATCTAACTTATAGCCAACGCCATAAATTGTTTTAATACTCTCTCCGCTACTCCCAAGCTTCTTCCGCAGACGCTGCACCATAATATCAACCGCTCTCGTATTGCCGATATATTCAAAACCCCATACTTTCTCTAGCAGCTCATCCCTCATAAAGACACGCTGAGGATTCACCACAAACAACTGACACAAATTAAACTCCCGGTACGTTAAATGAATTTCTTCTCCGTTCACATGCAGCTTTCGTTCCTTTGGACAAATGACAAAATCACCAGCCCGAATCACTTCATGATGAATCGTTTCCTTCTTTTGCACACGCCGCGTCATATTTTTCACACGCAAAAGCAGCTCTGCATAATGAAAAGGCTTCGTCACATAATCATCAGCGCCGAGCTGTAAACCAAGCAACTTATCATTCATCTGACTCTTCGCCGTTAACATTAACACAGGAATATCACGATCCCTCTCCCGAAACAGCCGAAGAAGTTCATAACCATCTATATCTGGAAGCATCACATCTAAAATCAATACATCAGGCTTCTCTTCCCATCTTTGCAGCGCCTCATTTCCATTTGCCGCTGTAAGTACTTCATAGCCTTCCATCTCTAACTGCATCCGAATTAAATTACAAATGCTAGCTTCATCATCAACTACAAGTATTTTCATGGAGTTCCTCCTTTCGAAGCTATATAAAAAAAGATATAAAAACCTTTGTCTTTTTAGGGTGGACGAGAGCATCTGGCCGCGCGTAGCAGCGGTCAGGTCCTTTTCCTGCCACATGCATAGTTTAAAACAAAGGGAGAAAGCAAGTGCAGGCTCCTTTCTTTCTCCATAGCTGCAATTTATATCCCGAAAAATTAAAATGAAATGGATTCATATATATACAAATTGAAAAACCCTTTTCTTTCCACATGCAGGGTTTAAAGTATTTCAGATACCAGCAACTCATATGTGATTTATATAGTATAACAAACAGCAGAAATAAAAATAGAGAGAATTATCGACTATATATTGACGACAATTCCCTCTATTACAATCACAAATCATTCTGCTAAACTATCATTATTTTGCAACGAAATAATTCGTCACATACTGCGCCCAAATCTCATGACCTTTCGCGCTTGGGAAACCAAACTCATCTTGTAAATATGGTAAGATACTCTTCGTCGTTGGATCTGGCCATACTTCCCAATGATTAATATATGTATAACCGTTTTGCTCAGCAAGCTGCTTCAAAGCAGCAATCGCTTTCGGATAATTCTTTGCATTATACACTGGATTTGGCGGTTGGATCATAATCACCGCATCCTTCGCTCCTGCTTGCAATGATTTTACAAACTTTTGCGTATTTGCTACAGAATTACCGTTACCCGTTTTACTATTATCTGTAACAAACGGCGGTTCAAATAAAATCACATCTGGCTTTGCATCTGCAATCTCTTTATCACGATTCTTCGCAATTAAATCATCTGTACTTTCATCTTTAAACTCTTTTACAGTAACATTCCAAAGACCTTCACCATATGCCTGCTTTAAATTAGCAGTCAACTTTGCTGGCCAAGCATCAGCCGCTGAAGCTTGATCCCCAACAATAACAAGATTCACAGCCTTCTTATCAGCTGCTGCTTTCTTCAGCTTTTCCTTTACCGCATCAGGTAAATTCTTTGCATATGCTTCATTATAGGACACTTTTGATTCCGTCTTTTTCTCTTCTGTCTTTGCACTTTGCTTTTGTGTACTTTCTTCTTCCACTTTCGCCTCTTGCTTTGTTTCACCTGCTTGTTGCGTTGCATTGGCAACTTTCTTATTCCAATACAACTTACCGCTCACAACAGAAGCAACAAACACCACAAAAACAAAAAGCACAAATAATACTTTTTTATTCATTCGTTCACCTCATCTGTTCTTCTCATACTACATATATATTAGTATAAAAGCATGTAAAAATAAACCCAACTACTGTAAGAGTAGTTGGGTTTATGGAAAATTATTTCTTAGGTAACTCAAGATGATCTCTTAACTTATTAGATAGGTTTTGACGGTCTTGCTCTGGCACGAAATAGTACCAAATTTTATCTTGTATATGACCATCTCCAGGAATTTGAATATCCTCTTTATTTTGTAGACAATCTTTATAATTCTTTTGCATATCAAACATTTGATCTTGTGTTAAGTTTGTTTTCACATTCTTCTGGATTGCTTTTAATACATCACCATAGTTAGCAAGTGATGAGACGTTAGCACCTTTTGAAATAACAGCCTCCATCACTTGACGTTGACGCATTTGACGACCAAAATCACCACGAGGATCTTGCTTACGCATACGAGTATACGCTAGAGCTTCATCACCTGTTAAATGAATATTTCCTTTAGCAAAATGGTGTGCATCCTGCGTAAACTCTAAATCATTATTTACATCTACACCACCAACGGCATCAACAATATCTTTAAAGCCTTCCATGTTTACTTCAATATAATAATTAATTGGCATATCTAAAAACTTCTCTACTGTTGCAACAGACATATCCACGCCGCCAAACGCATAAGCATGATTAATTTTATCTTTTTTACCTTTACCAACAATCTCAGTATAAGTGTCACGTGGAATACTTACTGTTTTCATTGATTTTGTTTTTGGATTTAATGTAATAACCATTAAAGAATCCGAACGTCCTTTATCCTCCCCACGCTCATCTGCACCTAATAACAAAATGGAGACAGGTTTAGACTCTTTTACTTTAGCTTTTGCTTCTTCTGCTCCCTTGCTATTATCTTTATCACGTTGCAATGGCTTATGTACCGAATCTAGCGTACTAGATACATTAGAATAAACGTTATATGCATATACTCCCCCAGCAACTACAAGAACACCTACAATACCAAGAATCCAAAATAGAGCCTTTTTCATTGTTGTAACCTTCTTTCTTAAAGCATATTTATGAGTACCAAACACATTATACATGTATAAGCTACTTTATAACCAACTGATGTTTCAATTATATATTTCCCTACACTTTTTGTCTAAATTAGGATTAATGATGATTTTTTATACGTTACATGTCAATCTAAAATATTATTATAGTTAATTAGCTAAAGCATAGTTTATCCTATAATACTACTAAATTAATTAAATCCCTCGCCTTTAATCTTCTAGACTTATAAAAAGACTTAACACGTCAATGTTTTCTACTATTTAGCGCTTCAATTAAAAAGCTGTCCTTAATTATATTTCAACATGTGTCAAATAAAATTAAGGATCGCAACCCCCTATCTAAAACAAAGATTTCTGTTCATCAATCCCATTCTTCGGATTAGAACCCTTCAACCAAACTGGTACACCTTATTATTAATCTGTATATTTTAATGTTGCAAATCTACTATTGGCTTGTCTTTTTCCTCAAGCATATAAATAATAGCAAACATGCAGTACAAATAAGGAATAGCATGACCGGCTAAAGACATTCCATTTACTAAAAAAGGAACCATAATAATCCCAGCTTTAAAGTTAGTTTTTCTAAGTATTTCCCACCAAAGAACTACCAAAATAGTAAATCCTATTAAACCAGATTCTATTAAGTATGTGATAATAAAGTTATGTGCACCTATACTCAAGTACTCAAAAGAATTTCCGAAACCAATCCCCAATAATACATTACTAGCTGTAGTATTTTTTATAAACTCCCAAGCCCTATCAATAATTTCAATTTTCGATAAAAAACTCACATCTGAATTGAAATAACTAGAAATAAAAAATATTCCCATAGAAGCAGATGCTATTACTAACAATATTCTAATCCATTTTGATTTAAAACCTATTAAAATATAAAATGTAAAAAGGGTAAATATAGCTGCTCTTGAAAAAGTAAGAATACATAATATCGCTAAAATAGACATTTGCCATTTAAGTGTAATTTTTTTACAATTTCGCAAATAAACACAAAAGAAAAATAGGGAAATAATAAAAATACCTACAAAATTAGAATCTTGATACATAAAACTATTCATTTTATACTTATAAAAACCCGAATCCACTTGTGATAACTGCCATGTATTCTGAAGAGACCAGGGATGAGTTAATCTCCAATAAGCTTCTATCACTAATAACATAATAGATATATTTATAAACTTTTTTGATAATTTTAAAATGTTATCTATATCCAAGTCATATAAAACCATAAAACTAAGAATAAAATAAACAAGGGATAACATTACGTTATATACTGCGTTAGTTTGCTCTGTAATAAGCATAAATTGAGTAATTAATAAATAACCTAAAAAAATTAATGATATACTCATTAAAGCATTAAAATATATCTTTTTATTTTTTAAAATGTAAAAAAATAAACCTATACAGGACATCACAAACAAGAGATAGTTGGGACTTATAGGTAAAAGATTAATAAAAAAACCTGAAAAAACAATTAAAAGAAATGCTATTCGGTACATTTTAAACTCCTCTAACCTTCAATATGACATTTAAAATTATACAATATTTTATATAGTGCTAGTAGACTAATAATCGTTTTTTAACAATAGGACTACATGGTGAAGTTTAACTAGCTAACACCAATAAAACCTATACCAACTCCAATTATTTACTAAGATTTTTCTTTTTATATTGTTTAAATTTTTGTTTTGGTATATATCCGTAATATTCATATTTATCTTTATAGTCTATTCTTTCATCTTCAGAAAATTTTTTCACAATTTTAGCTGGGTTACCTGCAATTACACAATACCCTTCTTCAAAACTTTTAGTCACAACTGATCCTGCACCTACTATTGTGTGGTTTCCTAAAGTCACACCCGGTAAAATTGTAGAATTCATACCAATCCAACAGTAATTACCAATAATAACTTTTTTACCCACATGCTTTCTGTAATCCATACTATCATGATTTGCACTTATAATTCCTACATTAGGACCAATAAGTGTATAATCACCAACAACAACTTCTCCTATCCCTTGTATATAACAACCTGGTGTTGCTCCTACTGAACTATTTATACCAACTTTTACATTTCCCGAAACTATTGATCTAGGATGTACAGGCCAGTAAATTTTTTTATTTTTATTATACAATTTAAATTGTATATATTGTTTTAACGTAATGGGGATTTTAATCTCTAGTATTCTAAAATAATCCTTAAAAAATGTAAAATTTTTAATTAACGTTTTTACCTTTTTTAAATACGACATGTTTTTTCTCCCTTAGATTAGAAAGTATTTTATTAGAATAAATGAGAATTTCATTATTAATAACTAGGTTTAAAACTAGTATTGAAACTAATATTGAAATTATCATCATAATTAGTCCTATCAGCACGTTAAATGAAAAAAGAGAAACATATACACCATAAAATGCAAGCACAATTCCTCCTGTAATTAGTACTCCCTTTATAAAATCACGAAATGGAAAAACATCCCTAATATTAACATTTAAAGTTTTAGCAATTTGATAACATTGAATACCCATTAAGAAATGTGTATTTATTACAATTGCAATTGCTGCTCCTAAAACCCCCAATTTATTAATCAAGAAGAAACTCAAGAAAAGATTACTTATTAAATTAATTATAGAATTAACAGTGTATAGACGATTAAGACCTAAAGCTAAAAAGAAAGCTCCATAATAGTATATTCTTGACAAAGCATTTAACTGATAAATTCTAAATAAATCTACGGTATTCAAATAACTTTCAGAGAAAAGAATAACTATGATTTCTTTAGCAAAAACAATGAATACAATTGTAATAGGAACTATTATTGTAATCATTACCTTTCCTGCCCTAATCCATAAATTCAGAATTTCTTTATTGTTATTTGAATTATACTTACTTTTAAATGAAGGTATTAAAATATTAAATAAAGATAATCCTATTAATCCTAAAACTGGGATTTCATACGAAGCAGTAGCAATTATAGCAAAATCTTCCTTACTTAATAATTTTCCAGTAACAAGTTTATCAAGATTAGTATTAACAACTCCAATTATTGAAGATAGTCCTATCGGTATGCTAAACAAAATTATTTCTTTAATTTTCTTAAAAGAAATATCACTTACTTTAACTTTTGTTTTATATATAAAATAAATGAAAATCATTAATTTACAAACTTCTCTCAAAGTCATGGCCAATAATATAGCGATTAAACCTTGCTTATTGTACAACATAAGTAACAATTGTAAAATAAATATTATATTGGGTAAAAATGAAATTAGTATTATTAATTTAAATCGATTAAAAGAAATAAAAATGTTCTCAATAGAAGCATTGATGAAACTAAGTAAAAACAACACTAAAAAACATATAAAGTATTTTGTGAATAAATCTGTATTGAAGTTATAGTTAAAATAGTAAATACTTACCACACAAACAGGAAGCAACAAAATAGTCGCTAATAACAGTACTATATAAAAATTAGGCAAATACACACCTTTTTTTTCAGAAGACATAAAATAGAGCACTGCAGAAGGTAACCCTAACGATGCTATAGATACAACTAAAGTTATAGCAACAATCACCTGTCTATATTCAGAAAACACCTCAACACTCAGATATCTTGATATAATCATTATAGATATAAGATTCAAAAAAACAGTAAATGCTTTGCTAAGAAGCAATAATATACTTTTAACTTTGTTATCCATTAAACTACTCCTTCATTTTATGTTCATAACTACTCATACTTAAATTATAGCTAAAACAATAGAATATTAATAACTTATTAGGTCGCTGACTGAGTAATTATAATAAAAGAAAAATAACAAAAGGAATCTTATATCTTATATCTTATAAGTGAGATACAATAGTCGTTACATTTTCTTTTATAACAAATTGTCCCCATTCAAATAGAAGAATTAAATAGGACACATTAGGAACATATTTATAACCATTATATTACTAAAAACTCATTAGATATAGCACTCTACATCTACTAAAACAACTATACCGGACTAATAGGCACCTTTCATTTAAGGTGCCTTTGTCCTTGTACTTGCATTATGCTTCTACAGTCTCAAAAACTTCTAATTCATACAAATTATTAAAGTTATAATAAGTAATATCTTTGTTTTGGACTTTCACGCAGTTACGAGTATCAAATATTATAGCTCTTTTTGCATTCTGAATAATAATTTGCTCATCTAGCTGTTTGAATTCATTATGATCTGTTAAAACTAAGATACAATCCGCGTTTCTTACTGCATCTTCCAAATTATACAGATTAAAATGTACTTGTTGTTTATGCACATGTGGATCATGAACAGCGACTTCATAACCAGCTTCTTCAAGTAAATCAATTACTGTCATAGCTGGACTTTCTCGAACATCATCAATATTTCCTTTATAAGTAATCCCTAGGACTGCAATCTTAGAGTTTTTATCTGGTACAATTTTCAATAACTGTTCTACCACAAAAGAAGGCATAGAGTTATTTATAGAACGCGCATTTGACATTAATAAAGATTGCTCGGGAGCTTTCTCAATAATAAAATACGGATCTACAGCTAAACAATGTCCTCCTACGCCTGGTCCTGGAAAATGTAGGTTTACCCGAGGATGATGATTTGCTAATTTTATAACTTCTAAAGCATTTACACCTAGTTTCTCAGAAACTTTAACTAGCTCATTTGCTAATGCAATATTTACATCACGAAACGTATTTTCCATTAACTTCGACATTTCTGCTGTCACTGCAGTAGTTTCTAGAATTTCTCCTTTTACAAAACTACTATATACTTCAACTGCTCTCTGTGTAGATTTCTTATTAATTCCACCAACGATTCTTGTATTATCTACCAATTCTATTAGAATGCGTCCTGGTAATACACGTTCTGGACAATGTGCAAGATAAATCTCTTCTCCTACATCCCATCCCTGCTCTTCAAGAATTGGAGCTACTACATCATCAATAGTTCTTGGAGGTATAGTAGACTCTACAATTACAACACTATCTTTCTTTAAGAAAGGTACAATAGATTTTGTTGCTTCTATAACATAATCTAGGTTGGCAGTATGGTCTATGTTATGTGGGGTTGGAACGGCAATAATAAATACATCTGCATAAGTTGGTTGCAAGCTTGCAACCAACTTTCCTTGTTCTACTACCTCTTTAACTAATTCTCCCAAACCTACTTCTTCAATATGAACTTTACCCTGATTAATCATTTCAACGGCAATAGGATTAACGTCTACCCCTGTGACATGATATCCTGCTTTCGCGAATATCGCTGATGTTGGTAAACCAATATAACCCAAACCTATTACACAGATACTTTTACTCATCTTCACCAATCCTTACTTTTTAATTATTATTATTTTTTTAACCTTAAGCCCTTGTAATAGCTATAATTTTTATAATAGTCAATCTTTTTAGTCCCATTACAAATTGCTAACATATATATCATTACTAGTTAGTGCTAGATACCAACTTAATCAAGCTATAAATTAATTACTGTTTTTTACAAGGTTAACGTACTTTTGGGAGTTATAACTATAACTATAAAATTCACTCAAATCCGAATAATCAAAAACAAGGGGAGATAAACTAATTTCAATTAATTTATCTGAAATTTTTTCCCTTTGATTTTCCACGTTTTCAAAAAGCTCATTCAGTATTGAGCCTACGTTCAAAATAGGCTTACCTGTATAAATATAATCAATAATCTTGCTAGGAATTTGACTTGTACTCTTATTATTTAAATTAATTAATAAATCCATATTTTTCATAATACTAATAATCTCACTTCGATCTTTAAAAGTATTTATAGTAATAGGAAGTTCTCTTATATCCAGTCCCTCTATTCTTAAAAACTCTTCTAGTGCAGTAATATTCCCAAAGTAATGAAAATGTATATTTTTATTCTTTTTACTAGCTAAATTTAAACCATGAATAAACTCAATAGGACTTCTAATTCCTTTATAAAAAGACCCAGCATACATTATATTAAATTTATGTGCGTCTATACTATAATCACTTTCTTTTGATTCTTCTTCAAAAAGTTGAGGTATAACATGAATTTTTGATGCATCCACCCCAAGTTTAGTATAGCAATCTATAGCACTTTTCGTTGGTATTACTATAGAATCTACATTATTAAGTATTTTGGATTCAAATAACCTATCGTGCTTCCTGGTTTTGCGATCGGGATTATAAGAAAACGGATCTCCATAGTCAGCTATCCAATTTATATTAGGGTTATCCTTCTTAAGTAAGTGACCTGTAATATGAGTGGCAACTGGCAACCCTATAGTTACCATATTTAAATTTTTATTATGAAGACCCTTTTTTTTAATATACCGATAAGAAGTTATGGCCCACTCTATAGTTCGATCAGGCCAAACCAAAACTTCATATAATTCTTTCAAGGCTTTAGTAAATAGGTTATTCCGAGAACCCTTTAATATATTTCGATTAACATCCCATCTACCTTTGTCTTTGTGAAGTAAGAAGCCAGGTTTAACTTGATGAATGGTCATATTATCCATATTTTGAGCAATTAATTCTTTATATATATCATTATGAGGTAAAACGAGATCTACATGATATCCATCTCGTAATAAAGCATTTACAATTCCATTTGCCTGGAAAGCACGGGCTGTATTTTCTGGATAATACCAATAACTAATTACCAATACTCTTTTCATTTTTTATAATAAATCCCTTCTAAAATTCATTTACATTATACTAATACATACTTCCCTCTCTTCACTTCTGCAATTGATATCCGTTCTTATTATTTAATTGCCATTTCCAAGAATCTACGCACATCTGTTCAAGTCCATGCTTTGCTTCCCATTCTAATTCCATTTTTGCCTTAGATGCATCTGCAAAACATACTGCAATATCACCTGGTCTACGCTCAGTAATTTTATAAGGAATTTTCTTCCCTGAAACCTTTTCAAATGCCTTTACCATCTCTAACACACTATATCCCCTACCAGTACCTAGGTTATAAGCATCTATTCCTGTTGTCTGTAATACTTTTTCAAGAGCTTTAACATGCCCGTTAGCAAGATCAACAACATGAATATAATCACGAACACCCGTACCATCCTTTGTCGGATAGTCATTACCAAATACACTTAACTCCTCTAACTTACCAACTGCCACTTGTGCTACATATGGCATTAAGTTATTTGGAATTCCATTGGGATCTTCTCCAATACGACCACTTTCATGTGCGCCAAACGGATTGAAGTAACGAAGTAATGCAATACTCCATTCTGGATCAGCCACAGTTATATCATGCATAATCTGTTCAATCATCAATTTTGTTTGACCATACGGGTTGGTAGCGCTTAAAGGAAAATCTTCCATAATCGGTGAAGATTTAGGGATTCCATACACCGTTGCCGATGAACTGAAAATTATTTTCTTCACATTATATTTCTGCATTACATCACATAAAACGAGCGTACCCGTAATATTATTATGATAATAAGTAAGTGGAATGGTTACTGATTCTCCAACTGCTTTTAAGCCAGCAAAGTGTATTACTGCTTCAATTGTATTTTTCTCAAAGATTTTCTCAATTTCCCGACGATTCAACAGGTCTTCTTCATAAAATTTAAACGTTTTCCCTGTTATTTCTTTTACTCGATTTAATGATTCTACCGAACTATTAGACAGATTATCAACCACCACAATGTCATAACCATTTTTCAACAGTTCAATACACGTATGACTACCAATATATCCTGCCCCACCTGTTATAAGTATTGTCATAATTGTAGTCCCCCTATATTTCATTAATTATTTAGATTAAAATAAGTCATTTAAGATTTAAAACTGATTTTCTATATAAACTAAGTTATCAGTTTTTCAACTATTTATTTTTCCATATTTTAATTTCTACTGGCTTCTTTTTTTCCAATGAATTGCGATAGAAAAACACTTGCTATCATGAAAAAAGCATCTGAAATACAAAAAATGCAAAGCTCTTTTTAAAGATTACTTTGCAGTCTGTCGATTTCTTATTATACCTACGTAAAATCAATTAATATTCATTTAGGAGTCTGAAATTATGTTGTAAATAAAACATTTAACCTTACTTATTCAACATAATAATAATTATATATTTTTCCGTTTCTTTCTCAATAACTTCTTATACATAATTCCTCTTAGGCTATTAGGCATAAATCTAAAAGCCCCTCTAATAAGTATATTTCTTGAAAATTCGTTCTTTTTCACAAAACCCATTTTTAAAAATTCACGTTGCAGCCTTAATTCCTGAACAAAATATTCTAGTCCACCTCTCCTTTCAAACATTTCACTACCAGCCCTTACTAAAACTAACGATTCTGGTAAATTTGCAAAGCGGTACCCTTTTTGAATCATTCTAACCCACAAATAATAATCTTCATTCCATAAGAAATGTAGGTATCCTCCAGATTTGGTGACTGATTCTTTCCTAAACATTACAGTCATATGATTTAAAGGATTTCTTTTTTTAGCTAACTTACAAATCATTTCATGGTTACAAGGTAACATTCTCTTAGAAATTATCTGCTCAGAATTATTTTCAAATTCATCTATCCAGGTTCCTACTATATCTATCTCAGGATTGGCTTGTAAAAATTCCAACTGTTTTTCAAATCTTGTACTGACACAAATGTCATCACTATCCATCCTAGCTACAATTTGATTACTACAAGTATTTAAACCTATATTCAAAGCTTTTCCTAACCCTTGATTTACCTCTAATTTAATAACCTTAAAAATAGTAGGATACTTTTCAAGATACTTTGAAATAACAGCATATAACTCCATTGTTAATTCTCCATCCTGAACTAGAACTATTTCATTAGAAATAACAGTTTGATTCATCAAACTTTCTAAGCATATATCCAAATATTCTGCACGTTCTTTTTTATATACAGATATTAAAACGGAATATTGCATCTTCACTTCCCTTTCTCACGGCCTTTCAATCCTCAATAAAACAAGTTTATTTTAATATGTTTTTTCATACACTCTTTCATATTTTTTGGTCATAATTTCTGCAGATAAATGTTTGGAAATTAGATTATACGCTGCTAATGAAATAACATTATATTCTTCATGCAAAATTTGTTCCATCTTTTGAGTTAAGCTATCTATATTATTGCATTCAAATAATAAACCAGCAGTTTCATTACTTCTTAATATTTCCCTATGTGACTCAATATCTGATAAAATAACAGGTAATCCCGTTGACATAGCCTCCATTACTGCCATGGGAAGACCTTCTGAAGAAGAACCCGCTATATAAAAATCTGCTGCTGCATAATAATCTTCAGGATTATTTACTTTCCCAATTAATTTAATATTTTTATCTGTTCCAATATGTTTTTCACATGTATTATAGAGCTCACCGTCACCCACAATTAATAACATACTATCTAAGTTTTTATTAAACTTTTTAAATGCTTCTATAACAACTGTTGGATTTTTTCGTGGTATTAATGCTCCTAAGAATAAATATACATTTTTTTCTTTTGGAATTTCTAACACTTGTCTTATTTCTTTTTTTTGTTGATAATCTACAAAAGAAAATATATTTGTATCAATTCCATTTTGAATAACTTTATAATCCTTACAAGTCTTTTTCTTTATTTTTTCACTTACAGTATAAGAACAAGCAACAGGAAATTCAATTTTTCGAAATGCATATAAATTAATAACTGCCATTATTGTGCCTACTATTTTTTTATAAGCCATTACATAATCCTCATAAGGATAATTATGTATTGTAGATACTGTATAGTAATCTTTTAAATAAAAAGCCGTAAATAAATCTCCTCTAATTCCATGTGAGTGAATTACATCGGGATTAATTTTATCTACAATGTTCTTAATATTTTTCCCTTTAATTAATACAGGTAATAGACCGTTTATATTAAAAGAATAAATTTGAACACCTAAATCTTCAAATTCTTTTTTACATGAGTTACTTTTTTCAGATGAAAAAGTACAAATAATAGGAGTAAATCGCTTTTTGTCCATATTTTGAATAATATTATAAAGCACATTTATAGGACCGCATCTTTCTAATGTCGAAACTAAATACAGTATTTTCATACTAATACCTCTTTTATAGACTCTACATATTCATTAAATCGACTTTCCCATGTATGATGTTTTAGAAAATCTTCTATTCCATCTAAACAAACATTATATTCTATAACCTTAGGAGTTTTTTCAATAAAAATATACTTATCGTTTCTATAATTCACCACTTCTGGTATAGGTGTAGATATAACAGGAACCCCCGCACCTAAATACTCAAATAACTTAGTAGGAAAAACCCCCTCAGTAAATTGATTAACTTTATAAGGTATTAATCCATAATCCATCTGTTCTAGGTATTGTTGCAATTCATCTTTTGGAACTTGACCCGTTAGAACAACATTTTTATATTCATTTAATTTAAGAGCCTTATTATCTAGTATTCCACCAACAATAAGAAATTCACAATCTGAATTCTCCTCAATTAACTTAAACAAGTAATCGTAATCAATATGCTTATGCAAATGACCTATATATCCAATCTTATTACCTTTTTTAACTGTATTTAAAAAGATTTTTTGAGAATCATATCCCTGTGGAACATACTTTATATTAGAATTAAGATCCTTATAATCTTCTAACGTAACTAAATTGTCTACAAATACTATGTCTGCTTCAGCAACAGCTTGTTTCTCTAATTCTTTCATTTTATCGCTTAACTGATCATTCACTTGTCTTCTCTCAGCTAAATCTAAAACTTTGAACTTCGATTTCTTAAAAAATTTATAGTTCACCGGGTTAATATATGTTGCCCAAAAAAAGTTATTTTGACCTAATTGAAATTTTGAGTTTAATAAATGATAGTTTATTGAAGTCGATAATTTATCAAATTTGTGTATGTATAAACTATGGATAAATTCCATATTATCTAATTTCCTATTTGAATTATTAAAAGATTTTTCTTTTCTTAATTTATTAACTACCTTATTGACGAAAGTAATTGAGAATATTCTATACTCAACCAAACCCAATGGAGGGAAAACATGTACTTTGTCTCCAATTACACTTGCTAATCTATATATTAATTCATGTTGTCTTTCCCATGCATGAGACCAATGTTGTGCAGGAAAAAAGGTATAACTATCAAACTTATCGAACAAAAACAGCGCCTCCTTTTACTACAAACCTTTATTTTCATTAAATTTATTCTTACTATTCATTCAACGATATACATCACTCTAACGAAATTTTAAAATACCTAAAACTCTTAAATCATATAAGAACTGTTTGAATTGTTATTTTTATTAAAGAGATTTTTTATTACACTCTTCTTTTACCCGTTATATAACTGAAATTATACTTTAGAGGGGTTTCATCATTCTCTTTTTAGATTTATTTTCACTTAAATAAAAATATTAATATAAACCTTCAAAAGTAGACATTATCTATTATAACTAGCACATTAAGGTTTATCGGGCACCGTTTCCTGTAAATACTACTTTTATCGTTTTAAAAAATATCTTAATATCTAATCCGATACTTTCATTCTCAATATAGAACATATCTAATTCAAATTTTTCCTTTATGCTTATATCATATCCACCATTAACTTGTGCCCATCCGGTCAAACCTGGTTTTACCATTAATCGTTCACTAAACCTGGGTATTTTTTTAGAAAACTCATTAATAAAAATTTCTCGCTCCGGTCTTGGTCCAATTATAGCCATTTCACCTTTTAAAACATTAAAAAGCTGTGGTAATTCATCGATTCTAGTTTTTCTAATAAATAAACCTACATTTGTTACACGTGGATCATTCTTACTAGCCCATTGTGGGCCATGTTTTTCGGCATCATTTCTCATCGATCGTATTTTTAAAATATAAAATTTCTTTCCATCAATACCTAATCTTTCTTGTTTATAAAAAACACTCCCTGGAGACTCTAATTTAACCAATATGGCTATAAATATAATAAGTGGACTCATTAACACAAGTAAAAATAAAGAAAAAACAATGTCAAATCCTCGTTTAAAAGCTCTGTATGCTTTTTTATTACTCCGACTTCTAAATGTAGCTGCTTGATCCACCCATGTCACTTCATCAATTTCACGATTTTGCTGATACCGCATAAACATTTCACTCCTCATCCTTACAGCCTATTTACAAGATTTCTATGTAAACTAGCAATTATACTTATATCAATCTCAGTCGCTATTTGTTACAATAAACTATTCAATATATGTTAGAACTCGAATTAATTTTTTTTAGATCTAATTTACCTTATACATAATCTCTATTAAATTTATAACCCTTTAATATATTTAGAAAAATCTAAATATATCTCATAAAAGAACTATTAATTAAGACAAAAAATAATTTATGAATACTAAAAAATATTTTTGTACTTATTCATACATATTTACAACTTGTTTTAATTCCTCTCCATTTATACATGCACATTCTCTTTCTCCACCAATTCATTCATATACTTCATCAACTCGTCTTTCAGCTCATCATGCTGAAGTGCCATTTCAATTGTCGTTTTAATAAAGCCAAATTTCTCTCCAACATCATAACGTGTTCCTTCAAAGTCGTAAGCAAACACTCTTTGAATTTCGTTTAAACGTTGAATCGCATCTGTTAATTGAATTTCTCCGCCTGCACCTGTTTGCTGGTCTTCTAAGAACATAAAGATTTCTGGCGTTAATACGTAACGACCCATAATTGCTAAGTTAGATGGCGCTGTTCCTTGTGCTGGTTTTTCTACAAATTTACGCACTTGGTAGCGGCGGCCATTTTGCAGCATTGGATCGATAATACCGTAGCGATGTGTTTCGTTGTCCGGTACTGTTTGAACGCCAATGACAGAAGCGCTTGTTGCTTCGCATTCATTTATTAACTGACGTAAGCATGGTGTTTCTGCTTGTACAATGTCGTCGCCAAGTAATACCGCAAATGGTTCGTTTCCGATAAATTTACGCGCACACCATACTGCGTGTCCTAACCCTTTTGGTTCTTTTTGACGTATGTAATGAATGTTAATCTTCGAAGATTCTTGTACTTTTTCTAATATTTCATATTTCCCTTTTGCTAATAAGTTTTCTTCCAGTTCAAAGGAATGATCGAAATGATCTTCAATTGCACGTTTTCCTTTTCCTGTTACGATAATGATGTCTTCTATGCCAGATTCAATTGCTTCTTCTACGATGTATTGAATTGTTGGTTTGTCTACGATTGGTAACATTTCCTTTGGCATTGCTTTCGTTGCTGGTAAGAATCTTGTTCCCAGTCCAGCTGCTGGAATAATTGCTTTTTTTACTTGTTTCATAACAAATCCCCCTAACTACATTTTACCACTCTTTATATTATTTATATCTATTTATAAAGATTCTGAAATAATAAAAACCCTAGCTAAAGTGTCATTCTGCACAACTCCATAGCTAGAGTTTTTATAAATTATATTGGGCATCTAACCCATCCTCACGCCATGCTCCCGACGACAAGCGTCTAAGGTAGGTTGAAATATAATTTCTACCCACAGCACAACCGAGTGCCTCCGTTGATAATGGTCAGGAGACATCACCATTGTTTACCTTAAAAAATACCAAATATTTTTTTACGGCGAATTTGTTGTGGATCTTCTTTATAGATCGTTTTACCACTTATTAACAAATATGGATTTTCTTTGAAGTCCATGAGCGTATTCGTGCCAAATTCATTTTCGATAACATCATAGCCAGCTTGTAAATGAAATGCTCTTGTTGTTGTGTTATGCGCGTCTGATGCGATCATATGTGTTAAGTTATGTTCAACAAGCTGCATGGAGAACTTTTTAATTTTCTTACCGAAGTTCCCAAGCAGACTCCCAGCTGTTACTTGTGTTAACGCACCTTTATTTACGAGGTTATATAACTTCTCTGGTCGCTCGATTAACTCGGCATTTCGTTCGGGGTGAACAATAATGGGAATCATACCCTTTACTCGTAATTCGTATAACATTTGTTCAGCATAACGTGGTACATGATTGGATGGAAATTCAATTAGTATATATTTATTCGTTTCATTTAATGTAAGAATTTTACCAGCTTCATAATCTGCTAATAAATCCCCATATAAACGAACTTCTTGACCTGGTAATACAGTTAGAGGAATATCATGTTCTTGGAGCGCTTCATTTAATTGTTTTACTTGATGAAGAATCTCTGCACGCTCATTTATATATTTGCCGTTTTGATGATGCGGAGTTGCGACGATTGTGTGAATACCTTCTGCCGCTGCTTTTTGTGCCATCGCGAGACTATCCGTTAACGTCCCGGCCCCGTCATCGATACTAGGCAAAATATGACAATGTAAATCGATCATCGTCTTCACCCTCTCTTTTTATGTATTTTCAAGATGAAAGAGAAGTGCGCGTAGCGCACATCTCCTTAGTTTGCACCGTAGTAGTAATATAGGCTCTGTTCACGTTCACGATCGTTTAGAACAACACCTAGCAGTTTACCTTTTGCAGATTCTAATAATGTTTTTGCCTTTAGTGCTGCTTCTTTTTCTGTTTGTTCACTACGTACAACAAGGACAGATGCATCACATTGGCTCGCCATAATTTGTGCGTCCGTTACTGGTAAGATTGGCGGCAAGTCGAAGATTACTAGATCATATAAGCTATAAGTTTGACTAAGTAGTTCTTTCATCGCCTTTGATCCAAGCAGTTCTGCAGGATTCGGCGGTATTGGGCCAGATGGGAGAAAATCTAATTTATCTACTGCTGTTTTTTGAATGCATTTTTCTAATCGTTCACCAGCTGTTAATACATTTGTTAAACCGAAAATGTTGTCAACTTGAAACATTTGGTGCGTTGCTGGTTTTCGTAAGTCTGCATCGACAAGCAGGACGCGCTTTCCTTGCTGGGCAAATACAACAGCAATGTTTGATGTTGTCGTCGTTTTCCCTTCACTTGGATTTGCAGACGTCACCATTAAAGAATGAATTTTTCTATCTACTGAGGCGAACTCAATATTCGTACGAATGTTGCGATATTGCTCAGAGATTGGTGATTTTGGCTGATCGTATGCAATTAATTGACGGCGTTGACGATGATGTTTCTTTTTCTTAAATAAGCTTTTAAGAACCAATTGTTTGCCCCCTCACTTTCTTCGCTGATGCTGCACGTGATTTCTTCCCTAATTCTTCTTCATCCATACGCGCAACGATACCAAGAACAGGTAATCCTAGTAATTTCTCGACATCTTCTTCTTTCTTTACAGTGTTGTCTAAATATTCTAGTAAGAATGCTAGTCCAACAGATGCCATTAATCCTACAACAAACGCAATCGCAATATTGATCATCGGACGCGGCTTAATTGGAGATTGATTGTCTGCCACTTCTGCTTTTGATAAAACAGTTACGTTATCTACACTCATGATTTTGGCAACTTCGCCTTTGAATATTTCTGCTGTTGTGTTGGCAATATCACGGGCTACTTTTGGGTCTTTATCTTGCGTTGTTACCGTTACAACTTGGGAATCTTTCTCATTCGCAACTTCAATCTTATTATTTAGTTCTTGCGTTGTTATATTTAAACCTAACTTTTCTTTCACTTGATCTAAAATAACAGGACTTTTAATAATGACCTTATATGTATTGGTCAATTGCACGTTCGTTTGAACCTCATTAAATTGAATCGCTGCTCCTTCTTGCTTCTTTTGGTTAACAAGAATTTGCGTCGAAGATTGATAGATTGGTGTCATAAAGAAAAAGCTTACAATCGCACTAATGATTGCTGCTCCAAATGTAATAGTAAGGATCATTGCGAAGCGCTTTCGTAAAACTTGAAATAACTCTTTTAAACTAATCGTTTCTTCCATAAGCTCCCCCAGCTCTCATAATTTTACATAACAAAGAGTATAGCATAACAAATGTAAGATTTTTATAAAAACATAAGGTTTTTACAAAAACCCTATTTCACTAGCTATTCATAGTACCTATATTCATCTTTTTAAAAAAACCTAATTTAATATTACATAATACAACTAAATATGACAACAGCCTGTCGTTAATTTACTAAAAACACCAAATAAATAACAGTGTATTTTTATACATCTAAAATATTTATATATATAAAAAACCTAAGAGTCAATGAATTTCCCCTAGGTTTTTTATTTTTTTTAATTAATAATACCCATATGTATGTTCGGACTGAGGTTTCCCATTAAGCACAACACCGAGTAATGTTGTGTTTGTATGCTGTAATACATTTTTCGCTTTTAACGCTTGCTCTTTTTCCGTTTTTCCGCTGCATAGTACAAGTATCGTGCCTTGGCATTGATTGGCAACAACTTGAGCATCTGTAACGGCAAGAACAGGTGGTGTATCGAAAAGGATGAGATCATAGTGCTTTTCTGCTTCTTTCAATAATTCCCCCATCATCGCTGAGCTCAGTAATTCCGCTGGATTTGGCGGTATAGGTCCGCATGGTAACAGATGTACATTTTCTATATCCGTTTTGGCAATACATTCCTGCAACGTTCGCTGCTTCGATAATACATTCGTTAATCCAAAAATGGTATCAACTTGAAATAGCTGATGAAGAACTGGTTTTCGCAAGTCCGCATCGACAAGCAAAATTTTTTCTCCTTGTTGTGCAAAGGCGACAGCAAGATTGGCAGTCGTCGTTGTTTTTCCTTCTCCTGGGTTTGCCGATGTCACGACAAGAGAACGGATCTTTTGATCAACGGAAGCAAATTGTATGTTCGTTCGGATATTACGATATTGTTCAGCAAGAACAGATTGCGGCTTTTCATATGCAATGAGTTTCCGCTTCGATTGCAGACCTTTACGAAAAAACATATACGACATCCTCCTCATATAAAGTGAAACCTTCATGTGGCCACTAACCAGCAGTAAAGGGAGTGAGATCATACGCTTTCTAGCATAAGAAATCGGAATCTACTTAACAATTCCCCCAAAAAATACCACATACAAATCATACAAGATTTTACTTGTATTGAAAATGAATTTTTTGAATAAATTGTAAATTCGGAATATGTGAATTTTGTATATTAAATATGAAATAAAGTGAAACTTCCATCAGTGGGGGGTTCATCCCCCACCTATCTTCCTCGTTCCTCTCTGCATCTTGAGGTGGGGGTCTTACTGCCCACGAATAGCGGGATAAATAAAAAAACCGTCATCATCATGACGGTTTTACTCTTTTTTATCTCCAAGCGCAAATGTAATTTCCGCTTCACATGCTACTTCACCATTTACAGTTGCGACTGCTTTTCCTTTGCCAATCGGACCGCGTATACGAGTCATTTCTACTTCTAAGCGAAGCTGATCACCTGGGCGTACTTGTCTTTTAAAGCGACAGTTGTCAATACCAGCAAAGAAAGCAAGACGGCCGCGGTTTTCTTCTTTCTTTAAAACAGCAATTGCACCGACTTGTGCTAATGCTTCTACAATAAGCACACCAGGCATTACTGCGTAGTCAGGGAAATGACCGTTAAAGTATTCTTCATTTGCAGATACGTTTTTAATCCCTACCGCACGTTTTCCTTCTTCTACTTCAAGAACTTGGTCAACAAGTAGAAATGGATAGCGATGCGGGATAATTTCTTTAATTTGCTCTATATTTAACATCACATCTCGCTCCTTTTTTAGACATTAGTCTTAGTACTAGGTTATATATATTATCCCACTTTGTTTATTATTTGTCATTACAAAAAAACGAAGCAGAAAAATCTGCTTCGTGTCATTTTAAAAAAATGCATATACTCTTTCTTCTCTACAATTTTTGGTATAACAAGCATAAATACAGTTCACACGGAGATAGAAAAAGCATATGCCCAAGTTAGGGGAAGTCAATATACCAAAGGCATATTCACCTCATTTGTCGTATTCGCCTTCATTATAATATATTTATATACGATATGAAAACGACAAATTTCAACATTTTTCCCTATAATAATCTATTTTTCTCTTTTTTTCTTTATTTTTCTTTAATTTTCGTAAAAGCGTTATATTTTTAAAAATAAATAAATAGATATAATAATTTAAAAAAACGTTAGGGTATGTGCCTAACGTTTTTCGTTCTTTTCATTTCCACTGATTCCAGTACGTTCTTATCGAAGAGCGCGTCGTGGTAATTTATCAATGTTCTCAAGCATGATACCCGTTCCAACTGCTACGCAGTGCATTGGATTTTCCGCAATTAATACAGGTACTTTTAACTCTTCTGCAAGAAGCATGTCAATGCCATGCAATAATGCACCGCCACCTGTTAAAATAACGCCGCGGTCAATAATATCAGCAGATAATTCAGGTGGTGTACGTTCTAATACACCTTTTGCAGCTTGTACAATAACAGCTGCGTTTTCTTTCAATGCCTCTGTAATTTCTTCAGAGCCTACTGTAATTGTGCGAGGTAAACCCGTTACCATGTCACGACCGCGAATTTCAAGTTCTTCACTACGTGCACCTGGGAACACTGTACCTACTTTAATTTTAATATCTTCTGATGTACGTTCCCCAATTAATAGCTTATACTTACGTTTAATATAGTTTAAGATCTCCATATCAAACTTATCGCCCGCCATTTTAATGGAAGAGGAGGTAACGATATCGCCCATAGAAAGTACTGCAATATCTGTTGTACCTCCGCCAATATCCACAACCATATTTCCGCTTGGTTGGAAGATTTCCATACCAGCACCGACAGCAGCTACTTTTGGTTCTTCTTCTAAGTACACTTTCTTACCGCCAGATCTTTCAGCAGCTTCACGGATTGCTTTTTGTTCTACAGACGTGATGTTTGTTGGACAGCAAATTAAAATGCGAGGTTTTGATAAAAAGCCTTTTACGTCAAGTTTGTTGATAAAATGTTTTAACATCGCTTCTGTAATTTCGAAGTCAGCAATTACACCATCTTTAAGCGGACGAATCGCTACAATGTTTCCAGGTGTACGCCCTACCATACGTCTTGCTTCTTCCCCTACTGCTAATACTTTCCCTGTATTGCGGTCAATTGCCACAACAGACGGTTCATTTAATACAATTCCTTTACCTTTTACATGAATTAATACGTTGGCCGTGCCAAGGTCAATTCCGATATCTCTCGCAAACATTCCTGTGCTTCCTCCTCAATATCTAAATCAGGTTAAACCCGAATTCTTTACACCTAATTCCTAATTTTATCATATTCTTTCCTGAAACGTAATATTGAAGAAATGAATTATGCTGAAAAAAAAGTTACTTTTCTTCGGAATGCTTGCTTCATGTCAGATTATTGACGCACGATTTTTTCTGTATCCTCTTTTTGATACTTCTGTTTCGTCGCTTCTCCGCCCCGGAGATGACGAATTGACTTATGATAATCAAGAATTTCCTTCACTTCATTTGCGAGTTCTGGATTAATTTCTGGTAAGCGTTCTGTTAAATCTTTATGCACAGTACTTTTTGACACACCAAATTCCTTCGCAATAACACGAACTGTTTTTCTTGTCTCCACGATATACTTGCCAATCTTGATTGTTCTCTCTTTGATGTAATCGTGCACACCACTCGCCTCCCTAAATTGGATGTGAGAAGGGTGAAATGAGACTCGCTGCATGTGACTAAGCTGTAAGTTCGAGTGCTGTTTGTAAGCGCTACACTTTCTGGGATTTATAATGAAATGATCCACGATTTCTCACCTCAAACACTCTCTTTGCTTTGGTTTATAACCATTGTATTGCCCGCATTGTATTTATATGCTACAAGTTCTCTATTTTTGCGGACTACAGTGACAAAAATTACATTTTTTTGAGAAATCGGTGGAAAATGAAAGTTTCCCCTTTGAAAAGGCAAAAAAAATGACGCCTTCTAAAAAGCGTCATTCCTCTCGATCAAATTCTTCTTCCAAAAGGCTTTGACGGGGGACTTCTTTCTTGCTGGTAATCAAATAATATAAGGAAAATAAAACAAATAATAAAATAATTGCAATTGACACAACAAATAATAAAGACAAAATAATCCCCTCCTTATTAGTAATATATATTCGAGAATTCTGTCCAATTTCCTTGCCGTTACAAGGTTTTTAAAATACATTTTATTTTTATATAAAAATAAAACCATCAATTCTCGTATAGAGAGTTGATGGTTTTGTTCATTACTCAGCTTGTTCAGAAGATGTCGTTTCGTTCTCCGCCGAACCATTTGTTGATTTCTCTTCTTTTTTCTTGTCATCAGCTGAGCTGTTTGTTGATTTCTCTTCTTTTTGCTTATCATTGGCTGAGCCGCTTGTTGATTTCTCTTCTTTTTTCTTTTCTTGCTTTTCAACTTTAATATCCGCAACAGACTTATCAAAGAAGCTCTCTGGGTTTACAGCAACATTATCTTTACGAACTTCGAAATGAACATGATACCCTGCATCTTTGTTCACTTCGCTTAATCCTGCTTTCCCTAACACTTCACCTTGATTAATTTTCGCGCCTTTTTCCACTTTTGCATTTCCTAAGCTTTGGTAAAACGTTGTAATACCATTGCCACTGTCAACTGTTACAACATAGCCAAGAAGTGGATCTTTTTCCGCTTTTGTAACTGTTCCGCTTAATGCCGCCGTTACATCAAATTCTTTTTCATTTTTCGCTGCGATATCGATTCCTGTATTTGCAGAGTATGTGTTGTTATAAAAAACAAGTGCTTGTTCTTGCTCCTCAGCCGCTGCTTTATCTTCGTAAAACTTCTTCTTTACAACAACTTCTGTGCCACTTGCAGTTGGCATCTTCACAACTTCTGAAGATTTGATGACTGGCACTGTTGGATTTTCACCTTGGCTTTGCTGCGTTGCTTCATTTTTCTCAGGCATCTTTTTCGTATTCATTGCCTGATACCATAATGCAACCGTTAAAATGACTGCTGCACACACAATGTATAGTGTCGGGAATACCCAACGCTTTTGAAACAAATGGACTACTTTTCGAGAAGACTTCTTGTTTTCCCTCTCTCTCATTCTATCATCACCTCAGCAATCATTTTGAACAAGATTCATCCATCCTATACAATCTATAACTGATTACTTTTCGACAAAATTTGTAAAAATATGCATAGAAACCACAAAAATTTCCGAGGAAATGATAGAAAAAAGAAAAAACCGAGCGCTTTGGCTCAGTTTTTTAGTCTAGTTGTTTCTTTTTGTAGACGAAGATACAAATCACCATCAGTGCCGCCATCCAAATGGCATTATTAATTAGATGCTCTTGAATGGCAGAGAAGCCCTTTCCATGTAACGCTTTATCAAGGCCCTCTATAATATGAGTTGTCGGAAGAAGCCTTACCGCTTTTATTATAACTTCATTTTTCACAAACGCTTGTAGCATCGGTCCCAGTGAAAATAATATGAAGATTGGCATACCTATAACAGATGTCTGCGCAATATTTTGTGATAACAATCCAACAATCGTACCTAATATAATACATAACAATGTACCTATTAGAAGGATTACAATTAACATTCCAATATTTCCTTTTAACATTCCTAAAATGAGTAAACTAGCGAAGCTTGATACAATGACAAAAAATATCGTTAATACACTTTTTCCAAAAATAACTTCTAATGGATTAGCTGGGGATAGCATTAAAACGCGTAATGTATGCTTTTCTTTTTCTTCAGCAATAATAATCGCTTGTACAAAACTCCCAACCATTGTGAGTGCCATTGCAATCGTAAAGCTAGCGATAAACCCCTTATCTGTATCCAGATTACTATAAAAAAGAGCAAGTATAATTGGAAATAAAGCCATAATCACAATTTGTGAATTTTTCCCCGCGTCATACATTTCTTTCCTTACAATCGCCGAAAACCGCTTCATAGAAAATGTCATTATAATCCCCTCCCAGTTACTTCAATAAAAATATCTCCTAATGTTGGCTCATAAGAATGAATCGATAGTAATTCACCTTTTTTCATCCATTCTGAAATACGTTTTGCTCCTAATCCATCTTTTTGCACTGTTTCTTTTTTCTTATCTTTTAACACAACTTCAATTTTGTCTTTTGCGTATTGTAAACGGAGGTTTTCTGGCGTATCAAGTGCGACAATTTCCCCGCCGCATAAGAATGCGATGCGATCACAAAGTGTTTCTGCCTCATCCATATTGTGTGTTGTTAAAAAGATTGTCGTTCCTTCTTTATTTAAATCCCTTAAGATGTTATGAATGTTTTGAACATTTGCCGGATCGAGTGCAGAAGTTGGTTCATCTAAGAAGAGAATATCTGGCTTATGCAAAACCGCCCGCGCTAGCGTCACACGTTGCTTCATTCCTTTTGAAAGCTTCTTTACCTGTGTTTTTTTATCGTCTAATAAGTTCACCTCTGCTAACACTTCATCAATTCGTTCTTTTTTGCAGTCGTATAAGTCACAAAATAATAGTAAGTTATCATAAACGCTAAGTCTTTCATATAGGCCGCTGTTATCTGTTAAAATACCAATTCGTTTATAGTCAATGCTTCCTGGTCCTGTAATATCTTGTCCTAACACTTTTACCATTCCTACACTATGAAGTAACTGAGCAGTTAAAATTTTTACCGTTGTTGTTTTTCCCGATCCGCTCGGTCCAAGAAACCCGAAAATTTCACCTTGCTTCACTTCAATATTTACATTACGAAGCGCTGTTTTGCTATCGAAGGTTTTCATCACATCTTTCATTTCAATTGCCAATGCCATCTCTTCATCCCCTTTGTTTTTCATTCATCCCGCATTAACGGGCAGTAAGACCCCCCACCTCAAGATTGAGAGAGAAGCGAAGAAGATAGGTGGGGGATAACTGTCCGTAAAAGCCCGATTGGTTCANNCTAACCATCAGTGGGGGATAAAGAAGCCCCCCACTGATGGAAGTTTCACTTTATAGATGAAACTCGCTTCAGCGAATTTCGTTTGTTCGTTTCGCTTTTCTTGAGTCAATCATATGAAAAATAAAGGGACTTGGCAGTAAAATACCGGTAAAAGGAGTATTTTTACCGGTGAATGGAGCATAATTTTAGCTCATTGAAACACTATAAGAGGCGAGTGAAGTAATATTGGGGTTAACGCAACATACATCTACAATCCAATTACATCCTTCAATTCATCCATTCTTCCTTTTGACAGTGGAATCGACGTTTTTCGTTCATCATCAAGGATTAAACTATAACTGTTCCGCGTCCACGTAATTACTTCTCGCACACGTTGTAAATTCACGAGGTAGGAACGGTGACACCTGAAGAACCCGAATCCTTTTAGACGTTCTTCCAACTCACTTAGCGTAAGCGCGCAAATGAAATCACCATCGCGCACATGAATGTGTGTAATTCCATTTTGTGTTTCAATAAATTGAATTTCCATTGGATCTAATAAAACAATTTTATCGTTTACTTTTGCTGGAATACGTTCTAATTTCATTTGTGGGATCATTTCGATTATCTTTTCATCTTCTGCTTCGACCTGCTCTTCTTGCTCAATTTCCACTTTTTTCACGCCATCTGGATGTAACACATACACATCCTCCGTTAAAGATAAAGCATCTGAAAGAAAGGCAGAAGTAATGAAAATCGCTTTTCCTTGTTCTTTTAACTTTGTAATGACATTTCGAATAATGATTGTACTTTCCATATCTACGTTTTGTTCTGGTTCTTCGAAAATAACAAGCTCTGGATTATGTATAATACTTCTCCCAATATGAAGACGGCGTTTTTCAGAAAAGGTTAATTCCCCTATCCTTACCTTTTTCTTATCTAGGAGGCCTACAAACTGGACAACTTCATCTACCGACAATCCATTCCCATACAATCCTCGCAAAAAAATAAAATAATCTTTTACCGTTAATCGTTCGTACGCCTCATCAGCTAACAAACAAAAACCGATTCGAGAAAAAGAATATTTCCCAAGCGGCTGTCCATCAAATAATACAGTCCCTGTCGACGCTTCTTCTTCCCCCATAATAATGCGGTGCAACGTTTTACCAATATGATTATTGCATTGCAGCACAACACACTGTCCATTCTCAATTTCTAACTGAATAGATGGCAAACCATTTGTCTTTGCCAATTGGTTCAGTTCTAATAACGCCATCCTCTCACCCCTATGTTGGTTTTTTGTTCCATTATATCAGACGTTTTATGGAAATTCGTGATACAATTCCCAATATTATAAGATTGAAATTCATATGAAATGCGGGAAGGCGGGTATTCCTTTTACGAAAATAGGCTACCTCATGTCGAGGCAGCCTACTCTTGTCTTCCTACTTCACCATATAACTCTTCAACTGATCACGAAGTGCTCGCTTCAAAAACTTCCCGACAGATGTTTTCGGAATTTCTTCGACAAATAAAATATCATCCGGCATCCACCATTTTGGAAATTGATTTTCTAATAACTCATATAGCTCTTCTTGATCGACCACTGCTCCTTCTTTTAAAACGACACATGCAACAGGACGCTCTTGCCATTTTTCGTGCGGAACAGCAACGACAGATGCTTCTAATACTTTTTCGTGTGTCATTAAAGCATTTTCTAAATCAACAGAAGAAATCCATTCACCGCCGCTTTTAATCAAATCTTTCGTGCGGTCAGCAATTTTAATAAAACCTTCCGGGTCGACTGTTACGATATCGCCTGTGTGCAGCCATCCATCTTTCATCGATTCTTCGGTGCGTTCATCACGATAATAACTGCCAGCAATCCATAGTCCGCGGAGGCAAAGTTCTCCCATCTCTTCACCGTCCCACTTAATCTCACCGTTTTGACCAATTACCTTCATTTCAAGGCCTGGGAATAAATAACCTTGGCGAGAACGAAGCTCATAATATTCTTCTTTCGGTAAATCACGTTGATACGACTTCGGACAGTTAATGACAACAGCTGGACTTGTTTCCGTCATGCCGTAAATTTGCCTGAACGCAATTTCATATTTTTCTTCATAGGTGCGAATCATACCTTTTGGTGCTGCCGATCCACCTGACCATATCGTACGAACACTGCTAATATCATATGGATGCTTTTCAAGCTCTTGCAGTAAGCCAATCCAAATGGTTGGAACACCGGCAGTAATCGTTACTTTCTCACGTTCAATTAACCCTGCTAAAATTTCCGGGGTAAAGTGCGGTCCTGGTAAGACAAGCTTTGTACCGAACCATGTACTTGCGAATGGGAGTCCCCACGCGTTGACATGGAACATCGGAACAACAGGCATACAAGTATCTGCTTCTGATATGCCCCCTCCGTCTACAAGTCCAAGCGTATAGCTATGTAGCGCAATACTACGGTGCGTGTACACGACGCCTTTCGGTTTTCCTGTCGTCGCGGAAGTATAGCACATACCGGCAGGTGCTTTCTCATCTAAATCTGTTATAAATTGAAATGTTTCATCGCCTTCTTCAAGGAGTTGATCATAGTGATATGCTGGTGATAGTGTTGTATGAGGTAGTGCATCGTCATCTGTCATAATGATAAATGCTTTCACATGAGGAATTTCGCGTTGAATACTTTCTAATACAGGAACCATATCTTCATCTACCAAAATAATTTCATCTTCGGCGTGGTTAATAATGTAGGAAATGTGTTCTGCGGAAAGGCGTAAATTAATCGTATGTAAGACAGCTCCGATTCCTGGAATGGCAAAATATGCTTCTAAATGGCGATGGTGATTCCAGGCGATTGTTCCTACTTTATCTCCCGCCCTAACCCCCATTTTCTTTAATACACTCGCAAGCTTTCTTGTCCTCTTTGCAATTTCTCCGTATGTTAATGTTTGAATGCGTGATGCCGTCCGTGAGACAACTTCCTTTTTGGAAAAGTATTTCTCTGCCCGTTCCATCATTGCCGGAATGAGAAGTGGTACATCCATCATCATCTTTCGTTCCCCCTATCATCATTGTATATCTATAGATACAACTGTATTATAACACGACAAACCTAGGCAAAAACTAACAACCGTTCTTTCCTTTTCTACAAAGTCTGACAGAGACTTCCATCATGCAAAGCGATGTATTTGCATCTGGGCCACCGTTTATCAGCGATTCGACACAACTTAAAGATCCTTCGATAAAACAAGACACCCAACATAAAAAAGCATAGCGCCGCTGCGCTATGCCTTTACTTCTTCGCTGTCAATTTTCCCTCATATTGATTCAGTGTTGAAATGGCTACACCTTTATAATAATGGGCAACAATATCTGTATACACCTTTCCTTCCTTAGCCATTCCGTTTGCACCGTATTGGCTCATACCGACGCCGTGACCATAGCCTTTCGTTGTGATGACAATTTGATCCCCTTGCTGCTTCCACATAAAGTCGGAGGAACGTAAAGCTAACTTTTCCCTTACATCTTTCCCCGTTAATGTCTTTCCTTGAAATTCAACTTCCTTCACACGCTTTCCTTCTGTACGATCTTTAATATCGCCAACCTTCCCGTTTGCTAATACTTTTACGCCAAGACGTTTTTGAAAGTCAGCAACAGTAAACTTTTGTTCACTCGTAAATTTCGGTGCTTGTTGATCCCAAGGACTATTCACACTTTTTAAGTACGGATAGTCACTGCCCCAATAGTCTGCGGCATTTTCTGTATAGCCATTGCTTGTCGAGAAAAATGACGCTGTAATCGGATTGCCTTCATACGTTAAAACTTGTCCAGCTGTTTTTGATACCGCTTCTTCAATCCGTTTCATTTTTCCTTCGTACTCTTTGCCCCATTGTTCTTTTAGCTCCGCTTTACTTTTGTACACTTGATTTTCTACCGTATCTGTTACGTCCGCTTTATTTTGAAGCTTTTGTTCACTTAACATACGCTTCACAACGAATGTACGCGCTGTTAATGCCTGTGCTTTTAATGCTTCCATTTCAAAGTTTGCTGGCATTTCTGCCGCAACAACGCCGGCAACATAGTCTTCAATTGAAACCGTTTCGGTCTTTTTTTGCTGACTGCGATACACAGATACTTGCACATCAGTTTTTGTAGGAGAGGGAGCCGGTACGTCTTGTGCGGACTTAGGAGCAGAAGGCGAATGATCCTTCCCTTCTTTCGTTTTCCCAAACGGAAAAACAAGCATGCTTGGTACGATAATCACTAACGCTATTAACAGCGTTATGATGACGATAATGGGCTTTGTCGTTTTCATGATCTTCCTCCACTATGAAATTAGACTCATTTCATTCTTATGGAGTAAGACAAGCATTTAGAACACGTTCTTTTTTATCTATCACCTGTTTAAATTTTTAGAATCTTTAATGAAACAGGCATAAATATTATGTTTCTTGACTATAACAATAAGAGTACAAAAAAATAGCTTCCATGCCTTTGCATAGAAGCTACCTTTATTAAGCGTGAAGATCAGATACTTGTTGTTCTACTACTTCCGCCACTTGTTCAGTTACACGTTCAATATCTGCACCTAATGCAGCTAACTTACCGTGGAAGTTTACATATCCGCGATCAAGGTGTTTTAATTCTGTTACACGCGTATGACCTTCAGATACTAAACCAGCTAAGATTAATGCTGCTGCAGCGCGTAAATCTGTTGCTGCTACTTCAGCACCTTGCAGGTTACCTGGTCCATTCATAATTACTGAACGGCCCTCGATTTTAATATCTGCATTCATACGACGGAACTCTTCCACATGCATGAAACGGTTTTCGAATACTGTTTCTGTAATCATGCTTGTGCCATTTGCTTTCAGTAATAATGCCATCATTTGTGATTGCATGTCTGTTGGGAATCCTGGGTGTGGCATCGTTTTAATATCAGCCGCTTTTAACTTCTCAGGACCGATAATACGAATACCTTCGTTTTCCTCAATAATTGTAACTCCCATTTCTTCCATTTTCGCTGTAATAGAGCGTAAATGTTCTGGTACAGCATTTTCAATTAACACGTTTCCGCCTGTAATTGCTGCTGCAACCATAAATGTTCCTGCTTCAACACGATCAGGAATAATGGAATGGTTTGCACCATATAATTTATCGACACCTTCGATACGAATTGTGCCAGTTCCAGCACCACGTACTTTTGCTCCCATCGCATTTAAGAAGTTCGCTAAGTCTACGATCTCTGGTTCTTTTGCTACGTTTTCAATAACTGTTGTCCCTTCTGCTAATACAGCGGCAGACATGATGTTCTCTGTTGCCCCTACGCTCGGGAAATCTAAGTAAATTTTCGCACCTGTTAACTTACCGTCTACATACGCCTCAACAAATCCATTACCAACCTTTACTTTTGCTCCCATTGCTTCAAAGCCTTTTAAATGTTGGTCAATTGGACGTGAACCGATTGCACATCCACCAGGAAGCGCAATACGTGCACGGCCATTACGCGCTAAAAGCGGTCCCATTACAAGAACGGACGCACGCATTTTACGTACATATTCAAATGGTGCTTCGATGTTTAGTTCTTTTGATGCGTCAATTGTTACTTCATTGTTTGCAAAAGATACTTCTGCATTCAAATGACGCAATACCTCATTAATTGTGTATACATCTGATAATTCTGGTACTTCAGATAGTACATTCTTTCCATCACTCGCTAATAGGGCTGCAGCGATTATAGGTAATACAGCGTTTTTTGCGCCCTCTACGCGCACTGTGCCGTTCAACCGCTTTCCGCCACGGACGATGATCTTTTCCAAGTTATTCCCCTCCGTGTCCTTTTTTCACATCTATTCAATACTCAGAAGTTATGATCGGTGTGCCAACCACAATTGTATTCTTGTTGTTCGTAGAACGTATTGCTATTTGCACATTGATTTTCTCTTTATTTGTTGAAAGAGCGTCATTCCACTTTTTATTATATGCGGAGACTGACACAAATGCTCTTTCTTCTATTTTTTCAATCGTTCTTGCTGAAAGATCTTTCAAAACTTCATTTACTCTATCTTGCAAAACACCTTCAATCTTATCACTGAGCGCACCTTGAATACAAGCATAAATTTTTGGTTTTGTATCAAAAATTTGAATCGTTTTATCTGCATATTTTGGATCCCATTTTGTTCCGCTCATTTCATATATAATGAAAGTGTTTTCTTTAGTATTTTCCATTGTCCACGTAACTACTAGTCTTTCTTCATATGAAGAAAATTTTTTTTGCGCAGTTGCTTTGTAGCCGTCTTTAGACTGCTCAATTTTCCATTCTGCTACATTTGCACGTTCTTTCACTTGACTTAACAACTTTTCAAACATATGTATATTTGAAATTGTCTTTGTTTCTCTTGCTAACCAAGACCACCGCTGAACATCAGCACCGTTCTTTTCTAAAGCAGCAATCATACTTTCCATTTTTTCCTGATCGCTCACAGGTTTCATTTCCCGATATCCAACTAAAAAGATAACTACACTCACGACAACCAACATCATGGCTTGCATTTTTTTCACGTTCATCCCCTCCTAGTCCCCATTGTTGACGGAGAAGGATGGTTCTATACGTTGTACTTTTTTACTTTACAATGTACGTTAAGCTCTTTGAATACCCTAAATAATCAAGGAAAAAGTTACTTGCCGATGCACCGATGGCAATCGTTACAAGGATAAGAAGCACCCTCGTTTGCATGACTTTCCCCGGCTTCATTAATCGTTCTAGATGAAGACCTTGTAGCGCCCACCACGTGATGGTAATAAACAATAAATGCGACACAATTGCAATGAGTGCTTGTTGCCCTAAAATTTGTGCCATAATAAATCGACCCTCCTGCTCTAACGAGAAACTTCTCGTATGAACCAGACTTGCTTACTACTTGTGTAGTAAACGAAAATTTACCAAAATAAAAAGTGCAGAGTTTAGCTCTACACTTTTAGTTTGTACTATTGTACCATGTTCCCAAGAAAGAAGAAATCCTTCATAAGTGGAAAATAATCGTAAAAGAAATTATAACCGCTTACCGGTAATATACCGAGTACAACTGTTGCTATCGCGCAAATACTTACAACGATTTTTAAGTTAACCGGAAGAACAATGCGCTCCTCGCTTTCTGCCAGGCGAAAAAACATTTGCTGCAAAATGCGAAAATAGTAAACGAAGGAGATAACCGTTGTCCCCATCATAATGGATGCTAGCACGTAATGAGCTGGCTGGACGATAAATGCTCCTAAAAAGATGTTAATCTTCCCGATAAATCCAGCTGTTCCAGGAATACCAGCAAGTGACAGAATAAAAATTGTCATCATAATCGCAGTAAACGGTGATCGTTTATATAAACCAGCAAAAGCGGCAATATTTCCCTGTCCCGTTTGTAAGATTATGCCATGGATAATTGCAAATGCTCCGATATTCATCAGTACATAAGCAAGCATATAAAACCACATGCTATCCATAAGGAATGGTGACATCACAACAAGCGGTACGAGTAAATAACCAGCATGCGCCACCCCTGAGTACGCAAACATCCGCTTTATACTGCACTGCTTTAACGCAACGCTATTCCCAACAATCATCGTTATCCCAGCAAGAACGGCAAGATAGATACTCATATTACTAAATAGTGATGCTGCCCTGTTTTCCACAGGAATCGCTCCGAAAATGATTAAGAAAATGCGCACAATCATTACAAACCCAGCAATTTTCGATACAGTTGCTAAAAATGCGGTAACAGGCGTTGCTGCTCCTTCGTACACATCAGGTGCCCACATATGAAATGGGACAGTCGCAATTTTGAAAGACAAACCGACAAAAAGCAGGATAAACGCAAGCGACAGCAAAAGTTGGATATCGCCGCTCACACCTTGTGCGAATAAACGCTGCATATCTAAAATGTTTGTTGAACCTGTCAGTCCGTACAGATAGCTCATTCCAAACAACGTAATTGCCGTAGAAATACCACCGTTTATGACATACTTCATCGCCGCTTCATTCGAAGCTTTATTGTTCTTACGAATGCCGACTAAAATGTACGAAGACAATGACAATAACTCAAGACCGACGAACAGTGTAATAAAATCACTGCTAGATGCCATAAACATTGCGCCAAGCATCGCCGTTAAAAATAAGTAATAATATTCTCCTAGGTCTTCAATCGGCTGCTTATCATCATCGCTCACCGCAAGGAGTAATACAAGAATACCGCCGAGCAATAAGAGCGTTTTAAATGCTTTTGAAAATCCGTCTAAAATAAAAGATCCATCTAAAATCTCTCCAGCCGGTGCACCGTATAATGTCACGAGCACCACAAGTGCGAGCACAGCCGTTCCAATTGCCCCGTATGCTAAATTTCGTCGCCGAAACGTTTGTTTTGCAAACAGATCGAGAAGTGATAGAAGAATAGCCCCGCCAAGCAAGATGAATTCCGGCGTCATTAAATGCCATGATAAGCCTAGTAATGTTTTCATATCCATTCTATCTACCCCCTAACGACTGTAATGTGTCACGAAGCGGTTCACCTAGTACCTCTGGCAAAATACCGATCACAAGGATACACGCCAGTAAAATTATCGCTGGAATATACTCCAATCCGTATATATCGCTCTTCGCTTCGCACTTGCTTTTTCCAAATATAACTTGCATCGCCACCCGAAGTACGTACACAGCTGTTAAAATAATACCGATTGCCCCCACCGCCGCTAATACCCGGTGCTCCTGAAACAAGCCAAGAAATGCGAGAAATTCACTCACAAAGCCAGACATTCCAGGAAGTCCGAGCGAAGCCATACTTCCCGCTAACAAGAATCCGCTAAGCACCGGCACTTGCTTCGCTAAGCCGCCAAGCTTTGTAATGTCAGAAGTATGAAAGCGCTGCTCGATTATACCAAGCAAGAAAAATAACAGCGCCGCAATTAAACCGTGGGAAACGACTTGGAACAATGCCCCTTTCATTCCCGCCGCGTTCAGCGCAGCTAAACCAATTAATACAATTCCCATATGCGAAATACTAGAATATGCAAGCACCTTTCGAAAGTCTGTTTGAACAAGTGCTAAGAGTGCTCCGTACAGCAAATTAATGACTCCTAAAACTCCTAAGAACACCGCGAATTTTTCAAACTGCTCCGGGAACAGCCCCATTCCGAAACGGACAATCCCGTATGCTCCAATCTTTAAGAGAACACCTGCATGCAGCATGACTACCGCTGGGTGCGCCTCCACGTGGACATTCACCATCCAGCGGTGCAGTGGAAAGACTGGAAGTTTAATCATGAATGCAATCATAATCGCTAGAAATAAACCGAACTGCAAGGAGTTAGACAGTTCACCAACCGTTGTCATTTCTTTTCCTGCTAAAACGGCTTGCAGCTCTGCAATATTCGTTGTACCTGCTCTTGCAAATAAAATGGTAAAAGCAATAAGTAAAATCGCTGAACCGATGCCATTATAAATTAAATAGCTGTACGCCGCCTTTTCACTGCTAAATTTGCCCCATTTCCCAACAAGTAAAAACATAGCTGGCAGTGTAATTTCAAAGAACACGAAGAACAGTAGCAAGTTTTCTGCAGCGAAGACGCCAAGCATACCGACTTCAAGCATAAGCAAGAGCATATAGAAACCTTTTACGTGCTTTGTAACAGAAAAGGCTGTAATAGCTGCCAATGTCGCCAATAATGCCGTAAGAAACATCATAACGAGTGAGAAGCCATCAATGCCAAGTTCGTAATAAATGGTAAACAGTTCTTTCTCTACACTTGGAAAGTTTCCAAATTGAATCCACTTTACCTTTTCTGCAAACATCGTTAAACTTTTCCCCGATGCATATGTACTTGCGATAAAGAGCGCGGACCCAAGGGGAAGTAATGTTCCAAGCAAACCAACAATCTTCGCTGCTCTTTCCTCTTTCTTCGGTACAAATGCCAGCAGTATGATACAGAGCAGCGGGGAGAAAATGAAGAAAGATAATAGAAAGGAACTCATTGTCCATACCCCCCTGTCAATAACAGAATCACTACGAGTGCCGCTAAGCAAACCGCTGTAACTGTGCCGTACATTTGCACTTGTCCGTTTTGTAGTTTCGAGCCAATCGTACTTACGCCTTTTACAATGCCGCCAATGAGCTGCATAGTTCCTTCCACAATATACGTTTCAAAGAAACATAGAGCATATGCAATTCCTTTCACGAACGGCAATACCGTTACGCTATACAATTCATCAATATAATATTTCTCCTTCAGCAAGTTATACATGGCAGTGTTCTTTCCGCCAAGCCAATCACGAGAAATTGTATGTTTTCCATAGATCAAATATGCTAAGCCAATCCCAGCCAATGAAACGAGCGTTGCCACGATCATAATCCAGGCCGGGCCATGAACCTCTCTCACTTGAAACGTCGCGTCTTTTGTAAGCCAATCCCCAAGAAACGTTCCGAACCAAGGTGTATTCACATAACCAGCCCCAATCGCTAGAACGCCAAGAACCATCATTGGCACCGTCATGACCTTCGGAGACTCATGCACATGTTTCTGCTCCCCGCGCGCCTCTCCTGTGAAGACAAGGAAGTACAAGCGGAACATATAGAAGGCAGTGAAGAAAGCTGCGATTACCGCAAGGACGAATAAACCGTAATTGCCGCGCTCCCACGTCGCCGCTAAAATTTCATCCTTACTAAAGAAACCAGAAAATAACGGAACACCGCTAATCGCAAACGTTCCAATTAAAAACAATGAGCCGGTCACTTTCATCTTCTTAAACAAGCCGCCCATTTCTTCAATGTTTTGCGTATGCACCGCATGAATGACGCTGCCGGCCGCTAAGAACAATAATGCCTTAAAGAAAGCGTGCGTCGTTAAATGAAACACTCCCGCCACGTACCCTGCAGAACCGAGCGCAAGCATCATATAACCGAGCTGACTCACCGTGGAGTACGCTAATACACGCTTAATGTCTGTTTGCACAATACCAATAGATGATGCAAAAATCGCCGTAATACCGCCAACAACTGCAACAGTTTGCATCGCTGCTTCGCTCGCTGTGAAAAGCGGGAACATCGTAGCAACTAAATATACCCCAGCAGCAACCATCGTCGCCGCATGGATCAGCGCTGATACTGGCGTCGGACCTTCCATCGCATCTGGAAGCCACGTATGGAGCGGAAACTGACCCGATTTCCCGATTGCGCCGACGAAGATTAAAATCGCCGTTAATGTAATCATCGCCTGCGAAATTTCTCCAGCTTGTACGGCTTGAAAAATTACATTGTAATCGAAGCTACCAACTTGCCAGAATAATAGAATCATCCCGATAAACAATAGGGCATCACCGATACGCGTCATAATAAACGCTTTTTTCGCAGCCGCCTTTGCTTCTTCTTTAAAGAAATAGAAACCAATCAATAAGAAGGAACCGAGTCCCACTAACTCCCAAAATATATAAAGCTGTAATAAGTTAGTAGAGACAACAAGCCCAAGCATCGCAAATGTAAACAACCCTAAGTATGCATAAAAGATATGGAGTCTTTCATCACCGTGCATATACCCTTTCGAATACATATGAACGAGCAAACTGACAAGTGTGACAATAAAGAGCATTAATGCGTTTAATGCATTTACTTCAAAACCAAAAGAAATGTTCACATCTCCAATTTGGAGCCAAGTCCATTGCTGCTTTATCGTTTCTGATGATAGCCGTTCTATTAATACAACTACCGCACCCGCAAATGAAAGAAAAGTAAGCAAGATGCCAATCCAGCTGCCTCTTTCTTTTAACTTCTTGCCAAACATCACGAGTAAAACGAAAGACACAAGCGGGAAAAGCGGTATTAACCATGCATAATTCATCATGAATTCCTCCCCCTTTTCGGTCATTATCTTAATGCTTTAACGAATCCATTTCATCTGTATTAACAGTTGCGCGGTTTCTATATAGAGCAATTAAAATCGCCAAACCAACCGCTGCTTCAGCTGCAGCAACGGACATTGTGAACAATGAAAAAATTTGTCCCTTTAAATTTGGAAACATCCCTAATTTACTAAAGGCTACTAAATTTAAGTTCGCCGCATTTAACATAAGTTCAATACAAACCAATACAATTACTGTATTGCGCTTCGTTAGTGCTCCAAATAAACCGATGCAAAATAATATAATCGCAAGCGTCAGGTACGCAGAAGCTGGAATACTATTCATGTGAATCCTCCTTTTTCTCGTCCCTCTTCGCAAGTACAATTGCACCCACAAGGGCAACAAGTAATACAACAGACGTTAACTCGAACGGTATTATATATTTCGAATACAACAATTCTCCGACCTGACGTGTATTTTGTTCATGAAGCACTACACCATCTTGAACACGTCCACTTTCGAAGTCGACGTTATTCACCGCAAAATACAGCACCGCACCAAAGATGACCACAGCAAGAAAAACAATGATTTTCCGCCAGCCAAAATGCAGTTCTTCTTGATCATTATGCTTCGTTAACATAATGCCAAAAATCATAATGATCGTAATCGCACCGGAATAAATCAAAATTTGAACAACCCCGACAAATTCTGCTGATAGCATGAAATAAAGCCCGGCAATACTAAGGAATGTAAACACGAGAGCGAGCATCATATGCATCACTTTCGTTAAGTTCAGCATAAGTACACCGCCCATGATCGCAAGCAGGGCTAATGCTAAAAATGCTACTAACTCGCCGCTCATACTTTATTCTCCTTTCTCACATGCTGATCATTTTCATCAAGCCACTGTAAGTTTTTAAATAAATCATCCCGCGAATATTCGGCTAGCTCAAAGTTATTTGTCATTACAATGGCTTCTGTCGGGCAAACTTCCGTACAAAGATCGCAAAGAATACAAATTTCGAAATTAATATCATACGTATCAATGATTTTCCCTTTCTTCTCTGGATCTGGGTGCTTTTTCCCTGTTAGTTGAATGCAGTCTGTCGGACAAATATTTGCGCATTGATTGCACACGATACATTTTTCTGGATAAAACTTTTGAATACCGCGAAAGCGATCTGGGAGTGGTAGTGGTTGATTTGGATAGTCGTACGTTACTTTCTTCTTACTTAAATTGCTAAGTGTATACTTTAAACCTTTAAATAAACCCTTCATTGTACTCCTGCCCCCTTTAGATTAGAAGAACAATTCTTTTATCAATGCCGCTAAGAATATATTCGCAAGCGCTACCGGCAGTAATACTTTCCAGCCAAACTCCATTAATTGATCGCCTCGTATACGCGGGAACGTCACGCGGAACCAAATTAATAGAAAGACAACTGCACTAAATTTAAGCGCAAACCAAACAGCTCCTGGAATAAACGCTAGAAACGGAATTGGCTGCCAACCTCCTAAAAATAATACTGTCATAAGCGATGCCATTCCGAAGAAATACACATACTCAGAAAGCATAAAGAACGCCCAGCGAAATCCCGAATACTCCGTATGATATCCAGAGACGAGCTCCGATTCGGCTTCCGGTAAATCAAACGGCGTTCGGTTCAATTCCGCAACAGCTGCGATTAAAAAGACGATAAAACCAATTGGCTGCACGAAAATGTACCAAACCCCTTCTTGCGCCTCTACAATATCATTTAAATTTAAGCTACCTGTTAGAAGAATGACCCCAATTACGCTCATCACAAGTGGAATTTCATAGGAGATCATTTGTGCTGCGGCGCGCATTCCGCCGAGTAACGAATATTTATTGTTAGATGCCCAGCCCCCGGTTACAACACCAATTGTTGTAATCCCTGAGACCGCAATGTAATACAGCAAGCCGACGCCGATATCGGCAAACTGCAACTTATCTGTAAACGGAATGACCGCTAGTACCATGAATGCCGGAGCAAACGCAATGAGCGGTGCTAATATGAAGAGCGGTTTATCGGCCGCTTTTGGAATCGTATCTTCTTTTAGCAAAAGTTTTAACACGTCCGCTACTGTTTGCAGAAGTCCAAACCGACCGCCCACCTGGTTCGGTCCGATACGTCCCTGCATAAATCCCATTACTTTTCGTTCTGCTAAAATCCCATATGTAACAAAGCCAAGAACGACAAACAACAACAATGTTGCCAATCCGAAAAAGATAAGAAAATTCGTCCAGCTTGCGGGTGACTCTAAGAGGTTTTGTATCATCACCCATCAACCTCCCCAAGTACAATATCAATGCCACCTAAAATTGTAATTAAGTTTGCGATATTTTCGCCTTTCAAGAGCTTCGGTAAAATTTGCAGATTATAAAAAGATGGGCGGCGGAACTTTAAGCGATATGGCTCTTTCTTTCCATCACTTGCGATGTAACAGCCAATCTCGCCGCGTGGTGACTCAATTCGCACGAATGCTTCACCTTTTGGTGGTTTAATTATCTTTGGCACCTTCGCTAAGATTGCTCCTTCTTTCGGAAACTGCTCTACCGCTTGTTCAATAATTTTCAGCGACTCTTCAATTTCCTCCATTCGGCAAACGTAACGATCCCAAGCATCCCCCACCTTACCGACAGGAACATCAAAATCAAAACGGTCATAAATCGAGTACGACTCATCTTTCCGAAGATCCCATTTCACACCCGTGCAGCGCAAGTTTGCTCCGCTTAACGAATATTGTAAGGCATCCTCTGCCGAGTAAATACCGACTCCCTTTACGCGATTTAAGAAAATTTCATTGCCGCTCACAAGGTCGTGATACCCCTCTAACTGCTCTCTCATATAGGGAACAAACCCCTGCACCTTTTCAATCCAGCCGTCCGGCGCATCCCACTTCACCCCGCCAACGCGCATATAATTAAAAGTTAAACGCGCTCCGCATAATTCATTCAGTAGGTTAATAATCATCTCGCGTTCGCGAAATGCATATAGAAACGGACTGACCGCTCCAATATCAAGCAAATTGGTTCCCCACCAAACAAGGTGACTCGCCACGCGCCCAAGCTCCATTGCAAGTATGCGCAAATATTCAGCGCGCTCCGGTATTTCCAGCCCCATCATCGTCTCCACTGCGTGACAGATGACATAATTATTTGTCATGGCCGCTAAATAATCCATTCGGTCTGTGTACGGGATAATTTGCGTATACTGCAAACTTTCCGCAATTTTCTCCGTGCCGCGGTGCAAATAGCCAATGACAGGTGTAGCCTCTTTAATGATTTCCCCATCAATTTTAATAACGAGCCGAAATACACCGTGCGTACTCGGATGCTGCGGCCCTACATTTAAAAGCATTTCTTCTGTACGAATCACGTTTTACACCCCCGCATCAAAAGGCTCATAATCTTTTCGCAGCGGATAGCCGATCCAATCGTCTGGCATCAAAATCCGCTTTAAATTTGGATGCCCTTCAAACACAACGCCAAGCAAATCATACGCCTCGCGCTCCGGCCAATCTGCCCCGCTCCAAAACGGTACAATGGAAGACACTCTTGGCTCGTCCCGGTCAAGTTTTACTTTCACCGCTACTGATTGCTTCTTGCCGTATGAAAATAAATGCACATACACTTCCATATGCGCCCCAAAATCTGTTGCATGCAACTCTGACATATAATTGAACGCACATTCAGGATTTTTCTGTAACAACTCCATTACTCCATAGTAATGCTCTACTTTCACAACGAGCGTTGGAACATCTTTAGACAACCTATTAATATAGAAATCTTCTAGTACACCTTCGCCAAGTTTTGCTGTAACTGCCTGAACATACGCATCTAAATACGGCTGATTTTGCGAAGGCTCTTCTACTTTCACTTCTTCCTCTTTCTTTCCTCCAGCAGCCCGGGCCTTTGCTGCAACTGCTGCTTTCGCTTTTGCAATCGCAATTGCTTTTTCTTTCTCAGCGCCTACGCTTCCGCCTTCTGATGCTTTCTGTTTCGCTAGCGCTGCTGCCGCTGCTTTTGCCTTCGCCGCTGCCTTTTCTTTTTCTTTCTCATTATCTTCCGTGTCAGGTGCGTTTTCCTTTTCTTTCTGCTTCGCTAACGCGGCCGCTTTTGCTTCCTCTGCTGCGCGGCGCTTTAGTTCTGCTATATCTATTTCACTCTCATTTGATAGCGCTTTCTCTTTTTCTTCTACATGAGGAACCTCATTTTCCTGACGTGCCGCGAGCCGTTTTTTGGCTTCTTCCTTTGCAAGTCTTGCTGCTTCTTTTTTCAGATCATCTATATTTTTATCTTGATCGCTCATTTATTCGTCACCTGCTTTCCTGTCTTTGCTTCGTAACGAATCTTTTCTTTTAATTTATTAATCCCGTAAATTAAAGCTGCTGGATTTGGCGGACAACCAGGAATGTATACATCCACCGGCACAATTTGATCTACCCCTTTTACAACGGCATATGAATTTACGTATGGTCCGCCCGCCGTTGCACAAGATCCCATTGCAATGACCCACTTCGGTTCTGGCATTTGATCATATAAGCGCCGCACAATTGGAGCCATTTTCTTCGTTACCGTTCCAGATACAATCATGACATCCGATTGACGCGGAGATGTACGGAAAAATGAACCAAATCGATCTAAATCATAATGCGAAGAACCGACTCCCATCATCTCAATTGCACAGCATGCCAATCCAAATGTCATTGGCCATAATGAATTACTGCGTGCCCAACCTTTTACTTGCTCAAGCGTCGTAAAAAATATATTTCTTTCTAACTCAGCACGTTCCTGTGGATGAATATCTTCAAAATTTATAGCCATTGTAACACCTTCTTTTTCCAAGCATATGCAAGACCAATAAGTAGCATAATAACAAAAATGAGCATTTCCACTAATGCAAATAACCCCAGTTTGTCATACGCTACCGCCCACGGATATAAAAACACAGTTTCCACATCAAAGATGACAAAAAGCAATGCAAAAATATAATACCGGGCATGGAAGCGAACATTTGCATCATGAAACGGCTCAATTCCACTTTCATATGTTGTTTTCTTCGCTGCACTTGGTTTATGTGGACGTAGCAATTTCCCCAAGGTGAGTGCGACAACCGGCAACAATATACCTAATAGCAAAAAAATACCGACAATCATATAACTATTTTCATATACATTTACCATTGTGAAACCCTCTCCCCCCTCATAAAAACAAGTTCACTTAGTACACGTTATGATTCATTTGCATCATTTATTATTTTTTAATTTTTCTAAATAATGCAATTATAGATATTATAGCAAATTTCAAATTCTTATGTCGATACATTGGAAAAAAGAAAAACCAAGTAACTAGAGGAAGACTTCCCCTTATATTACTTGGTGTACAGTAATTGAAACTAATTTCATTCTCATAAAAACTAGCATGAATGATTCATTTCATGCTAGTCGTTTTTTAAATAGTAGCATCTTCTTTTTTATAATATTTCTTTGAAATTTCCTCATAAAACGCTGCAGATGTCGTGTAAAAATATGGAGTTAACCATAAGAAACCAATTCCTAAAGTAACGACACCTAATATAAACCAACCTAGAAAACTTAAGCATAATAAGAAGTAGTCCATTTTATGACCATCCATCATACGGCGACTTTCAGTAATTGCTTGATTCACTGTATACTCTGGGTGATCATTTAAAATAAAATACGTCATGGAATAAGAAAATGATTTGACAATTCCTGGAATAACAAGAAGTAATGTCCATAAAATAAGGTACACATACATTAATAAGTATGTTAAAAATGATTTAATAAACTTATTTCCATCGCTGAACCACTTAAATATATGACCGATACGAACCTCTGTCCCACGAACTGCGTTTAAAACAAGATAATAAGCACCAAGCGTTAACGGACCGATAATAAGCATCGCCACAATATCTACTGTAATAGCATCCCGCGCCTCTTTCCACCCCCAAAACATTGAGAAGATACCTGTAGTTGCTAACTCCACAACACCAATAAGAATTCCGATTAATAAAGTCGCTCCTACCGCTAATCCCCATCTTCCTCTTAATGCATCAAGTGCTTCTCTTTTTAATTGACTTATCATATATTACCTCCTAATCCTCTAAATGATACTATTATATCGATATACCATTTATTTCATTATACCCCTAAATTTAGGTTGAAACTATCTTTCTTTAGCCACTTTGTTTAATATTGTTTTCGGTTAGTTATTTTTCTATGTTACAGTGAAAATCAAGGTTTCTCTTTCAACCCTATAATTAATATTTACGTAGTTGTCAATTTAGCATAGACAATGAAAAATACAGCTAATTGCCCCATTATAACAATACTTGGAACTACTACAATCAAATCAATAATGAAAAAGATTGCTAGAATTCCTAAAAATAGCCCTAAATGAGAGTATGTTAAACGGTGTTGTTCATATCTGTATTGATGAAAAACGATAGAAGTTGCAGCGAAATACAGTAAGACTGAACCGAATACAAAATAGAGGATGAATGAATAACGAACCTCTTGTAAAAATAGTAGTTCAACAGAAGCCGCAATCATGCTGAGCGACATGAGAATAAACAAATGACCGTAAATAATCGTTTGACCGGCTGTTTGGATTGATTTGTCTACTTTCTTTTCTACATTATCAAAATATTGCCACCACATGGAAATGATAAGGACGAATGAAATAATTGAGAATAAAATCGAATTCCAATCTCCTTTTTGCGGCTGCAATACTGAAAGGGTGCTGACGACCGATTCTCCAAAAAGGATTAATGTTAATAAGGCAAAACGTTCTAATAAATGAGCCGTGTTGGTCGGAGCTTTCACTAAATACTTGCGTCCGAAAAAAGGCACAATGATATCAACAATAATTCCTGCATATAACACGGCATATCGAATCCATGAATCAAAAAAGATGGAGAAACATGAGATAATGATTCCAATCCAAAAACGTGTTCCTAAAAAATGGGCCGCTTTTTTTCTATTTCCTACTTCTAGCTTCTGAACAACAAGATATTGAATCGCTGTTAATGCTCTTAGTCCAATATAGCCAATCAAAAAAGACAAATAGTATTGATCAAAATCCACTGATAAACTGGATATCATAATGAGAACAAACAACATTTGAAAAATCATAAACATACGTTGATGCAAAATATCTTTCCCAAACCGATTCGTAAACAGTGTTTGCCCAGTCCAAGACCACCATATCGGGATAAATATGAGAACAAATTTTAAGAAATATTCTGGGTGAATAGATCCGTTTTCAACATGAATTAAAACCTTAGTAGCAGTTGAGACCGCTGCTACAAATAACAAATCATAAAAAAGTTCTAACCACGTTACTTTTTTCTCCTCCATTTTTAACACTCCTTTTCATACCTGATAAGGTATATATAAATCCTTTTTGACATATAGATTACGGCTATGCAAAAAAAGATTCTGCCACTCGCTTTCTTTGTTTGAACATCGCATGTGGCAGAAAAAGGACCTGATCCCGCTTCTACGCATGGCCAGACGCTCTCGCCCACCTAAAAAGAAAAGAGTTTTTATGTCGGTTTTTTAATTTGAAATTATATATCATTATAAAACGTAATGGTAAACAATCCTAATATTGACATTCTATCAGTTTATAATTAAACTAACAATATCAGTTTAGTCATAAATTCAATGTGAAAAAGAAAGTATTAGGTGACATGATGCAAAAACATGCAAACAATTCTTCATTATCTAAACACGAGGAACGTCTCGGTTTAATGTTATGGTTTCGTCTCTCAAGAGTATATAACCAAAGTATTCGCGAATCGAATCAGCACTTAAAAAAATGGAAGCTGTCGGTAGCTCAGTTTGACGTCTTAGTTCAAGTCGGTTCCCATGAAAAATTATCGCAACAAGAATTAGCAAATAAGCTTTTTGTTACGAAGGGCAATATTACGCAACTGTTAAGCAAAATGGAAGGACTCGGATTGATTCAACGAGAGCAAGAATGGAAAACAAAATACCTTTCATTAACTGAAGAAGGAAAAAAGTTATTTCATGAAGTCGTTCCGAATCAAGAGCACTTTCAGGCATCACAATTTTCCAATTTGAATCATGAGGAACAAAAACAGCTCTTAGATTTACTTAGGAAAGTTCAAAAGTAATTCACTCTATGCCCTTGAACGTAATGAAGATTATCATGATGTTTTAGCAAAATATTGATGGTATATTAAAAAAGTCCGATTTCTCTGCACCACAGAAGAATCGGACTTTTCGTATTGTCTAAGCAAATATGTTTTGAAAATACTATTCCTTTTTAAAAAACGACATACTATAAATAAAAAGGAAACATGCCATCTAACTTCATGGGGGACTTATTATTGTGAAAAATAGACAAACCCATTTGTTTTTTCTTACATATTCTTTATTGATTTATATTGCGGTTCATTATATAGCTTTGCAAATATGGGATGAATACTCACTTCAATTTCAATTACAAATGAGTGTCGTAACTTTCATTCTTAATGGGATTATATGTGGCTCGTTATTGTATTCTACTTCCCATAAAGAAGGACAAGCCTATACGTTTTGGATGCTCTTAACAATTGGCTCATTCTTTTACTTTATTGGTGACACGATCGTTATGTATCAACACCTCATTTTGCATAATTACAAAGCAATTATAGATTCCTCAGATCTATTCTATTTATTGTTTTTACTTTTCTATACGCTAGCTTTTTTCTATAAGAATATGTATGAATGCACAAATTGGGAAAAAATCTTTATGTTATGTGATATTTGTATCATCATTACAGCGGCATTCACCTTACATTACTATCTATTCTTTAAAAATGCTGTCCATCCAGATGCGATATCTAACATTCACAAATTTATACTGCTTGTATATCCAATTACAGATTTACTATTTTTAGTCATGGGCATTCGTTTATTATTGCGTCCCTTATCATTTGTTTCTCGAGTAGTTGTTGCTTTACTAAGCGGTTCACTCATTTTATATGCACTGCTTGATTCGATGTATGGTTATATTAAATATTTTCAGACAGACCATTCTTTGTTCACGATAACACCTTTCTTCCAAATTGTCTTAGGGCTAGTCGCAATTGCTTGTCTTCTCCACGAAGAAAACAAAAGTGAACAACATTTTTTCAATCCTGAAATGGGTGAAAAGGTTCGATTATCACTTCCTTATTTAGCAGTTGCAGCATTAATTCTATTTACCTTATATGAAAAAAACTTTTCTCCCATTTTAGAAAAAGGCGTATTTTTAACATTTTTCTTCGTACTTATTCGTCACATGTTAGTAAGGCACCAAAATAAACGGCTATTACAAAAGCAACAACAGTTTAATTTAGAATTAGAAAAGCAAATTGAACTACGTACAGAAGACTTAGTGGAACAAACAAATGAATTATATAAAAGCCAACAAATGTTTAAATCACTGTATGAGCATCATCCAGACCCCATTTTTACATTAGATTTGCATGGGAACTTTTTAAGTGTAAACAATGCTGGGATTATATTACTTGGCTATCAAACAGATGCCCTTTTACATGAGTCTTATCGCTCTCTCATATATGAGGAGGATTTAGAAAAAGCCATTCATGCTTTTCGTTACGTGAAAAAGGGGCACTCTACAACTTTAGAAATAAGAGCGTATCATCAAAACCGCGATATTTATTATTTACATGTAACGGTAGTCCCAATCATACTGCAAGCACGCATCACAGGTATTTACTTAATGGTAAAGGACATTACAGAAGGAAAGCGACAGCAAGAGCAAATTAGCTTCTTAGCGTATCACGATACATTAACACAGCTCGTCAATCGCCGTGCCTTTGAGAAACAACTTAATCATGCCATTCTTCACGCTAAGAAAGAAAACATAAAACTCGCTATTATGTTTCTCGATTTAGATCGATTCAAAATTATTAATGATACACTTGGGCATAAAACTGGAGATTTTCTCTTAATTGAAGTTGCAAAACGCTTGCAACATGCGGTTGGACAAAACGGAACGGTTGCCCGGTTCGCAGGCGATGAATTTACCATTTTAATCGAAAAATACGAAACCCTTTCAGAAATTGAAAGTATTGCAAATGCTATTTTACGAATCATGAACGAACCAATTGAATTAGAAAATCATACGTTACAAATTACACCGAGTATTGGAATTGCCACATATCCAGACGCAGGAGACGACGCTATGTCACTTCTACAGCATGCTGATATGGCAATGTATGAAACGAAAAATAAAGGAAAAAACGGCTTTTCAATTTATCCCGCATTAACGGACAGTAAGACCCCCGCCTCAAGATTCAGAGAGAAGCGAAGAAGATAGGTGGGGGACAACTGCCCACGAATAGTGGGATAAATATAAATGAAAAAAAGCCGCAAAGGTTCATCCCCTTGCGGCTTCTTCTTTACTTCATATTTGAAACGTCCAAACGGTTAATCGCACGTTTAAGTGCCATTTCTGCACGTTTGAAGTCAACATGTGCTTGTTTATCTTGCATACGTTGCTCAGCGCGGCGCTTCGCTTCGTTTGCGCGATGGATGTCGATATGATTTGCTGTTTCAGCAGATGGTGCTAATACTGTTACTTTCTCAGGGCGAACTTCAATAAAGCCACCGCTAACTGCTACGTAATCTGTATGTCCACCATTTTTTAAGCGAATTGCACTAATTTTAAGTGGTGCAACAGTCGGAATGTGACCTGCTAAGATCCCCATTTCCCCGCTCTCTGCTTTTACGCTTACCATTTCAACTTCGTTTTCGTAAACCGGTCCATCAGGAGTTACAATACTGACTGGAAATGTCTTCATAATTCGTCCCTCCTAAGGCCTTATGCCATCATTTTCTTCGCGTTTTCAACAACTTCTTCAATACCACCAACAAGACGGAATGCGTCCTCTGGAAGGTCATCATGTTTTCCTTCTAGAATTTCTTTGAATCCACGAACTGTATCTTTTACAGGTACGTAAGATCCTTTTTGACCTGTAAACTGTTCTGCTACGTGGAAGTTCTGTGATAAGAAGAACTGAACGCGACGAGCGCGATGTACAACTAATTTATCTTCTTCAGATAACTCATCCATACCTAAGATGGCGATGATATCTTGAAGCTCTTTGTAGCGTTGCAGAGTTTGCTGAATTTGACGAGCAACTGCATAATGCTCTTCTCCAACGATTTCTGGAGATAGTGCACGAGATGTAGATGCTAATGGATCTACCGCTGGGTAAATACCCATTTGCGTTAAACGACGCTCTAAGTTTGTTGTTGCATCTAAGTGAGCGAACGTTGTTGCTGGTGCTGGGTCAGTGTAGTCATCGGCTGGTACATATACCGCTTGGATAGACGTGATAGATCCTTTATTTGTTGATGTAATACGCTCTTGTAATTGACCCATTTCTGTTGCAAGTGTTGGTTGGTAACCTACCGCAGATGGCATACGTCCAAGAAGGGCAGATACTTCAGAACCAGCTTGCGTGAAACGGAAGATATTATCGATGAACAGAAGTACGTCTTGTCCTTGCTCATCACGGAAATGTTCAGCCATTGTTAAACCTGTTAACGCAACACGTTGACGTGCTCCAGGTGGCTCGTTCATTTGTCCGAATACCATCGCTGTTTTCTTGATTACGCCAGAATCACTCATTTCGTGGTATAAGTCGTTACCCTCACGAGTACGCTCACCTACACCAGCGAATACAGAGATACCGCCGTGCTCTTGTGCGATGTTGTTAATTAATTCTTGGATTAATACCGTTTTACCTACGCCGGCACCACCGAATAGACCGATTTTACCACCTTTAATATAAGGAGCTAATAAGTCTACTACTTTAATACCTGTTTCAAGAATTTCTACTTTTGTAGATAACTCTTCGAATGCAGGTGCTTGACGGTGAATTGGATCACGGCGTACATCCGCTGCCACTTCTTCACCTAAGTCAATTGCGTCACCTAATACGTTAAATACACGACCAAGTGTTGCATCACCAACTGGAACAGAAATTGGTTTACCAGTGTCTTCTACCTCTACACTACGAACAAGTCCGTCTGTAGAAGACATTGCTACTGTACGAACTGTATTATCACCAAGATGAATCGCAACTTCTAAAGTTAAGTCGATTGCGTCTTCTTTAATTCTAAGGGCATTGTAGATTTCAGGTAGCTTTCCGCCGTCAAACTTAACGTCTACAACCGGACCCATGATTTGCGTAACGCGCCCTTTATTCATCGGGTTCCCTCCTAGCTTTCTTTAAATTAACCGGCTTTTCTGCGAACAGTCGGCTTTCATTTTTTATATTTCATCTCGCATGAAGAATATCGCTTCCACTTTTTATTTAATCCAGCTCCAGCGGCTATAATACTCGGTGGCTTCGCTTCTTCCTACGAGGCAAAGAACGCCTCTAGGTCTGAAGCTCCATCCCCCTCCCATTCTGAACGAGCCGCTTCCGCTTTTTATTTCTACTCTAACGCTGCTGCACCGCCGACGATTTCCGTAATTTCTTGCGTAATCGCTGCTTGACGAGCGCGGTTGAAGGAAAGTGTAAGTGTATCGATAACTTCCATTGCGTTGTCTGTAGCACTTTTCATTGCTGTCATACGCGCTGCGTGCTCACTTGCTTTACCGTCTAGCAATGCACCGTACACTAAGCTTTCTGCGTATTGTGGCAATAATACTTTTAAAATATCTTCTTCAGATGGTTCAAACTCATATAAAGTTGTTGCTTTTTCAGATGCCACATCCGTAAGCGGTAAAATTTTCTTCTCCGTTACCTCTTGTGAGATCTTACTTACATAATGATTGTAGTAAATATACAATTCATCATAAGCGCCATCTGTAAACATAGAAATTGCTCTTGAAGCAATATCTTTAATATCAGCGAATACTGGTTGATCAGATAATCCAATTACTTCGTCAATGATATTAAAACCACGACGTTTTAAGTAATCACGTCCTAGACGTCCAAGTACAATAATTGCGTACTGGTTTGCATCCATGTTGTGACGCTCTTTCACTACGTTACTTACTGCACGTAAAACGTTACTGTTATATCCACCTGCTAGTCCGCGATCCGATGTAATAACGATATATCCTGTTCGCTTCACAGGACGCGCTGTTAACATTGGGTGATTTACCCCGCTACCTTGCGCTATGCTCGCTACTACTTCTTGAATCTTATCCATATACGGAACGAAAGATTTAGCATTTTGTTCTGCACGGTTTAATTTTGATGCAGATACCATCTCCATCGCTTTCGTAATTTGACTCGTTTTCTTTGTCGAGTTAATTTTCGCTTTTATATCGCGTAAAGATGCCACAGGTTTTCACCACCTTTTTTCCGGAAGTTGGCATGATTAGAAAGACTTCCATGTTGTCGATCTTCCTAATCGTTATACTTGTTCATGAGTGAAGGAAAAGAATAGGTGCACCTACTCTTTTCCTCTTCATATCCGTTAGCACTCCTTGTAAGAGCACCTGTTTATATAGAAGTGGAGCGGCCTAACGAGCCGCTTCCGCTTTTTATTATTACTCAGAAGCTACGAAAACTTTTTTGAAGCCGTTAATAGCAGTTGCCATTTTTTCGTCTTCAGGAAGTTTTGTTGTTGTACGAATTTCAGTTAATAATTCAGCAGCATTTGTATCTAACCAAGCATGGAACTCGTCTTCGAAACGAGTGATATCTACTACTGGGATATCATCTAAGAATCCGCGTGTTAATGCGTAAAGAATCATAACTTGCTTCTCTACTTTTAATGGCTTATGTAAGCCTTGTTTTAATACTTCTACTGTACGTGCACCACGGTTTAATTTCGCTTGTGTTGCTTTATCAAGGTCAGAACCGAACTGAGCGAACGCTTCTAATTCACGATAAGATGCAAGGTCAAGACGAAGTGTACCAGATACTTTGCTCATCGCTTTGATCTGAGCCGCACCACCAACACGAGATACAGAAGTACCTGCGTCGATTGCTGGACGTACACCAGAGAAGAATAGATCAGATTGTAAGAAGATCTGTCCATCTGTAATAGAGATTACGTTTGTTGGGATGTAAGCTGATACGTCCCCTGCTTGTGTTTCGATGAAAGGTAATGCTGTTAAAGAACCAGCGCCTTTTGCATCACTTAATTTTGCCGCACGCTCTAGTAAGCGAGAGTGTAAGTAGAATACATCCCCTGGATACGCTTCACGACCTGGAGGACGACGTAATAATAGTGATAATTCGCGGTATGCAGCCGCTTGTTTTGATAAGTCATCATATACAACTAATACGTGTTTGCCGTTGTACATGAACTCCTCACCCATTGTTACACCAGCATATGCAGCTAAGTATAATAATGGAGCAGGTTGAGAAGCAGATGCAGTTACAACGATTGTGTAATCTAATGCACCGTGCTTACGTAATGTTTCAACTACGTTACGTACTGTAGATTCTTTTTGTCCAATTGCTACATAGATACAAACCATATCTTGATCTTTTTGGTTCAAGATTGTATCAAGTGCAACAGCTGTTTTACCAGTTTGGCGGTCACCGATGATTAACTCACGTTGTCCGCGGCCAATTGGTACAAGAGCGTCAATCGCTTTAATACCAGTTTGAAGTGGCTCATGAACAGATTTACGGTCCATTACACCTGGTGCTGGGCTTTCGATTGGACGAGTTTTTGTTGTGTTAATTGGACCTAAACCGTCTACTGGTTGACCTAGTGGGTTTACAACACGACCGATTAATTCTTCCCCTACCGGTACTTGCATGATGCGACCTGTACGACGTACTTCGTCACCTTCACGAATTTCAGTATAAGGTCCTAAAATAATGATACCTACGTTATTTTCCTCTAAGTTTTGTGCTAGTCCCATAACGCCGTTAGCGAACTCAACAAGCTCACCAGCCATAACGTTATCTAGACCATGAGCACGTGCAATACCGTCACCAACTTGAATAACTGTACCAACATCGCTAACTTCGATCTCAGACTGATAGTTTTCAATTTGTTGCTTAATCAGTGCGCTAATTTCTTCAGCTCTGATGCTCATGCGCTTCACCCCTATCTATTCTTCATAAGTTCACGCTGAATACGTGCTAACTTTCCTTGTAAACTGCCGTCGTAAATGCGGTTTCCAATGCGTACTTTAATACCGCCTAGTAAATCTTCATCTACAACATTTTGAACGCGAATTGCATCTTTTCCTGTTTTCTTTGCAAATGCCTCTGCAATGCTAAGTTTCTCATCTTCTGTTAAAGAACGAGTAGAGTAAACAGTTGCATCAGCTACGTTACGCTCTTCATTTGCAAGTGCAACATACACATCTACAATTTCAGGTACTAATGTTTCGCGATGATTATCGATTAAAAGATATAACGTGTTTAAAATCGGCTGAGAAACAGTAGAAAACACGTTAGAAAGAGTTTGTTTTTTCTTTTCTGCTGAAATGTTTGGTTGTCCTAAAAAAGTATGTAGTTCTTTACTACTTACAAAAACGCTTTGCACAAGGCGCAGCTCTTCCTCAAACATTTCTAGTACGTGTTTTTCTTTTGCGATTTGAAAAAGAGCGACAGCATAACGTTTAGCTACAATCTCATTGCTCATCGCGCTTCTCCTACCTCTTTAATATAATCGCGAATTAATTGAACTTGATCTTCTTCTTTAAGTTCTTTTTGCATAACTTTAGAAGCAATTTGGACAGATAAAGAAGCAACCTGTTCTTGAAGAGCAGCAATTGCTTGCTCTTTTTCGCGTTGAATTTCTTGTACAGCAGAATCTTTAATAGCTACTGCTTCTTCTTTAGCAGCAGCAACGATACTCTCTTTTTGATCCTCTGCTTGCTTTTTCGCTCTCTCGATTAATTCTTGCGCTTCAATACGTGATTGTTTTAACATTTCACGTTGTTCTTCTACTAACTTTCTCGCCTCTGCATTGTTCTTTTCCGCAGCGTCGATTTCGCTAGAAATATGATCTTCACGTTCCTTCATAATTCCCATTAAAGGTCCAAATGCATATTTACGAAGTAATGCTAATAGAATTAAGAAAACAACAATTGTATAAAGCACTGTTCCGTATGGTACAGCAGCAGCTCCTAATAATAGAGTTGGCACAAGGATTCACTCCCTTCAAAAATCTAAATTAAACAAATGAAAAGACAAGTAATGTTTCATTCATAAAGCAATGGCGAAGAAGGTCCCAAAACGATCTTCGCCACTTATTGTAAGGGGAGCTATCCCTTATTTGTTTAATACGATAAACGCGATTACTACACCGATGATTGGAAGCGCCTCAACTAACGCTACCCCGATGAACATGATTGTTTGAAGTACACCACGTAATTCTGGTTGACGAGCAACACCCTCAACTGTGCGAGATACGATAAGACCATTACCAATACCAGCACCTAATGCAGATAAACCAATTGCAATTGCAGCTGCGATTACACCTAAACTCATTTTAAAAGTCCTCCTTTTTATCAATAAAAAATAAATTTTGTACTTACTTTAAATATATTAATGGTCGTGGCTTACTTTATGAGCCATGTATACCATCGTTAACATTGTAAAGATAAACGCTTGGATAGCACCTACGAAAATACTGAAGCCCATCCATGCTAACATCGGCAGAACAGCACCTAATGCGCCGCCAAACGTACCGCTTGCACCTAATTGAGCAAGTAACGTTAATAAAATTTCACCCGCATAAATGTTACCAAATAAACGCAGACCTAACGTCAATGTATTCGCAAATTCCTCAATTACCTTTAAAGGGAATAAGAATTTCATTGGTTGAATATAGCCTTTTAAATATTCTTTCGTACCCTTCATCTTAACTCCATAATAATGAGTGAGGGCAACTACCATCACGGCTAATGTTAGAGTAACTGCTGGGTCAGACGTTGGAGATCTCCACCATGCAATATGCTCTCCGCCTTCAGCTGTCGCAATCATGAACGGCAAACCGAGCATGTTTGCTACAAATATGTACATAATGAGTGTAACTCCAAGCGTTAAAAAGCGTCCGCCTGTTTGCCAATCCATCGTACTATTGATCATACCTTTCACGAAGTCCACAATCCATTCAAAGAAGTTTTGCACTCCTGTTGGACGCAGAGCTAAGCTACGTGTACCAATCATAGCAATGATAAATACGATTACTGCCGCAACAGTTGTCATCATAACAGAGGACAAGTCGAACGTTAAACCTAGAAATTCAACTAATTTACCGTGTTCCACTAGTAATTCACCTCTCTTCCCTGCTCTTATACTGTAGATAAAGAAAATCTATGATCATGACAAGATATCCTGTCAGCAATCCTACTCCTAAGCTCCACATCGCCATTAAATGTTGATATTTTGCTGCAAATAAAATTAATAGCCCTATCGCGGCTAATCTCGAATATGTACTCACTGCAGTCGCTTTATACTTCACTTCTTTTTCACCTTGTGTAACGCGATCTAACAGCTTGTCCGTCTTATGTGCAACGATGCGCAAACTAAGAAAACCGAAAATCGTTCCGATAATCAGTCCTAAAAAGACATCTTTGTATGAGGTAAAGCCCCATCCTAATACAAAGAGTGCGAGAAGGTTGTACATATATTTCTTTTGTCTTTGGACAAGTTCATGTACTTCTATCATCATTGCTCTCCCGAATAAAATTGTCGAATGAGTCGAATCATAGCATAAACCCCTGTTCCGAGTCCTAGTAATAAACCGATTACTAGAAATAATGGAAACGTTCCAAGCTTACTATCAATCCATTGCCCGCCAAAAATCCCAACTAAAATCGCACCAACGAGCTGAGCAAGAATTCCGGTCATTAAAGCATACGCCTTAAATGGATTACGCTTGTTTCCCTCCAAGGATTCATCCCTCCATATGTAATGCCTCATTCACTATGTTTTAAGAATGTGTTAATAATAACTCATTTTTTTGCATAAATCTTATTTAAATGAGAAAATTATTTTTTTTGTCAAAGAATAGACGAAAATTTGTCAATGAAAACCCTACCATCTATCCCCGTTGTTAGCATACAATAGGGTGTTAAACAGTGTCAACGTCAAATCGAAAAAAATCAAAAAATTTGAGTATTAGGTATTTATTCCCATAACTGAAAACGTTCTCCTTCAAAAAAATGTTAAAAGTCGTCTAACATCTAGACCTTTTCTCTTTATAATAGAAGAAAAATGTTCACAAGTTTGTCACTATTATACTTTTGGGATATATAAATTTTCACATTTAATATAACTTTCTCAAATAAGAAGTTTCTATATTATATGCAATTTCACTATATAATATGTTGCATAAAAAAACAGACGAGAAGGATGTCCTCTCGTCTGTTGTCTTACTTCGTTCCAAATAAACGGTCGCCAGCATCTCCAAGACCTGGTACAACATAGCCATGATCGTTTAATTTTTCATCTAATGCAGCCACGTAAATATCCACATCAGGATGGTCTTCCTGAATAACTTTTACGCCTTCTGGAGCACCAACGATACACATTAATTTAATATGTTTCGCGCCGCGCTTCTTTAATGAAGTAATTGCTTCTGATGCAGAGCCTCCTGTCGCTAACATTGGATCAAGTACGATAAAATCACGTTCTTCTACATCAGTTGGAAGCTTCACATAATATTCTACAGGTTGTAATGTTTCTGGATCACGGTATAAACCGATATGACCTACTTTCGCTGCTGGAATTAATTTTAAAATTCCATCTACCATTCCTAAGCCTGCGCGTAAAATAGGAATTAAACCAAGCTTCTTACCTGCAATCACTTTTGTTTTCGCTTTACTTACAGGTGTTTCAATTTCAATCTCTTCAAGCGGAAGATCGCGTGTAATTTCAAACGCCATCAAACTTGCTACTTCATCTACTAGTTCACGAAATTCTTTCGTACCTGTATTCTTATCGCGAATATATGTAATCTTATGTTGAATTAAAGGGTGATCAAAAACATACAGTTTTCCCATGTGAATCGCTCCTTCAGATGATATTGATGCGTGAGAGCACGCTATTTTTACACTATGTACGATTGTAAAGAAAACGCTTCTAATATTCAAGGGCGAATTTGGTAAAATTTCAAATGCTTCTTCCTTTTACAAGAATAGCTTTACCAATTATAGAGACTGCATCCTTCATTATATATTTAAAATGTCTGTAAGATTTGTATACATAGGTTGCCTTGAATGTCCTTCTCTTCATATATAACATTTTATGAAATACTGTTATTTTAGTTTCTTATTTCATTTAAACATTTGTTATTTCAATAGAACATAATTAATATAAGAAACAAATGAATCTTTCATTTAATAAACTCATTCAAAACTATGTCTTTGCAATTTATTTCAGAAAGTACTTCATCTAAATCCGTTATTTCGAAAGAATAAACTACTCCCTTAACCTTACTATGTAATGTAACTTTGGCTAGAGCGGCTGTAACCATCGTCGTTGTATGATAATCTGAAACTGCTTTATTAACCATTAATCCAGATAATCCAGGAAAGAATCCTGACATTACGATAGAACTAGCATCATTTCTTTCAGCATCCTGATGTAACAGCTTCACCTTTTCAACAAAATTAGAGAAAGGAGTTACATCAATACATACAATACGATTATCTATACAGGCTTTTTGAATGTATGGATGTTGTTGTTTTACAACAACAACTACAAGATCAACATCCTTAATCGTCTTTGTTACACTCCCTATATTCGTTACGTCGAGATGTTTAAAGGTTACTTCTCCATCGATCGACTCTGCTAATTTCTTTCCCCGTTCTTCTTTATAATCAGTTACTACTAAAGTAACTTGATTATCAAATACTCGAAGTAACTCTATACAAACTAATCTCCCCAGAACTCCTGAAGCACCAACGACCATTACTTTTTGCATACTATAACATCTCCCTTCCAATATACATTTCATGAACTCTAACCATTTACATGACTTAGGAGTATCATAAAGATGCATATGGCAGTTGCGATCGTAAACGTTTTCGGCAAACTTTACAACGGTAGCATCGGCGTTAAACTTCATTGAGACTACCTTTTACCTTATGCTTTCCGAAATGCTCGACCTGTTTTGGATCACAATACATACATGTATGTTCAGTAGCTTTCTGAAATATTGCATCCACTTATCGATATTACATTTATTCCCATTCAATATCAACAGAATGATTGTCTAATAAAAAAAAGCTGCTGAAACAATACGTTTCAACAGCTTTTTATCTTATAGCTCTTTATACATTGGGAATTTATCAGTTAAGGCATTTACACGCACGCGTGCTTCTTCTAATGCTGCTTCATTATCATGATTTTTTAATGTGTGAGCCATAATTGATGCGATTTCATCCATTTCAGCAAATCCGAAACCTCTTGATGTTACAGCTGCCGTTCCAATACGAACGCCGCTTGTTACAAATGGGCTAGCTGGATCAAATGGAATTGTATTTTTGTTTACTGTGATACCCACTTCATCTAATACATGCTCTGCAACTTTTCCAGTAATGTCTAAATTGCGAACATCAATTAAAATTAAGTGGTTGTCCGTTCCACCAGAAACAAGAGTAATTCCTTCTTTTTGCAGACCTTCAGCTAAACGATTTGCGTTGTTAATGATGTTTTGTGCATATGCTTTGAAGTCGTCCTGCAATGCTTCTCCAAACGCAACTGCTTTTGCTGCGATTACATGCATAAGTGGTCCGCCTTGAATACCAGGGAAGATGGATTTATCAATTTGCTTTGCAAATTGTTCTTTACATAAAATCATACCGCCGCGTGGTCCGCGTAATGTTTTATGCGTTGTTGTTGTTACGAAATCAGCGTATGGTACTGGGTTTGGGTGTAAGCCTGCTGCTACAAGTCCTGCGATATGTGCCATATCTACCATTAAATATGCGCCAACCTCATCAGCGATTTCACGGAATTTCTTAAAATCGATCACACGAGGATATGCGCTAGCGCCGGCAACGATTAATTTTGGTTTATGCTCTTTCGCTTTTTCTAATACGTCTTCATAATTGATGTGATGTGTATCAGGATCTACACCGTATTCAACGAAGTTGTATTGCACGCCACTAAAGTTAACAGGACTTCCATGTGTTAAGTGACCGCCGTGGGATAAGTTCATACCAAGAACTGTGTCACCTTGCTCTAGAATTGTGAAGTATACAGCCATATTTGCCTGTGCACCAGAGTGCGGTTGAACATTTACGTGCTCTGCTCCAAAAATTTCTTTTGCGCGATCACGTGCGATATCTTCTACGATATCTACATGCTCACAGCCACCGTAATAACGTTTCCCAGGATATCCTTCTGCATACTTGTTCGTTAATACAGAACCTTGTGCTTCCATTACCGCTTCGCTTACGAAGTTTTCAGATGCAATAAGCTCGATTTTTGAACGCTGTCTTCCTAATTCTAATTCAATTGCAGCAAACACCTTTTCATCTTGACGTTTTAAATGCTCCACCAAAATCCCCCTTTTCTGAACGAACTACACCTATTTCCGATATTTTCCCTTCATTTCTTAAGAAAAAACGAAAGTTCTAGTTGTAATTCTTTTAAATCTTCACATTTTCAACTACATTCTAACACGACTCCACACATGATAAAAGAAAAAAAAGACCAAATTCGGTCTTTTTTTATTAGAAGTTTATGACTTAACTACAAGTAAACGTTTCCTCTTTTATTGCATATACTGCACGCGCTCCGCCAATTAACTTCGGACGCGCTTTTGCCATCGTTACATGAGCATGCCCAATCTCTTTCACGCGCGTACGTATCGGAACAGCTACATGCTTTAAATGCATACCGATAAATGTATCTCCAATATCAATACCTGCGTCTGCTTTTACGAATTCTACGATAACGGGGTCTTTCATATTATGATATGCATATGTTGCAAGAGCCCCACCCGCTGATCTGACAGGCGTAACAGTTACAATCTCGAACTGATGCTTTTCTGCGACTTCTCGTTCTACCACTAAAGCACGGTTTAAATGTTCACAGCACTGAAATGCTAGGGTAATGCCATACTGCTCTTGAAAATGTTTTAACCCAGAAAAAATCGCCTCTGCTACTTCCATCGTTCCCGATGTTCCAATTCTTTCACCAAGCACTTCACTCGTACTACAGCCCACAACAAAAAGGCTTCCATTTCGCAACGTGGCTTGCTCTTGAAACTCAAAAAGCGCTGTTTGCAACTGCTCTTTTAACTGTAATATTCCACTCATTACGCTCTTCCTTTCGCAGGTAGGTTCAACAAATTATATTACTTCTTACTAGAAGTTAGACTACAATTACTTCGCTTCGTACGCTTTAATTTTTCCTACACGATTTTCGTGACGGCCGCCTTCATAATCCGTTGTTAACCAAATCTTTGCGATGTCGCGCGCTAATCCAGCTCCAATTACACGCTCACCCATTGCTAACATGTTCGTATCATTATGTTCTCTCGTTGCTTTTGCACTAAATGTATCATGCACTAATGCGCAGCGAATGCCGTGTACTTTATTTGCCGCAATTGACATACCAATGCCTGTTCCGCAAATTAAAATACCGCGATCTACTTCACCATTTGCAACCATTTCTGCTGCTGGGAATGCAAAATCAGGATAATCTACAGAACCTGCTTCGCACTCACAACCTAAATCAATATATTCAATGTTCAATTCTTCTAATAGACTTACGATTTCTTTACGAATATTCAATCCGCCATGATCAGATGCTACAACTACTTTCATTCTAAACCCCTCCAAATATAAAATGAAACTTCTATTAGTGGAAATCTCTTCTTTCCATTAAATCAGCATAATCTCCAATATCGTATTATACACGAAACATTAGCTTTCTGAGTGTTTTTTCACCAAAGTTTGCACAAGTTGTTGCATTTCTTCCAGTGTCGCTTGATAGACAGCAAGCGAACCGCCAAAAGGATCAGAAATATCCTTATTTGTACCTTCTACAAATTCATATAATGTATGCACTTTTTCGCTTACTTCTGGATGGTGCGCTAATAAAAGTTGACGATGTCCTGCGGTCATCGTCAATACAACATCCGACCACTCTAACAACTCTTCCGTCACTTGCTTGGAAGAATGCGCAAGTGAGATACCTTTTTCTTCTAGCGCATTTTTAGCATGAAGAGATGCATCACTACCAACGGCCGCAAAAACACCAGCAGATTGCACATCAAACTGACCCTTACCATGATGACGTAATAGCCCCTCTGCCATTGGGCTGCGGCACGTATTTCCTGTACAAACGAATAATACTCGCTTCACCAAACACCACTCCTTATGAGGAATATCTCTTTTCATCATAACTCACAATAGTAACGAAAAAAAGAAATGTATATATAAGTTGAAAAACTGACATAAAAAAAGAATCCATTTCAATTATGAAATGGATTCCCACTTTGTTGAAAAAAGATT
>NZ_NVOY01000022.1 GCF_002551005.1 Bacillus pseudomycoides
ACGTTAGAAACCCCCACTTCAAGCTTTGGTAAGTGGGGGAGTATTCATTCCTTATTCTTCTACTAACTCTGATTGTACATACGCATAAATAAGTGCCTCCGTATGCGCAATCGATGTTTCATGTGTACGCTCATAAGCGTGAGATGCATCAATACCAGGACCAATAAGTCCATGCTTCACATCTGCTCCGGCGCGGATTGCTGCTGATGCGTCAGATCCGTAGAATGGATAGATGTCTACTTTATATTCGATATTATTTGCTTTCGCAAGTTCTACTAAATGTTTGCGCATTGCATAGTGGTATGGACCGCTTGAATCTTTCGCACAGATCGATACTGTATATTCATCTGATGCTTGGCCATCGCCTAGTGCGCCCATATCAACTGCCAAGTATTCTACTGTTTCTTCTGGAATATTAGAGTTACCGCCATAACCGATTTCTTCATTATTAGAAATTAAGAAATGCGTTGTGTATGGTAGTTTCATATTTTCTTCTTGTAATCTTTTAATCAATTGCAGTAAGATCGCTACGCTTGCTTTGTCATCTAAATGACGAGATTTAATGTAGCCACTGTCTGTCATTTGAACGCGCGGATCAAATGATACGAAATCCCCTACTTCAATGCCAAGTTCACGTACTTCTTCTGGTGAAGATACACGCTCGTCGATACGAATTTCAATGTTTTGTTCGTCACGTTTTGCTTCTCCAGCATTTTTGTATACGTGTACGGACGTTTGATGGATTAAAATTGTACCAGTATACGTTTTACCGCTCGCTGTTTCGATTTCGCAATATTCTCCTTCTACCGCATTCCAGCGAAATCCGCCAATCATGGATAAGCGCAGGCGTCCGTCCGCTTTAATTTCTTTTACCATCGCGCCTAATGTATCAACGTGAGCAGTAAGGAGACGTTGTTTCGTATCGTCTTCTCCTTTTATCGTTATAATAAGGCCGCCTTTATTGTTGCGCTTCGTTTCTACATTCCACTCTTTTACATAGTCCTCAATAAAACGAATAATTGTATTCGTATTTCCAGATGGACTTGGGATTAAAACGAGTTGTTTAATAAGTTCCATTGTGTCTTTTACGTTATGTACCATATGTTTTTCCCCTCTCTTTTATCTTTCTAATTTTCAGTATAATAAAAAAACAGTAAAATAGAAATAAAAGACATCGCACTGATTGCGATGCCCTTTATTCCTAACTAACTTTTCGATACTCGTTTACTTGCTGTTTCCCATTTCCAATAAATCCTAAAGTAACATGAATGACAGGAATCACCAAACAAAATATAGCAAACGGTAAATATTGCAACGTAGATACACCAAGTGTTCCTGTAATAAATACACCACTCACTCCCCACGGAATCAATGGATTAACAGCCGCTCCGGCATTCGCTAAAATTCCTGAAAGGTTTTTCCGATCTAAACGAATTGCCTCAAATTGTGATTTGAACGCTTCACCTGGTAAGATAACTGATAAGTACTGCTCACCTAGAAGAACATTAATACCAATTGAACTTAATGCAGTCATAAGTATTAAATTTCCTTTCGTACTTACCATACCTGAAATTTTAGAGATTAGCTTTTCAATAATTTTTACTTCTACTAATAGTCCACCTAGTGCTAAAGCAAGAAGAATAAGAGAAACAGACCACATCATGCTTTGCATTCCGCCGCGAGTAAGTAGCCTATCTACATTCTTTACACCCGTTTTAGAAACAAATCCATCTTGCATAAAAGAAGCAATTTGCCCGAAGCTAGTCTGCGGGTGGTACATATAACAAATTACAATCGTAATTGCGATACTAAGTAATAACGTCGGAATCGCTGGTACTCTCTTTCTTGCACAGAAAAACAATACTAATACTGGAATTAGTGTAAAAACTGAAATCGTAAAAGAGGAATGCAGCGTCTGAACTAACTCATCAATTTTATTTCCTCCTGATACTGATGACCCGTGTCCGGCAAATAAGAAAAAGATAAGAGTTATAACAAACGCTGGAATAATTGTCCGCATCATACTACGAATATGTTCAAATAAATCTACTTCCGCAATCGCAGCCGCTAAATTCGCTGTATCAGATAATGGAGAAATGTTATTTCCTAAAAAAGCACCCGATATAATGGCACCTGCTACTATCGCTGGGTTCAAGCCCATCATTTGTCCCATTCCTAAAAATGCAATGCCCACAGTTGAAATCGTTGTAAAAGAACTTCCTACCATGATCCCTACAAGCGCACATATAACAAAAACAGAAGGTAAAAAGAATTTTGCGGATAAAATTTTAAATCCGTAAATCATAATGGTTGGAATTGTTCCTGCTGCTATCCAAACACTGATTAAAATTCCGATTAACATAAAGATAATGATCGGAATTAACCCTGGTAAAATTCCATTTTGAATCCCTTTATGAATTGCATCCCAAGAAAAACCTTTCATTTTGGCAAATAATATAACAATTCCTATAGCGATTAAAATAGGCACTTGAGGAGGTAAATTAAAACCTATAATACAAGTCCCGATAATCGTCAATAACACAACTAAAAGAAAGGCACTTTCTTTTAGTGTTACATCTCTTTTCATTTGAATAAACTCCTTATCCAGTTAATTGTTATAGCACAATAAGAACAAATTTGTTTGTGAAAAAATGCACATGAAATATCTAAACACGATATGAAACAAAAATCAATACAAACAGCACCTCCCTACTATATAAATCTATTTTCATTTTGCAACATATAAGTCGCTGTTATGCATTCATTATAAAAGAACGAGTTTCTATTAAACTTCTTTTACTACATTTATAGATTGTTTCAAGTTTATCTTGAATCGCTTTTTCCAATTTAAAAGCATATTCTTCAAACACGTCCTTATCATGAGCATATGGAGATAATGCGCAAGCACGTAATACTGTTATTTTCCCTTCACGATCCCATTCTGCTTCACTAAACCCGAGACTCTTCACAAATGAAAGTGGACTGTTCCCATAGTCAGGGACAGCAAAATCAGTATGCGATGTAATAAACTCATTATTATATAATCCGCCTTTCACATACGAAGCTTGCTCAAAGAAATCATGATTTAGTTTGTTCATCTTTTCTAAGTCTGTGTTACCTTCTTCGTTAAATACGTAGTCAACCATATTAAAATCAGGTTTTGTTAATGGGTACACTCGAATTGTTTTATCTCCCACTTTAAATTCTTTTCTAGTTAAGTAATCATAGAATCGATAAGCCCCTTCGATACTTGCACCAATTAATTTACCATAACCAGTTACATTTAGCGGCAAGACTTTATGCGCTGTCCAAACTGCTGCTGCAGTTGCACCTGCTTTAGAACCTTCTAACATATATGCACCTAGTAATGCTGGAATATCTGCACCTTTTTCAAATACATAAGTTGCAAAGTAAGAAATGACATCACGCATTCTAGTATCTTTAATGACAATACCGCCCGCAGAGTAAGGAATATATCCCATCTTATGAGGGTCAATTGTAATCGTTTCTGCTTGGTTCATCGCTTTAAATGAATGATAGATTTCTTTTGTTAACCATCCACATTTTTCAGTAAAGATGTTGTGTTTTGTATACACTTCTTCTAATTGATCCCATTCGATAAATTCGTTCCGTTCATCTAAGAAAATAGAGCGAGCATAACCGCCGTAAGCAGCATCTATATGAATATAGAAATAGATACCTTCTTCTGCTAATTTTTCACGAAGTTCTACCATTTTATCAATACGATCTATTTGTCCTTCTTCTGTCGTACCAATAACCCCAACAACACCAAGAATAGGAATGCGCTTCTCTGCTAGTTCACGAATTTTTTCTTCTAATTTATGAATGTCCATACGATAGTTATCATCAACATCGATTTGCTCTACACAATCAAGCCCAACACCGATAATGTCAGCAGCTTTTAACCAAGAATAATGCTTCGTTTGCGGAATCAACCATTTCCCTAATTTTTGCAGGTGTTTACCGCTACGTGCAGAATGAGCTTTAATTTCATCCATTTTTTCTGGAATTTCCTCTAAAATATCTAAAATTTCTTCTGTAGACATATTCAGTAATTCCCATTCAGACTTATCTGCAACGAACTCAGGAGCTACTTTTTTAATTGCTAGTGGTAAAGACTTCATATTACGCGCATACCATAGGCCCTCTAAGTTTGCGATGGAACCATCTGCACAAATATGTCCCCAACTTTCACCTGGTTTATAGCTCATCAGTGCAGCAAATTCATGTCCAACCTCTTCTTCCATTTGAGAAGTAGCTGGTGAAGATTCATATGCTACGTTATTCCCATTCCATAACATCGCAGCTGTATACGCAATGATTGACGGCATTAATGTTTCAGAGTTCATGTGTCCCCAAAAACGGCCAGCAGTATGCCAAGGTAAAGAGTTTGTACGTAATTTAGAAGATAATACATTGAACACACTGCGAATATGATCTGCAGTTTCCTGGAAACTTTTCGAACTCCTATCTTGAGGTGTAATAACAGGTAAATCTTGAGGCATATAATTTTGTCTCCAACCAACATGCTCATCCACCATTTTTAATAATAATTCTTTAAATAAATCTACATTTTCTCCTTTATCTCCTAAGAATAATGCTTTTAAATTAATATCTGGCATTTCATACTTCATTTTCCATTTCACTTCCTTTCCTAAATTGTATTATTTAAATATATAAAAATCAATATTTTACCATAAGATTGTTTGAACATTCTCCTTTATTCATTATTCTCACAAACCTTGAGTTAGGAGGATAAAATTCTTACTGCCCGTTCATACAAGATAAAAATCACAAAAAAAAGAAGAGTAAGCTTCCGTTACTCTTCTTTCCAAGAAAAAGATACACATCTTATACTAAACTATTATTTAAAAAAGATTTTTCACATGTATTTTGAAACCGAAATCAATACCTCATTCATCCGTGCTACGTTTATATTATCCTAATTTCACCAAACTGTAGTTCTTTTTCCCTTTACGGATAATAATAAATCTTCCATCGAATGAATTCTCTACCGTAACAGATGTATTTACATCCGTTACTTTGTCTCCATTCATTAAAATAGCCCCGTTATTAATATCTTCTCTTGCTTGACGTCTAGAAGGTTCAATTCCTAAGTCTACTAGCCACTCAACAATATTTTTCGTCTCCTTTGTAGCAGAGAAAGTCGGCATATCTTTAAAGCCTTGTTCAATTTCATCCGCAGTTAATGACTTTATATCCCCGCTAAATAATGCTTCTGTAATTTTTACTGCTTGCAAGAATGCGTTCTCACCATGAACAAATTTCGTCATTTCTTCTGCTAACACTTTTTGCGCTTCACGTTTATGAGGCTCAGTTTGAACTTTAACGGCTAATTCATCAATTCTATCTTTCGTTAAGAACGTAAAGAATTTTAAGTATTTAATGACATCACGATCATCTGTGTTCACCCAGAACTGGTAAAATTCAAATGGTGTTGTCTTTTCAGGATCCAACCAAACTGCGCCTCCAGCTGTTTTACCAAATTTCGTACCGTCTGATTTTAAGAGTAGTGGAATTGTTAATCCAAAGACTTTTGCATCTGGTCCTTCTTTCTTACGAATTAAATCTAAACCACTTGTAATATTTCCCCATTGATCACTACCACCAATTTGCAATTGTACGTCTTCCTCTTTGTATAAGTGATGGAAATCCATCGCTTGGAGAATTTGGTATGTGAATTCTGTAAATGAAATGCCTGTATCTAAGCGGCTTGCTACAATATCTTTTGCTAACATACTATTAATACCGAAATTTTTACCGTAATCGCGTAAAAACTCAAGGATACTTATTTGATGCGTCCAATCGTAGTTATTTACCATTTTCACTTCGCTATTCCCGCCAAAATCAAATAGCTTCTGCATTTGCGCTGTTAACGCTTCGACATTATACTGCACTTGTTCTAACGTTTGAAGCTGTCTTTCTGTTTGACGTCCACTTGGATCACCGATTGTCCCCGTTGCTCCGCCAATTAAAATAACTGGATGATGCCCAGCTAATTGGAAGCGTTTCATCATCATAAACGGAATTAAATGTCCAATATGCATGCTATCACCAGTTGGATCTACACCACAGTACAAAGAAATCTTTTTCTCTTCTACTAGTTTACGCAATCCTTCTGCATCTGTTTGCTGATTGATGGCATCGCGCCATTCTAATTCATCAATGATATTCATTTCTTTCCATCTCCTTTAATTTGTAAATATTGTTTACTTCAAATTCCTAGTAATAAAAAAGTCCCTATGTCTACATTCGACATAGGGACGATCTTTAACCGTGTTACCACCCAAATTGCATAAATAGCATTACTATTCATACCACTCTTGGCAATAATATCGATTGCCACTCCGCTTAGCATTACCTAAGATACTCCAAAGTGTAATTCACAAGTTTGTTTGTGCTAGGTTCCAGCAACCCCTAGCTTTCTCGATAACAGTGACAAACTGCTACTGGGCTTTTTCATCGTATTTGAAATGTTAAATTATAGCCAATTATAGTAAATTAACATTTTATTGTCAATTCTATACAAAAATATTTTAAAAAACCGACATAAAAACCCCTTTCTTTTTAAAGGAGGGCGAGAGCATCTGGCCGTGTATAGAAGCGGTTAGGTCCTGTTTCTGCCACGGGAAAAGATTAAAACAAAAGGAGAAAACGAGTGTAGGATACTTGTTTCTCCATAGCAGTGGCTTTTATGTTAAAACATGAAAAGATATATAAGCTAAAAACCGATATATAACCTAGGGAAGGATGAGAGCGACTGACCGTGTATAGAAGCGGTCATGTTTTATTCTGCATAGCAGCGACTTATATAGGTGATTCTCCTCTCCCCTACTCCTCACTCACTTCTACTAAATACACACCTTTTTCAAATCCGCCGCGCTCCGCTTCTTTCTCTTTACGAATGCGCTCAATCTCTTCTAACGTTACACCTTCTGCTTGTGCCAACGCTTTAATTACTTCTAATGCATCCGCTAAAGAATCTAATGCGTGCTCACGTTCCTGCATAGATGCAAATTCACGCATTTCTTCTACGCCAATTTTCGATAGTTCTTCTATGTACTCTTGTTTACTTAATTTTTTCGATGTATATGTTTTACCAGACATTAAAATCATTTCTGGTACACGGTCGCGGACGATTTTATTATAGACTGACATGAGGACACCTCCGTTTTCTTCTATTTAAAAACACCCTAATTCTGCATAATATAAAAACCAATGTTTTCTTACACAAGCTGACGACATATCAATGCTAGATGACATGTGACGTATTTCTGGAAAGTGATAATTTTCATATTCTTTCTCTGGCACACCGTAAAACGCGCGGAGATGATCTGGTACAACGCCATCATATCGATCTTCCATTCTCTCAATCTCACTTTGCATAGCTGCCTTTGGATTTCCAGATAGAAACATCTCAATTCGAATGGCTGTGGTTGGTGTGCGATGTAACAGCACATATATGAGTAGCCATGTACCGATTATAATCATGCTTATTCTTTTTTGTTTTAGGCTCATCCACTTCTCCTTCTATCATTCGAAAAAAAGTGCTAACACCATTATACAAAAAATGTGTTAACACTTTCTATTTTTATAAAACTTTTATCTCGCTTTAACGGGCAGTAAGATCCCCACCTCAAGATGCAGAGAGAAATGAGGAAGCTAGGTCGATTCGTGAGGGCTTTCCATCAGTGGGGGATGTCCCCACTGATGGAAGTTTCACTTTATTCCCCTTTAAACACAGGCGGGCGCTTCTCTAAAAACGCAGTAATCCCTTCTCTATGGTCCGCTGTTTTTCTCATTACGTATTGACCTCGTTTTTCAAGCTGAAGCGCTTGTTCTAACGAAGAACGATTTAATTCAGCCAAAATTTGCTTCGTTTGAATCATAGAAGCAATTGGCTTTTGCAGCCATTCGCTAATTTTTTGTTTCACTACATCTTGGAAATTCTCACCGATTACTTCATCAATCATGCCAATTTCAAGCGCTTCGCTTGCTGATAATTTCTTTCCTTCCCAAATGATCTCTTTTGCCATATGCTCTCCAAGACGTTTTTGTAGGAAGAAATGGCCGCCGCCATCTGGAATTAAAGCGATGCCAATAAAATTCATTGCAATAATAGATGAAATATCAGCCATTACGCAATCAGCTGTTAAGGCAATGCTAAGACCAAGCCCTGCTGTTGGACCATGAATCGCACTAATCACAAGCTTTGGCATTGTATATAGCGTTACAATAATTTCTGAAATAGTATTCATAATGCCTTCAAACGCACTTTCATCTCCGCTTGCTAACATCGATTTAATATCGCCGCCCGCCGAAAAGCCACGGCCATTTCCGCATAGTACAACAACATGAACAGAACTTGCAGCTACTTCTTTTAACTTTTGTAGTAGTTCTTTTAACGTTTGCTCATCTAATGCATTTAACACTTCTGGACGATTTAACATAATCGTCGCAACTCGCCCTTCATATTGTACAACTACTGATTCCGCCTTACTCGAAACTGTCATAAACTCTCTCTCCTTCTATAATCTGTTATCCTTATATAATTATAGAAAGGGCTTTCAAAAACCTTCTTTTTTCTTAATTTTCTGTCGAATTAACGCTAAATTATTTTACATATATTTACCATATTACTAAACTAGTGTATTGTGAAAAAGCAGCATACATTCATTTCTTCAATTATGAAAGGGGACAAAATGATACAAAAGGAACATAATTTCACATATTTCTTTCTATTATTTATAGCACTGCAACCTGTCTTAGATTTGTTAACATCATTGTCAATTCAAGTGCTACACATGGATGCAACGTTAAGTATTATCGTACGTTTTAGCGTGATGCTTCTTGCGATAATCTATCTATTTATTTACCAGAAAAATAAAAAGCCTCTCGCATATATTTGCCTACTAGGCGTTATCATGACAGCTGGACTTCTTAATAATCTCGTTGTAAAACATCCAATTTCACTTGGAGAAGAAGTTAAGTTTATGGCCAAATGTATGTATCCAATCGTTATGTTGTTCGGGTATATTCTTGTATTTAAAACTTTGCAAGGCAAGCAAAATTCGTACGATACATTATTACGGTATTTCTTATATGCCAGTTTATTCATGAGTATTGTCATGGTCATTTCCATTGCAACTGGAACGGACTATCAAAGTTATACGATTGAGAAAATCGGCTCGAAAGGATGGTTTTATGCCGCAAACGAAATCAGTGCCATTTTAGCCATTACATTCCCAGTTGTTGTCCTATATTCGATCCATAAGACAACTTCTTTTATGCAAGCATAATACTGGATTCCGACAATACTAGCACTATATTCCAGTATTATGATAGGAACAAAGGTTGGATACATATCTAGTATTGTGACATTAGGAGTGGCACTATTCTTTTCGTTTACAGAATATATGATGAAGCGAGGCCGCCCACAGCTCGTTAATACAATTCTAGCCTTAATCGTATTAGGAGGAACTGCAATTGCAACGCCCTTTACTCCCATCGCCAAAAACATGGACATTCACTTACAATTCTATAACAAACAGCATGTAAATGAACAAGCAGAACAACCTAGTAAACAAGAACAACAGCCTAGTAAACAAGAAGAACGAGCTTTAACAACTGGAGAAGTAAACAGTTTAATTTATAGTGATCGCGACAAATTTCTAAATGCACATCAAAAATACTTTCAAAAAGCACCGCTGTCACAAAAATTGTTAGGCATGGGCTATGCCGGCAACTATGAAAAAACACCAAAAGTGATAGAAAGGGACTTCCATGACCTATTTTTCTGGTTCGGTATCATTGGATTCATCATGTACATACTGCCATTTGTTTACTTCGGTATCAGGATTACGCTTTGCATTCTCACAAACTTCAAGTCTATTTTAACGATAAAATATATGTTGCTTGGCACGGCAATCGTGCTTGCAATTGGCACCGCATTTACAGCTGGACATGTATTTACCGCACCGGCTGTCAGCATTTTCTCTGTTGCCTTGCTCGCTTATCTGATTGTGGACTTACAAGCAGAGTGATATAATGAACCATCACATTATTAATTACAATTACGGAGGGTTTATGATAACTTTTGAAGAGAAATTAGCGATTATTGAATCATTTCCAGAGCTAGAAAGAAAAAGTGTCTCTCTAGGACGCATTAATTTTCATTATGAAGAAAGCCGCCTAGACAAAAAGAACGTTGTGTACCATTTACATCCGAACGGAAATGGCTTCGTATACGCGGGGCATCTGAAAGGCTACAAAACGAATGATAAAGGAATGGTGAACATCCGTGATTTTTCAGCGGAAGAACTTCGCTCCTTACTTGAAAAATCAATTGCTGCCCTTTCACAAGAACCAATTGAAGAAGTTGCACTTACAGAGAATTTTCAAGAAGAAGAGTGGATAAATGAAGACAAACATATCTTAACTCTTATTAAAGAAGATGAAGATATGTGGAACGTTTATGCTGGAATACAGTTAGACGGTACATTCAACTCTTACAAAGAAGCAGCACAATACCTTGATGAAGAAGGATTCAGCCGTAAATAAAAAAGACGTATCTGCAATATATCGGCGATTCGACTCACGAATAGTCGGAACACCAGGAGAAGGAGGCATCGCCTCCTTCTTTTTCTTTTATCCTAATAGCGCAAGGAGCTCACGTAGTTCCTCCTCAGTCAAATCACGCCACTGCCCTGTCTCGATTCCATCTACTGTTATGTTCATAATCCGAATGCGCTCTAGCCTCGTAACGGTATAGCCAAATGCGCGGCACATCCGGCGAATTTGCCGGTTCATCCCTTGCGTCAAAATAATGCGGAATACAAGGTCGCTGATCCGATATATATCACACGGATTCGTTTTTCCATCGCGAATTGTGACACCGCGGGCCATTCCTTTTAAGAACGCATCGTCAAATGGCTTGTCGACTGTGACAATATATTCTTTCTCATGACCATGTTCGGAGCGCATCATTTTATTTACGATATCACCGTCATTTGTCATTAAAATTAACCCTTGTGATGCTTTATCAAGGCGGCCAACTGGAAAAATGCGTTCTGGATAATTCACAAAATCGATAATATTCCCTTCGATATGCTTCGCCGCTGTACACGTAATCCCGACCGGTTTATTTAATGAAATATAAATCGGGTGCGTCTTCTTAGGAATCGACTTCCCATCTACAAGTACAATGTCGTCAGGCTCTACTTCTTGTCCAGGCTCACAAATTTCGCCGTTCACCGTAATTCGCTGCGTGGCAATGAGACGATTCGTTTCTCTTCTTGAATAATAACCTGTTTCACTGATGAATTTATTAATTCTCATGCAAAGTTCCTTTCCTTATTTACGCTTTTCCCATTCTACCATGAATGGGAACGGCAAAAAAATGCACAGCTTCAACATCAAGCTGTGCATTCTCTTTCTATTATGATTTCTTCGCTTCCTTCAACGATTCACGAAGTACAAATTTCTGTAATTTCCCGCTCGCATTACGCGGCAGTTCTTCGGCAAATATATAATGACGCGGACGTTTATAATCCGCTAGTTCATCACTTTCCTTACAGTAACGCTCTAATTCTTCTTCCGTTAACGACTCATCTTTCTTTACCACTACCGCGACGACGCGCTCGCCCCACAATTCATCCGGTTTCCCAAGGACAGCCACATCTAACACACCATCATGGCTATGCAAGAAGTCTTCAATTTCACGCGGGTAAACATTCACACCGCCACTAATGACCATATCGTCAACACGATCTGCCACATATAAATAACCATCTTTATCGAAATAGCCTAGATCACCGGAATGATACCAACCTTTATACATAACCTTTTTCGTTGCTTCTTCACGGTTATGGTATCCAGCCATCATACTTGGCCCACGTACAATAATTTCTCCAACTTCGTAAGGCGGAAGGATATCGTCTGGTTCGGATGGTTCATCTTCATTTGACTTCACGATGCGCACTTCATGACTAAAGCAAGGTGTACCCGCTGATCCTGCTTTTGTAATTTGATCTTCTTCTACAAGAAAGGCAACAACAGGTCCAAACTCTGTCATTCCGTAAATTTGTACAAGGTCAATATACAGACGGTCTTTACATTCTTTCACAAGCGCCGGCGCCATTGCTGCTCCGCCGTAAATTCCAATCTTCATCGAAGTTAAATCGTATTCTGTTAAATCTTCTTGCAGCAGCATGTTCCACATTGTCGGTGCTGCAAAGAACGTTGTAATTTTTTCTTTTTGAATTGTTTCTAGCACTGTTTTCGTATCAAAATGATGCAAAATTACATTTTTCCCGCCAACTTGAATACGCGGCAAAATACCAGCGTTTAATTCGCCGCAGTGGTATAGCGGTGCAACAACTAACCCGACGCTATCGCGTGTATATTTTATATAATATGTACAAATCATACTATGCTCAGCCATGTCTCGGTGGCGGTGCAGCACTCCTTTTGGATTCCCAGTCGTACCGCTCGTATACAGCATAGAGCAATAATCCATTTCATCCACTTCAATGCCTGTCGGTTCTGCCTTTGCTTCATTTACTTTTTCATGATACGAAGCGGCATAAGACGGCGCGTCCTCTTCAATATACCAAAATGAAGTATGCGGAAAGTCACGTTCAATTAAAGCAATTGTTGATTCAACTTCTTTTTCAAAAACAACAACTTTAGAGGAAGCATCTTGCAATATATAGGAAACTTCTTTCGCTTTTAAACGGAAATTAATCGGGTTAAAGATTGCGCCAATCCTTGCACAAGCGAGATAAACAGTTACAAATTCATGTGAATTATATAAGTAAACAGAAACGCGGTCTCCTTTTCGTACGCCTTCTGCAAGAAGTGCGTTTGCTGTTTTATTTACCTCCATATCCCACTGTTTATATGTCCAGCGAATGTTTTTTGCAGGTTCTACTAACGCTTCTTTCTGTGGATATTTTTGCACAGCTAAATCAAAAATTCTGCCAACAGTCATGTACATATCGCGTATTCCCCCTTTTAATTTTCATAATTTTATGAATTCGTTCACAAATAGACATTTCCTGCTCATTTTTACTTCCTTTTTCTGATCATTCTCGACAGTGTTTTACAATATTGTTATGATGGCTTTTGTATCAGGTTTAAAAACTGCAGTCTCTGAATCTAATACAAAGAAATATGCTAGATACCTTATGGAGGTAGTTCAAATTTTCGGCCCTCTATAAAATCAGTTTTTGAAAGGTAAGAAAAACATGACAGATAATTCAAATGAACCAAGCAAAAAAAGTCAAGAATTAGAAGAGAAAAATCAAAAATTAATGGAAACAATTGATATGCTAGAAAGGGAATTAGATAAAACACAAACAAAATTATCACAAATTCAACATACAGTAGAAAAAATTGTTCAAATTGCTTTTCCTAATGATTTTAAACTGGATTTAGATTATATTTCTTTAATACAATGCTTGAGTGGTGACGAATCCCATCAAATAAAATTGCTCCCTTATCACATTGAAAAACACTATCATAAAACGGGAGAAGCTCCAACTTTAGAAGAATATCATGATCAGTTGCTTGAACTTTTAAAAATTGAAGAAAGCGATAAGATAAATTATCCTATTGAGCTTTCTATAAACATGTTAAATGATTTAAAAGATCCTATATATATGAATGGGTTTACCTTTCTTAATAAAACTTTAGAAGATTGAAAAAAGGTCAACAAAGTACATGTACTTTGTTGACCTTTTTTATAGTGGGAGTGACAGGATAGCTGTCATTTTTCATTTTAAGGAAATTTATTTTGTTGGCTTGATAGCGATGGGGTACTACCCAAATATAGATATTTAACAAAAAAACTGTACCTCCAATTGTTAGACAGTGTCTCACAATTGAGGTACAGTTCATATTGGCAACTTCTTATCCGAATAACTCTTGCAAAATTTTAAGTTTATCTTCTGTATACTTGATATAACCATCATTATATGATTTTGGATCTTTCGGGTTCGCAAAGTGCGTAATCGCCCCCGTCTTTGGATGAACAAATTTACTTGATGCACCGCAGCCAAGACCGATAATAGACTGCACTTCTTCCATAATCACGATGTTATAAATACTTTCTTGGCTTGGCATTGCATAGCCCACGTTCTCTAAGTTACCTAAAATATTCTTTTGACGATATAAATAATATGGTACGTAATTATGCTCTTTCGTCCATTTTTCCGCTTCGTGCATCATCGCTGTAATCTCTTCGCGGCCTGCCACTTTATATTTACGCTTATTTTGCGTCATTTCAGAAGCACGCTTAAACGATAATGTGTGCACCGTTAACGATTCTGGCATAAGCTTTTCTGTTTCTTCTAGCGTGTGCTTAAAGATATCTAACCCTTCACCTGGAAGACCGATAATTAAGTCCATATTAATATTATTCATACCCATTTCGCGAGCAAGATGATACTTTTCAATCGTCTCTTCTACTGTATGATGACGTCCAATTGCTTTTAATGTTTCTTGATGGTACGACTGCGGATTAATACTAATGCGGTCGATATTCCATTTGTTTAACACATCTAGCTTCTCTGGTGTAATTGTATCTGGACGCCCTGCTTCTACCGTTACTTCACGAACCTGCTTTACATCTGGGAACGACTCATACATTTCTTCATACAACATGTCCATTTCTTCAGCTGTAATACTTGTTGGCGTACCGCCGCCGTAGTAAATCGTCGTTGCTTTCACACCTTTTTCTTTTAAAAACTTACCAATTTCACGAACTTCATAATGTAAACCGCCTAAGAATGAATCAACAGATCCTTGGCGTCCATTAATCGCATACGCTGGGAATGTACAATATGCACATTTCGTTGGACAAAACGGAATCCCAATATAAATACTTACTTCTTCTTTTAAACGATATAAATCTGGAACAACAGCTAATTGACAATCCACAATACGCTGCATCAGCTCAATTTTTTCATCATGAATTAAATAGCTTTCACGCAGTTCATTATGTGCTGCTTCTTTCGTCATACCGCTTTGCAGCATTTTATGAAGAAGCTTCGTTGGGCGCACCCCCGTTAAGATGCCCCACTTTTGCTCCACGCCTGTTAACTGCTGTAGAACAGATAAATATACATAAGAAACAACATGCTTCACTTGCTTCATACGTTCCTTTTCTTCCGTAAAGGACGATAAATCTTTAGAAAACGTCTCTTCATACACGTTTCCTGTCAGGGTTTCTGTTAAACGAGCAGAAGCCGTTACATTTCCTTCTATATTTATATCAACAATGATATTTGCATCTTCTTGTTCAAATGCTACCGTACTTTCTTCAAAAAATAAGCCGCTAATATTTTGCAGCGGACGTAAAAAACGATCATCTTGTAACGTTTTAATTGAAATTAACAACAATCATCACCTTTTCTATTTTCAAACTTCCTTTAGTTTACTTGAAGGGTGATAGGAGGTCAACAAGGAACTCCTGGGATGGGAAAACCCCTATTTTTTAGGCGGGCGAGAGGATCTGGCCATGCTTGGAAGCGGTCAGAGCCTTTTTCTGAGGTGTATTTATGTCGAATATTGTAGAGTGGTCTTTAAATCGTGTCGAATCGCTGATATATTCGAAAAACCGCTGATATATGAAAAATCTCAGGCACACGCCTGAGATTTCTTATTATCATCGCTTCATTTGCAAGTGATTATTTAAGAACTTAATTGGAAACTGTTTTCGAAAGTGTTCTTTGATCATGTATTGTACGCCGTTTTCATTATTGGAGCGCGTAATCCAATCGGCTGCTTTTTTCAATTCAATTGGGGCATTGCCCATGGCTACTCCTAATCCAACGCTTTCAATAACATCTAAATCTTCGAAGCTATCCCCAATCGCTACCATTTCTTTTAACTCAATATCGAGATGCTCACCTAATAATTGCAGTCCGCGTAATTTCGATACATGAGGCGGTACGATTTCGATTTGTGCTTTTCCGCATTCGATAAACTCCACATTTTCAAATGATTTTTGTAAAGTCGTAAGCGCTCGCTGCTTTTCGCTTTGACTTGCAAATGTTACATCAATTTTCGGGGCAGCGACTGGTTGATCGCGCAGGGCATCACCAAGCGAATCTACAAATTGAACCGGATAAAAGAGCGGATCAGAAGTGGATAAAACTGTTCGAGCAATTAAATTTGGCGTATGCTGATGGCGATTGCCAATCGAAAATCTTTCATGAGAAATGCGCACATTACATTCAAAATGTTCGAGTACTTGCACAATATTAAATGTTGTTTCTTCTGATAATCGTTTTTGGATTAATGGTTTATCTAATGAAGATGAAATAAATGCGCCGCCATGCGTCACTAATATAGAATCTAATTTTAATGATTTCGCTACTTTGTAAGCAGATTGAAAGTTTCGGTTCGTAAAGAGCGTAACGTATACACCTTTTCTCTTTACAAACTCAATCGCTTCACGTGTTCCTTTTTGAAGCTTTCCATTTGAAAGCAGTAATGTTCCATCTATATTAAGAGCTAACAAACGATAAATCATGATGCGGTACCCCCTTTTCTTAGCTGCACTGTTCTATCATTAATTTATGAAACAATAATGTTAATTAGAACGAATTAGCATTTGTGCAGTGAATTTGCTTTAATAAGAGATAAAGCTGCGAAAGGAGTTTTTCTAAATGAAATGGCCACTCTCTTTGTATGAAGGCGACACATTAGATGTTGCGAAGCGATTGCTTGGACATAAACTCGTTCACGTTGTAGATGGAGTAAAACGAAGCGGAATCATTGTCGAAGTAGAAGCATATAAAGGCCCTGATGATAAAGCGGCCCATAGCTATGGCGGCCGCCGCACAGAACGAACAGAAATTATGTACGAATCTCCTGGGCACGCTTATGTATATCTTATTTATGGTATGTACCATTGTTTTAATGTCATTACAGCACCAAAAGGGATCCCGCAAGGTGTGTTAATTCGGGCATTAGAACCGGCAGAAGGCATCGAAGAGATGAAACAAGCAAGATACGGAAAAACAACAATTACAAAGTCACAGTTCAAAAACTTAACAAATGGACCTGGAAAGCTATGCAAAGCAATGGGAATTACGTTAGAACAAAAAGGACTTCTCCTTACGGGTGATGAGCTATATATTGAACAGGTTTCTCCAAAACATCACCTTTCTCATACATATAACATCACCACAGGTCCGCGCATTAATATTGACTACGCCGAAGAAGCAGTGCACTACCCATGGCGTTTTTACTTTCAAGATCATCCGTTTGTGTCGAAATAAAAAAGGCACTTCAAAAGTGCCTCTTCCTTACGATTGCATATATACGTTATATAAATCTTCAAGCGGCTTCATGATGATTTTGTTTACGTCTCCGATTAAAACATTTAAACGTTGCTCTGCTTGCATTAAGTTTGTAATTTTTGAGTTTTGTTGTACTAATGCTACAACTTCTTGCGCTTTTTGGTTATCTTCGTCTGTTAATTGCTCGCCTTGCATCATTTTTTGTTGAAGCTCCATTTGCATCATACGGAAACGCTCAAATAGTTGTTTCGCATCTGCGTCTGCTTGTACTTCTGCATAGCTCACTTTTAATGATTGAAAATCAGGATGTTCTGCAATTGCTTTTTGTAATTCATACGCAACATCATGCATATTGTTTGCCATTATATATATCCTCCTTGCAATGCGATACACTGTCACATTGTTTATATGTTTTCGTTCCTTACATACTCTTCCTACGATATCAGACTATGTATCATATGTGAAGTAATTTCACTTTATGACATTATAATTAATAATAAGCCTTGCAGGGCTCCAATTAAACCGCCAAGTAATGCACCTAAATACGTAATCATTTTCAATTCACTTTTTGTAATAGATAAAACTAGTTCTTCTATGCGCTCAATTGGAAATGATTCTACTTCTTGCTGTACAATATCAGCTAAATGCAAACGCTGCATAATATCCTCGACATGATTCGTCGCCCACTGTAACCCCTTGCACACAGCACTTGGAATCACATTGTTTCTTACATTGTCACGAATCGGAGCACATACATCACGAACAGATTGATTGAATACAGTACTTACCGTTTGTTCCACTTTCACAAAAGACAGAATGCCTTTTAGGGCATCTTCTTTTGAAACGAACGCTTCTACTTCACTCACTTCACACTGTTTCAGCTTTTCCCACTCTTTTTTCATCACATCAGACAGCAATTGTTTCGTTCCCTCTTGCTGCAAGAATTTAATTACTTCTGGCTGCAACTTGTCGACTAAACTTACATTCCCTAAAAACATGCCGACTAAATTTAATAATGTCCCACGCGATGCAAAAAAGTCATCAATCATTTTGGAGAGACGCTGTTTGCCTTCTGCACTTTCAAAGAAATCCATAGCTTTTCGGATAATAAAAGCAGCTGCATCTGGCATTTTTTCATCAATCTTTTCGTGAACAGACAGCGGTAGAGCTTGTTCCCACGTATACGCACGATATGTTTCAAATAATGAATCTACTTTATGCGTTATGATGCCTTCAATTTGCTTTGTAGCTCGTTCTTCCATATGAATCATATCCAGCTTCTCTAACACTTCGTGCAACGTTTTCTCATTCATCAGAAGCTTGTCCGCTGCCGTTTGCCCCCAGCCGATCAGCTCTTGCTGGAACGACTCATTTGTTAGCTTCTTCTCAATTCCTTCTGGTGTTAATAAATGATCAACAACCATCTTCCCTAATTGTACAGCTAACTCATCCCGGCGCTTCGGAATTAATCCAGGCGTAAATGGTACCCGAAACTTTCCAATATATTTTGGATGATGCGGTCGAAATAACATTTTAATGGCAAGATGATTCGTATATCCACCAATAACCGCGCCTATTCCTGTTGTTGTTAACAGATTTAGCCACATATTCACAAAATATCAACCTTCCGTTTCTCAAATATACATACCCTTCATTATAACTGCTATACAATGCGCCAGCAAACGGGATACTAGTCGATTCATCAAAAATAGTACTCATAGTTGGTATAAGACACATTTCTTTGAATATTCTCAAGTAGATACATGTTTAGCACCCTATAAAAGGAGGTTGTCTTATGGTTCTCGGACTATTAACATCACGCTTCCATCATGAGCAAGAATACTACACAGAAATTGCAAAACGCGCCTGCTTCTATCATATTACCGTTGCACAGTTTACTCCCTTTAGTATCAATCCTCAAACAGAGCTTGTGAACGGACTTGTTTTTGATGCCAATCAGCAAGATTGGGTAGAAGAGCAATTTGTCATTCCATCTCACATATACAATCGATGCACATACAAAACTGAAAAAAATGTGAAGAAGGCGCTCCCTATTATTAAATGGTTGCAAAACCGCCCGCAATCCGTATTTTTAAACGCCGAACTTCCAATTGAGACCGATGTATATGAAATTCTTGCAAAAAACAAAAAACTAGCACCATATATCCCCACAATAAAACACGCAAATGAAAAGACAACGTTACAGCTATTACAAACAAAAAAAGATGTGATTTTAAAGCCCTGTCATCCATTTTCAAAACAAAGCATGCACCACATTTCTTATCAAAACCGTATGTTCCATGTTACTGCATTAGAACAAAATCAATTTCTGACAAAAACATACGAAACAAAAGAACCATTTTTATCTTGGTTACAATCGTCGTTGCAAACATGTGAGTATAACGTACAATCTATGGTGCGAACATCCCCTGTGCATATTCGTTCTTTTTCACAAAAAAACAAAAGCGGTATATGGGAAGAACAAGCAAAGCTAATCCAAATAGACGACACACCATATTCTTTCTTATTTCCTCTTACACAGCAAATACGTTTTATTCCGTTTACGAGGTGGCAACATCAGCTACCTAAAATTGACTTTACTCTATTGCAGGATAGTTTACACATTATTACGAAAGGAGTGCCTGAAGCCTTAGAAAATGCCTTTTCTCATCTATTTGAATTAGAACTTTCCATTGCAATGGACAATAAAGGTGCCGTTTGGCTCTATCTAATAAATCCGAATCCTACTTACACTGCTTTTACCAAACATAATATTGATTTGGCTGAAAAAGTATATACAGCGCCACTTCATTATTACCGTCATCTAAACAGAAACAAAAACAGTAAACTTGAGATGTAAATAAGCGAAAAAACCCGTCTCAACTTTTTGCTGAGACGGGTTTTCATATATAGTGAAACTTCCATCAGTGGAGAGTTTTTTCATCTCCCACTGATGGAAAGCCCACCCAATCGGGCTTTTACGGGCAGTTTATCTCCCACCTAACTTCTTTAGAAAAGCGGAAGCGGCTCGTCCAGAATCGCAGGACGCCCGCGCCCCTGACAGAGAGGCGCTTTTCGCCTCGTCCGAGGGGGCGAAACGACCGGAGATTCTAGCCGCTAGAGCTGGACAATGTTTTCGCTGAATTTTGAGGTGGGAGATTACTGCCCGTTAATGCGGGATGAGCTGTACAGTGATTTCGGTTTGCTTTTCACAAAGCGGGCAATATAAAAGATGAAGGCAATACTGCCGAGAGTCATGTGCAGATAATCCATCAACTTTCTCTAACAGTTCTTGGTCCTGATATGCACTATATGGTCCTATATAATCGACTGCTTTCCCGTAATCTTCAAGTATGCTCGTACATGTAGGACAAGTATATTCCTTATACTCTAATGCATTACAAAGCGGACAAATCGCCATTTTGATTCCTCCAAAAAAGGGACGGTATTCCCGTCCCCTATAGCCATTTTCATTTATTTTTGGAAACCGCCTAAATGTTGCTCTGCATAAGATACAAGACGTTTTGTGATTTCACCGCCAACAGATCCGTTTGCACGTGATGTTGCATCTGGGCCAAGTTGTACGCCAAACTCAGTTGCGATTTCATACTTCATTTGATCTAAAGCACTTTGTGCACCAGGAACTGCAAGACTATTGTTTCTAGCCATGTTATCTCACCTCCTTGTATTGGTGTACTCATAGTATGTAAAAACATCTTTTTTCTATGCAAACAGAACATGTGTAATTTTTGGCATTATTTTAATTTACAAATTTTACAAAATGATAACTCGCATATCTTTCTACGTATCATCCATACTATGAATACAATCACTCCACACGATGGATTAGTGCCAAACGGGGCTATCCTGGTTCAACTCCAGCTAATCCAACCAAAACTCACACTAAGGAGGACATATCCTATGACAACTCAACGTTCTAATCAATTAGCAGTACCTGGTGCACAGAATGTTCTAGACCAAATGAAATACGAGATTGCAACTGAATTTGGAGTAACATTAGGTGCTGATACAACAGCTCGTGCAAATGGTTCAGTAGGTGGAGAAATTACAAAGCGTTTAGTAGCAATGGCTGAACAAAGCCTTGGCGGATTTCAAAAATAAATATATATGGCAAAAAGGTCTCAAGCATCGCTTGAGACCTTTCTATATTACTGTAGCATTTGTAAAAATTTCTTTGTCCGCTCTTCTTTCGGATGTACCAAAACTTCTTCCGGTGTACCTTGTTCAACAATGACACCGCCATCCATAAAAATAACACGGTTTGCAATTTGATGTGCAAAGCGCATCTCATGCGTAACAATGACCATCGTCATCCCTTCCTGTGCCAGTTCTTTCATTACTTTTAGCACTTCTTGCACAAGTTCAGGGTCAAGCGCTGATGTCGGTTCATCAAATAAAATGACTTGCGGCTCCATCGCCAATGCGCGTGCAATCCCTACGCGCTGCTGCTGTCCACCTGAAAGCTGAAATGGATATAAATCCATCTTATCGCCGAGTCCCACTTTTCTTAGAAAGTACTCTGCTTTTTCTTTTGCCTTCTCTTTTGAAACTTTCTTCACCGTAACAAGGCCTTCCATTACGTTTTCACGCGCTGTAAAATGCGGGAATAAATTGTGATGTTGAAACACCATACCGGTTTGCGTGCGCAAATTCACGATATCACGCTTCGTCACCTTTTTTGAAAAATCAAGTGTTTCCTCACCGATACGAATAACACCGCTATTCGGGGTTTCTAGTACGTTTAGACAACGAAGCAATGTTGTCTTCCCTGAACCAGAAGGCCCAATAATCACAACAACTTCACCTTTATCTACGGCCATATCAATTTGCTTCAAAACGGTGTTATCACCGAAACTTTTTTGTAAATGTTGAATTGAAATCATAGAAACAAAAACTCCTTTTAACAAGGATTATTTTAAAACATGACGCTCTGCTCGTTTTTCAAGCATTTGCTGTACAATCGATAATAAGAAACAAATGACCCAGTAAATGAGTCCTGCTTCTGTATAAACGATTAAAAATTCATAGTTTGTCGCTGCAATTTCCTGCGCCTTCCGAAACATTTCTGTTACTAAAATTAAGGACGCCAGCGATGTATCTTTAATCAAACTAATAAATGTATTGGAAAGAGGCGGAATCGAAACGCGCGAGGCCTGCGGCAGGATAATGCGGCGCAGCGCTTGCGGGTACGACATACCAACTGTATATGCAGCCTCCCATTGCCCTTTCGGAATCGATAAAATCGAAGCACGAATGATTTCTGAAGCGTACGCTCCGACATTTAACGAAAATCCAATAATCGCTGCTGGAAAGGAATTAATTGTAATCCCTATTGTCGGCAGCCCATAAAAAATAATAAATAACTGAACAAGAAGCGGTGTACCGCGAATAATAGATACATAGATGCGTGCAATCCATTCTAACACACGATTTCCAGAAATGCGGCATAGCGCTGTTACCGTCGCTAACGCTAAACCAATTATAAATGTAATCAATGTCAGCGGTATCGTATTGAAAAGAGCACCCTTCAGCATAGGCATGAAGGATGCTTTTGTGATATCAACCCAAACAGATAATCGATCTAAATCAAATACAACATTACTTAGATACATCTTCACCAAACCATTTCTTCGATATTTTTTCGTATGTGCCGTCTTTTTTCATGTCATCTAATGCTTTGTTTACTTCAGCAACCAATTTGTCACTGCCTTTACGGAACATTAAACCGCTTTTTGATGCTTCTTTTTCTGTATCAACAATTTTTACTTTTGCATCTGGTTTTATTTTTAAGTAATTTAACACAGATAAACGATCATTAATTGTGAAATCAACGCGGCCAGAGTTTAATAATTCAACCGCTTGGTTAAATCCTTCTACCCCAACGATTTCCGCACCGTTTTTCTTCGCAATGTCACTGAAGTTACTTGTTAAAGACTGTGCTGCTTTTAAACCTTTCACATCTGTAAATTTCGCTGGTTTATCTTTATCTTTTGGAATCACAAGTACTGCTGAAGATGATACGTATGGACTAGAGAAGTCGTATTTCTTTTGGCGATCTTCCCGAATTCCGACTTCGTTCGCAATCATATCAAAACGCTTTGCATCAAGTCCAGCAAATAAGCTATCCCATTGTGTTTCTTTAAATACTGCTTTCGCGCCAAGACGCTTTGCTACTTCTTCTGCAATTTCAACATCAAACCCAGTTAACTTTCCACTTCCATCATGGAATGTGAACGGCGGGTATGTACCTTCTGTTCCAACAACAAGCTCTCCGCTCTTCTTAATTTGCTCAAGCGCATCTTTGCTAGTGCTTGGCACTGTATTATCTTTTGTTTGTTTTCCGCAACCTGCTACAACCCCTACAACTAGTAGTGCAAGTACGAAAAATGAAAGTAATTTTTTCATGATAGCAATCCTCCAAGTATTCTGATAGGAATTTAAGAATAACATTAACTTATTCTATTCAATCTTGCAACATTTTTCAATCAAAATGTTTTCACTTAGTGTATCCTTTTCGTTCAAAATCAATCATGTGAACATCGGCACACAAAAAAAAGAACTTGCCACCCTGGCAAGTTCTTCAAGAATCTAACACACAATATCCAATCATTCCGCATAATAACAAAAAGAATGCAATGTTAAAGGTAACTGATAATTCCTCCATTGATATTCCCCCTTTCGTTCAACGTATCATATAAACAAAGGGAGAATACGTCCTACTTGTAAACATTGCCTTAAAATTATCTGAACATTCCGTGAACATCACGCACTTTGACTATTTGCAATTTGCGTTTTATACATTTCATAGTAACGACCTTGCTTTTCCATCAACTCATCATGCGAACCTTTTTCAAGAATCGTTCCGCGGTCTAGTACGATAATTTGGTCAGCGCTTTTAATTGTTGATAAACGGTGGGCAATAATAAATGTCGTTCGTCCTTTTTTCACGACTTCGAGCGCCTGTTGAATCATTGCCTCTGTTTCCGTATCGATGCTAGATGTTGCTTCATCCAAAATTAAAATGGCTGGATCAAAGGCAAGTGCCCGGGCGAAAGAAATGAGCTGCCTTTCACCTGTTGAAAGCGTACTTCCTTTTTCCGTTATTTCTTCCTCAATATTACCCGCAAAACGCTCTGCTCCAACATCACGGAGCGCCTTCACAATCGTTTCCTTCGAAATTCGTTCTTGCTCTAAGCTTACATTAGAAGCAACTGTTCCTGTAAATAGAAATGGATCTTGCAGAACAATTCCCATATGTTCGCGAAGCGCTTGTTTTGGAATTTCTTTTATATCGTATCCATCAATTGTGATGCCGCCTTTTTGAAATTCATAAAACTGAAAGAGTACATTCATAATCGAACTTTTTCCTGATCCAGTATGACCGACTAAGGCAATTGTTTCGCCTTTCTTTGCTTCAAAGGAAATGTTCTGCAGCACTTCATCTTTCCCATTATAAGAAAACGAAACGTTATCAAAGCGAACATTTCCTCTTATCGACGGAATGTGCTCTTCCTGCACCGCTTCTCCCTTTTCATCTAACAATTCAAACACACGCTCAGCAGCAACGCGCGCTTGCTCTAAGTTCGCTAACTGATTCACCATATTGGTAATCGGCGAAAATAATCGCGTTAAATAATCAACGAATGCATATAACACACCTAACGAAATCATTCCTGCAGCACTTAATGATGCACCGCCAAAGTACCAAATCACACCTGTAAATGCAATGTTGCGTAGCACGCCAACTAGGTTATGAGACGTCGCTGCATTTAAACTTAAAATTTTATTTTGGTACATATAATACTCTTCGTTTAATTGCTCAAATTCTTGCTTTTCCCTGCATTCTTGACGAAACGCTTGAATGATCGGCATCCCTTGAATGGATTCATTCACTTTTCCATTAATGTCCGATAAGCGTGAGCGCATTTTATGATTGTATACAGACGCGTATTTTCGGTAAAAAATCGCCCACACACATAAAATCGGAATAAGGATTAAACACATAAACGCAAGTTTCACATCCAATAAGAACAAGGCAATAAAAATACCGATAATATAAATAAAGCTAGAAAAGAATGTTGATAATACCGTTACATAAAACTCGCGAATCGCCTCCGTATCATTTGTCACACGAGAAACAATTTTCCCAGCTGGCAAATGATCGAAGTAGCGAATCGGTAAAGTTTGAATGTGAGAAAATACGTCTTCTCGCATAATTTGAATAATTTTATTCGCTGCTTTTTGTAAATAAAATTGTTTTCCATATGCAAAGAGAGATACAACAAGTAATAGAGCTAAATAGCCGCTTCCGAGTATAAGTAGTCGTTTTATTTCTGGCTGATAAAACGAGAAAACTTCCTCTCCTGTCAACTTCATCCCTTTATAGACTTGTGCCGCTTCCCCTTTCTGAATCGTCACCATATCTCCTTTTACAGACCGCGTTCCTTCAAGTGAAAGTTTATTCGGAATAAAATAATAGTCGCGGCCAATTTGAACAATGCGCACTTCTTTCCCTTTCTTTTCGCCTGCTTCAAACCGATCGCTTCGCTTATACCAAGCGTTGTGATAAAAAACAGCATCATCTCCTTTTACTGTTTCATACCAAGGTCTTTCAATGCCAACAATATGTTCATCAATCATCGTTTTCGCAACAAACGGTCCAGCTAATTCCGCAATAACGAAAATAAATAACATCGATAAAGCAATTCCAATCGTTGCTTTTACTTTCATCGCATATTGAAATAATCGTTTTCCAACACTCATATTTTCACCTCACCTTCAACGTTTTCCCCTTGTTGTCTTTCAAACTGTTCTGTATACCAACCGCCCTTTTGAATGAGCATGTCATGCGTTCCTTCTTCAATGATTTCTCCATTATCCATCACGAGAATCCAATCCGCATGCTGCATTGCGGATAAACGATGCGTCGTAATAATCGTCGTTTTCCCGCTGCGTTCTTTCCGGATATTTTCAATAATTGCCGCTTCCGTTCTTGCATCAACCGCTGATAACGAATCGTCTAAAATTAAAATTTCTGGATTTTGAATGACGGCCCGTGCAATGGAAATACGCTGTTTTTGTCCGCCAGATAGCGATACACCTTTTTCTCCAACAAGCGTTTCTAATCCATCTGGCAAAAACTCCAAGTCTTTCGTAAAAGCTGCAATTTCAATTGCCTTTTGCAGCTCCGCTTCACTTGCTTCTCGGTTCCCAAATAAAATATTTTCCCTCGCTGTTTTAGAAAACAGGATGTGTTCTTGCGGGACATATCCAACCCAGCTTAATACTTGATCGATGTGAATATTTTGCATCGGTATACCTGACATTGTAATTTCCCCTGTCCCTAGTGGATACTGGCGCAGAAGCTGCCGAACGAGCGTTGTTTTCCCGCTCCCTGTTCGCCCAACAATCCCAAGCGTTTCTCCTCTGCTAAGCGAAAACGAAACGTTTTTCAAATTGAACGTAGAAGATGTTGGATAGGAAAACGTTACATCTTCAAAATCAATACCGTCTGGCTGATGTACGCGCACTGGTTTCTTTACGTTTTGTACATCTTGCTTATACGCTAATGTTTCATTTACACGATCAAGCGAAGCGTTCCCGCGCTGCATGACATTAATCAGCTCACCAATCGCAAACATCGGCCAAATCATCATGCCAAGGTATACATTAAACGATACAAGTTCCCCAAGGGTTACCTCATTTTGGAATACTAAAAATGCTCCGTATACAAGGCCAATTAAATAACTCATCCCCACAAGCATTTTCACTGTCGGCTGAAAAAGTGAATCAATTTTCGCGACCTTCATATTCTTTTCATACACATCTGTCGCTAACGTATTGAAGCGCTTCTCATCTTCTCTTTCCTGTACATAAGCGCGAATTACACGTACACCGGCAATCGACTCTAGCACTTTATCGTTCATATCTCCAAATGCATCTTGAGCAACTGTAAAGCGATTGTGCAATTTATTTCCATAAGCACTCACTGCATACGCCATAATAGGAAGCGGTAATAGTGCGGCAAGTGTTAACTTCCAACTAATTGAAATACCCATCATAAGTACAATTGTCAGCATATATAAACTCGAATCAACGAGCGTTAAAATACCAAATCCAGCTGTCATGGCAATTGCTTTCAAATCGTTCGTTGCCCTTGCCATTAAGTCACCTGTACGATTTTTCTGGTAGAAAGTTGGCGTCATTTTCAGCAAATGTCCCATAAATTTGGAACGCATCGTTTTTTCAAGCACAAATGCCCCGCCAAATAACTGATATTGCCACACATAAGAAAGTACATAACCAGCTGCTGCTGCCCCTAGTAACATCCCTACATACTCCATAATCCCTGTGTTTGTTAAATCTCCGGCTTTTATATCATCAATTGCTAATCCAATTAACTTTGGCGGGATTACCTCAATGACATTGACAAAAAGTAAACAAACAATGGCAATGCTATACCTTTTCCAATGCGTTTTAAAAAACCATGTTAATTTTTGTAATACAGAAAACAATGTAACCTCTCCCTTCTCGTTGTTTTGTAAACACCGACTCGTTATCCGCTATCTAGCGTCTCCGCTTTTACCATACGCACCTCATACTTTTCCATCGTCATTCCTACCTCTCTAAAATGAATTATTGAAACTATACAAATGTATAGGAACAATCTAAAAAAAGGGACAAAAAAAGGCATACCGTCGCTTTAACGATATGCGAAAAACGCATAAAAGCGTACGTCACGGCACACGCAACGTACGCTTTCTTTTTAGGCTAACAAGAAGCGTTATTTGTCCGTAGAGGTTGCGTGATGATATTTATTGTGTAAAACACCTAAGCCATTCATATATACGATTACAATCATCACGCACACCTCCTTCTTCTTTTATTTTCCATTTTTAATTTTATAACTTTAAAGACTTTTCTGTCAATTGATTTTTTTAACTTTTATACTAAAGAAAGCGTATGCAAAAACCATGCCAAAAATATATTTCACAAACATTTCATTTGAATTCTTTTTTCAAACCCCCTACAATCACCATATACTCACTCTTACAAGTCACTAATTTTTAGGAGGACTTAGCAATGACAACTAGCAAGACGTACAAATTTTATATAAATGGAGAATGGAAAGAAAGCTCGTCTGGGCAAACAATCGACATTTCATCTCCATATCTTCATGAAGTAATCGGACAAGTACAAGCCATTACTCGCACTGAAGTAGATGAAGCGATTCAATTGGCGAAAGAAGCCCAAAAAGACTGGGCTGAAGCATCTCTTCAAGATCGTGCACAGTATTTATATAAATGGGCTGATGAGCTCGTGAATATGCAAGATGAAATTGCTGACATCATCATGAAAGAAGTCGGCAAAGGATACAAAGATGCCCAAAAAGAAGTTGTTCGTACAGCTGACTTCATTCGTTACACAGTAGACGAAGCGATGCATATGCATGGTGAAAGTATGATGGGCGATCGCTTCCCTGGCGGCGCTAAATCTAAACTTGCGATTATTCAGCGCGCTCCGCTTGGCGTCGTTCTTGCAATCTCACCATTTAACTATCCTGTCAACTTAGCAGCTGCAAAGCTTGCACCAGCTCTTATTACAGGAAATGCTGTTATCTTTAAACCAGCTACACAAGGCGCAATTAGCGGTATTAAAATGATTGAAGCCTTGCATAAAGCAGGCCTTCCAAAAGGACTTGTTAATGTAGTAACAGGACGTGGTTCTGTCATTGGTGATTATTTAGTAGAGCATTCTGGTATCGATATGGTATCGTTCACAGGTGGTACACATACAGGAAGACATTTAGCAAAAAAAGCAGCAATGATTCCACTTGTTCTTGAACTTGGCGGAAAAGACCCTGGTATTATACGCGAAGACGCGGACTTACTAGAAGCTGCTAAACATATTATTAGCGGGGCATTCTCTTACTCCGGTCAGCGCTGCACAGCGATTAAACGCGTCCTTGTACATGAACATGTAGCAGATGAACTTGTTCGCTTATTACAAGATGAAATTGCAAAGTTATCTGTTGGTTCTCCGGAACAAGACAGCACGATCGTACCATTAATCGATGATAAATCTGCTGATTTCGTTCAAAGTTTAGTAGACGATGCAATTCAAAAAGGGGCAACTGTTGTCATCGGCAACAAACGTGAGCGTAACTTAATCTATCCAACACTTCTTGATCATGTAACAGAAGATATGAAAGTCGCTTGGGAAGAGCCATTCGGTCCAATTCTCCCAGTTATTCGCGTTTCTTCTGATGAACAAGCAATTGAAATTGCAAACAAATCTGAGTTTGGTTTACAAGCAAGTGTATTTACAAAAGATATTAACAAAGCATTTCACATCGCAAACAAAATCGAAGTAGGCTCTGTGCAAATTAACGGACGCACGGAACGCGGCCCAGATCACTTCCCATTCATCGGTGTAAAAGGTTCTGGTATGGGCGCACAAGGAATTCGTAAAAGTCTTGAATCGATGACGCGCGAGAAAGTAACGGTATTGAATTTAATGTAATAACTTAAAGCTGCTCTTTTTTAGATGGGCGAGTGCACCTGGCCGTGCATAGTAGCGGTCAGGGCCTTTTTTTGCCACGAGCGAGATTAAAGTAGCCCTAATCTTGTTAGGTTAAAAAATGAAAATAAATATATGAGGGGGAAGTAGAAAATAGTCTCTACTCCCCCTCATATATTTTATAAAAATAGTTACTAGCACTGTATTTCCCCAGCACACACTCTCTATCTTTTTCATATATATATATTAACTTCTGATAGAGAGGAGGCGGTCTTATGGCAATCACATTAAACGGCTTAGTAGAAGGTGACAAAATTCGCGTGTTTTCAGCAGGTCGTGAAATTGACGGTGAAGGTGTTTTCCTTCGCGTAGACAACAACAACTTCTTAATTTGGGTTGATAACCATGCAAATATCAATGTTACAAGCTTAAATACAATTAGCATTCGTAAAATTTCCTAATTACCTATAAAATTGTTTCATTCTTTCATAAGAAGACGCTGAGTCTATATCAAAAGGAGTTAGAAAAATCCTTTTTGAATAGGCTCTTTTTATTATACGTTTTATACTGTTTATATGACTGATGACTCTGTTAAGATTAACGGAAGCAAAAGTATTCGCAAGAAAGTAACTCTATAAAAATGGTTACTAGAACTGCATTTCTCCAGCACACACTCTCTATCTTTTTCATATATATATATTAACTTCTGATAGAGAGGAGGCGGTCTTATGGCAATCACATTAAATGGTTTAGTAGAAGGCGACAAAATTCGCGTATTTTCAGCAGGACGTGAAATTGACGGCAGAGGTGTTTTCATCCGCGTAGACAACAACAACTTCTTAATTTGGGTTGATAGCAACGCAAATATCAACGTTACAAGCTTAGATACAATTAGCATTCGCAAAGTTTCCTAATAATTTCTAAAATGTTTTACCCTCTCACAATAAAATACTGAGTCTATATCAAAAAGAGCTATATTCCCCCTTTTTGAATAGACTCTTTTTTTATAATATGTTTTACACTGTTTATATGACTAACGGTTAAATCATAATCTACGTTAATCCAATATAACCATTCATTTGTACACTCAATAAAAATACCTTCCATATTTGTTTCTCCGTCAAATATTTCGATCTTATCTCCTAATGAGAAAAAAGAAGGTAATGCACTCTTTTCTGCTCTTTTACTTACATTCTTTTGTATGTTAAAGATTAGCCTCATACATTGTTCTAAAGAAGCTGCGAGCTCTTCATTTTGTTTTTTTAACTCCTCTATTGGATCCGTTTTTTCACACGTATCCATTCCCTTTCCGCATATAAAGCAGTTCCTCTTAAACCATCTCTCCATCCGCTTATCCCTACCTCAAAGTTCTGGGGAATTAAATGCAAGTTGCACTTTCCCCTTCTTTTATATACATATTGTATGATGCAAACTTTAAAGTTGTTTCATTATTCCGAACATACTCTATTCTCACAATCATCCGATTATATTAATTTGCATTGACGAATAAAAATCCATTTGTTACCCTTGTTTATGTTAACTTTATATATAATAAATCCTCATTCGTATCTCGGTGAGGTAGAGGTTGCAATTATTAATAGTATGATTTGGGAGATGTGTGGCATCGCTGAACAAATCAAAAAGGAATAATTGCCGAAGCGAGAAGTATCCACAACGCTTTCTTGCTGGGTCTGCATTGAATAAATGCAGGACTGTCACAAGCTTTTTTGCTTGTGGAGAGCTATCGAGAGATATGTCCGTGGGTTTCTTAATAAGATTGAGAAGCGCGTGAACATATACGCGCTTTTTTGTTTTGTTTGGAACTTCAAACACATACATATCTCCTCGCTTGACTTGGTTATACTAATTTTGGAGGTAATTTCTATGCAACAAAAAAAATGGGGCTTTTGGGTACTCACTGCATTTGTAGTTGGAAATATGGTCGGAGCTGGTATTTTCATGGTTCCGAGTACATTAGCACAAACAGCTAGCCCTCTTGGTGTTACACTAGCTTGGTTAACAACAGGGTTTGGTGTGTTAATGCTCGCACTTGTTTTCGGTAATTTAGCAATTCGTCGTCCTGATTTAACAACAGGCCCGCAAAGTCATGCTTATGCACTCTTTTCTTCACAAAAAACAAAAAAAATGGCGGGTTTTAGCATCGTATGGGGCTACTGGGTTGCAAACTGGGCAAGTAACGTAGCAATCATTACATCATTTGCTGGTTATTTATCGCTCTTTTTCCCAATTATGAAAGATACACGTGTATTATTTTCAGTCGGAACGTTTGACATTGAAGTTGGAAAATTGATTACGTTCTCCATTTGTACTCTTTTACTGTGGGGAACACATCTCATTTTAACGAACGGCATAAGCGGTGCTGGGAAATTAAACTTCCTAGCAACTACAACGAAAGTAACAGGATTCCTTCTCTTCATCGTTGTAACGTTATTTGCCTTCCAAGCATCTAAACTTGGACAATGGTATACACCGATTATTGATAAAGAAGGCATTTCACACGGACTATTATCACAAGTAAACTTAGCTGCCTTAACAACACTTTGGGCCTTTATCGGCATCGAGTCAGCTGTCTTACTATCAAACCGTGCTGTTTCACCAAAAACAGTAAAACACGCAACTGTTGCTGGTTTATTGTTAACTGTTGGAATTTACTTAGGAATTACAATCTTAACAATGGGCGTTCTTCATATCGATAAACTGCAAGCATCTGAACGACCATTAGCAGATGCCTTATCAGCAGCTATGGGGCATGGCGGCGGAAAATTAATGGCGCTGCTTGCACTTACTTCTTTATTTGGTTCTATTCTTGGCTGGGTTTTATTAAGCTCAGAAGTACCGTATCAAGCAGCAAAAGAAGGGTTCTTCCCCTCTTTCTTTGCAAAAACAAATAAAAAAGGAAGTCCGATTCATTCGCTTCGTATAACAAATGTTATGTCACAAGTGTTCCTATTCTCAACACTATCCGGCTCAATTGCCCAGGCGTATACATTTGTTATTACCGTTTCAACGCTGGCCTACTTAATTCCATATCTCGTTTCACCAATCTTCCAGCTCAAACTCGTGATGACAGGTGAAACATACGAAAATCAAAAAGTTTCTCGTATCATGGATGGAATTATTGCAGCGGTTGCATTAATTTATGCACTATGGGTGATTAAAACAGGTTCTTCTGATATGAAAACATTCCTGCTTGGCATCGGATTATTTGTCGTCGGATTTGCTTTCTATCCATTAATGAAACGTGATGAGAAGAAAAAGAAACAAAACGAGCAAGTTGCCTAACAAGTAACTTGCTTTTTTGTATACGTAAAACTATTTTTTTGTTCTGCGTTAACAAGTAGTCTGAACCCCCTCCTTATGTTTATAATGAATAAAAGGAGGGATTACAGTGACAATCGAAACACTTTGGACAAGTCGATTCCAGCAACATCTACAAAAAATCACGATGTACTTTGCCCGTATTGCAAGCGGACTTATCTATAGCTCACTGCTAGTTCTTTGTGTAGGCGGCTATTATTATGCAAAATTTCTTCGTTCCTTTCCATCTAAGTTTGTTGCATTAACCATTGTGACGATTTTACTTACGGTGATACTCACTCGCTGCCCCATTCGAACATTTTTTCAAAAGCCGGATATGCTATATTTATTGCCGGTAGAAGAAAAACTAGCCTATTATGTGAAGCGTTCGCTTTTATATAGTTATCTCATTCAACTCTTTCCACTATTATGGGCGGTGCTCATCATTACACCTCTTGCCGGGCAATCATTACATACAACGCCTGCTTTTTTAAGCGGCGCATTTGTCATCCTTGCTTTTATAAAATGGTGGAATATGTACATACATTGGACATATAGAAATACAGAATTTGCTTCATATTGGCTGCTTGTTAGGATATTTTGTAATACTGCCATTACATATACATTGTTTCAATTCACTTCGATTATGATTGTAGGAAGTATACTCCTTGTCATAACACTCTTATTTTTATATACGATGAACAAACAAAAAGGGTACATTCATTGGGAATACTTAATAGAGCAAGAAGAAAAAATGGATATGCGCTTTTATCAATTTGTTCATTTCTTTACAGATGTACCGCAAATCAAACAGCAAGTAAAACAAAGAAAATGGCTTACTACTTGGATGGAACGGATCCTATATAAAAAGCGATCTCCTTTTTTATATTTGTATAGTTTATCCTTTGTACGTACTAACGATTACTTCGGTATGTATATACGATTAACTTTAGTAGGAGGCTTTCTTTCCTACTACATTCCTAACTTGATTGGAAAAGGAATCACCGCGGTATGTTTCCTATACATATCATTTTTACAAATTCGCGCCCTTTGGAATTATTTTTCGGGAAATAGTATTGTAGCATTGTATCCAGTTTCAGTTGTGGACCGAAAGCGGGCTTTTATGACGTTTGTATATATAGTGAGTTTTATACAGTTTTTGTTCTTTTTCGGGGTGGTTTTACTGAAATGAAAAGACTCCATTTTGGTTTAAATGGAGTCTTTTCATTTATCCTATTCAATAACTTGATGATTTTTCGCTTTCCTGTAGAAATAGATTGCTAAAAATATACCGATGACAACACAGACAATAATAGTGCCTGTAATATATCGTGGGTCTTTATTTATTTCACTTGGAATAATTCGCTCTCCGATTGGACCAATACACATCGTAAATGCTACAACTATCGTAATCCACGATTTTGAATACAGTGCAAAAAGAACAAAAAGCAACATACACACAGCAGCAATTATATAATTTTGCGTTGGAGTTGCCACAAAATAATCCGTATCCATTTTTCCATCCATCCAAAAATAGAATACTAACCAACCACCAATAGCAATACAATTGGCTAGTAATATTAGAAATAGCGACTTTTTTGTAGATGGATATACTTTAGGAATCCCTTTCAATAAAGTAATTGCAAATACAGAAAGGGTTAAAAATAACGGTAATGATCCAAATAACAATATATTTTGGGAGATTTTAAATTGCCCCTTAAGGGCTGGTGGAAAGGCCATATAAGCGATAATAACCAAGATCGCTGCGGGAATGAGTTGCATTAATCCTTCTTTATCTACAGGCAGTTCTTTCCCGATATTCTTCATATGCTGCTTACGACTTTCCCCAATAATATAATCTACACTCTGCCCTCTTTTTTCAGCTTCTGTTAAGTGAATTTCTAATTCGTCTACAATTTCATTGATATCTTCATCTTTCTTGCCTCGCTGCAATAAATACATTCTTAGTTCAACTAAAAACTGTTCCGACTTCGTTGATAACATGTTATTTTCCCCCTTTATTTATCACATTTTCAACAGATAGTTTTAAATCGTTCCACCGCTCTTTAAAACTATCCAGTTCCTTCTCCCCTAATTCCGTCAAAAGATAGTACTTTCGTTTTGGCCCAGCCGTTGACTCCCTTAATACACTTGTCAGCAATCCTTCTTTTTGCATGCGTAATAACAAAGGATAAATGGTCCCTTCACTAAAGGAGTGAAACCCATAACTATGTAATTTCTCCGTTAATTCATAGCCGTATATTTCTCCTTCTTGAATAATGGCTAGAATACAGCCTTCCAGAATGCCCTTTAGCATTTGCGTTGAATCAGCCATTTTCTCTCTCCTTTTTTCGTACATACTTCTTAATATCTTGTAATACAAGGCAAATGATTATACCAATAACTTGCAATGCAAGTGTTATAACCATAAAATAACATACACTAACTTGTAATACAAGATATATATCAATCAAAAAGGAGCTGATTTCAGCTCCTTTTTGTTATGATCCGCCCACCCATATGTCGAACACTGCTGAATAATCTTTATTCCTTGTCGAATCGCCGATAAAATTAGTTCTGAGTAAAATCAGCAGTTGGAAGTAAGGAGTAAACATTCGTATCATACGGAATATTATTTTGATACATATAATTTCTAAGAACGCCTTCTTTTTGAAAGCCTAGTTTTCTTAGTAATACATTAGATGCTTTATTCTCTGTAAAAACAACTGCTCCAATCCTCGTTAAATTTAGCTCATGAAATCCGTATGTTGTAACTTGTTTAACCACTTCAGTAGCATATCCTTTTCCCCAGTATTCAGGTAAAAATGCATAAGCGATTTCAGCTTTCTTATGTTCGGTAGACCAGTCGTGGAATCCGATCGTTCCGATAATTCCTTCTGTTTCTTTTATTTGAATTCCCCATTTTATCCCGCGTTTTTCTTTGTAGTTATTTGAAAAATTCTTAATGATATGTTTCACCTGTTCTAAATCTGTTAGTGGATTTTGCCCGTAGTAACGTAATACATCCTCATTTGAAAAGCAATTCAATATCCTTTGTGCATCATCTTCTATTAGTTCTCTTAAGATTAGTCTTTCTGTTTCTAAAATAGGAAACATTCTCCCACTCCCTTTATCCATGAAATCTTCCCATCAAAATAGTATTATAGTAATTTCCATCCGATAAGACTTTGTCATTTTTTAATATACCTTCTACTTCAAAACCATATCTTTCATAAAGACTCTTCGCTTTATCATTCGTTTCAAGAACATTCAAAGTGATTTTCTTAATTCCATGTGTGTCTGCCCAATTAATAGATTCTTCTAAGAAGTTCTTTCCAATACCGTATCCCCAATATTCCTGTAATACGCACACGCCAAACTCTACTTTATGAGATGTTCTTTTCAATTTGTTCCCTTCACACCTTGAAAAGCCCACAATTCTTCCATTCACTTTGGCTACTAAAAATAGATTGCTAGCACTGTCCGTATCTTCTTTAATAATCCTTTTAAAACCAGCTTCATCTATGTACGCTTCGCCCTTTTCTCTATCTAAGTTTTCTGTTTCTCCATCTATTTGTAATCGTACTTCAGATAATTGTTTTGCATCCTCTTCCATCGCGGATCTAATCATATAACGTATGTTACGACTATAAAATTCTTTTGAGCTAATCTTCATTATAATTATCTCCTATCCTAAATTTTCACACTTATTTTAATATATACATTCATTTTGTTTTACTAACATACAAATCTCTGCTATGGAGGATACAACATAACCGCTACTAGCCTTCTCCCTTTGTTTTAAACATTGCATGTGGTAGAAAAAGGACCCGACCGCTTCTATGCATGGCCAGATTCTCTCGTCCATCTAAAAGGAAAGGGTGTTTTATGCCGTTGTTTCAAGGTTGTATTTATATATAAATACAACAAGTAGCCTTCACATTATCCTATTTTTTCCACTTCCTCCCTTTGAAGATGATACATATCAACCGCCTTCTTAAATAAGAGAATACTACTTATTCCGATCAGGCAGTACAAAATACTCATTCCCCAAGATGCAATAACAGAACCTATCATAATGCCGAGCGTGCCAACCATCTTTGCGATTTGAAAGACCATGCTGTTAATCGCCATATAGGAACTTCTTGCATCATCCCTTGCCATATCTGCCCGAATCGATTGACTGACTGGTACATACATCATTTCTCCAATTGTTTGGAACAAACCTGCTAGTAATAAAATCCATAGACTGTTACTTGCTCCAAATATCGTAAATCCAATTGTATAGATAAACAAACCTGTATACAGTACTTTTCGGTCCTCAAAGTGATTCATGATTTTTACCATAAGCGCCGAAAATAAAACGACTAATACTGTATTTTCAGTAGAGATCCAGCTTAGCATCCGAATCCCTGTTAAATCAAAATGATTGCCGTTCCAAAGTGAAAATGTTATTGTTTCAAATTCTTTTTGCAGACGAACGCCGATATAGTTATTAATTTGAAATTCTAATGATAATGCGCATATACTTCCTAAGCATAATACGATAAATGCCTTGTCTTTCACGACAACTCGGTAATTGCTTACCATATCTTTTAATACGTTTTTCTTTTCTACTTTCTTTTGAACAACATATACTTCTTCCATGTAAACTGTAATTAAATACAGCGTTAATAATGCGATACCTGTCAGCAGCATAAATAATTGAAAACGGTATTTCTCAAACAGAAGTCCGCCGAAAATCGCACCGATAGCAATTGATAAATTGATTGCCCAGTAATTAATGCTGTACATCATTTTTCGGTTTTCCGGTGTACTTACATCAATTAGCATTGCTTCTGTTGCTGGGTTCATCACGCCAGAACCGATGCTATTGATCAGTAAAAATACAAATGTAAGCCAAGCTGAATCTATATAATCTGAGTTCACAACTCCCATGCAAGCAATAGAAATGACTTGAATCACCTGTCCGATAATCATGACCTTTTTCCGTCCTAATGTATCGGCAATATAGCCGCCATATAAACCAACAATTAGCGACGCAATTACATTCAATAACAATAAGAACCCTGCTAATGCAGCTCCTAATTTTATGGAAAAGTAAATCGCCATAAATGGAAAAATCATCGTTCCTACTGTCCGAGTTAAAAAGGATGTAATAATTCTAATTTTAATGTTGCGATGCATTGACCAAAATCCCATCTGTTTCCCCCCTCCTTCTGTTTCTCCATTTTACTTTGAAAAAGAGGAAGAAAAAGGTTAAAATATTCAGAAGAGTTTCCCCTTTCAGAAAAAGGAGATGTATAACATGAAAATTATGGATCACTATATTCGGCTAAGACTTTCCTTCCTAAATGAACAACACATTCAAAATAGTCTCCAAGAACTGGCCGCTATTTTATTTTGCAGTACAAAAAATGTGAAGATTTTACTGAAAAAAATGAGTGAAGAAAAATTGATTGACTGGATACCAGGAAGGGGCCGTGGGAATAAAACAGAAATTTGCTTTCTTCATACATTTACAGAAGCAATCTTGCCGCATGTTGAAGATCTTTTAAAAAATGAGAAATTAAAAGAAGTCTTCCTTCTATTAAAAGAACCGCTTCCTTTCTTACTCCGTGAAAAAATAGAAGAACGATTAAATACTTACTTTGGATATACAACTTCAGACGATCTGTATGATGTGCTCAAAATTCCTTATAACCGAAAATTACTCCCCATCGATCCGGCTTTTGCAGTTGTGACAACAGAAAGTCATCTAATTAGCCAAATCGTTGATACATTAGTGAAATATAACGAGAAAACGGACGAAATCGAGCCGCATTTGGCACATACGTGGGAAGTAAGCGACGATCAACTTACGTGGATATTTTATTTACGAAAAGGCGTTCGTTTTCATCACGGAACAACATTATCAGGAAAAGATGTAATCTTCTCCTTCGAAAGATTACAGGCCGTTCAATCTCCTTTTGACTGGTTAACAGAGGGAATTGCGAAAATAGAAAATCCATCTCCTCTGCAAGTTATCTTTCATTTACGAAAACCAAATCGCTTTTTTCTGCATTACGTAAGCTCTGTACAATTATCCATTTTACCGCATGATGTAACGATTCAAACTCATCAGTATAGTGGTACAGGTCCCTTTAAAATAAAAAGTCTTACCGAAGATAATGTTATTTTAGAAGCATTTCCAGATTATTTTAAAGAGCGGGCACTTCTTGATCAAATTGAATTTTGGTTTATTCCAGAGCAGTCAAAAGTGCAAACAAATTACGAATTACCGAACACGGGGTGTAAAGAAGAAAAGGCAGTGGAAACAGAAGAAATCGGCTGTATATACGCAGCGTTTAACTTCCAAAAAAACGGCCCACAGCATGATATCTTTTTCCGAAAAGCGTGGGCAGAAATAATGGATCCCCTATCGTTAATTCAAGACCTTGGTGATAATCGGACCATACCAGCTTATAGCTTCTTTCCCGATAAAAGCCGTACGATACATAAAGAAACATCTTTATCGAAAGCGAAAGAATACTTGCAACAAAGTACATATAATGGAGAGATTATACACATCTATTTCTTTGCATTTAAAGGGAGCGAGCGCGATGCAATCTGGTTACAAAAACGATGTGAACCACTCGGCATACGTCTGCAGCTTCATCCTTTTCTAGTCACTGATTACTTTAACGAAGAGATTGCCAAGCAAGCTGATATCATTTTAACAGGAGAAGTACTCGATGCTAATCTTGAAATGGCTTTTGTACATATCTTTAAAAATAAAAGCTGCTTTGTTCATCGCTTCAGACACCCGCATTATCATGAGCAAATTGAGAACATGCTTGACCTCTTTATAGCAGAGCCAAGTAAAGAAAAACGATATGACTTCATATCTAAAATCGAAAAACTTCTTAGCGACCAATATCTTCTTGTCTTTTACTACCATGTCTTAAAAAGAAGAAGTTTCCCATCTGCCTTGCAAAATGTCACCATTGATTCGTTCGGGTGGACTGACTTTGCAAAATTGTGGATTCGTCCTCATGCATAAGAGGCGGAGCTAAATAGCTCCGCCCTCTCCTTGCAACGGCAATACAGTAGAATACTTAATCTCCCTTAGCGCTAAACTCGTTTGAATTCTCGTAATACCGAGCATATTCAACTTCCGAATAAACTGTTCCAGTTCGTTTCGATCGCGGTGCACAACTTTTAAAATATAATCATATTCCCCTGTTAAGCAATGACATTCCAATACTTCCGGCATTTCGCGCATCGCTTTTTCTAACACTTCGAGCTTCTCTGCTTGATGAATATTTGTGCTAACAAAAATAAAGCATAATAAGTCAAACCCAAGTTTCTCTTGATTTAAAATGGCTACTTGCCGATTAATAAATCCTTCGTTTTCTAATCGTTTCACCCGCGCATGCGTAGCTGGCGGTGAAAGATTAACGCGGCGAGCAACCTCCGCGTTACTTAGCTGCCCTTCTTGTTGCAGCACATTTAAAATTTGGACATCTAAATCATCTAACTGTTCCATTTCCAATCTCCCTTTTCAAAACAAACGATTATTCACGAAAACACATGACAACTGCACCTAAAATGAATAAAATTTTGCAAAACAACTTAATTACTTTACATTATTTCGAATTTTATTAATTATACAAAATAATATATATGACAAACAAGAAAAATGCTACAATTTACATAGTTTAAAATATACGTATTACACCACCGTGCACAGTGGCTTTCTTTTATCAAACGGGCGGCAAGCCCTACTTTCTTGTAAAAGGAGCTAACTCATATTATGCCTTATGTTATTTTATTACTCATCACAAGCCTATTGTGGGGCGGAAATTTTGTCGTGGGAAAATCTCTTGTCGGACACGCTTCGCCGATGACACTTACGACTCTTCGCTGGGGCATTGCAGTCATTTGCCTTTTCCCCATTGTTTGGCTAAAAGAAAAGAAACTATTCCCGCCGAAAGAGGCGATTCTCCCTTTATTTCTAATGGGAGTTACTGGTGTTGTTTTCTTTAACATTTTTCAATTTTGGGCGTTAGAGCATACATCAGCAACAAATGTTGGACTTATTTCTACGTTAAATACGATTTCTATCGCTGCTTGTTCGGCTTTATTTTTAAAAGAAAAAATTAATATATGGCAAATCACATCGATGATTATTTCCTTTTTTGGCGTTACGCTTGTTCTTTCAAAAGGTAAAATAGATGCACTGTTTTCCTTACATTTTAATATCGGTGATTGGTGGATGATGGCTGCGGTATGCGTATGGGGCATTTATTCTGTTTGCAGTAGATGGGCAACGAAAAAAACGACGCCAATGATGTCTACTTTATATTCTGGTATCTTTGGTCTTATCACGTTGCTTCCTTTTAACATCTCTGATTTCACAATTTCAAATGTAAACGCTTCGTTCTTAGGATCGATTCTATACACAGGTGTAATCTCAACTGTGTTATGTATGGTTTTCTGGAATATCGGCGTTCAAAAACTAGGGGCGACTACAGCTGGTATTTTCTTGAATTTTAACCCGATTTTCACTGCTATTTTAGCGTTTCTCTTATTGAGGGAACAGATGACGTGGATTCAAATCGTCGGGAGTATGATTGTGATTGGTGGCTGTTACTTATTTTCACACTTTAAATCTAGTACCACTTCATATACATCCACCAGCTTGGCAAAGACTCACTAAGAAGCATGCCGAACATTGTCGAAAGATCTTTATATTGTGTCGAACCGCCGATAAATTGTGAAACTCGCCGATATATTCTAAAAAACGGTCGATATATCGCAAAAGTCGCCGATAACCGATACAGAAATGAACCTGCCAAAGGCATTTGCATACCTTTGGCAGGTCTCACACAAAATACTTCTTCAATAATGGCGGCGTAATAATTGTCGTCAAAATAACAACGATGACAATGGATGTAAAGCTCTCTTTCGCCAATAAATTTGCAGTTAACCCATTGGAAGCAATAATAAGTGCTACTTCTCCCCTCGATACCATTCCTGCTCCAATGCTAATGGAGGAACGTAAATCAAATCCTGTTAACCGAGCTCCAAGTCCTGAGCCGATTAATTTTGTTAAGATAGCAATAACAGTCATAATGACAATAAACCATATTTGATTCCCTAACCCGTGAAACGTAATTTCCATTCCAATACTTACGAAAAAGATAGGAACAAAAATGGCATAGGCAATCGGCTCAATTTTATGTTCTACTTCATGCTTATATGTAGTTTGCGAAATGGCAATTCCGGCAGCAAACGCTCCGATAATGCCGGCAATCCCCATCATTTCACTGTAATAAGCAAAGGAAAAACAAATAATGAGCGCCGCGCTAATTAATGACTCCGAAACGCGAAGCGGCGACAAAATTTTCATAATGAACGGAACAGCCTTCCAGCTAATGAGAAAAATCGTAACAAAAAAGATGACTTTCTTCGCAATGACGATCGTTACATTCACTTCTTGCGCACCTAGAAAACTCATTACAAATGCTAGTAATATAACAACGATCACGTCATCGAATACAGCTGCTCCTAAAATCGTTATGCTTTCCCTTGTATTCATTTTTCCAAGATCTCTTAATGTTTGAACAGAAATACTAACAGAAGTAGCGCAAAGAAGTAGCCCTAAAAAAATCGCATGCGCCTGCACCATTCCAAACAAAAGACCCCCAACATATCCACCGACAAACGGAAAGATAATTCCCCCTATCGCCACAGCAAAGGATGATGTAAGATTACGGCTTAATTCCTCTAAATCTGTTTCAAGCCCGGCCATAAACATAAGAAGCAATACACCAATTTCACTCAATTCATCAATTAGCTCGGAACTATTAATAATACCAAGCATTGCCGGACCAATTACAATACCGATTATTAACTTTCCTAATACAGACGGCTGTCCAAGCCGTACGCTAATATCACCGGCCAGTTTTGTACAAAGTAAAATGACGACAAATTCAAAATAAAATAACATGCTATCTTCTCCTACTAAAAATGCATTCATTTCTTACGATAGTGTTTGCTTAAATGTGTCATTTTATTTGTTACAGTTTTTATTGACAAAATATTCTGAATTATGATAAATTCACAAGTGAAATTACATATTTATTCTAAAAGTGCAACTGCATCCTATTTATATATCATACAATCTCAACTCTCTATTTCGTTCTTTCAGGTGCTACGAAACCTCGCAGTTGTATCGATCCCGTTTTAGCGGGAGTATGAAAGACCACCATTTTACGGAGAGGAGATTTAAATTTGAAAACACTTTTACGAAAGAAACCCCTTACGACCGAAGCACCTCGTCAGCTTAATCGAACATTAAGTGCTCTTGATTTAACCTTTTTAGGCATTGGAGCCGTGATTGGGACAGGCATTTTCGTTTTAACCGGTATTGTTGCGGCAAAGCACGCTGGTCCTGCTATTATGTTATCGTTTCTCATCGCTGCCTTTACTTGTGCATGCGTTGCTTTTTGCTATGCTGAGTTTTCATCCTCTATTCCGATTTCAGGAAGCGTTTATACATATGCTTATATGACAGTTGGAGAAATTGTCGCTTTTATCGTCGGCTGGTGTTTAATGCTTGAATATTTACTCGCAGTTGCTGCGGTTGCCGTTGGTTGGTCTGGTTATTTACAATCACTACTGCTTGGATTTGGAATTAAGCTTCCGGCCATCATCGCCTCTGCTCCCGGTATAGGAAAAGGAGGCATCATTGATTTACCAGCTGTTCTCATTATCCTTTTTATTACATTACTTTTAAGTAGAGGCATTCGTGAAAGCGCACGTATCAATAATGTTATGGTATTAATTAAATTAGCCGTCATCATTGCTTTTATCGTTGCCGGCGCAAAATATGTAAAACCAGAAAACTGGACACCGTTTCTGCCATTTGGTTACGACGGAATTATCGCCGGAGCTGCAACTGTATTCTTTGCCTTTTTAGGCTTTGATGCGATTGCAACTGCTGCCGAAGAAACAAAGAAACCACAGCGCGACCTGCCAATTGGAATTATCGGATCTCTTCTTATTTGTACCGTACTATATATTATCGTTTCTTTTGTATTAACAGGTATGGTTCCTTACACACAACTAGACGTATCAGATCCAGTTGCTTATGCATTAAGATTTGTTGGTGAAGATACAGTTGCTAGTTTACTAGCTGTAGGAGCAATGACGGGGATGACAACTGTTATTCTTGTCGTTATGTATGGACAAGTACGCGTCTCCTATGCGATGAGCCGTGATGGACTACTGCCAAAAGCATTATCTCGCGTCAATCAAAAATTCAAAATTCCTTTAGTAAACACATGGATTATGGGGATTGGCGCTGCGGCACTTGCTGGCTTATTAGATTTACACATACTTGCAAACCTTGTAAGTATCGGTACATTAACAGCATTCACATTCGTTTGCTTTGCTGTACTAATCCTACGAAAAACACATCCAAACTTACCGCGAGCATTCCGAGTTCCATTTGTCCCTATCTTGCCAATCATTGCAATTTGCTGTTGTCTATACTTGATGTTCAACCTTTCAAAAGAAACATGGATTGGCTTCGGGGTATGGCTAACAATCGGTTTATGTGTATACTTTTTCTACTCAAAACGAAACAGTCATTTAATCCTTTCCAAGCCAAACGATGAAAAAAAAAGAAGCGTAAAAAAGCAAGCTCGCTATCCTTAGCGAGCTTGCTTACGTCTTCACTTCTGTTCTTTCTTCTTTTTCCAAGTTTCCATACTATCAAAGAAAAAGTTAATAAACAATGCTCCTAGTCCTCCTAATACAAAGGTTATTAAAAAAAGCTTCCACAGGCTTTTATCTCCCAAAAATTTATATCCGACTAGGAGCACGATACCAACCCATACATACTCAAGAATTTGTTTTATCTTTCGGTTTGACACATTATCCGCTCCTTCTAAACAATCTCTATTCTATTGTAACATATATTCTACTTCCTCAAGTCCCGAATGATCCTTACGCAAAAGAGACTTGTCCATGACAAGCCTCTTCCCCGCCCTATTTGTTTATACTATTCTCAACAAGCCTAGTGGCATCCTCTAATGTGCGTTGCATACTATCTGCACGTTGGTCCGTCATATTTTGATCACGTACAGCTGCTTCGGCTACTTGTATTTTTTGCTCTAATGCTTTCACTGGTTCATGTTTGTATTGCCCTACCTCTGTTCCTACTTGTATCTTTGTTAAGAAATCTTTTGCTCTATTAATCTTTACTTGAAGCTTTTCTTTCGCCGTTTGTGACTGTTCTTCTGCCACTTTAGAATGTAAAAAGGTTTGATGTGCCGTTTGTAATGATTCATGCCTTGCAACAATTTCTTCTTTTGTTACTGTCATTCTTTCAAACGTTTCTTTTGCACCGTTATTTGCTTTTTGTAATGCAGCAAACGCTTTTTGTGAATATTGACCAGGTTTCTCTCCAAATTCGTAAGTACCTGCCAATGTTTCTTTTACCTTATTCATTTCTTCATATAAGTTTTGGATCTCTTCTATTTTTATGCGATGATTAAACTCCTGATAAGCCGCTTTCACTTCAGAAGGCGTTAATGCCTTACTATATAGTCTTGCAAGCGCAACTTTTCCATTTAACGGAACATTACCATTACCAGCGCTTGTTGGATCTGCTCCAATCGCAAATGGTACATTTGGATGATACACTTTCCCCGTTACTCGCTGACTATTTGCTTTTTTTCCATCTACATATACTGCGAGTTCACTTCCATTATATGTTCCTGTTAGATGGTATGTTTTATTAGCTTCTAGTTGTACACCAATATGTTTATAACTACCACCAATATACGCCCATAATTCTACATAACCAGAACCTGTTGATTCAAATCCAATCCCACCGCTTTCTGTATTTTCCATAATTGCCTGATTACGAATTCGATTCATAGAAAACGCTGCTTCCAGTGTAAAGGAATCCTTTACCTTTGCTTTTTGCTCATTTGAAAATGGAATATATCCATATGTATTATCCTGTCCACTTAACTTCATTACGTGTTTCTTTAAAGGTGCCTCATAATCAATTGCTACATTTCCTTTTACACTTCCATTTGCACCAAACGATGAATAATCTTTAAAAGTACCATCTAAAAAATTCACATCGAATACATCTGCTTTCGGTACCTTCGCATTGGGATCAATTACTTCTGTATTCGTTTCAAATTCTTCGCGCAAAGGAGCACTACTTTCATTTCCAAATGAATCTAATGCTGTTACTTCTATGTTATATTCCGTATTAATATCGAGACCATCTAATGTAAAGGTTAGCTCTTTAGGCACTGGATCCCGGTAGAACTCAGAGAAGGCTACAAGCTGATTTTTCACTTTTCCTATTACTTTCTCTTTTGCTTGCAAACGGTATGAGTGAACGAGTAAATTGTCTACGGCTTGTGGAAATGTCACTGTCACAGCTGTCTCTGTTATATTCGAAAGTTTCAGCTTTGCCTCTTGTAAAAATGCCGGTTTTTCCTTATCACGATCTTCTGTATACTTGAAAGATTCTTTTTTTGCTGGAAGTTCTACTACCCACGGCTCACCTGTCCAAGAGTTCGTATGAAAATCACGGCGATGAATCGTTACTTTTTGATCATCTACTTCTACCAATAAGCCTTGGCTTAATGTTTCAGCTCCCGGCGGCATATTCCCCTGTACTTTTCCCTTTTCTATTTCCATATAACTAACTGATGATGTACCAACAGACGTAAAGTCTTTTTGGTGAATTGACCTTGGATCATCGAGCGGATAATGAGAATGACCAGAAAATGTTACAGCTTGTGGATATTCTTTTAAGACTTCATTAATCTTAGCACTATCATTTGTCCCCCATTCATGACTCCCGTACACTGTTCCTTTAATTTGCTGATGTAAAAAGACAAAGATTGGCTTACTTGGATCAGCTTGCTTCGCTTTTACTAATTCCTGTTTCAACCAATTAATTTGTGTATCTGAATAATATCCATGTGTCACTCCATTTTCCGGACTCATCACAAGAAAATGATAGCCTTTTACAACTTTGTGATAATAGATAGATTCCATTCCTGTTTTTTTTAGAAAACGTTTCTGTGCATCTTGTGCAAGTAATCCGTTCCAATAATCATGGTTACCTAAAGCATACATAGCAGTTGTATTTTGGTTTCCATATTGCTTATAAGTTTGGAAGAAACGGTCATACTGCTGCGTTGAGCCGCTATCTGTAAAATCACCAACAACTACAAAGGCATCTTGTCTTGGAGCTACTTCGTTTAATTGCTGCAGCGCTCTTTGAAAACGAAACGTATCATCCGTTCCACTATTTTTAATATGTACATCACTTAACACCGGAAAAACAAGCTTCTTCTCAGACGATTCTTTCTCTGTTTTTTCTTCTTTTGTTTCCGCAAAACTAGTCCAAGAAAAAGATGTAAATACTAAAAAGAAAACTGCTAAAAAACCAATAAGACCTTTCACTTTACACAACGTCTTTTTGATCACAAAAATCCTCCTCGCATATATTGTAAAATACAAGAATATTTTAGCGAAACGTTATTAAACTAGTATAAAATAAAGGTAAAAAATGTTAAAAATTTGTAAAACAAAGTAAAAAACCGCCGAAATAAGGCGGTTTTCTTATCGACATTCTCTTCTATTTTTTTTCTTAGTAAGCTTGTACATAACAATCCCGATTAAGAAAATAGCTATAACCCCTAACATTGGCAACATATACTGCTCTACCATAGCTCCAGCTTTGTGCCAATGCGGGCCAAGTTTCATTCCAACATAAATATACAGCGCTGTTAATGGGAACATCGCAACAAATGTATAAATGATAAACTGCCAAATATTCATTTTTGCCATGCCGCATGGAATCGAAATAAGTGTCCGTACACCTGGAACAAATCGCCCTGTAAACGCCACAGCCGGACCATACTTCGTAAAAAATTGATCTGCTTTTTGAATCTGTTCTTCTTTTATAAAGAAATACTTTCCATACTTCATTAATAGAGGACGACCTCCGTAATATCCTAAAGCATACAACGTTAACGGTCCTGTCGTTCCTCCAATTGTTCCTGCTAAAACCGCAACCCAAAAATTCATATCACCTTCATATACCCAATAGCCAACGAGGGGCAGGACAACTTCGGCTGGGACAAATTCAAACGTTAAAGCTAACACAACACCAAAATAAGAAAATTGTTTTAAGTAATTAATAAAATCTAAAATCAGTTGTTCCATCTATCTTTCTCCTATTCTACTAATCCATATTTATCCTGTAAATGAACAGGAGCCATTTTCACAATGCGCTGTAAAATAAATAGGATTACCGTCACATCATCTAGCACACCAAAAAACAATAAAAAATCTGGAATGATGTCAAACGGGAACATAACATATCCACATAAGAATAAGATAGAAAGCACTTTCTTCTTCCATTCAACATCCTTCGATATAAAAAATTCACCTAAAAACGGAATGAATTTACGTACTTGAAAGATTAGACGTACTCTTTTCCACAACTTTCTCATATTCCTTCTCCTCTCTCGTTCTCCTATTCCAGCATACAAAAAGGACCTTTACCGAAATGGTAAAGGTCCTAAAAAGACAATAAGGGGCCCTTACCATGATTGGTAAAGGTCTCACTAACAACACGATTGTTGCCAACAAAGCCGAGGGTTTCTCCCTGTAATGACGACTTTGCTGCTAGAGCTACTCCCCTTTATATACATGTTTGATACCGCTATGGTAAAAGATTTCATCTGAAAAGTCAATGATTTTTATCATGTATTAGGACTAGCGTATAAAAATATGATACATTCATTTTCATTTTTCAACATATAAATCGCTGCCATGTAAAGCACTCGCTTTCTTCTTTTTGTTTTACCCCTATACATGGCCAGTTGCTCTCGTCTCCCTCAAGAAAAGGAGTTTATAACATATATAGTTCTCTCCCTAAAAAGGTTTACAATTTGGAATCTCAATTCCTGATGACTGCGCGAGTTTTAATAAATAATAGCATTCTTCTCTTGCCATATGATCTGCCATTTTCGCCGAAAATGAACTTAGCACTTGCTCCGATAACTCTAACTCTTCTAATTCACGAAGAAAACGCGAAAATAAAGTCATTTCTAGCGAAACATCTTTTGTGAACTTCTTTAAAGCAGGGAAAGATGCTAATTCTGTCCGTAAATAACCAGTCATTTCAACCGCTTTTAAATAAAATTGCTCAAAATACTTCTCATATTTTTCACTCTTTGCTTTTAAACGTTTCTCGACGAGGTCTAATTCTCTTGAAATAGCTCCCGCATGGCCAGCTGCATCGGATAGCCAAAGAAGATGATGGTGTAATTCATGAAAAATTGGAGGTGTTTTTCCTTCCGTTAAATATTTCAAGATTGTTATGTATTCTTCTACTTCATTAACCATATGATTCAAAAATGTCGGTGTAAAATGAATGACAATTTTCCCTTCCAGTTGTTTACGCATAATATGCAATTTAAACTTTCTCATTGCATTTGCCGCTTCATTTGCCTCATTTGCAAATGTAATTAAGTCAGTAGTCCCAAGTTCCTTTTTTAATTCATCAAACTTTTGTATAAAATACATTGCACGCTCAATTTCTTCTTTTTCCTTAGGAGCTAAAGCATCCGTTATAAAATGAGCATGATCGCCCAAAATTTTTAACCAAAATCGATGTTCGAATAATGCATTTTCCTCATAAGCTCGATCCATCATATTCTCCTCTCCGGAATAAACATCTTATGATTACACACCATTTGATATTAAACCTTCACTCTCATATTGCGATTGCAACTGAATCATATGTTCATCAGGGTCATAAACAGATATAACTTTCTTCTTCTCTATATAATCTTCTATTTCTGAGTACATGACTTGATAGTACTCTAGCTTTTTCAATAACTTCTCCGCTTTATGCGATTGTATATTTACTTCGATTTTCGGAAGGACTTGTTCACAAGGAGCAACAACTTTATTCTTATTTAGAACACAACAAATCCGCATCTCACCTGCATCATACCACACCCCAGGTACATCTAATTGCGGCCTCTCTTTGCTTGGCCGAAAACCTAATATACCTTCATAAAAATATAGTGTTTTCTTTAAATCTCTCACCTCTAACACAACAAAATGTGCCATCTTATCCTCCTTTTCCTTTCCCATCTATTAGTTTTTGTATATGAGTCATAAACGATAATTATGTTTGAATACAATACATAATAGCGATGTTTTCCAAAGGAGGTGTCTAGTTTGGATAAATCAGTGAAATCATACACGCCGTATCACAGTCCACAAGACCCATGTCCACCAATCGGAAAGAAATACTACTTTACTCCGCCCCATTTATATATGGGATTTCAGCCAGTAAACTTACCACAATTTTCTCCAAGTGAAGCATTAAAAAAAGGGACATTGTGGCCTGCTTTATATGATTATTATGAAAATCCTTATAAAAAAGGACGGTGAGACCATCGTGACGCAACCACTTCCCGATGAATTTTATAAATGGATGGAAGAAATGCAGGAGCTCGATTTTGTCCTAGTTGAACTTACTTTATATTTAGATACTCATCCTGATGATGTTGCATCCATTAAACAATTTAATGATTTTTCCTATAAACGCAGACTATTAAAACAGCAAATTGAAGAAAAATATGGACCTCTTCAGCAATATGGAAATAGTTATTCAAAAGCTCCTTGGGAATGGAATAAAGGACCTTGGCCATGGCAAATGTAAAGGTGGGGAAAATATGTGGATCTATGAAAAGAAATTACAATATCCTGTAAAGGTAAGTACTTGTAATCCAAAACTCGCCAAATATTTAATTGAACAATACGGCGGTGCTGATGGTGAATTAGCTGCTGCCCTGCGCTACTTAAATCAGCGCTATACCATTCCTGACAAAGTCGTTGGTTTATTAACAGACATTGGAACGGAAGAATTCGCCCATCTCGAGATGATTGCGACAATGGTATATAAATTAACAAAAGATGCCACACCGGATCAAATGATAGCGGCCGGTCTTGATGCTCACTACGCTGATCATGATAGCGCCATTTTCTATCACAATGCCGCAGGCGCCCCTTTTACAGCAACCTACATACAAGCAAAAGGAGATCCAATTGCAGATTTATACGAAGACATCGCCGCCGAAGAAAAAGCGAGAGCAACATATCAATGGCTCATTAATATGTCCGACGATCCCGATTTAAACGATGGATTACGTTTTCTACGAGAACGCGAAATTGTTCACTCCCAGCGCTTCCGAGAAGCAGTTGAAATATTAAAAGAAGAACGAGATCGGCAAATTTATTTTTAAAATATAATGCACATACTAATTACAGTATGTGCATTATATTTTTCTTTCTGATTTTACTAATGTTTCAGTATATACTCACCTTCGCTTCAATTATATAATCAATATTTCTGAACAAATAACGCTCCGCCCTTCTCCCATTCCGCATAACATACTTCCTTCAACTTCACTTTCTGTTTCTTCAACTCTTTATACAGCCATTCTTCATTTAATCCACTTTTTTTCAAATTATATGTAATCACTTGTCCATCACTAATGAAAATTATCGGTAGCAAACTCTTCTTATTTGTAATCTTTAAGTCTTCTCTTGTTGGACTATCTGCATTTGCTTTTTTCATTACACTTACTGAACCATCATTTTCTAAAATCGCAAACTCCACATCCTGCAAAGAGAAAACATCCTTTGCCCGAAGCAGTTGTTGAAATTGATCTACATCTAATCGATTTTTCTTCATCACTTCCCAATGCAATCTCCCATCACTCACTAAAACACACGGCTTTCCTTCTAAAAAGAGCCGTGCTGTTCTCCACTTTTGTGTGATCATTCCTGTTATGAAAATAAACGCACCCCAAACTACGAGAGAAAATGCAATTCTCCAAAAATCTGCTTCTTTATCATATATGGCATCTCCTAATAAATTCCCTAGTACAAGGGCAGAGATAAAATCAAACGTTGTAATTTGATTGATTTGTGTTTTACCAAGAACCTTTACAACACCAAACAATATTGCATATCCAAATAACAATTCAAAAAAAATCTCTCCATAAGTCATACAATGTCATCCTTTTTATTTTGCTTAACTTTCTATTGAGATTAATATTTCACTCTTCTTGTTTATCAATACCTTTAGAATGATTATTCAACTTAGTAAATCAATTATTAATTTTTTAAAAATTAACTGTTGCTTTCTAGTCATCAGACCTTTAAAATAAAAACATCAATTCGACAAATTATTTGAATTTTCGACAAAAATATCTAGGAGGACTTCTATAGAATGCATACAACTTTAAAACCATCCCAAATTCTCTCGATTAGCTTATTGCTATTTGCGATTTTCTTTGGTGCTGGTAATATGATTTTCCCGCCCCTACTTGGTCTTTCATCTGGTGAGAATATGTGGGTGTCTATCGCAGGATTTGTAATTACCGATGTCGGTTTATCACTATTAGCAATTGTTGCGGTTGCGTTAGCAGGAGGCAGCTTCAAAACACTTGCAAGCCGTGTTCATCCAAAATTCGCAACAATTTTAGCCATCATTATTTACCTTTCTATTGGACCGCTTTTCGTTATCCCGCGTACAGGATCTGTTTCATACGAAATCGGAATTGTACCACTTTTCCAAGATCACTGGTATTCTATGTTGCTCTTTACAGGAATTTTTTTTACGATTACCTACTTCCTATCGTTAAACCCTTCCAAGCTAGTGGATCACATCGGAAAAATTTTAACACCTATTTTGCTTATTATTATTGCGGTTATGGCAACAAAAGCAATTCTTTCACCAACAAGTTCATTCGCTACTCCTGTTGGTGACTACAAAGACATTCCATTTTTCAAAGGGTTTTTAGAAGGCTTTTTAACATTAGATGCAATTGGAGCACTTGTATTATCTAGCATTGTTGTAAATGCGATTCGTCAAAATGGAGTAACTGATAAAAAAGCAATTACGAAATATACAATTATGTGCGGAAGCATTGCGGCGTTATTTTTAACAGTTATTTATTTCGCATTAGGCTATATCGGCGCATCAAATGGACACCTTGGACAATTTGAAAACGGCGGCCAGCTATTAGCAACGGTTATGTACCAGTTATTCGGGACAAGCGGCAACATCTTATTAAGCCTAGCCATTATTTTCGCTTGTTTAACGACAGCAATTGGTGTTGTTAGTGCATTTGCAAACTACTTTTCAAACGTATTAACAAATGTATCCTACAAAAAACTTGTATTGTGGGTTTGTATATTTAGCTTTGTCGTTTCGAACTTAGGATTAAGCTTATTAATTAAACTAACACTACCAGTATTAATTATCCTTTATCCAATTACAATTATCTTAATTTTCGTATCGTTTATTGATAAATACACAAAAAGAAAACCGAGTGTATATGTCGGCGCAATGATTGCGGCCTTTATTATAAGCTGCATTCATGCTCTTGATAACATCGACATGATGCCATCTGCCATTGCATCTCTTGCAAGTGCAATTCCATTTTATAAACTAGGAATTGGCTGGATCGTTCCAGCAATTATCGGCGGCATTATCGGTTATTTCATTCCGCAAACACAAACTGAAGGTGAAGTTTCTGCAAAATAAAAAGACTAGGAATCCCTAGCATAGCCATCAAGTTAA
>NZ_NVOY01000023.1 GCF_002551005.1 Bacillus pseudomycoides
TAAGTGGTGGGTAGTTCACTACTAGGTGTGTTACGATCCTCGCAGCTCCCATTATTCATGGCAACAGCTATAAAAGGGGAGGAGCTTGTATTTGTCATGCTTCAAACACATCAGCGTCAAGTAATTGTAGCGAAACCTGCGCTTTTAGAAAAAAATGATATTAGAGAGCTTGCAAAGCAACTATCGATTGCATATCCTGATGTACCTGGATTAATTGGAGAAAAACAAGTGGTAGAGCATTTAGCAGAACAGCTTGTAGGTTTTCAAAATAAGTCGATCCAGGTCAAAATGAATCAAGGTGTATACGGGTTAAGGTATGTTAAGAAGAAGGCTGAAAACAATGGGATTTTCCGCCGAGTTGAATTAAAAGAAAAAGATTTAATTGAAAATTGGGTATACCAATTTTGTGAAGACGTAAATTTAGCGCTCACAAAGGAAGAAGCAGTGCATACTGCAGCTGAATTAATTGAAAGTCAGCGTCTGTTTGGATGGGAAGTGGAAGGTCGGTTAGTTTCAATGGCTACAGTCACAAGACCAACGAAACGTAATATCACAATTAATTTTGTATATACTCCGGAGGCAGAACGTAAAAAAGGTTATGCTTTCAATTGTGTATCAGCACTAAGTCAACGTATGTTGGAAAATGGATATGAAATGACTTCATTATATACTGATTTAGCAAATCCTACATCTAATAAAATATATAAAGAAATTGGTTATGAATTAGTGATGGAGTCAGTTCTATTATTTTTAGAATCTAAACATTAGAAAAAACTCGCTATTTATTAACGAGTTTTTTATTGTTCATCAATACGTATAATGCCACCTTGATCAAAGTGATTTGTTTCTAATAAGTGAATAACGGCTTTTGCTACATAAGTTGGTGATAGCAACTGATCATTTTCTTTCAAAGCCAAGAAACGTTCTACCTGATTAAAATCTTCTTTTTGTGTTTGTCTAATTTCTGTCTGCATCTCTGTATCTACTACATCTGGCGCAAAAGAAATGACTTTTACTGGGTATTCTTTGTCAGTTTCTTCAAGCGCAATACATTTTGTAAGCATATTTATGCCAGCTTTCGTTGTGCAATATGCGCCCCAACCGAAGTACGGATTTTGTCCAGCGCCAGAAGAGATGTTAATAATACGTTTATCTATGTTCCAGTCTTTCGTGTGCTTTATAAATGCTGAAGAAAGCAACATAGGTGCTACTAAATTCACATGTACATTTGCAATTAATTGCGCACTTTCTGACCGCTCAAGTGGTTTCATTGGCGCTAACATACCGGCATTATTAATTAGGTGAATAGAAGAAATGGTAGATACATCAATATTTGAAAAAATCTTTTCCATGAGTGACTCAATTTGATGAACCTCTTGTAAATTAACCGAATAGAAATCAAAGGGAATATTTAGGTGTTTTGCTTTTTCAATGAGTTGTTCGTTTTGGTTACGTGATAGCGAAATGAGTTTTGTCCCTTGTTCTAATAATTGCGTAGCAATTGCTTCACCTAAACCGCGAGAAGTTCCTGTTATTATTACATAACGCATATATTGTTATCTCCTTTCCTTATATATGTATTAGTATAAAGCATTCTTTTTTTATAAGCGAAACGAAACTGAACGAAATAATTACCTCTACATACAATAAAGTAATGCATTGTTTTGAGGGGGAGTAGGTATGTACTATGTAAATCCTAACTCGTATAATCAATTTTATCGAGTAAGTGAAGGAACTTATAAACAAGTATCGCAAGCAATTTTAGAAGCGATTCAAGGGGAAGCTACGGCAATTGATTTTTATAGTCGGCTTGTAAACGAAGCGCCTAATGCGAAACATAAAAAAGATATTTCACATGCATTAGAAGATGAAAAAGTACATTTACAGCAGTTTATACAATTGTTTACAACACTAACGGGGCAACAGCCAACGTATCAGGTGGTACAAACGCAATATTCCTCTTATAAAGAGGGATTAGAACGTGCGTATGAAGATGAACTAGAAGCGTATGAAGACTATCGGAATGCCTATTTGCTAACGCAAAACTTAGCAGTTCGAGATGTTTTTTTTCGAGCGATGACAGATGAAATAGAGCATGCTATGCGTTTTGGATTTTTACGATCTTCTTTATCATAAAACTAGACGATGTTGTCTAGTTTTTTCCTGTTATTTAAGGATAACCTTACATAGCTCAATCTTGAGAGAAGTGATAAAGAAAGTTTTCGGCTGAGAGAAGTTACACTTCAACAATGAATGTAGTTGCTGAAAGAGGCAGAAATAGGCAGAAATAGATAAAAAAATATTATTCGGGGGTGTTTTAAGAATGCGAGATCGAGGTGCAGCAATTATTATACAAGAAGGTAAATTAGCTCTAATAAAGCGTATTCGGGATAAAGATGTTTACTACGTGTTTCCAGGTGGTGGAATTGAGGAAGGAGAAACTTCAGAAGAAGCAACAATTAGAGAAGTATATGAAGAACTTGGGGTACATATACAAATCAAGCAGCTTGCAAAGAAGGTGAACTACAATGGAACGCAATATTTTTATGAAGCGATTATTGTAGGTGGTATATTTGGTAATGGAAAAGGTGAGGAATATATTCAAAATGACGGTGACCGAGGCAAATATATTCCGATATGGGTTTCAATAAAGGAGATATTACAAATAAATATTAAACCGTTGGAAGTAGGAAAATATATATATTAATTATATGGAAATATGTAATATATAGAAATAAAATAAAAAAGATTGACAGTACCCTCTAATTTCAGTATTGTATTCAAGTATGTGTTTAAATCAGGAGGGTTTTATGGAAAAGCAAACTACACATCATGTGAAAATGACAACAGCAGATCCGTCTGCACTAGGATTATTTGGACTTGCAATGGTTACACTTGTTGCGTCCTCACAAAAACTTGGCTTAACAAGTGGTGTTTCATTTGTATTGCCATGGGCAATCTTTTTAGGGGGTTTTGCCCAATTATTTGCGTGCATTAACGATGCAAAGCACAATAATACATTCGGTACAACAGCGTTTGGTGGATTTGCATTATTTTGGTTTGGCGTTGGTACGTCATGGTTAATTCAACTTGGCGTATTTGGTGAAAAACTAGCAGCAAGTGTGGATCCAAAACAACTTGGAGTAGCATTTGTTGGTTATTTAATTTTTAGCTTATTTATGACAATTGGCGCAATGGAAACACATAAAGTATTATTTACGATTTTTGTACTTATTGATTTCTTATTTATAGGCCTTTCATTTAGTACTTTAGGTGTTATGCCGCATGCAATGCATAAATTAGCAGCAATTTCTGAATTACTTATTTCACTGCTTTCATTTTACGGATCTGCAGCTGCAGTATTAAACATACATTTCGGAAAAGTTGTATTACCGGTTGGTAAGCCATTTGGTATCTTCAAAAAATAAATAATAGCAGCATGAATGAAACGGAAAAGAGCAGTTAAGTATCTGTAGGATACTTAACTGCTCTTTATTTCGTGAGAAGCAACAGCAGATGTTCCTGTAAATTCCGCAATCTTTGAAGCTTCTGCCGGATGACCGTCAATTGTAACATCTACTTTTTGATTGTTATTGGTAGTTACAACCCAACAGTTTGGAAGGTAACGAGATTTATGAGAAAGAGTAGAAGGGATATTTAATATATCTCCTAAGGCATACATAGTTGCAGAAGAACCGCCATCCATAGCCATCGCGTTTTCAGCGCCTTTGTCATATAAAAGATCCTGACAATCTTTTAAAGAAGCTCCGATGCTGTGCGGTTGTCTACCATCTACGATAAGAAACATAATTGAACCATCTTTCTTTTGAGCCATAATGCTTCGCGGGCCATATCCCCAGCCACCATCATTTGTAAGCATTTTTTCGCCATTTACGATAAGTTGGGGCATAAAACCGGCTGCAGAAACAATGTTTTTATTTAACAATTGCTGCGCAGAGTAGTCGCCTGTTATCATTTGTCCATATTTTGTTAAACCAGTAATAATAGCTGGTGTATTCTCATTTTGAGGCGTATGAATAATTTGCCCGTTTTCAATTACAATACCTAGACCAACTTTACCGCCACCGTGGCCTGTTTCATCTGAAAATCCACTTGCATTTATCGCAGCAAGCGCGTGATTCCGCTTAGCCATTACATAAATTTTCTCACCGACATCGTTACCTTGTGTACCTTGCTGTGTTACAAGTTTTACATTAAGAGGATTACTAATTGTCATAATTTTGCCTTCAAAATAATGATCCTCATATTTTTTTTGAATGGTTTCGATTTTAACGTGAAGCGGCATATGCTTTTTCGCTTCTAATTGTTGTTTTGTAAGTTTTTGAAGCCCATCGGATTGGCTGTTTTTCCATTTTGGATTATTAATTGAATTTGAAATATCGTTTAATTCTTGTTGAGATAAAAATGTGAATTTTGCCAAATCACGATGTTGTGAAGTTAAGATACTTTCCGCAGCAATTACACGTAATTTATGTCCATACGGCGTACCAAATAAAACACCAGCACCAATTACAATGAAAACAAGTAATAAAATGGAGGATATTTTTATTGCTTTTTTTAGATGTTTTTTCATTCTGAAAACTCCTCTTAAATAATTCAGCTTTTAGTTTTTTGTGGTGCAATCACTTCTTATTTAAATAGCGTAGATTCCTTTACAATATGATGATATAAACAATTTGGCAAGAGGGAAATGTGAAAGTATATCGTTAAATCAAAATAAAAACTGTCAGATTAATAATGGCGGAAAAATAAGTGAATCTCATATAGAAAGACATAGATAAAGTAGAGAGAAAAAACAGGGTTTATGATTCGTTCTTGTCAATTCTTATATGAAGTAACGAGTGTTTAGGCATCTAATGCATAAATTAAAAAATAAAAATTTGCATTTATGTTAATAAAGGTGTATAGTGAGGTTAAACCATTTTACTTTTAATACCATAGAGATTTAAATAAGCTGTAACTTCAGAGGGGATAGCAATGTTAAATCTTCTCTGGGTTACAGTTTTTTTATAGCTGATGATTATTTGTAAAATGGTTGAAAATGGACATGTACATTAAAGTACATATTTTAGGAGGATTTTTTCATGCAAAACGGTAAAGTAAAATGGTTTAACGCTGACAAAGGTTTTGGTTTCATCGAAGTTGAAGGTGGAGAAGACGTATTCGTTCACTTCTCAGCTATCCAAGGCGACGGCTTCAAAACTTTAGAAGAAGGTCAAGAAGTTACTTTCGAAGTTGAACAAGGTAACCGTGGACCACAAGCTACTAACGTAGTAAAAAAATAATTGAAGCGAAAGAGAAGGGAAATCCCTTCTCTTTTTTTAGTACCCTAAATATGAGTGATTCTTAATACATTGTAGAAATAAGGGATATACTGTTAAGAAGCGATAAGGAAGAGGTATGTTGTATGTATGAACCAAAATATTATATTGTATTTGATATTGAGCGGAATTTTAGACCTTATCAATCAGATGCTCCAACGGAAATAGTTGATATCGGAGCCATCAAGATTGAAGCAAGTACAATGAGCACCATCGAAGTTTTTTCATCATTAGTGAAACCATCGGCATCCCTATCTCGTCATACAACAAAATTAACAGGAATTACAAAACAAGATGTAAAAGGTGCAGAAAAATTTCCGAAAGTAATTGAGAGATTTCGTACGTTTCTTGGAGAAGATTATATGTTTGTAACGTGGGGAAAAGAGGATTATGGATTTCTAACGGAAGATTGTACACGACATAATGTGAAATGTCCGAATCTTGAGAGAGAAAGAAGATTTGATTTGCAGAGATTTGTATTTCATGCATATAAAGAACTATTTTTAAATCCACCCAGTTTGAAACTTGCAGTAGCACAATTGAATTTAGAATGGGAAGGAAAACAACATCGCGCCTTCGACGATGCCAAGAACACAGCAAATATTTTTCTCACAGCAGCTAAGCAAAAAGACATTCGTAAACGTTACAAGAGAGATGTGGAACTTATTCTTGTGAAAAATGGCTCTTTGACTGAGAAGGGTAAAAAGAAAATGAAGAGATGGGTATTTAAAGAGGTAAAAAAAAGAGGACATTCCCAAATGACGTGGGATACGTTCATAAATAGCAAGACATGGGAGAATGTATCAGAACAGTATTATTTTGATCATACGACTTTACTACTACTACAAAATTATTTTCATACTGCTTTAAAGAAAGCGAAGCAGCAACTTCAAATATTGGCTACAATGAATAATCAAGAGAATAAAACAAATTAGATGCTATAAGAAAAAACGGATGTTTTATACTACTGAAAAAGATAGGTTATGTGCAATCAGTGAAGGGGAAAAGAATCCACTGATTGCAGTTTCACTTAAGATTAGTGAGCTGTTTATAATGGCTTCATACAGGAAAAGTGCTCCATCCAAAGAAAATAAAAAGTAACTTCTCTAAACTTCCTGTGGTGCTAATTGGCTTGCACATTTTTTTAATTTCCTCATTTAAGGTCAAAGAAGGAGATTAATCCCCATTTATCCTCATCATACAGATTTTTCAAACCGATACAAAACGATAGAAATATAAATTAGCAAAGATAGCATGACAACTCCTGTTATTATCATCAATTACCAAGAGTAAACCTCCATTTTTATATGCTCATCCATACTAGAAATAATAAGGAATCCTCGTTTATCCAGCTATTCGTTCCTCAAGATGTAGAGAAAAATGAAGTAACCTTTCTATGAATATTCCAAACTAGAAAAAATGATAAGAATGAAATAAAAAACAGCTAGTAGGACGCCTCTTGAAAAAACAAAGAAACTCCACTATTCTTCAACCGCTAATCTTTTTCAAATGGAATCAATTTATAAAAATATATATTAATCTAGGGTACATATGCGAGTGATGAATCATAGAATATGAGATGAAGTGATTTCCAAATTACAGTTAAGGAGAAATAAAATGAAAGCATATTTTAATAAAAGAAGAGTAAGTAGAAGAGATATAGAAAAATATAATCTCATTGGGAGCGGGAAAGATGGGGAAGTATATCAATTAACCGATAATAAATGTGTGAAAATATATTTTCTGGAAGAAACTCAAAAGAAAGAATTGAAGGCTCTTAAAATTGGACAATCTTCACCTGTTATTCCACGACTTTATGAATATGGGGAAAATTATATCGTTATGGAGTATATAAGTGGGATTTCACTTGCTCGTCACTTGAAAAGAGAAAAAAAAATTACAGGAGATTTAACTGAAAAAATATTAATAATGTTAAGTGAATTGAAAAAGGTAGGCTTTACAAGATGGGACACGGAAGTGAGACATGTTTTAATAAATGAAAAAGGTCAGTTAAAAGTAATTGATCATAAAAGAGCTTTTACTTTAGATAGAAAGGCTCCTATTAAGTTATTAAAAGGGTTTGAAAAATTTGGGTTGGCAAACGATTTTTTAAAAGAAGTGAAAAATATACAGCCTTCAGTATACAATACTTGGATGAAGCGTCAATAAAAAATGAAGTGCCTTATATTTCATGTTTTTTCGTAGTCAAACTACCGCTATATTTTTTTGATTACTTCTTTTTACAATGTATGAGTGATAAGGCTCCCCTCTGAAAATCGTTAAAAATTAAAGAGGGAAAGTGGAAGATAACTATTGGTATGTGCCTAATTAGCAAAAGATTTTCATCAATGATGAAAAGTTTTTTTATCACATAGAGAGAAATGCCCATGTAAATGTATGGCTGAAGTAGTGGTTATTAGTAATAAATAAAAACAAGTTTTCCGCTAATGACAGTTTCTTTTTGCAGTATTAATCATAAATTAAGTAGTACAAGGAGTGAAAATACTAATGAAAGAGTGTATTTTAGTCATTGGCGCACATCCCGACGATGAGTTATTAGGATCTGGCGGTACTTTAAAAAGATTAGTAGAAGAAGGACATCAAGTAATTTCAATTATTACTGCTTTAGGAAGAAAAGAGGAAGCGCATCACATACAGCAACTAGGCCGCTGTGCAAATAAGGAGATTGGTATTGAAGAAGTGATATTCCTCGAACATGCTAATTTAGAGTTAGAATTAATTCCATTACATCAATTAACGAAAGAAATTGAACAATTAATACAAATTTATAAACCAAGCAAAATCTTCACCCATCATTATGGAGATTTGAATATGGATCACTATGTTACTTTTCAAGCGGTTTTGACTGCGACTCGCCCTCTACCAAACCAACAACCGATAGAATTGATTACATTTGAAACCGTTTCTTCGAGTGAGTGGAATATACACACGAATGATAAATCTTTTAAGCCTAATTATTTTGTCAATATTACAGATCAAATAGATTCAAAGATTACGGCGCTTAAACATTATGATGTAGAAATGAGAGATTTTCCTCATCCGCGTTCATACAAAGGAGTTGAGTATTTAGGAAGGGTTAGAGGAATGACGATTGGCGTACCATATGCCGAAGCGTTTGAAGTAATAAGGAGGGTTTGGAAGTGAAAAAGAGATTTGAGTTCCCTTATCCTTATATAATCCAAACATTGGATAAATATTATGGAGTTAAGTCATACTCATTACAAAAAAAGAAAAGTACAGCAGAAGAACGTTATATAGAGTCAAAGGGGTCTAAAAAGAAGAAACTTTCAATATTAATCGCTACATTTTGGGACTATCCTCATACTGGCGGACTATCTAATTATATTACAGCACTTAGTGAGGGATTAAGAAGACAAGGACATCACGTTGACATTATCTCTCCTAATCACTTTTCTAGCAGTCAAGTGGAGAGGTTGCGCGAAGGGATTGTTCCTGAGTTAAAAAATTTTTTAAAAGAACGATATGGAAGTTATAATAGCACAATTATCAAAAATCAAAGAAATATGTATATATATGAAAGAACGATTCGTGAAAATATCAAATTTAAAAAATATGACGTCTTCCATGCGCAAGATTTGTTTACAGCTAATATATTAGGAAGAATCAATGAATATTATGGAAAAAAAATGATATTTACTCCCCATGGAATGTTTACTTTCAATCGGGTAAAGTTCGGTATGTTTAAAAAGGATTCAGTAGAAGAATTCTACCATATGGCATTAGAAAGAAAAGCAATTGAATTTGCCGATCACCTTATTATTCTCAGTGATTCATTTCGTCGCCCGTTAATGAAGTTAGGGGCAAATCAAGAGAAAATGACAACCGTACTGACAGGTATTGATTATCCTGATAAGTATCAAACAAAAAATACATCTTTAACCCGTAAGAAAATTGTTATTACATGTGTGGCTAGATTAGGACCAAGAAAAGGTCATAATGTATTACTTGACGCTATTTCACAGATGGAAAGCAAATATAAAGATAAAATTAAATTGCTTATTGTCGGAGATGGTGAGATGAGAGAGAAATTAGAAGAACAAGTTCATTCTTTGAATCTTTCCATGGTGGAATTTTTAGGGCAAAGAGACGATGTGCCAGATATTTTAAGTAAAACTGATATTTTTGTACTTCCAACTTTAAATGATAGCCTTCCAATTTCGATAATTGAGGCAATGCATAGCGGAGTTTGTGTCATTTCGACGCCATCGGGAGGTATACCTGAACTAATTAAAGATTCTAAGACAGGCATTCTTGTCGATGCAGGAGATACAAATAAACTGTCGCGCGCATTGCAGTTTGTTATTGCAAATCAACAAGATCGAGAGCAGTTGGGTAAAAACGCAAGAAATTTCGCTAAGAAGTATTTAACTAGGGAGACTATGGTAGCAAACATTGAAAACATCTACAAAAAGGATTTAAGTAAGGAAGAGTTCAATGAATCATGAGCATGCAGCGGTTGTACTGGATTTAAGTGCAAATGGAATTGGGATTATTAGAAGTTTGGCGAGAAAAGGAATTAGCGTTTATGCATTTGATGTAGAGAAACCTTATAAAATAGGAAAATCGCGCCTTGCTTCATGTGGAATATGCCCAAGCCCTTTGTATGAAGAAAAAGAATTACTAACTTTTCTAATCAACTTGGCTAAAGAATTTAAAGTGAAACCGGTTTTGTATACAGGTGCAGATGATTATGTGGTATTCATTTCAAAATATCGAATGGAGCTGTCTAACTACTTTTTATTTTTGTTCCCTGAACATTCGTTGATTGAAGAAACACTAAATAAACAAAAAGCGTATGAACTAGCAGTCAAACATAATATTCCGTGTCCTAAAACGTATGTAATTACGAAACAAGAACAAATGGAAGAAGCGATATTGAACGTTGATTTTCCATGTATATTAAAGCCGGTTTTGGGTCATGAGTTTCGAAAAAAGATAAACCAAAAGGCTATTCTCATTCAGAATGCAGATCAACTTAGAAATGAGTATCAATCATATCGACAGCATGGAAAGCTCATAATTCAAGAAATTATTCCTGGTGACAATCAATGCTTTTATAAGGTTGCAACATTTTATGACGACAACATGGAGTTGCTTGCGTTATTTTCCTTACAAAAAAATCATCAATTCCCAGCTGAATTTGGAACAGGCGCGCACATTGTTAGTAAACAAGTTCCAGAATTAGTAGATATATGCTTGCCTTTTTTTAAAAACATTGGTCTTAAAGGTATTGCTATGGCAGAGTTTAAAAAGGATCCTCGGGATGGTGTTTATAAGTTTATTGAAATAAACCCGCGCTTTTGGTTAACTCATAGTCTCACAGGGCCAGCTGGTATCGATTTTGTTTACATGTATTATTTATATTTGACAAAGCAAAATCCAACGCCGAGACTCAAACAAATAGACGGTATTAAATGGATTTATCTTGTTCGATATTATTTAACATTTCGTCATAAGAAAAAAAGAGCTGAAATGAAATGGAGAGACTTTTATAAAGGATTGAGAGGTAAAAAAGAGTTTGCTTTGTTTGCGTGGGATGACCCAATGCCATTCATTAGAAGCACATGGTCTCACTTGGTAAATGCCTGGAAACGAAAGCGAAAGGAATGAAAATATTGTACGAAGCAGAAGTATTGTCCGGTTACCTTCAAAAGTTAAGAATTGCAGAAAAACTCTCTTATTCAATGAATAAGAGAGTTGTAATAGATTCTAATAAAATAGAGTGTTTAAAATCAACAAGAAGAAGTAGCATTTATAAATTGTTTATTCAAGCAAAAGCTGATTTCTATCCAATCATTTTAAAAATATATAATTCAGCAGATTACAAAAACGAAATAGAGATTAATATGTATAATACAGCTTATCCTATATTGAAAGAATTTCTTCCTGAAATATATCATATTGAACAAAATGGCAATGAGACTTGGATATTTATGGAGTTTGTACGTCAAATACGTGGTCAGATTACCTTTTTACCGAAGCATTTTGACTACATTATTCCCACTGTTGCTAAACTTCATGCGCACACATTTGAAGACAATTATAAAAAACATAAATATGTTTGGAAATCTTGGCTTCCTATTTATGAATCGAGCCGCATGAGGAATGATCGAACGAAACAAATTGAAAAGACGATTGATTTTCTCGATGATGGAATGAAAGACGATCGGTTAAGGGGAATTATTAAGCCTCATTATAAATCGCTAGTAAAACTATGTAACAAAGGGCCGGATTTTTTTCCGGAACTATTTGAAAATGGTTCGTCAATAACGCATGGCGATCTTCATTTGCAAAATATTTGCAGTAATAATGTAACACTACATGCACCGTGGCATATTCAGTTTATCGATTGGGAGTCAACTAAATATGCACCTGTCTGGTTTGATATGGTTGTTCTAGTTGAAATTTTATTAGGCTTTAGAAAAGATTGGCAAAGCAGTGCAGAAGAAATTCGTACACATTGTGTGGAAGTCTATGCAAAAGAAATGCAAAAGAATGGCATAAACTTTAAAACAAATCCAATGGACCTTTATAAAATGGCGTATTTGCAAAGAACATTAGAAAAGGGACTGCATACTCAGCTGCGAAGAATATTTGATAACCGCGGCGGTGAATTATTACCATATCATCTTGAAAAAATATCTACCTGGGGAAGTGAATTAGGTTTATAGCATATATACAATTTTCATAATCAGCTGAGTTAGGAGGAGATGCTTCTGAATACAGAAAAGGAAAGACGAAATGAATGGAATGATCCTTTCCATACGAGCCTACTAAAAATCATGGATGAATACTATCAAATAGATAATAAAAAGGATAATATAAACGAACCGTTTCGGACGTTTGGAATTAAAAAAGATAACTCATTAAGTAAAATAAAAAAATTAAAAATTCTTTATGTAACATTTTTGAAATATCCTAATACAGGTGGATTATCAAACTATATTACTTCTTTAAAAACAGGCTTTGAAAAGTATGGTCATGACGTAGAAGTCATCTCTCCTACTCAAATGACAACAGTTCATTTAGAGAAAGACATTCCGAAGGCTGCAGAACATGCAAGGGATTTTATGTTACAACGATATGGGATAGTGAATGAAAAAATTATAAAAAACACAAGTTTTTTAAATGTTTTTAAGTCTTTCTTAAGAGAAAAAAGCTTAGAGCAATATGATGTCTTTCATGCACAAGATTTATTCGCGGCCTTTTTATTAGGACAACTAAACCTAGAATATAAGAAACCACTTTTTTTTACACCGCATGGGCATTTCACAAAGAGCCGATTAAAATTTGATAAAATAGAAGAAGGATCAATTGAAGAAGCGTATTTCAGTGAAATTGAAAAACAGGGAATAAGAGCGGCTGATCAAATCATAACAATCAGCAATTCCTTTCATATTCCTTTAAAAGAATACGGAGCAAAGACAGAACAGTTGATTACTGTTCATACAGGTATAGATTTTCAGCAAGATTCAAAATCTAAAACGAAGTATAATAACAAACTTGTCATTTCCTGTGTTTCTCGCCTCTCACCTAGAAAAGGTCATGAGATTCTTCTAAAAGCACTCTCACGAATTCAACAAGATTTAACGAATATAGAGGTATGGATTGTTGGGGATGGTGTCATGCGAGAAAGGCTAGAAAATCAAGTGAAAGAACTCGGCCTAGACAATGTTAAATTTTGGGGTAGAAGAACAGATATACCAGAAATTCTTTCTGTTTCTACAATCTATGTATTACCTACTATTAACGATAACTTTCCAATTTCAGTTATTGAAGCGATGTTTTCTCGTCAAGCTATTATTACAACAAATTGCGGTGGCATACCGGAAATGATTCAAAACGGAAAAACAGGGATCATTTGTGAACCCGGAAATGTGCAACAACTTGCGGATGCTATTCAATTGCTTTTAACGGATAAGAGCCTTCGGGAACAATTAGGAAGAGAGGCTCAGGCTTATTCAAGGCAACATTTAACTCAAGATGTAATGGTTTCAAAGATTGAAAGTATATATTACTCTTTTATGAACAATATATAGAATGCATTCAAATATTTGAGTTGAAAAACGACATAATGTCTTTATGGTTTTTAGAGGGGAACAAGCGCATCTGGCCGCATATAGAAACGACCAGAGCATATTCCTATTACATGTAAAGGTTAAAAGAAAAGGGAAAAACAAGTGCGTGTTGATTACACGCACTTGTTTTTAATTCATATAAGGAAACCTTTTAAAAGATAAAAAGTATATAGTGGGCACTAAAACGTTCAAAATAGTTTTAAAATCTTATTCGCCTCCTCCTATACCATACCCGTATTGTTGCTTTTTCTCAATTCGCTCAATTACATCCTGCAGCTTATCGGGCTTCAAAAATTCAATAGGGGAGAAGCCTTTTTCAAACGTAAGCGTGTCCGCCTCAATCATCAATACATATTTATCATTCACTTTTGCAATATGAACTTGGTCTCCAAAATCCGCAAGCAATGCTTTCACAGAAATATGGTCTGCCTTTAGCTTTAATTCTATCTCTGGGGTATGCTCCACAATTTGTGCGGTAGCTTCCATTACTTCTTCTGTTGAAAAGTGTTCCATAATTTCGCGTTTAGGACTCGCAGCCCACACTTCCATCGCCTGATCGAATTGTTCCCGTTCTTCTGTACCTTCTTCAAAGACGTCTTCAATTTGGTCGTATACCATATCCATAACTTGTGTTTTCATAATTTCTGGCATGGAACGCTCGTACTCAACGAATTTTAAGAAGTCTTCGAAGTAGCGGGCGTGTGATGCTTGGTGGATTTTTAGTTCGCCTACTTCTACTAGGCCTTCTTCTGGCATGTATGGGTATTGAATCGACTTCATATTTTTCGTTGTAATGGCCATTTCAACATTTCGAATGAGTGTTGCTTCATCAGAAATAGAAGCAACTTTTGGTTCGAAGTCACATTTCATTACAAAGACGAACGGATCGTCAAAGTATTTGCGAAGCTTTGCCTGAACAACGAGAAATACACCGCCACGTACAGCGCTTGTATCAATATATGTATAGACGAGCGGTTCGTTTGTATCCTTAAAGGTTTCTTTCGTGTCTGCAAAGCGAATACGGTTAAATAGGTTGTAGTTCGGGTTTGAATCTAATTCATGACCAACTTCAACAATGAAGCGGCCAATTTTTGTTGGAACTTGTTCACTTTTGGGATGACGGTCTACTTTTCGTTTCGAAATTTTTAACAATTCTCCATCTAGAAAGTCTTTTAATGGACTGTCTTCATATTCTTCTGCATCTAATGTTTGAAAATGCTTATAATGTTTATCAGCTTGTTCGCCTTGTCCGTCTACTTGTACGACGTAAAAGGAAAGAAAATTTATTTCAAAATCCATGATTATCACCTTGTTTCATTTCGTTAACTCTTTTCAGTATAGAGATGGAGAAAACATTCGTCAATTTAATAACAGTGATGTATTTATTCGTACGTATGATGGACACTTCTGAATAATACGTTGCCTTTATCTTAAAAATGATCATTTTTTACTACATTTTTAAGCAATATTGGTATAATAAAATATCGAATGTATAAAAATTGTCACAGTGTATTTTTTGGTATATACTGGGTGTGTGAGGCGGTTGGATTTTTAACGCAGTTAAGAATGTTTTAAGGAAATATGTGTAGACTTTTATGAAAGAAAAGAGTAACTTAAGATATGGTACAAATACGACAGTAATACATAAAATTTATTTTAAAAAGTAATGTAATTATACATACATAGAATTGTTGAAACTAGAAAAAAGATAGAAAATAGAAGGAGAGAGTAATTTGTTACGTAGGGTTCGTATTTTAGTGTTAGGGACATTATGTTTAGGCGTAGTCAGCGGGTGTAATGCAAAAGCTAGTGAGGTCACATTAGTAAGTGGTATTGGTGATCATACTGTAGAAGCAAAAGCGGAGGTTAATAAAAGTATTAGTTTAGTAGATGGTAGAACTGGAAAAGAAGTAAAAAAGATAGATTTAGCTAGTTTAGGTTATTTCGAAGATGAAAAAACATTTAAAAAAGAAGTGTCTAAGGTAGTTAGCGAAGTTGCAAAGAGTGTAGATACAAAGATGGTTCCTTCTCGTATGAAAAGTGATGGTACATGGGTAGAAGGAAAGCCTTCTTACGAATTAATGGAAAAAGAGTTAGTAGATAAATTGATGAATGTTGGAATGTGGGAGTCTACTTATCAGTTGCCGATTGTAGAGAAAAAACCTGCAGCAACATCAGAGAATGGAAGTGGCAACGGAACAGTAATAGGAAGATATGAAACGAATTTGGGTGGTTCTACAGGTGGTAGAATTGAAAATATTCGTTTGTCTGCAAGTACTGTAAATGGGGTTGTATTAGGCAAGGGAGATAGATTTTCCTTTAATTCTTTAGTCGGAGATACTACACCTGATAAAGGTTATCAGTTAGGGAAAGAGATTGTAGATGGTAAACTAGTGGATGGATATGGCGGAGGTGTATGCCAAACTTCTTCTACATTGTTTAACGCTGCAGATCAAGCAGGATTAAAAATGGTAGAGAGATCAACACATTCCAAAGAAGTAGGTTATGTGCCTAAAGGCAGAGATGCAACGATTGCATATCCGTATTTAGATTTAGTATTTGAGAATGCAAGCAATAACCCAGTAAAGCTTGTAATGTATGTAGATGGTCAGAAATTAGTTGCAGAGGTACGTGCTGTATAGGTGTAGGTATGAACTCTTTTTAGGTAACTTCTAGAAAAGGTGAATTGAAGTAAATAGATGTATACAAAAAGGTGCTTTTTATGTAAGTACCTTTTTGTATTGACATTTAAATGTATCGTTACTTCATACGTTATAGATCAATCCAATATCTTTTTACGACATTTACATCTTCTTCGATATAATTTGAATCAGGTATACCGCCATTTTTGATAATGGTCTTTTCAGAACCGATATTACTTTCGTCACAGACGACAAGCACCTTTTGAATGCCTAGTTCTTTCGTTTTTTCTAATGCTAAACCTAATAGAATCGTAGCGTACCCTTTTTGTCTTTCGGAAGGTTTTCACCTTTCTCTGAGTCTATTAGGAACTGAATCATACTATGAAAATCTGTTGGGTCTTTACTAATGACCCACGGCACCATATTTTCCCCGCTATTTTTCCATTCTTGATAGAAATTTAAATATTCATCTTGTAGCTTCAGTGTAGGTTTTACTAATGAAATATTCATTTGCATGCTCCTTTAATATAGAATATTTATAATATTAACACAGTTTTCGTTATTTATAATATGGGTTTTGAAGTAATAGCTGTTGCTACTTAATTGAGATAATTTAATTGGGTATTCTTTTTCATGGAAGCGATTCATATGTTGAGAAATGAAAATCGATATAAAATATACTAACTAATAATCCATTTCCAAATTATTTTTCTGTATTCTTTTTATAATATCAATTAATATATATAAAACAATGTTAAATCGACAAACTAGGAGTGAAACATAATGGACTACCAACAAATAAAAATGAAAACATTAGAGGGGAAAAAATTAAGTAGATTGAAATCATATATAGCAGAAACTAAGTCTGTTTTAAAGAATTCTTTACATATTAATCCGCTTATCAAAAAAAATCAAAAGAACAGTGAGAGAGAAATTAGATATTATGCGATAAATTCTTGTTTAACAAAATTAAATCATTATATTGATTTGACCTTTGAGGTAGCTGGATTTTCCGAAGAGGAAATTAACAAAAATGTTTTTACAGGAGAAAAAGTAGTATCTCTTTTAAAGTTCATTGACTTTTCAATCCATAACAACAAAATAAATATGAAAACATTGAAAGATCGTGAATTTTGTATTTTTTCTGATGCTGAACATACGAATCTGTTTTTATTACAGGCTAAGCACGAGATGTTAGTGTATGGGGATATTAAAACTTGGATTATTAATTCACTTTCATATAAGGAATATATATAGACTATAGGGAAGTGAATGCTTGATAAGGAATAAAGAAAATTTATTAGTATGACTTGTATTTTTTTCTCCTATTAAAGAGTTGAATAGTCATAAAAAAGAGGTATAATGAAAGACTTTGTCGAATTTTTTGTAAAATATAAACAATTTAGGGGTTTTAGACAGAAAAAGGTAAGCATTTTATATTATGTAGGCAGCTTGAAACAAAACAATTATTTATCGTTAAAAACGAATATATTCATCAAAATGAAGCGGAAAGTCTTTATGCAAAAACTGATGTTTCTTGTGCGCAAATAGGTGTAAATAAAGGGGATACTGTCTCTATAATTGATGACAGCTGCACAGGATATGATTTGATAAAAAGAGATGGTGTAGTTGGATGGGTAGCTAAAGGTATTCTTGGTTTGTGAAATGGAGGTGTGACAATTGGTTTCTCAACTGGAAATAGAAGAAGTGAAAATAATAGATAAAGATATTGAAATGCTTGCGGAACTTTTGAGAGTAGTAGTAGATGACGGGGCATCGATAGGTTTTTTACCACCAATGACACAAGAAGAAGCGATAAAGTACTGGAAATCCGTGTTAAGTTCTGAAGTTATACTATTCATAGCAAAGATAAATAATGAAATAGCGGGCAGTGTACAATTGCATTTAAGTACGAAGCAAAACGGAAGGCATCGAGTTGAAATTGGAAAACTAATGACTCATCCGAAATTCAGACGTAATGGAATTGGACGTGCACTTATGCAAAAAGTAGAAAAAAGAGCGATACAAGAAAATAAATCGCTTTTAATATTAGATACTAGAGAAGGAGATCCTTCGAATCAACTCTATATATCATTAGGGTTTGTAGAAGCCGGGAAAATTCCCCACTATGCTAGATCGGCAAATGGAGAAATACATACAACGGTGTTTTATTATAAAATGATTTAGTGATTTTTGAATGAAATATGTAAATGTCTATGATCTTTATTTTGTGTGAAATTACTTAGAAATGAACATGATAAATCAACATTTTAAAATAATCTATTAGCAGCCCTATTTTAGAATTTTGTTAGTAAGGTTCTAAGATAGGGTTTATATGTCTTTGTAAAACATTTCTTTTTTTTAAGAAAATTATTGAGAAAATCTTTCTTTAATTCAGTTTAAAGAAATCAAAAAGGTAAAATATTGTCCGCTCTAGAATTACTCGTACATTCGAAATAATTCTAGAGTAGGAGAGTGATAGTTTTGTTGAAAAAAGTTGTCACAGTTGCTACCGTAATTCCATTGATTTTTGGTATGATCCATACTGTTTCGGCGGTAGAAGAGACACAAGGAAAAGTGCAAAACGTTTCACTGCAAGAACTGGCAACCGAATATTTAAAAGCGAATGCAGCGCAGTACTCTTTGAAGTCGGATATATTAGATTTACAATATGTTTCTACGACAGATACAGAGGTGGCATCTTATGTTAGATTTCAACAAGCAGTAAATGGATTTCCTGTGTTCTCTAGACAAGTAACCGTAACGCTCAATAAAGGAGGACAAGGTGTGTTGGCAGTTTCGGATTACCTTCCTGTACAGAGCGTGAAGGAAATTAAGCAAAAGCTAAGTGAAAAGGAAGCGGAAGATAAATCTACTCAGTATCTAGAAGCTGATGATGCGACTTTATGGGCTCCAACTACGCGTGAATTTGGATATATAATAGAAGAAGGTGTGGCAATTCCCGTGTATCGGGTTGTCATTCATTCTCAAAAACCATTTGGTGCTTGGGAAACATTTATTGATGCAGAAAATGGGAATTTGCTTAAGAAAAAAGATTTAAACCGAAAAGCAGAAGGACAAGGAAAGGTGTTTCTACCAAACCCTGTAGTAACGAGTGGAAGCTTGGCTGGATTGACTGACAATAAAGACTCAGATTCTACTGCATTGAATAACCAATTGAAAACGGTCACTTTAAAAGGTCTCAATGGGTCAGGATATTTGGTCGGCGATTATGTGACGATTGCGTCGAAAGTAAAAACGTTTTCTGCTTCTCTTCAATATAACTACACACGTTCAAATGATAGATTTGAAGATGTTATGGCATATTATCACATCGATACTTTGCAGCGATATATACAACAACTTGGGTTTAATAATATTAACAACCGTTCTATTAAAGCAAATGTGAATACATCTACAGCAGATAATTCTTTTTATTCGCCTTCAACTAAGGCGCTGACATTTGGTTCCGGCGGAGTTGATGATGCGGAAGATGCAGGGGTGATTGCCCATGAATATGGTCATTCTATACAAGATAATCAAGTTACTGGATTTGGGAACTCTTCGGAAGGCGGAGCTATGGGAGAAGGGTTTGGAGATTTCTTAGGAGCTACATATGAAGATGCTGTATCAGATACAGGTTATGGAAAAGCTTGTATTGGAGAATGGGATTCAACTTCTTATTCCAATACGAATCCAACTTGCCTACGTAGATTAGATAATAACAAAGTGTATCCGAAAGATATAGTAAATGAAGTTCATGCGGACGGTGAAATTTGGTCACAAGGTGAGTATGACATGGCGCAAGCTTTTGGCCGAGATATTGCGACAAAGATTATTTTACAATCGCATTGGTCTCTTACTCCTAACGCTACTTTCCATGACGGTGCTAAAGCGATTAAGCAAGCAGATGCCCTCCTATATGGAGGACAGCACGGTGCAGAAATTGATCGCATTTGGACGGCGCGAGGCATCAGTACAAACTAGTTGTAAAATAGTGAATTTAAAGGGAATAGATCTAGAAATATAGAAGGTAAGAGGGTATCGACATTTGTTGATATCCTTTTATATATGCTTAAATTGGGAAAATATCGGGTAAATTTATTGACAATAAGTATAATTGTAACTAAAACGGTTACATCTAATTTATTATTCTATATTCTTGTGAAGTGATGCAGGTGAGAAGGATAAACGTAATTTGAAATATAAAATGAAGCTTCTAGTATGGGGAGTTTGTTTCATTCTGCACACTTGTGCAGGAGAAAAAGGAGGTTATATAATTGCAATCAGAATTACAAATGAAAGTACAAGTCGCAAAAGATAAGCGAATCATTTTAGCGATCATTCTCGGAAGTTTATCTGCGATTGGACCACTTTCTATTGATATGTATCTTCCTGCTTTTCCAGCCTTAACAGACGATTTGCATGCGACAAGTGCACTTACACAGTTAAGCTTAACAGCATGTTTGTTAGGAATCGCGTTAGGGCAATTGTGGGTTGGTGCATGGAGCGACCGTCAAGGGAGAAAAAAACCAATTGTAATTGGTCTTGTTATTTATGCGGTTACGTCATTCTTATGTGCGCTAACACCGTCAGTATGGGTGCTCATTGTTTTACGTTTTATGCAAGGGGCAGCTGGTTCTGCGGGGATTGTACTTTCACGTGCGATTGTGAGAGATTTATACACGGGTTCAGAGCTTACGAAATTCTTTTCTGCTTTAATGTTAGTAAACGGAGCTGCTCCAATCTTCGCACCTATTATTGGGGGGCAAATTTTAAGCTTTGCTTCTTGGCACTGGGTATTTATTGTATTAGGTATATTAAGTGGACTTATGTTGTTAAGTGTTATTTTTATATTGCCAGAAACGTTGTACGAAGAAAAAAGAACCACAGGTGGATGGGGAGAGAGTTTATCACATTATAAACGCTTATTACAAGATCGTGTATTTATGGGATATGCACTTTCTCAAGGGTTTATTACAGCAGCGATGTTTGCCTATATTTCAGGATCACCGTTTGTCATTCAAAATATTTTTGGTGCTTCGCCGCAATTATATAGTTTATTTTTTGCGATTAACGGTTTTGGGATAATCATTGCCTCGCAAGTTACAGGGCGTTTGGCAGGGAAAATTAAAGAACGTACTTTATTAGTAACGGGACTTCTTTTGGCGTTATTCGGAGGCACAATGCTTCTTCTGATTATTTTGCTGGCTCCTTCTTTAATTGGGGTGTTAATCTGCTTCTTTATGATTGTTTCTAGTGTAGGGATTGTTGGGACGACGGGGTTTACGTTGGCGATGCAAAATCAGCAAAAGGCAGCAGGAAGCGCTGCGGCTTTACTAGGACTTTTACCTTTTATCTCTGGCGCTGTAGTAGCACCTATAGTTGGCATTCAAGGAGAACAGACTGCCGTACCTATGGGAATTACAATTGTTTGTTGTCATATCGGTGCAATGCTTAGCTTTATCATTTTAACGAAACGAAATCATGATTAAAAATTTCATTTATAAAATTGTGAGCTTTTAATTTGGTTGTACATGCAAGGGCAAGTGTACGTGGATATAGAAGAAGATAGTCTTCTGAGATTCATGTTAATAAGAATTAAGGTAAACTATAAAGTGGAGGGTTTATATAGAATTCTTTTTTAAACATAGATTGAGGTGGGTAAGATGATGTTGCAAGAGATTGCACTTCGTATACTTGTAGCTATATTAGCTGGGGCCCTTATCGGGACAGAGCGTCAGTGGCTTCATCGTATGGCAGGCTTAAGAACGAATGCTTTAGTTTCATTAGGTGCATGCTTGTTTGTTTTATTATCAGTTATCGTAACAGGAGAATCGAGTCCAACGCGGATTGCAGCTCAAGTTGTTAGTGGAATTGGCTTTTTAGGAGGGGGAGTCATTATTCGAGACGGCTTTAGTATACGGGGGTTAAATACAGCTGCAACATTATGGTGTTCTGCAGCTGTAGGAACTCTTGTCGGAGCTGGATTTCTAAAAGTAGCTATATTAGGAGCATTTGGTGTTTTAGTAGCTAATATTTTTCTTCGTCCGGTTGCGCTATTTATGAATAAGAAATCAACTGATCAAATGCCAGAGAAAATGAGCTATGTGTTATCCGCAACGTGCTCTAATAAAGATGAAGTTCATATTAGATTGTTGCTTATGCAAATGTTGAATACAGAAGAAATTGAGTTAAGAGAATTATATAGTGAAGAGAATGAAGAAGGTAAAAAAGTAACGATTCGCGCTGTTTTACACTGTGATGCTAAGAAAACGATTTTAATTGAAAAAGTAGTGAATGGTCTTAGATTAGAAGCCAACGTTACAGCTACTGGATGGAAATCTATTCCTGGACAAGAGGTGGATTAGAAAAATATAAGTAAAAAATTTTGTACATGTCAAAGAACAATTTCATAAAGGTGGAAACGCCATCATGAAAGAATGAATCAACATATCGGGTATGTTGATTCATTTTTATTTGAACGACGTTTGAAAAATTTAGATTATTCTGTATAATGTAAAACAAAACTTTTTTTAAATTATACAGTGGGGCGGTCAAAGATATGAAAAATGTGAAAGAAATGATCAAAATTGAAGATATTCTCGTTGCGTATAATATGTTAAAAGATGTGATTCGAAATACATCTTTAGAGCGCGATCCAATTTTATCTGAGAAATATCAATGTAACGTATATTTAAAAAGAGAGGACTTACAAGTGGTCCGTTCTTTCAAAATACGAGGTGCCTATAACTGTATTAGTAGTTTACCGATAGAAGATGTGAAAAAAGGGGTTGTCTGCGCAAGCGCTGGTAACCATGCACAGGGCGTAGCTTATACATGTCATAAATTACAAATTCCAGCAAAGATTTTTATGCCAAATACAACACCAAGTCAAAAGGTATCACAAGTACGCTTTTTTGGAGGAGATTACGTAGAGGTAATATTGCAAGGAGATACATTTGACAGCTCATATGGGCAAGCTGTGAAATATTGTGAAGAATTTGGATTAACATTTATTCATCCGTTTGATGATCCAAGGGTCATTGCAGGACAAGGGACGGTTGGTGTAGAAATTTTACATGATACGGATTGTACGATTGATTACATGTTTATGGGAATTGGCGGAGGAGGCTTAGCAGCAGGAGTTGGAACATACATAAAAGGGATTAGTCCTTTAACGAAAATTGTTGGAGTGGAACCAGAAGGTGCTGCTTCGATGAAAGAGGCGTTTGCGCAAGGAGAGGTTGTCACGCTTCCGCATATTGATTCATTTGTGGACGGAACAGCGGTTAAACAAGTTGGTTATCTTACATATGAAATTTGTAAACGCGTACTAGATGATATTGTTGCAGTATCAGAAGGAAAAGTATGTACAACATTACTTGAACTTTATAATAAAAATGCGATTGTAGCCGAGCCATCTGGTGCATTGCCGATTGCAGCGCTTGATTTATACCGAGACGAAATTCGTGGAAAGACAGTTGTTTGTATTGTAAGTGGTGGCAATAATGATATTGATCGGATGCAAGAAACGAAGGAAAGATCATTAATTTATGAAGGATTAAAGCACTATTTTATAATTAACTTTCCCCAGCGCCCACGTGCTTTGCGTGAGTTTTTAGATAACGTTCTCGGACCTCATGATGATATTACGCGTTTTGAGTATACGAAGAAAAATAATAAGGATAATGGTCCAGCACTAGTTGGAATTGAACTGCAGAAAAAAGAAGATTATGAGCCTCTTATTAAAAGAATGGAGGAAGAAGGAATACGCTATATGGAAATCAATCACAATCCAACATTATTTAATCTATTGATTTAAAAGGAGAATTGAAAATGAATTTAGAAAAAAGGAAGTCAGCTGAAGAAGAAATAGTAGAATTAAAGGAACTTGTGAAGGAGTTGCATGGTTCCATTCATCAACTGCAAGCAGAAGTGCAACAAATGCGGCATGAAAGACCAGTTGTACAAATGAAAAAGGGAATTGAATGGACACCAACAATGGTCGGTCAAGTTGGCGGTATCATTTTAGGTGGTCTTGCAATTATCGGTATCTTTTGGTGAAAAAGAAAGGTTTGCAGCTTAAGCCGCAAACCTTTTTACATTAAATAACGTAAATAAATATATGCATGTGATAAAAGTAGTGCAACAATTGTTAATGGTAACCCAATTTTTAAGAAGTCCATGTATGAGAAACCGCATCCTTCACGTTTGGCAATACCTGCTACAACGACGTTGGCAGAAGCACCAATTAGCGTACCGTTTCCTCCTAAGCAAGCTCCAAGTGATAATGCCCACCATAGTACTTCAATTTGCTGAGAATCCGCCGAAAGTCCAAGTCCACTTGCTAAGTTTTGAATAAGCGGAATCATTGTTGCGACAAACGGAATGTTATCAATCGTGGCAGAAGCAGCCCCGGATACCCATAAAATTAAGATAGATGCATAACCGATATCTCCATTTGTTATGTCCAATACTTTTTTTGCAAGTGAGGAAATCAGCCCGATATCAACAAGTGCACCAACAAGAACGAATAAACCTGCAAAGAAGAAAATCGTTACCCATTCAATATGTGCAAATACACTTTCTATTTCATGCTCTTTTACACCGATTAGCATTAAAAGGACAGCGCCAAGTAGAGCGATAACAGCAGCATCAACATGAATAATAGAATGAAAAATGAATCCAAGTATTGTTAGTCCTAAAATGGATAAAGACTTAACGAGTAAGCTGCGATCGCGAATATAATCAGTTTCATTTAAAGACATCAATTTCTGAATTTGTTCGTCAGTTGTTTTTAATTTGTTACGATACATGATATATATAATAAGTAACGTAACAGCAGAAATAATAGCAACAATCGGTGCTAAATTCAGTAAAAATGCATTAAAATCAAGATGCTTATTTGCAGATCCAATCATAATGTTTGGAGGATCGCCAATAAGCGTTGCTGTTCCGCCGAGATTCGAAAATAATACTTCTGAAATTAAAAACGGAACAGGAGGTACCTTCAAAATACGCGTAATCGATAATGTAACAGGTACAACTAATAAAACCGTCGTTACATTGTCTAAAAATGCAGAACCAACTGCGGTTAATAGGGATAAAAGCAGTAAAATTCGAATTGGCTTTCCGCCCGCAGCTTTAGCAGCTTTAATTGCCACATATTCAAAGACGCCAGATTGACTTGTAATATGTACGAGAATCATCATTCCAATTAATAGAGTGATTGTTTCCCATTGAATATGTGTAGTAAAGGCAGTATGTAAATCTACTATTCCCATAATCACCATAATGGCAGCCCCAAGTAAAGCAATAACAGCACGGTTAATTTTTTCAGAGATTATAAAGCCATATGTGACTAAAAATACAGCAATGGCAAAATAGTATTGCCAGTTTGCAACTTCATGTGCTGAATGATCCAAAGTGTTCACCTTCTTTTTAAGAATCCTATACATAGTATTGTATAAAAATGTCGAAATGCATTCCTCTGCATAAATTTTATTGTAGCAAATTCACATACAGAAAGAAATGAAAATACTGGACACATCGAAAAAGATAAATAATTTCACATACCGTAATGGATATAAAAAATAAAAAAGCAAAAAAATATGCAAAGTAATCATTGTCCTCTATTATAAGAGATAGCAATTTATATTATTTTTTCGTAAACTGATTAAAAGAGGTGAAATCCGATGGAAATAATTACAGATACTTCTGTCGTACAAAGTGAAATCGAACGTTTTCTAAATCAAGATGTATATCTTCATTTAGAAACGACAAATGGTGCATATGCTTCACATGTAAATGAAAAAACGATGACAGTTGGGGCGTTCATCCGTAATGCAGTGATTCGCTTTGAACGTGGTAAGATTACTGGGACGAATCCATATCGTATAGGGTTAAAAATGGAGCATGGTTGGGTATATGCAGAAGGTGTGACACATTGGGAAAAAGATGAAAAAAATCGTCTTTTATTAGCAGGCCATGATGAAAAAGGGCGTCTAGCGGTTGCACTGCAATTAAGCTTAACGCCGTTTGCATAAGGAGTGGAGATTATGGAAAGACACGTACTTGTAGTATTTCCGCATCCAGATGATGAATCATTTGCGGCGGGAGGAACAATTCGTCAATATCGAAATAATGGAGTCCCTGTTACGTATGCTTGCGGGACACTTGGGCAAATGGGACGGAACATGGGGAAAAACGTATTTGCCAATCGTGAAACAATTCCGAGCATTCGTAAGCGGGAATTAGAAGAAGCATGCCAAGCGATGGGGATTGAAGATTTACGTTTACTTGGCTTCCATGATAAAACGTTAGAGTTTGAAGACGTTGAATTTGTAGCGGATAAAATTGAAGCAGTAATTCGTGATGTGAATCCATCTTTAATCATCACGTTTTATCCTGAGCACGGTGTACATCCAGATCATAATGCATTTGGACGTGCAGCTGTTCACGCAGTAGAACGTATGCCAAAAGAAGAACGTCCAGTTATTCATGCAGTGGCTATCACGAAAAATCGTGAAGAAGTGTTAGGCAAGCCAGATGTCGTTAACGATATAAGCGATGTATTACCGCAAAAATTAACAGCACTTCGAGCACATCGCTCACAAACAGAAGCGATGTTAGAAGAAATGGAAGCAAAGCTAAAAAAACAAGATCCAGCGACGACAAAATGGTTACAAGGTGAACAATTTTGGACGTATAAATGGGAATCATAAGTTAGAAGCGGTAAACCCTCTAGCTTGTAATATATATCGAGATGCCGTAATGATGGCATCTCGTTTCTTTTTTTAGATAGGCACATCGATCTATTTCCTTTCATACAATACAAGCGAATTGTAGAAAGAGGGGGATAATAAATGGATTATTCATACGAAGATGTGTACGGGGATTTTCGAAATGGTTATCAGTTGAACGGAGAAGTCGTTTCTAGTGTGGATCCATACGTTGTGCAAACATTACAAATGATTGTTGGGAAAAATGTTGTTGTTGATACAATGCGGGGCAGTTTGCAAGGCATGTTAAAGGCTGTTAAACCAGACCATATTGTAATTGAAGAGGAAGATACACCGTTCTTTATTCGGATGCAGCAAATTGTTTGGATAACACCGGAAGAATAATGCGAATGAAAGAATCTTTGCCTTTTATCATTTGTAATGATGGTAATAACCAGGAAGTTGATTTTGATGTAGTGTAGGTTTATAAAAAAGTTTGATAAAAATCACCTCGTGAGATACCGCTATCTTAAGAGGTGATTTTTTGTGTAAGAGAAAAATGAGTAAATTCTATAGAAAAGAAGGTAAAGATTATAATAAATCTTTAGGCTGTCTTATTGTTGTAAAGAGCGAATGTAACTTCTGCTTCACAAGCGATTTCTCCATCTATTGTAGCAACAGCGTTTGCTTTTGCGATTAAACCACGGACTCTTGTTATTTCTACTTCTAAACGTAATTGATCTCCAGGGTGGACTTGTTTCTTGAAACGACAACAATCAATACCAGCAAATAACCCAATCTTTCCTCGATTTTCATCTTTCATTAACATAATAACTGCACTTACTTGTGCCAACGCTTCTACAATTAGAACGCCCGGCATTACTGGATAATCTGGAAAGTGACCATTAAAGAACTCTTCATTAGCAGTAACATTTTTAATTCCAACTGCGCGTTTTCCTTCCTCTATTTCAAGAATGCGATCAACTAATAAAAGCGGGTAACGATGTGGAATAATTTCTTTAATTTCTTGAGTATTGAACATAAATCCCTCTCCTTTATACTTTCACAAGTGGTATTTAATTACCATTATTTTCATTTTGAATTATAATCTAATATTAGATTATAATACTAAGTGTAATAACAGTAAAGGGGGACAAACAAATGAGGTCAAAAGCAAGAATTACAGCTATTGGTACCTATGTACCTAAAAAGAAATTAACAAATTTTGAGCTTGAGCAAATGGTTGAAACAAATAATGAGTGGATTATTCAAAGAACTGGAATTCATGAACGTAGAATAACTCGTCCTGATGAATTTACCAGTGATTTATGTGTATCTGCAGTAAAAGATTTAATGCACAGATATAATAAAAAAATCGATGATGTAGATATGATTATTGTGGCAACTAGCACACCAGATTTTCCATTCCCATCCGTGTCAAGTATAATACAGGACCAATTAAATATATCCCAAACAGGTGCCATAGATTTAAGTGCAGCGTGTGCAGGATTTGTTTATGCATTGCATTCAGCACATAGCTTAATTTCATCTGGGCTCCACAAAAAAGTACTAGTAATTGGAGCAGACACAATCTCAAAAATTACGGATTATACCGATAGAAGTACATGTGTTTTATTTGGTGATGGCGCTGGTGCGGTATTAGTTGAAAAGGACGAACAATCAAAAAGTTTCATTGGATTTCACCTAGGAAGTGATGGGAGAGGAGCTCAACATGTATATCGTCCCGGACTATCAAAAAAGGTCAATGGGATTGAGTTAATCGATACGCAATATCTAGTGCAAAATGGTAGAGAAGTGTTTCGTTGGGTTGTAAGGAATGTTCCAAATAGTATAAGAGAGATTTTAGAAAAAACACAAATGAATTTAGGGCAAATTGATTGGTTTATACCTCATAGCGCTAACTTAAGGTTGATAGAGCCGATTTGCGAAAAATTAGAATACCCTTTGAAAAAAACTCTTTATAGCTTAGTCAACTATGGAAATACCTCTGCCGCAACAATTCCTTTAGCTCTTGATCTTGGAATCCGTGAGGGTAAAGTTAAAAATGGAGACAGAGTTCTTATGTACGGTTTTGGATCAGGTTTGGTTCACGCTGGGCAACTTTTAGAATTAAATTTTGACGAACAAATTCATACTCCTACACCGTTGTGATGAATACCAAATAATCAATTAGCTAACCAATGATTTGGTGAACAGGGCTGCTCTTATCGAAATACTGCTTTTCTTATTTACTACTATTAAGGAACTTAATGCTCTTAAAAATAGCTTCAATATTAAAAAACCTACCTTTATTTATTCCACATAAGTTCGATTACTTAGTTGTTGTATTAAATCTGCTAACTCAGGTAGGTCGCTTGAAATAGATTTTCTAATTTTCGAAAAACCCCCCTCCTCTAAATGAATAATTCATTTATTCTTAATTTTGCTTCTAGTATAATCGATTTAGTTGTTATTATGAAAAAAATTTCAAAGGAGGGGTTGTTTTTGAAAAGAGTAAATGTAGTTTCAGCTTTCATTTATGATAGTAATGAAAATATATTAATAGTTAAAAACAGAAAAGGGGATTCTTTTTATTGGGGGCTTCCAGGCGGAGCGGTTGAAGGAGAAGAGACTTTAGAACAGGCTGTAATTCGCGAAGTAAAAGAGGAAACAGGATATGATATTGCTGTGGATAGATTACATTCTGTTAGGGAAATGCTCTTTGAAGAAAGAGGCCATCATGCTTTAATCATTACTTTTTATGCAAAGATTATTGATGGTGAAATAAACATTAATGATCCAGATAATGATATTGTAGAAGTTAGATGGGCAAATAGTGAAGCCGTAAAGGAATTCATGCCGTCTTTATTTGAGATGTTAAAAATGAATTGTGATAAGGAAAACATACAGGCTTTTTATGCGTTTGAAGGTACCAGATAAAATCAAGAAAAGGTTTTATTTTTAATAAAAGTGTAGTGTACATAGTGGTAATTAGCATTTATGTAATAGATTATGGAATTTTATATGGTATTCTGTACGAAAGCAAAGAGGCTGTCCCAAAAGTGAAACTTTTAGGACAGCCTCTTTTACTATACAAAGGGGAGTGGTACCTATTTTACTCCAACTGCATCATATGACTGCTTCACGGCTGCCACTTCTGCAGAGTTTGCGCCGTATAAATCAGCTGCTGCTTGTATGAAGGCAGCGCGTGCTTGACTAAAAGTTGCTGATTCAGTTAAGTATACTGTATTTGCACGATAGTAAATTGCACCTACTTTATCTTTACCAATATCATTAACGGTTACACCATAATGTGTACCGCCATTTGCTAATAAGTAAGCAGCTTTATTGATAATACCGCTATTTGTATGAACGCCGCCATTATCACTTGTACCTGTATAGCGTTTAGAGTAATGATCTGGGTCACCATATTTTGTTGGATCACTCATCGAACGAAGCGCATCCCCAGCTGTACCAGGGGTATAAATATCTTCTCCAACTTCCCAATCTGGGTTGCGGTTATCATAGTATTCTACTAACGTACCAAAAATATCTGAAATAGCTTCATTTAATGCACCAGACTCATTTTGATAAATAAGGTTTGAACTATATTCTGTAACGGCATGAGTTAACTCATGTCCGATAACATCTACACTACCTGATAATGGAATGAATGTATATCCATCACCATCACCGTACACCATTTGTGAACCGTTCCAGAAAGCATTGTTATAATTTTTTCCATAATGAACCGTAGATTTTAACGGTGCACCAGCATCGTTATAAGAGTTGCGGTTAAAGTTTTTTTTATAATAATCATATGTTACACCTGCATAATAATGTGCATCCACTGCCGCTGCATCACGGGTAGCATTAAAGATATTATCGGTATCTGCCCATAACGATCCCGGCAATCTTGTCCGGTTGTTCCCATTATATGTGTAAATTACCGCGCCGCGTGTATTGTCTTGTAAATAATAGCTAGATCCAGATAATGTTGTATTAATAGACTTTGTATCGCCTAATACGCCTTTACCTGTTCCAATTTTATTTGTTCCTGTTACGGGTTCAATTGGGGCATTATTCTCAGTAGTTGCATTATGAATTGTATTGTATTTATTCAATACTTTACCATTATCAGCTTCAATGAAATAATAATAGTTTCCTGGCTCAGGATCTAAGAAATTTAGTTTCACAACATATGCGTATGTTGTTTCCTCACCATTTTGATATACAAATAAATCCGCCGCCGGCTCTACTTCATATTTTGGATTCAGCCCCAAATCTTTTTGTGCAGCTGCAATTGCTTGTTTTCCGTCAATTTTATTTTTATTTTTCAATTTCTCTTTTTTATCTAAATCAGGCGCAACTGTTCCCGATACAACCTTTAATACACCATCTTTCCCAACATGAGCTATTTGAGTAAATCCCCATACCGGTACGCCTTCATACATTTGCTGTAAACGAACAACGGTTGCTTCTCCAATAGGATCTCTTACAATCTTTTGTACTTTAAAAGATTCTTCTGCATTTTTTTCGCCTAGTTTATAATCTTTTTTAGCAGCGTTTAAATAATCAAATACAATAGATTCTGCTTTCTTTTCTGATTCGCTTGTTAGATTTCCTGATACAAACTCTGGAGACTGTACCGTCTCATTGTATTTCTTTGTGGAAAGTACGTTCTTTGAATCTGCAAACGCAGAGCTTGTCCCACCAAATGTTGTCACTGCCATTCCGGTTGCTAACATGAACGCTAGACTTTTTTTCTTCATCATTCTTTCCCCCTAACAAAAATTTAAAAAACAGTAGATTTATAGTAGCATTAAATTTCTATTATTAAAATGCAGAAAATTCAAATAATTTATTTCTCAAGTATTCTTGAGTTTTGATGAACAATTTAAAAAGTTTGGGTTTTCAAAAGAAAAATTGTAACTCTAGAAAACAAGCGAATCGATTGAGTGTTTTGGGCTAAAGTCGTCATGAAACGGTACATATAGGCATAATTCACGTTGCTGCAGCATATAAAACTGTTAGCACCCATACAAATGATAGAGGTTATTCAGAGTAGATTTACATAATGGGAGGGGGAATATTAATGAATCAAAAGCTTTCCACAAAACTAGTTGTAGCAATTGGAATTGGTTCAGCAATATACGGAGTATTAGGATTATGGGGATTTTCTATTGCGCCGAATACTTTTATTAAACCAGCACTTGCTTTATTAACGATTTTCGGTGCTATCTTTGGACCAATAGCAGCTTTATTAATTGGACTTATCGGTCATACAATTACAGATGCTATTGCTGGTTGGGGCATTTGGTGGGGCTGGGTGTTAAGCTCAGGAATCATTGGTTTATTTATGGGATTTGTTCAAAAGCGCCCTGCATTTAGTGTGAAAAATGGTACGTATAGTAGGGGAGATATTGTTCATCTTTCTATTATGGGTGTAATTGGTATTCTTTTAGGAATCGTCTTTGCTGGTTTATTTGACATTTTCATTATGGGCGAACCGTTTGATAAAATTGCTATTCAAGTAGGCGGTGCGATTATTGCAGATGTTCTCGTATTTTTCATCCTAGGCTTACCAATCGTGTTAGGACTTGCGAAGGCGAATAAAAAGAATACACAATTAAAGGTCGAGAAATAGGAATATGAATATGAAACCGATTGTTTCGTTTGAAGAATTCACATTTCAATATAAAAGCGTAGCTGAACCGACGATACAGGATATTACCTTTCATATTTATCCTGGTGAAAAAGTGTTAATTGCTGGGCGAAGCGGGTCGGGAAAATCTACATTAGCTCATTGTATCAATGGGCTCATTCCTTTTTCTTATGAAGGGACAAGTAAAGGGAATCTTTCTGTATGCGGTATGGATCCTAGACATACGAGTATATTTGAGTTAAGTCAACATGTAGGAACGATTCTGCAAGATCAAGATTCTCAATTTATCGGATTAACGGTTGAAGAAGACGTTGCGTTTGCGATGGAAAATGATTGTATGGGGCAAGAGGAGATGAAACGAATTGTAGAATGTTCACTTGAAGAGGTAGACATGATTAAGTTTCATTCACATAGTCCTCACGATTTATCAGGAGGACAAAAACAGTCCATTTCTCTTGCAGGTGTACTAGCTACAAATACTGAGATTTTGCTGTTTGATGAACCTTTAGCAAATTTAGATCCTGTAAGCAGCGAAAAAGCAATTCAATTAATGAAAAAGATTCATAGACAAACGAGTAAAACAATAATCATTATAGAGCATCGCATTGAAGAAATACTCGATCTTGATTTGGACAAAATTATCGTTTTGGAAAATGGGCGTATTGCTGTAATTGAAGCACCGCTTGAACTATTACAAAAAAACGTTTTACAAAAAGCAGGGCTGAGGGAGCCTGTATACGTGGAAGCATTAAAAACATTGGAATATCCACTTTCGGATGAAGAAGTGTATCCGATAAAAAATGTTAATTCTCATACATTACACGAAGCGCTATCAAAATGGCTGTTACAAAATCCGGTACATACAGAAAGATTCGAAAAAAAATGTATATGTAAAATAGAGAATATATCGTTTGCATATCCAAATAGTAATTTTGCATTGAAGGATATATCTTTGCCTATATACAAAGGAGAAGTCCTCGCTCTTTTAGGAAACAACGGTTCTGGAAAATCTACACTTGCTCATATCATGACGGGAATGAAAAAAGCTCAGAAAGGTAAAATTCTTTTAGAAGGAACAGATATAACAAAATGGTCAATCCGAAAGCGGGGAGAGGTGGTCGCTTATGTGATGCAAAACCCTAATCACATGATTACACAAGCGACAGTTTGGGAAGAAGCTGCATTTGCTTTAAAACGGAAGAATGCTTCGGAAGAAATGCATAAAAAAGTAGAACATGCATTACAAATTTGTGGTTTGTATCCATTTCGAAATTGGCCAGTACAAGCATTAAGTTATGGACAAAAAAAGCGTCTAACGATAGCCTCGATTCTCGTTACAAGTCCCAAACTTATTATTTTAGACGAACCTACTGCAGGACAAGATTATTTTCACTACAAAGAGTTTATGAATTTTATAGGGAAATTAGCGAAATGTGGAATTTCCTTTTTATTGATTACACATGACATGAACTTAGCGATAGAATACGCAAATCGCGCGATTGTTCTACATAATGGCGAAATCATTGCAGATGATGCGGTAACTACCGTGTTAGCCAGTGAGCATGTTTTAAAACGTGCAAACCTCCGTGAGAGCTCACTTACCCGTCTAGCGAAACAAGGGAACATGCCAATTCCACAGCTATTTGTTCAATCTTATATGGAAGAAAGAAGGAGGAACCGTCGTGAGTAAGATGGGGACATTATACATAAAAGATGAATCATATTTCCACTGTATGGATGGTGCTGTAAAGCTCATCCTATTTATTATATGGATGATTCTTACATTCTTGTTTTTTGATTTTCGTATTTTATTATTCTTATTTCTAATTGGCTGCATACTGGTAGGTATCGCTAAAATTCCATCGCGTAGGATAATACTTATTTTTACTGTTATTTTCACATTTAGTATTCTGAATTCTACCATGATTTTATTTATTACTCCAACACATGGATCGGAGTTAACTGGTACATATACACCACTTCTTCACATTGGTTATGCGACTATTACACTTGAAACTCTTTTTTATGCAATGACATTATCATTAAAATATTTTACCTTATTACCGTTTACACTTATTTTTATTTACACAACACATCCAAGTCAATTTGCCAGCAGCTTAAACAAAATTGGACTCCATTATAAAATAGCCTATGCAGTTAATATTGCACTGCGCTATATTCCGAGCATACAAGCAGAATACGAACTCATTAAACATGCGCAAGAAGCACGGGGGATTCCGTTTCATAAAGGAGAAGCAACTCTTTTTCAACGCATTAAAAATCGAGTGACGATTTTTTGGCCGCTTGTAATCAATTCATTGGATCGAATTGATACTGTTTCGAATGCTATGGATTTACGAGGTTTTGGAAAAAAGGAGAAACGAACTTGGTACTATAGAACGGAAATGCAGTCTCTTGATTATATGGCGCTTCTTATTGGTGTTTGTGTTTTGATTATCGCTATTTATTTAAAATTTACAACTTTTCATTCGTTTTGGTATCCTTTATGAATAGTAAATAAATGATTATATAAGAAAGGAGGAAGCTGCATCGGTTTCCTCTTTTCTTGATGCGTCCAGCATGTACACATTTTCTAAATTCAAATTTTGAAGCGCTTCTACTTTAAGTTTTGAATAAAATAGACTGGTTATCTGAGACTCTTACAACAGTACATTTATTTAAAGTTTCAAAAGCTACTATTCTATCTTCAATTGTTTTTTCAGCATTATTAGGAAATAAATCCTCTCTATCATAATGAGGGGAAATATATGTATCCATTAATCCTAGTGCAGTTAAATCTTTTAAATTTATGGTATTTATTTGAGGTGTGAAGTAATTTACAATATCGATACTTGGTCCAAGAATAACTGCCCCAGCACTTACTCCGACTATGATAACATTTTGATTTGCTAAACTTTTTAAAATTCGGTCACAGCCGCTTTTTTTTTTATGATATAACAAATAAAATGGATTTTCTCCGTTTATATAAATAACATCATATTGTCTAAGAGTTTTCGGATCATCATATTCTAAATCGGTAAAATCAATCGTATGAAATCCCATTTGTATAAAGACTTCTTTTGCTTTTCTTGCATATTGATTGTTTTCTTTGGGTGGAGAGGCCATAGTTATGATTGAAACTTTTAAATTACTAAATTTCCCCTCAATTAATTGTAAAAATTGCTTTTTGATTTGTTCTGTGAAGAAGCCGTTTGAGGTTAATAATAATTTACTCATTTTAGATCACCATCTTTTGAAAAAAATATAAGTTAAAAAACGATATAAAACAAAAAGTAAGTGCAGGTCATATTGTATTCTGCATTGCGACGACTTATAGAAAAATATATATGGATATATAGAGTTTCTTGTTAATAAGGAGTTATTCCTTTAAAAAATGGAAAGATAATAATAATTAAAGATATTAGTAATAACATACAAGTAAAAAAAGGGAATGGAAATCTTTTTCCGCGTACAGATTTTAAAATAATTCTATAAATGAAATATAAAATAAAAGCAGTTGCTACACAAATTACCCAAACGTTTCCTTGAAACTGTACATTAGCAAATTTATAAATGGGCTCAAGAATATAAACGGTAACAATAACTCCAATAATATAGAATCCTAAAATTTTCATTGTTTCTATTAAAGATTTTAAAAAAATATTCAATCGTTTTCCTCCTTCAATATGATACATATTTTTTACTTCAATTTATGATGAAATACTTTAAGGGATGATAAAAAATGAAAGTAGTGATTTGAAATATGGTTTTATAGTTTCGGCTAGGAATTTTTACACAGTTTGTCGAATATTCCAAAGCAATCATATTTTTTAGTTGAAGGAGATGTTGTAATGGAAGTAACTATTCGACCCGTTCAAATACAAGATGCTAGCGCAATTCATCGGATATGTATACAAGATGAAGTTTTGCCATATATGGTTTTCCTGCCAAGCATGCGAGTAGATGCTATGGAAAATAGAATTCGTAATTTAGGACCTAATCAATTCGAATTTGTTGCAGAGCTTGATGGTAATGTTGTTGGGTTTGTAGGTTTAACGCAAGGGCAAGGCCGAAGATCGCATGCGGGAGATCTATTTATTGGTGTAGATAGTGAATATCATAATAAAGGAATAGGGAAAGCATTACTCACAAAAGTTCTCGATCTTACAGACAACTGGTTAATGCTTGAACGGGTAGAACTGGGTGTTCTTGAAACAAATCCTAGTGCGAAGGCTTTATATGAAAAGTTTGGTTTTCGAGAAGAGGGAATAAAGAAGGGAAATTTGAAGGCAAACGGTACATTTGTTGATGAAATCATGATGAGTCGCTTTCGTCCAAATGGTTTGATTATGCAAGACTGATTATTGTGTAATTACAACATAGTTAATAACGAATTGAAATTGTAAGTTGTTGAATTTAAGAAACATATCGATATAACGACTAAGTTGTACAAAGAAACGGGGCATAGACCTAATCAAGTTGCTGATGATGTTGTAAATTGGCTGAGATAATGAGAGGAAAGTGCGGTGTTCAAAGTTGAAACCGTACTTTTTGTCGTACGCTCAGCATGCACATATTCTCTAGGGTTCATATCTTGAATCAAGAAGGCAGTAGTAGCTTTTGTAATCATCGTTATAAATCCAAAGAAAGTATTGTATGGAAAGGAAGATACAAACATTATTAATGGAAAGCATTACATAATTTAGTGATATGGTTTTGGTACTTTTTTCAGGCCCTAAATTAGATATATATGCTAAGATAGAAAAGAGATTTTGAAGAAGTGTAGCTTAGCTAACGAATAGGCAAAAGCAAACGGCTTGGTATAGGAATGAGCCATTTACTTTGAAAGACTAAATTTTATGAATTCCGACGATACCATCTTGCCAAGTGGATTATGGAAAATGATTCAAGATTGATGGGTGTTTAAATGCAGCTAAAAAGTGACAGAAAGAATCAAGGAAATTGAGAATAATCATTCTTGACTGTCAGCTGATTGTAAAATTACAGAGGGGTGTTCCTTGATGACAAATAGTAGAATGAATCCTAAGGTTGATGAATTTTTAAATGCAGCCAAAGAGTGGAAGGAAGAATATGAGAAGTTGAGAAATATCGTTCTTGACTGTGAGCTAACCGAAGAATTTAAATGGATGCATCCTTGTTACACGTTTGAGAAAAAAAACATAGTTTTAATACATGGATTTAAAGAATATTGTGCGCTTCTGTTTCACAAAGGTGCCTTGTTACAAGATGCCCAGGGGATTCTAATCCAACAAACGGAGAATGTACAGGCGGCGCGCCAAATTCGGTTTACCAATGTTCAAGAAATAGTTGAAATGGAATCCATCTTGAAAGCCTATATTTATGAAGCCATTGAAGTTGAAAAATCCGGTTTAGAAGTGAAAAAGAAAGAGCATAAAGAATTCATAATTCCTGAAGAACTTCAAAATAAATTCGATGAAATGCCTACTTTTAAAACTGCTTTTGAATCATTGACACCGGGACGGCAAAGAGCATATATTATTTGTTTTTCTCAACCCAAACAATCTAAAACTCGAGAGTCAAGGATTGGGAAATATATCCAGAAAATTCTCGATGGAAAGGGATTAAATGATTGTACTTGTGGGCTATCTCAAAAGCAACCTAACTGTGACGGCTCACACAAATCATTGGATAAGAAAAAAATTTAATCAAACTTTAGGATATTATCTCACTTTGCGTTACCTGTGAACTCTGTTTAGTTCGCAGGTAACGCTCAATCAAATAATTTAAAATGAAAAAACAAAAAAATGATTCGTAGAGTATAAGCAAACTACCGTATAACAGGCTTACGCATTACCAGTTAAAAAAAGAAAAATACTGCACACAAAAGTGTACCCTTTGGCTTTTTGCTGAAAGGTACACTTTTCTTAAATTAATGGGTGCACTTCACCTGTACGCTAAGGACCTCGATTTTTTATCATTCCATTATTCTTTAAATTTAGTACTTGGTTTCACAAGCAATGCTATGCATCAGTATTTTGAATAAAATCTATCATTTTCTCCTTAAATTCAGTAGCAAATTCTGTACGTGTACTGAGATAGAATTGATTATTACTAGATAGATGTACGCGTATAAGGTGTGCTGATCGCAATATCATAAGGTGATGATGGAGGTTCCCTTTAGCTCCGCCTATATAATTTAAAATATCAGTAAATTTATATTTATTCCTTGAAAGAAACTGAAGTATCTCTAAACGTTTTTGATCCGCTAGGGCTTTTGAAATGTTAAATATGTCTTCTCTTGATTCTTCAAAATTTACAGGGTACCACACAAATATTTTTTCTTTAAAAATACTAAAAGTATGGAGCGGACGAAAGTGAAGAGACGGTATTAGAACAACGTCCTTAATTGTTGAAATTTCTATTTTAAGGCCAGTCGCAAACACTTCTACCAATTTTTCAGGTGAATATTTTTCAGCTTTTTTACTAAATTTTGAAGCCTCGTTAGTTATTTTTTTCTCTATATTCTCAAACTTAAAGTACTGGTTATACCACTCCGACAGGAAATAAAAATAATTTTTTTTTTGATTTTCTAAATCGAGCAAAAGATAAGAATCCTCTTTTTTTAAGTGTGGCACTAGTAATTCATACAATGTGGTTATTGATGCTTTCTGGAACCAATTTAAAAATGAATGAATATCCTCTTTTTGAGGACATCCTTCAATTATTAAGCATAGCACATCCCCAAACGATACATCTTCAAATTGTTCAAGTTTATTTTTATATTGATCAGTTAGTTTAGCATTAACTTCTTCAACCCAATTAATACCTTTATACAGATATTTTAGATTTTTCCTCCTTTTATATAATAAAAAGCTTAAAAGTAATTCATAAACTATTGAATCATCCAATGTTACACGATATGACGGAACGATAGAGAGTGCAAGGATACTAGCACATGAACTAGGCCATGCATGGCATTTTAAGCAATTAGAAGATGATCCCTCAATTTCCTTTTTAGAAGAACGTTTTCCAATGAGTATCGCAGAGTGTTCATCTATTTTATTTGAATTAATTTTTGTGGATCATTTAATTACAGTTACAAGTGATTTAGAAATTAAACACTCTTTACTTAACTATAAAATACAAAGTAGCTTAAATTATTTAATGGCAGTTCGAGGATCATTTATATTCGAGCAACTTTTCTATGAAAAAAGTAAAGATGGCCCATTAAGTCCTATTCAGATAGAAGAATTATCAATTGAATCTCAGAAAAGAGCCTATGGTAATAGTTTAGAACAGTATCAACCTTTTGTTTGGATGAAATATGGGCATTTTTATGAACCTACCGTTCCTTATTATAATTATCCTTATACTTTTGGTTATCTATTAAGTCTAGGTCTGTTAGCAATTGCAAAACAGGAGGGGAGTGAGTTTCATACGAAATATAAAAGGTTCTTAAGTGAAACTGGAAAAAGGCCAATTGAAGAATTAGTATATGACTACTTTAATATTGATCTTTCTAGTCCAAAATTTTGGCAGCAATCTGTTGATCAAATTATTAAGGATATGGAAGAATATATTCACCTTTCAAATAGTTAAGTTTAATCAGATAACCTCTTCTTAGAAGAGATTATCTATTATTAAAACTATAGTTCATTTCAGAGGAAGAATCATTTCCCTGTCCCAAATGTGGATTTGAAATAAAGTTACGATGGTTCTATAATCTTTTAATAATAAATTAGTTAAAAATAAAAGACTACATACTATACGCGAAAGAGTATAAAACAGGGGAATTATGTATAAGGAGTTGATTGGTTTTGGAGGAGGACGAATCCCATAGCGGGAGGCATATCCGCAGATGTAAAGCATCGAGGACCTTAGAAAATAACTAAAATATGAATTAGCAGAAATATTTAGTAAGTTAAAATTCGCTTAGCGTGGGGTTTTTATTATTTCGGTTCTAGATGCTAAGTATTTTGTTGTGTGGTTTTCTCTGAAGGTTTTTAACTAGTAACCAAATATGTATAATTGCATAAGTAAATTGGAAAAGATGGGTTATTATTAAGCTATATTATATTTTTAATGTAGATGAGTATTCTTACTTAAATGTGAAACCGTTTGCATTTTTTAGAAAGAATCATTTTTGTTAATGAGTGAAAATTAAATTTTAAAGGGGATTTGTGTATATGGTGTTTCGAAATACAAAACTTGCTATCTTTACTATTTCTTCATTTTTTATTTTAGGTTCTTCATCCTTAGCATTTACAGATACCGTGTATGGTGAAGGAGCTTCTTCGTCTTCAAAAGTAAATCAAGGGGTAACTTCAACTAATTATGATGATACATATTATAATAGCATGAAGGGGAAAACGGGCTTAGAGTTAAAAAAGGAACTTCATAATATTATTGATAATCATGCAAAGATATCATACAGTGCAGTTTGGGAAGCGCTAAGAGATACTGATGAAGATCCAAATAATAAAAATAATGTACTTCTCTTATATACAGGGCGTTCGCAAGGGAAATTTACAAATGGTTCAGGGGTCGATAATTGGAATCGAGAGCATGTTTGGGCGAAATCTCACGGTGATTTTGGGACGGCTGCAGGGCCTGGAACGGATCTTCATCATCTAAGAGCTACAGATGTATCTGTAAATAGCTCACGTGGAAATTTGGATTTTGATAACGGCGGTGTGAATCATCCAGAAGCAACAGAATGTAAATATGATAGTGATTCCTGGGAGCCTCGTGATAGTGTAAAAGGTGATATTGCTAGAATGCTATTATACATGGCTGTTCGTTATGAAGGGGATAACGGTGAAGTAGATTTGGAACTAAATGATAAAGTAAACAATAACAAAGCTCCCTATATGGGAAAGTTATCTGTTTTACTAAAATGGAATGAACAAGATCCCGTTGATGCTTTTGAGCGAAAGCGTAATGAAATCATCTATACAAAGTATCAACATAATCGGAATCCATTTATTGATCATCCTGAATGGGCAAATGAAATTTGGAAATAAATAAGTAAAATCATAGTTTAAAAAATATAAAGTGGAAGGAGTGGTCATAAGGATCACTCTTTTCTCATGTTTACTATAAATAATTGGTCTGTATGGGATGATTGCTGGACTCGGTTTAACATTTATAACAAATTTTTTAGTTGAACAAAAAGGATGGATTCATTTTATTGGTAGTGTATTTTTATTATATTTAGGATTAAAAAATTTTCGTTTCAAAACCGTCGAAAATAGCATCTAAAGCCAATGATAATAATGTTTTTGTAGCAAATCTTTACCGCAATAATTACAGAACAAACAAAAAAAGCCGCATTTGCGACTCATGAACTTATAGAACTAACGTATGCGTTAGTTGAATTACTTACCGTTTAATCGCATCAACAATTAGCGATGGAAAACCAAGTTTATCTCCTTGATTTCTAGAATCATACCTTTTAGAACGAAAAATAACGCCATCGTTCGCATCCCATTCGTTGTAATAAAATTGTCCATTTTCATCACAATATTCAAGTAAAACTACTTCAAATCCAGCAGTTTCAAACATTTTAGTTAATGTTTTATAATTATAAACTATTTTATGGCTTGCAGCGGGATGGTCTTTAGGTCCAGGTCCCGATCAAAACGCCATTCTCCAAAAATCGTAGGCTTTGCCTACTTAAAGACCTTATATTTGACGCTTACATTACAAATAATTGACAGCAATGTATCGGCAAAATATAATTCATATATGAAATATTTACTAACTTTTAGATAAATAAGGAAGAGACATAAAAATAACTATAAAACTCTAGATACATGTTTTGAAATATAATTATTTATACTTGATTTGTGTAGGGGAGATTCTGTTCTCTGTAGAAAGGGTGTTTTCAATGCAAATAGCAGCAAGGGAGTTATATGCTTTAATTAGAGATGTATATCATCAATTACAAAATAATCTTGAGAATCAATTGAAACAATTCGATATAAGTATCGTTCAATTTGGAGTCATACAAGTGTTAGCAGATTCAGAAAAAACTTCGATGTCTGATTTAAAACAAAAAATTGGTTGTGCTCCTAGTAATGTTACTACTATGATTCAACGGATGAAGAGAGATGGGTTTGTAACAACTACGAAAAACCCAGCCGATCAAAGAGAAACATTAGTGTATTTAACTGAAAAAGGTAAGGAAACGAAAGAAAAAGTAAATGTTCAATACAAAGTATTTCTAAAAGAAAATTTTTCTTATTTTGATGAAGAAAAATTTATAACTTTATCTGAGATTCTGGAAGACTATAAACTTCATTTATTTAATGTTGAAAAGAAAGAACAAAAGTGCAACTAATTGTTGAATTTTTGTTTACATATACATTTCATATATGAAGTATTTCTTTAGGTATTTATTTCATATATGAAATAAAATCAAAAATAAAGGGGAAATTGAAGTGAATGATAATGAAATTAAACCTATGGTAATTTTTTTGGCGGGAGCCGGTAGTATTATCGGCAACATCATAGGTGGTAAATTAGCAGATAAAATTGGTAAAAAAGAAGTTGTCTTAATTGCTACTATTATCGCTGCAGTATGAGTTGTTAGTTTCACTTTGTTAACTGAGCATGTAATATTGGCGGTGATTGTACACATATTATGGAGTACAGCAATTGGTTTTGGACAATCTTCATTAACAGCTTTAATTTCAGAATTAAGTCCAAAAGTAAGAGGTACCGTAATGGCTCTGAATAGCTCAGCGATGTACATTGGAATGATGTTTGCATCCGCGGGTGCTTCTTGGTTATTGATAGACGGGCAAACATTTTTAGCTATTGGCATAATGTGTGCATTTGCTAGTTTTTTAGTGTTGCCGATTATTCATTTCTTAATAAAAGAGAATTCGATTACATCAGTAGATGAACAACGAGTTCAAGCAAAATAATTTGAGAATGTATTTTAGAAAATATTTTTGTTGTTATGGTGGCATGTCCCATGCCTATCAAGTTAATATCTCATAATCCCCCCAGACCGAAAAATTTGTACATTTTGCTCGTTTTTATTGATTTGGGCTAACTCGTTCTTTTTAGCTTGATGGAGATGGGGCAATACCCCTTATTGTTATAGATCCACATTTTCCTGATTCTACTTCACTTGAGAAACGATAAATATGAAAATTAATTTGTGATGATACATAGTTTAGAGCAAAATATGAAAATAATTTAGGAGGGGAATTTATGAAGAGGCATGTATTATTACCAAATGAATTGAAAAAAGAAGCTCAAGATATGGGTTTTTTTCTTATCGAGGGAAAAGTAGATTTGGGTTCAGAAATCAACAAAATAGAAATACCAAATTTAAAAGATTTTCTAGAATTTCAGGTACATATAGATAACAAATTATTATTCTTTGAATATGAGTTTGAATACGAGGAAAACTATATTATCTCTGATGAAGATCAGTATATGTACGAAGAATATGAAGAAATAATACAATCGCAGATAAGATTGAAGATCGCTAAACATAATAAAACAATAAAAGAAATCGATTTTGATAAGCCGTATAGTTTATTAATGTATTATTTAAAAGACGGATTCTTATTTTATAACCATACCATTAAAGATGATGACTCTTTTATTTATGAAGAAACATTGGATGGTATTATTGAATCAGCGATACATGAAATTTCAGAGGAAACATTAGAAGAAATTAAAATGAATCGCCGGGCAGAGACTGATAAAGAAGTACAGCAGTTAAAAGAACTGATTTTTGTCGACCCAAAATTTAAAACTGCTACAAACATAACGTTCAGACAAGCATATTCTTCTCGATTTTTCAAAAATAATCCTGAATATAGAGACCTTTTACATCGTGCTAATTACCGTCATCCAAATCTTTTTATAGAAGAAATATGGAAAGAGTTTAAAGGAAAGGGATTACATAAATAATCTAGAAGGGATTATAACACCATTTTGGGGAATATGATATTTTTGAGCTTTATCCTTTATTCATAACAGAATTTATGCGGTAAATTGTTGAACAAATAGGCAGGACTTATAACCAATTGGAGGGTTATTATGACTGTTGTAGGTATCTTAGGAATAGTTCAAGAAAAGATATCTATTTCCTTTATCACTAGTTAAAGAACTAATATTAGAGTTTAAACAAGATGTTATTTGCGGGGAGGTACATCCAAACAGTTGGGAACTTTATTTACTTTTACTGTCAATTCTAGTCTGATTACAACTATAGTTTTAAACTAATTTTCATGTGTTTTAAATAACTGAGTTCCAATTCCTTTCCCGCTAGCTTCATTTGTTACACCGGCAACAATATATACCCTATATTTAATTTGTTTAGGATTACCACCAATTGGCATCGAATATCCTACTAATTTAAAATGAATCTCGGCAATAAAATTAGCTGAAATAGAAGAGAGAGAAATTTTATTGTTGTTCAATTATAGTAGATCTTTCTCCATCCTCAAATAACATCAATTCCGTTTCCCCATCAATCTTTTTGTATAATTCTAGAAAAGATTCTGCATCTCTTTCCGCAATTAATCGAATCATGTAAAAAAACTCACTATAATTAATTTATCGTACCAATACATAACTCGATTCATATCTATATGAATCATCTTTTTTACACTAAGAAAATTATATACATATAAACATCCTTACTTATGGGGGAGAAAAAAGGAATTTTTAAGCTGATGGGCATGCATCGAGACCCCTTATAGTAAAGAACAACAACACTAAAGGTTTTTATTAACGAGGATAAAAAAGGTAAAAAAGGAATAATATTAGAAATTTAAGATGCATTTTAATTTAATTAAGGATAAAATTGTATATATAACTATATAATGGCATTTCGGAGAGGGAAGGAATTTTAAAATGAGAAAAAATAAACAAAAATGCTTCTACTATTTTGTAATGGTTTTACTTTTTAGTTTAATCGGATGTTCTTCTAAAGAAGCAAAATCATCTATAGTAATAAATGAGAAAGAACAACAAGTGGAATTTAATTTACTAAAGGATAGCGAAATAGAAGATATAAACATATTAAAATCACAAACTAATAATGGTCATTTAATAACCAACAGGTCTCTAACTTCAAATGAAAACTTAATTAAAGATATTGTCAAAACTATAAAAGATGGTTCACCAATTAAATCTCAGTTTGATGAAAAGGCAAAAAAATCTTCAATAGAAATGGAAGTTAATTTTAAAAACGGTTCAAAAGAAACTCTTTTAGTTTTAATTAATGATAAAGATAAGGTCTCTGTAGTAAAAGAATCCGGTGAAGGTTACAGACTTAAAGATGATGCTCCTAAAGTAGTAGTTGATTTCATCTTAAACAAAGAAAGAAGCAAATCAAACTAAAAAAATATATAAAAGATTACAACTGTAGATTTATCTTTTTCTCTCTACATAACTTTGTAAATAATTTAAAACCACTAATTTGTACAAACTGCTTTTTCTCGAATAGGCATTTTCTCTTTATGCGTCATATGTATCCTCTTTTTACAATCATTGTACAAAAAAGATGGGAAAATTAAACTATTTTAAAAGGGAAGAGATTTATAAGATGGTTAAAATTCTTGAAAATTTTCCTGCTATTATTCAACTTAAGAACTATTGTGGACGAAGAAATTAGATATTTATAAATTGGATTTATCCGGTTCAGATTTAGAAAATAATATGCAAATAAATTAATAAGAAACAAGCCTCAATAGGCTTGTTTCTTACTTTGAACAGGTATATCCGCCCGATCAATAATCAAATTATATGTGAGTCCCATTAATACTAATAAACCACCGACTATCTTACCAATCGATATTTCATGTGAACTGAAAAAATCAAGGATAATGCCCATTCCTAATTGACCGATAAAAATAAGTAATGTCAAATAGAAGGAAGATATTTTAGGAATAATATAGTTTGATAATCCAATTACTACAACACCTACTAATCCCCCTAATAAGCAAGAAACGGTATGGACTGCAATGTTGTGTAGGACATGTTAAAAGATTCATTACTAAACACTAAAAATAGCAAGGAAAAAACGAGACCAGTAATATAGTTGAAAAAAGTACCTTGGAAAATTCCAATTTGCGTTGCTAAATTTGCGTTAATCCCCCGTGCGATTACAATGGAACAACCTGCTAAAATGGCAATACATATATATAACATCATTTCTCCTCCATTAAAAAACATTCATAACAATAATTCCAGAAGCAATCAGTAGTAAGCCAACCAATTTCTTTTTTCAAACTTCACAATTTTCATTTCGAATAACCCGAAATGGTCGATGACAATAGAAGTAATAGCCTGACCGAGTAAGCCTAAAGCGATTGTTAAGGATACACCGAGTGCGGAAAAACTCATATTTGTAAAAAGTACAGTGAATACCCCGATAGCTCCCGCGCTATATAAGTAAAGCGGAATCCCTTTATAAATCTTAAGTTTAAATCTACCCACTAATAAAATAATAATAACCGCAATTAATCCAATAGTATGAATGAGAACACTAGCGTTATAATTTCCTATAACTTCTGCTAAGATGCCGTTTAATGGAATCATCAGTGCGATGAGAGCACCAATAAATGCGGAAAGTAATTTATACATAGTATTTCCCCCTTGCAATTTTAAGATTAATTTACCATGATTGAAATATTGTGTATGATGACATATGTCATAGTAAAGAGGGGAATTGGAGGATTTATGAAAAAAATATATGATTCGAAGAAGTTAGATGAGTATATTCAAAAGAATAATATTGAAGATTTTTTTAGTCATGACATAAAGTCTGTGATGGAGCTATTGTTATTTAAAAAGAATGAGTACATATGTAGGGAAAATGAAACACTTCATTATCTTTACTTTTTTGTAGAAGGAAAAGCAAAGATATATACGACTTTAAGTAATGGTAAGTCGTCATTATTAACTTTTTATAATGGGTTTGAAGTCATGGGAGATGTAGAATTAGTTCGTTCTCAAAAAACATTTTCTAATGTGCAAGTGATAGAGGATTCCTATTGCATTGGAATTCCGCTAGAGAAAATTAGGACACGTTTACTTCATGATTCAACCTTTTTATGTTTTATTTGTGATTCGTTAGCCCATAAACTGGCTAGACTTGCCCAAAATAGTTCCATTAATTTACTTTATCCACTTGAGAATCGATTAGCGAGTTACATTCTTGCGACAGGTGAAAGGATAAGGGAAAAAGAAAAAAACATGATATTTCAAGGTAATTTAACGGAAATATCGGAGTTATTAGGAACAAGCTATCGGCATTTACTACGAACGTTAAATATTCTTTGTGATAAAGGAGTGTTAGAGAAGAAGGGGAGCTATTTTGAAGTAATAGATAAACTTTTATTACAAGAGTTGGCGGCAGATGTGTATAAACAAAATTAAACATATGTTTGTAAGTGAAGCTGTGAGTAGAGTAAGATGATTGTCATTAATGATGAAAATACGATAAAAAATGAAATAAGCTCGATCTTCCTTTAGGAAATTCTGCTTTAATGGCAATTGGTCCGATTTTCCTTAACGTAAGAAAATCGGCTTTTTTTTTGTCGAAATTTGCTTAGCGTACACTGGGCATGAATTATTAAGAATAACGGAAGAATATATAGAAAATGCTACATAAATAGGAAGTTTGATCAACTTAGGGGGGACAACTTTGTTCAATTGGATAGTAAAATCTGTACCTAATTTATTTACGATTGGAAATTTATTGTGCGGTGTTTTTTCAATCACCTTAAATATGAACGGCTTTTTGGAAGCAGCCTCCATATTTATTTTCTTTTCGGCAGTTTTAGATCTTTTTGATGGAAGGATTGCAAGAAAATTAAAAGTGAATAGTGAGTTTGGCGTAGAATTGGATTCTTTAGCTGATATTGTTAGTTTCGGAGTTGCTCCTGCACTTCTATTTCATTCGATAGCGGCACCATCTATTTTAACTTCTTTAGCATTTATCCTTTTCCCAACGATGGGTGCTTTAAGATTAGCTAAATTTAGTGTTAAACCAACCATTGGATATTTTAGGGGATTACCTATTCCAGCTGCTGGATTACCATTGGCTGGTATGGGGTTGTTTTCATATAGCAATGCATGGATTACCTTAATTCTCGCTCTTTTAATGGTAAGTCCAATTAGGTTTAAAAAACTTTAATTGAGGTACTGTCTCACATCCATCAACTTAAGCATTTTATAACACACCCAAAACGAAAAAATGTGCATCTCCAGATGGAAATGTACATTTTTTTGTTTTGGAATACTTGCTTTTCTTATCTTGATATTGATGAGGTGAGACCTTTAATTGAAATCATCATTTTGATAATCGTTATCTAAGCTGAGCACTCTTCCATGTGAACGATATTCTATGTGAAAGGTATTATGTTATTACTTGTACTGAGGCTCTTCTTGTTCAATTTGCTGAAGACGAGGATTTAAAGATTCAATAATTTCCTGAGTTTGTTGTGCTGCACCTTTATATAATTGTTTTGCTTGCTGGTTATCAGTATCAAGAACAAATCCTTCTAGGCATGCTTGAGCACTCTTTAATCCAGCGATAGTTTGTTTAAGTTTAGTGCTTACTGTCATGTAGTATTTCCTCCTTGTAAATGTACTTCAAAATATAGAATGCCTATTTTGTTATCATAGTACGATTTCCAATTTTAGGGTTATCAAAAAAATAACCCTAAATTAGAGTTATGTGAATGAGAAATTTTACAGTTAATTATTTGAAGGAGGATCTTTTTTAGCCAATAGATACATGGAATACAGTTAAGTGGTGTTATGTTAACTTGAATAGAATATTCATAAGAAAAATCTACCATGTAAGAACGTAATTGGCTTACATAATCTATGGTAAAGATTAGCTTCATGGATGGATATGGAATAGTTTTGTCTCGATAACAAAAACTAACAGAAAGAACACGAAAATATATTAAGGAGATTAAATATGATGAAAATGATAGGGAAAATTTTTCGAGTACTCCTCTTTGTATTTATCGGCGGATGTTCTGTTTTGCTTGTTTGGGGTGAAATTGACAGAACAATAGCTGAAAAAAGTGGGAGATTTGAACAGAAGCCTAGCCAGTACCCTATTCGTCAAAGTGATATTACTATGTATACAGACGGGAAACAGTTAAACAATCAATTATTCTCAGATATAAAGAAAGCTAAACATTACGTGCATATTAACTTTTTCTCTATTGCTGATGATAAAGTAAGTCATCAGTTTCTAGAGTTATTGATGCAAAAAAGTCAGGAAGGTGTAGAAGTATACTATGCAGTGGACAGGTTAGGTGGAGTTTTACTAAAGAAGAAGGAAAGAGAATTATTAGTTAAAAGAGGAGTGCATTTTACATATTACAATAAGCCTGCTTTCCCTTATTTTTCTTCTTCTTTGGATCATCGGAATCATCGTCGTATTTCAGTTATTGATGGAAAAATTGGGTACATTGGCGGATTTAACATTGGCAAGAAGTACTTAGGAGAAAAAGAAAAACTTGGTTACTGGAGAGATTATCACCTTCAAATACGAGGAGAAGGAGTTCAAGATCTAGAACACCAATTTGTGTTAGACTGGAAGAAAAATTCAGAAAAACCGATTCCGATACATAGTGAGATAAAGGAAAAGGGAGCAACCTCGCATCGATTTACTGCATATTATAGCGGAGAAAAACTTGGGCAAGATTATGCAATGCTGTTTCAACAAGCAAAAGAATCCATCATTATATTAACACCTTATTTTATACCAAAAGACAAAACTATTTGGAACGCATTAGTAGATGCAAGAAAGAGGGGAGTCCGTGTCAAAATTCTGTTCTCACCTCATTCGGATGCACTGTTAGTTAAAGAAGCAGCGTATCCATATATCCGAAAAGCATTAAAACAGGGAATAGAAGTATATGGTTATAAAAAGGGAGTGTTACACGGTAAAGTATTTTTGATTGATGAAAAAGTATTGATGGTTGGGACCGTGAATTTTGATTCGCGCTCGTTTCATTTAAATGAAGAAATGAACTGTTATATCCATGACCCTGTCTATATTTCGAAAATAAAGCCAGTCATTAATGCAGACTTACAAGATTCAAAGCGAGTAACATCCTCTGACGTCAATCAAGTATCTATAAAAGAAAAAATGAAAGAAAAGATTGCAAAAATGTTTGAGTATTATTTGTAAAAACAAAGGATTTTTATATTAAGGAGTAGTAAACTGCATTTTATTAGAATAAATAAAATTACTGACACTAATAAAGAAAGCTATGGGGTACTGTCCCATGCCCATCGAGTTAAGATCTTTTAATACCCCAAAAACGAAAATATTGTGCATTTTGCCCTTAGGGTAACTTGTTCTTTTAGCTCGATGGCAATATGGCAGGACCCCTATAAGCAAACAAAAGATGTAGCCATGTTATAAAAAATACTGAATCATCATAGTACAGGCCAAATTACACTTAAATATATTGGAATTAACAAAGAAGAAAAAGATAAAATCTTGGATACATTTTTAATCTAACGTTAAATCTTCTAAAAATACGTTATAGGATATTCACGATTGTTTTTTTATTTTCCAAAAAAACAGTCCAAGATAACATAGGATAATAAAACTAATGGTGTACAGTGTATTTGTTAATCCGAATAAATCAGATAAACTGCCGCTTAACGTTGGACCGCAGAACATGCCAATTGAGTAGGCTGTGTTATAGATAGCAAAGAGTGTACCGTATGCACGAATTCCATTTTTGTCTGCAAGGTAGGTCAGTTCTGGTAGAGCGGGTGCTAATAAGAAACTGAAGCTAATTCCTAGCACAGCAAGAACAAATATCACAGAGATAATATTCGGAACGAGTGTTGTGAATGGAAAGCATAGAGCAGCAATAATAAGTCCAATAATCATTGTTTGATTTCTGCCAAGTTTATTTGAAAGTGTTCCAATTAATGGAGCAGTAAATCCATAAGTGAGAGTGGGAACAGCGAATAACAGGCCGATTGTTCCTGAACTTAGGTGTAAAACATTATGTAAATATAAAGGAAGAGTCGGCTCTAAAGCGCTAGGCAAGGCAGCTCCAATAATAATAATTCCGATAATCATAAATAAGGAGTGCATCTTTAATATGGAACGATAAGAAATGCGTTGCTCAGTATCTTGTTTCGGTTCATCATGAAGTAATGTGATTCGTAATATACCATCAATAAGTGCGATTACTGCTGCAAATATAAATGGTAAGTGATAGCCGCCCCATTGGTAAAGAAAGCCGCCGATAGTTGGACCTAACAGCATCCCAATTGCTTGGCCGGATAGAGCTATGCCCATTGCTTTCCCGCGTTCTTGCAGAGGGAATACATCTGCAAGAAGGGCTAACCCAGCTGTCCATGTTGCAGCTGCAGATATACCTTGAAGCATTCGTGCTACAACCAATAACCAAAAACTGTTCGCGAATCCAAATAAAATCGTTGCAGCTGCTAATCCAAACAAACCTAGAATCATAGGGAGCCTTCTTCCTATTTTATCGGAGACCACCCCTAAAATTGGGGTAGCGAGAAGTAAAGTAATTGCATAGCTACCGAATAAAAAACCAATTTCAGCTTGCGTGGCCCCAAGTGTTTTTGCGTAGTTTGGTAAGATGGGCACGATCATTCCATAAATAAGCATGTCAGTAAAGACAGCTACTGCTACAACCCATAAAGCAGCTTTTTGTATTCGAGACATTTTTATTTGGGGTTGCATCATTTTTCCTCCTCTCTGGTCTTTTCTTCTAATATAGATAACTTCTTTTCTAGCTTTTCGATAAAACGAAGCTGCATCTCACATTGTTCATAAATATTTTCAAATATAAGAGTTACATGCTCAGGAATGTCGATCATTTTCTCTTTAATCGATTGTCCAGCTTTCATTTTTTCGAACATATCTACAATCCCTTTTTTTTGCTCCTGTAAAGCAATTTTAATTTTGGGAATAGAAACATCATCGGCTGTGAAAAAAGTTAGTGCTGTGTATAGATGAGTTGGGAAATTTACTGAAGATTGTTGAAAAGATTCAATCATTAGCTTGTGAAATTCATCTTTTCCAGCTGAGGTGATACTATATATTGCTTTGGAACGATTTCCTGTTTTTTCAACAGTATCTAGTTCGACTAATCCTTCTTTGTCCATTTTTTTCAAAGCATGGTAAATAGAAGCAGGAAATACACCTGCCCACGTATCCGTTTGCGCAGATTGCATTGCTTGCTGTAATTCGTAGCCAGACATAGGACCATACTGCATTAATAAACCAAGTACCATTAATCTTGTCATCATTATCCCTCCATCAAAATAGAAAACATTTAATACTAAACGCTTAGTATTAATGTAAGCTTATTGAATAAGTTTTGTTTTGTCAAGATTTGGTATGTATTTTATTATTCAACTTAAGTGCGTCACTGGTATAACGATGCAACCTGCAACAAATAATAATCAGAAAACTAATTGACAATAATCATTTCTCTGATTATTATTAATGCAATTAAGAAATTGAAAATATTAACAGCGATGAAGAGAAGAGTAATTAAGAAATGTTATGTAACAGAGAACTCCGGTAGCTGAGAAGGAGAGATAGCGTTCTTAATGAAAAAAGACTTGGAGCTTCGTATGGAACTAAGTTGATTAGGGATAATACGACGGGTTCTCCCGTTATAGAGATAGGGTATACGTAATTTACCGTACCCGAAGAGGTTGGTATGGCGACATATCAATAAACTGAGGTGGTACCACGATGAGCACAACTCTCGTCCTTAAGATTTATAATCTTGGGGGTGGGAGTTTTTTATTTTGGAAAAAGGTAAAAGTGAATAGAAATGATTTTATGAAGAGGTGATAGTATATGCACTGGCCATATAAAATAGCAAATGAATTAATTAATATGTATCCAAATAAAGATACTTTTGTGTGTGCGTCAGGAATTAGTCCTTCGGGATCAGTTCATATAGGAAACTTCAGGGAGATTGTAACAACGCATTTTGTAGTAAAGGCACTGCAAGACTTAGGAAAGAAAACACGTTTTATTTTCTCATGGGACGATTATGATCGTTTTAGAAAAGTTCCTAAAAACGTTGATCCATCTTTTGAAAAATATATTGGTTTGCCGTATTCAGATATTCCAGATCCTTTCGGGTGTCATGCGTCGTATGCAGAACACTTTGAAAAAGAATTTGAAAAGTCTCTAGCAGCCTTTGGAATTGAAGTGGAGTTTCTATATCAAAGTAAGGAGTATAGAGCCGGTAAATATAATAGGCACATTCTTCATGCATTACAACAAAGAAAAGAAATATATGACATAGTCATGAAATTTAAAACGAGCGATATTTTAGAAGAAGGGAAAAATGCTTTCTACCCAATTGCACTATATTGTGAGAATTGCGGAAAAGACCAAACAGAAATAAAAAAGTTTGATGAAAAAAATAAAACGATTGAATATGTTTGTAGTTGTGGAAACCATTCTATATTATCAGTGATGAGTGCAAATAATATGAAATTGAATTGGAAAATAGATTGGCCAATGAGATGGATGGTTGAAGATGTCATTTTCGAACCAGGAGGAAGAGATCACTCATCAGAAACAGGAAGTTATAAAGTATCAAAAGAAATCGCTAGAAGGATTTTTAACTATGAAGCACCTAACTATGTAGCTTATGAATTTATAGGAATAAAAGGTGATCATAAAAAAATGTCTAGCTCAACTGGAAATATTATAACGCCAAATGAACTACTAAACATATATTCACCTGAAATCATCCTCTTTATGTTTTCTAAGTATAAACCAAATGCATCTTTTAACATTGGTCTAGATGAAGATGTGATTAGAAATTATTCTGAATATGAAAGGTTTCGAGAGAATTATCGAAATGGAACGTTACAAGATAAAGATATATGTCTTTCACTTAAATTATCAAAAGTTAACGATGAAAATGAAGTGTTTCCGAAATTTAACCAAGTAGCAGGTGTCTTACCATTAGTAAACTTTCATGTGCAGGCATTACAAGATGTGCTTAGTAAAACAGATGAGGAATATACCGTAACAGACGTTAAGAAAATAAGTGATCGGGTAGAATATTGGATTAAAAGTTGGAATCCGCAAAAAATGATTCGTATAAACGATAAGAAAGATATCGAATACTATGAAGCATTAGATGAGATTCAGAAAAAGTGGTTAAAAGAATTTTGTGACATACTCCGTAATAATAGGCAGATAGATCAATTAATGGAGAAAATATATGCAATTTGTCATGACGAGGATAAGAAAATCATGAGAGCCAATCAAAAGTTATTATTTAATATGGTATATAAGCTTGTTTTGAATAGTTCAGCTGGTCCGCGGGTGCCGCTATTAATTCAAGCGGTAGGGATTGAGCGAATGGTTTCTTTATTAGATTTTTAATAAAAATAGGCTGTGAATAGGTAAGGTTGTATTCGTAGAAAATATTTTTTCGTTCTATAATGTTTGTTAAAAATTATTTCTTATTTTTTGAAAGAAATTTTATAAATTGAAGATACCTTTCAAAATGATAGTTCCTCCTACCTTGAGATACGGAGGAACTGTTATTTTGATGTAATTTATACTTTACATAAAGGAATATATATATTACATTTTAAGTGGAGGGTGTTCTATGAAAAATCATGTAAAGGTTGCTCGTGTAAAAGCAGATTTGACACAACAACAGCTTGCTGATGCGGTCGGTATTACAAGACAAACTGTTAGCCTGATTGAAAAAGGGAAATATAATCCGACATTAAAGCTATGTTTACAAATTTGCTATGCCGTAAATGCAAAATTAGATGAAATATTTTGGGTGGATCAGGAGGATTTTGAATGAAAAAAATTACAGATGAAAGACTTATGTTAAGGAATTTGCAAAATATTAAAATTGCTTATATTGTCCAAACAATAGGGGTTTTATGTATTCTTGGTTACGACTTCATCCAAGGAGGAATGGATAGGATGCGTGAGAATCCCCTTTGGATGGTATTTATGTTAACGGCTGTTGTAGCTGGTTATTTATCCATTAGTATTGGCGTAGAACATGAAAAAGAAATAAAAGATCCTAAGAAATCATTTGTTATTGGCATGGGCGTACTAACTGTAATAGGGACAGTTGTTGCATATCTTACTTCAATTACACCCAACTTTGGCTGGAAAGATGGTCTATTATTAGGAGCTATTTTATTTATCTGTGGTTTTATACCCGTTTTTTATGTATATAAATTAAGAGTAAAGCGAGTGCAGGACTTAGAAGATGAGTAGAATACGGTGACTTAATTATTATTTAATAGAAGAAAAGCTAGTTTGTTATCATACCATATTTAAATGTGATATAAAAGAATCCATTTTGACCCTTTTTTCAAAATGGATTCTTTCTATTTACTGTAAATCTGCGTTTAATTAATATTCGACCTTATTTCAAAGTAATAGCAGATTTCCATTTATTCCACGCTATAATGTATTGTGGTAAATCTTCTGGATGATGTCGAATAGAAGTAGCGATGCGACGATATAAACCTAGTAATATTTCTTCAAATAAATCTATTTCATTTTGAGGCTGCCAATTGTTTAGAAGAGAAACCGCTGGTTGGATAACATGCAATTCCAAATCGTTTGGCGTTGAACAAAATGCGTATACAAGGTCGTAAATGGGAGGCCTGCAATTGGAGTAGGATCGATAACGCCAACTAATTGTTCATCGCTAAAAAGGAAATTATGAAAACCAAAATCCCCGTGTATTAGGTAAGGCATATCACTATTTTTTCTTTTTAGTCGATTCGTTACGATGTTATGAATTAGTTGATGATCTTCATTATTTAAATGAGATTGAATGGTTTTGTAAGCTTCAGTAATGCGAGTATGTAGAAATAATCCCCATGATGATTCAGGGTCATCTATCCATCCCCATTTGTTTTCATTACACATTGGATAATAAGAGTTTATAATATGTGCTGAAAGAAATGTCAGTATAGAACGTTTATCATTTTTTCGATTGTTCATTGTACCTGACATGTATTTATAAACTATGTAGTGGTAATTAGGATCCGCATACACGAGCTGTGGAAAGAAATGATGGTTTTGGTAGCGATTTAGAAACAGAGATTCAGCTTGTAAGACATTAGGCTTGTTCATTTTCACTACATATAAGGGAGTATCGTCATATGTAATAGCACCAACTGTACTGCTGCTTCCGCCATTTAAGCTTTTGTAGTTGCCAAAAGGTTTAATAATTCCTTTATACTCAAGATCTTTTAATATGTCTTCAGTGATAGAGTACTGCATAATATTTTTCTCCTTAAAATAATAATTATTCTTTATTTTCTGTTATTATTTCATCTTTTCATAAAATCCGCTTTGTGACAATGGTTTGTTCATAAGTAATAAAAGAAGGATTCTATATTCCGTTCATAGAACAAGTAGTATGGCCAAACACAATATAAGAAGCGATAGTTAACATAATATAATTATGTTTAGGTGGAATCTGATAAATATTTTAATAAGGGGAATTACAATTGAAGTATATTGAATTTGGAATCGGAAATAAGTGGCTTGTTAGAACGGAAATAGAATATGATGATGGAACTGAGACGGAGCAGCGTGGTATTGTAAAGCCAATTCATTTTGAATCAGCTTATATGAGATGTTGGATAGGACAAACTTGTTTTATAGTAGATACAAAAGAAGGTATTAAGAAAATGAAAAAGAACCGCAATGAATTCAAATTTATTTTGGGAATTGTCAGTAGGAGATAAGTAGTGAATAAGAGGAATCAAAGGCGCATTGTATGTAACCTTTTGATCCCTCTTATTTCATCTATGTCCTTGTTTTCTTGCTTCTGCAAAGCCATAGTAAGCACAAGCACCATTTTGAGAAAGATCTTTTACTTCAAAGCCACACTTTTTATAAAAATCAAAGTTATTTGCTGAAGTATTCGCAAACCAATCGCCGTGAGGTAACTTTTGTAAGCATGATTCTACGAGCTTTTTTCCAATACCTTGTCCTCTATAGTCACTCTTTACGACCACATCCATAATCATAGCGGCCATAATTTGATCTGATATAACTCGTATCATCGCAATCATTTCCCCGTGATCCCATACTGTAAAAGCCCAAGTGGAATTTTCGAATATTAATGTGAAGCGTTCATCTTGCCATGTAGGAGTATGATTTCCAATCCAACCCGCATCTTTAAATAAACTTTTTACAGAAGAAGCTGGAATTCCATTCGTTCCTTCGCGAATAATGAGTCCATTATGATAAATATACATATATATTGCCTCCTTTTATTTCATTATTTATTTCGTTATGTAGTATTCATTTCCTGCAATATTGTTTTTAATGGAGATAGATGAAGTGGAAAATTAGAAATTAAGTATAGAAGAAAGGAATTATTTTATAATATGAAATATTTTTACATTTATCGGTGCGTTCGATAAAATTATTTTTATAGTAATAGTTGAGAAAATATTTTAGGGGGAGTCTCATGAATATAAAGTTAGCAAAAACAAAACTAGAAGAAGCAGAAGAATTATTATGTATTCAAAAAGAGGCATTTCAATCTGATTTAGAAAAGTATCAAGACTATGATTCAAGTCCCGCAACAGAGAAAGTTGAGAGATTAATGCGCAAAATTGAATTGTTTCATCATTTTACAATTTGGATTAATAATGAAATTGTAGGTGGGATTGATGTAAGGGACTTAAATAATCAGCATTATAGAATCAATTGAATCTTTTTAAAAACAAGCCTTCAAAACAAAGGATTGGGTAGCCGAATTATGAACTTAATCCATCAAGAATTTCCTGAAGCAGAAAAGTGGAGCCTAGATACATCAAAAGATAATATCCGAAATCATCACTTTTACGAAAAATGTAGGTATAAGGTAGTTGGAGAGCATCAAATAAATGATAAACTTATATTATTAGATTATGAAATGAAAAATTATGTTATTAATCAAAACATCGGAAGAATAAAACTTTGTGTTAATTAAATATGAAATGAACATAAAAATGCATAAATGTCTCCAAAAAAATGTTATAGATTGAAAAGTGGTTTTAGTATAACGTGAAATTTTTAAAAATCTCTTCAGAAGAAGAGTTGAAGGGGTTTTTAATTTATATAATTCCTGTTATTTGAAGTTGATATTGTTATTTATTTAACTAAAACCATCTTTTGTGCATTTCGCTTAAAAACATGTTTGTGATTTTAAACCCAGAACTTTTTCCTATAATAGAGTCAATTCCGCAATAAGGACAAACTGCCGTGTTATCATCATCCCACCATTCTGTAATTTCTTTTGGATTGAAAATTTTTAAACAATAAAAACAACCGCATACAGTATCATTTTCTAAGTAGTTTCGATTACGAGAACAGGAACGACGTGCCTCCTCAAAATATTTTTCCATTGGTATCCCTCTTTTCATGATTCTCTTCGGTGCTTTGTTGAAATTTTCCTTTGTGTATTCCACACAGTGATTGTTAGTATAAGGTATCATTATACTTAGTAAACGTAGAGACTAACTCTTTATTCAACAAGGATAAGACCTTTTCTCTTTTAAAAGATTTATGCAAGAATATATAAAATCTTATCTTATTACTGATGTTTTCTCAGAAGTGATTCTAATGAGCTTAAATGAGATTGCTAGATTTTCGAATCAATACAAATAACATTTCGCCTATCAAACCTACTCCAATGCCTATCGCATAAGCCATTAAGTCACTCCATAAGAAGCCATAACCTAATATCAATCCACCTAAAGTTGTTTCGCGAATATGATCAATCCAAGTAGCATGATACAATTGGCTGAACTCGATGATATAACAAAATGATATGGCAAGTAACGCAACAACTTTTGTTTGAACTCTATTAAAAATAAATCCAAAACCAACAAAGATCATTAACGCCCACAGTGCATCTCCTAAGTATGTATTCAAGGTATATGGTAACACATGTGCTATTTTTCTTGATGTTAGCCCAAATATCATTACAATGATGGTCATTATAGCGTATAGGAATCGATTGCGTTTATATGTCATTTGTAAATTTCTCCTCAAAGTATTCTTTCGAAAATTAATAGATTAATAATTTGTAAATTAAAATATTGCCACGTGTTGCAAATATGATCTCTTTATGAATGTAGTCTCATGTAACTATTCAATTGTAGATTATATCATTCCTGAAATGAGAGGTTTTTTACATATTATAAGATGAATAACTATAAAGGGAAATGTTCAATAGAAATTACTGGAGCACAATCTGAAATGGTATTGGAAATACTGATTAACAATAAAATTGTTTAATCTACTATAAAATCGTAAAAATATAATCCCTATTTTCAACACAAAAAGTAGGGATTTTCGTATTTTACTGGACTTAGGAAAATGAATAAAGAAACGTTGATTATTCAAGAAAGTCTCCTTTGGTTTAAGTGAATGAGTTTATAATAAATAACCAAGTGTGAATTTTGTTTTGTTAAAAAACAATTGTAGACCGAAAAGGTGTTTTTTGTACATGAAAACATCTTTTATTAACATAAAACGAATGTATTACACAACCTTTAAAAATCCCTTCAGAGTTCTGGAGGGATTTTTCATTCTCATTAATTAGTGTTATCGGAAGTCAATGTTGTCGTTAGTTCGGAGTCGTCTTTTGTATAGTTGACGAAATTTGATGAATGAGATAATCCTCCAAGTTGAGACTCCCACGACTAAA